>NZ_VUMU01000001.1 GCF_009695995.1 Waltera intestinalis
CAAGTCCGGCAGGGATAAACGCTGAAGGCATCTAAGCGTGAAGCCCCCCTCAAGATGAGATATCCCTCAGAAATGAGTAAGACCCCTTGAAGACTACGAGGTAGATAGGAATGAGGTGTAAGCACAGCAATGTGTTCAGCTGACATTTACTAATCGGTCGAGGGCTTGACCAAAGGTTTTGGATAGGAAAAAGGATGTAAGTTAGGATATAAGAGATGAGGTTTCAGTGTTCGGTTTTGAGGGAACAAAATTCCCTTTATAAGTAGCTTGGCAATGCACGGAAAATGCAAAGCATTTTCTTAAATGGCTTTGCTACGCAAAGACATTTTCCTCGATAGCTCAATGGTAGAGCACTCGGCTGTTAACCGAGTTGTTGTAGGTTCGAGCCCTACTCGGGGAGTTTTTTCATAAGAAAATAAATATTGCGGCTCCATGGTCAAGCGGTTAAGACATCGCCCTTTCACGGCGGTAACACGGGTTCGATTCCCGTTGGAGTCATCTGATCACAGATCAGTCCCGAAAGGGTTGCGGACCTTTAGCTCAGTTGGTTAGAGCAACCGGCTCATAACCGGTCGGTCCTGGGTTCGAGTCCCCGAAGGTCCACTGAAAGCAGTTCCATTTCATAAGATAAATAATAAATATGGCCCAGTGGCTCAGTTGGTTAGAGCGTCGCCCTGTCACGGCGAAGGTCGTCGGTTCGAGTCCGATCTGGGTCGCTAAAGATTTTCATTAATCTTTATGGGGTCTTAGCTCAGCTGGGAGAGCATCTGCCTTACAAGCAGAGGGTCATAGGTTCGAGCCCTATAGGCCCCATTTTTATGTTTTAAATGAAGGAAAACGTCTTTATGCGTATGCATAGAGGCGTTTTTTGTGTATACGATGAGCCAAGTACAGATTTGTGCTTGCACAAGAATCTGTATTTGGAGGAAAATAACTGTTTTGGAATTATTTGTATTTATGACACATTGACGAAAAACGAAAGAATAGCTATGATGGAGTAATACAAGTACCGGGAAGGTGGGGAAAATAATGGAGCAGCGCATTTTGCAATATCGAAAACAGATAGATGAATGGCTGACAGAAATGGAGCAGAACGTACAGACATTGTCACAGCACGGTGAATACTCAACGCAGGCTGTACAGAGGCAGACGCATACACAGAAAACTGACACAGAGAAAACTGACATAAAGAAAACGGATACCGAGGAACAGACCATGCAGGAAATGGTTCAGGACAATCTTAAGGAGCATCTGGTGCAGGTGGGATTTTTTCAACATGAGCGCCTGATCCATCTGATCGTTACGGTGACCTTTGCGTTGTTAGAGATGCTGGCGATTGTCTTAAGTGTGATCTCTGACAGCCTTTTTACCTTATTACTCCCGGTAGTGATCCTGATCCTGCTGATCCCATACATCCGCCACTACTACATCCTGGAGAACGAAGTGCAAAAAATGTATGTGCAGTACGACCGGATGCGGAGACTGCAACAGACAGCAGCCGGGAGCAAAATCGAAAAACCAGAGAGATAACAGAAGCAATACAGTGAAAATAAACAAACGAAAAAGATAAGGGCAAAGTTATGAGGACTTCGTATAGTAAAAAACATAGAGCAGGAATATCTGTTCTGTCCGGACTGACTGCGGCGCTCCTGTTATTTACTGGCTGCAGCAAGTCCGAAGAGACGGTCTATCAGATCCCGGAGGACAGAAAACTGATCGTCTATACCGCTCACAAAGCAGATGTATATGAACCGATCATCAAGGAATTTGAGGAACGTACAGGGATTTTTGTAGAGCTCAAAGCAGGAGATACTTTGGCACTTTTTGATGAATTACAACAGGATGCACCCGGTACCTTTGACGTCATGTTCGGTGGCGGTATTGAGAATTTTGAGGAGTGCAGAGACTATCTGGAACCTTATAAAGTCAGCGAAATAGATCAAATTGCGGAACAGTATCGCACGGAGGGAGATGCCTATACGCCCTTTTCTGTGCTGCCGACTGTATTTATCTATAACAATAAACTGGTCTATCCCGTAGCGGCTCCCAGAACCTGGGAGGAATTGCAGACCGATCGTTGGAAGGGAAAGATCGCGTTCGCAGATCCCACGAAATCCGGCAGTAGTTATACAGCACTCTGTACGATGCTTCAGGTATCGGATCAGGATGCGCAGAAGACGCTGGAGGATTTTACCGGTGCATTGGACGGTTACCTGTCACCCTCATCTGTGGCAGTACTGGAGGAAGTCAATGCCGGAACCAGACTGGTAGGTATTACCACGGAGGGAATGGCGAGACAGAAGATTCTGGAAGGGGCAGATATTACAGTGATCTACCCCACGGACGGCACCAGTGCCATACCGGACGCTACAGCGATCGTTAAGGGCGCAAAGCATATGGAAAATGCTAAATTATTTCTGGAATTTACCGTCAGTAGTGATGTACAGAGACTGGTGGAGGAAGCCTTTTTCCGGAGAACTGTCCGCAATGATATGGAAGAGTATGCAGCACCGGAGCAGACAAAATTAAAAACGATCGATTATGATATTCATTGGGCTTCTCAGGAAAAGGAAAAAATTCTGAACACATGGGAGACGTTACAGGGGAGAACAGATGAAAAAGTGGATTAAAAAGTCGTTTCACAGACAGTTGCTGGTCTGCTTCGGTGTAGTTGCGTTATTGCCGTTATTGCTTTTTGGGGTATCCCTGATCCAGACTATGGAGACCAAGATCAACAGCGATTATGAGAAAAAAGTAACAGAGCAGGCGGAACAGATAGATGCTGGCATATTGGAATTGTTTCAGGAGTTCGAGATGGTAGTGGAGAATATAAATGCTAACACCCGGATCGTGGAACAGATAGGTGAAGATGACACCTGGTCGAAGAGCAAGATTTACCTGCAATTCTATCGGGAAGTGACTGATTACAGAGAATATGCCCAATTTGATCTGTATGATAAAAACGGAAAATGTATTTACACTACGGCACAGGGAAGTGCCAAGACAGATCTGCCGGTATACTGGGGCATTCTGAAAGCAGTCGAGGATAGTAAAGAGACGCTGGTGCTGCGGCGTGCAGATACTAATGACAGCAAGATTTTATTGTATGCAGCGGGTAAACTTATGGGAAAAGACGGTATACCGGAAGGCTATATTGTGATCAGCATGCGCGCAGAAAATTTTGAAAAAGTGCTTCATGATAAGGGAAATGCCAAAGCGGAGGTAGCAATCATGGACCCCTTCTGGAGAACCATTTATGATAATGGTAACCTGCAGGAAGAGCAGATCCGGGAAGAACTCATGGTTGGTCATAAGCTGCTGGGAGTATATCGTGCCGGAGAACTGCTGATCCAGCCGCTGGGAGACAGTGGATTGTATACTGCATTGTCCTGTCCCAGCGTGTTTTCAACAGAAGTATTGAACTCCATGTACAGTGTGTTGATCGTGATGCTGACCATCAGTGTCATTCTGTGTGTTCTGGTGGCTTCCCGGCTGGGTAGAAATATGACCCGTCCTATCGAACGGATGAATACGGCCATGCGTACACTGCAGGAAGGAGACCTTACCGTCAGGATCGTCTCCGACAGAGAGGACGAGCTGGGACAGATGTCCCGGAACTTTAATATCATGGCCAACGAACTGGAGCAAAGCGTGCAGGATAAGGTGGAGAAGCAGAAGGAACTCAATGCTTCCCATATTGCCATGATGCAGGCACAGCTGAATCCTCATTTCCTGTATAACACACTGGACACCATGAAATGGGTGGCGAAGGCCAACCATATCCCGGAGATCGCTACCATGGCGGCGGGACTGGCGAAGATCCTTAGGGCCAGTATCTCCAAGAGACAGTTCATCTATCTGAAAGAAGAACTGGAACTGGTGAATTGTTATGTAGATATCCAGAAGATCCGTTTCAATGATAAGTTCTCGTACACCGTGGATCTGCAGGAGGGACTGGAAGAATGCGTGATCCCCAAGCTGATCATACAGCCCATCGTGGAGAACTCGGTACTGCACGGATTAAAGGAGAGTGAAGAAGGAAATATCCTTGTGCGGATCACAGAACAGGAAGATGTCCTGCGTATTGAAGTAACTGATGACGGTTGCGGCGCTCCCGAAGAACGGATAGATGCCATCAATCACAGAAGACAGGAGCAGCTGGTGGGGCATATCGGGGTCTCTAACGTGGATACCATTATCCGGCTGACCTATGGGGAAGAATACGGCATCCATATGGAGAGTCTTACCTCAAACGCCGAAAACCCTACGGACGGACAGCGAACAGAAGAGGAAGGCGAAGTCCACGGTACGAAAGTGACATTACGATTGCCGGTAAGATACGGAGAAGCCTGAGGAACCGATACAGAGCAACGGACAGAGAGGAATTTTTATCGGATAGTGGGGAGTATACAGAAAACGGGAAGAAATAATGGAGGGAGTAATACGATGTACAAAGTGATCGTGATCGATGATGAGATGCTGGTGCGCAGAGGAATCGTGATGGAGACAGACTGGCAGGCACTGAACTGTGTCGTCGTGGCGGAAGCCGGCAATGGGATCGAAGGACTGGAAGCCGTGCGGAAATATCATCCGGATCTGTTGATCTGCGATATCCGTATGCCCAAAATGGACGGCATCGAAATGCTGAAGGAACTGAGGGCAGAAGGCAATGATGTTAGTGTGATCTTTTTAACTGCTTACAGTGAATTCTCCTATGCGCAGAGCGCCCTGAAATTATTGGCCAGTGACTATCTGTTAAAGCCTTTTGGAGACGGGGAACTGGAACAGGCAGTGAACAATGCACTGGAGAAACGTAAGAGGACACAGGAAAAATTGGAAAACAGCAAGGATGAGCCGCTTCCTGAACTGGTCTTAAATAAAGGCGACAAGAGCAAATATGTCATGGCAGCCGTAGACTATATTTCCGCTCATTATGGGGATCCGGAACTGTGTGTGGCAGAGATCGCAGAGCACCTGGGGATCAGTGAAGGACATTTGAGTCATACTTTCAAAAGGGAGACGGATTATACGGTGGCGGCATACATCACCAGAGTTCGTATGCGCACTGCCATGAAACTGTTGAATGACTGCCGGAATAAGGTGTATGAAGTCGCAGAACAGGTAGGCTATCGTGATGTTGCACATTTTTCCAGCAGCTTTAAGAGGATTGTTGGTGTCACTCCCTCCGAATACCAGGATAGAAGCATGTAAAACCACAAAGATGCACAAAAGAAACGACGAAATAACTGAAAAACTATACATAGTATCAGAAATATTAAAATAATAACAGTTTTGCCTTATACAAATTGCTGAATTCCCAACGTATAATAGAATCATCAGAACGGAAGAGGGAAACATCCCATTCCAAGTAAGTGGACCATGAAGGGTTATACAAACTATATGTTTCAAGGGAGGACAGCATATGAAGAAAAGAGTAGTATCGTTACTTATGATCTGTGCACTGAGTGTTGGTATGTTAGCCGGATGCGGCAGCAGCGAGACCCAGAACCAGACAACTGGAAGCGCAGATAACACACAGACAGCCGGAACCGAGACGGTGGCAGAGACCAAGACCCCGGAGGTAGCCGACGACGCAAATCTTACTGCAACTCAACAGATCATCAAACAGGCAGAAGGAATGACCATGGAGGAACTGGCACAGAAGGCCATCGAAGAATCCAACGGCAAGACCTTTTACGGTGTAGGTAATTCTAGCCGTGGTAAAGCAGCACTTCCTCTGTTCATCGAGTATCTGCAGTCTATTGATCCTTCTTACAGCATGGAATTTGACTGGCAGCAGCCTAAGAACAACAAGATCTTTGAACAGCTGACCGCTGATTCCCTGAAGCCGGAAGGAACCTTCGCAATGACCCTGATCCAGGATGGTAATCAGATCGAATCCAAGATGACACAGACCGGAATACTGGATACGTTCATTCCCAAGGAATGGGCAGAGGCTAACGGAACCACACCAGATGCGGTGGACGGTTATCTGGCATTACAGACGCTGAATAAGGTATTCGAATACAACTGTACCGGAGATAAAGTATATGACAACTGCTGGGACTTCGTAGCGGAAGGAACTCACGCATTGTTCATGGATATTGATTCCGAGGTTGTAGGTAAGAATTTCCTGTACATGCTGACCGAAGACAAATACGCAGCCATGTTAAAGGATGCTTTCAATGCATTACCCGCTGATGAGCAGGCTTACTTCCAGCCCACGATTGATGAGATGGAATCCGAGGCAAATGATTTAGGCTTAGGCGCTGATGGTAAATATGCCCTGGCATGGATCAAGCTCTGGGTAGGCAGCTACAATGCCCAGACCGATGATGGACCTATCTGTAATACGCTGGTATCCGATTCCGCTACCGATCAGTGTGGACTGTTAGTATACAGTAAACTGCGCTCCGTAGAAGAATCCGCAGGTGTATCTGTGAACAATATCAAGGTTGCCGCTTATCAGGATGATTATAAGGGAATCGGCGGATACGGTTACTGCCATTATCTGTTTGTTACCGATAACAGCCCGCTGCCTTGGACTGCATGTGCTTTCATCGCATACATGACCTGTACGGAAAACGGCTTCAGCGCATGGGGCAAAGACATGGGCGGTTATTCCGCTAACCCTGAAGTGGCAAAGGCAATCGAAGCTACCTATCAGCACAGCACCGGCGGTAATGATGAGAACGGTAATGTTGTATACGAGAGCAAGAATGACAGAGGCTTCGACTGGTGGTCTACCGATGGCGAACTGGTGCTGGAAGATCCTGAGTACTGTGCATCCGTATCCTTCACGGTAGGAAGCTGGATCGAGCTGTTACCGAAGTATACTGCTGAGTGATATATGATATAAAAAAGTGACTATTTGTCCTGTCAGAATAAGAAAATCTGCTACATCATGCCTGCATGTAAGTAGCAGTTTTCTTATTCGCAGGGGTGGATGGTTTACAGGACCAAAAGCTTGTATTGGGAAGAGAGGTTAACCATGAATCAGAGTGCCACAAAAAAAACAAGCAAGATGGTGATTGTTCTGAACAAGATCAAGACGTATTTCTCCAAGCCACAAAATATCATTCTGCTTCTGTTTGGTATCGTACTTACTTTTACCACAGTGGCGCCGATCGTGGCAATCGTCGAGGATACCTTCAAGATTCATCCGGGCACCATCGATGCACATCTTACCGGAAAAGCAAGCGGATATTCCTTTGCTAACTATGTGGATTTGTTCACCAGTAAACTGGCGAGAACAAATCTGTGGACACCGCTGTTAAATACTGTTCTTTTGGCAGTCTTTACCTGCCTGATCTCCATTCTGTTCGGCGGTTTGTTCGCATTCTTAATTACGAGAACCAATTTAAAATGTAAAAAATATTTAAGCTCCATTTTTATTTTCCCCTACATCATGCCCCAGTGGACACTGGCAGTGGTATGGCAGAATATGTTCAACAGTAATGCAGTCACCGGAACCTCCAACGGACTGCTGGCTTCGCTCTTTCACATTACGATGCCCAAATGGTGGTGCCTGGGGCTGTTCCCCAGTGCAGTAGTATTGGGACTGCATTATGCCCCCTTTGCCTACATCCTGATCGGCGGCATCTTCCGCAACATGGATGCCAATCTGGAGGAAGCAGCGACGATTTTGGATACACCGAAGTGGAAGACCATGTTCCGTATTACTTTACCCATGGTAAAACCGGCGATTCTTTCCACAATCCTGCTGGTATTCGGAAGCGCCATGGGAAGTTATCCCGTACCTCACTACCTGGGACTGACCACTCTGTCCACCAAGTACATCTCCATGAACTCCAAGTATACCGGGGAAGCCAGTATTCTTGCCATCATCATGATGATCTTCGGTGTGGCGATCCTGTTAATGAACCAGATGAGCTTAAAGAGCCGTAAGAATTATACGACGGTTACCGGTAAATCCGGACAGATCTCCAAGATCAACTTAGGAAAAGTCGGGAAATATCTGATCGCGATCATCCTGATCGTCATCACTTTCTTCACCAGTATTTTCCCGATCCTGTCCTTCGCACTGGAGACTTTCCTTCCGAATCCGGGAGATTACAGTTTCCTGTATACCATGGATCCCAGTGCTCTGACCACCAAGTGGTGGCTGACGGATAATAACGGAGCCGGTGCTCTGTACGGACAGCCCGGTATCCTCCACAATCCGCTGATCTGGAGAGCATTCAAGGGAACGATGTTAGTCGCTGTATGTTGTGCTCTGATCGCAGGTACGATCGGCACCCTGATCGGTTATGCAGTATCCAAGAACCGGAGAAGCAAGTGGGCGAATTACGTCAATGGTGTGGCATTCCTGCCGTACCTGATGCCGTCCCTGGCAGTGGGCGCAGCTTTCTTCATCCTGTTCTCCAATGACAAGATCAACCTGTTCAATACTTACACATTGCTGATCATCGCAGGCGTGATCAAGTACATTCCGTTCGCCAGCAGAAGTGCACTGAATTCTATGCTGCAGCTGTCGGGAGAGATCGAGGAAGCGGCCATCATCCAGGATATTCCCTGGTACAAGCGGATGCTGCGGATCATCATTCCGATCCAGAAGTCTTCCATTATCAACGGATATATGCTTCCGTTCATGACCTGTCTGCGAGAGCTGTCCCTGTTCTTACTGTTATGTACGCAGGGCTTTATCCTCTCCACGACACTGGATTATTTCGATGAGATGGGACTGTATGCATTCTCCAGCGCCATTAACCTGATCCTGATCGTAACGATCCTGATCTTTAACACTTTGGTAAATAAACTGACCGGGTCTAGCCTGGATGAAGGTATCGGAGGTAAATAACTATGCCGGAAATCAAATTAACACATGTTACAAAACGTTGGGGAAAATTCTATGCGGTAGATGATCTGAGTCTGGATATGGAGGACAATTCCTTTATCACTCTGCTTGGTCCCTCCGGTTGCGGCAAGACCACTACCTTACGTATGATCGCCGGTCTGGAGACCCCTACCAGCGGGCAGATCAAGATCGGAGACCGGGTGGTATTCGACAGTGAAGCGGGAATCAATGTTCCTGCAAATAAGAGAAAAGTCGGATTCCTGTTCCAAAACTACGCACTGTGGCCGAATATGACGGTATACCAGAACATCTCCTTCGGACTGGGCAATATCAAGGAAGAACTTCCCGTGATCGATGAGGATGCCAAAGCTTTAAAAAGTATGATCAAGGCACTGGAGAATCCGGGAGAGCTGGTAAAACTCATTGAGGAATGTAGAGATAAAAAGGGAAAATTAGACCTGGATATGGTCTACCTGAAGCTGATCGATAATTATACCATTTCTATCTATACTGCAAAGGAGCTGTATAATTACAAACTCCACGAGGCGGCAGACAAAGAAAGTGCATCAAAACAAAAGAAGCAGGAACTGACTGCCAAGCTGGACAGCATCCTGGCAGGTCATAAGGAAAAAGGGGAAGAGCTTAACGAGAAATTCGAAGTCGTATCCGGTGGCAAGGTAGTAACCAAGGTCAGAAAATATTCCAAGGAAGAGATAGACCTGGCGGTACGTAGAGTATCTCGTATCGTTAAGATCGGAATGTTCATGAACCGTTATCCCGCAGAACTGTCCGGTGGACAGCAGCAGAGAGTTGCTATTGCCAGGACACTGGCACCGGAACCCCAGGTACTGTTCATGGATGAGCCACTGTCTAACCTGGATGCGAAACTCCGTCTGGAAATGAGATATGAACTGCAGCGTCTGCATGTAGAGACCGGAAGCACCTTCGTATATGTAACCCATGACCAGATGGAAGCTATGACACTGGCAACGAAGATCTGTCTGATCAACAACGGTGTATTGCAGCAGTATGAAGCACCATTGACTGTGTATAGCAGACCCAACAACCTGTTTGTGGCTGATTTCGTAGGAAATCCTTCCATTAATTTTATCGAAGCCAAGGGTGTGCAGAATGAAAACGGCAGCCTGGATGTGACGATCTTAGACGGTAGAAAGGCAAAGTTTGTTCCGAAAGAACATCTGGATCTGCAGAGATGGTTTGCAGAGAGAGATAAGAACGAAGCCGATGAGGCAGCCCGTCACAAAGAGAAAATGCAGGATAAGAAAGCTGTGGAGAAATCCAATAAGGATGAAGTCTTCAAGTATCATATTGCCAGAGTGAACGAGGACGATTACGCACTGCAGGAAGCTCCCGTGATCACCAACGAGGATTTTGTCATCGGTGTACGTCCCGAAGCCCTGCAATTACACGATGGTGCAGGACTGGACGGCGTGATCTACGGTGCCATGCCCACCGGTATGGAATCCACGATTAAGCTTCGCATCGGTGATTTCCTGTTGACCGGCGTGGTCTTCGGCAATACCGCTTACAAGATCGGTCAGGAAGTGAAGTTCGAGATCGGTGGAGAAGATATTCTGTTATTTGACAGAAAAAGCGGTAAACTGATTGCGGCAGGAAACTTACAGGTATAATTCCTTCCCGTAAAATCAATATTTTTTAAATGATTAAGCGTATCGGAATTGAGAAATGACCGTCTCGATTCCGGTACGCTTTTTATTGTATCCGCCATGGGTTTCGTATATAATAAAGGATAGTAAATACGTGAAAAGGGAGGCGGCAGAATGAAAATCATCCATTGCGCAGACATCCATTTGGATTCCAGAATGAGTGCAAATCTTACCAGAGAAAAAGCCAGAGAGCGTAGGACGGAGCTGTTGACAACCTTTCGGAAAATGGTGGAATACGGGGCTGCCCATGAGGTGGATGCCATTCTCATTGCGGGAGATCTGTTTGATACGAAAAATGTGTCAGCCACCGCGCGGAATGTGGTGAAGGATCTGATCGTGGGGCATCCCGGAATTGAATTTTATTATTTACAGGGCAATCATGATGAAGGCAGCTTTACCGGGGGACTTTCGCAGATTCCGGAGAACCTTCATCTGTTTGACAGCAAATGGACAAGCTTTCCTTTGGGGAAAAAGGTATGCATCACAGGCGTGGAATTGAATCCGGAGAACAGCGGCAGTGTCTATAACACATTGTCTCTGGATGCGGACCTGGTGAATATCGTTGTCCTGCACGGTCAGGAATCGGAATACAGTGCGAAGGACAAGGCGGAGGTCATACATCTGACCGCCCTGAAGAATAAAGGCATTGACTACCTGGCACTGGGACATATCCATGGTTATAAGAAGGAACGTCTGGATGGCCGGGGAGTTTACTGTTATCCCGGTTGTCTGGAAGGGCGTGGATTTGACGAATGCGGAGAACATGGATTTGTAGAGCTTTCCGTGGATGAGGCAGCAGGCACTGTGGAGAGCCGGTTTGTTCCGTTTGCTTCCCGGAATCTCTATACTATTCCGGTGGATATTACCGGCTGTGTGTCCACGATGGAGATTCTGGAACGCATGAAAGAAGAGACCGATGCGGGCAATTATCCAGAGAAAAGTCTGGTAAAATATGAATTGACCGGTAAAGTCGATGTGGAAAGTGAAAAAGAGACGGACTTTTTGCTGCATCAGTTCAGCAGCCGTTTCTATTTTGTGAAGATCAAGGACAGTTCGAAATATCTGGTAGATTATGCTTCCTTCGCAAAAGATGTGTCTTTGAAGGGAGAATTCATCCGCACAGTCATGGGCAGAGAGGATCTGTCGGAAGAAGATAAGGCAGCAGTGATCCATTACGGATTGCAGGCACTTGCCGGAGAGGAGATCCTGGACGCATGAAGCTGATACGGTGTCATATAGAGAATTTTGGAAAATTAAGTGATTTTACCTATGATTTTTCAGAGGGATGCAATACGATCTGTGAGGAGAACGGCTGGGGAAAGAGTACGCTGGCGTCTTTTTTGCGCGTAATGTTGTATGGTTTTCGCAATGAGGGCAAAAGAGATCCGCTGGAAAATGAGAGGAAGAGATATGCGCCTTGGCAGAAGGGAGTATACGGCGGAGAATTACAGTTTGAAAGTGACGGAAAAGTGTATTCTGTGCGAAGAATTTTTGGAAATAAAGCGGCGGAGGATGAATTTCAGCTGACGGATGCCCGGACTCATTTACCCAGCAGTGATTTTTCACAGAAGCTGGGAGAGGAGTTGTTTCAGATTGACGGAGGCTCTTTTGAACGGACGATTTTTATCTCCCAGAATGACTGCGAGACCTTTGTTACGGACGGCATCAATGCCAAGATCGGGAATCTGGCGGAGAATACGGATGATATCAATAATTTTGAGACAGCGGACAAGCGGTTGAACGATCTGTTAAACAGCATGTCTCCATCTCGCAAGACCGGATTGCTCCGTCAGAGAAAGGACCGAATTACGGAACTGAAGACGCAGATCCGTAACGGGCAGGAGATACAGAATACGATGGAAAGTATTGATGCCCGGAAAAAGGCGGCAATCGAGGAGAGAGAAAAGCTTTCTGCGGAACTGACAGAACTGCAGGAGAGACAAAAGAAGCTGGGAATTTATAAGGACCAGCAGGCGAAAAAAGAAAAGTACCTGGATCTGCGTGCAAAAATGGCGGAGAGACAGCAGACTTTAAAAGAAGCGGAAAACTATTTTAACGGTGTGATACCAAAAGGGGAAGAATTACGCGAAAAAACAGCCGTCTGCAATCAGGGGATTTCTGTCCGCAAGGCAATGGAAATCTATTGCCTGACAGAGAAAGAACAGGCGCAGTTAAAAGATAATTTTCCCATGGCGGACAATGTCCGGCTGGAAGAAAAATATGCTGAGGCACAAGAACTTGAAAGCCTGGAAAGCGCGACAAGAAAAAATGCCCTGTCAGGGGAAGAGAGCAGACGGTTAGAGGAGCTTTCCGGATATTTTGCGGAAGGAATGCCGCAGGAGGCGGAGATCGACAGTGTAAAAAATGCCTGGACGAACCGCAATGAAGGAAAAAGTCTTCTGCAGGCGAAAGAAATACAGAGGAAAACCCTGCAATCCATACAGGCACAGGAAGATGCCAGATGCTTACGGGAGCAGGAAGAAGCAGGTAAAAGGAAAAAAATACTATTGCTTTTTGGCATTCTTTTATCGCTTGGCGGTTTTGTTGTGATCCTGTTGGGACAGGGATTGATCGGAGGAGTCCTGATCGTACTGGGAATTGCAGCTGTGGCAGCGGCACTGTTGTTTACAGCAGGCAGATCCAAAGTCCAAACGGGAGAAAATACAGAGCTTTCCTATTTGGAACAGGAAATGGAAGAACTTGAGGCACAGGTCCGCATAGAGGAAGGACAGATTGAGGATTTCTGCACTCGTTGGGGACTTCGGGAAGGACTGGAACTGACCTCCTGGCTTGTGGAACTGCAGAATAAGAGAAGAGATTACGAGGCACTTTTGGAGCGGCAGAAGCAGGACGGATCGGATGAAAAGATTGCGAGAATTGCCGCATTGCAGAAAGATTTGCAGCAGTTTTTTGCAGAATACGGAGAAGTACCGGAAACACAAAATTATCTTGCGGCATTGCATGAACTTGCGGGAAAGTGCAGACAGAGACAGCTTTTACAGGAAAAACAAAAGAAATATTTACAGCAAAAACAGAAATACGAAGCGATAGAAGAACAGGTAAAAGACTATCTGATGTCGTTGCAACTGATTCCGGAGGAGCACCCGGAAGAACAGTTGGCCGAACTGGAAAGTCATAGAAAGGATTATGAGAAGGAGCTACAAGAATTATGGAGAAGCGAGCAGGAGATAAGAGCGTTTGAAGTGAAAGAGGACATTCCGGCACTTCTGGCACTGAAGGCACCGGAGGGCGAAGAATCCCTGGAAAGCCTGGCAGACGAAATGCAAGTTCTTTCAGAACGTATGGAAGAATGTTTTCAGACTATCGACAGCTATCAGAAACAACTTTCCGACTTACAGGAATCCTGGGATAATGTAGAGAATATGCAGGAAGAGCTAAAAGCGTTGCAGGAGAAGACAGAGGAAGGATTCAAACAATATGAATTGCTTGGAATGACAAAAAATCTGTTGGAACAGGCAAAGAGTTCGTTCACTGCGAAATATACAGAACCTGTCATGCAGGGGTTCCGGAAATATTACAGAATTCTCACGGGAACGGAATGCGAAAATTATCAGATGGATGCCAATACCAGATTACAGGTGATTGAAGGAAATATGCCCAGAGACATCGGATACCTGAGTCTGGGCAACCGTGACCTGATCGGTATCTGTATGAGACTTGCTTTGGTGGAAGCCATGTATGAGGAACAGAAGCCGTTTTTGATTCTGGATGACCCTTTTGTGAATCTGGATGAGAACCGGACCAAGGGAGCAATGCGGTTCCTTACAGAGATCGCGAAAGAGTATCAGGTGATTTATTTTACCTGCCATGGCAGCAGGGAATAAGGGAAGGCTGTAGTTTATATTTGTAGAATCAACCGATTCTGAGAAATCAGACAGTAGAGATAAGAGATATACATAGACTACAAAAGAGAAAGGGGTACTTGTATATGGGAAGAGGTAAAACAGGAAACTTTTGGAAAGCAGCGGCAATTCTTCTGGGGTGTGCATTACTGACAGGCTGCGGAAATACCGGAGAAGTGGACGATTATGCTACGAACATCGGATATGAGGCAAGGGGTAGCAATGGGACTACGCAGGTGGTGCAGTCGGAAAGCGGCAGCATCGTGACAACACAGACCGCAGGGATTCCAAAGGAGAGGATTAAGGTAGGAGTACTGCATCTGTCGGACCCGGCGGAGGGCAGCGGTTATACATATACGCATGATCTGGGAATTCAGGGAATGCAGCAGAATCTGGGATTATCAGATGATCAGATCATCCGCAAGATTAATGTCAATGACAGTGATACGCAGGAGACCAGACAGGCAATTCAGGAATGTATTGATGAAGGATGTAATATCATCTTCACTACCAGTTGGGGATATATGGAAACTACAGCGGAAATGGCGGAAGAATATCCGGACGTGTACTTCTCCCATGGCACCGGCTACCTGAGCAACGGTAAAAATTTCAACAACTATTTCGGCAGAATTTATCAGGCGAGATATTTGAGCGGTATCGTGGCGGGAATGAATACTTCTTCCAATAAAATCGGGTATGTGGCAGCTATGGATTCTTCTAATTCGGAGGTCACCGGCGGTATAGATGCCTTTGCACTCGGCATTTATTCGGTGAATCCGGACGCAAAGGTATACGTAAAGGTGACAAACAGCTGGTACGATCCGGAAGGGGAAAAAGCAGCAGCCCAGACGCTTCTCGACATGGGGTGTGATGTGATTGCACAGCATTGTGATACCGTATATCCCCAGACACTGGCACAGGAAAAAGGTGTGTACAGTATCGGATATAACTCGGATATGAGTAAGGATGCTCCGCAGTCCTGCCTGTGCAGTGTGGTATGGAACTGGAGTGCTTACTATACGGCAGCAGTGCAGAGCGTCATTGACGGCAGTTGGGACGGCAGCAACTATTATGGCGGCATGAATGAAAATCTGGTGAGCATCACGGATATGGCGGATTTCTGTGCGGAAGGAACGAAAGAGAAAGTAGAGGAAGCCAAGAAGCAGATTTTATCCGGAGAAAACGGGGTATTTGACGATGTGATCGAGACCAATACGGGAGAGACTGTGGGCAAAGAAGGAACAACGCTGGATGATGCAACGATCACCGGAGGTATCAACTGGTATTTCAAGACTGTATCTGTGGTAGAATAGGGGGCATTTTCATGAGTATACAAAAAAAGATTCTGTCAATGACCATCGGACCGGTAGTATTGTTGGGACTGTTATCTATCTTTTTTATGCTGACGACGGTACGCAGTTCCATGATGGAGGAAATCGAAGAAGGACTGAAGGGAACTGCTGCGGCAACGCTGGCAGCGTATGACCAGAACACCGGTGACTATATGGAATCCAGTAATGGCGACATCTGGAAAGGCAGCTATAATATCTCACATTCCGAAAGTCTGGTGGACCGAATCAAAGACAATACCGGAATGGACGTAACCTTTTTCTACGGAGACCGCAGAATCATGACCTCCGCACTGGATAGTAATGGGGATCGTATTCTGAATTCTCCGGCAGGAGAGCGGATTGTGGAGAAGGTCTTACAGAACGGCGAGGAATATTTCAGCAATTCTGTATCGCTGGACGGTGTTATGAATTATGGCTATTTCATGCCGGTCTATCAGAATGGCTCCGATGATGAGATTATTGGTATGGTATTTGTGGGTACCGATAAAGAAAGCAAGGATGCGGTAGTAAATGGAATCATTTTCGGCATCGGTGCAGCAGTATGCGTGGCAATGATCCTGTGTATCGGCGTGGGGCTGAAGCTGGCAACCTCTATCAGCCACAATATCAAGAAGAGTATCAGCATCATGGGTAGGGTCGCAGAGGGGGATCTCACCGTCTGGGTCGATGACAAGATGTTAAAGAGGAAGGACGAGATCGGAGATCTGTCGCGGGTTACAGTAAAGCTAAAGGATACCTTGAAGGGAATATTAAAAGGAATTTCCGAGAATTCTGCGAGTCTGTTGGAGGCTTCCAAGGCTTTGGGAACTGCGGCAGATACTACCAACGGCACCATGAATGAAGTGCAGAACGCTGTAAGTCAGGTGGTGGCAAATTCTACGGAGCAGTCGAAGAATTCCGAAAGTACTTCCGAGAACATGCGGATCATGGGAGAACATATTACAGAGACCTCCACAGAAGTGGATACATTAAACCAAAATGCCGCATCCATGCAGAAGTCCAGTAAGAAGACCGCAGATACGCTCGCACAGCTGTGCCATATCAATGAAGAAGTGGAGCGGATCATCGTAGAAGTAAAAGAACAGACCGACCGCACCAACGTATCGATCCAGAAGATTAATAGCGCGATGGAATTCATCACTTCCATCGCAGAGGAGACAAATCTGTTGAGCCTGAATGCTTCCATCGAAGCGGCGAGAGCCGGAGAGAGCGGAAGAGGCTTCGCAGTCGTAGCGGACCAAATCAAAAAGCTGGCAGAGCAGTCCAACCAGTCCGGTCATGAAATTGAAGAGACCACGAAAGCATTGATGGTAGATTCTGCCCGTGAAATGGAGATCATGCAGCGGATGCAGGAGATCATCAACGAACAGAGTGGAAGCATGCAGGAGACCAGAACAAATGTCTCTGAGGTATTGAAGGAGATTGAGGATTCCATGCAGAGCATTCTGCAGATCAGAGAGAGCACCGGCAGACTGGCCGAGTCCCGTGGAGAAGTCAGGGAGGCTCTGGAGAAGCTTTCACAGATCGCGCATGACAATGTAGACAGCACCCAGCAGACCTATGCGGAGACACAGGAGGTTCTGGATACTTTCCGACAGGTGTATGACAGTGCCGACCAGCTGAAGAGGATTGCTGACGAGCTGGCCGAGAGCATGCAATACTTCAAGATGTGATATAGAAAACTTCTTAATAAAGAAATTTTTTTGTTTGACTTTTTCAAAAAAGAAAAATATAATGCAATAAAAAGTGTGTAGCTTATCAGCGTAAGTCCAGCTTATGCGGTGAGTACACACTTTTTTTGTGCAAAAAAGCAAAACAAGGAGGATGAAATGAAGATGGCAGAAAGTAACAAGATGAAGGAGATGCCGGTAAATAAGCTCATGGTGAAGATGGGAATACCGATGATATTATCTATGGCATTGCAGGCAGTTTACAACATTGTGGACAGCGCCTTTGTTGGAAATATGAGATCGGGAAGTGAGTCTGCGCTCAATGCACTTACGCTGGCGTTCCCGGTTCAGATGCTTATGGTAGCAGTTGCGATCGGAACCGGAGTAGGGACAAATGCGCTGCTTGCGAGAACACTTGGACAGGGGAATGGGAAAAAAGCATCGAAAGTTGCAGGCAACAGGACGTTCCCTGTATTCTACGATCGGCCAGGTCGTGGGAGCAGTGGTCAATATTATTCTGGATCCGATTATGATTTATGGTATCGGTCCTGCCCCTGAAATGGGAGTAAAGGGAGCTGCCTATGCCACTGTGATCGGTCAGGTTGCGTCTGCGGTACTGTTGTTTGTCTTCCACATAAAATGCAATAAGGAATTTGAGCATAGTGTAAAATACATGAAACCGGATGGAGGGATCATCAGGGAAATCTATGCGATCGGGCTGCCGGCCATTATTGCACAGGCACTTATGTCTATCATGGTTTATGTGATGAACCTGATATTGAAATTCAGTCCTTCGGCGCAGACCGCATACGGATTGTTCTATAAGGTACAGCAGTTTGTGTTATTTCTTGCTTTCGGACTTAGAGATGCGATCACGCCGATCATTGCTTTTGCATACGGAATGCATAGTAAACAGAGAATCCGGGATGGCATCAGATATGGATTGCTATATACGATCGTACTTATGTTCATTGGAGTGGCGATCACAGAAATATTCCCGGGGGCTTTTGCAACTTTATTTAATGCAGGACAGTCAAGAGAATATTTTATCGGAGCAATGAGAATTATTTCCATCAGCTTTATTTTTGCAGGGATCAATGTAGCATATCAGGGAATTTTCCAGGCATTGGACGGAGGCTTGGAATCCCTTGTGATTTCACTGCTCAGACAGCTTGTCATTATATTACCGCTTGCCGGGATATTCTCCATTTTTGTAAGAAACGGACAGATGGGAGTTTCTCTGATCTGGTGGTCATTTCCCATTACGGAGTTTATAGCATGTCTGGCAGGATATGTATTTTTAAAGAAAATCGAAAGGAACAAAGTAGAAAGCTTAGATTAAGGAGGAAACAGCTATGACAAAAAAGATCATCACAATCAGCAGAGAGTTTGGAAGCGGCGGCCGTTTTATCGGTGAAGAAGTGGCCCAAAAACTTGGTATCGCTTATTATGATAAGGATATCATAGGCCAGATCGCAGAGCAGTCAGGACTGTCACCGAAATATATTCAGGAAAATGCAGAGTTATCTCCTAAGAAAGGTATGTTTGCCTATGCCTTTACAGGACGTGACATTACCGGGAAATCGATCGAGGACATAGTGTATGAGGCACAAAGAAAAGTGATCCTGGAAATTGCTGAAAAGGAAAGCTGTGTGATCATAGGAAGAAATGCGGATTTTATCTTAAAAAGCAGAGATGATGTACTGAATGTTTTCATACACGGCAATATGCCGGAAAAGGTACAGCGCATCTGTAAACTATACAATGTCAGTGAATCAGATGCTGTAAAGATGATAAATGATACAGATAAAAGGCGCAGAACGAACTACAATTTTTATACGGATCAGAAATGGGGAATGGCAGATAATTATACACTGTCACTGAACAGCTCTCAGATCGGATATCCAAAGTGTGAGAGCATCATAATGCAATGTATATGATTGGTTAGAATTGTGGGAGTGCACAGCACGGAATAATTTGTCGGCAACAAAGTCAGGGGCAAAAGCCCCTGACTTCATGAATATAGTAAAGATGTTTTAATCGCCTATGGAATTGTCAGAGGCTCCGCTTCCGGCAGCCCGGACGGCGATGCCGTTGACTTCGATATTACCGTCCAGTTCGATGACGAGACACTGTCTGCCGTCGATCAGTTTCGTGTTGACGAGATCCGTGCGCTCGGGATTGACCTTGATGACCACATCCGGTGTCTTGACCTCAAAACTGCGGGGATTGTAGACATTGGTCATCATGAGGGAGGTGGATTCACCGGCAGTGGCATCGAAACACTGGTCGAAGACCTCCATGCGGTCATTGGCTACACCGCTGCTGGCAAAAATGGTCTTTACTTCATTTTTATCCAATACCACAGGCTCGGGATCTTCTTTATGTTCCTGGGCTATCTCATTCATTTTCTCGTGGATATTTTTCACTGTCTCGATATCACAGGTATCGCCTAATGTCTCCTCCACCAGTGACTGGAAGGTTTCTTTCTGACCGCCTGCGGACAGGGGGAGAGGACAGCCTAACATCAGCTCCACGAAGTTCTCCTTTAATTCCTCCGCATCCTTGGAATAGTACAGAGTGCTGTGCAGGTCAGTGCTTCTGTCATTAAACGCAGGGAACAGGAAAGCAGCGTCCGGCATACCTACCACCCAGTCGCGGATACGGTTCTGGAAGGTGTTTTCCACTGCGTTGTAGCTTAGTCCCGGCTTGGACAGATCCACAGGACAGATGCAGGTAAGGATATAGTCATAGACTTCATCGGAAGCATCCTCCATCTCGATACCGTCTCTGGTGCGTCCCGGCACATCGTAGGCATCGTGGATCAGCAGGATCAGATAATTGCCTACATATTCATAAGACTCGATGATGCGGTCGTAGAACTGCTCAAGCAATGCATCGTCCTTCAGACGGCTGTCCCGCAGACGCAGGAGAAATTCCTGCGTGCCGCCCTCCGTTTCACTCTTTAACGGGAACTCCAGATTCAGCAGATTCTTGCCGATGGTGCCGGACAGACTCTTACGCAGAATCTCGAAATACTTGAACATTTCCTCTTCCGGCAGTGCCAGAAACGCCTGCTTTAATTCTGTTTTTTTATTTTTCTCTCCATCCACATAGCATCCGCAGATCCGTGTGATGGAGCAGTTTTTCGGGGTGAACAGCTTTTTGATCTCGCTGATTTCCTGTTTTGTCATGAGAGTACCTTCTTTCGATTTGATGATATCAGTATAGTATAAAAAGCGTGATGGGACAAGTGGATCTAGGTTATAGAATTTTTAGAAATCCTTCATTTTACTATAATTGTTTTCTGACAGATAAGGTGTTATCATAACATTATCAAGAGAAGCCAATCACCACAGGCGACATATAGTGATGATCCGGAGACGATTTTACCGCCCCCCGCGCTGGCAGAAAGAAAGAGGCGCGTGTTTATGGAACAACATGATTTAAGTAAGATTCAAAAATTTCAGGAGAAAGGAAAATCCGACAAGATCATCAAATATCTGAGTTCTTCCGATGACACCGTGGTGGTAGCCGCACTGGAAGCTCTGAGCCGGATCAAGGATGAAGACAGTGTTAACAGCATTGCCCACATGATCGACAATCCGGATACGAAGATCCGAATCGAAGCAGCAAAAGCATTAGGTAGCATCGGCACCGAATATGCCAAGACCTATCTGTTGCACAGACTGAATGCAGAACAGGATGAGACTGTGAAGGCAGCCATCAAGGAAGCACTTCACGCTTTGGCAGAGCATCATTAATTTAATTCGCTTTACTCGTAGTTTTTCTACTTATACATTTTCCCTCTTATTGGCGTCCGGGTCATTCCGGGCGCCTTTTTTAACGTTTTAGCCTGCGAAATTTGGAAAAATCTTGCGATGGGTTCTGCTTGAAGCCATGACGCATATCTATTTATAATAGAACGGTACGTGAAAAAAGTAGTTTTGTAGTCATGGAGGTAGTTTAATGGAAAAATTAAACATTACAACTACAAAGGATAATGAAAAAGTATACAAAATCCTGGGGGATCTGATGAATGCCAACAAGGAATTCCAAATTATGATCACGGTTCCTTCTACGAAAAATGCCAAAGACAGCACAGTAAAAGCGACAGAAAAAAAGGAACAGACCCAGGAAGTCATCCATGACTTGGAAAAGGATGTCACGGATATGATCCATGAGATCGGAGTCCCGGCACATATCAAAGGGTATCAGTATCTGCGGGAAGCTATCATGATGTCGGTGGAGGATCCGGCGATGATCAGTTCCATCACGAAGATCCTGTATCCCACCATCGCCAAGCGTTTTCAGACCACACCCAGCCGCGTGGAGCGCGCTATCCGCCATGCCATTGAGGTTGCCTGGAGCAGAGGGCGCATGGAGACCCTGGATGCCATGTTCGGTTACACGATCGACACGGGAAAAGGCAAACCTACCAATTCGGAATTTATCGCGCTGATCGCTGACAGGATCCGACTTTCCTACAGAAACTGAGGCAAAACCGCAGACTCTAAAAGATTTGTAAATTATCGCTGCCCTCTTTTCTATGAATCGTAAACATGGTATAATCAATCTATGTTTTGAAATACAAGCCGTAGCATATGTGGAGGGTTTACATGAAAAAAATTCTTTTTGCCGCATCGGAAGGAGTACCTTTTATCAAGACCGGAGGACTTGCGGATGTCGTAGGATCTTTGCCGAAGTATATTGACAAGGAGTATTTTGATGTAAGAGTGTTTATTCCGAAGTATACCTGTATGAAGCAGGAGATGAAGGATAAACTTAAGTATGTGACACATTTCTACATGGATTTCAACTGGCAGAATGTGTACGTAGGTGTTCTGGAAGCGGAAGATGCCGGGCTGCATTATTATTTCATTGATAATGAGAGCTATTTTGGTGGTTTCAAGCCTTATGGGGATGATCCCAGATATGAGATCGAAAAGTATGCATATTTCTGTAAGGCAGTGCTGTCGGCATTACCGCTTTTGAATTTCCAGCCGGATCTGATCCATTGCCATGACTGGCAGACAGGCCTGATCCCTGTATACCTGAAGGAGCGTTTCCATGGTGGAGATTTCTACCGCAACATGAAGTCCGTTATCACCATACATAACCTGAAGTTCCAGGGAAAATGGGACGTGAAGACGGTGCAGAGCATTACCGGACTGCCGGAGTATTATTTTACCTCTGACAAGTTAGAGGCTTATAAGGATGCGAACCTGCTGAAGGGTGGTATCGTATTCGCGGATGCGGTGACTACCGTAAGTGATACCTATGCGGAGGAGATTAAGACGCCGTTCTACGGTGAGGGTCTGGACGGACTGCTGCGTGCGAGAAGTCATGATCTGCGCGGTATCGTCAATGGTATCGACTATGGAGAGTTCAATCCGGAGACAGACAAAAATATCGTAAAAGCCTATAATGCAGTGAATTTCCGCAAGGAAAAGGTGAAGAATAAGCGTGCCCTGCAGGAAGAGTTGGGACTTCGCGTAGATGATAAGAAGATGATGATCGGTCTGGTATCCCGACTGACAGACCAGAAGGGTCTGGATCTGATCGCTTATGTCATGGATGAACTGTGTCAGGATGATATCCAGTTCGTGGTACTGGGCACCGGTGAGGAACGTTACGAGAATATGTTCCGTCATTTCGACTGGAAGTATGGAGACAAGGTGTCTGCCAACATTTATTATTCGGATGCACTGTCCCATAAAATCTATGCGGCTTGTGATGCTTATCTGATGCCGTCCCTGTTCGAGCCCTGCGGTCTGAGTCAGTTGATCGCGCTGCGCTACGGTACCGTACCTATCGTCAGAGAGACCGGCGGACTGAAGGATACTGTACAGCCCTATAATGAGTATGAGAGCACCGGTACCGGCTTCAGCTTTACGAATTACAATGCACACGAGATGCTGAATACAATCCGCTATGCGGAGCATATTTACTATGACAGGAAGAGAGAGTGGAATAAGATCGTGGATCGTGCCATGGCCACTGACTACTCCTGGAAGGTATCTGCCGGGAAATATCAGGAGATGTATGACTGGCTGATCGGATAAAGAACTGAAATAAGGTAAGATAACATATGGCAGATAAGAACAGTTCCAAGAACAATTTTATCATGCAGGCGGGAATTCTGGCGGCAGCCGGAATCATCAGCAGAATCATAGGGCTCCTTTACAGGGGCCCTTTACAGAGTGTCATCGGAAATCTGGGACTTGGTTATTACCAGTCAGCGTATAACTATTATACGATCATTCTGTTGATTTCCTCTTATAGTATTCCCTCGGCAATTTCCAAAGCTATCGCACAGAAGCTGGGAGAGAAGGAATATCGCAACGCCCACAGATTGTTCCACGGAGCCATGATCTATGTACTGGTGGTTGGCGGTATAGCCAGCCTTTTTCTGTTTTTCGGAGCGGGATTATTCGTGTCCGGAGCAGCAGTCACAGTACTGCGTACCTTTGCACCGACGATCTTTGTCTATGGTATCCTGGGTGTTCTGCGGGGATATTTTCAGGCACATAAGAGCATGGCGCAGACCTCCGTATCACAGATCCTGGAGCAGATCGCCAATGCGGTAGTCAGCGTAGGCGCGGCATATCTTCTGATCCAAATGTTTATGGGAACGATGGAGGTTCCGGCTGATCAGGCAGGGCAGGTGATGAGAGCAACCTACGGTGCCGTGGGAAGTGCACTGGGTACCGGCGTCGGCGTATTAGTGGCGTTGCTTTTTATGGCGGGAGTCTATGCTCTGAATCGTGGAATGATCCTGCGCAGAGTGCAGCGTGACAGGCATGAACATGTGGATTCCTACGGACAGATATTCAAGACGATCACACTGGTGGTGACCCCATTTATTTTGAGTACGGCTGTATATAACTTAAGCAGTACGGTCAACAACAGTATCTACACCAAATGGTATCCGTCCCTTCGTAATCTGGATACGGTATCTATTTATGAAAAATATGGTATTTTCTCCGGACAGTCCCTGACAATGTCTAATATTCCCATAGCCTTTGCATCTGCTATGGCATCTGCTATGATTCCTTCCGTAGCACAGCTCATGGCAGCCCGGGATGTGAAGGGAGCCCGAGAGAAGATCGGACTGGCAGTGAAGACTACCATGGTGATCTCGATTCCCTGCGCTGTGGGACTTTTTGTGCTGGCGAAGCCGGTGATCAGTCTGCTGTTCACGAATAAGACGGCAGAGGAACTGAACCTGGCGGCAGCCCTTTTAATGACATTGTCACTGTCGGTTATCTTTTATGCATTGTCGACATTAAACAGTTCCATTTTACAGGGGCTGGGCAAAGTCAATACCCCGATCATCAATGCGGGGATCTCGCTGGTGGTGCAGACGGTGGCAGCAGTGCTGCTTCTGATGTTCACGAGTCTGGATCTGTACAGCATTGCCATCGCCAATACGCTGTATTCCGGTATGATGTGTGTGCTGAACCAGTGGGCGGTAAGAAGAGCGGTAGGCTACCGACAGGAGATTGTAAAGACTTTTGTCATTCCGGTGTTTGCCTCTGCATTTATGGGAGCGGCAGCCTGGGCAATCTACGAAGGTCTGTATATGGTGACGAAGTCCATGCGGATCTCTGTCATTCCGGCAATCGTGATCGCTGCCGTAGTGTATTTTGTCATGCTGATACTGATGCGGGGTATCACGGAGCAGGAGCTTCGCAACTTCCCAAAGGGATATCTGCTGGTAAAGGTGGCGAAGAAGTGCCGCTTATTGAGATAATGGATCCCCGCCATTCTTGAATAAGGTGATCATTTCCTGACCGACACTGATAGTGGAGGGTAGATCCGGTACATCCTCTCTGGAGAACCATTTTGCTTCACCGAGTTCGGATTCCTGCAAAGTAATCGTGGGATCACCGTCCAGCTTTGCAAAGAAGCCGATCATGGCGGAATCACTGAAGGACCAGGGCTGGGATTTGTAATAGACCAGATCACTGACCTTAAGACCTACCTCTTCCATGATCTCTCTGCGGGCAGCCCCTTTGAAGGTCTCGCCGACTTCCACGAAGCCTGCCACCAGTGCCCAGTGACGATAGGAACCGCCGGCGTAACGGGTCAGCAGGATCTTGTCCCGCTCGGTATCCACGATGGCGATAATGACAGCGGGAGAAATCTTGGGATATTCGATCTGACCGCACTCCGGGCAGATGCAGGCCCGCTCTGTGGTGCTGTGAATTGTGGGATGCCCGCAGCGGCCGCAGAACTTCCGGTCCAGACGGAAACGGTTGATCTGGGTGGCAGTGATTCCGGCGAATGCCAGATATTCCGGTTCAAAATTACGGAATACACCGGAAGGATAGAGGTCATTTTCCGGGAGCATGAGAGCACCGGCGTCCTCTGCGGTCTTGCGGAAGAATGCTCTGTCATCGATGGAAAAGAGATATTCACAGTCGAGGAAAAAACGCTCCATAGGCTGACGGATTCCCAATAGCTTGTGAATTTCCTCGAAGGTAGGAAGATATACCTGAGGATGCTTCACAATACCTTCATTCGCGGAAGAACCCGCAACAGCAGCGTCGTTTCCTGTATGGGAGGGCAGAAATACTTTTTCTCCATCAAATAACAGCAGATAATCGGAAGGCTTTGGCTCCTGATTTCGGAATTCCGGATAATATTTATGCGGATCGATCTTGTGGATCATCATAGGGCATTTCTCCTTTTATGGCTATTTTTTAGAAAGTGTTCATAAGAATATAGTAGTCCACCGTGAGGGGACTGTCAAATGCAACAGTTCGACTGAACTGTTGTGGAAATTATTTGAGATTCCGGTATATTTGTGTTAAAATGTTTTGTAACTGTTCTGGGACGTTCATTCCACGAAGACCTCGCCGGACAGTTATGAAATTTATCAGAAAATACAGCATGAGAGTGTTGTGAGGAATGGAGATTCGTATGTTACAGATGATCTTGCCGGAGGGAAGCAGTTCTCTTCTTGCTTTTTTTGGAATTCTTTTTGCTTTTGGTGCTACGGTACTGGCAACGGCGAAATTGAGTCCGTATCTGCCCAGGGATGCCGGAAGAGAATTTGCCCATGATGGAAAATTGTCCGCGGGGAAACCCAGAGGCGCCGGAATTATTTTTGTCCTGGCATTTGTGGCATCTGTTCTACTGTTTTCGCCTTTAAGCGCAGAGCTGGTGATCTACCTGCTGCTGATCGTGGTATGCATGATGACGGGATTTCTGGACGATGCTTCCAAGACTCCATGGGGTGAGTACAAAAAAGGTTTCTTAGATCTGTGCGTGGCGGCACTGGTAGCCATCACTTTCCTGAAATATAATTCCAACGTGGTGGAACTGGCGCTGTTCCATGTAAAGTTCACTCTGCCGCCTGTGGTATTCGCCATTCTCACGGTAATTCTGGTATGGACCTCCGTGAATGTGACCAACTGCTCCGACGGTGTGGACGGACTGTCCGGAACCCTGTCGATCATTACCATCATCTCCATCTATATTGTAGACCGCATGAAGGAGGTCGACGAGACCTATTCCTTCCTGATCCTATTATTTGCCGTATGTATTCTGGGATATCTGTGGTACAATGCGACACCCAGTAAGCTGATGATGGGGGATGCCGGTTCCCGGGCCATGGGATTGTTCATCAGCATCGCCATTTTGAAGAGCGGCTGCCCGCTCCTGTTTATCCCATTGGCGCTGGTGCTGATCCTGGACGGAGGACTGGGACTTCTTAAGGTGTCTCTGCTTCGTTTCCTGAAGATCCATATTTTGAAAAATGTACGTACCCCACTGCACGATCATGTGCGTAAGGTGTGGGATTGGTCCAATACACAGACCGTATTCCGTTTTGCAATCATTCAGATCATTCTGTCTTTGGCAGTGATCTATGCGATGCAGCTGTAGAAAGAAGGATTATATTATGTACGACGAATTAACACCCACTGACATTAAGAAAATGGAAGATGAGATCGAGTACCGCAAGCTGGTGGTACGTCCCAAGGCATTGGAGGACGTGAAGGAAGCCAGAGCTCACGGCGATCTCAGTGAGAATTTTGAATACTATGCAGCCAAAAAGTATAAGAATCAGAATGAGAGCCGCATCCGTTATCTGGAGAGAATGATCAAGACTGCAAAGGTCATCTCCGAGAACTCCGCAGCGGATGAGGTAGGTATCAACAACACCGTTACCGTGGAATTTATCGATGACGGCACGGAAGAGGATTACAAGATCGTGACCACCGTCCGCGGTAATTCCCTGGAAGGTCTGATCAGCAACGAGTCCCCCCTGGGCAAAGCGCTCCTTGGCAAAAAAGTAGGAGATGTGGTCCATGTGCAGGTCAATGCTAATGTGGGCTATGACGTGGAGATCAAGGCATTGAAAAACACCGAGGATGACGGAGACAAGATCCGCAGCTTCTAATCATCTGCGGAACATATAAGAATAGAAAGAAAAAGGAATTATAAGAATGAAGAAATATCTGCTGTTTGATCTGGACGGCACCCTGACAGATCCTAAAATCGGAATTACTACCTGTGTGCAGTATGCACTGCACTCCTTTGGCATCGAGGAGCCGGATCTGGACAAGCTAGAACCCTTTATCGGACCGCCCTTACGAGACAGTTTTATGGAATTCTACGGTTTCACCGCCGAACAGGCAGAAGAAGCTGTGGCAAAATACAGAGAGCGCTTTCAGGATACGGGACTTTTTGAAAATGAGGTCTATGACGGTATTCCGGAGATGCTGAAAACGCTTCAGTCGAAGGGGTATTTCCTGGCAGTGGCATCCAGTAAGCCCCAGGTATACGTAGAGCGCATCCTGGAACATTTTGATCTGAAAAAATATTTTTCTGTAGTGGTGGGTAGTGAACTGGACGGCAGAAGAGAAACCAAGGATCAGGTGGTACAGGAAACTCTGCGCCAGCTCTTTGGAGAGAATCCCGTGGATCCGGCGCAGGTCTATATGATCGGTGACAGAAAGTTCGACGTGGAAGGAGCCAGGGCTCTCGGTGTGGAGAGCGTGGGCGTGACCTACGGCTACGGAAGTAAGGAAGAGTTAAAGGAAGCGAAGGCGGATTACATTGTACAATCCGTGGAAGAACTGGAGAAATTTTTACTCCGTGGCAGTGAAGAATTACTGAACGGAAATCCGGACAATAAAAAGAAAAACCCCATGTATCAGAGAATCTGGACCATGGTGTATTCGTTTCTGATGTTTATATTGGTGCGCAATGCAGTGCAGTATGCGCTGCTGGCACTGTTATATCAGCTGGCACAGTCCGGAGCCTCCGGTGGACTGGTGGATCTTTTAATCCTACGGGATGAGACCGGCGCCTATAACGGCTACTCCGGAGATGTCTCCAGTATCATTTCGGCTCTTGGATTCATCGGCGGTGCCATTGCCGTATGGTCCACAGCGAAGATGCTCATTGATAAAAATAAAGAGGACATGCACTTAAGCCACTTGAAAAAAGAGGGAAAGAGCAAATATGTCTTACTGACTGTGGCTACCATCGGTGCCGTCATCGGATGCAATCTCCTGTTTGAACTCCTGGGAGTGACCAATAAGTCTGAGGCTTATACCGAAGTGGCAGCCCAGCAATATTCCGCACACTTTATCGTAGGAATCCTCGTATTCGGCTTCATCTCCCCCATAGCAGAGGAACTCCTGTTCCGCGGAGTTATCTACGGATACCTTCGCAGATTCATGGATATCAAACTCGCCATAGCCCTGTCCGCCCTGATCTTCGGTGTCTACCACATGAACTACGTCCAGGGCGTATACGGCTTCCTCATCGGCTGCCTGATGGCATATGCTTACGAATACTTTGGAGAGTTCAAAATGGCAGTCTTTGTCCATGTGGCATCCAACGTCCTCGCCTACTGCCTGTCCTATACCGCCATCGCCGTCACCGGCTTTGTCAGCTGGCCTGTATGCGTGATTTTCCTGGCAGTGGCAGTTGTATCCCTCGGGATGCTTCACAAACAGAAAAATATATTTTAGGCAATAAAAAGTACATTTGTCACCATCCAAATACTTGATAAGATATACAAAGATGGACAACGTAACCCAGCAGCCGAAAACAGGGTAAGGATAAGCAGGCCGTAAGCAGACGTCGGCACTTAGTGACCGTACTTTGGTCACTTACGTGCCGCTACGCTCTGCGACAGAGTGCGAACGTGCCGCGTTCCTTGCCCTGTTCTCGACTGCGGAGATATTATATCTTAAAAGGAGCAACATATGAAATTCAGCATCATCGTAGTCTGCTTAAACCCAGGTCCTAAACTGAATCAGACTCTGGACAGCATCCTGTCCCAGACCTATCCGAGCTTTGAGATCATTGTCAAGGACGGCGGCAGCCGCGACGGCTCCATAGAAACCATGCGCGAGGACAGACGCATCCACCTATACCAGGAATCCGACCACAGCATCTACGAAGCCATGAACCAGGCAGTCTCCCATGTGACCGGCGACTACATTCTCTTCCTAAACTGCGGTGACCTCTTCTATGACAACGAAGTTCTGACCCACACCGCACAGTTCATGGAACAGCACCCGGCGAAACTTCAGGGCATCTACTACGGCGATACCTACAGTGCGAAGACAGAGACGAAGATATCTTCCCCACCACGCATCACCGGTTTCGTCTGCTACCGCAACATTCCCTGCCATCAGTCCTGCTTTTATGCTGCAGACCTGTGCAGACAGAAGCCCTATGAACCCAAATATAAGATCCGTGCAGATTACGAACATTTCCTCTGGTGCTATTATCGTGCCAAAGCACCCATGCAGTATCTGGGACTTACCGTGTCCTCCTACGAGGGCGGCGGCTACTCTGAGACCAAGGAGAACCTGAAGCGTAGCGCTGCAGAACATAAGGAGATCACAGCAAAATACATGAATCCCGGAGAACTGTTCCGCTATCGGGCAGTAATGGCACTGACACTGGCACCTCTTCGCACTGCACTGGCAGAGAGTAAACACTTTTCTGCAATGTATCAGAAACTGATGAGCAAGGCGTATGGGCGGAAACAGGAAAAATAGGGGAGAACCCCCAAAAAGTTGTGCTGGAAATACAATTTTAAAGAGAAAATTAATACAATTTCCAGATAACAGGCGTGTAAATAATAGAATTGACAAATTATCTGACAATTCATAGAAAAATCTATATTTACAAATGAGAAAAATAGGTGTATAGTACAGAAAAGGTCGCAATGAGGCGCTCGAAAGAGTCTCATTGCGACCTTTTTTGTTACTATTACGGTCTTGCGAATGAGGTTCTGAATAGTAACAGACAGATTAAGAAGAGAGAAATAAAAAACCGGAAAGGAGAACCATATGTTTGATGTAAGACAGGAGCTGCCCAAGGCACCGTTATATCGGGAAGAATTTGAGCATGATAACTGCGGTATCGGAGCCTGTGTCAATATTCATGGAGAGAAAAGCCGCGCTACTGTTGAGAATGCGCTGAAGATCGTAGAGAATCTGGAGCACAGAGCCGGTAAGGATGCGGAAGGTAAGACCGGTGACGGTGTCGGTATTCTGACCCAGATCCCTCACAAATTTTTTGCAAGAGTCACAAAGGCTCTGGGCATGGATATCGGCGGAGAGAGAGAATACGGTGTTGGCATGTTCTTCTTCCCTCAGGAAGAGCTGCGCCGCAACCAGGCGAAGAAGATGTTCGAGATCATTGTGGAAAAAGAAGGAATGGAATTCCTTGGCTGGCGTGAAGTGCCTACTTTCCCCAATGTACTGGGACATAAGGCAGTAGAGTGCATGCCCTACATCATGCAGGGCTTTGTGAAAAAGCCCGTCGATGTGGAAAAAGGTCTGCCCTTCGACCGCAGACTTTACATTGCAAGGCGTGTATTTGAGCAGTCTTCCGATGATACCTATGTGGTCTCTCTTTCCAGCAGAACCATCGTATATAAAGGAATGTTCCTGGTGGGACAGCTTCGTACCTTCTTTGCAGACTTACAGAGTGCGGATTACGAATCTGCCATTGCCATGGTACATTCCCGTTTCTCCACGAACACCAACCCCAGCTGGGAGCGTGCGCATCCGAACCGCCTGATGGTACACAACGGCGAGATCAACACCATCCGCGGCAATGCCGATAAGATGCTGGCCCGTGAGGAGAACATGGAATCCGAGCATCTGAAAGGGCAGCTGCATAAGGTATTACCCGCCATCAGCAAGACCGGTTCCGATTCTGCGATGTTGGACAACACATTGGAGTTCCTGGTAATGAGCGGCATGGAGCTGCCTCTGGCAGTCATGATCGCTATCCCCGAGCCCTGGGCGAACAACAAAGCAATGTCCCAGACCAAGAGAGATTTCTATCAGTATTACGCTACTATGATGGAGCCCTGGGACGGTCCCGCATCCATCCTGTTCTCCGACGGAGATATCATGGGTGCCGTGCTGGACAGAAACGGTCTGCGTCCTTCCCGTTACATGATCACGGATGACAATACCCTGATCCTGTCCTCCGAGGTAGGTGTGCTTCCCATTGATCCCACGAAGATCAAAGTAAAAGAAAGACTTCGTCCCGGCAAGATGCTCCTGGTCGATACCGTACAGGGCAGAGTCATCGATGACGAGGAGATCAAGGAAAAATATGCTTCCAGACAGCCTTATGGAGAATGGCTGGACAATAACCTGACAGAACTGAAGAGCATCCATATCCCAAATTACCGCGTCCCGGAATACACCTACGAAGAGCGCCAGCGGATGCAGAAGGCTTTTGGCTACACCTACGATGAAATGAAGCAGAGCATTCTGCCGATGGCAAAGAACGGCAGCGAAGCTATCGCAGCCATGGGTGTGGATACGCCACTGCCAGTGCTGAGTAAGACGAATCATCCGCTGTTCCATTATTTCAAGCAGCTGTTTGCACAGGTGACGAACCCGCCTATTGACGCTATCCGAGAGGAGATCGTAACCTCCACCACCGTATACATCGGTACCGAAGGCAACATCCTGGAGGAGACTCCGAAGAACTGTAACGTTCTGAAGGTCAACAACCCGATCCTGACCAACACCGATCTCTTGAAAATCAAGAACATGAAAGTAGACGGCTTCAAGGTAGAAGTCGTACCTATCGTATATTACAAGAACACCAGCTTAGAGCGTGCCATTGACCGACTGTTCGTGGAAGTGGACAGAGCTTACAGAGAAGGCGTGAACATTCTGATCCTGTCCGACAGAGGCGTGGATGAGAACCATGTGCCCATTCCTTCCCTGCTTGCTGTATCTGCCCTGAACCAGTATCTGGTACGCACCAAGAAGAGAACCAGAGTCGCATTGATCCTGGAGTCCGGCGAACCCAGAGAAGTACACCATTTTGCTACGTTGCTCGGTTACGGTGCCTGCGCCATCAACCCTTATCTGGCACAGGATACCATCAAGGAGCTGATCGAGAGCAATATGCTGGATAAGGATTACTATGCAGCAGTGGATGATTACAACAATGCTGTCCTCCACGGCATCGTCAAGATCGCATCCAAGATGGGTATCAGCACCATCCAGTCCTATCAGGGTTCCCAGATCTTCGAGGCTATCGGTATCGCGCCGGAAGTTATCAGTAAGTATTTCTCCAACACCGTATGTCGTGTGGGAGGTATTACCTTAAAAGATATTGAGCAGCAGGTAGACGACCTGCACTCTCAGGCATTTGATCCTCTGGGACTGAAAAACGATCTGACCTTAAACAGCCCCGGACATCACAAGATGCGTAGCGGCGGTGACGAGCATCTGTATAATCCCGCTACCATCCATATGTTACAGGAATCCACCAGACGCGGTGATTACCAGATGTTCAAGCAGTACACCGCCATGGTCAATGACGAAGATTCCATCAAGAACCTCAGAGGACTGATGGACTTTAACTATCCGAAAAAGGGCGTGCCCATCGAGGAAGTAGAGCCGGTAGAATCCATCGTGACCAGATTCAAGACCGGTGCCATGTCCTATGGCTCCATTTCCAAGGAAGCCCATGAGACCATGGCCATCGCCATGAACCATCTGCACGGCAAGAGTAATTCCGGTGAGGGCGGTGAGGATCTGGACCGTCTGACCGTAGGCCCGGACGGCTTAAACCGTTGTTCCGCCATCAAGCAGGTAGCCAGCGGACGTTTTGGCGTCACCAGCCGCTATCTGGTGAGTGCACAGGAGATCCAGATCAAGATGGCACAGGGAGCAAAACCCGGCGAGGGCGGACATCTGCCCGGAGGAAAGGTATATCCCTGGATCGCCAAGACCAGACACTCCACACCCGGTGTGTCCCTGATCTCTCCGCCCCCTCATCACGACATTTATTCCATTGAGGATCTGGCGCAGCTGATCTACGATCTGAAAAATGCCAACACCCAGGCAAGAATCTCCGTAAAGCTGGTATCGGAAGCCGGTGTGGGAACCGTAGCAGCCGGTGTGGCCAAGGCGGGAGCTCAGGTCATCCTGGTATCCGGTTATGACGGCGGTACCGGTGCAGCACCGAGAAACTCCATCCACAATGCCGGACTTCCCTGGGAACTGGGACTGGCAGAGACCCATCAGACCCTGATCATGAATGGACTGCGTAATAAAGTCCGCATTGAGACCGACGGTAAGCTTATGAGCGGCAGAGACGTAGCCATCGCAGCGATTTTAGGTGCCGAGGAGTTCGGTTTCGCTACTGCTCCATTGGTAACGATGGGTTGTGTCATGATGAGAGTATGCAATCTGGATACCTGTCCGGTAGGTGTGGCTACCCAGAACCCGGAGCTGCGGAAAAACTTCCGCGGTAAGCCGGAATATGTGGAAAACTTTATGAAATTTATCGCACAGGAGCTGCGGGAATACATGGCAGCCCTGGGTGTGCGTACCGTAGATGAACTGGTGGGCAGAACCGATCTGCTGAAGAGAAAAGAGCATCTGACCGAGCGCCAGGAAGAAGTGGATCTTACCCAGATCTTAAGCAACCCTTACGAGGGCAGCAAGCAGAAGGTAACCTTCGATCCCAGGCAGGTATATGACTTCCAGTTAGAGAAGACACTGGATGAGAAGGTGCTGTTAAAGCAGCTGGGCAAAGCCATCGATGCGGGACAGAAGCGCAGTATCGAAGTGGATGTCAGCAACACTGACCGTGCCTTCGGTACGATCCTCGGAAGTGAGATCACCAGAAAACTGGGCGATGACGTGGAAGAAGATACCTATCATGTACTGTGTAAAGGTGCCGGCGGACAGTCCTTCGGAGCCTTTATCCCCAAGGGCCTGACCCTGGAGCTGGTGGGCGACAGCAATGACTACTTCGGCAAGGGCTTATCCGGCGGTAAGCTGGTGGTATATCCCCCACAGGGCAGCAAGTTCAAGGCTGAAGAAAATATCATCATCGGTAATGTGGCACTGTACGGTGCAACCTCCGGTAAAGCATTCATCAACGGTGTGGCAGGCGAACGTTTCTGCGTACGTAACTCCGGTGCCATTGCGGTAGTCGAAGGTGTGGGTGATCACGGTTGTGAATACATGACCGGCGGACGTGTGGTAGTCTTGGGTCCCACCGGTAAAAACTTTGCAGCCGGTATGAGCGGAGGCATCGCGTATGTACTGGATGAAGGCAACGATCTGTATAAGCGTCTGAATAAGGAAATGGTATCTTCCAGCGAGATCACATCCAAATATGATGTGCTGGAGCTGAAATCCATGATCCAGGAGCATGTGGCACTGACCAACTCCGCAAAGGGTAAGGAAGTGCTGGATAACTTTGGAGAGTATCTGCCTAAGTTCAAGAAGATCATCCCTCATGACTATGAGAGAGTCCTGAAGACCATCGTACAGATGGAGGAAAAGGGACTGAGCGCAGAGCAGGCACAGATCGAGGCATTCTATGCCAACACCAGAAAGTAAATGGGAGGTAAGTCATGGGAAAACCAACGGGATTTATGGAATATAAAAGGGAAGTCAGCGTGGCTGAAGATCCTAAGAAGAGAATACAGCATTTTAATGAATTCCATGAGCATCTGCCGAAGGAAAAGCAGCGTTTACAGGGTGCCAGATGTATGGAATGCGGTGTGCCGTTCTGTCAGTCGGGCATGATGATCTGCGGTATGGCCAGCGGATGCCCCCTGCACAATCTGGTGCCGGAGTGGAACGATCTGGTATATACCGGCAACTGGCAGCAGGCTTACAACCGTCTGAAGAAGACCAACAATTTCCCCGAGTTCACTTCCAGAGTGTGTCCTGCCCTGTGTGAGGCAGCATGTACCTGCGGACTGAACGGGGATCCGGTCTCCACCAAGGAGAACGAATATGCCATCATTGAAAACGCCTACAGCGAGGGCTATGCGGCAGCCAAGCCCCCTGTGGTACGCACCGGTAAAAAGGTAGCAGTCATCGGCAGCGGTCCTTCCGGACTGGCAGCAGCGGATCTGCTGAACCAGAGAGGACATCAGGTAACAGTATTTGAGCGTTCCGATCGTGTGGGAGGACTGTTGATGTACGGCATCCCCAACATGAAACTGGAAAAGCAGATTATTGACCGCAAGATCAATATTATGAAGGAAGAGGGTGTCACCTTTGTCACAGGAACCGACATCGGCAAGGACATCAAAGCCTCCAAGCTTTTGCATGATTTTGACCGCGTCGTACTGGCATGCGGTGCCTCTAATCCCAGAGACATCAATGCTCCTGGCAGAGATGCCGAGGGAATCTATTTTGCGGTGGATTTTCTGAAAGCCAATACCAGGAGCCTTCTGGATTCGAATTTTGAAGATAAAAAATATGTGGAGACCAAGGGGAAAAATGTGGTTATCATCGGCGGCGGTGATACCGGTAATGACTGCGTTGGAACCTCCATCCGTCACGGAGCAAAATCTGTGACCCAGATCGAGATGATGCCAAAGGCACCGGACAAAAGAGCAGAGAATAATCCCTGGCCCGAATGGCCGAAGGTCTGCAAGACCGATTACGGCCAGGAAGAAGCTATTGCGGTCTATGGACATGATCCGAGGATATATGAGTCTACAGTCAAGGAATTTATCAAGGATAAGAACGGCAATCTGAAAGCTGTGAAGATCGTGAAGCTGTCCTGGGAAAAGGATCCGGCTACCGGACGCATGAAGATGCAGGAGATCGCGGGAAGCGAGCAGATCCTGGATGCAGAGATCGTGCTGATCGCCGCAGGATTTTTAGGAACCCAGAAATACATTGCTGATGCTTTCGGCGTGGAATTAAATGAACGCACCAATGTAAAAACAGCTCCCGGAAAATACCAGACCAGTGTGGAAAATGTATTCGTCACCGGCGATATGCACAGAGGACAGTCCCTCGTCGTATGGGCCATCCGCGAAGGCAGAGAAGCTGCACATGCTGTGGATGAGAGCCTGATGGGATACTCCAACCTCGTGATTCAATAAATAAAGAAAGCCCCCGGCTCATCACCGGGGGTTATTGTTTTATCTCTTATGCCAGAGGGAACTTGAAGTATCTCTTTGCGTTATTGTAAGAAATATCGGTTACGATCTCGGACAAAGTATCGTAATCTGCAGGGAACTCGCCGTTCTCTACCCAGTTACCGATCAGGTTGCACAGGATACGGCGGAAATACTCATGTCTGGTGTAGGACAGGAAGCTTCTGGAGTCGGTCAGCATTCCTACGAATCCGGACAGATTACCCAGGTTAGCCAGGGAGATCATCTGATCCTGCATGCCGGTCTTGTGATCATTGAACCACCAGGCGGAACCCTGCTGGATCTTGGCAACAGCGGTGGAATCCTGGAAACATCCGAGGATGGTACCGATAGCCTGATTGTCGTTAGGATTCAGGCTGTAAATGACAGTTCTGGGAAGCTCGTCACTTACGATCAGAGCGTTCAGAAAGTCGGCCATCTGAGCGGAAGGAGCGTAGTTGTTGATGCAGTCGTAACCGGTATCGGGACCCAGCTTCTCGAACATCAGGGTGTTGTTGTCACGCTTACAACCGTAGTGCAGCTGCATAGCCCAGTCGAGTTTATGATATTCGCGGCCTGCGAACAGCATGAAGGCGGTCTTGAATTTCAGTTCCTCTTCCTTGGTCAGAACCATCTTGTTCAGTCTCTTTAAGAAGATCTCTTCCAACTCATCATCGGAAGCGGGATAGTACATTACATACTCTAAAGCATGGTCAGATACGTTACATCCCATGGATGCGAAAAATGCCATACGGTTCTTCAGAGCTTCCTTTAAGCTTGCAAAAGAGTTGATCTCGGTCATGCCGGCAGCAGCAGCCAGCTTCTCCAGATAATCCAGATAATCGGGCTTCTCGATATTCATAGCCTTGTCGGGTCTCCATGCGGGCAGAACCTTTACATCGAAAGTATCATCTGCAGCCAGCTTCTTGTGCCACTCCAGAGAATCGATAGGATCATCGGTGGTGCAGATCAGGGTAACGTTACTCTGCTTGATCAGGTTACGAACGCTCATGGAAGGCTGATGGAGCTTTTCATTGCACAGGTTCCATACTTCGTCAGCGCTGTTTTTGTTCAGAACGCCATTGTAACCGAAATATCTCTGCAGCTCCAGATGGCTCCAGTGGAATAAGGGGTTGCCGATAGCCTTGCCCAGGCATTCTGCCCATTTGCAGAACTTCTCGTAATCGGATGCATCACCGGTGATGTACTTCTCGTCAACACCGCAGGAACGCATGAAACGCCACTTGTAGTGGTCACCGCCCAGCCATACCTGGGTGATATTGTCGAACTGACGATCCTCAGCGATCTCCCTGGGATTAATATGACAATGGTAATCCAGAATCGGTGTTTTTTCTGCATAGTCGTGGAACAGCTTCCTGGCTGTCTCAGTCTCTAACAGAAAGTCCTTGTCCATAAATGCTTTCATTTTAAAATCCTCCATAAATATACTAAAGGGTATTTTCAGCTACCCCATTGCTGTAAAGAAAAAATTATTTTGTGGTGCCGCGTTTTACCAGTTCTCCGGAGAACACGGTCTTTTTCGGCATCTCGTTTCCTTCCAGGACACCCATCAGAGTTGTGATCAGATGCTGGCAGAGCGTCTCTAATTTATTGTCGATGCTGGTCAGTTCCGGATCACAGCAGCTTACCAGCATGGAATTATTATAACCGATAATGGACAGATCTTCCGGAATGCGAAGTCCCATTTCCCGGCCGTATTTCAGAGCACCCAGAGCCAGGGAATCGTCAGCGGCGATAACACCGTGGAAAGAGATTCCTTTTGCATGGAGCTTTTTCAACTGATCGGCCATGGCGGGAATATCCTCGTGGGATCCCTGATAGAGCTGCAGGAAACTTCCGTTGGTGAGAAGTCCCTTTTCTTCCATGGCGGCACGGTAGCCTGCCAGCTTTTTCTTACCACTGTAGGAAGTAGAATTATAGAAATACAGAATATCTTCCACACCGGAGCGGATCATCTCCATGGTAGCGTCATACATGGAAGTAAAATCATCCGAGACAACACTGTATACATTTGGAGCATCCATCGCTGCATTTAACAGCATTACAGGAACCTGCGCGGAGGCATCTGTAATGTATTTGTTGTCTTCTTCCTTTTCATAAATAAAGTTGGAACCTACCAATATAATGCCGTCCACCTTTTTGGTGATCAGAAGGTTCATGGAGCTGGCTTTGGTAGCCAGATCATAACCGGTACAGCACAGGATACTGTCATAGCCGTTGGCACGAAGCTTCTGTTCGATATAATAGATCGCCTTGGCTAAATACAGATCGGAACTGTCGGCACACATAATACCGATGGTCTTCATCGTGTTGAGCCCCAGTCCCCGGGCAAACGCATTGGGAGTGTACTCATACTGGTTGATTACGTCTAGAACTTTTTTCTTGGTTTTCTCGCTTACATTGTTGCTTCCGTTGAGTACGCGGGAAACAGTAGCAATAGAGACACCGGCCTTCTCAGAAATATCATAAATTGTCATCTGTGGCTTCCTCCTGCTTCTATGTAACAAAAGTTTGTAAGAAAAATGTAAGTAGTTACACAAAAAGCTATATATGAATTATAACGAAAGACTTCTTTTTTTTCAAGATACTTTTTCAACTTCTCATATGCCAAAAAAATATCAAAGTGAAATATTGCTGATAAAATCGGCGGTTTCATGAAAATAAAACTTTCTGTTTTTGGTGATTGACGAAACCATTTTTTTGAAGTAAAATGATTTATGAAAGTACTTACATAAACTTCCTACAATTTAGATTTGTTTGCAAGGCGTGTCGGGGAGCGTAAGTGCAGGTAACAGAGTGCCGCAAGACGGTGCAGATAGGATACGCTAAGCGTAGAATGGAGGATAAAATGGATATCTTAAACAAGGCAAAGACCGGTAAAAAGGAGAGACCTATCAAGGTCGTACAGTTCGGTGAGGGTAATTTCTTACGTGGATTCGTAGATTACATGATTGATATCGCTAACGAGCAGGGTAAGTTCGACGGAGACATCGTTCTGATCAAACCCATCGAGTTCGGCAATCTGGATATGTTCCACAAGCAGGACTGCCAGTACACTGTATCTCTTCGCGGTAATGTGAACGGTGAAGCCAAGATCATCAATAGAATCGTAACCAGCGTTGCAGACGCAGTAGACACTTATAATGAATATGACAAGTACATGGGACTTGCCGAGATCGATACCTTACGTTTCGTAGTATCCAACACCACTGAGGCAGGTATCGTATATGATGATACCGATAAGTTTGAATTAGAGCCTCCCAAGACTTTCCCCGGCAAGCTGACCAAGTTCTTATATCACAGATTTGAGACTTTCAAGGGTGACATGAGCAAGGGCCTGGTAATGCTTCCCGTAGAGCTGATCGATGACAACGGTATTATGTTAAAGAAGTGTGTAATGCAGCTGATCGAGCTGTGGGGATTGGGCGATGAATTCAAAAAGTGGGTAGATGAGGCATGCGTATTCACCTCTACTCTGGTTGACCGTATCATTACCGGTTATCCCCGTGCCACGGAACAGGAAGAGTGGGAGAAGCTGGGCTATGAAGATCACATCATGGTAACCGGTGAGCCGTTCGCTCTGTGGGTTATCGAGTCTGCTAAGGATATCAGCAAGGAGTTCCCTCTTCCCGATGCAGGACTTCCTGTTATCTTCACTGACAACCAGAAACCTTACAAACAGAGAAAGGTTCGTATCTTAAACGGCGCACATACTTCCTTTGTACTGGCTTCCTATCTGTGCGGCAACGACATCGTAAGACAGTCCATGCAGGATGACGATATCCGTAACTTCATGCTGAAGACCATTTATGACGAAGTGATCCCTACCCTGTCTCTGCCGGAGGAGGAGCTGAAGCAGTTCGCAGGTGAGGTTGTAAACCGTTTCAATAACCCTTACGTAGACCATGCACTGCTTGCAATCTCCTTAAATTCCGTATCCAAGTGGAGAGCAAGATGTATGCCCAGCCTGTTAGGCTATGTTGAGAAGACCGGTAAGCTTCCCGCTCATCTGACCTTCTCCATCGCAGCACTGATGGCTTTCTATACCGGTACCGAGATCCGCGATAAGGCTCTGATCGGTCACAGAGACGGTCAGGAATACAACATCATGGATGACAAGGCAGTTCTGGAGTTCTTCGCAGCGAACTGTGAGAAGGACACGCAGACGTTTGTAACTTCCTTCCTGGGGAATGAAGACTTCTTCGGTCAGGATCTGAACAAGGTTCCCGGACTTACCGATGCAGTCACAGCATACCTGGATGATATTAAGGCAAATGGCATGAGGGCAGCATTATGCAAGATTTCTTAAAGATTAATGACAATGATAATGTAGTCGTAGCATTAAATACGATTCCTGCCGGTGAGAAGATCACAGTCTCTGTCGGTGACGGTTCTAAGACCGTTACCGCCAGAGAGGAGATCCCCGCAGGACATAAGATGGCAATCTGTGACATTCCCGAGGGCGGTGAGGTCATCAAATATGGTTACCGTATCGGTAATGCCAAGGAGAACATCGCAGAGGGCAGCTGGATCCATACTCATAATGTTAAGACCGCTTTGGGCGATCTGTTGGAGTACACCTACAATCCCACTCCCGTAGAGGAGAAGAAGACGGAAGATGTGACCTTCATGGGCTTCAACCGTCCCGACGGTAAAGTAGGCGTTCGTAACGAGATCTGGGTCATCCCCACCGTTGGCTGTGTCAACAACGTGGCAACAGCCATCGCAAAGCAGGCCAATGCATTCGTTAAAGGTAGTGTGGAAGAGGTTATCGCATTCCCTCATCCTTACGGTTGTTCTCAGATGGGCGATGATCAGGAGCATACCCGTAAGATTCTGGCAGACCTGATCAATCATCCCAATGCAGGCGGTGTTCTGGTATTGGGACTGGGCTGTGAGAACAGCAACATTGATGTGTTGAAGCCTTATATCGGTGATTATGATGAGAACCGTGTAAAATTCCTGGTGTGCCAGGAGCACGAGGATGAGATCGCAGACTCCGTAGAGATCATCAAGGGTCTGATCGATTACGCATCCAAATTCGAGAGAGAGCCCATCAGCGTCAGCAAGCTGGTCATCGGCATGAAGTGCGGCGGCAGCGACGGACTGTCCGGCATTACCGCGAACCCCTTAGTAGGACGTTTCTCCGATCTGCTGATCTCCAAGGGTGGCACCACCATCCTGACCGAGGTTCCCGAGATGTTCGGAGCAGAGACCATTCTGATGAACCGTTGTGCCAACGAGGAACTGTTCCACCAGACCGTAGACCTGATCAACGACTTCAAGAACTACTTCAAGAGCCACAATCAGACCATCTACGAGAATCCTTCCCCGGGTAACAAAAAGGGTGGCATCTCCACTCTGGAGGATAAGTCTTTAGGCTGTACGCAGAAGTCCGGTAGTGCTCTGGTCAAGGGCGTACTGCAGTATGGCGATACCGTGAAGACTCCGGGACTGAACCTTCTGTCCGCACCGGGCAATGATCTGGTAGCAGCTACCGCACTGGCAGCCGCAGGAGCACATATCGTACTGTTTACCACAGGACGCGGAACTCCTTTCGCATCTCCGGTTCCTACCATGAAGATCGCGACCAACTCCCGCCTGGCAGGCAAAAAGTCCAACTGGATCGATTTCAATGCCGGCGTACTGGTAGAGGATAAGACCATGGAAGAGGAGACTAAGGCTTTGTTTGATCTGGTAGTGGAGACCGCTTCCGGCAGGCAGGTATGCAGCGAGGCAGCAGGCTTCCATGATATGGCTATTTTCAAGCAGGGTGTAACTCTGTAAAAGATCATACACAAAACGGCGTTCTTTTGTTACAATAAACGTGCAGGAGAACGCCTTTGTTATATAGGAGGAACTATGACAATTCAGGAAATCAAGGCACTTCCCCGTACGGAGGAAGGCATCTTTGACTTAAAAAAGGTGCAGGCAGATGCAGGACGAAGGAACATCTATCAGGCTGCGGATCTGGTATATCCAACATATGCGGCATATGAGACCATCGAGAATAAAAAGGAAGGATATCCGGATATCATGGCGCAGATGCGTGTGCTGAAAAAGCATGCGGAGAGCGAATTCACCGCGGGAAACGGCGCTGATTACACTGCAGCACTGCTTCATACCGTAGAGCAGATCAGCCCGGAGATCTATGAGAATTACAGAGAGCTTTTAGATAATTTCCGTGGTGCCGTGAAGCGTATGCTGGAGCAGTATTATGATGCAAAAACGAAAACCTTCGCTATGGATGAAACCTCGGAAAAAGTATTCTGCGGTGCCGTACAGAAGGCATGCGGGGAATATTTACTTTTAGCGGAAAAATATCAGGAGTGCATGAGGTAGAAACGAGAGGAAACAGCGCATGGAAATCAGACATATTATGCATACTGCCCGCAGTGCGACCATTGAGATCGCAGACGGCGGCAGATATTTTACAAAACAGCCCATAGAATTACGATTAAACGGTGAGCCCACCCTCACTACAGAGAAGACCATCACTTCCTTGTTTGATTTAAAGCCGGATCAGAAATATGTGGTGGAAGCTTACGTGAATGGTGAAAAGCAGGGTGAAGTATCTTTCAAGACAGATTATGAGTATGTGACCCTGGATGTGACCAGATTCGGTGCCAAAGGTGACGGTGAGCACGACGATACCCATTTTATCCAGGCTGCCATCATGGCATGCCCGGTGAACAGCAGAGTGTATTTTCCCGCAGGAACCTACCGTATTACCAGCCTGTTCTTAAAAAGCCACATCCGTATCGAACTGGCAGAGGGTGCGGAGCTTAAGGCATTTACCGACAGAGAGAAATTCCCCACATTCCCCGGCATGCTACAAAGCTATGATGAGACCGACGAGTACAATCTCGGCACATGGGAGGGGAATCCCTTACCTATGTTCTCCGGCATCATCTGCGGTATCGGTGCAGAAGACGTGGTGATCTACGGACAGGGTAAGATCAACGGCAACGCTTCTAAGGAAAACTGGTGGAAGGATCCCAAGGTCATGAACATTGCGTTCCGCCCCAGACTGTTTTTCATCAGCGGATGTAAAAATGTGACTTTACAGGGAGTGACCTTCTGCAATTCGCCTTCCTGGACATTGCATCCCTATTTCAGCAACGATCTGAAATTCATCGGTGTGACCGTGCAGAATCCCAGCGATTCTCCCAACACCGACGGACTGGATCCTGAGTCCTGCAAAAATGTGGAGATCCTGGGCGTGCGTTTCTCCCTGGGAGATGACTGTATCGCAGTCAAGAGCGGCAAAATCTACATGGGCAAAAAGCACAAGACTCCTTCCGAGAACATCCACATCCGCCAGTGCCTGATGGAGAACGGTCATGGTGCTGTAACTCTGGGCAGCGAGATGGCAGGAGGCGTGGTGAATCTGACGGTGGAGGACTGCATTTTCCGTCATACAGACAGAGGCCTGCGTATCAAGACCCGCCGCGGCAGAGGAAAAGATGCAATTCTAAGCAACATTATTTTCCGGAATCTGACCCTGGATCATGTGATGACACCGCTTGTGGTCAACTGCTTCTACTTCTGCGATCCCGACGGCAAGACCACTTATGTCCAGTCCAGAGATGTCTACCCTGTGGATGACAGAACACCGCAGGTGAAAAAGATGGTATTTGAAAATATGGATTGCACCAACTGCCATGTGGCAGCAGCTTATTTTGACGGACTTCCGGAGCAGAAGATCGAGGAGATCTACATGAAGGACATCTCCATCAGCTATGCCGAGGATGCAAAATGTGATGTACCTGCCATGTCGGATGGTGTAGAAAAAAGCAGTAAGAGAGGACTTTTTGCAAGAAATGTTGCAAAATTGACCCTGGATAACGTGAGAATCGAAGGACAGGTTGGAGAGGCTTACGAGCTGGAAGGCGTAGATGAGCTGATCCGGCGTTGATGATAAGCAGGATCAGGAAGATCAGACCTGAACCTGGAATGGAGGAAATTATGCAGTTAGGAATCCGTTTACATGATACGAAAAAGCTTCCTTTTGAGGAACGTATTGCCAATGTCCATGAGCTTGGCTTTGCCTGCGGACATCTGGCACCCGGTAAGGTGATCACCGAGTTTCCCACTACCGATGAGGCACTGACCCCGGGACTTGCCATGTATATGAAAAATGTATTTGCGAAAAATCAGGTGGATGTTGCGGTGCTTGGATGCTATCTGAATCTGGCAAATCCAAATCCGGGGCAGCTTGCGAAGATCACCCACCGCTATATGGCACATATCCGTTTTGCTTCGTGGCTTGGCTGCGGTGTGGTGGGAACCGAGACCGGTGCTCCCAACGAGACTTATACCGCAGTACCCGAATGCCATGGTGAAGAGGCTTTGCAGACCTTTATCACCAACTTACGTCCCGTCGTAAAATATGCCGAGCAGATGGGTGTGGTCATGGCCATCGAGCCGGTATGGAAGCATATTGTCTACAATCCCGCCAGAGCGAGAAGAGTGCTGGATGAGATCAATTCGCCCAACCTTCAGATCATTCTGGATCCGGTAAATCTGCTGGATCACTGTAATTATAAGGATCAGGTAGCAATTGTGGATGAAGCCATTGATCTGTTAGGTGAGGATGTAGCAATGGTACATCTCAAGGATTTTATCCCCGAGGATGGGAAGCTTAGATCCGTAGGCTGCGGTCTGGGACAGATGGATTACACATCCGTGCTGAAGTTCATGAAGGAGCGCAAACCTTTTATCCATGCGACTTTGGAAGACACCACACCGGAAAATAATGTGCAGGTGAAAAATTTTATTCAGGGACTCTATGACAATCTGTAAAGTTGTGATATACTCTTACGAGAGTATTCCCAGTAGATTAGTAGGAGAACTGAAATGTTAAATGAATTTTCCAGAACAGAATTATTGATCGGCAAGGAAGCCATGCAGCGCCTGTACAATGCAAGAGTTGCTGTCTTTGGCATCGGCGGTGTCGGCGGTTATGTGGTGGAGGCTCTGGCGCGCAGTGGCGTGGGAGCCTTTGACCTGATCGATGACGATAAGGTCTGTCTGACGAATATTAATCGTCAGATCATTGCCACGCGGAAGACCATCGGCAAATACAAGGTGGATGTCATGGAGGAGCGGGTGCATTCCATCAATCCTGAGGCGCTTGTTACGGTGCACAAATGCTTTTATCTGCCGGAGACTGCCGACCAGTTTGATTTTACCCGGTACGATTACGTGGTGGATGCGGTGGATACCGTGACTGCCAAGTTGGAGATCATCATGCGGGCGAAGGAGGCGGGCGTTCCCGTTATCAGCTGTATGGGAGCCGGCAATAAATTAGACCCCACGCAGTTTCATGTGGCGGATATCTACAAGACCACTATGTGTCCCTTAGCGAAAGTCATGCGCAGAGAACTGAAAAAGCGTGGTGTGAAGAAGCTGAAGGTGGTGTATTCTACGGAAAATCCGGTGAAGCCGCTGGAAAATATGGAAAACAGCTGCAACACAGGCTGTGTCTGTCCTCCGGGTACCACTCATAAATGCACGGACAGAAGAGCTATCCCCGGCAGTATTTCATTTGTGCCGTCCGTAGCGGGACTGATCCTCGCAGGTGAAGTGATCAAGGATCTGATTGCTGAAAAAGCATAGCTTTTTTATTAACAGTGCGGTATAATTCTATTATGCATGGACTGTTAAGACTACAAAGGAGGTTGCTTTATTTATGACAGAAGAGGTAAGCAAAGAACAGATCAAAGGGGAAAATGGGACAGGTATTGATGAAGCCAAGCGCCTGAAGGGGAAAAAGGGAGCTAACATGGTAGTCAAGATCCTGGCGATCGTACTGGTACCGCTTGTGGCTATCGCACTCATTGCCATCCTGGCATTGAATTCTGCAGGGGACAGGATTTCCGACGTGATGATGAAGCATGAGCTGTCAGCGACGGAATATGCACTGGAAATGAGCCTGAACACTTCTGCTCCCGGAGACTTTACATACGAGAACGGAGCACTTTATAAGGGGGAAATGAATCTTACGGACAATAAGCAGGTACTCGATGCTTTCAAACAGAATGCCGGTGTGGATGTGGCACTGTTCTGGGGCAGCGATCTGGCAGTGACCAATCTGACCGGAGATACCATCACTCTGAGTGAGAAGGTGGCTTCTAAGGTACTGGGTGGAGAAAGTTATTTTTCCAATTCCCTGAAGCTGGGTGATACCGGATGTTATGCATATCTGGCACCTTTAAAAAATACGGACGGCACGGTTGTGGGTATTCTGGCTGCCTGTATGCCGGTAAGGGAAGTGAATGCACTTTATAAAGGAATCGTAACCGGAAGAGCAATAGCGATTCTGATCCTTGTGGCAGTATTCTGTGTCTCCACTTTTATTGTAGTAGGTATGATCTCCAAAGCACTACTGGGTGTAGTAGGTAACCTGGATCAGATCGCGGAGGGTAAATTGAACTTCAAGGTTCCCGATAAGCTGTTAAACCGCAGTGATGAAGTGGGTAAGAGTGCACGGGCCGTATACTCTGTAGTGACCGGATTCTCTGGTATTATTCAGGATATTCACAACTCTATGCTGGATATGAATGAGTTCACGGGAACGTTCACCAGCAATTTTGACAGCATTGGACAGTCCATTTCTTCTGTAAATACAGCAGTGAATGAGATTGCCCAGGGAGCTACCACACAGGCGGCGGATACCCAGAAAGTCAGCGAAAGCATGAACGAGATGAGCAATGCACTGGGCCGTACGGCAGACAGTGTTAATGCTTTGAGTAGCAGTGCTGCCAACATGAAGGAAAGCAATGCCACCGTGGACAGCACCCTGAAGGAACTGTTGGAGATCAGCTCTCATACACAGCAGTCGGTGGATCAGGTGCAGGAGCAGACCAATATCACCAACGAGTCCGCACAGGCGATTCAGGCAGCTACCGATATCATCGCAGGTATTGCGAACCAGACCAACCTGCTGTCATTAAATGCCAGCATTGAGGCGGCTAGAGCCGGTGAGATGGGCAGAGGCTTCGCAGTCGTAGCGGAAGAGATCCGTGGTCTGGCAGACCAGTCCAAGGAATCCGCAGACAAGATCCGCGGCATCGTGGAGAACCTGATCAGCAATTCCAACCAGAGCGTTCAGATCATGAACGGTGTGGTAGGTGAGATCCATCAGCAGAACGAGAAGCTGGGTACCACGCTGAATGTCTTCAGCACCCTGAACCAGGAGGTTCAGAAAGTAGTCGGTGAGATCAATGTGATCTCCGGCGAGCTGGATCATATTGAGAGTTATAAGACGGATGTGGTGGAGAAGATCGATGGACTTACCGAGATCTCCCAAAACAATGCGGCAAGCACCGAAGAGACCGCAGCTACCATGGATCAGCTGGCGGAGATCGTGGAGGATTGCCGACAGGCTACCATACAGCTGAATGAAATTGCGGATTCACTGAATGTAAATGCGAAGAAATTCCAGCTTTAATTTGGATAGGCGGGATAAATAGAGGAAGAGCAAGGGGGCACTGTTACATAATTGTGGCAGTGCCCTTTCTGGAAAGGAGAGAGCCTGTGGAAGATACAGCGATACTGGAACTGTACTGGGCGAGGAATGAGCAGGCAATCGCAGAGACGCAGAAAAGTTACGGAAAATATTGTTACAGCATTGCCTACCATATCCTGCATGACAGGGAGGATACGGAAGAGTGTCTGAATGATACCTGGATGCGGGCATGGAATGCCATACCTCCGAAAAAACCGAACCGGCTGGAACTGTTTTTGGGAACAATCACCCGCAATTTATCGTTTGATAGATGGAAGACAAAGAATGCAAAAAAACGGGGAAGCGGACTCATGGATACCACGCTGGATGAACTGGCGGAGTGTATTCCCGCAGCCAACGATACGGAAAGCATTGTGGAAGCAGCGGAGTTAGAGCGGAGCATCAATGCTTTCCTGCATACGCTCTCCGAACAGGAATGTAATGTTTTTTTACGAAGGTACTGGTTCGTGGAGGAGTATGTCCAGATCGCAGAGCGTTATGGCATGAATCTGAATACGGTGAAGACATCCCTGTTCCGCACGAGAAAAAAGCTACAGAAATATCTGGAGCAGCAGGGGATTGTCTTGTAAGAGGAAGAGAAGATGAGCGAGCAAAACAGAGAAAAAGAAGAAAAATTGTTCCGTGCCCTGTCCGGTGTGGAGGAGGAATTATTGCATCGGAGTGAACAGAACGAAGGCGTGGAAAAGCGGAAAGCAAATGGGAAAATACGCAGATTTCCGCTATACTATGTGTCCCGCATTGCGGCAGCCTGTCTTTGCTTCGTGGTGGTGGGAGTGCTGTACGTGACAATGAGCAGTACCAAAATGGCAGACAGCACCGGTGCGGATACAGCGGCACCGCAGTCAGCATACAGCGCAGGCGCAGATGGTGCGGCACCGGCGGAAGATTTTGAAGCGGCGAAGGCAGGGGATACCGCAGAAGAGGCGGAGATGGCAGCGGCTGCGGCAGATATGACGGAAGGTACTGTGGCGGAGGTGACGGCAGACACGGATGGCACCGTTACAGAGAATGCGCAGCAGGCGGCACAAAACAATGACAGCATGGATGAGAAGCAGAGAAGCCAGCCCACTGTAAGCGGCAATGAGGCGTCCGGTGCAGAGGACAGCATGGAAGAAGCAGAACAAGATCAGGAAGAGACACTTATAGAAAAACAGAAGAGCCCCTCCTTAGAGAAAATGAAAAGGAAAGGACAACAATAAGCAATGAGTACGATAGAGAAACATGACATGACCCAGGGAAAGATACTGTTGCCTTTAGTATCGTTTACGATTCCCCTGGTACTGGGCAATCTGTTTCAGCTGACCTACAACGCTGCGGACTCCGTGATCGTAGGAAAATACGTGGGAGAGCAGGCACTGGCAGCAGTGGGAACTTCCACACCGATTATGAATATAGCGATCCTACTGATCAGTGGAATGTGCATGGGAGCCAGCGTCTTAATGAGCTCCCAGTATGGTGCCAAGGATTATGATACTCTGTCGAAGCAGATCAGCACCACCATGCTGGCAGGTTGCGGATTCTCTGTGGTATTTTCATTGCTCATGCTGCTGCTTGCGACACCGGTGCTTCGGCTGATCCGGGTGCCGGAGACTGCGATTCCGGAAGCCGCGGTATATCTTCGGATCATTTTCCTGGGACTGATATTTACATTTATCTATAATTTCCTGGCTAACACCATGCGGGCGTTGGGAGACAGTAAGACACCGTTGTATTTTCTGGTAACCAGTGCTTTTTTAAACATTTTCGGAGATCTGTTCTTCGTGGTGGTATTACGATGGGGCGTGGCGGGAAGTGCCATTGCCACAGTGTGCAGCGAGGGCCTGTGCTGCCTGCTGTGCGGCATTTATATCAAGAAAAAGATTCCACTGTTATGCCTTGGGAAAAAGTGGTGGGTCTTTGATAAGAGCCTGCTTGGTAAGACTGTCAGCTACGGCAGCACCAGTGCCATGCAACAAGTATGCTTACAGCTGGGCAAGCTCATCATTCAGTCAGTAGTCAATACTCAGGGTGTGGCGGTTATGGCAGCATTTACCGCAGTGAACCGCGTGGATGATTTCGCTTATACGCCGCAACAGAACATCGGACATGCCATGACGACTTTCCTGGCGCAGAACAAGGGCGCCGGACACAAAGAGCGCATGAAGAAAGGTTTTCAGACAGGATTGTTGATCGAGCTGGTCTATTCCATCGGTTTGTTTGCGGTGATCTGGGGCCTGGCTCCGCAGATCATGACTCTGTTCGCCGAGGATGGGGATGCGCAGGTGGTATCTCTCGGAATCAGTTATCTGCACCTGATCTCCTGGATGTATATCCTGCCGGGAATGACCAACGGAATCCAGGGATTCTTCCGCGGCATCGGCGATCTGAAGGTGACACTGTACAGCACCTTTATGAATATGTTGGGCAGAGTTGTGGCGGTATTCGTGATGCTGCGTCTGCTGCATATGGACTTCGCCAGTCTGGCGTGGGCCAACATGATCGGCTGGATCGTGATGCTGTTGTTCGAGATACCGTTATTGGTGAAATCCCTGCGCAGCGGCGAGTGCGGGTAGAGTGAAAGGTAGGAAAAAGTTTTTCGGACCCGTTGTACTACTGTGGAAAAAATGGTATGATAAATTTAATGATGTATAGCTGCTTTGGCGGCGGATTGAGAGGATGAAATGGACAAGATTATTTTAACGGGCGACAGACCCACCGGCAGACTACATGTAGGACATTATGTTGGATCGCTCAGGAGACGTGTGGAGCTGCAGAATTCCGGCGAATATAAGAAGACCTTTATCATGATCGCAGATGCACAGGCTCTGACGGATAATATCGAGAATCCCGAGAAGGTGCGCCAGAATATAATTGAAGTGGCACTGGATTACATGTCTTGTGGACTGGATCCTGCTAAGGCTACGATTTTCATTCAGTCTCAGATCTCCGAATTGTGTGAGCTGACTTTCTATTATATGGATCTGGTGACCGTAGCCAGATTACAGAGAAACCCGACTGTTAAGAGCGAGATACAGATGCGTAACTTCGAAGCGAGCATTCCGGTAGGCTTCTTTACCTATCCGATCAGCCAGGCTTCTGATATTACTGCATTTAAGGCAACGACTGTTCCGGTAGGTGGTGACCAGCTGCCGATGATCGAGCAGACCAGAGAGATCGTGCACAAGTTCAATACCGTATATGCACCGGTACTGGTAGAGCCTAAGGCACTTTTACCTGAGAACGAAGCATGCCAGAGACTGCCCGGCATCGATGGTAAGGCAAAAATGAGCAAATCCCTGGGTAACTGCATCTACCTGTCAGACAGTGCAGATGATGTGCGCACCAAGATCATGAGTATGTACACCGATCCGGAGCATCTGTTAGTCAGCGACCCCGGACACCTGGAAGGCAACACCGTATTCACTTATCTGGATGCTTTCTGCCGGCAGGAACATTTTGAGAGATATCTGCCGGATTATGCAGATCTGGACGAACTGAAAGCACACTATACCAGAGGCGGTCTGGGAGATGTGAAGGTGAAGAAGTTCCTGAATAATGTTATGCAGGAGACTTTGGAACCGATCCGTAACCGCAGAAAAGAACTGGAGAAGGATATTCCCGCAGTTTATGATATCCTGAAAAAAGGCAGTGATGAGGCACGTGAAGTGGCAGCGCAGACTCTGGCTGAGGTGAAGAGTGCAATGCGTATCAACTACTTTGAGGATGCAGAGCTGATCCGGATGCAGAGCGAGAAATACGAAGGACAATAAAGACGAATTATTAAGAAAAAGGACATTTCCGCAGATCGGAGACGTCCTTTTTTGTATACACTGAATACGCAGGCCATTTATTATCAGTTGTTGCCGTAATTGACATACAGCGATGTCTTTTGGAAATACTGAGCGACCTTCCTGCTGGTGGGATCTTCCGGGTCACCGGGGAGATCACCGGTATAGATCAACGCCGGCTGATGCGTAAACGGTGTCAGTACCACATCCGTAACCTCCGGATCATTCAGGAGAAGCAGACGGTCTTCGTATTCCGCAGCGTAGGCAGTGGCTTCCCCATCTGTCAGTACCCGGATGGCTTTCATGGCGGAAGTTTCCTGCCACAATCCGGTACAGGGGATGCTGAATAACAGAACTGCCATAGCAAGATAACGAGCGGTGTTAAGCTTTCCTGAGACTTCTATTCTCTCCGGGGGTTTCGGTCGTGCCTGCATTTTCAGAACTACAAAGCCGATCCAATAGAAGAATACGGTAAAACTGATCAGTAGGAACATATAATAGACGATGGCAACCGCCCGGCCCGGTCCCGTGGAGTTCATGGTATAGAACAGGGGACAGGACATGGAGCAGAACAGTCCGTAAGCATAACCGGTAAACAGAATAGGGTGGGAGAAAAATGCTCCGTTTTTCTTCTGCAGGATCCGCAGGAAGACCGGCAGCAGAAGCAGCGCGGCAAGCACCCACCACAATCCCGTCCAGGCAAAGGTATAACGGATGCCCTGTAACAGACATTTTGCAATCGCTTTCCAGGCAGGAATCTTCCACATGCCGCTTTGACGTACGTGATTGCCGGGAGCCATGGCGCTTACGGCGAAGGACAACAGGAGAACGACAGAAGTAATCCCGCAGATATATGCTTTTTTATTTTTCTGTAACAGTAACAGAAGTGTTATGGTTACTGACAGAAGCATACAGGGAAGAAGAGAAACATAGTTGCCACCGCCCAAAAAGACAGCGAACAGGAGTAGTGGAAGCAACAGGATCCGCTTTCCATTGTCCAGGTAGCGAAACAGTGTGCCGAGGAAAAACAGTGTCGCGGCAAAGAAACCGGTGTAATACATGGAGCCATTGTACCAGTAGAAGCTGTCACTTTGAAATTCCACTGTCTGAATACACAGAAAGCTGAGAATGGAAGAAACGGTGATCCATTCTCCGCAAGTTCCCGGCAGAAAACGGCGGAACAGAGGACACAGCAGATAAAAAATACCTCCGCACAATAAAAGCAGGATCACGAAAGTCACCAGATGATAGGCGGTATTGGAAAATACATTGGGTGCAAGATACATCAGGAAAAGCGCTGAATAGGTTCCCTGCCAGATCTGATAGCTGTCTGCGACACCTGCGCAGGCAGCGTCAAGCGTTTGTATGATGCTCCCTGTCTGCTGCCAGACCAGATGAGTCTCCGCACCGTAATAATAATCGTCGCCGGTGGGATAATTGTAGCGTCCCAGCCAGATCAGAGGGATCAGACCGAGTAGCAGGATCGCAAGGAAAATATATGGTTTCCATTTCGCAAAATTATTTTTCATAAGGGGAATGACTCCTGAGCAGATTTTGTAATACTATGATCAGTATAACATACCTGCAAAGACAGGAAAAGAGACTTGTTTTGCAAAAGATGAGAGTATATAATCAGCTTAATGACGGCGGAAGGAGGATGCGCCATGGATAAGAAAGATAACAGAAGTTCGGAAAGAGAGCCGGAAGGAAATAGCTTTGATTATGAAGAACTCTCAAATGAGCCTGCGGAGGATCAGGACTATGAAGAGTACCGGGAAGAGGATGATTTTGACGAGGATGAAGAGGTGGTATTCCATTTTAGACCATGGATGATCCCGGTGTTTGCGGGAATGATGATCCTGGCGATCCTGATCTGCATTCCACTATGGAAATTAAGCAGCCATAGCGGGGAAGCGGGAGACAGCGACGCATTGGTAACAGCAACGGAAGCACAGACGACAGAGGCTGCAGGTATCCCGGAGACGGTAATGGCACCTGAGGTGTCCACAGAACCGATTTCCACACCGGAGCCTACGGCAACGCCGACAGAGACTTCGCAGGCGCCCCCGGCAGCAACACCGGAAGCAACAATACAGCCGACAGAGGCACCGGCGGCTACGGAGATCCCCAATGCCAATAGTGCCGGAAATGCTCTTGCGGAAGGAAACGCCATGACATTCGGAGATGTGAACGAGACCGTCACCGCCAAAGATGTAATTAACCTTCGCAGTACTCCCTATACCGGAGACGAAGGAAATGTGGTGGGACAGCTGAAAAACGGAGAGATGCTGGTCCGTACCGGCAGAAACGATTCCACCGGCTGGTCCAGACTGGATTATAACGGGCAGACCGTCTATGCGGTGTCCGCATACCTGACGACCGACCTGACTTACACGAAATCGACAGCGCCGGTGAATTCCAACCGCGTCAGCACCCAGGACGGCAGAGTGATCGTATTTGTGGATTGTGATGACTACATTACCCCCAAGGATCTGATCAACCTGCGGACAGAACCCAGCACCAGCGAGGGGGAGAGTACCGTGCGTACCCAGGTGCGGAATGGTACCAACCTGCATCGTACGGGATACAGTGAAGCCTCCGGCTGGTCCAGGGTAGAGTATAATGGAGAGATTCTGTATGCTGTGACCAGTTACGTGGTCTCCGGAACTGCTCCGGAATGACGTTTTCTTATTTCGGTCTTACGGTAAGTCTTTGAATCAGGCCGTTTTCATCGGTCTCGCGGACGGATTTAAGCGATGTGGAGATCAAGTGGGCGGCGAGACAACAAGGGATCCTGGTCAACTGCCTGTCGGAATATTGTTTTGCGAATGCACAGAAATACCGGGGGATCCTGGTCATCCACTATTCGGATATGGAGGATGAGGTGCTGCAAAAAGTGATCGGAGCGCTGGAGGAGATTTTTTGTAACTATTCAGAGCCATGAAAAACTGCGTTCTGCGAATGCTTGCATTCAGGCAGATAAGCAGTTTTATATGGCGAAGTAACCACATGAGCAAAAGGAAAGCTACGAAGTAGCGGTTTTGCGAATGGGGTTCTGAATAGTTACAATTTTTTATAATTTATAATTCTTCGCTAATGCGGGAACACTGACAAAAAAGAATGCAGTGTTGTCGCATGGAAGGAGAAATTATGAATCAGAGAGTGGGAAGAAGCAGTATCCGTCTGGCGCAGCCGGTGTGTGTGATCGCCGGTGCCGCTATTGTAGGGAAAAAAGAAGGCGAGGGACCGTTAGGAGCCCTGTTTGACATGGTGGGAGAGGATGATCTCTTCGGCTGTAAGACATGGGAAGAGGCGGAAAGCAATCTCCAGAAGGACGCAGTCTACATGGTCATGGAAAAGGCTGGGTGGAAAGCAGAGGATGTTTCGTATCTCTTCGCCGGTGATCTGTTGGGACAGTGCATTGCCACTTCCTTCGGTATCTCCGCTTACAATATTCCCCTGTTCGGAGTCTATGGTGCCTGCTCTACCTGCGGGGAAGCGCTGACACTGGGAGCTGTGATGGCAGCGGGAGGCTATGCGGAGCATGTGGTCTGCGTGACATCCAGTCATTTCGCCAGCGCGGAGAAGGAGTTCCGCTTTCCGTTAGATTATGGGAACCAGAGACCTCTGTCTGCCAGCTGGACGGTGACAGGAAGCGGAGCCTTTGCCCTAGGGCTGAATCAGAAATGCAGAGCCCACATCACCGGCATGACTCCCGGGCGGATCGTGGACTATGGACTCAAGGATTCCATGAACATGGGGGCCTGCATGGCACCTGCTGCCGCAGATACCATCGAACGCCACCTGGAGGATTTCCATGTGCAGCCTAGGGAATATGACCGGATCATCACCGGGGATCTGGGAAGCGTGGGACAGACAGTGCTGATCGATCTGCTGAGGGAGAAGGGGATTGATATTGCCGGCAGACACATGGACTGCGGCATTGAGATCTTTGATGCAGATGCCCAGGACACCCATGCCGGTGGCAGCGGCTGCGGCTGCAGCGCCGTGACTCTGGCAGCATATATTCTCCCGAAGCTGGAATCCGGCGAATGGAAAAAAGTCCTCTTCCTCCCCACCGGAGCCCTGCTCAGCAAGACAAGTTTTAATGAAGGCAAAAGCGTGCCGGGAATCGCACATGCGGTAGTATTGGAGAGTCCGGTGGTGAAATAGGGAAAAGCAGCAGGTCAGAAATGAAATCACTCTTGCAAGTGCTGTAAGTTACTGGTAAAATAAACCTCAAACGGCGAAAAATATTATGCCGGGAATGGCTGGTGAGTCAGAATGCGCAGGATAGAATTTAAGATGGAACGACCGGGACTGTTGGAGGTCGGACAGAAGATCACGGTTACGGAGGGACTTCTGCCCAGCAACTATTACTATACGATAGACCCTTCCCTGGCAATGTCTCCGAATATTCCGTTCCGCTACCGCCTGAAGAACCGGGAGGGTGTCGTGGCGGATATTGTGGAGAATTCCAGAGGATTCTACGTGACGGCGGAATTTGATGAGCCGGAGGTAGATATGACAAAGTAAACGCCGGGGATGTCGCAGAAATTTCGGAACATGCCGGGTAGCAGGCAGCTCAAGGCGCAGATGACAGATTTAAGGAAGAATTATTTATAGGAAGAAAGAGGAGAATATTATGTTACAGAAGATTTCAACAGACAAAGCACCCGCAGCGATCGGACCTTACTCCCAGGGTATCGTACTGGGCAATATCTTTTTCGCATCCGGACAGATTCCCATTGATCCCGCTACCGGCGAGATTCACGGAACTACCATCGAGGAACAGGCAGAGCAGGTAATGAAGAATATCGGCGAGCTGTTAAAGGCAGCAGGCACCGATTACACCAGAGTAGCCAAGACCTCCTGCTTCCTGGCAGACATGGGCGATTTCGCAGCGTTCAATCAGGTCTATGCAAAGTACTTTACTGAGAATCCTGCCAGAAGTTGTGTTGCAGTCAAGACCCTTCCCAAGAATGTATTATGTGAAGTGGAAGTCATCGCAGAAGTATAATTATAATGAAGAACGAGACGGAAGATCGTCGCTTACAGGCGGCGATTTTCTTGTGTATAGGTAAGGTGGACAGAAATTTATGAAAAATAATATTACTCTGATCGGCATGCCGGGTTCGGGAAAAAGTACGGTAGGTGTCGTCCTGGCGAAGCGGCTGGGCAGACGTTTTGTGGATTCCGACCTGGTGATCCAGGACAGACACGGCAAATTATTACACGAACTGATCACGGAATATGGTGTGGAAGGCTTCTGGCAGATTGAGAGCGACGTGAATGCGTCCTTAGATCTGGAGAACAGCATCATTGCTACCGGCGGAAGTGCCTGCTACGAGCCGGAAGGCATGCAGCATCTGCGGGAGATCAGTATGGTGGTATACCTGAAGCTTCCCTATGAGGAAGTGGAGAAACGGCTGGGGGATCTGAATGCCAGGGGCGTGACCCTGCAGCCCGGTCAGACCTTGCGGGATCTGTATGATGAGAGAACCCCTTTGTATGAGAAATATGCGGACCTCATCATAGACTGTAACGGAAAAATGCTGCGGGATATAGTGGCGGAGATCGCTGAGAAATATAAAAAACAGTCCTGATAAGAGTAAAATATAAGGAACGGAAAATAAATACAACTATGGAAAATACAAGAGCAAAAACAACGAGAAACAGCCTGATTCTTCTGTTGACAGCCACTATCTGGGGCATGGCATTTGTCTCCCAGAGCAAGGGTATGGATTACATGCATCCGTTTACTTTTAACGGCGTCCGTTCTCTGATCGGCGCTGCCGGTATTCTGGTGTATATTCTGATCAGTCGGAAGATCGCGGGAGACAAGGCAGTAAAATTAGACTGGAAACTGAATGTCAAGGCAGGGCTTCTGTGTGGTATATTCCTGACCATTGCCAGCACCCTGCAGCAGTTCGGTATCAAGTATACCAGTGTCGGCAAGGCGGGATTTATCACGACCCTATATATTATTTTTGTGCCCATGTTTGGCATTTTTTTGAAGAAAAAGGTAGCACCGGTGGTCTGGGCGGCAGCCGGCATGGCAGCAGTGGGAATGTATCTGCTCTGCATGACAGAATCATTGCGCCTGGGGGCAGGGGATATCATGGTATTTTTATGTGCTATTGCTTTTGCGATACAGATCATGACGGTTGATCATTATGCAGCGAGAATCGATGGAGCGGTGGTATCCTGCATCCAGTTCACAGTGTGCGGTGTCGTCTGCTGCATCGGGGCGCTTATCTGGGGACAGCCGACTTTCGGACAGATCCAGGAAGGTCTGGGTGCACTGCTGTATGCCGGTGTCTTAAGCTGCGGTGTGGGCTATACTCTGCAGATTGTGGGTCAGAAGGGCTTGAATCCCACGGTGGCAGCGCTCATCATGAGTCTGGAATCCGTCATTGCCACCATTTCCGGATGGATCGCTTATAAGATCGGTTTTTTAAGTACGGATCAGACACTGACTACGAGACAGATCGCAGGCTGTGTTATCGTATTTGCCGCTGTGATCCTGGTACAGCTTCCGCCGGAGTGGTTCCGGTTTGGCAAAAAGAACGATTAAACGTATAAAGAACGCATAAATTCAGGAAAAAGTGCAGAGACTGTCCATAAACAGATATAAGGAGGAAACGCAGAGGATGGATTATATCAATGCTTTCTGGGTGGGTGGTCTGATCTGCGCGCTGGTGCAGATCCTGATGGAAAAGACGAAGATGATGCCGGGACGCATTATGGTGCTCTTAGTGGTCACCGGTGCCGTGCTCAGTGCGCTTGGCTGGTATGAACCTTTTCAGGATTTTGCGGGAGCCGGTGCCAGCGTACCGCTGCTTGGCTTTGGAAATGTGTTAATGAAAGGCGTAAAAGAAGCAGTGCAGGAACAGGGATTTTTAGGTCTTTTTGCGGGAGGCTTTCGGGCAGGAGCTGTGGGAACCTCCGCAGCGCTGATCTTCGGTTATCTGGCAAGTTTTCTCAGCAAGCCGAAGATGAAGGAATGATCAAAGTTCCTCGTAAGAGATTCCCTTCAGATCCAGATATTTTTTCAGCGCCTTGTCCCAGGCGGTATCGGCACTTTTGTCCATGGTGAAGGTCTGGTAAGCACATCCGGTGGTGAGAACCGTTTTTTCCCCATCGTAGCGGATGTTCAACACCAGGGCACGGATGACGTCAGGGTCCACCTGGGCTTTTGTAAGCATGGCAGCGGCTTTATCCGGCTGCATATGAAGCACAAATTTAAAATACAAAGGAGTGTGTTTTCCCTTGATCAGGTCAAAGCACAGTCCTTTTATTTTGCTAAAAGACTGCAGTTCCCAGGGAATACAGTCTTCGCCCCGCTCTTCGGCAGGATAGAAGTCCTTGTTGATATGCCCGTCGATGGTTACGGTGAGGGCGGTGCTGATGGTGGCTTCTTCCAGAAGAAAAGGATCAAAGGTATCCGCTACCAGTAGGTGATTCATAAAATTTTTCGTGGATGTAATCTGTAATGCGATCATCAAGGCTCCTTACTCCGGTGATTGTATCTTGCGTTCCGGTGTCATGCGATATAGAAATAGTATAAACGATGTACGGGAAAAAGGAAATATGAATATTTTGTGTAAAAGCTTTACGAACGAAATGTTTCGTGCTATTATAAGTAGTATTAAAAACTACATAGCATGGTTTGTAAAAAATAACAAATAATTAATAATATGGAGACAGATATTATGAGTTTCAAAATCGTAGTAGACAGTTGTTGTGAATTGCCGGAAGAGTATCTGCAGGATCCCCGGTTTGAGATCGTTCCGCTGGGACTGGAAGTGGGAGACTATAGGATCCAGGATGATGAGAGCTTTGATCAGGCAGAGTTTTTGAAAAAAGTAGCGGAATCTCCTCAATGTCCCAGATCTGCATGCCCTTCCCCGGAGAAGTTCCGGGAGGCTTATTGTACAGAGGCAGAGCATGTATATGCCATTACATTATCTTCTCATCTGAGTGGAAGTTACAACAGCGCCGTGCTGGGAATGAATCTGTATCGGGAAAAATACGGTAAGAAGCAGATTCATGTCGTCGATTCCGAATCCGCCAGCTGCGGTGAGACGCAGATCGTGAAGAAGCTGGTAGAACTGGAGGAACAGGGTCTTCCCTTTGAAGAGATCGTAAAACAGATCGAGGAATTCCGCAGCAATATGCATACGTATTTTGTACTGGATAATCTGGAGACTCTGCGTAAGAACGGGAGACTGACCGGCGTGAAGGCACTGGTGGCATCCACCTTAAGCATTAAGCCCATTATGGCAGGAGACAAGGGAAATATCGTGCAGAGAGGACAGAGTATCGGTATGAAGAAGGCACTCCGCAGAATGGCAGAGATCATTTTAGAGGAAGTCGGAGACACCCAACACCGTACACTGATGATCACCCATTGTAGTGCACCGGACCGCGCCGAGACCATCAAAAAGCTTCTTACGGATAAGGTACAGTTCAGAGATTGCCTGATCATGGACACCCGTGGCGTCAGCAGCATGTACGCCAATGACGGCGGCGTGATCGTAACAGTGTAAATGGAAAGTTACGCGTGATACTCTGCCAAAAGCTGTTTTGCGTAAGCAACGCAGTTTCTGTGCAGCGGGAACTTTTTCCCATCGCACATAATGACTTTACGGAATCCCAGCTTCTCCATGTATCTTCCGTTGAGGATGGCCCTAACGGTAGGGGCAAAGAAGGTGGGATGATTTTCTATTTGGGAGAATAAATTGATGGCGGTGGTAGCGACTTTTACGGTACGGCCGTCCTTCAGGGTTACGATGACATTGCGGCCCTCTTCCTCGGCGTAGAGAATATCCGGTTCGGTCACATAGATGGTATCCTCATCCTCACGAAGCTCGATGAGGGGAACTGCTTTCGCCATGATCTCCAGAGCATGGTCAATGCTCTGCGCCAGCTCTGCTACTTTGATGGGCTTATCTAGGAAGATGACATTTTCCGGATAGGTCTGTTCCCTGTAATTGATCTTGGAACAGCATAATATAATGGGAGCGTTGACACCCTGTGCTGTGAGGGCATTGACCACATCCGTACCGGTGGTCCCTTCTGTCAGACACATGTCGATATAAAAGGCATCGTATTGCATGGGATTGGACAGCAGTGCGGTAGAATTACCAAAAGAATCGGTATAAATGATCCCCGTAGATGCAGCACGTTTGTCGGATTCCCGCTTTAGCAAGCGCTCTAACTGTTTTCTGTCGGCTACATTATCATCACATACTGCTATATGCATATCGACACCTCCCAAATACACGCAGAGACAGATATCCGGAATCTGCTCCGTGTATGTTATTCCTCTGTAAATACGAAAGACTGAACTTATATACAATCAGTATAGCATAACTTCTACCTGAATAAAAGGACAAAAAGCAGTACCTGTACCACAAGGATCGCCGGCATTCCGTATTTGAAATACCAGTGTTTCGTCTTGTGGCGGAAATGCTGCATTCCCAGAATACATCCCAGGCTGCCGCCCAATAGCGCCGTTAAAAAAAGAGAAGCCTCCGAGATGCGCCAGGCACCCCGGATGGCTCTTTTTTTATCGACGCCCATGATGATGAATCCTGCCAGGTTGATACCGATCAGATAGACCAGTCCCACGGCAGTAATTGTCTGCATTGTAATCATAGACACCTCTTACTGCATCATTTCATAGCTTTATTCACAAAATCGCTGAATAACTATTAGTTGCCGAGCTTCTTCTCGTTCTCCTGCAGCTTCATGGCACGAACCTTCAGGGACAGACCGAACAGATTGATGAAGCCTTCTGCATCGTGATGGTCATACAGATCACCGGTGGTGAAGGAGGCCAGGTTCTCATTATACAGAGAGTAAGGAGAAGTGGTTCCTGCCTTGATGATGTTGCCCTTGTAGAGCTTGAATTTCACTTCACCTGTTACATATTCCTGGGTCTTCTCGATGAAAGCCTGCTCAGCCTCACGGAGAGGAGTGAACCATTTGCCTTCGTATACCAGGCTTGCGAACTTTGCACCCATTTCCTTCTCGAATGCATAAGTATCACGGTCTAAGATCAGCTCTTCCAGCTGCTGGTGAGCCTCCATGAGGATGGTACCGCCGGGAGTCTCATAGACACCACGGGACTTCATACCTACAACACGGTTCTCTACGATATCTACGATACCGATACCGTGCTTGCCGCCCAGCCTGTTCAGGGTACGGATGATATCGGATACCTTCATCTTCTCGCCGTTAACGGAAGTGGGAACACCCTTTTCAAATGTCATGGTCACATACTCACCCTCATCGGGAGCCTTCTCAGGAGTTACACCTAAGACAAGCAGATGCTCGTAGTTGGGCTCGTTGCCGGGATCCTCCAGCTCCAGACCTTCGTGGCTGATGTGCCAGATGTTACGGTCACGGCTGTAGGAAGAATCGGTGGAGAAAGGAAGATGGATACCATGCGCTTTGCAGTACTCAATCTCGGATTCACGGGAGTCCATGTTCCACTTGTCGCTTCTCCAGGGAGCGATGATCTTGATATCGGGAGCCAGAGCCTTGATACCTAACTCGAAACGGATCTGGTCGTTACCCTTACCGGTAGCACCGTGGCAGATAGCTACAGCGCCTTCTTTTCTGGCAATCTCTACCAGCTTCTTGGCGATCAGAGGTCTTGCCATGGAGGTACCTAACAGGTACTTGTTCTCGTATACGGCATGAGCCTGGACACAGGGAACAATATAATCATCACAGAATTCATCGATAACGTCTTCAATATACAGCTTGGAAGCGCCGCAGGCCTTGGCTCTCTCTTCCAGACCGTCGAGCTCCTCTGCCTGTCCGCAGTTGACACAGACACAGATAACTTCGTAGTCAAAATTCTCCTTCAGCCAGGGAATGATAGCGGTAGTATCCAGACCGCCGGAATAAGCTAAAACTACTTTTTCCTTCATGATAAAATCCTCCGTTTTATAGTGTGTATGATGCCAGGGGCAAAAGCCTAAAAGCACGAAGCAATCCGTAATGCATCAGATGTTGGGATCGTGTGTTACGCTCTGACATTTACTATACAACATTATATTCGCAAAAGCAAGCAGAAAAGTTGCATAAATAAATCATAAAAATGAATAAAACAAATTAAAATATGCACATAAATGTATAAAACAGAAAATATACAGTATAAATATGCATAAAATCAGGTGCCGGATGCATAGGCTGGTCAGTCGCTGAGCTTTTCGATACCTGAGATATCGCTGTCGATCATCAGGGAGTAGTTCGTATAATAGACCACGAATCCCGGCTTGGCACCGGCAGGCTTTTTGACCTGTTTTTTCTGGACGTAATCGATCTCCACTTTTTCCTGTTCCCTGCCTTTAGAATAGTAGGCAGCCAGTCTGCCCGCTTCTTCGAAAGTACGGTCCGGCAGCTCTTTCCCCTCGGTCTTTACTACCACGTGGGAGCCGGGGATGCCTTTGGCATGGAACCACCAGTCATTTCCTGTGGCGAATTTGAAGGTCAGTTCGTCATTTTGGAAATTATTTTTCCCTACATAAATATGGAAGCCGTCGCTGCTTAAATAGTGGAAGGGCCTGCTGGTGATCTTTGCCTTTTTCGTGCCGCCTTTTCGGCGGATGTAACCGCTCTGGGTCAGTTCCTCCTTGATCTCCACCAGGTCTTCTTCCTTCAGGGCAATGTCCAGTGCTGTGCTGATGGTCTCTAAGTGGTCGATCTCTTCCTTAACCTGGCAGGTCAACTCGGACAGCGCCTCATAAGTACGCTTTAATTTGCCGTATTTGTCAAAATATTTTTTCGCATTTTCCGTGGCGGAGAGGGTGGGATCCAGGGGGATCGTTACCGGCTCATTTGTATAATAATTCACGGCGGTGAAGGATCTGTCGCCGGGCTTTGCACTGTAACCGTAGGTGTTGAGCAGTTCACCGTAGACGCGGTATTTTTCCCGCTTCTCCGTGTCCTTCATCTGGGCCAGCTGGAGGTCATATTTTTTAATATCACGTTCCAGGGCTGTCTGGACGATACGGCGCAGGTCGGAGGATTTCTGACGGATCCTGGTTAATGTATTTTTCTCCGCATAAAAATGCTCCAGCAGGGCGGACATGGAAGTGTAGGATTCCAAATGATCCGCTCCCGAGCCATACATCGTCAGGGGAACCGCTGCATATTCCACGGGGCGGGTGCCGGTGTAGGCAATGCATGGAGAGAAGGCTTCTTCCCTGATAGAAGTGACCATTTTGGAAAAGATTCCGTATAAAGTATGGTAATCCGTGGGTGTCAGTGCCGCTGTAGGACGTTCCCCATCAAGACCGGCCTCATGACATAATTCCTGTGCCAGTACGGGCGAGATGCCGGTGAAGCTTCCGTAGACCGCCTTGAAGACCGGCTGGGGTTTGGCGGCAAGCATTTCACGGAACGTATTCTCATCGCAGGTCAGGGCATCCAGCTTGTCCTGGGTGTGGGCAATGAAGTAGGGACGTCCCGGCAGGACTTCCCGGACGCTGCTGACAGCGGAGGAGACATGCTTGATACTGTCGATGATGGTATTGTCGTCATTACAGAAGATCAGGTTACTGTGTTTGCCCATCAGCTCCATGACCAGTGTCTTGTGACGCAGATCGCCCATCTCATCCAGATGTTCAATGTCAATATGCACAATACGTTCCAACCCCGGCTGGGAGATGTTCACAATACGGCCGTTCTGCAAGTGTTTGCGCAGAAGCATACAGAAGTTGGGGGCCGTCATGGGGCTGGGTTTATTGGTTTCCGTCAGATAGATCAGCGGGAGAGAAGCACTTGCGGATAACAGCAGGCGCTTCTGCCCGGTGGGCTGTTTGATCGTCAGTAACAGTTCATCATTCTCCGGCTGGGCGATCTTGTACAGCCTTCCGCCGATCAGTTCTTTTTTCAGTTCAGATATTACACAGGCAATGGTAACGCCGTCAAAAGCCATAATTTCCTCATTTCCGCTCTCGTAGAAGCTAAAAAAATAGATGCGCGGATTGCATTGCGCAACACACTTATTGTAGCAGATTTTAATCGGAAAAGGAAGTACGGTAAAAGCAGAGTGAATATTATTCCATTATATTGCATAAAAACATAAAAGAAGCATGAATAAGCGCATAAATATACATATCAATCCAAAAAACATGCATAAAAATGAAAAAAGTAGTAGACATTTAGGAAGAAAGTGGTATCATGGAACTATTCAGAGTCAGATGAATATTGGAAAAGCGCAGCAGCGATTTTGCGAATGGGGTTCTGAATAGTTCCAAAGCAGAATTGCGGGAGCAGCTTGCTGCGAAGCAATTCGATGACACAGAAATGCAATGAAATGAGTGTGAGGTAAAAAAATGATCAGAGTAGGAATCATCGGAGCAACCGGTTATGCCGGAGGAGAACTGGTACGTATCCTGTTGAATCACAAGGATGCCAAAATCGTATGGTACGGTTCCAGAAGCTATATAGATAAAAAGTATTATCAGGTATACCAGAACATGTTTCAGCTGGTGGATGATATTTGTAAGGACGACAATCTGGAGGAACTGGCGAAGCAGGTGGATGTGATCTTCACCGCAACCCCCCAGGGATTCCTGGCAGGACTGTTATCCGAGGAAATCCTTTCCCAGGTGAAAATTGTGGATCTGTCCGCTGATTACCGTATCAAGGATGTAGCTACCTATGAAAAATGGTACGGCATCGAGCATAAGTCTCCGCAGTTCATCGAGGAAGCGGTATACGGACTCTGCGAGATCAACCGTGACAAGATCACGGAGAAGACCAGACTGGTGGCTAATCCCGGCTGTTATACCACCTGCTCGATCCTGACCGCTTACCCTATGGTAAAAGAAGGTATGATCGATGTGAATACCCTGATCGTGGATGCTAAGTCCGGAACTTCCGGTGCAGGCAGAGGAGCCAAAGTGCCAAACCTGTTCTGCGAAGTGAATGAGAATATGAAAGCCTACGGTGTGGCAAGTCACAGACATACTCCCGAGATCGAGGAGCAGTTAGGCTATGCGGGCAACTGTCAGGTGACCATCAATTTTACCCCGCACCTCGTACCCATGAACCGGGGGATCCTGGCAACCGAATATGCAACACTGAAGAGAAAACCGGACGGCACACTTCCTACATATGAAGAGGTAAAGGCTGTCTATGATAAATATTATGCAAACGAGAAGTTTGTCCGCGTACTGGATAAGGGCAGCTGCCCCGAGACCAAGTGGGTGGAAGGCAGCAACTACGTGGACATCAACTTTGTCATTGACGAGCGTACCGGACGCATCATTATGATGGGTGCACTGGACAATCTCGTAAAAGGCGCTGCCGGTCAGGCAGTACAGAACATGAACCTGCTGTTCGGACTTCCCGAGAGCGAAGGCCTGGAGCTGGTTCCCTGCTTCCCTTAAAGCAGACACAGGACAAGGACGAAAGGATTACATACATCAATGAGCAAACAGTTTACGATCAAATCAATGACCATAGAAGATTATGACGGTCTGCACGCCCTCTGGATGACCATTCACGGCTTCGGTATCCGGAGTATCGATGATTCCAGGGAAGGTGTGGAGCGTTTTATCCACCGGAATCCCGGCACCAGTGTGGTAGCCGTCGGGGAGGACGGAACCGTAGTGGGCGGTATCCTATGTGGTCATGACGGACGACGGGGCTGCCTGTATCATGTATGTGTGAGAGAAGATTATAGAAGACTTGGCATAGGAAAAGCCATGGTGGTCCACTGCATGAATGCCCTGAAAGAGGAGCACATCAATAAAGTCAGCCTGATCGCTTTTACCCAGAACGATATCGGTAATGCTTTCTGGAAATGCATTGGCTGGACAAAGCGGGAAGACCTGAACTATTATGATTTTACTTTGAATGAAGAGAACATTACAGCGTTTAATAAATAGAAACGGAATCGAAAGGAGAGCATTCCAATATGAAACAGATCCAGGGCGGTGTGACCGCAGCAAAAGGCTTTGAGGCAGCAGGTGTGGAGGCTGCCATTAAATATCAGAATCGTAAGGATATGGCACTGATCGTAAGTAAGGCACCCTGCACCGTGGCAGGTACGTTTACCTCCAACGTGGTAAAGGCGGCTCCCGTGCTGTGGGATAAGCAGATCGTGGAGCATTCCGCATTTGCACAGGCAGTGGTAGTCAATTCCGGAATCGCCAATGCCTGCACCGGCAGACAGGGGCTGGACTGCTGTGAGGCAGAAGCAAAATGTGCCGGAGAACTGTTAGACGTGCCCACGGATGCGGTACTGGTAGCATCCACCGGTGTCATCGGTATGCAGATTCCTGTAGATAAGATTACTGCCGGAATCAAAAAGCTGGTGACAGCTAAGGCGGACACCTTAGAGGCCGGTTCCGATGCGGCGCATGCCATCATGACCACCGATACTATTTCCAAGGAGATTGCCATTGAGACCGAGATTGGCGGCAAGACCGTGACATTAGGCGGTATGTGCAAGGGCTCCGGCATGATCCATCCGAATATGTGCACCATGTTAGGCTTTGTAACCACCGATGTGAACATTTCCAAAGAGATGTTGCAGAAGTGCGTCAGCGCAGACGTAGTAGATTCCTTTAACATGATCTCCGTGGACGGTGATACTTCCACCAACGATACACTGTTAGTACTGGCAAATGGTATGGCAGGCAATGAGGAGATCACCGCAGAGGGTGAAGACTACGACAACTTCTGCAAGGCATTGCACGAGATCACTACCTTCCTGGCAAAAAAAATGGCAGGAGACGGCGAAGGGGCAACGGCGCTGTTCGAAACCAAAGTGATCCATGCAGCCAGCAAGGAAGATGCCAGAACTCTGGCAAAATCCGTGATCTGTTCTTCCCTGACCAAGGCAGCTATCTTCGGACATGATGCCAACTGGGGACGCATCCTCTGTGCACTGGGATATTCCGGAGCTAAATTCGATCCGGAAAATGTAGATCTGTATTTTGAGAGTAAGAGCGGTAAGATCCATATTTTCGGTAATGGCGTGGCATGTGATTACAGCGAGGAAGAGGCTACGAAGATCCTCTCCGATCCAGAAGTCACCGCCCTGGTGGATATGCATATGGGGGATGCGGAAGCGACTGCATGGGGCTGTGATCTAAGCTATGACTATGTGAAGATCAATGCAGACTATCGTTCCTAAGACAGTGCGCGACATACGGAAGAAATAAGTGATGGGCGGATCAGATATCTGCGGAAAGGCATGGACAGAACAATGGAAAAAGATATGGAACAGGTAATGAAAAAAGCAGAAGTGCTGATCGAGGCGCTTCCTTACATACAGAAATTCAACCGCAAGATCATTGTGGTAAAATACGGCGGCAGTGCCATGAGCAACGAAGAACTGCAGAAAAACGTCATTAAGGATGTGACGCTGTTGAAGCTGGTAGGCTTCAAACCTATTATTGTGCATGGCGGTGGTAAGGAGATCAGCCGCTGGGTCGGCAAGGTCGGCAAAGAAGCAAAGTTCATCAACGGTCTGCGTGTCACTGACGAGGAGACCATGGAAATCGCCGAAATGGTACTGAACAAGGTGAATAAGAGCCTGGTGACCATGGTGGAAGAGCTCGGTGTCAAGGCGGTTGGTGTCAGCGGCAAGGATGGCGGACTCCTTCAGGTAGAGAAAAAATATTCCGACGGTCAGGACATCGGTTATGTGGGTGAGATCACCGGCGTAAATCCCGATATCCTCTTTGATATGCTGGAGAAGGATTACCTGCCCATCATCGCTCCCATCGGACTGGACAAGGATTATCATACTTACAATATCAATGCGGATGATGCCGCGTGCGCGATCGCAAAGGCAGTACATGCGGAGAAGCTGGCATTCCTGACAGATATCGAAGGCCTGTACAAGGATATCAACGACAAGTCCACCTTTATCTCCAGACTGACAGCCTCCGAGGCAGAGGGACTGATCCACGACGGTTACATCGGCGGTGGCATGCTGCCGAAGTTAAACAACTGTACTTCCGCTATCCGTAACGGTGTAAACCGCGTACATATCCTGGACGGACGTCTGGCACACTGCCTGCTACTGGAGATCTTCACTAATCAGGGTATCGGTACCGCGATCGTATCCGATGAGGAGGAAAAATAAAATGAGTGACACCATGAAAGAATATATTGCAGAAGCGGAAAAAGATCTGCTACATACCTATAACCGGTATCAGATCGTTCTGGATAAGGGCGATGGTGTGTATCTGTATGATATAGGTGGTAAAAAATATCTGGATTTTGTAGCGGGTATAGCCGTATTTGCACTGGGATATCAGAACAAAGCATACAACGATGCACTGAAAGCACAGATCGACAAGGTGATCCACACTTCCAACTATTATTATAATGTGCCCGCCATCGAAGCAGCACGAAAGATCAAAAAAGTATCCGGCATGGATCGGGTCTTTTTCACCAATTCCGGTGCGGAAGCGGTGGAGGGCGCCATCAAGGCAGCCAGAAAATACGCCTATCTGAAAGACGGCTGTACAGATCACGAGATCATTGCCATGAACCATTCTTTCCACGGCAGAACCATGGGTGCTCTGTCCGTGACGGGCAATCCTAAGTACCGTGAGGCATTCCAGCCTATGATCGGTCATATTAAATTCGCCGATCTGAATAATTTTCAGAGTGTGCTTGATCAGGTGACGGACAAGACCTGCGCTATCATTATGGAGACCGTGCAGGGCGAGGGTGGACTGTATCCCGCAACGGAAGAATTTTTGAATCAGGTACGGGATCTGTGCGACGAGAGGGATATCCTGCTGATCTTAGATGAGATCCAGTGTGGTATGGGCCGTACCGGTTACATGTATGCATGGCAGCGTTTTGGCGTGAAACCGGATATCATGACCTCTGCCAAGGCACTGGGTTGCGGTGTGCCGGTAGGTGCTTTTATGATGACGGAAAAGGTTGCACAGCATTCTCTGACCGCGGGAGATCACGGAACCACCTACGGTGGCAACCCATTGGCCTGCGCCGCTGTGGAAAAAGTGCTTGATTTATTCGAAGAGGACCATATAATAGAACATGTGAGAGAGGTAGCTCCTTATCTGGAACAGCGTCTGAATGAGCTGGCTGAAAAGTACGACTGTATTCAGGAACGTCGTGGTGTGGGCCTGATGCAGGGTCTGGTATTTGATCATCCGGTGGGAGATATCATTAACAGAGCATTGGAGAAGGGATTGATCCTGATCAATGCCGGTGCGGATATTATTCGTTTTGTACCTCCTCTCGTCATTACCAGAGAAAACGTGGACGAAATGATCGCTATTTTGGACACCTGTATCGAATAAGAGGTTTAAGGTAATTATGTTTTTGAAAAAAAGAATGATTGCTACAGCAGCTGTGATTGCCATGGCTGCTGCAGCTGTCTACGGAAGTACGCAGGAAATGAGCCAGACGCAGGATACCGGAGAACGTCTGCAGTTGTTTCGGGGGAAAGAGACCATCTACTGCTGGTATTCGGATGAAGCTCTGTCCGGCTATATCAATGCGGCAGCAGTGTCTTTCGGAGAACAGAACAAGGTCCGTGTGATCCCGGTGCTGACTTCCGACAGTGAATATCTGGAAGCGGTCAATCAGGAGACACTGCATTCCGATCAGATACCGGATATCTATCTGTTAAGCAGTGACTCCCTGGAGAAGGCATATCTGGCGGGTCTGGCGACAAAGGTGCCGGATACGGAGGGAATCTGCGATACGGATCATTTTTCCCGGGCAGCACTGGCAGCGGTGACCTATGACGATAAAATCATTGGTTATCCTGTGTATTTTGATACCAGTGCACTGGTATACAATGAAGATTATCTCCGCACCTGGGCGACACAACAGGCGGAAAAAGAGCTGTCCGGCAGCAGTGACAATGACGAACCGGTAGGAGAAGGTGAGGAGATCATCGAGGAAGATTCTCTTCCGGAGGATCAGACCACAGATCAGGTTACCGCGGACGAAGCAGCGGTAAACGCACTGGCGGAACAGTATTTCGCCAAGGCACTTCCCTCTACGGTGGACGATCTGTTGAACATTGCGGATACATTCGATGCACCGGAGGGCGTCGAAGGCGTCATGAAATGGGATGTGAACAATATCTTTTACAACTACTGGATCGTGGGTAATTACATGATCGTAGGCGGCGATCCCGGTGATGACAGAAATGATATCAACATCAACAATCCGGAGACCATACAGTGTCTGGAAGTATACAAGGCGCTGAACCAGTTCTTCTTCATTGAGTCAGATACCGTGACCTATGATTCCGTGATCCAGGACTTCATTGATGGCAAGACCATGTTTACCATCGGAACGACGGATGTGGTAAAGCGGCTGGAGGATGCAAAAGCAGACGGCAGTCTTACATTTAACTATGGAATTGCCCGTATGCCGGATGTCAGTGCAGAGCTTCAGAGCAGATCTTTGTCTGTTACCGGAGCGGCGGTGATCAATGGTTATTCGGAGCATAAGGAGCTTGCGGATCGTTTTGCAGCTTATCTGTCGGAAGAATATGCGGATGGACTGTATGAGCGTTCCGGTAAAATGCCTGCAAGCATTCATGCGGCGGAGAATGCGGATAATGGAGCACTTACGATTTTCGCCAATGAATATGCGGACAGCGTATCGCTTCCGAAAATGCTGGAGACAGGGAATTTCTGGATGCAGCTGGAAGTACTGTTTTCCAAGGTGTGGAACGGCGAGGATGTGACGACACTGGTGCAGCAGCTGGCGGACAATATGTCGCAGCAATTAGGAAATACAGAGAATTGACGAATCAGGAATGAAAGAACCGGTCCTGGGATAGACTACTACTAAAAAGAAAAGGTGGTAGAATCCTATGATCGGTTTTTTGATTGCTTTAGTCTCCGGAGCGCTGATGAGTATTCAGGGAGTATTCAATACCCAGGTCACAAAGGCTTCCGGTATCTGGACCGCAAGTGCATTTGTACAGTTCACGGCGTTGCTGGTATGCCTGGGAGCATGGCTGTGTACGGAGCGGACTTCCTTTCTGAAAATAGCGCAGGTGGAGCCGAAATATATGCTGCTTGGAGGTGCCATCGGTGCTTTTATTACCTATACGGTGATTCGGAGCATGGATGCCCTGGGACCGGCCAAAGCGGTGATGCTCATTGTGATCGCCCAGCTTGCTGTGGCATATATCATCGAGTTGTTCGGATGGTTCGGTGTGGAGAAGCAACCCTGGGAGTGGCGCAAGGCTGTTGGCATGGCAGTGGCAATCGGAGGTATCATAATTTTCAAGTGGAAATAAGCTGACAAACGGCTTGTAAATTCCGGATAATTCCAGTACAATGAAAGTTGACAGCATAGAGAGGCAATCCCCTGAGAGTGAACGACAGGAAGGGGACTATGATGGTTTTTAAATTTTTTTCGAAAATAAAATATAGGTGTTTGATCGGTTTGCTGGGATGCATCGTGTTATTTGTGACAGGCTGTGGGACAGCAGATGAGGCGATTGTGCTGATTCCACCCGGGGAATCCGTTGCGGAATTCCCGGAGCTGGAATCTGCGGAACAGGCTGCAGAGACCAGAGTGGTCGAGCCGCAGACAGTGTATGTCTATGTCTGTGGTGCGGTGCGGACACCGGGAGTCGTGGAGGTGCCGGAGGGCAGCCGAGCCGCGGAGGCATTGGAACTGGCCGGTGGCATGACAACGGAGGCGGATCCTTTTTATGTCAATCTGGCGGAAATCGTGACAGATGGACAGAAATTGTATTTTCCCACAGCATCGGAGGCGGAAGAACTAGAAGCTGCGGGGAAGGCGGCAGAAGAGGGACTCGTGAACATCAACACGGCATCCGCAGAGGAATTGTGTACGCTTCCGGGAATCGGAGCATCCAGGGCAGCGGATATTGTGCGCTACCGGGAGAAAAACGGTGCTTTTCAGACGAAGGAGGACATTATGAAGGTGTCCGGGATCAAACAGAATGCTTATGATAAGTTATGTGATAGGATTACGGTGCAATGAGAATATCACACACAGGGAATAGAAAGGTAAAATAAAGAGGTTAAGGAAGATGGCAGGCAAGAGAGTGCTGGTAGTGGATGATGAGAAGCTGATCGTGAAGGGAATCCGTTTCAGTCTGGAACAGGACAATATGGAAGTGGACTGTGCCTATGACGGAGAGGAAGCACTGGAGATGGCACATAACAAGGAATACGACATCATATTGCTGGATGTCATGCTTCCTAAACTGACAGGCTTTGAAGTCTGTCAGCAGATCCGGGAATTCTCGAATGTACCGGTGATCATGTTGACCGCCAAGGGCGATGATATGGATAAGATTCTGGGACTGGAATACGGTGCGGATGATTACATAACGAAGCCTTTCAATATTCTCGAGGTCAAGGCAAGAATTAAAGCTATCCTGCGCCGCATGGAGCCGAAGAAAACGTCCGCAGAGAGCGGCGGTATTCTCGAAAGCGGAGATCTGAAGTTGGATCGTGATGGCAGAAGAGCTTATATTCAGAGAAAAGAGATCGGCCTGACGGCCAAAGAGTTTGAGGTACTGGAGCTTCTGATGCTGAATCCGGACAAGGTATACAGCAGAGAAAATCTGTTAAAACTCGTATGGGGCACGGACTACCCCGGAGATGTACGCACCGTGGATGTGCATATCCGAAGACTGCGGGAGAAGATCGAATTGAACCCCAGTGAACCCAGATATGTCCATACCAAGTGGGGAGTCGGATACTATTTTAATGATAAACTCAGCCATGGACAGAATGCGTGACTGCTTGCAGGCAAAGCATTCTGTCCATGAGCTGAGTGAACGAACATGAGCAAGAAGGACGAAAGTCCGGAATGCGAATGGGCGTTGCGATTTCGAGAGTGCGGAGCACGGAGAAATCGTATATCATGTCATGGAGGAGAGAAGATGCGTGACTGCTTGCAGGCAAAGCATTCTGTCCATGAGCTGAGTGAACGAACATGAGCAAGAAGGACGAAAGTCCGGAATGCGAATGGGCGTTGCGATTTCGAGAGTGCGGAGCACGGAGAAATCGTATATCATGTCATGGAGGAGAGAAGATGCGTGACTGCTTGCAGGCAAAGCATTCTGTCCATGAGCTGAGTGAACGAACATGAGCAAGAAGGACGAAAGTCCGGAATGCGAATGGGCGTTGCGATTTCGAGAGTGCGGAGCACGGAGAAATCGTATATCATGTCATGGAGGAGAGAAGATGCGTGACTGCTTGCAGGCAAAGCATTCTGTCCATGAGCTGAGTGAACGAACATGAGGTTTTTATATTGTGAAGAAATGGAATAAAGAACGATTCGCGACGATATGGGAAAATCTGGAGAGCATGATCAAACTGCGAAGTCTGCGGGCAAGAATTTTCCTGCTGATTCTGGTGATCGGTCTGGTCCCCTGTATTGTCATGCGACACGGTATCGTGAGCAATTATGAGGATATGGCGGTGGAACAGCGGATCACGGTGGTGCAGAACCAGTTGATGATCCTGGCGAATCACCTGGTCAGCAACAATTATTTGAGCAGCCACGGTGTCAGAGAGGATACCGGCAATTCCCGAGAGGTCATCAATGCGGAGCTGGAGATGCTGTCCAATCTGTACGAAGGCCGTGTGATGATCATTAACAAAAACTTTAAGGTGGAAAAAGATACCTACGGCATCAGTGAGGGGAAGACGATCATTTCCGAGGAAGTCATTAAGTGTTTTCAGGGGGAAAATATCTCTCACTACGACCCGGAGCACGGTTACATAGAGATGACTACTCCCATCATGGATACCACAGCCAATACCACGGACGAGAACGGCAAAAAAAATCCCGATGCGATCCGAGGTGTCATGCTGACCAGTATTTCTAATGACAGTATTGTAAATGCCAGGGAAGTGTTGAACCGCAAGGCATATATCATGGAAGTGATCATGATCGTGGCAATCCTGGCGCTGGCAATTCTGCTGTCCAGAGTGCTGACGATGCCTTTCAACAGAGTTACCCAGGCGATCAATGCGGTGAGGGAAGGATTCAGTGATGAGACCATCTCTGTGCCTGATTATGTGGAGACGGTACATATCGTGGATGCTTTTAACCAACTGTTGAAGCGCATGAAAGCACTGGACGACTCGAGACAGGAATTTGTAGCTAATGTGTCCCACGAACTGAAGACTCCCATGACATCCATCAAAGTACTGGCGGATTCCCTGCTGGCACAGGACGACGCTCCTGCGGAGCTGTATCGTGAGTTCATGGAAGACATTACATCCGAAATCGATAGAGAGAATCAGATCATCACGGACCTGTTGGCACTGGTGAAGATGGATAAAAAGGTACAGGACCTGAACATTGTATCATTGAATATCAATGATCTGACAGAATTGATCCTGAAAAGACTGCGTCCTATCGCCCGGAAAAAAGATGTGGAAGTCGTATTTGAGAGCGTTCGCCCCGTAGTAGCGGAAGTTGATGAGGTCAAGATGACGCTGATCATGACGAATCTGGTAGAAAATGCCATCAAATACAACAAGGATCATGGCTGGGTAAAGGTGGTACTGGATGCGGATCACCAGTATTTTACTTTTGAAGTCAGCGATTCCGGAATCGGTATTCCGGAGGAATCCCTGGCACACATCTGCGAGCGTTTTTATCGTGTGGACAAGTCCCATTCCAGAGAGATCGGAGGAACCGGACTGGGGCTGGCGATCACGAAGAGTGCGGTGCTGATGCACAAAGGATCCCTTACGGTGACCAGTACAGAAGGACAGGGATCCTGTTTCCTGGTGAAGATTCCGCTAATGTATATAGCGTCTTAGAAGGACTGTGAATTATGAAGAAAATAGTAAGTTATATGATGACAGGAATATTGCTGTTGTCGTTTTTGTTGACTGGATGTGGTTCGCCAGAACCCCAGACCGGGAAGAAAGTGTCCATGTATTATATCAATACAGCGGAGACGAAGGTTGAGGTACATGAACAGTATCTGAACACGAAGACTTTGGACGAACAGTTGGATGAGACCATGAGGTATCTCTCGACGACTCCGGAAAAGCTGGAATATAAGGCACCTTTGGATATGGGATTCCGGGTCCTGAATTATGAAGTAGAAGATGGGAAATTACTGATCAACGTAGACAAGGCGTATTCGGAACTGTCTCCCACCACGGAGGTGCTGGTGCGTGCGGCCATCGTAAGAACGCTTACGCAGCTGCCCAATGTGAAGTATGTGGGCATTACCGTAGAGGACAGCCAGTTGTACGATAATGCCGGGGAGCTGGTAGGCTGGATGAATACCGATCAGTTCATCAATAATGACGGTAACGAGATCAATACCTACGAACTGGTGAAGGTAAAGCTGTATTTTGCCAATGCGGCTGGGGATAAACTGATCGCTTCATACAGAGAAAAGCATTATTCCACCAATACACCTCTGGAGCGTTTTGTAGTGGAAGAGCTGATCGCCGGTCCCAGCGGACAGATCGAGGGATTATATCCGGTGATCAATCCGGAGACGAAGATCGTCAATATTCTGACTAAGGATGGAATCTGTTATGTAAATCTGGATTCCAATTTCCTCACGGTGATAAATAACGTATCCACGGAAGTGGCAGTTTACTCTATCGTGAATTCGCTGGTAGAATTTGACAATATCAATAAAGTACAGATTCTGGTCAATGGCGAAGTGCCGCCTACTTTCAGCAATTCCACGTTTGAAAGAAACCTGGATTATGTTACGACATTGGAACAGTAAATATTTACGGATATGGATTGCTTTGCGTTTTATCGCAGAGACAGTCCGTTCTGTGGTGCAGGCGCGTAAGACGTATGCAGAAAGGAATTTAATGAGACGACCACTTTTTACAGTGTGTTTGTGTCTCGTGACAATAATCGCAATAATGAGAATACTGGCAGGGGTGGGAACCGGTGAAGATACCGGCCTGCCGCCTGACGGAAGTCCGGTGAAGATCACGGGACGGATAGACACAAGAAGTTCTGAAGAAATTATTCTAAAATCAATTTCTATTATTCAAAACGATCAAGAATATTCCTATTCTGGAAAAATACAATGTGAACTGGAAAATATGAAAACGGCAATGATCACTGCAGGTGCTGTAACCGAAGAAGAGAAAACCCTTAAGATCGGGCAACAGATCGTTCTGGAAGGGACTTTTGCTTTGTTTTCGACCGCGACCAATCCGGGAGAATTTGATGCGCAGGCATACTATGCGGTCAAGGGTATTGGCGGCAGAGTACGGAAGGCACAGATTCTGGCCGCAGGGGAGAAGTACAGCTTTTTGCGGGAAAAACTGTATGGATTCCGGCAGGTATTGCATGACAGGCTTGCAGAAGTTTTTCCTGCGAAAGAAGCCTCCGTTATGCAGACATTGCTGCTTGGGGAGAAGGAGGAACTGGACGCGGAGGTAAAGGCGCTGTATCAGAAAAACGGAATTGCCCATATCTTAAGTATTTCGGGATTACATATTACTCTGCTTGGAATGGGGGTATACCGGTTGCTTAAGAGACTGGGGTTACCTGTCAGGGCGGCAGCAGTGGGTGGTGCAATGCTGCTTCTTATATATGGTGTGATGGTGGGCATGAGTGTGTCTGCCAGCCGTGCCATCGGAATGTATCTGTTGCAGATGCTCGGGATATTTGTGGGCAGGACTTATGACATGTTGACAGGGCTGGGACTGATGGCACTATTGCTCGTCTTACAGGAACCGGAGCGACTTTTTGATGTGAGCTTTTTAATGTCCTTCGGAGCGGTGCTGGGGATCTGCATTCTGACGCCGGTGTTTTCCGGGGGTTGTTTGGAAAGGGATGCAGATGCGGAGTCAGAAGTCAAAGGGATATCGACATGGCTTCGTACCGTGGCAGATATTCTGGGTGATTCCGCCTATGAGAGAAACAAGTACCGGGAAGGCTGGCGCAAGGTGGCGTATGAAGAAATTCGCCGTATGGTGTCTGCGGTCAAAGGAGACTTTGCTGCCAGTGTGGGAGTCATCCTGTTTACACTGCCCGTACAGTTATGGTTTTTCTATGAGATCCCAGTCTATTCGGTACTGTTGAATCTATTGGTGCTGCCATTTATGAGTGCGGTAGTGGCGGGGGGAATCCTGTCGTTGATTCCGGGACTTGGTATTGTGGGGACGGTGGATTGTCTGATCCTGTGGTGGTATGAGTGGATCTGTGAAAGATTCGGAGAACTGCCGGGAGCGGTATGGTGTGTGGGGCAGCCTGAGAGATGGCAGATTGCTTGTTATTATGCCGGGATATTTCTGCTGGTCTTCGGCAGAAAATATGTGGAAGCATGGAAGAAACGGGGAACGTATGGGGAGGAAAATATCCCGGGAGACAGGCTGCATTCTGCGAGAACCCCATGGTGTCTTATAACGAGAGGAGCGGATGAAAGCATCAGGAATAGAAAAAGGGATTGTAAGGGAGAGATGATGCATAGGAATAGAGTCCCGCACCTGATCGCAGCTGTGATGATCCTAGGATTATTGATTGGTTTGCTCACAGGAAATTTTGATTGTGGGAGTCGCGTGACTTTCCTGGATGTTGGGCAGGGCGACGGCATCGTGGTGGAGACTGGGCAGGGAGCCTATCTTTTCGACTGTGGCAGCACCAGCCGGAAGAACATCGGTGAATATGTGCTGAAGCCTTATCTCAAGAGCCGTGGCATTTCATCTCTTCGCGGTGTATTTGTTTCCCACCCTGATGAAGACCATATGAATGGAGTATTGGAATTGATGGAGAACGGTGAGGAATGGGGGATTACTGCGGAGCAGTTGTTCCTACCGGCAATCCGAGAGTCGGAGCGCAGGGAAACCTTTGAGCAGCTGCTTGCAGCGGCGGAGGATGCCGGGATACCGGTAAGCTACATAAAATGCGACGATGAGATCAGAGACAGTCAACTTAGGTTGCTGTGTCTGCACCCGGAGGAGAATACGACCCTTGCAGATGCCAACGCCTATTCGGAATGCTTTTATGTGGAGGTATTTGCGAAGAAGATGAAGCAGGAAGCAATAGACGACAGGAAAGCCAATGACGCAAGTGGGGCATCTGCCATTGGGAAGATCAGCATTCTTCTGACCGGGGATGTGGAAGGAGAAGGGGAACAGCAATTGACGCAGAAATTGCAGGCGTTGCAGGAATCCCAGTCGCTACAGGAATCGCAGTCGCTACAGACAACCAGGAGATTGCAGGAACAGCGCGGACAGAGGGAGTCCAGGGTAGATATACTGAAGGTAGCTCATCATGGCTCCGGCTATTCCACCGGCACTGAGTTTCTTGCCACCGCCAGTCCTGCCACCGCGATTATATCCTGTGGCCGCAACAATTCCTATGGACATCCCCATGCCGAGACGCTGCAGCGATTAGAGGACGCCCGGGTTCCCTGGTATGGCACCATGGACTACGGAGCCCTGACAGTGACTGTCGATTCTCATGGGAATCGCCTGCGTGGGTACCTGAGGCGGAAATAAGACGTGATACCCATGGAGCATGAAAAGTGTGGGTATGAGAGACAGGAAGAAGGCATGATACCCATGGAGCATGAAAAGTGTGGGTATGAGAGGCAGGAAGAAGGCATGATACCCACGGTGCTTGAAAAGTGTGGGTATGAGAGACAGGAAGAAGGCATGATACCCACGGCGCATGAAAAGTGTGGGTATGAGAGGCAGGAAGAAGGCATGATACCCACGGCATTTGAAAGGCGTGGGTATGAGAGGCAGGAAGAAACTGAAATACGATCGCTTCTTAGAAAATATGGGTATATGCAATACAACAATAGAAGGGAGAATCATATGTTTGCGAATTATTGGGAGATACAAAATCGTGTAAAGTACATCAAGGAAGAATTAAGTCATATAGAAGCTGTGGAAAAGGAAATGCCTGCGGGAGAACTTATTGTAGCAAAGAATAATAAGAACTATAAGTGGTATTTTCATAATCAGAATACCACGATATATTTGCCGAAGAAAGAAATTGAACTTGCTAAGAAATTAACATTAAAAAAATATTACCAGTTGCGTAAGGAAGAATTACAAAGAGAGTTGCAGGCATGCCAGATGTATATGCAGAAGGCGGATTGTAAGAAAGATATGTTGGAAAAAATGTTGGACAATGCGGAATATGAACGGCTTTTAGGAGGACGAAGACATTCTGTTAAAAAAGAGCTAGAGAATTGGATGAATGAAAAATATGAGAAAAATGGCAGTCATCCTGAGAACCTGATTGTAAAAGGAACACAGGGAAAATTTCTGCGTTCGAAGTCAGAGGCTATTATGGATAAGGTCTTGTACACAAATGGAATTCCCTTTCGATATGAAGATAAACTCGTCCTCGAGAACACTTTTTTGTATCCGGATTTTACGGCCAGGCACCCTAAAACGGGACAGGTATATTATTGGGAACATTTTGGATTGATGGATCAGCCGGAGTATATAAACAGAGCTTGTCAAAAAATAAAATTGTATTGTGAAAACGGAATTATACCAGGGATAAATCTGATTCTGACATATGAGACAAAAGAGAATCCCTTGTCAATTGATCAGGTGGAAAAAATAGTGAAAGAATATTTCCTATAGAAAAGGATATTATGGTACAATTTATAAGAAAACATTCCAAGGAAGGGGAAATTGATATGAAGCACCTGATCATTGTAAAGTTTAAAGAAAATGTATGGGTCAGGGAAAGCGAGGCGAGCAGGAAAATGCTTGCGGATATCCGGGAAATCTTCGATCAGACGCAGCAGATCGAAGGTGTCCATACAGTGAATATTTATGAAAATGTGACGCCGAGACCGAACCGGCATGATCTGATGATCGAGATGGAGATGGATCCGGAGGTGCTGCCTGTATACGATGCTTGCGCAGCTCATCAGGAATGGAAGGCAAAATACGGGGACGCTATTCAGTCCAAGACTATCTTTGATTATGAATAAAATTTGTAACCTTGCGAAGAGGAGTCAGTTATGGAAGAATTTGATATCAAAGAAGCTACGCCGAAAGATGCGGAGAAGATCATCGCATATTTAGCACAGGTAGGTGGAGAGACAGATTATCTGTCCTTTGGAAAAGAAGGGCTTCCTATTTCGATAGAAGAGGAAGAGAAATTTATACAGAATATAAATAAGGAGGAACATTCCGTTCTCTATGTAGTATGGGAAAATGGAGAGATCATCGGAGATGCCAGCCTAAGCGGATTCTCCAGAAGGATGAGCCACCGCGCCGAATTCGGAATCTCTGTGGTCAAGTCGGAATGGGGGCAGGGAATTGGTAGTGCGCTGTTACAGAAATGCATTATGTATGCTAAAGAACATGCGATAGAACTGATCAATCTGGAAGTCCGAAGCGATAATATACGCGCTATTCATGTCTATGAGAAATATGGCTTCCGGAAAATAGGGACCTCACCGGCGTATTATAAGATGGACGGAACATATTATGATTTCGATCTGATGGTATTAGACCTGAGAAGGGAAAGGCGGTAGTTATCGTTATCGCTGCGGCCGTCATCGCGAAGACCATCGAAGGGGAGGCGGCAATATCGGAGAGAAACCCAGAGGACTACAAAGAAACACAAAGGAGCCATAACACCATGGAAATATTTGACATCGTAGATGAAAAAGGAATTCCCACAGGGGAGACCATAGAACGCACACAGGCGCATGAAAAAGGTGTCCGCCACAGAACCGCCCATATCTGGATCGTGAGGGAACAGGACGGAAAAGCCCAGCTGTTATTGCAGAAGCGTTCCGCTGAGAAAGACAGTTTTCCGGGGCGGTTCGATACCTCTTCTGCCGGGCATATTCAGGCGGGGGACGAGCCGGAAGAGTCCGCAATCCGGGAACTTCACGAAGAACTGGGAATCCGGGCAGCAAAGGAGGATCTTACATTCGCCGGACGTTTTGATATTCAATACGAAAAAGAATTCTATGGAAAAATGTTCCGTGACAATGAAGTGGCATTCGTCTACATGTACACCAAGCCTGTAGATGCTAAAAAGCTTACCCTGCAAAAAGAGGAAGTGGAGAGCGTGGAGTGGTTCGATATGGAGGAACTGGACGCCGCATTGCAGCCTCCCAGAGACCAAAGGTTCTGCGTCCCTATGGAGGGCTTCCAGATTGCAAAACAATGGTGGGAGAGCAGAAGATAATTAAACTGTCTCTACAGGTCTGACTGGCAGACAGAATTGCAGCACATGAGAGAGATGATCTCCACGCCGGAGTTTTTGGTGTATTACGATGCCATACAGCAGGCAACGGAAGAATTCAGACAGGCAGAGTAAAAAAAGAGCTGCCCTCATAATGAGGACAACTCTTTTATTTTAATAAGATTTTCACCAGATGAAATTACTTCACAGTTACGGAAGTGATGTGAGGGTTCACACCTTCGTACCAGTACAGGAAGCCTTCCATATCAACAGTGTCACCGATCTTTAAGTTCTTTACAGCATTGTAAACATCGGTGGTGTTGTCGCACAGATAAGACTCAACGGTGAAGGTATAGGTCTGACCATTCAGAGATACGTTGAAGTACAGGTCGTTACCGTCTTCGCCGGAACCGTCCCAGTTGTACAGGAAAGCAACGTCATTGCCGTCAGCATCCTGACCAGCAGCTTCTACGGTCATGCCCTTGAAAGCTACGAACTGGTTCTGGTAGTTGATCAGATCATCGGTACCTAACAGATCGGTCACATCGGTAACGGGAGCAATGTAGCTGCCCTCTTCGATCTCGAAGGTAGCACCTTCAGCGATCTCTACTTCACCGGACCACTCGGTCTTATAACCGGTTACTTTGATCTTGGTACCGGGTACCAGCTTTGCATAATCCTCTTCGGAACATGCGGCATTATAAATGAAGTAAGCACCGTCCTGGTCCTGGGTGTACAGGGTAGCCTTGTCTTCCCACCAGGACTGTTTAGCCTGAACATAAGCCTCAATCACAACTTCGGAATCGAGATCAGCAGCCATGTACTCTTCATAGGTCATAACACCCTCGGACTTCTCATCAGCAACAGCTTCAGCAGCCTCGGTAGAAGCTTCTGTAGCAGCTTCGGTAGTAGCAGCTTCGGTAGCAGCCTCAGTGGTGGCAGCAGCGGTAGATTCAGTAGCAACGTCTGCATTGCTGTTTCCACATGCAGCGAGAGACAGAACCAAAGCCATAGCCATGGTTAATGCAAGTGTCTTTTTTTTCATAATAATCCTCCATTCCTGCGCTTTGTGGCGCATATGGGTCTGTGCAGATACACAGACATCTCCTCAATTTATCCGGTGCGATCAGACACCGAACAGTTCTATTATACCTGAAACACAAGATAAATCAAGGCTTTTTGCAAAAAGAGCCCCATCCGCAGGAGAAATACCATCAGAAGCTATCTTACGAATGGGGCTGAAAAATTACTTTTTTCTGTTTTTTAAATATTCTCGCCCTACATACAGGAGAATCAGAACCCAGGTGACTGCAAGTGTGCTTAACAGGATCACGGAAGTCCGGGGCATGGCACCAAGTTCCTTTTTGCCGAAGGAGGCGTCACTTCCCTGGCCGAGACGGTACAGGCTCTCCACATCACTGTAAAGCTTTTGCATGTAGGCATCATCCACAGTCTCTTTTCTGCGGGTGGACTTCACTACGTTTTCAATCAACTGTCCGGAAGCATCACGTAAGGATGCGGAACCGTTAAATACCGGTGTGACAAAAGTATTGTCCACATGATCCAAAAGTAGTTTGGAAGCTTCAATCTTCACTGCATAATGTGTACCGTTATCCGCACCGCATTCGGACAGATACTCCTGATACTCTGCGGAGTTCTGTGCCTTAGAGGTTACAGGTACATAACCTTCTGTCTCGGAATAAGCGATCTGCACATCGTTGGTGAGCAGATACTGGGCAAACAGCCAGGATGCCAGTACTTCCTGAGAGTCCGATTTATTGAAAACGCAGACGGAAGGACCCTGAGAGATCATTTCGGGATGCTCCGGGTCAAACTGGGGAATCATCCGCACGGCGGTCTCAAACTGCACCAGAGAATCCTCGCTGATATCCGACAGCGGAGCGTCCGTACCCATCCAGGTGGCTCCGGCAGTGGAATCAATGGCGAAAATACATTGCCCGGCATTCAGGAAGTTCGCAGGATAACCGGAGATCTTGAAGGTGGAAAAGGCACCGCTCTTTACATGTCCGGCAATACCATACAGGAGATCCGTGGTGGTATCGTTGAAAAGTTCAATGCTGCCGTCAGCCGTGGAATATCCTGCGTTCTTTTGCTTTAACATCTGGATCATCATGTTGTCGGTGGACTTGTAGATAAACGGGATCAGTACATTCTGCCCATTGATCACATAGGTGCCGTCCGCATTCTGGGCGGTGGCAGCCTCGGAGACTTCCCAGATGAAATCCCAGGTCAGTACATCCGGCAGAGTATATCCAAGATTTTCCACGTAGGTCTTATTCACGTAGCAGGCTTCGGTGGAACGCATGTAAGGTACGGCATAGTAATGACCGTCGATGGAGCATTCATTCAGAAACTGGGGAATGACTTCTTCTCTGGCAGGACCGTCATAGGCAAGCTCCGTGCCGCCCAGACCGTATTTCTCATCGGCAAACAGGTCATCCAGAGGAACTACGGTATTCTGCCCGGTGAGGTAGGTGGCAATGTGATCCGGGTAGGTGATGCAGACATTGGGTGTCGTATTGGTGGAAATATTGGTAATGACATCGTTGTAAATTTTGCCGTAATCCGTGTATAGATTCAGGTTCACCGTGATATTGGGATACAAGGCTTCAAAATCTGCAATGGCTTTTTTGTAGATTTCCGTCTGGGTTTTGTTGGTATCGTTTTTCGCCCAGAAAGTGATCTCATAGTTTCTGGAAGTATCGAATTCCTCCGGAACAGTGAATTCCGGCAGCCCCTTGGACCCATGGCAGCCGGTCAGAGACAGGGACAGAGTGCCCAGGGCACATACGAGTGCCAGCTTTTTGCTAAATTGACTCATCCTTTGGTACCTCCTCTGGCAACACCTGCCATGACTTTTTTACGGAATACGAGGAACAACACCACCAGAGGAACGGAGATCACGACCACCGCAGCCATCATGGCAGGGATGTTCTCTCTGCCGAAACCATTCTCACGGATCTCCTGGATACCGTTGGACACCAGATAGTAATCCGGATCATCGGTGATCAGTCTGGGCCACACATAGGAGTTCCAGCATTCAATAACCTTCAGGATCACGATGGTGATCAGCGTGGGCTTGCAGATGGGCACCATGACCTTGCGCAGATATCGCAGATCGGAAGTACCGTCCACCTTGGCGGCATAATACAGCTCGTCCGGAATCTGTGCGAAATTCTCTCGCAGCAGATAGATATAAAATACGCTGGTCACGGAAGGCAGGATCAGGCCGGTGAAGGTATTACGCAGATCCAGGTTCGTGATAGTGGTGAAATTCGTAATGACCACCAGCTCGTTTGGAATCATCATCAGGGATAAAAATAACGTAAAGATCAGATCTTTTCCGGCAAAGTTCAACCTTGCAAACGCGAAGGCTGCCAGAGTGATGACCACCAGCATAATGGCAGTGGTGACCACAGTGAAAAACAAAGTGTTCCACAGGTATCTTCCCAGAGAAACAGTGGTAAAAGCGTCCACGTAGTTCTGCAGAGTGGGAGACAGGGTGAAAAATTTCGGAATATATTCCGCATTATAGGAGCCGTAGCTTTTTACGGAGGTCAGTACCATCCAGTAAAAAGGGAACAGTACGATCAGCGCCCACAGACACAGAAAAAAGTAGATGATCCCATTACGGATATTGCCGCAGATCCGGGTGCGCTTTTCTTGTTTTTTATAATCAGATGTAACATCAGACATCATAAAGACCTCCTTTCCTATACATAGTGGACATGCTTTTTGCTGACCAGCAGATTGATGCAGGTGATGGTCAGGACGATGGCAAACAGCAGGATCGCCGCAGCGGAAGCATAGGAAGGATATCCGCCACTGTCGCCGTAGAGCATGTCGTAGACGTAGCCGACGATAGTATTCATCTCTGCGGCATTTAAGTTCGTGCCGAAGAGTGCCACGGCATCACTGTAGGCTTTGAATGCGCCGATAAAGCCGGTGATGATCAGGTAGAATACCATGGGGGAGATCATGGGCAGTGTGATCTTGGTGAACATCCGGAAACGGGAAGTGCCGTCCACTCTTGCCGCATTGTAGTACATGGGGTTCACACTGGCGAGAGCACTGGTCAGGATCAGGATCTTAAAGGGCATAACGATCCAGATGGTGTAAAAGCACAGCACGAACATTTTCGCCCAGTAGGGTCCGTCGATGAAATCCACGGAGCTACCGCCGAAAAACTGGATCAGTAGATTGATCAGACCGTCGGAGTAAGGAGTTTTTTTGAAAAGAATCATGAAGACCAGACCGACCGCCAGAGTATTGGTCACATAGGGCAGGAAAAATATGGTCTGGAACAGATCCCGCAGCGGTTTGATGGAGCTTAAGGCGGCGGAGATCAAAAGCGCCAGTCCGGTGGAGACCGGAACGGTGATGATGACCAGAATAAAGGTATTTTTCAATGCCTGTAAAAAGTACGGATCGTGGAGCACATAGGAGTAATTGTACATGCCTATGCCGTAAAAGGTCTGGGATGCAGAATTGTAACCCTCTTCAAAGGAGTACACGAATACGTCGATAAGAGGATAGATCATAAAAGCACCCAGAAACAGGAATGCCGGCAATAGATAGAGCCAGGCTTTCATATTTTGTTTTTCCATAAGAAACCTCAATTCTTTCTGCAGCCCATGAATACCGCCGGACTGCAAAATCGGATAAAATATTAAAAACGGATGCGTTCTTCGGTGTCGGTGCAAAAGAGGAATACTTTTGCGGGCTTTAAGCCGAAATGCACTTTTCCGGTGGGAAGAGATTTCCCTTCGTCCGCATCAATGATGGAACGGATGGTAACGTTCTGGGACTTCTCATGGGTGGAAACAATGCTCACATCCCGGCCCATGACCTCCAGACGTACCAGATCGCAGGAGAGCGGTCCGTCCTCTTTTAAGATGAAGCCTTCCGGGCGGATGCCGACATGCACGGGCTGATCCGATACTCCGGGAGTGGACAGGACAGCTTCGGAGCCAATATATAACTGCTCATTTTTTACCTCACCGGAAAATACATTGATGGGAGGTGTGCCGAGGAACTTTGCAACGAACAGATTCACGGGATCATCATATACGTTCTGGGGCTTGCCGATCTGCTGTACGATACCGTCCTTCATCACGACGATCATATCGGAGATGCTCATGGCTTCGTCCTGATCGTGGGTAACGAAGATGGTGGTGATCTGCGTCTCCTGCTGGATCCGGCGGATCTCTTCTCTGGTCTGGAGACGGAGTCTGGCATCCAGATTGGAGAGAGGCTCGTCCAAAAGAAGAACGCGAGGCAGCTTGACTAAGGCTCTGGCGATGGCAACACGCTGCTGCTGACCGCCGGAGAGCTCATTGGGTTTGCGCTCTAACAGGTGATCGATCTGTACCAGCTTTGCCGCTTCCAGCACGCGCTTACTCATCTCTTCTTTGGAAAGCTTGTCAGCACCCTTCAGATTCTCCAAAGGGAACTGAATGTTTTTTTCCACAGTGAGGTGGGGGTAGAGGGCATAGCTCTGGAACACCATGCCGACACCGCGGTTCTCGGGCGGAAGTCCGGTGACATCATCTTCGCCGAAAAAGATCTTGCCCTCGGTGGGTTTCAGCAGACCGCAGATCAGATTCAGGGCAGTACTTTTGCCACAGCCGGAGGGACCTAAGAGTCCGATCAGCTTGCCGTCGGGGATCTCGAAGTCGAAGTCATTCACGGCAATGACATCCTCGCGGTTCTTCCTGCCGCGGACAGAACTGCGGGCGGGGAATTTCTTGGTCAGATGCTGTAATACGATTTTCATGTGTATATTTCCTTTCTTAATTAATGAATCTAAATCCCATAGGAGTCCTTCAAAATCGCAAATGATTTTCAGATTCCATAGGAATCTTTCAAATCATTCGATATATGATCCAGATCGGGATATACGAAGCTCTCGGAGATGCCGAATACCCGCAGGCTTTCTATAAAGTATTGTTTCCGCCCGGAGGGAATAATGATCTTATACAGCATATTTTCATCGCAGATGTCTTCCAGACGTTCCAGAGAGTTATGTACGGTGAAGTTGGAGTACTGGGAGTACATGCGGAGGTTGTTTTCCGTGGAGCTGCAAGCCAGGATCTTGTTTTTCAATTCCGGATTGTGGTGGTTGTGTTTGAAGGCGGGCAGCAGCATTTCCTGGGTGGTGTCCGCATCAATGGGATAGATGCAGTTGCCGAAGCCTTCCTTCTCGTTCAACAGACCCGGTGTCAGTACCCAGACGCAGGCATCGGTGTCTGGAGTCTCCCGGTAAGTCTCCGTGGCGAAAAATACGGCGATCAGGGGAGACTGGGTCCAGTCTAACATTCTCGTGGGCAGACCGTAGTGCTGCATCAGGGAGACCCAGCCGGCGTAATTGTGTTTGTCGGGAGGATTGTCCAGGATCTGTCTCGCCCGGATATAGAAATCATTGGCAATATAGCGTTCGGAGTCCAGTCTTTTCTGACTTCGCTGGATGGAAGGGATCAGAGTCAGATCCGCGTTCTCTTCCCCGCGGAACCAGAGGCGGACGCCGTGCTTCTCGCGCAGACTGCTTACGAACTGCAAAAGTTCATCGATGGTGCTTACTTTTTCTGTTAACATGATAGACCTCGTTCTTATTTTATCCTAGTTGGATGCCTACGGATTGTTTTGTGCTACGCACTCTCACTTCTACGCTCCGCTTCGGTCCGTGCTAAACATGTGCCACTGGCACATAGCACCCTGCCCGCTATTCGCATATCGTGAAGCTTACCGGGGCATCAAGCTATTTTATTATAGATGGTTTTTCTCAGTTGTACAAGTATCCATTCTGTGGTATGGTAAAAGAAAGAATACGGAAAACGTTTTTATAATAAAAATAAAGCACACAGGAAGGAGTACACTATGGCAAAATGGCTTGATAATGCAATCTTTTATGAAATTTATCCCCAGTCTTTTCTGGATACCAATGGTGACGGTATCGGTGATTTTCAGGGTATCATAGAAAAACTGGATTATATTAAGGAACTGGGATGTAATGCAATCTGGATGAATCCCTGTTTTGCATCCCCCTTCGGAGACGCAGGCTATGATGTGGCGGACTACTATCAGGCAGCTCCCAGATACGGCACCAATGCGGACCTGAAGCGTCTGTTTAACGAAGTACACAAACGGAATATGCATATCCTGTTAGACCTGGTGCCGGGACATACATCTGTGGCACATCCCTGGTTTAAGGAGTCCTGTAAGGCAGATCGTAATGAATTTACTGATCGTTATATCTGGACCGACAGCACCTGGGGACAGTTGGAGAACATGGGAAGTCTGTGCGGTATCTCCGAGAGAGAGGGCTCAGTGATCGTGAACTTTTTCGCACACCAGCCGGCACTCAATTACGGATTTTATAAAAAGACACAGGACTGGCAGCAGGATCCCGATGATCCGGGTCCTAAGGCAACGCTTGCAGAGATGGAAAATGTCATGCGGTTCTGGATCGGCATGGGCTGTGACGGCTTCCGTGTGGATATGGCAGGTTCTCTGGTAAAAAATGATGAGGACAGCAAGGGAAACATTGCTCTGTGGAGAAAGGTAAGAGCGTTCCTGGATGCAGAGTTCCCTGAGGCAGTGCTGGTATCCGAATGGGGAGAACCGGACAAGTCCCTGCAGGGCGGCTTCCATATGGACTTTTTACTTCATTTTGGACCATCTCATTATAACGATCTGTTCCGCTGCGAGGAGCCTTTCTTCTCCGGAAGAGGTAAAGGCGATGTGGCAGCCTTCGTAGAGAAATATAAGGAAAATTATGAAAAGGCACAGCGCAAGGGTCTGATCTGTATTCCCTCCGGCAACCATGATATGGATCGTCTGGCGAGAAGCATTCATGGGGAGGAATTAAAGGTGGCATTTGCATTCCTGCTGTCCATGCCAGGTGCACCGTTCCTGTATTACGGTGATGAGATTGGTATGCGCTATGTGGAAAATCTGCACTCCGTAGAGGGCGGTTACGGACGCACCGGTTCCCGCTCGCCTATGCAGTGGGATCATACCACCAACGCCGGTTTCAGTGCGGCACCGAAGGAAAAGCTTTATGTCAAACAGGACGAAGCCACTGACCGTCCCACGGTGGAGGAGCAGATGGCAGATCCGGATTCCCTGTATCATGAGATTCAGAAATTGATAGGCATTCGTCAGGCTCACAGCGCCTTGCAGAGCCGCGGAGAGATTGAGTTCGTCTATGCCGAGGCTAACCAGTATCCTCTGGCATACCTGCGCAGTGATGACAAGGAGAAGATTCTGATCATTATCAATCCGGCGGACAGAGAGGTCAGCTTCGACGGAGACTATGCGGTAAAGGAAGCTTTGTATACCTTAGGTGGGGAAGCTGCATTTGCAGGCGGAAAGGTTACTGTGCCCGGGGGCAGCGCCGGATTTTATCTGCTGTAATTTCCCGAACGTAATGGAAAAAAACGAGCGGGATGAGAAACCTGTCAGAAATAAGAAAATCGCTATGACTCAAACGGGAGAGAATCCACTAAATGGTTTCTGTCCCGTTTTTGTGTATACGAAGTATAAAAATCACTAAAAAATCTAACAAAAATTTGGCTGTGGTTACGCGCTTAACCTTTGATTCTTACGGACTTTTGTAATACCATAGCAGTAGAGGTAAAAGGGGAAAACAAAAGGAGGAAGTGAGAATGGATGGAAATAAGGTCCGGATCGCCGATGTGGCGGAAGAACTGGGATTAAGCACGGCAACAGTCTCTAATGTTCTTCATGGCAAGACTCACAAAATGTCGGAAGCGACCATAAAACGTGTGGAACAGAAGCTGGAGGAGACGGGCTACATTCCGAATATGGCGGGAATATTGCTGGCACGGAACAATTCACGGATCATTGGCGTAGTGGTCAATGACGGAGAAAAATATGAGGGAAGAGTGTTGGAGGATGGCTTTGTCATGGCTTCCCTGAACGCGCTTTCCAGAGAGATGAACCGCAAGGGCTACTTTCTCATGGTCAAGACTACGGCGGACATCCGGGAGATCCCGGCATTTGCTTCTATGTGGAATATGGACGGACTGATCCTGATGGGGTTCTGCTGGGCAGATTATGAGACACTGCGGGCGCATTCCCGGATCTCGTTTGTGGTCTACGACGGCTATCTGGAGGATACACCCGGAATCGTGAATCTGGTGATCGACCATTATGATGGTGGGTATCAGGCAGGGCAGTATTATAAAAAACTTGGACATACGAAGGCACTGTGTCTTGCGGATAATGAGATCTGCATGGATAAAGAGCGCATGGACGGTTTTACGGCGGCATTTGCACCCGGGGAAGTGACCAGGTGGAAGATCCCCATGCTTGCGAAGGAGCGGAGAGCCTTTTATGAAGAACGGGAAGAAGCATTAAGACGCTCTGGGATCACGGCGGTATTTGCGGTATCGGATTATTATGCACTGGATTTCCTGCGGTTCGTGCAGGAAAAGGGGTGGAAGGTGCCGGAGGATATCCAGGTCATTGGGTTTGATGATAATGCTGCCAGCAAAGAGTCGGTTCCGGCACTGACCACTATCCATCAGGAAGCGGCACTGCGGGCACAGAAAGCTATTGACTGTATCGAAGCCATGCGGGATCATGTGGGCTGTGAGAGCCGGATCGTCCTGCCGGTGGAACTGATCGCCAGAGAAAGTACGAGGGAAGTGCCATGTCACAGTTTATGAAATCCATGTGTAAAATAGCGATTCCCGTCACATTACAGAGCATGCTGCAGGCATCATTTTCCATTGTGGATCAGCTGATGATCGGACAGCTTGGTGAGACGAATATTGCAGCGGTGAGAATCTGCGGAAATTATTCTATGCTTGTTTCTGTGTTGTTCAGCGCGGTGGGAGCAGTGGCGGGAATACTGATCGCCCAGTTTCTGGGAGCGGAGGACAGACGGGAAGCCTGGAGCAGCTTTACGGTCAGCATGGTACTGTGCGGTATGATCGCAATTTTGTTTTGTGCGGCATCGTTTTTAGCACCGGCAGGAATCCTTGGACTGTACACGAAGGATACGCTGATCCTTGGAGCCGGCTGTGGCTATCTTCGTCTGATCGCGGTTACTTTTCTGCCCATGGGCGTCAGCACGATCCTGTCGGTATGGCTCAGATGCCGGGAGCACGCTACGGCAACGCTGGTGGCATCTTTATGTGCGGTAGTGGTCAACACAGTGGGAAATTATATTCTGATCTTTGGAAAAATGGGAGCACCCACACTGGGGATCACAGGTGCCGGAATAGCCACGCTGACTTCACAACTGATGAATCTGTTGATCCTTGCGGCCTGTTTCATCGGATGCCTGCACAAGGATGCGGACCGGATGCAGTTGTCCCTGCATTTTGATAAATTAAACAAAAAAGAATATCTGCTCATGATCTGCCCTATCCTGATCAGTGAATTCCTGTGGAGTCTGGGACAGAACGTGGAGTCTGCAGTGTATGGGCATCTGGGGACACAGAATCTTGCTGCTTATACCCTGACCTGCCCGGTGCAGGGGCTGATGGTGGGAGCACTCAGCGGTCTGTCCGCAGCAGCCGGAGTCCTGATCGGTAAAAGGCTTGGGAAAAAAGAATACGATGCCGCTTATGAAGAGTCTGGGAAAATAATGAAAGCAGGTCTCCTGGGAGCAGTGGTGGTATCCGGCGTTCTGATGCTTTTCTCCGGAAGCTATGTAAGCTTCTACCGGGTGGATACGACAGTACAGGAGCTGGGACAGTCTCTTTTGTTCGTTTTCGCACTTTATGCACCGGTGAAGATCGAGAACATGATACTGGGCGGCGGAATCCTAAAAAGCGGCGGAGACACGAAGACCGTGATGCTGATCGACATTGTGGGAACCTGGGGCATGGGAATCCCGCTGTGCTTCGCAGGCGCTTACCTGTTACAGTGGGGTATCGTCGGAGTGTATGTGCTGCTCACTTCGGAGGAGATTCTGCGGCTTGTGATCTCACTTATTATTTTCCGGAACAAGAAGTGGATGATCAGTCTGGCGTAGCGGAGAAGCTTTCGAAAAAATGATTGCGGCATCTCTAAAAAAATATGCTATAATGAGCGCAGGCTGGAGTATAAGAGTATAATTGAAAAGAGAACCGTATGAATCAGGTAAATTATCAGAAAGAATTAGAGAAAATTTTAAACACCTTACAGGAGAAGGGCGAGGCAGCGTCGGATTACCGGCCGCCGCACCTGTTTCTGCATAGTTGCTGTGCACCCTGCAGCAGCTATTGTCTGGAATATCTGTGTCGTTATTTTTTGATCACGGTATTTTATTACAATCCCAACATTTCCTTTTCGGAAGAATACCGAAAGCGCGTGGCGGAGCAGAAGCGCCTGATCGCAGCTTATAATAAAGAAGAAAAGGGCTGGCCCATCGACATCGTGGAGGGAGATTATGAACCGGAGCGTTTTTATGAGATGGCGAAGGGCTATGAGAACTGTCCCGAGGGGGGAGAGAGGTGTTTCCGCTGCTTCGACCTGCGGCTGCGCAGGACCGCGGAGCTGGCAGCAGGTGGTGGCTATGACTATTTTGCCACGACCCTGACCATCAGCCCTCTGAAAAATGCGGCGAAGATCAATGAGATCGGGCAGATACTTTCCGGGGAATATGGTATCCCCTGGCTGCCCTCGGATTTCAAGAAAAAGAACGGATATAAGAGATCCATCGAACTGTCCGCAGAGTATGAGCTGTACCGGCAGAATTATTGCGGCTGTGCCTTTTCCAAAGCGGAGCGGGAAGCACAGATCACAAATGCGTAATTGCGTCTTGCGGGATAGGGGATTTTAGGATATAGTAGAAATATTGAAAACAGCATAGTAGCGTGAGAGATAGAAATTGTGACTGCATAAGATATTCCGGTACATTACAGGAAGTAACGGAATACCGGCAGATTACTGAAAGGTATGAGGATGAACTGACATGAAGAAATTTTTAGAAATGCTGACAGAGGAAATGCAGCAGGCATTTACCGCAGCCGGCTATGACGGAAATCTTGGAAAAGTAATGCTTTCCAACCGTCCAGATCTGTGCGAATATCAGTGTAACGGCGCCATGGCGGGAGCAAAGCTGTATAAAAAAGCCCCCATCATGATCGCAAACGATGTGGCAACAAAGCTTGCAGACAGCAAAGTGTTTTCCGAAGTGGTGGCAGTAGCACCCGGATTTTTGAACCTGAAGGTCAGCGAGGCATTTTTGCTCACCTATTTACAGGGCATGGAAGCAAATGAAAAATTCGGTCTCGAGAAGCCGGAACATCCCAAGAAGATCATCATCGACTACGGCGGCCCCAACGTGGCGAAGCCTCTGCATGTGGGACATTTACGTTCCGCAGTGATCGGTGAGAGCGTAAAGCGCATCAGCCGTTATGTGGGTCATGAGGTCATCGGTGATGTGCATCTCGGTGACTGGGGATTACAGATGGGTCTGGTGATTACCGGTTTACAGGAGAGACAGCCGGAGCTGGTATATTTTGATGAGAACTACACCGGGGAATACCCCGAAGAGGCACCGTTTACCATCAGTGAACTGGAGGAGATCTATCCCGCAGCCAGCGCCAGGTCCAAGGAAGATCCCGAGTACAAGGCAAAGGCGATGGAAGCGACTTTCAAATTGCAGAGCGGTGTCAGAGGATATCGTGCCCTGTGGAAGCACATTATCAATGTGTCTGTGAACGACCTGAAGAAGAATTATTCCAAATTAAATGTAGAATTCGATCTGTGGAAGGGCGAGAGCGATGTCCATGACATTATCCCCGAGATGGTCGCTTATATGAAGGACAACGGCTATGCACACTTAAGCGAGGGTGCGCTGGTAGTGGATGTCAAGGAAGACACCGACACCAAGGAGATCCCTCCCTGCATGATCTTAAAATCTGACGGAGCCTCCCTGTACAATACCACAGACCTGGCTACCATTATGGAGCGTATGAAGCTGTATCATCCCGACGAACTGATCTATGTGGTAGACAAGCGTCAGGAGCTGTATTTTGAGCAGGTATTCCGCTGTGCCCGCAAGACGAAGCTGGTAGAGCAAGGGACGGAGCTTAAGTTCTTAGGCTTCGGTACCATGAACGGAAAGGACGGTAAACCCTTCAAGACCAGACAGGGTGGTGTCATGCGTCTGGAGAATCTGATCAAGGATACACAGGATGAGATGTACAAAAAGATCAAGGAAGGCCGCGACATGGAGGATGCCGAGGCGAAAAAGGTAGCGGATGTGGTAGCTATCTCCGCTTTAAAATACGGTGATCTGTCCAATCAGGCATCCAAGGACTATATATTTGATATCGACCGCTTTACCTCCTTCGAGGGAGATACCGGTCCCTATATCCTGTATACCATTGTACGTATCAAGTCTATTCTGAATAAATACAAGGAGCAGGGCGGGGATTTGACAGCTGTGAAGCTGCAGCAGCCCGGCAATGCTTCTGAAAAAGAGCTTGCCATGGAGCTGGCACAGTTCAATACCATGATCGCTACGGCGGGAGAGGAACTGGCACCCCATAAGGTATGTGCCTACATCTACGATCTTGCGAATGCTTTTAACCACTTCTACCATGAGACCAAGATCCTTGGAGAAGAGAATGAGGAGCGTAAGCAGGGGCTGGTGGCACTTTTAGTACTGACCAGAGATATTCTGGAGACCTGTATTGATATGCTGGGATTTGAAGCTCCGGAGAAGATGTAGTAAAAAAGAAATTTGGAAGAAAATGGCGCATCTATAAGTCATGATATTCCGTACTGAGTAAGCCGATAAAGAAAGAGTTGTAGGCATGATTGAAAAATAGAATATAGGTTTGACATAGATGCGGTTAAATGCTATTATAATGATAAAGATAAAGAAGGTGCTACCGATAGACGGTTAGCCTGATATATTGTTAGCTATAAAAATAACCGCCAAGTTTTGTCAGGACAGGGCGGTTATTTTTGTGTCTTATTGTTGCTCTTAGATCCAACGGAATAACCAAGAGCAAAGCAAGTAATACACAAGCTGATAATGGCTATAAAAAGTTGCGTTGTAAGCATAAGCACAAACCTCCTCAAAAGATTTCCCAAAGTGGATTTCTATGTAAACACAGGCTATAACTCCTGCGGAGAAGGCTAACCGCCTACCGAGTAGGGTAGCACCAAATACATTATATCAAACATATGTTCTAAAATCAAGCTTACAATAAAATCAATAGTATTTTGTACCGATGAGGCATTGAAGTGTCTGACTTATAGAGGATTTGAGGAGGTGCGCTAATGGTTGGTCAAGGGAGAGAAGCACAAAATCAATTGATAGATTTTAGTAAAACAAGAGGATTTTATGATACAGACATTACACATCGTACCAGAATATAACGAAGAACTGATCTATCCCGCCATCTGCAAAAGCATGGAGGCGTTGCACATCGCCGCAGATTTACGCACGGAGATGAAGATCGTCATCAAGCCTAACCTCGTCATGGCGAAATCCCCGGATTTTCCCGCCACCACGCATCCGCTGGTGGTAAAAGCAGTGATCCGGTGGCTCCGGGAGCAGGGCATGCAGCACATCACCATTGCGGAAAGCTCCGGTGGTCTCTACAATGCCGAAGCTATGAAGCATGTGTATCACGTATGCGGCATGGATACTCTGGGCGAAGGTGCAGAACTGAACATGGACTTTTCCGCACAGACCGTGAATTGTCCGGCAGGATTTAAAAATCACAGCTTCCACCTGATCACTCCCATCGTGGAAGCTGACTATATCATTAATATCTGTAAGCTGAAGACCCATGCCATGACCGGTTATTCCGGCGGCATCAAGAATCTCTTCGGCACCATCCCCGGTCTGGAAAAGCCCCAGATGCACTACCGTTGGCCGGAGATCGAAGATTTCTCCAACATGCTCTTAGAGCTGGCTCAGACTGTGGCTCCACAGCTTACAGTCATTGACGCCATTGATGCCATGGAGGGTAACGGTCCCACCGGCGGCACTTCCCATCCCCTGCATATGCTGCTGGCAGCAAAAGATTTCTATACCCAGGACTGTTTCGCCGCAAAACTTATGGGATTAGAGCCCACAGAGATCGTTATGCTGCGTCAGGCACTGGAAAGAGGTCTGGCACATCCCAAGGAGCTGACACTTGTGGGAGATCCGGTTCCGGAAGGATTATCTCCTTTTCAGAAACCGGATACCCAAAAATTAGATTTTACCAACGGCGTGCCGAAATTTTTACGCAAGCTCTTCATGTTCGTGGCTTCCCGCCTGTTAAAATCCTATCCTCAGCTAACCCCGGAGAAATGCGTGGGATGCGGGAAATGTGCAGAAAGCTGTCCGGCACATGTGATCAAAATTGAGAACCATAAGGCAAAATTTAAAAGGAAAGGCTGCATCTCCTGCTTTTGTTGTCAGGAAATGTGTCCGATGAAAGCAATCAGCGTGAAAAAAGCACTGTAATACCGGTCCTTTTATTATTGTCTTAATTGCATACAAAATTTTTACAAAAATATCAAAAAACTTGTTGACAAAGTAGCACGCCCATTGTATACTGAACAAGTCGGTTGCGAGAGCAGCTACAATGGAATCTTAGCTCAGCTGGGAGAGCATCTGCCTTACAAGCAGAGGGTCATAGGTTCGAGCCCTATAGGTTCCATTCCAACTTCGGTTGGTCATATGGCGAGATAGCTCAGTTGGCTAGAGCATGCGGTTCATACCCGCAGTGTCGAGGGTTCGAATCCCCCTCTCGCTATTTTAAAACGAGAATAGAATGTTCTCGTTTTTTATTGCATTTTATTGTGTTGAAGAAATCGCTTGTTTTTTCAATGCTTCCGTGCTATACTACGAAATGTTGTTGAGATTTGATGGAAGAAATCAGAAGCGCATCGCAATGATTTCTTTTTTTGTGCAACAATTCAGAACCAGGATGATTTTCATAAAGATGCGATTTCGCGAATATAGTTCTGATTGTTGAAGTTAATTTAAAGGAGTATTTTGTGAGTTATTTTTTGAAAAATGAAGAAGTGAACGAAGAGGTTGAAGAAGTAAAGGCGCAGGACGGTATCGCATCGATCGAGCCGTTGCTGGATAACCGTATTGTCCGCGCGATTCGGGAGATGGGGTTCGAGAAATTGTCTCCGATCCAGGAGCAGGCAATTCCCTATTTATTACAGGGGGAGGACATCATCGGGCAGGCTCAGACCGGTACGGGCAAGACGGCTGCATTCGGCATTCCGGCGATCCAGCACATCAATCCGGATGTGAAAAAGTTACAGACCATTATCTTATGTCCTACCAGAGAACTGGCGATCCAGGCGGCGGAAGAACTGCGGAAGATCGCAAAATACATGCACGGCATCAAGGTGCTGCCGGTCTACGGCGGACAGGATATCAGCCGTCAGATCGCGGGACTGCGGGGCGTGCAGATCATCGTGGGAACCCCGGGACGTGTCATGGACCATATGCGCAGACGCACCATTAAGCTGGATCTGGTGAACATGGTGGTACTGGATGAGGCGGATGAGATGCTCAACATGGGCTTCCGCGAGGATATGGAGCTGATCCTTGGACAGATCCCCGGCGAGCACCAGACCGCACTGTTCTCCGCAACCATGCCGAAGCCGATCCTGGAGATCACAGACCGTTTCCAGAACGATGCGAAATTAGTAAAGGTGGCAGCGCAGGAGCTGACCATTCCTCTGGTATCCCAGAAGTTCTACCGCGTGAAAAATCAGGACAAGGATGCCGCCTGCGTAAGACTGTTAGAGTATTATCAGCCGAAGCTGACCCTGATCTTTTGTAATACGAAGAAAAAGGTGGACGAGCTGTCAGACTTATTAAAGGAGCAGGGCTTCCAGGCGGAAGGACTGCATGGAGACCTGTCCCAGGCGCAGCGTGATGCGGTCATGAAGCGTTTCCGTAACGGTGGAACCAGTATTCTGATCGCTACGGATGTGGCAGCCAGAGGTATTGATGTGGATGATGTGGAAGCTGTCATTAATTACGATATTCCGCAGGATATCGAGTACTATGTGCACCGTATCGGCAGAACCGGCCGTGCTGGCAGAAAGGGCAGATCCTTCACTTTTGCCAACAGTAGAGAGATCTACAAGATCCGCGAGATCGAGAGAGTCTGCCACACCACCATCACGGAGAAAAAGCTTCCCGGTGCTGCGAAGGTGCTGAAAGCGAAAGCAGACAAATATCTGAACAAGGCATGGGAATTGCATGAGCATGAAGACATCGAGCTGATGAAGAGCTTTTTACAGCGGAAGATGGAAGAGGAAGGCTGTGATGCACTGGAGCTGGCAGCTGCCATGCTGAAATTACAGGTCGGTGACAAGGGCGAGGAGATCGCCGCAGATGAATATACAAAGCGTGGCAATCGCTTCGGGGACAGAGGCCGATCCGTCAGAGGCGGTGGTGAAGGCCGCAGCTTCGGCAGAGGAGACGGAAGACGGAGATTCGGCCGCGTTGACAGAGACCACAGAGAGGATGGAAGCACCGGTTCCGGTGAGGGTAGAAGACGCCGCAGAAGTGACAGCCGCGAAGACGGAAGAAAATGGAACGACCGCGACAGGAAAAACGCAGATCATAAACCCTCCGCAGAGAGAGCAGAGAGAGAAGCGAAAAAGAGAAAGAAACGGGAAGAGCCGGGCATCGGCAACAGCTTCCCCAAGAGAAAACGATCTTAATTTAATGAGAAAACTTGTAGATTTGCCGCAAAAGCCGCAGTTGTGCTTTTGCGGCAAATCGTGTATAGTTAGGGAAGAATGCATAGGCACTAACAGAAAGGTCTGCGGTATGAAAACACTGAAAAAACAGATACCATATATTTTGCTGGGAGCGACGCTTCTGCTCCTGCTTGGTCTAAATATCATCAGCCAGGATCACTGGCTGGATTCCGATATGGCGGCGGAGATGATCTTTTCCCGGATCCTATCCGAAGAGCACCACATTTTTTCCACGACAAACTGGTATTATTCCACGGAATTCCGCGTGTTGTATACACAGCTGATCATGGGGCCGCTGTTTCGTATCTGCAGCAACTGGCATGTGATCCGTACGATCACGAACCTGGTATTTTATGGGCTGATGCTGGCTTCCTATTATTATTTTATGAAGCCGTTAAAAGTATCCCGCGGACTTACGGTGTTAAGCTCCTGTCTGTTGCTGTTGCCTTTTTCCGAGACCATGATGACGCATATGCAGATGGGCAATACCTACATGTCCCATGTGATCCTGGTGCTGTGGTTCTTCGGTATGTATCTGCGGTTGTGTAGCGGAGAATATCGTGCAAAACGTAAGGTCAGCCTGTGGATATTCTATGTGTTGCTTGCTATCGTCTGTGGAATGTCCGGCGTGCGTTACCTGCTGGCATTGCAGTGTCCTCTGGTACTGACTTCCTTTTTCTATCTGCTGGGTGGTGAGGAATTTCAGAGTTTCCGAGGAGAGATGACAAAGGAGCATTTCCGCTCTTTACTTTCTACGGACAGGATGCGGTATTTTCTATATAGTCTGGTGGGGGCATTTTTCGCGGTAGCGGGTTATGGCATAAATGTTGTCTTCATCAGTCATAAATACGTATTCCAGACCTATGGCGCCACGAATTTCATCGCATTGTATCACGGTGTGTTATTTGACCGGATTCAGAATGCGGTGGGATGCCTGTTGATGCTTTTTGGCTATATTCCGGATAAGGGCTTTTTATCTCTGCGGGGCGTTGTGACGATGGCAGCCTTCGTGATGCTTGGCATCTACGGATACGTTACGGTCAAAAGCGGGAAAATGCAGCGCATCACGGGATTTCGCAGCCTGATCACACTGTTTTTGAAAGTCAGTTTTGTACTGAATCTGTTTGTGTTTATTTTTACCACCAGTACCATGGTGCCGCGGTATTATATCACGATCTTCATTTTCGCCCTGCCGGTATTGTGCTTTTATCTGGAAGAGGAAAAAATGCCCTTTGACAGATATGCGGTGACGGCACTGCTTACCGTCTGCCTGCTTCTTGGAACGGGGAAAACAGTGATGTCTTTTCTAACGGTGGACAAGAACGAGACGAAGCGTCCAGTGGCGGAATTCCTTGCGGGGAACGGATATGATTTCGGCTTCGCTACTTATAATAATGCCAATATCATCACGGAGCTTACGAATGGTGAAGTGGAGATCGGCAATATCGGAGATCCCGAGCACCTGGAGTATTTCAAGTGGTCTTCGCCTATGAAATATTATGAGGAAGGGTATCATACAGGGGAGACATTCCTGCTCCTGACGGCAGAAGAGTGTGCGGAATATGCAGAGGCTCCGGCATTAAAGCAGGGCGAAAAGGTATATGAGGACGGCAGTTATACCGTCTATGTATTCGACAGCACGGAGGAACTGATGAACTGTGCTGTGGCGAGACAATAATGACAGAGATTTGGCATATTGCAGACGATATTGCAACCCGCCGTCGTGTGGATCTGGATACAGAGGCCGGGGGATAACGTCTGCGGAAAGGTTGTAAGTATGAGAATCGGAATGGGATATGATGTACACCGTCTGGTGGAGGGAAGAGACCTCATCATCGGCGGCGTGAAAATACCTTATGAAAAGGGACTTTTGGGACATTCGGATGCGGATGTCCTGCTCCATGCGATCATGGATGCGCTGTTGGGAGCAGCGGCGCTGGGGGATATCGGGAAACATTTCCCGGATACAGATCCCGCGTACAAGGGTATTTCTTCCATAAAATTACTGGAAAAAGTGGGCGAGCTGCTGGAAGAGAATCATGTGTTTATCGAAAATATCGATGCGACGATCATTGCACAGGCACCGAAGATGCGCCCGCATATCGATACCATGCGGGAAAATATCGCGAAAGCCCTGCTGATCGATGTGGGACAGGTCAATGTGAAGGCTACCACGGAGGAAGGACTGGGATTCACCGGCAGCGGAGAGGGAATCTCCTCTCAGGCAATCTGTCTGGTGACTACGCCGTTTGATCTTACGGCACAGGCGATGCAGGGGGGATGTGGAAGCTGCAGCGGATGCCCGAAGAGCTGATAATTTCGGAAAATAAGAACTTGACAAATAGGTCGATAGGATATAGACTTTAATTATAAAAGGTCTGTATGCTACCGACCTTTTATAATGTGATGAGTGCAAAAAAGTCAATAGGATTGCATAATTGGCAAGTGCTGGATTAAGAAGGATACAAGGAGGAATGGAAATGTATCAGATGACGGAGACAGAATACAAATTTGCTGAGCTGATCTGGGAGGAGGAACCCATCGGTTCCGGAGAACTGGTAAAACAGTGCGCGGAGAAGTTCGGCTGGAAGAAATCCACTACCTATACGTTTATTAAAAAGCTTTGTGAGAATGGTATTTTCAAAAATGAGAATGCCATCGTATCTTCCGTATTGAATAAGGAGGAATACCACAGAGCCCAGGGGGAGGCTTTCGTGGAGAAGGCTTATGGTGGTTCGCTGCCGAAGATGATCGCCGCATTTATCCAGAGCAAGAAGCTCAGCGCAGCGCAGATCGCTGAGATCGAAGCTATGATCGAGGATTATAAGGGGTAGGGGTTGACAAAATACTATTGTGATATTAAAGGTTCTATGCTAAGATAAATGGCATAGGACCTTTTTCTATTATCAGATCTATTTTCTATTAGAATCCAATGTCGGAGAAATTTTCCAATCCATTGAAATTAAGTAGAAAATATGCTTTTAACTTCATTTGTGCAACTAAAAACAGTTGCAAAAAACAAGCAGAAAAAATATAATATAATTAACAAGGGGTACAAATGGGACAAAAGGAAAAACTAATTGAACAGTTAAAAAACAGACCTAAGACATTTACGTTTCATGATGCGGAAGTTTTATTGGATTATCTGGAATTTACGAAATTCAATAAGGGGAAAACCAGCGGTTCCAGAGTGATGTTTACCAGTGAGGAACACGGGAGTATATTACTGCATAAGCCGCATCCGCAAAAGGAATTGAAAGCATACCAGGTCAGACAATTATGTGATCTGTTGGAACAGGAGGGATTGATTTGAAAAATACGATGGAATATAAAGGGTATGTCGGCAGCGTAGAATTTTCCGAGGAGGATGGGATTTTTTTCGGAAAAGTAATGGGGATCCGTTCTCTGATCTCTTATGAGGGAACCGATGCCAGGAGTCTGGTAGAGGATTTTCATGGGGCGGTAGATGATTATCTGCAACTGTGTGAAGGACAGGGGAAAGCTCCGGAAAAAGCATACAAGGGAAGCTTTAATATCCGGATCGCGCCTGAGACTCATAAGCAGCTCGTGATCCATGCGACTGCATGCCAGATGTCACTGAATGAATATGTGAGGGAAACGTTGGAAAAAGCAGTGATGTAGGAAACTCCGGGGTTGACAAAACCAGTATTTTTGCATATCTTATTTAGTAGGAATTATCATATATGCAGTAAAGGCATGGAGCAGGAAAAGTACTTTTCGGTGGGACGCCAGAGAGAAGCTGTTAGAAGCTGGGAGCGGCTTTCGTCTGAGGAAAAGGAAGTGCGCCTGTGAGCTGATCCGGGGAACAGACATAAGTATCCGGATCCGGTAAGCACCCGTTATGTGCATGGCGTTTTACGCCAGAGTGAAGGGCATTGTCCCTTAAGTAGAGTGGAACCGCGGATAAATTCGTCTCTAAGAGAAGAGTTTGTTCGCGGTATTTTTTTCGAGGTGAGAACATGGGCATCATCAAAAATTTAAAAGAAGAAGTCCGTATTATCAAGGAACGTGATCCTGCGATCCATTCCTCCATGGAGGTTCTTTTGTATCCCAGTTTCAAAGTCATGATCCATTACAGACTGGCGCATAAGCTGTATCTGAGCGGACATTATTTCTGGGCGCGGTATATTTCCCAGAGAGGTGTGCGCAAGACCGGCATCGAGATCCATCCCGGTGCACAGATCGGCAAAGGATTTTTCATCGATCACGGTAACGGTGTCATCATCGGTGAGACCACCATTATCGGCGACAATGTGACCCTGTATCAGGGTGTGACCCTGGGAGGTACCGGTAAGGAGCACGGCAAACGTCACCCCACCATCGGCAACAACGTCATGATCAGTGCGGGAGCGAAAGTCCTGGGATCCTTCACCATCGGAGATAATTCGAAGATCGGTGCCGGAAGCGTGGTCTTAAGCGAAGTGCCGCCCGGATCCACGGTGGTAGGTGTACCGGGACGCGTGGTAAAGCGCAACAACGCAAGCCTTCCCCAGGAGACCATGAACCAGACGGATCTCCCCGACCCGGTACGGGAAGACATCACGGTATTGCAGCGTGAGAATTCCGAACTGACCAACCGGGTACTGGAAATGGAAGATGAATTAAAGCAGCTGCGCAGGCTGGTGGTAATGAGCACCGGAGCGGGAGCACAGATGAAAAAAGAAGATCAGAATTAGAACAGAACTAGAATCAGAAAGGATAAATTATGAGCATTCAAATCTACAACACCTTAAGCAAGAGAAAAGAAGAATTCAAGCCCTTAGAGCCCGGCAAGGTAAAAATGTATGTCTGCGGACCTACCGTATACAACCTGATCCATATCGGAAATGCCCGTCCTATGATCGTATTTGATACCGTGCGTCGTTACATGGAATACAAGGGATATGAAGTGAACTATGTATCCAACTTCACGGATGTGGACGATAAGATCATCAAAAAAGCTAACGAAGAGGGCGTTGAGCCCGGCGTGATCTCTGAGCGTTACATTGCAGAGTGCAAAAAGGACATGGAGGGCATGAACATCAAGCCCGCTACCAGGAACCCCAAGGCTACCGAGGAGATCGGCGGCATGCTGGACATGATCCAGACCCTGATCGATAAGGGACATGCCTATCCCGCAGCAGATGGCACCGTATATTTCCGTACCAGAAGCTTCAAGGACTACGGCAAGCTGTCCCACAAGAATCTGGACGACTTACAGGGCGGTAACCGTTCTCTGTTAGTCTCCGGTGAGGACCAGAAGGAAGATCCCTTAGATTTCGTACTATGGAAGCCGAAAAAAGAAGGCGAGCCTTACTGGGATTCCTGCTGGTGCCAGGGACGTCCCGGCTGGCACATCGAGTGCTCCGTCATGAGTAAGCGTTATCTCGGCGAAGAAATCGATATTCATGCCGGCGGAGAGGATCTGATCTTCCCTCATCATGAAAATGAGATCGCACAGTCCGAGGCAGCCAATGACAAGCCTTTTGCAAAATACTGGATGCACAATGCTTTCCTGAACATTGATAACCGCAAGATGTCCAAATCCCTGGGCAATTTCTTCACTGTCCGGGAAATCTCCGAAAAATACGATCTGCAGGTACTGCGTTTCTTCATGCTGTCCGCGCATTACAGAAGTCCGCTGAATTTCAGCGCTGACTTAATGGAAGCTGCGAAGAACGGCTATGAGAGAATCGTCACCAGCGTGGACAATCTGAAGTTCTTACTGGACAAGGCAGCAGATACCGAAATGACCGGGGAAGAGAAGAACTTACTCACCGAGGCACAGGGCTTTGAGACCAAGTTTGACGAAGCTATGGATGATGATTTTAACACCGCAGATGCACTGGCAGCTATTTTTGAACTGGTAAAATTCGTGAATTCCAATGCCAAGGCTGAGAGCAGCAAGGCATTCCTGGAAGCATTAAAGCAGGAGATCGTGACCCTGTCCGATATCTGCGGACTGATCGTGGACAAAAAAGCAGAGATGTTAGACAGCGACATAGAGGCACTGATCGAGGAGCGTCAGGCAGCCAGAAAGGCGAAGAACTTCGCAAGAGCCGACGAGATCCGAGATGAACTGTTAGCTAAGGGCATTGTACTGGAAGATACCAGAGAGGGTGTAAAATGGAAGAGAGCATAACCCTTCTTACTAAGATCAAGCAGACCTTCGACTGTGAAGGGCAGGATGTCCGGGCATATTCTCCGCTGACATTAGCCTACATCGGAGACGGGATCTATGAACTGGTGATCCGAAGTATTGTGGTGGAACGTGCCAACCGTTCCGCCAATGACCTGCATAAAAAGACAACACGCTATGTAAAAGCACCGGCGCAGTCCGCCATGATCGAGGCACTGCTTCCGGAGCTGACAGAGGACGAGGAAGCGGTGTACCGCAGAGGACGCAACGCCAAATCCTACACCACGGCGAAAAATGCTTCTGTGGCAGACTACCGCAGAGCTACCGGATTTGAAGCACTGATGGGGTATCTGTACCTGACAGGACAGACAGACCGGATGCTTGAGCTGATCAAAGACGGTATCCGCCTGGCAGGTCTGGAGATCTGAGTGTAATGTAACGCATGTGACAGAAAAGTAATGCATAATGAGAAAGTAATACGTAATAAGAAAGGACAAGCATGGGATATCAGGAATTTACCATAGAGGGCAGAAATGCCGTGATCGAGGCGTATCGTTCGGGCAAACCCATTGACAAGCTGTTCATTTTGGATGGCTGTCAGGACGGTCCGATGATGACCATTAAAAGAGAAGCAAAAAAACATGACACGTTAGTAAAGTATGTGACCAAGGAGCGCCTGGATCAGTTATCCGAGACCGGAAAACATCAGGGCGTCATCGCTTATGCGGCGGCTTATGAGTATGCGGAGGTGGATGACATTCTGGAAGCAGCGAAGAAAAAGGGTGAACCGCCCTTTATTTTCCTGTTGGATAATATTGAAGATCCCCATAATCTGGGAGCTATCATCCGTACTGCCAATCTGGCAGGTGCCCATGGCGTCATCATTCCGAAGAACCGTGCAGCGGGACTGACCGCTACGGTAGCAAGAACCTCCGCCGGAGCACTGAATTATACGCCGGTGGCAAAGGTGACGAATCTGGCGAAGACCATCGAAGACCTGAAAAAGGAAGGTCTGTGGTTCGTGTGCGCGGATATGGGCGGTACTACCATGTACGATCTGGATCTGAAGGGCCCCATCGGTCTGGTCATCGGCAACGAGGGCGAGGGCGTAGGCCGTCTGGTGAAGGAAAAATGCGACATGGTGGCGTCGATTCCCATGAAGGGGGATATCGATTCCCTCAATGCTTCCGTAGCAGCAGGCGTACTGGCTTACGAGATCGTACGTCAGAGACTGCAGGCATAACAGGACGCTGCATCCGGGAACAGGATAGCAAAGGGGAAAGAATGACAGAGCATTTCAAATATGAAGATATGACAGATGAGGAGCTCATCGACCAGCTGCGGGAAGGCGACAGGCCGGTGATGGACTACATCTGTGACAAGTATAAAAATCTGGTGCGCAGCAAGGCGAAATCCATGTATATCCTGGGCGGAGACAGTGAGGATCTGATCCAGGAGGGGATGATCGGCCTGTTCAAGGCAGTGAGGGATTACGACTGTGGCAGAGACGCCAGCTTTTACACTTTTGCGGATCTGTGTATCAGCAGACAGATGTATACGGCGGTGCAGGCATCGAAACGGCTGAAGCACACACCGTTGAATACTTATGTCTCCCTGGACAGCCATGGAAGAATGGAAGAGGACAGAGATCCGGAGACACAGACACTGGCGGAGCTTCTGGCGGATAAGACCGGCAGGAATCCCGAGGAACTTTTTCTGGATAAGGAAAGAGTGGCCTATCTGGAGAAAAGGATCGCCACGGAGCTGAGCGAGCTCGAGCGTCAGGTGCTGGATCTCTATATTACGGGAATGAGCTACACACAGATTGCGAAGGTGCTCAGGAGGAGTGAAAAAGCAACAGAAAATGCGCTGACCCGTGCAAAGCAGAAAATCCGCGGCTTTTTAAGCAAAGAATCGAAAATTTAGATTTATTTAATGGATTTTCGCGATCCGGTAGTGGTAACATACTACTATACAGATGTTTACGTGGGAAAGGCGCGGGAATATATGGAAAAATTCAGTGTAAAAAAACCGTTTACAATTCTGGTGATGGTAGTTGCCATCATTATTCTGGGATTTGTAAGTTTATCGGGAATGACAACGGATCTTCTGCCTAAGATGAGTCTGCCGTATTTACTGGTGATCACGACTTATCCGGGAGCGAGTCCGGAGAAAGTGGAGTCCAGTGTGAGCGAACCTGTGGAAAGCGCATTGGGCTCCATTTCCGGTGTAAAGAATGTATACAGTATGTCCTATGAAAACTACGGGATTGTAGAACTGGAATTCGCAGACGGAACGGATATGGATTCCGCCATGGTAAAGGTATCGAGTGCTCTGGACAGTGTGAAATCAGCATTGCCGGAGGAATGCGGTTCTCCGAATATCATGGAGATCAGCATGGATATGATGGCTTCCGTATATCTGGCGGCATCCTATGAAGGGAAGGATATTCAGGAGACCTCGCGGTTTGTCGAGGACGCGCTGATCCCCTATCTGGAACGGCAGGAGGGTGTGACCAGTATCTCTGACATCGGAATTGTGGAGAATTCCATCTCTGTGGATCTGAATCAGGATAAGATTGATATGTTGAACGAGAAAATCCTGGCAAAGACCAATGATGCTTTTGCGGATGCGGTGGATCAGCTGAATGATGCGAAGAAGCAGCTGCTGGAATCAGAGCAGAAGCTGGCAGACAGCACGCAGGAGCTGGTCGACGGACAGAAGGATATCGATGACGGCAGGACGAAGTTAGACGATGCGCAGAAGGAACTGGACGAGCAGAAGGAAAAACTGGAAGATGCCAAGGATTCCCTGGAGGATCAGAAGAAGGATACCGAGAATAAGCTGGCGACCGCCAGCCAGGCACTGGATCAGCTGAACGCATTGCAGACAGACCTGCTGACGTTACAGGCGCAGGAGGCATCGCTGAAAGCGACGATCACACAGATAGAAAAATCCCTGGAAGAACAGGGCAAGACTACAAATGATATTCCGAATGTGGTAGCCGGATTAGATCAGATGAGTACAGTTCTGACATCTTCATTAGTGAATCTGACGGAACAGGACAGCACATATGTAAATACAGTTCTTGCTGCATCCAATCCTACTATGAGCCTTAGTGTGCTTGGAATAGATAAAACGACATGGGATGCCCTGACGCCCGAAGGACGAAAAGAACTTTTGCAGAAAACAGCAGCCGGATATCAGACCCAGAAGGAGCTGTTATCCGGGTATGACGACTACGTATCTTCCCTGAACAGCCTTCAGGTCGAGAAAGCCGGCGTGCAGGCAGCAGTATCCACAGCAGAAGCGGAGCTGAAGAAGAGCGGTGTTTCCTATACGGATATTGAAAAGGCAAAAATCGAAGCGGCGGCAGGCTTCGGTGCGGCTTCTGCACAGATCTCTTCCGGACAGAGTGCACTGAATTCCGCCCAGACAACCCTTGACAGCAACAAGGAGAGCCTGGATTCTGCCCAGGACCAGATCACAGAGGGCTGGGATTCCATTGCGGATGCGAAAAAGCAGCTGGCAGACGGCTGGGATCAGTATAATACCTCTCTGGAGAATTTTGAGGCACAGAAGGCAGAGGCACTTCGTAATGCCAATGCAGACCAGCTGGTGAATATGCAGACACTGTCACAGCTGATCTACGCACAGAATTTTGCCATGCCGGCAGGATATCTGGATGATGCGGAGGACAATTCCTGGCTGCTTAAGGTCGGAAGCAATTATGAAAGTGTGGACGAACTGTCCAATATCGTACTTACCAATATTGAAGATATCGGGGATGTACGGCTGTGCGATGTGGCTGACATTACGGTGATCGATAACGCCGATGACAGCTATGCCAGACTGAATGGTCAGAGTGCAGTGGTACTGTCTGTGTTCAAGAGTTCCACAGCGGGAACAAATGAGGTGAGTAAAAATATCACTGCTGCAATTTCAGAGCTGGAAGAGCAGTATCCCGGACTGTCGGTACTGACACTGATGGATCAGGGCGATTACATAACTATGATCATAAATGGCGTATTGCAGAGCATGATCGTAGGTGCGGCACTGGCGATCCTGGTCCTGGCGTTGTTCTTAAAGGATGTAAAACCCACCATCGTTGTAGCTGTCAGCATTCCCCTGTCTGTTCTGACGGCATTGATATTAATGTATTTTACAGGTATTTCACTGAACATGATGTCGTTATCGGGTCTGGCACTCGGAATCGGCATGCTGGTGGATAACTCCATCGTCGTGATAGAGAATATCTATCGTCTGCGGTCTAAGGGAGTCGGTGCGGCGAGAGCAGCGGTACAGGGTACAAAACAGGTGGCAGGTGCGATTATTGCTTCCACCCTGACAACAGTCTGCGTATTCCTGCCGATGGTATTTACCGCAGGAACTGTCCGTGAACTGATGATGCCCATCAGCCTGACGATCATATTTACCCTGGCGGCATCGCTGCTGATCGCTATGACCGTAGTGCCGGCAGCAGGTTCGACCCTGCTTCGTAATTCCAAAGAGAAGAAGCATCCGTTCTTTGACAAGGTGCAGGATATCTATGGAAAAATGCTGGCATTCTGCCTGAAAGTGAAGGTCGTGCCCCTTGCCATTGCCATCGGCCTGCTGGTATACAGTATCTGGGCGGTCATGCGGATGGGTATCGTCATGATCCCGGATATGACATCTAACCAGATTGAGATATCTGTGCAGATGCCGGAGGATACGGATAAGGAAGAATGCTACAAGAGGGCTGACCAGGTGCTGGATGCCATGACGACCATAGATGGCATCGGAGATGTAGGCGCCATGGCAGGTGGAGATACCACCCTGGTGGCTTCTTCTTCCGGTATGTCAGACAGCACCTACGATCAGTTTACATTTTTGGTGCTGACAGAAAATGAGAATGCCGGAAAAGAAGAAGTAAACAGAATCTGCAGGGAGATTGAAGAACGCACAGCGGATATTGACTGTGAACTGACAATATCAACGGGAATGTCTGAGATGAGCACGATGATGGGTTCAGGATTATCTGTTAAGGTATATGGCGATGATCTGGATACCCTGACGAAGATCACGCAGGACATTTGCGATCTGGCTGCTACGATCCCGGGCTATGAAAACATTTCCAACGGGCAGGAAGAGCCGGATCAGGTCATCCGTCTGGTGCTGGATAAAGATGCCGCCATGCGCAAAGGGCTGACGGTTGCCCAGATTTTTTCAGAGCTGAACGGAAAGCTGACGGAGAGTACCGATGCCGCTACTGTGACCATAGACGGCGAGGATATGAAGATCGTCGTAAAGGATGGAAGAGAACCGCTGACCCGTGAGAATCTCCTGGACTATAATTTTGAGATCCAGACTACGGATGATAATGGCAATACTGTCACAGAGGATCATCCGCTGTCTGAGTTCGCAACACTGGAGCTGGAGGATGGTGTGCAGAGCATCAACCGTGAGAATCAGAGCCGCTACATGACGGTGACAGCCACTGTGGCGGAGGGAAGCAATGCCACCCTTCTGTCCAGAGAATTGCAGCCATTGATCGATGCGTATGAATTGCCGGACGGTTATACCATTGACACTGCCGGAGAATCCGATACGGTCAATCAGATGGTGTTCCAGATGAGTAAGGTATTGCTCCTGGGTCTTGCCCTGATCTATCTGGTCATGGTGGCACAGTTCCAGAGCCTGCTCAGTCCGTTTATTGTATTGTTCACAGTACCTCTTGCGTTCACGGGTGGTCTGATAGGATTACTGCTTATGAATGAGCCGCTGTCTGTTATGGGTATGATGGGCTTCGTGGTGCTGCTGGGTACGGTTGTCAACAACGGTATTGTGTTCGTGGATTATGCGAACCAGCTCCGTATGGGAGGACTGGAACGCAGAGAGGCACTGATCGCTACCGGTAAGACCAGAATGCGCCCGATCCTGATGACAGCACTTACCACGATCCTGGCAATGGTAAGCCTCCTGTTCGGAGATGACCTCTCCAGCCAGATGTCCAAGGGCATGGCGATCGTAGTGGCGGGAGGACTTGCTTACGCGACCCTGATGACACTGTTCATCATCCCTGTCATGTATGACATCCTCTTCAAGAGAAAGCCTCTGCAGGTGGATATCGGCAGTGAGAACCTGGATGACGTACCGGATGATGCGGCGGATTACCTGAGACAGAAGGGAAAAATATAAATTGTAGCAAAAAAAGAAAAAATTTGTGTTGACAAATATAGATTGCTTTGTTACAATGAATCACGGTGATTGCGTTAGCAGTCACGTGATGCTGCTGTGGCTCAGTCGGTAGAGCGTCGCATTGGTAGTGCGGAGGTCACGGGTCCGATTCCCGTCAGCAGCTCTGGATGAAAAGAGCGGAAGCCTTGATTTTACAGGGTTTCCGCTTTTTTGTTGGCAGCAGGTAGGGAACGTGGTACAATAAAACAAATAATCGGATATAGGGAGAATTATGAAAAAAACAATAACAGCAGTAGTATTTGACATGGACGGTGTGTTATTTGACACTGAGAGAATCTACATGGAGTGCTGGAGAGAAGCGGCAGAGCCTACGGGACTTAAAAATGTGGATGAGATATCCAAAGCCTGCATCGGCAGAACCTTACAGGGCACGAAGGAAGTATTCGAGGCAGCAAAGGCAGAGCAGGGCATTGACATCTCCTTTGAAGAATTGCATGAGGACTGCAGTCGTAGATTTAAGGAAAAGGAAGAACGGGATGGCCTTCCGGAAAAGCCCGGCGTACATGAGATCCTGGAATATTTAAAAAAGCAGGGTATTCCCGTAGCACTGGCTTCTTCCACGCGAAAAGCGGCAGTGATGGAGCATCTGGACAGAGCAGGTATCACATCTTATTTTCAGAAAATTATCTGCGGCGACATGGTGGAGCATGGCAAGCCTGCACCGGATATTTATCTGAAGGCTTGCGAGGAGCTTGGGGTTGCACCCGGACAGGCACTGGCGGTGGAGGATTCCTTCAACGGTATCCGATCCGCCTATGCGGCAGGCTTATATACGGTGATGGTGCCGGATCAGCTGCCGCCCACAGAAGAGATTCTTGCGCTGGTAGACAAAAAGTGTGACAGCCTGACAGAGCTTCAGGCACAGCTACCGCAGCTTCTGGAGGTATGTGGAGACTGAGGATCATTCTACTGCGGCATGGAACCACAGAACCTTACAGCAGTCACAGGAGGGATCCCGTCTGATCACATGATCCGTGTGAGCAGGTACCATAAAGGCGGTACCGGGCAGCAGAGGGATTTCTTCGCCACCGACGAGAGCATATCCTTTTCCGTCCAACACGAAGAAGCCTTCCTGATCGTCATGCTTTTGCGGCATGTGATATTCTGTGCTGCGATAGAGGGATACGCCCATACGACAACCTTTTACACACCCCTGATCTTCATCTAACAGAGTGTGCCCGGTGCGCTCGGGCATTTGAGCTATAATGGAATCTAAAGTAGTATAAGGAATCATTTGTGTACCTTTCTATGAATGTAATGTAACGATTCAGTTACCATATTTTTAATAACAGTGTAGCAGAGTGAGAGAGGAAAAACAATAGACTGCCTGTTCGGGCAGAGTAAAGGAATATAAAAATGGAAGAAAAAGAGACAATACAGCCCATTGAGATCACATGGGAAGAACTACAGTCCCGGGACCTTGACCGATACATTCTGGTGGATACCAGAGGGGATGAAGCAGTAAACTATGGAATGATTCCCGGAGCCATTGCAATCCCCGAATGTGAACTGGTGGACAAGCTGGCTGCGGCAGCAGGGGATAAAAAAGTGATCCTGTATTGCAGCCGCGGGCAGAACAGTAAAGCGTCCGCAGAATATTTCCGGGAACAGGGAATGGACGTCTACAGCTTACAGGGCGGCTATACCGGGTGGCTTCTGAACCTGATGCAGAAGGAACAGGCCGGAGAAAAAGAAAACGAGCGGGCACGGGAGATTGAAAAAAGCATCCGCAAAAAATTCCATAAAGTCCTGTTTTCCCGATTTGCCAAAGCTATCAATGAGTATGACATGATCCGGGAGAACGACAAGATCGCCGTATGTATCTCCGGTGGTAAGGATTCCATGCTGATGGCAAAGCTGTTCCAGGAGCTGAAGCGTCACAACAAGTTCCCCTTTGAACTGGTATTTTTGGTGATGGATCCCGGTTACAGTGAGGCGAACCGCAAGATCATCGAGAACAATGCGAAGCTGATGGATATTCCCATCACGATCTTTGAATCCCAGATATTTGATGCGGTGTATGATATCGAGGATTCCCCCTGCTATCTGTGCGCCCGAATGCGCAGAGGCTATCTGTATAGCCATGCAAAGGAGCTGGGGTGCAATAAGATCGCCCTGGGACACCATTACGATGATGTTATCGAGACGATCCTCATGGGGATGCTGTACGGCGGGCAGGTGCAGACCATGATGCCGAAGCTGCACAGCACGAATTTCGAGGGCATGGAGCTGATCCGCCCCATGTATCTGATCCGCGAGGACGACATCAAGCACTGGAGAGATTACAACGATCTGCATTTTATCCAGTGTGCATGCCGCTTTACCGATACCTGTACCACCTGCCGTACCGATGGCAGCAGCCCATCCAAACGTATGGAGATCAAGAACCTGATCGCTTCCCTGAAGCAGACCAATCCCTTTATCGAAGGGAACATTTTCAAGAGCGTGGAGAATGTCAACCTACGCACGATCATCGCCTATAAAGAGGACGGTGTGAAACATCATTTTCTAGAGCATTATGACGAGTGGAAATAGGGCACCTGCACTTGACGGAAGGAACTTTTTTATTCTATAATAGAATGTAAACCGTAAATTGTGGAAGGCTTTATGCGCCCTTACAACAGGAGAAGCTATGATCAAGAGTATGACGGGATTTGGCAGATGTGAGACTGCCGAGAATAACAGAAAGTTTACCGTAGAGATGAAGTCTGTGAATCATCGCTACCTTGATGTGAACATCAAAATGCCGAAGAAGCTGAATTTCTTCGAGTCTGCGATCCGCAGTGAACTGAAGAACTACATTTCCAGAGGTAAAGTGGATCTGTTCATTACTTATGAAGATTTTTCCGAGAACACGTCCAGCGTCCGTTACAACAAGGAACTGGCAGCGGAGTATCTGGGATACCTGAAGCAGATGGCCAGCGATTTTGATCTGGATTGTGATATCAGGGTGTCCACCCTGTCGAAGTATCCGGATGTCTTCGTGATGGAAGAGCAGGATATCGACGAGGAAGAGCTGTGGAAGGAACTGCAGAGAGCCTTAAAGGGTGCCTGCGAGATGTTCGTACAGACCCGGATCACCGAAGGGGAACATCTTAGGGATGATCTGATCGCGAAACTGGACGGCATGCTGAAGCTGGTAGATTTCATTACAGAGCGTTCTCCCCAGATCATCGTGGAGTACCGTCAGAGACTGGAAGAGCGGGTGAAGGAACTGCTGGGTGATACCACAGTGGACGAAGGAAGACTTCTCACGGAAGTGACGATCTTCGCGGATAAGGTGTGTGTGGATGAAGAACTGGTGAGACTGCGCAGCCACATTGAGACCACGAAGAATACACTGACAGCCGGTGGCAGCATCGGAAGGAAATTAGACTTTCTGGCGCAGGAGATGAACCGCGAAGCCAATACGATTCTGTCTAAGTCTAATGACCTGGAGATCTCCAACTGTGCCATTGAATTAAAGACTGAGATCGAAAAAGTCAGAGAGCAGATACAGAATATTGAATAGCCACGAAAGGCGATACAATGAACCGACTGATCCATGTGGGATTTGGAAATATTGTGAATACAGATAAGATCATTGCTATAGTAAGTCCGGAATCCGCACCTATCAAACGCCTGGTGCAGAAGGCAAAAGAGACGGGACTGGCAATCGATGCCACACAGGGACGCAGGACGAAATCCGTCCTGGTCATGGAGAACAGTCAGATCGTGCTGTCTGCACTTTTACCCGAGACGATTGCGGGAAGAGCACAGGCGCTGTGGCCGGAAGATGAAAAAGAGGACAGTGAAGAAGATGCAGAATAAGGGAATATTGATGGTGATCTCCGGATTCTCCGGAGCCGGCAAAGGAACACTGGTGAAAAAACTGTTATCGGAATATGACAATTATGCATTGTCTATCTCCATGACTACCAGAGGACCGCGTGAAGGAGAACAGGACGGAAGAGAATATTTCTTCCGCACCAGAGAACAATTTGAAGAAAATATTGCAAAAAACGGATTTATCGAGTATGCTCAGTATTGCGGCAATTATTACGGAACGCCGAAAGCATATGTGGAAGAGCAGATGCAGGCAGGCAAGGATGTGATCTTAGAGATCGAGATTCAGGGAGCCATGAAGATCAAGGAACAGTTCCCGGAGAGCCTGTTACTGTTCGTTACCCCTCCCAGTGCAGAAGAGTTGCAGAAGAGACTGGTGGGCAGAGGAACCGAGACAGCCGATGTGATCGCACAGAGACTGGCACGGGCTTATGAAGAATCAGAAGGCATGGATGCCTATGATTATATAGTAGTGAACGACGATCTGGATGAGTGTGCTGCAGCGGTACAGAAGTATGTGGAAGCAGCGAAAAATGTACCGTCCCGTCGTGTAGAATTTATCACAGAGATCAGAGAGGAACTGAAAGGTTTCGCGAAAGGAGCAAAATAAAATGTTACATCCCTCTTATACCGACTTAATGAAAGTAGTAAACCGCGAGGTAGAGCCCGGCGAAGCACCCGTAGTCAACAGCCGTTATTCTATCGTTATGGCAACTGCCAAGAGAGCAAGACAGATCATCGCAGGTGACGAGCCTCTGGTAACAGCCAAGGTGGATAAGCCCCTGTCTATCGCAGTAGAAGAGCTGAATCAGGGTAAGATCAAGATCCTTGGTGATGATGAGGAAGCATAAGACGCATGAAGATATTGTTTGTATCCCTGGGTTGTGACAAGAATCTTGTCGATTCCGAGAAGATGCTTGGCATGCTCCAGGAAAAAGGTTATACCTTCACGGATGATGAAGCAGAGGCAGATGTTGTAGTGGTAAACACCTGTTGCTTTATCGGTGATGCCAAGGAAGAAAGTATCAATACATTATTGCAGATGGGAGAACTGAAGGACAGCGGACAGGTCAAGGCACTGATCGCTGCCGGGTGTCTCGCCCAGCGCTACCGCGAGGAGATCCAGAAGGAGATCCCGCAGGTGGACGCCATTATCGGAACCACTGCTATTGATGAGATCGTAGCTGCCCTGGAGGAGATCCTGGCAGGACAGAAACAGAACCATTATGAAGATATTAATGCCGCCCCTGTGACAGAGACCAACCGTGTTGTCACTACAGGCGGACATTTTGCGTATCTGAAAATTGCAGAAGGCTGTGACAAACACTGCACCTACTGTATTATTCCGAAGGTCAGGGGCAATTACCGCAGCGTTCCCAAGGAGAGTCTGTTAAAAGAAGCCAGAGAACTTGCGGATAAAGGCGTACGGGAGCTGATCCTGGTAGCACAGGAGACCACGCTGTACGGTGTGGATCTGTATGGGAAAAAGGAGTTGCCCGGACTTTTACATGAGCTGGCGCAGATTCCCGGTATCTACTGGATCCGTATTTTATACTGTTATCCGGAGGAGATCACGGATGAACTGATCGATGCTATTGCAACAGAACCCAAGGTATGTAACTATCTGGATATTCCCATCCAGCATGCTTCCGACAATGTGTTGAAACGAATGGGCAGACGTACTGACCAGGCAGAGCTTCGTGCCATCATTGGGAAACTTCGGGAGAAAATCCCCGATATCTGCTTACGTACCACACTGATCAGCGGATTTCCCGGAGAGACCCAGGAGGATTTCGAGGAGCTGTATCGTTTTGTCAACGAGATGGAATTCGACCGTCTGGGTGTATTTCCTTATTCTCAGGAGGAAGATACTCCCGCTGCAACTATGGAAGACCAGGTACCGCAGGATGTCAAGGAATTCCGGAGAGATGAACTGATGGAATTACAGCAGGCAATCGCCTTTGACAAGGCGGAGGATATGGTAGGACACATCCTGACCGTAATGATCGAGGGCAAGGTTGCGGACGAAGAGACTTATGTTGCAAGAACCTACAGAGATGCCCCTAATGTGGACGGCTATCTGTTCGTGAATACTTCAGCGAATCTGATGACCGGAGATTTTGTCAATGTTCTGGTCACCGGTTCCAATGAATATGATCTGATAGGAGAAATATATCATGAGTAAAATGAATCTGCCCAACAAGCTGACTATTTTTCGTGTGATCCTGATCGTACCGTTTATTATCCTGTTACTGGGAGGTCAGGCTGGATGGTTTGGCGAGAACACCTTTGTGACGGATATGATCGCACTGGCTATCTTCATCATTGCCAGCCTCACCGATCTGATCGACGGTAAGATTGCAAGAAAATATAATCTGATCACCGACTTCGGTAAGTTCATGGATCCCCTGGCGGATAAGCTGTTAGTATGTTCCGCCATGATCGCACTGATCGAGATGAACCGTATCCCTTCCTGGGTGGTCATCATCATCATCGCCAGAGAGTTTATCATCAGCGGCTTCCGTCTGATCGCTTCCGACAATGGCGTAGTCATTGCCGCAAGTTACTGGGGCAAGTTCAAGACCACCTTCCAGATGGTCATGATCTGCCTGATGATCGCCAACTTCCCGCAGCTGCAGATCCTTACCAATATCATTATGTGGATCGCACTGATCCTCACCGTGGTATCTTTGATAGATTACCTTGTGAAGAATAAAGATGTCATGAAGAACACGAAATAAGATTGTCAGCAAAAATAGAAACCGTGATTTGTGAGCAAGCTCCCAATCACGGTTCTTATTTTGCCTATGCGCGGCTATGCTTTCGTAAACTTTCAATCTACCTAATCATTTAAAGCCATCTGTTTTAATTTCGAGAACAGATTCTGTACCGGTTTCACGGACAGGATCAGTAATGTTACTGCCGCTTCAGCGAAGATATAGATCGCATTGTAGGCGAGGGAATAGGGCAGGGGATCCCAGCCTTCCCAGGCATACGCGCCGAAGAAGATCCACCCGGAGATCACGGCGAACACATATCTACCCAACACAGCGGTGATATATCCCTTCAGCAGTCCGAATTTCGCATTGGAGAAGAGTCCGGACAATCCCAAAGCACCGAAAGCCAAAATGTAATCAACGATCAACTGCATGGGATACAATACATAGGGATCAATGAGAAGCTGTAACACACCGTAAGCTACTCCGGTGGCGATACCTGCACCCAGACCGAACCAGTAACCGGGCAGGCAGATCACCAGCATGGACAGAAGCGTAATGGAACCGCCGGTAGGAAAATGGAACAGCTTGATGTTTGACAGCACGGTTCCAAGAGCGATTGCCATGGCGCAGAATGCCAACTGCTTTACGGTCAGCTTACTGTGAGCCATTTTCTGATCAACGTCGTCAGCCCCGGTCTTATTTCTCTGCTTACGGGCAAATACAACAGCCACGGCCAGCAGAGCGATCAGGACAACCACTAACAGGACATTGCCCAGAGCAGTGGGGACATAAGTAGTCTCGCCCCAGTCATTCACAACAACATTGTACAACATAAAAAAATCCTCCTTCGTATGCGCGAGGAGGGACAACATCGTATCCATGCAAAAATTACAGTCTTGAACGGCACTCATATAATGTACGGTTCTCATACACTGTTATCAGCAGTGTATATGTAGACAATAACTGCATGAAATCTATGCTTCCTTACGCCGGTATTATCCGGTTCAAGTAGTGAGGGTTAGAAATGATGGCATAGTCTTGCAACACTTCAGTCTCAGCGATGTGCTCCCCTAGCGGAATATAATATTTACTTCCTTACTATAGTGCTTTATTGTGACAGTGTCAAGCTTACAGAAAAGTTTTTAATATCTGCAGCACGCCGTTTTCCCAATAAGGCGCACAGGTTCTCTTTGCGGCAGCGATTACTTCCTCTCTTGCGTTGGATACGGCATAGCTGGTTCCGGCGCTCTCAAGCATTTCTATATCATTCAGATTGTCTCCGAAAGTGCAGGTTTCATCCGGGGCAATGCCAAGATATTCCTGTAAAAACCGAATAGCGGTCCCTTTGTTCACACCTAATGGGTTACAGTCTATCCATTCTTTGCCGGAGGAAGCGATTTTAGCCTTGGTCTGCCAGGTGGGAGTGAAAAGCGGGGCACACATTTCTTCACATGCCGAAGGATGATACACTGTGAATTTGATCACGTTGTCCACAGGTGCTTTTAACAGGTCCGGTACTTCACGGATATCATATCCGTAAGAATCCGTAAGCCAACGGAACATGCGGCTTCCGGCATCTTCTGCCAGACAATAATCCGGAGTGGCAATAAAACAGTCACAGTCCGGTAATTCATTGCGAACCGTTTCACACATTCCATGCCAGACATCTTCGGGCAGAGTGTGGACTTTTAAAATTTTGTAAGGGGTACGGACTACCGTGCCACCGTCCGTGATATAGAGAAGCTTATCGCAAACGGGAGCGAAAAGCTTTCGTTCACTGATGAATTGCCGGCCGGAGCAGGCGACGAAGATGATTCCTTTTGAAGTCAGTTTTTCAATTACGGGCATATATTCCGGATCGATCATCAGAGTACCGTCTTTTAAAAGCGTACCGTCGATGTCGGTTGCAATTAATTTAATCATAGCTCCTCCTGTTAATGGAAAGATGGAAAGTATGCTATGATTATAGCCTATCTATAAGCGGATTTGCAATGACAACCGCAAGATAAAACAGTTGGAAAATCGGCGAAAATATAGTATCGTAGATGGTAAAGATAAAGAAGCGGTAGAAACCTAAGGAAACAGTAAGAATCCTGGAGAAGTAGCAGGAACCGGATATAGAAGGGTTAACGATAGGAATGAAGAAATTAATCATAGGAATTCTGGCACATGTGGATGCCGGCAAGACAACACTGGCGGAAGGCCTTTTATATACCTGCGGAACGATCCGCAAGGCAGGAAGAGTGGATCACGGAGATGCTTTTCTGGACAATGGGGACATGGAGAGGAAGAGAGGCATTACCATCTTCTCCAAGCAGGCGAGAATCCGGTGGAAAGATGTGGATATCACTCTGTTAGATACCCCTGGGCATGTGGATTTTTCCGCTGAAATGGAGAGGACACTGCAGGTACTGGACGCAGCCATCCTTGTGATCGACGGCAGTGACGGCGTGCAGGGGGATGTCTACACACTGTGGAAATTATTGAAAAGATATGAGGTTCCGGTATTTTTATTCGTAAATAAAATGGATCAGCCGGGCACCGAGCGGGACAAACTACTGGCCGAACTGCAAAGTAAGCTGGATGGCAATATTGTAACCGTTGAAAATATCATGGCGCAGTATGAATCCGGAGAGGACCGTGAGCAGGAACTGGAACATGCCGCCATGTGCAGTGAAGTACTGATGGAGGAATATCTGGAGACCGGAGACTTGCAGCCGGAGAGCATAGCATTCACTGTGGCGCAGCGGAAGCTGTTTCCCTGCTTTTTTGGATCCGCATTAAGACAGAAAGGCATAGAAAAGCTGTTGGACGGGCTGTCTTTCTATCTGCCGGAACCGGAATATTCACAGGAGTTTGGAGCCAGAGTCTATAAAATCGGCAGAGATACGTCGGGGAACCGTCTGACGTATCTGAAAGTCACCGGAGGGACGCTTCGGGTCAAAATGATGATCGGTAATGAGAAAAGCGGTGCCGGGGAAGAGACCTGGGAGGAAAAGGCAGATCAGCTACGCCTGTACAATGGAGGAAGCTATGAGACCGCAGACAGCGTGCCGGCGGGAGAAGTCTGTGCGGTCACAGGACTTACGAAGACATTTGCAGGACAGGGACTGGGCTATGAAAGCGAGAATCTGGCACCGGTGTTGGAACCGGTATTGACCTACAGGCTGAGTTTTCCCCCGGATGTGGATCCGGTGACAGCGCTCGGAAAGCTCAGACAGCTGGAAGAAGAGGAACCGCAGTTACATGTATTATGGCAGGAGGAAAAGCGGGAGATCCATATGCAGGTCATGGGGCAGGTGCAGATGGAGATCCTGAAAAATATCCTGTGGGAGCGTTTCGGACTGGAAGCGGAATTCGATGCGGGAAGCATTGTCTATAAGGAGACGCTGGCGGAACCGGTGGAAGGCATCGGACATTTTGAACCCCTGCGACATTATGCGGAAGTGCACTTGTTGTTAGAACCCGGTGAACGGGGCAGCGGCTTGCAATTTGCCTCTCTGTGCAGTGAGGATATGCTGGATCGGAACTGGCAGAGACTGATCCTGACTCATTTGGAGGAAAAAAGGCATGTGGGAGTGCTCACCGGATCGGAGATCACAGATCTTCGAATACTGTTGATCGCCGGGAAGGCACATACTAAGCATACGGAAGGCGGGGATTTCCGGCAGGCGACTTATCGCGCCATCCGGCAGGGACTGCGCAGTGGGAAAAGTATTCTGCTTGAGCCGTGGTTTTCCTATCGACTGGAAGTGCCGACAGAAAATCTCGGCAGGGCAATGTCAGATATCACCAGAATGAACGGACGATTCGATCCGCCTGTGACCGAAGGAAACAACAGTGTACTGATGGGCAGTGTGCCGGTGGCAACCATGCGGGATTACGCCAGAGAAGTGGCTTCCTATACCAAAGGACACGGAAGACTGTCCTGCAGCCTGCAGGGGTACGAGCCCTGCCATAATCCGGAAGAGGTGATGGCACAGACGGATTACGATCCGGAGGCGGATACCGCCAATCCTACCGGTTCCGTATTCTGTGCCCACGGGGCCGGTTTCCAGGTGCCATGGGATCAGGTGTCGGAATACGCCCATGTGGAGAGCGGCTGGGTACCGGATTCGGAGGAAAATGCAGAGTCGGAGGATGTCGCTTTACAGGGAATGCCGGCAGTGAACAGACGGCAGGGAGCTGTACGTCAGACGGGTGGCGGCACAGAGCGTATCATATCCCAGGAGGAGATCGAAGAGATCTTCCGCAGGACCTATGGAAAAGGGGCAGAAGATCCGCATAGATTCCGCAGATATCATACATCCTCCGGCAGTCGCAGCAACTATACGGAAAGTCCGGCAGACAGTATGCGGACACCGAAGACCAAAGCAGGCCCTCAGGAAAAACCGGAAGAATATCTGCTGGTGGACGGTTATAATATTATTTTCGCATGGCCGGAGCTGCGGGAGCTGGCACAGATCAATTTAGACAGCGCCAGGGACAAATTGATGGATATATTGTGCAACTATCAGGGATATCAGGGATGTCGGCTGATTTTGGTCTATGATGCCTATAAGGTGAAGGGAAATCCGGGATCTGTGATGAAATATCATAACATAGAAGTGGTCTATACGAAGGAAGCGGAGACTGCAGACCAGTATATTGAGCGCACCACACATGAGCTGGGAGCAAAACCGCAGAAATACCGCGTGACGGTAGCTACCTCAGATGCCCTGGAGCAGATGATCATCTGGGGCAACGGTGCAGTCAGAATGTCTGCCCTGGGGTTAAAAGCAGCGGTGGAATCCGCCGGAGCAGAATATTTTAACAGCTGAATTATAACCGCTTCGCAGTGGCGTTAGGATTGAGGTGGTTTTATAGTACTTGAAAAAAGGTAATCTATATCTGTCGGATGGAGCGGGTGATGAAAGCTCCGGTAAAAACCCGGATAAAAGAACAGAGAGGTATAGATTATGAGAAGAAAAGCCATTTCCAATATTATGTTTTATGTTATTACAGTATTATTGATCCTGACCATTGTATTCTGCATCGGAAGCACGGTGAAAAGCGAAAGCAGCAATGAAACACAGCGTATTGAGAATCAGGTGAAGGAACAGCAGCTGCTTACAAAGGTGAAGCAATATCTCAATGAGAATGGCTGCTGTAACAGTGGTGTGACACTGACTTATGTGACGGATGAAAGCGGAGCATGTGATTATACCTTTACGATCCACCATAAGAGGATCAATGACATGAGTGAAGAGGAACGTGAAGCTTTCAGCGCAGAGCTTATGCAGGCATGCAATGCTTCCGGCAGCTACAGCATCTCTTATGAATATCTTCTGACAGATTTTTAAGGGAGACATGACATTTTTCAGAATAGGGGTTATACTGTTACCATATGCCTCGGCAGAGGCGATGGGAAAGGAGAAGGACAGATGACATTTATTCCCAAACCACATGAGATATATAAGCATTTTAAAGGAAATCTGTACCAGATCGTTACGATAGCACAGCATTCGGAGACCGGAGAGCAGCTGGTGATCTATCAGGCAATGTACGGAGATTTCAAGACCTATGCGAGACCGCTTGCGATGTTTACGAGTGAAGTGGATAAGGTCAAATACCCTGAGGTACAGCAGAGATTCCGTTTTGAGCTGCAGGGTGCGGACGCGGACAGACAGACCCGTGAGACTGACGCAGTGAGTGAGGCGCAGGGCGTAGCAGCACAGCCGGTGGCACCGGCTGTGCAAATAGAAGTTGCAGATGAGGAGCCCGCACTGGATCCCCTGGTACTGGAATTTTTAGATGCGGATTCCTATGAGCAGAAGTTAAATATTCTCGCAGGCTTACATCACCGGATCACCGATGAGATGATCACGACCATGGCAATCGCCTGTGATATCGAAGTAAATGACGGTGAGACGGAGGAGCGTTTTGAAGAACTGAAAAACTGCCTGCTCACCATGGAGAAGTTTGAATGCAATCGCCTGCGGTAGACACTATGGATAAATACAATGAAAATTTAACGGATGTTAAGGAAATCTTTAGGAAAGGTGACCTTCGGGCGATTCCCAAACCACTTTTAAAATGGTATGATAATAATCGTAGGATTCTTCCCTGGAGAGAACAGCCCACACCCTATCGCGTATGGGTCTCTGAGATCATGCTACAGCAGACCAGGGTGGAAGCGGTGAAGCCTTATTTTCAGAGATTTATGGATACCCTGCCGGATATCGCGGCATTAGCGGAAGCACCGGAGGAGACTCTATTAAAGCTTTGGGAGGGACTTGGTTATTACAACCGGGTGCGTAATCTGCAGAAAGCAGCAATTCAGATCATGGAGGACTACGGCGGCAGAATGCCGGATTCTTATGAAGAATTGCTGAAACTGAAAGGAATCGGAAGCTATACGGCGGGAGCAGTATCTTCCATAGCTTATGGAAAACCGAACCCGGCGGTAGATGGAAATGTGCTCCGTGTAATCGCCCGCATCCGTAAGGATGATCGATGTATCTCAGAGGATAAAGTGAAAAAGGCCGTGGAGAAGGACTTGTGGGAGGTTATACCGAAGGACAGGCCGGGGGATTTTAACCAGGCAATGATGGAGATCGGAGCCTGCGTGTGTATTCCAAACGGTGCCCCTCATTGTGAGGAGTGTCCGCTTCGGCAGATCTGTCTGGCATACGAAGATCGAACACAGCAACAGTACCCGAATAAGGCAAAGGCAAAGGAACGGACCATAGAGGAGAAGACAATCCTCATTATCCGGGATGCGGAGCTTGCGGTGCTGCACAAGCGGCCGGCTAAGGGACTGCTCGCCGGAATGTATGAATTCCCGTCAATGAAGGGATTCTGCACGGCGGAAGAGGTGAAGGAATATCTGACAGAGAACGGACTGCAGGTACTCAGGATCCAGCCGTTGGAGGATGCAAAGCATATTTTTTCCCACAGAGAATGGCATATGAAGGGATACCTCATCCGGGTCGATGAACTCGCACCGAAGAAGGTGGGACCGGATTCTGCGGACTGGATCTATATTGAACCCCGGGAGACGCAAGACAGATATCCCATTCCTTCTGCATTTGCAGCTTATGCGAAGGGACTGAGCATGCAGCTTGGGATACCTCGAACTATGTTTTAATATGAAGAAAGGACAGCAATCATGAAATTACTTTCCATAGCAATTCCCTGTTATAATTCTGAAAAGTATATGAGAAAATGTATTGACTCCCTGTTAGTCGGAGGGGAGGATGTGGAGATTCTGATCGTTGATGACGGATCTACTAAGGATCGCACTGCGGAGATCGCAGATGAATATGAAGCACAGTTTCCTACGATCGTCCGCGCGATCCACAAGGAGAACGGTGGACACGGTTCTGCAGTGAATACCGGAATTGCCAATGCTACCGGATTATATTTTAAGGTGGTGGACAGTGATGACTGGGTGAAGCAGGATGCCTATTTTAAGATCCTGGACACTCTGCGGGAGCTGGCAGGAGGCGGTCAGGCACTGGACATGCTGATCAGCAACTATGTCTATGAGAAGGAAGGCGAGCGTCGCAAGAAAGTTATTCAGTACCGTCATATTCTGCCGGTAGAGAGGATGTTCACCTGGAAGGACTGCCATCATTTTATCAAGGGACATTACATACTGATGCATTCTGTGATCTTCCGTACGAAGCTGCTTCAGGAATGCGGACTGAAGCTTCCGGAGCATACCTTCTATGTAGATAATCTGTATGTATTCGAGCCGCTTCCTTATGTGAAGAATATGTTTTATCTGGATGTGAATTTCTACAGATATTATATAGGAAGACAGGATCAGTCCGTGAACGAGACGGTCATGATCTCCCGTATCGACCAGCAGATCCGCGTGACAAAGCTGATGATCGATTATCTTGTGGCAAAAAAACAAGAGCTGGTCAAGAACAGACGCCTGTATCAGTACATGCGTAACTATCTGGAAATTATTATGACAGTGTCATCCGTTCTGCTGATCCGCTCCGGTATGCAGGAACACCTGGATAAGAAGAAAGAATTGTGGGAGTATCTTAAGAGTAAGGATAAGAGACTGTACCTGTGGATGCGCAATGGCATCATGGGCGGAACAATGAATCTGCCCGGAAAAGGCGGACGTAAGATTTCCGTGGAGGGGTACAAGATCTGTCAGAAACTGTTTGGCTTTAACTAGTCGGGGGATTATTTTTGATAAGCCAGAAAAAGCTTCAAAAGTCTGAGCGCATAATCACGATCTCTTTGTTCGGAATTATTTAGCATAGTTAAAATAGCGGATACTTCGGCGGTTTGCCCGGGGTATCCGTTTTCTTCGATTTCTTTCCGTAAAAATTAACAAAGCGCAGATTTAGCTATCATCATTCAATTGAAGAAATGATTGTATAGTGTTATAATACGCATATAAAAGTGGCTTGTGGCATCATTTGTTTTTACAGCACAAGGGGAGGATTGAATGGAAAAACAAAAGCAGCAGGGAATTAAAAAACGCCTGACGAAGGGATTTGTTAAGGTAGCTGTAATCGGGGCGATTGCGGCAATGATTGGTGTTGTGGCATTATTGATAGCAGCGCCACAGTATGAAAAGGCATTGAACAGATATGGCTTTACACAGGGAGACATCGGAAAAGCTATGACGGCTTTCTCTGAAAGCAGAAGTGCATTGCGCGCGGTAGTCGGCTATGATGAGGAAGCGGTAATTAAAAAGCAGACAGAGCTGCACGCTGAGAAAAAGGAAGCGTTCAATACATACATGGAGGAGCTTGACAGAACGCTCCTGTTTGATGAAGGCAGAACGGCATATGACGAAGTGCTCCGAGCACTGGATGGTTATTGGGAACTGGATGAGCAGGTTTTGCAGCTGGCTATATCAGATGATGCAGATGGTTATTTGAAAGCACAGGAACTGGATACCGGAGACCTGACAACACAGTACGAGAATGTCTACGCACAATTTGTGAATCTGATGAATGTGTGTGTTGAAAAAGGGGATCGTGCAGAAAAGAATCTGCGTCATATGGAACTTATCATGTTGATCGTGATCCTTGTGATTGTAATATCCTCTTTTTGGAGTTCTGTCATACTGGGCAAAAAAATGGCGGGTGATATTGAGAAACCGATGGTGGCACTGGCAGACCGGCTTCAGTCGTTCGCGCAGGGAGACCTGGTAAGTGAATTCCCGGAATGCAATACAGAGGATGAAATTGCATACATGATCCGGGTGGCGAAAGAAATGGCAGACAATCTGAATCTGATCATTACGGATGCAGGAGAACTGCTGGGCCAGATGGCAGATGGCAATTATGCAATAGGAACTAAGATTGAGGAAAAATATGTTGGTCAGTTTGGAGCGTTGAAAAATGCAATGCGCAAGATGAACCGACAGATGAACAGTACCCTGGAACAGGTAGAGGAGGCTGCCAAGCAGGTATCTGCCGGAGCTGAGAATCTGGCACAGTCTGCACAGTCACTTGCAGAGGGGGCTACGGATCAGGCGGGTTCCGTGGAAGAACTGACAGCAACAATCACCAATATTACAGATTCGGTCACACGTACTGCCGGTGAGCTTCAGAAGACTACACAAAAGGCTGAGAACTATGCAAAGCAGGCAGACGAAGGTCATACACAGATGAAGGCATTGATGGAAGAAATGGATCGGATCAATGAAACATCTAAAAAGATACAGAATATTATTGCTGACATTGAAGATATTGCGAGTCAGACGAATCTGTTGTCTCTGAATGCAGCGATTGAGGCAGCCAGAGCCGGAGATGCAGGCAGAGGATTTGCAGTAGTGGCAGAACAGATCCGTAAACTGGCCGAGCAGAGCGCACAGTCGGCGGTAGATACCAGAAGCCTGATCGAGGGATCGTTGCAGGAGATTGAGAACGGCAATATGGCAGCGGAAGCGGCAGCCGACTCATTGGAACAGATCGTTACAGGAGTTAAGGAGATTGCTGCAGATGCGAAACGTCTCAGCGAGGAATCCGAGGCACAGGCGCAGGCTATGGAACAGGCAGAAGTCGGAGTGAATCAGATATCCGAGGTAGTACAGTCGAATTCGGCATCGGCGGAAGAATCTTCGGCTACCAGTGAAGAATTATCCGCACAGGCATTCTCATTGAATGATCTGGTGGGAAAATTCATATTACGTTGCAATTAATATAAAACAGTATTCATATCGACTCTTTTCATCCGGTGATCCGGAGAAAGGAGTCGATATTTTTATGCATTGAAACTTTCATTATAACTGAAATTTCGTTTTCACTTTATCTATTAGAATTGTAAGGGTAGATACAGGAGATGTGAAAATGAATCAGAAACATTCAAAAGAGTATAAGAGCATAGGACAGACAATTAAAAAATACCGTAAGCTCAGAGGACTTACGCAGGAACAATTGGCGGATATGGTTTGTATCAGCATTAGTTATCTTACCAAAATCGAAGCACCTAATTGTGACCAGCCTTTTTCGCTGGAAGTGATTTTGGATATATCGGAAGTGCTGGATATTTCTGTTCATCAGTTATTGGAAGATGTTAAATAGAGAAATAAAAAAATGATCTTAAAAGCCTATAACTTTTAAGATCATACTTTTTAAAGAAGAGCTGCTGACGGGAATCGGACCCGTGACCTCCGCACTACCAATGCGACGCTCTACCGACTGAGCCACAGCAGCATCACGTGATTGTTATGCAATCACCGTGGTCTATTCTAACAAAAGCGACCTTGTTTGTCAACACTTAATCGGCACAAATATTAGCGGATTTTGTCGCGACAAATAATTGACAGCAATTTTATGAAAAGCTAAATATATAGATACAAAATAGAAATTTTAAACGAATCGTAAAAACATCTATATTTAGTATAGGAACGAATGGTAAATTATATATGAAAAATTTTGAGAAGATAAAACCTCATAATGGAGCGATGACAAATGCATAGGAAAAAGACAGAAGAGATGGAAGCAGACCATCAGGAGTTTAACAGATTGATTCATGAGAATCAGGAAATCTTATATGACTTCATCAAATACAGGATACTGGACAAGTCTCTGGCACAGGATGTATTACAGGAGACGCTTTATATTGCTTATAAAAAGTGGGATCAGCTGAAGGAACATCCCAATCAGGCAGGTTTTCTGATTGAAACGTCGAGACACAAAATCCAGGAATTTAATAGAAAGACCAGGAAGTTACAACGTGAGATCCCTATAGAAGGTCATGAGCATATTGAGGCGAAGGACCAATATGGTAAAGTAGAATTAGATATCGTATTGGAGAATGATCTGGACAAAGAAGAAAAGAAACGTTTTTCACGGTATTTTGTACGTGGGTATAAAATACCGGAAATGGCAAAGCTGGAAAATACGTCCGAGAACAATATGAGCGTACGAATCAACAGGCTCCGTGGGGAAGTGGCAAAAATCATATACGATGGTAAGGTATTCGACAAAAAACAAAAAATGTCTGTAAGAAATGACAAAAAAGAGACACATATAATAGAGAGGGATAAAGGTCAGGCGTCGAAGCCGGACGATGAGATACAGAAGGGAACAGAGCAGAAATGAAGAAACAGGACAAGGAAAGTCTGATTCAGGAGATTCAGAAACGGTTAGATTGGTATACAATGGAAGCTTCCGATGAAGAGTTTGATGCGGATGAAGTTCAGAATTTATTAAAACTGCTGGACAGTCTGACACCGGAAGAGGAGAAGGACAGATTGTCATCGGATGAAGTTGTGGATAACTTTTGGAAATATTGTGCAGAGCGTGAGGAAGAGGAAAGAATTCTGGCAGCGGCAGATGAGCCGGAGAAAAAGAAAGAGTATAAGGTACTGCATTATTTTCAGAAGCACAGGGCTGTTGTAGTGGTAACGGCTGTATTGATTGTTATCATGCTGGGAGGTTCCTGGCAGATGGCCGTAAATGCAGAGAAGCATGGCGGATTCTTCTGGTGGATGGATAAGAATGAAGAGGGAACAACGATGATAACATCACCGGAAACAATAGATAATTCGGATAACTATGCTGTATTAAGTTATAAAAAAATAGAGGATATACCAGAACAGTATGTAAAATATGCACAGATACCGGTAACAAATACTTTGTTGAAGGGATATCATTTAGACAGCATAAAAATGGTCGTAACAGATGATGCACATACAATATATGAATATTTTGTTGATGATAGCAATGATCTTATATATTTTGAAATTAAAATATATGAACAAGAGATTTTAAGAGTGAGGGAAACATATCCGGGGTATGAATTCTGTGAGGAGTTTGAAAATGATGGTATCAATTTAGAAGTTTTTAAAAAAAATGAAGATAATGGAAAACAAAGGTATGTAATATACTTTTATTATGGAAATGAAAAATACGCAGTTATTGGAATGGTTGGTAATGAAAAGCTAAAAGAAATAGCAATCGAATACCAGAAGGCAGTAGTGGATAACTATTGAAAACAGTGATAAGAGGTTGGGTGACAAAACTCAATCTCTTTTTTGAGGACTTTTTTCAAAAACTTTTTTCAAACTTTTTTAAACTTTTTCAACTTTTTTCAAAAAAAGAAAATTTTTTTGTAAGATTTGAAGAATAAATCACATGTACTATATAGAGGAACAGTTTGAGCCTCTAAAAGTGTAGCAAAAAATCTTATGAAGGAAAGGAAAAACACGAGTGAGAGAAAGAAAACAAAAGAGTGGAAAAATAGTTGCTTTGGCATTGGCACTGATTTTTGCTTTTAGTGTGCCGGTACAGGAAGCACATGCAGAGGAAGCGAATCTCAATGAGAATAGCACTATGAAAGTAACTGTAACAAACATGAGTCCGGAATATAGTATTTCAGATGTGCAGCCACTAACAACGCTGTTTGATTGCGAAATCATTATGGCATTTAAAATGGATGAGGGATTGTGTATGACATTTACAACCTCCTGTGCCGGCACCGCATCAGTTATAGGCGTAAAGGACATTAAAGTACAGCAGAAGATGTGGTATGGATGGAAAACGGTATTAACTTCCGATGGAGCAGAAAATCATAATGAACCGATTTTTGCGGCAGGTTTAAAATACGCTGACGCCATCAAGGACAGAACCTACCGGGTTATCTGTACGCATTATGCAGACGTGGACGGCTACGAAGAAGTTGTGAACGACACGGGAGCATTTAAGTTTACCTACTAACTATCAATAAACGAAACTTTTATATTGCTACACTCGATCAAAACAAAATATTGTATTGGCCGCGGATAGCAAAAAACGTTATCCGCAGACCGGCACAGAGGGCGTGGAATACAGCACACGTATTCAGAAAGTATGCTAACACCTGCATAAGGGTAAAACGAAGGGAAAAATAAAATAAGCTGCGATTGTCATAGTGGGTGGGACAAAATCTTCACATGAAAGTATAAGGGGGAACTCTTTCAGGAAAGAGATATAGATGAACGCATTATAGTAAAGGACATTTCTGTCAGGGATGACAAAAGCAGAAACAGAAAGCGAGAACAAAAGACAATGAGAAGGTACATATTGGCTAATCCGATAATCAGATCCGCAGGGTACGATGCACAACGACAGGTGTTGGAGATGGAGTTCGCAAGTGACGGTCAGATCTGCCAGTTCGATAATGTACCGGAGGAGATATGGTATCGGTTTCGGAGCCATCACCTTCCGGCACTCTTTTTCCAACATTTCATTATGGGGCATTATCCGGAGCGAAAAATGCAGGAAATAGGGTAGAAAACCCGGGCATACAGGAAATACTCATTCACAGAGGGGAATATCATTACGGAATATCGAAATATAGAGGTAAAAGCTGCGGGGATAGGAATATCCGCCGCGGCTTTTAAAGTTTTACATAAATCTCTTTCCCAAAAAAGTGGAATATGCTATACTGTTACAGAAGTCTTGTCTGATGGAAGGAAAGATTTCAAAATAGGAAGAGAGACGTAGAAATATTCATGGCAAGAGAACTTCAACAGACAGCGCCGGACGATCGGCGGAGAAGAGTACAGCGGTTGAAGAAGATGATCATAGGCATTGTGATCGTAGGACTGTTGATTCCCATCCTGTGCTGTGTCTATCTGATCTGCAGACTGCATGCGATCAATGGGACTTTGCGGGATCTGGAACAGCGCCTGGAGGAACTGGATGCCAGGGACCGGGAACGGCAGACCCTGTTGCAGCAGCTACAGTCAGAGACTGCAATACAGCAAGGTGTCCAAACACAGGAAGAAGTAACTTCCGGTGAAGTGTCGGAGCATACGCCGGAGAGTGATCCCGGACAGGAGATGATTCACAAGGTTTATCTGACATTTGATGACGGTCCCAGTATTTATACCGATGAGATACTGGATATTTTGGACCGGTATCATGTGAAAGCTACTTTTTTTGTGGTGGGAAAGGATGGCTCTGAAGCGGAGGCGGCTTTGCAGCGGATCGTGGAGGATGGTCATACCCTGGGAATGCATTCTTACAGCCACAAGTATAAAGAACTCTATGAATCGCTGGATAGTTTTACAGAAGATTTCGCACGGATCAGAGACGATATCTACCAGGCGACCGGTGTGGAAAGCGTCTATTATCGTTTTCCGGGGGGCAGCTCCAATACGGTCAGCAATATTGATATGCATGAATTTATTGATTATCTGGACAGTCAGGGTGTGGAATATTTTGACTGGAATGTGTCCTCCGGAGATGGCGGAAGCAGGAATCTGTCTATCGATACCCTGTTGGAGAATTGTACAGAGGATATCGATACCAGAGATACATCGATCATATTGCTGCATGACTCTGCGGAGAAACCGACTACGGTGGAAGCATTACCGGATATCATAGAAAATATTCTGGCCAGACCGGATACGGTGATCTTGCCGATCACGGAGAATACCAGGCCGGTACATCATGTGGAATAATTGCAATTTTGAAAGTTCAGGGAACCGGAGAATTGCATTATATTATAGAAAATACTTATAATAGAACAAGAGATAAACGGAGGTACATAATCATGGGATTTTTCTCAGATTTGAAGGAAGATCTGTCACAGGCGGTGAATGAACTGATGCCGGAAGAAGATCTGAATCAGGGAGACGTCGCAGAGACTAAAGAGCAACCGGTTAAGAATATGCCGGAAACGACAGAAAAAGTGCAGACAGAGCAGCCCACAGATGCAACAATGGATAATGCAGCGTTGGAAGAGATGCTGAAGAACCTGGATTCTATTGAGATCCCTCAGGCAAATGCAGAAGAAAAGCCTGTGGAGGAAGCAGAAGAGACACCGGAACAGTCCGCGGAAGAAGCAGCGCTGGATCTGGATCATGTGCTTCAGAACAATATGACCGTAGGAAGTGTTCTGGAACAGGAACATAGAGAGGAAAACAAAGGAGCAGAGAAGAGAATGGACGTAAAGACCGCATCAGATGAAAACGCAATTATTACTGCCGGCATGGTGATCACCGGAGATGTAAGTTCCGAAGGATCTATGGATCTGGTAGGCACAATTAATGGAAACATTGATATTCTGGGCAAACTGAACATTACCGGATATATCAATGGTAATTCCAAGGCAGCTGAGATTTTTGCAGAAGGCGCGAAGATCAACGGCGAGATCATGAGCGAGGGCTCTGTGAAGATCGGAGCAAGTACGGTTGTCATCGGCAACATTACCGCTACCAGCGCAGCCATCGCAGGTGCAGTAAAAGGTGACATCGATGTACAGGGACCTGTCATTCTGGATTCTTCCGCTATCGTAATGGGCAATATTAAGTCTAAGTCCGTACAGATCAACAATGGTGCGGTGATCGAAGGTATGTGCTCACAGTGCTATGCGGAAGTCAGCCCGACTTCTTTCTTCGATGATTATAAGCCTGAGAAAAAGAAAACAAAATAAGGAGCATACGATCATGAAGAGAATATTACTGAAACTCAGTGGTGAAGCACTGGCAGGAGAGAAAAAGACCGGATTCGACGAGGAGACCGTCAGAAAGGTGGCACTGCAGGTAAAGGAACTGGTAGATGACGGCATCCAGGTCGGTATTGTCATCGGCGGCGGTAATTTCTGGAGAGGACGTTCCAGTGAGAATATCGACCGCACAAAGGCTGACCAGATCGGTATGTTGGCCACGATCATGAACTGTATTTATGTCTCGGAGATTTTCCGCTCGGTAGGCATGATGACCAATATCCTGACTCCGTTCGAGTGCGGCTCCTTTACCAAGCTGTTCTCTAAGGACAGAGCCAACAAATATTTTGCAAAGGGCATGGTAGTGTTCTTCGCAGGTGGTACGGGACATCCCTATTTTTCCACCGATACCGGAGTTGTCCTGCGTGCCATTGAGGTAGAGGCAGATGTAATTCTGCTGGCAAAGGCAATCGACGGTGTATACAATGCAGATCCCGCCAAGGATCCTACGGCGAAAAAATACGATGAAGTATCCATTGATGAAGTCATTGCGAAGAACCTTCAGGTAGTGGATATGACCGCATCCATTCTGGCCAGAGATAACAAGATGCCCATGTGGGTATTCGGCCTGAATGAGGAAAACAGCATTGTAAATACCCTGAAGGGTAAGTTCAACGGAACGAAAGTAACTGTATAAAATCAAAATAATAGAAAGGCGCAGAGCGCAGAAGAGAGGAAATTATGGACGCAAGAGTACAGGTATATAGTGATAAAATGCAGAAGGCATTTGAATTTTTAGAGGCAGATTTCGCTGCCATTCGTGCGGGACGTGCGAACCCTCACGTACTGGATAAGCTGAGAGTAGACTACTACGGAACTCCCACCCCTATTCAGCAGGTAGGTAACGTAACTGTTCCCGAGGCACGTATCATCCAGATCGCTCCCTGGGAGAAGTCTCTGATCAAGGAGATCGAAAAAGCGATCATGACCTCCGATATCGGTATCAATCCTTCCAATGATGGTAGTGTGATCCGTCTCGTATTCCCGGAGCTTACCGAGGAGCGCAGAAAAGACTTGGTCAAGGAAGTAAAGAAGAAGGGGGAAGAAGGCAAAGTAGCCATCCGTAACATCAGAAGAGACGGTAACGATGCTTTCAAGAAGCTGGCAAAGACAGAAGTGTCTGAGGACGAGATCAAAGGTCTGGAGGAGGAGCTTCAGAAGCTTACCGACAAATATGTAAAAGATATTGATGCCCTGATCGACAGCAAGTCCAAGGAAATCATGACAGTTTAAGGAATTAAGAAGGTTTGAAATTATGGAAGAAAATTTGAAAATTCCGAACCATGTAGCGATTATTCTGGACGGTAACGGCCGTTGGGCCAGGGCAAAAGGAATGCCCCGCAACTACGGTCATGTGCAGGGGGCCAAAACGGTAGAAGTGATCTGTGAGGAGGCGTACCGTATGGGGATTCAGTATCTCACGGTATATGCTTTTTCCACAGAGAACTGGAACCGGCCGCAGGACGAAGTGGATGCGCTGATGAAATTGTTGCGCAATTATATGAAAACCTGTCTGAAGACTGCCGAAAAAAATCGTATGTGCGTCAGAGTTCTGGGAGATAAGACCAGACTGGATCAGGACATTCAGACCCGCATCGCGGAATTGGAAGAAGCTACGAAGAACAATGACGGTCTGCATTTCCAGATTGCCATCAACTACGGTGGCAGGGATGAGATCATCCGTGCGGTGAAAAAACTGTCCGCAAAGGTACAAAGCGGGGAAGTATCACCGGAAACCATCACGGCGGATATGTTGGAAGATTATCTGGATACCGCTGGGATACCGGATCCGGATCTGTTGATCCGTACTTGCAATGAGCAGAGAATCTCTAATTTCCTGCTGTGGCAGCTGGCTTATACGGAATTTTACTTTACTCCGGTTCCCTGGCCGGATTTTACAAAAGAAGAATTGATGAAGGCTGTGGAAGCATATAATCATAGAGACAGAAGATATGGCGGCCTGAAGGAGGAATAGCTTATGTTTTGGACCCGTTTGCTCAGTGGCATTGTATTGCTTGTCATTGCACTGGCTACGTTCAGCTTCGGCAATATATTTTTAGCAGTGCCGCTGTGGCTTATTTCTCTGATTGCATACAGAGAGCTTACCAAGGCATTAAGATGTGCAACGGATGAGAAAAAATTTAATGCACTGGAGTGGATCGGCTTTGTGGGCGTGACGGCATATTACGCAACACTGTTTTTTACCAGGGATCATACATTACTGCTCATGTGTATCGTGGGCCTGTTCATGGCAGAAATGTTCTGTTATGTGGCATTGTTTCCGAAATACGAGGCAAGTCAGGTCATGGCAGCCGTATTTTCCTTCCTGTATGCACCGGTGCTGTTGTCCTTTGTCTATCTCACCCGCGAGTGTGAGACCGGAATCTATCTGGTATGGCTGATCCTGATCAGTTCCTGGGGATGCGATACTTGTGCCTATGTCGTCGGAAAGCTGATCGGGAAGAAGCATATTTTCCCGGAATTAAGTCCTCATAAGTCCTTGGAAGGTTGTATCGGCGGTGTCGTCGGGGCAGCACTGATCGGTGGACTGTATGCACATTTTTTTGTGGAGACGGCATTCCCGGACCGGACAATTACATGGATCATTGCCTTTATCTGCGCCGCAGGTGCAGTGATGAGCATGGTGGGAGATCTGGCGGCCTCTGCCATCAAGAGGAACCATAATATTAAAGATTATGGGAAACTGATTCCCGGACATGGTGGGATTATGGATCGTTTTGACAGTATGACGGTGACAGCACCGATGACCTATTTCCTTACCATTTTGCTGATGGGACTCAGATAGAGGAGCGAAAATACATGAAAAAGATAGCAATTCTGGGGTCTACCGGTTCGATCGGAACCCAGACTCTGGAAGTCGTGAGGAATAATCCAAAGCTGCAGGTGGTAGCACTGGCAGCAGGAAAAAGTGTAGAACAGATGGAGCAGCAGATCCGAGAATTCCATCCGTTGATCGCAGGTATGTGGAGCGAGGAGGCGGCAGCGGATCTGCGCAGCCGTGTTGCGGATCTTCCTGTGAAGGTTGTGACCGGAATGGACGGACTGCTGGAGATCGCAGTGATGCCCGAAGCACAGGTATTAGTGACGGCGATTGTGGGCATGATTGGTATCAGACCTACGATCGCGGCCATTGAGGCAGGAAAGGATATTGCTCTTGCAAATAAAGAGACTCTGGTGACTGCCGGACACATCATTATGCCGTTGGCGGCGAAGATGGGTGTGAAGATCCTGCCGGTGGACAGTGAACACAGCGCCATTTTCCAGTCACTGAACGGAGAACCGAAGGGCAGGATCGAGAAAATTCTGCTGACTGCATCCGGTGGACCCTTCCGAGGAAAGACGAGAGAACAGCTGCAGAATATTCAGGTGGAGGATGCTTTAAAACATCCAAACTGGTCCATGGGACGGAAGATTACGATAGATTCATCCACCCTGGTGAATAAAGGACTGGAAGTCATGGAAGCAAAATGGCTGTTTGGTGTGGATCTGGATCAGATCCAGGTCATTGTGCATCCCCAGAGTATTATTCATTCCGCTGTACAATATGTGGACGGTGCGGTAATTGCACAGTTGGGAACTCCGGATATGAAACTCCCGATCCAGTATGCGCTGTTCTATCCCGATCGTCGTCCGATGCCGGGCAGACGGCTGGATTTCTATGAACTGGCACAGGTGACATTCGAGAAGCCGGATATGGAGACGTTCTACGGATTGAAGCTTGCTTATGATGCACAACGCATCGGCGGCAGTATGCCTACGGTGTACAACGCAGCCAACGAGAAAGCAGTAGGACTGTTCTTAGACCGCAAGATCGCTTATCTTCAGATCCCGGAGCTGATTCAGGAAGCCATGGAGCAGCATAAGGTGATCGAGAATCCGAACGTGGAGGAGATCCTGGAGACAGAAGCATCTGTTTATCGTTATATCGATGGCAAAGGATTCTGATCCTAAAAAATAAAAGCTTGATATGAGAGGCAATAAATGGTTACATTGATCTTGTTTGTACTGATCTTTGGGGTGGTGGTCATCTCACATGAATTCGGACATTTTCTGCTGGCGAAAGCCAATGGGATTCATGTGATAGAATTTTCCGTGGGCATGGGTCCGAATCTGTTTTCTTTTCAAAAAGGAGACACCAAATATTCTCTGAAGCTGCTTCCCATCGGTGGAGCCTGTATGTTTGAAGGCGAAGATGGACTGAATGAAAAAGAAGACGGGGAAGACCACAGCGGATCGTTTTTAAATGCCAATGTATGGGCGCGGATCTCCACTGTCCTGGCGGGACCGGTATTTAATTTCATCCTTGGATTTATCATTGCTTTTATTATGGTGAATCTGATCGTGATCCGTGATCCCGTGGCGACGGAGATCGTGGATGGCGGTGCGGCGCAGGAAGCCGGACTGCAGCCCGGAGACAGAATTCTCTCTCTGAATGGCAGTAAGATTCATCTGTATGAAGAAATACAGCTGTTTACGCTGACCTACCGGGGCGGGAATGTCACGGTACAGTATGAGCGTGACGGAGTAAAAGGAACTACAACCCTGACTCCTAAGTATGATGAGAGTGCAGGACGTTATATGATCGGCATCAGTAACGCGGATTTTGTACAGCTGTCCGGACTGGACTGTTTCCGTTACGCCTGGTATGAGATGCGTTATTGTGTGACGATGACCTGGAAGAGCCTGGCGATGCTGGTACAGGGGCAGGTATCCAGACAGGATGTGGCAGGACCGGTCGGGATTGCTGTGAACGTTGTGGGAAAAACCTACGAAAGTACAAAAGACTACGGCTGGCAGAATGTACTGGTGAATATGTTGAATATCACCCTGATGCTTACGGTGAATCTGGGGATCCTGAATCTCCTGCCGATTCCTGCATTGGACGGCGGCAGACTGGTATTCCTGATCTGGGAAGCCATTACGCACAAACCGGTGCCCCCGGAAAAAGAGGGCATGGTACACTTCATCGGACTCATGTTTTTTATGGTGCTGATGGTGTTACTGTTATTTAACGATCTGGTAAATATTTTCGGATAGAGTATCCGGGATATCTTATTATCCGTTGACAAAGAGCATACCGCATGGTATGCTCTTTTTACGTTCGCGGAAGACGCAATTCTGATATCATTTTTATGCCGGTCGGCAAATAAACCCTGAAGAATGAAAAGAATATATGTATCTGTGTTTAGGATAGATAGGATAGAAGGGAGGAGTGCGTATGGAGCATGTTACGGCCTGTTATTGGCAAAAGGAGACGGTCCCAAATATATTTCTGTCATTGCAACAACGAAAATACCGTCGCAGGAAAGCCTCTGTGGTATATGCCTGTATTTCCGACAACAGGGAACTGCTGATGAATCTGCAGAACAAAATAGAAGAGGAATTGCAGGGGAGGGATATCTGGAAATCGTACACGGAAGAAAGGATAAGAGAAAAATGGTCGAAACAGCTTGCGGTAGTGGACAAAAACAGCAATTATGCGGGAGTACTGTGTGTGGACAGCAGAGTGCTTCTGTTTGACCACGGCAGGATGAATCTCTGCGGATTTTTCAAGAGGTTTGGGAGAACCGGGTGGAAAGTCTGGAAGAATCAATGCATGGTGGGGGAAGTAGAAGCAGGAACAGCAATTTTGCTGACGGATCATGGATTCCTGAATTACTGTGAAGAGGAACTGGCAGGCTGCCTGAGACCGGAAAGCGTGGGGACTGATCTACTGTCGGACAGAGCGGAGCGGGCAGAGAGACGGCTGGCAGAGCTGGGTCGGAAGGCAGAGCAGCGGGGCGGAAGACATATGGGAGCTGTATGGATTCTGCCGGTAAAGGGAGAAGCTATATGGAGCAAAGGGAAACAGAGCAAAGAAACGGTACAAATGGAATAGAAATGGAGAGGATATTGGTCTGGCATGGATATCACAGTCCCGTACCGGTGGGAGAAGGCAGCTTTTCCCAAGTCTATCGTGTGACAGACAGTAGCGGAGGATTCCGGGCCTGCAGAGTGTCCGATGTCACAGAACAATGGCAGAGGGAATGTGAGAACTGGCAGGAGATCAGACATCCGTTATTCCCCGGGTATGTGGAACATTGGACGGAAGGAGGAAAGGGCTATCTTATCATGGAATTCTGGGATGGCATGGATCTGCGGAAAATGCTGAAAAGAAGAGGCAGACTTACTCCCGGACATGCTGCGTGGATCGCGGATCAGATCGCGGAAGGCATACAATATCTTCATGAGCGACAGCATCCATTTCTCTACCGGGATCTGAAGCCGGAAAATATCCGGATCCGTGTCAACGGCAGAGTGGGGATCCTGGATCTGGGATGCCTGTGGAACAGAGAAGAAAAATGGTCGGGAGCAGGCAATTATTCCTACAGTGCGCCGGAACAGTTCCGACAGGGGGAGATACCCGGGGAGGAAAGCGATGTGTATGCCATGGGAAAATTGTTGGAGGTCATGTTGGGAGCGAAAAACGGGAAACACAACAGGCAGGAAAAATGGCTTCGCAGAATAAGCTGGATGGCGACTCATACAGAGCGACAGAGACGTATTCCGGATATGAAAACCTTCCGTCGTCTGCTCTCCGTGATGAATGCATCCGGGAGGGTGCGCAGACAGGTATTCAAAGAGTCTGATTTTTATTATATCCGTAAGTTGTACTGCCCGTAGTTGTACGTACCGTGCTCGAACACAATCAATAAATTTTGTAAAAAACTACTTGCTGTTTCCAGACGAAATGAGTATACTGTAACTAGAGGTCACAGATTACTTTCGGGACCGGACCAATTAAATTTACATAGCAAAAAGGAGAAGAGTTATGCGTTTTTTTATTGACACTGCAAAAGTAGAAGACATTAAGAAAGCAAATGACATGGGGGTTATTTGCGGAGTAACGACCAATCCCTCTCTGATCGCCAAAGAGGGCAGAGATTTTGTAGAAGTGATCAAAGAGATTGCATCCATCGTAGATGGACCCATCAGTGGTGAGGTGAAAGCAACCACCGTAGATGCGGAAGGCATGATCAAGGAAGGCAGAGAGATCGCAGCCATCCATCCCAATATGGTAGTCAAGATTCCTATGACGGTAGAAGGTCTGAAGGCATGTAAAGTATTAAGCTCCGAAGGGATAAAGACCAATGTAACACTGATCTTTTCAGCAAACCAGGCGTTGTTGGCTGCACGCGCCGGCGCAACTTATGTATCTCCTTTCCTGGGAAGACTGGATGACATCAGCACGAGAGGGGTAGACCTGATCCGTGATATCGCTGATATTTTCGCGGTAACCGACCTGGATACCCAGATCATCGCAGCAAGCGTGCGTAATCCCATTCATGTGACCGACTGCGCTCTGGCCGGTGCTGACATTGCAACCGTTCCCTACGCGGTTATAGAGCAGATGGTAAAACATCCTCTGACTGATGCCGGTATTGCCAAGTTCCAGGCAGATTACAGAGCAGTCTTCGGTGAATAATAAATAAGATGAACACAGTTAAGAAGCTGTACAGAGGGATTCTCTGTACAGCTTCTTTTTTGTTCCTGTCGATTCCGAGGATTCCGGCAGAGCTTATTTCATCTGCTCTTCCTGCTTCTTGATCATACGACGAACCATTTCGCCGCCGATGCTTCCTGCTTCCTTAGAAGTAAGGTCGCCGTTGTAACCCTCTTTCAGATTAACACCCAGCTCAGATGCAACCTCAGTCTTGAAACGGTCCATTGCTGCCTTAGCCGCGGGAACTTCTACTCTATTGGTTTTACTTGCCATTTCGTTCACCTCCGTTTGGAATTGTTTTTGTGTTTCAGATAAGCGTTGCTTGTGATCACTTATCTTGGTATTAGTATGAGCACCGGCTGTTTTTTCATGCTGGTAAGTTTTTCATTTTATGTTATAATCAAAAAGCAACAGAACAAACGGAGACTGGAAAGCGCGGCATCGGATCCACTGACCGGAATCCCACAGAAATGACTGACTCCGAAGCACGGGGCTGAGAAGAGAAAGGCGACAAAACAATGAAAAAGAAAACAGGAATCACAAAAACGCTGGTGCTGGTACTGACGCTTGGAATGTTAGGCAGCAGTCTTACCGGATGTGGACAGACACAGAATAGCGGGAGCGCAGCAGAAAGTCTGATGACAGAGAGTACGGAAGCCGTAATGGAAAGTACAGAAGCTACAGCAGAAAATACGGATGCGGATGACACAGTAGTGCGTGTGGCATCCTTAAAAGGCCCGACATCTTTGGGACTTTTATTTTTAATGGACAAGGCAGAAAAAGGAGAGACTTCTAATGCCTATGAGTTTCAGATGGCTACCGGTGCGGACGAGATCCTGCCGCTAATGGTAAAAGGTGACCTGGATATCGCACTGATACCTGCCAATGTGGCAAGTATCCTCTATCATAAGACACAGGGCGGTGTGGAAGTGATCGACATCAATACACTGGGGGTATTGTACATGGTATCCGGAGAGAATGACCTTGCGGATTTTACGGATCTGAAGGGTAAGACCATCTATTTAACGGGAAAGGGAACCACACCGGACTATGTATTGCAATATCTGCTGACTGCCAATGGCATGTCTGTGGACGATGTGACACTGGAATATAAATCTGAAGCAACAGAGGTGGCATCTGTGCTGGCAGAGGATTCCACAGCCATCGGACTGTTGCCTCAGCCCTTCGTCACTGCAGCCTGCATGCAGAATGATGCACTGAAAGTGATCTTTGACTTAAACGAAGAGTGGAATAAGATACAGGGTGTAAGCGGCAGCAGCATGGTCACAGGTGTCACGGTGGTACGCAAGGAATTCCTGGAAGAGCATGAGGATGCAGTGAAATCTTTTATGGAAGAACATAAGGCAAGTGCCGAAGCCATCAATGCAGATCCCACCACCGGTGCTGCGCTGGCAGTGGAAGCACAGATCGTGGCAAAGGAGCCCATTGCACAGAAGGCAATCCCAGGATGCAACATTACTTATATGGATAAGGCAGACATGAAGCAGGCACTGTCCGGATACCTTGACGTACTGTTCCACCAGGATTCTCTGTCTATCGGCGGCGGACTTCCGGAATCTGATTTCTATTATGATGCAGAATAAGGATAAAAAATACATTAAAAAATTTATGATCCTGCTCTTCTGGCTGGGGGTATGGCAGATCACGGCAGTGTGTGTGGATAATTTCCTGCTGGTGGTGACACCCCTGCAAGCATTGCGGGCGATTATCGTTCTCGCGGGGCAGGTGGAATTCTGGCGTAGCGCCCTTGGCTCGCTGTGGCGGATTGCCGCAGGCTTTTTGCTGGGAGCGGTTTTGGGACTGTTGTTAGCGACGGTAAGCTACAGATACCGTCTGGCAGAGGAAATCCTGCGCCCGTTCATGGTATTCTGCAAGGCAGTGCCGGTTGCAGTATTTGCGGTGCTTTTACTGATCTGGTGGGGAGCTTCCCCGCTGGCGGTGGCGGTCTGCTTTTTAGTGGTGTTTCCGAATATTTATCTGAACACACTGGAAGGCTTAAAAAGTGCGGACGCAGAACTGATAGAGATGGCAGAAGTGTTTCGTCTGCCGTTTGCCACCCGCTTTTTCTATATTTACCGTCCGGCATTAAAGCCATTCCTGCTCAGCGCATTTCAATTATCCCTGGGAATGAGCTGGAAATCCGGAGTGGCAGCGGAAGTGATCGGTACGCCGTTGCATTCCATCGGCGGAGCACTGTATCTGGCGAAGATTTACCTCGATACGGCGGATCTGTTTGCCTGGACGGCAGTGATCATTGTGCTTAGTGTATTGTTTGAGAAAATAGTCTTCGGTTGTGTGGAATATTTTTTCCGGTGGGAGCCTGCCTGCAAGAGACCGGCAATGCTGCAGAAAAATGTCAGCAGAGAACGTCGCACTTTATGTGTGGCAGATTTTGGAAAATGTTATCATGACCATTGGATCTTCCGGCATGTGGAACAGGAATTCCACGGAGGAGAACCTTACTTTTTGGATACACCATCGGGTAGCGGCAAGACGACCTTTTTTAGGTGCTTGTGCGGCCTGGAACGGTCGGAAGAGGGAGAAGTGTCGGGAATCGATGCTTTTTCCGTGCAGTTTCAGGAGGACAGACTCTGCGAAGAATACAGTGCGGTGAAGAATCTGGAAATGGTCATGGGAGATGCGAAGGAAGCGAGGAAGGCACTTACGTGGTTACTGCCGGAGGAAGCACTGGGTCAGCCCTGTCATGAATTGTCCGGCGGCATGAAGCGGAGAGTGTCACTGGTGCGGGCAATGGAAGCAGGAGCACAGTGTGTTCTGCTGGACGAGCCTTTCACAGGGTTGGATGAAGAGAACCGGGAGAAAGCATATGAATACATCCGCACACATGCAAATGGACGCATCATCATGATCGCCACGCATATCAGACCGTGGGAGAATATGCCGGAGGACGTTCAGAAGGGAGAAGGATTATGGGAAAGGATACGGGAAACACAAGAGTGACGTTAGTAGGCATTATCGTGGAGGATAAGGAGGCAGCAGGCCGGATCAACGGACTTTTGCATGAATACGGAGAATATATTATCGGAAGAATGGGGATACCTTATCATGAGAAGCAGATGAGTATCATCAGTGTGGTCATGGATGCCCCACAGGAAAAGGTCAGTGCTCTGTCCGGGAAGTTGGGAATGATCCCGGGAGCCAGTTCCAAGTGCCTCTATGCCCCGGATACGCAGAAAACCCTGAAATAAAGTGTTGTCAATTTCTCTGACTTATGCTATAATTTCAAAATGATTGCGACTGGATACAGACCCGCAAGGGTATAAAGGAGGAAATGTTATAATGAGTTTACAGGTTGAAAAGTTAGAGAAAAACATGGCGAAGCTGACCATCGAAGTATCTGCTGAAGAACTGGAGAAGGCAATCGAAGGTGCTTACCAGAAGAATAAGAACAAGATCAGCATTCCCGGTTTCCGTAAGGGCAAGGCTCCCCGTAAGATGATCGAGCAGATGTACGGCAAGTCCGTATTCTATGAGGATGCAGCAAATGCTTTGATCCCCGATGCTTACGATAAGGCTCTGGAAGAGTGTGAGGAGCAGATCGTATCTTCTCCGAAGATCGATGTGACCCAGTTAGAGGCTGGCAAGCCTTTTATCTTCACCGCAGAGGTTGCTCTGAAGCCCGAAGTGACTCTTGGCAAGTACAAGGGTGTGAAGGTTGACAAGATCGAAGTTAAGGTGACCGATGAAGAGGTTGACGCTGAGATCAACAGAGAGCGCGAGAGCAATGCGAGAACCATCAATGTAGAAGACCGTGCTGTTAAGGACGGCGATATGACCGTTATCGATTTCGAAGGTTTTGTAGACGGTGTTGCATTTGAGGGCGGCAAGGGTGAAAATCATTCCCTGACCATCGGTTCCGGCTCTTTCATCCCCGGATTTGAAGAGGGACTGATCGGTGCTGAATTAAATAAAGAGACCGAAGTAAATGTAACCTTCCCTGAGGACTATCATGCAGCTGAGCTGGCTGGCAAACCCGCAGTATTCAAGTGCACCGTTAAGGAGATCAAGGAGAAGCAGCTTCCTGATCTGGATGACGAGTTCGCAAGTGAAGTATCTGATTTCGATACTATGGCTGAGTATAGAGAGGATGTACAGAAGAAGCTGACTTCCAAGAAGGAAGAAGAAGCTAAGATTGCCAAGGAAGAGGCAGTTCTGGATGCAGTGATCGCAGATGCCAAGATGGAGATTCCCGATGCAATGCTCGAGACCCAGCAGAGACAGCTGTTAGAGAACTTTGCACAGAGAATTCAGGCACAGGGTCTTTCTTTGGAGCAGTATATGCAGTTCACCGGTCTGACCGCTCAGACCATGATGGAGCAGCTGAAGCCCGAAGCACTGAAGAGAATCCAGTCCCGTCTGGTTCTGGAAGCTGTAGCAGCAGCTGAGAAGATGGAAGCTACTGAGGAAGATTTCGAAGTTGAGATCAAGAGCATCGCAGAATCTTACCAGATGGAAGCTGATAAGGTAAGAGAACTCCTGGGTGAGCAGGGTGCTAAGCAGGTGAAGGAAGATATCTGCGTAAGAAAGGCAGCTGACTTCATCGTAGACAACGCTAAGGAAGCAAAGGCTGCAGCCAAGAAGTCCACCAAGAAGGAAAAGGCAGCAGAAGAGAAGCCGGAAGAAGCATAATCTGTGCTTTAAGATACGATACGAAGAGAAAGCGGACTGCCAGGTCCGCTTTCTTTTTCAGATTTAAAAGTTCCTAAATTTTTATTAAATCTTCGGAATCTCGTTGAAAAAGCTTACTAAGTAGGATACGATAGTAGTATTAATCAGAAGCAATGGAGGTTTTAGAATATGAGTTTAGTACCTTATGTCATTGAACAGACCAGCAAAGGTGAGCGGTCTTACGATATTTATTCCAGATTGTTGAAGGACAGGATCATTTTCCTGGGTGAGGAAGTGAATGAGACTTCCGCCAGCATCATTGTGGCACAGTTACTGTTCCTGGAAGCGGAGGATCCCGACAAGGATATCCATCTGTATATCAACAGCCCGGGCGGCAGTGTTACCGCAGGCATGGCAATCTACGATACTATGAAATACATCAAGTGTGATGTATCCACCGTATGTATCGGTATGGCAGCCAGCATGGGAGCATTCCTTTTAGCAGGTGGTGCCAAGGGCAAGCGTTTTGCACTGCCCAATGCAGAGATCATGATCCATCAGCCTCTGGGTGGTACCCAGGGCCAGGCCACCGAGATCGAGATCGCAGCCAAGCATATCCTCCGCACCAAGGAGAAGTTGAACCGTATGCTGGCTGAGAACACCGGCAAGGATTATGAGACCATCTGCGCAGACACCGAGAGGGATAACTGGAAGAGCGCCGAGGAAGCTTGTGAATACGGGCTGATCGATAAGGTGATCACCTTCCACGAGGCATAAAATAACAGGAGTATAGTAGTAATGGCAGGAAAAAATTCCGGAAATGACATCAGATGTTCATTTTGTAACAAGACCCAGAGCCAGGTACGCAAGCTGATCGCAGGACCTGCCGGGGTATATATCTGTGATGAGTGCGTAGATATCTGCGCTGACATCCTGGAGGAGGAACTGGAAGACGAAGAAGTGGAAGAGACCGCGACTCCGGATATCAACCTTCTGAAACCGAAGGAGATCAAGAACTTCCTGGATGAATACGTCATCGGACAGGAGGAGGCGAAAAAGGTCCTCTCCGTTGCGGTGTACAATCATTACAAGAGAGTAACGGCTTCCAAGGATCTGAATGATGTGGAGCTGCAGAAGAGTAATATCATCATGGTAGGACCTACCGGCTCCGGTAAGACTTACCTGGCGCAGACACTGGCGAAGATCATCAATGTACCGTTTGCTATCGCAGATGCCACCACATTGACTGAGGCCGGTTATGTAGGCGAAGATGTAGAGAATATTCTGTTGAAGCTGATCCAGGCGGCGGACTACGATGTGGAACGTGCCCAGTACGGTATCGTATATATCGATGAGATCGATAAGATCACGAAGAAGAGTGAAAACGTCTCCATTACCCGTGATGTATCCGGTGAGGGCGTACAGCAGGCACTGCTGAAGATCATCGAGGGTACCGTGGCAAGCGTACCTCCCCAGGGTGGCAGAAAGCATCCTCATCAGGAACTGATCCAGATCGATACCACCAACATTCTGTTTATCTGCGGCGGTGCTTTCGACGGACTGGAGAAGATCGTAGAGTCCAGACTGGACCGTAAGTCCATCGGTTTTAACACAGAGCTTGGGAAGAGAGAGGACAAGGACATCAGTGAACTGTTACAGGAGGTAACTCCTCATGATCTGGTGAAGTTCGGTCTGATCCCCGAGTTCGTAGGACGTGTGCCTATCTGTGTATCCTTACGGGGACTGGACAGAGAAGCATTGATCCGTATCCTTCAGGAGCCGAAGAATGCCCTGGTAAAGCAGTACCAGAAGCTGTTCCAGATGGATCATGTAAAGTTAGATTTTGAGCAGGATGCTATCGAGGCGATCGCAGACAAAGCACTGGAACGTAAGACCGGTGCCAGAGGATTGCGTTCTATTATGGAATCCGTAATGATGGATACCATGTATGAGATTCCTTCCGATGATACCATCGAGGAATGCGTAGTCACCAAGGCTGCGGTGGATGGAGAGAGCGAGCCTCTCACCATACACGAAGATTCTCTGAAAAAGGCAAAATAATCCGGGCGCTGCCTTGTGGTGACACAGGGCAGCGCTTTGTGCAAAAAATCAGAAAGAAAAAGGTATTGTTATGATCATAAAGAATGTGAGTCTGGAAACGGTCTGTGGTATTACCAGTAAGCTTCCGGAAAATATCCATCCCGAGGTGGCATTTGCAGGGAAAAGTAATGTGGGGAAATCCTCTCTGATCAATGGTCTGATGAACCGGAAATCCCTGGCAAGAACCAGTGCCCAGCCCGGTAAGACCCAGACCATCAATTACTATAATATCAATGATGAAATCTACTTCGTGGATCTCCCCGGTTACGGTTACGCTCAGGCGAATGAGAATGTAAAAGCCCAGTGGGGTAAGATGATAGAAGACTATTTACATAAATCAAAACAGTTAAAGCTGGTGTTTTTGTTGATCGATATCCGGCATGCACCGTCGGAGAATGACCGGATCATGTATGACTGGATCCGTCGTAACGGCTACGATCCTATCATCATTGCCACGAAACTGGACAAGATCAACCGTAGCCAGATCCAAAAGCAGATAAAATTGATCCGCACCACCTTACAAGCGGGAGCGGACACACAGATCATCCCTTACTCTGCACAGACCAAGCAGGGAAGAGAAGAAATCTATGAGATTCTGGACGGAGTGCTGGCAGCAGAAGATCCTGCACAGGAATAGACAGCAGGAAGGATGAATGAGTGTAAAAGCAGAATGCGTGAGAGAGTGAGAGCATATGAAGAAATATTGTAAAGCCTTAGTGAATCTGGGTGTGGCATTTATTATATTGCTGTTGATCGTTTTCCTGGTGCCGAAGCTGTTAGTATTTTTTGCACCGTTTGTGGCAGGCTGGATCATTGCGTTGATCGCCAGTCCTCTGGTGAGGTTTTTTGAGGAAAAGGTAAAGATCAAGCGAAAAGCGGGAAGTGCATTTGTCATCGTGGCGGTTATTGCACTGGTGATATTGATCCTCTATCTTGTAGGGGCGAAGTTAACCGATGAGATCATGGGACTGATCGGTGCACTGCCGGATATCTGGGACAGTGCGGAGAATGATTTTGCCGATATCGGACAGAACCTGAGCGTTATCTATAACCGCTTTCCCGCAGATGTACAGCAAAGCATCATGGATGTCATCAATCAGATCGGAAGCTATGTGGGAAATCTGCTGGGTAAGATCGGCACCCCTACGATCAATGCCGTGGGCAATTTCGCCAAGCAGGTTCCTTCGATCCTGATCGGACTGATCATGGCACTGCTTTCTTCCTATTTCTTCGTAGCGGAGAGAGACCAGCTGGCAACATGGTTCCGTAATCATACACCGGCGGAAGTACTGTCCTGGTATTATATGCTGAAGCGCGGACTGGTCAAAGCAGTAGGCGGATATCTTAAGGCACAGCTTAAGATCGAAGTGTGGATGTATCTGTTATTAGTCATCGGATTTGCCATTCTGCAGGTAGACTATGCGTTGTTGATCGCACTGGGGATTGCATTTTTGGATTTCCTGCCTTTCTTTGGAACCGGAACCGTCATGGTCCCCTGGGCAATTATCAAGATCTTAAGCTCTGATTATAAAATGGCCATAGGGCTTCTGATCATCTGGGGCATCGGACAACTGGCGCGTCAGCTGATCCAGCCGAAGATCGTGGGAGATTCCGTGGGAATGCCGCCTCTGCCGACCCTGTTCCTTCTGTACATAGGATATAAACTGGGCGGTGTCGTAGGAATGATCGTGGCAGTGCCCATTGGTCTGATCGCTCTGACCCTGTATCAGGAGGGCGCTTTACAGACGACCAAGGACAGCGTGAAGATCCTGACAGCCGGGATCAATCATTTCCGTAGACTGAAGCCGGAGGATATGGACGAAGTGCGGCAGATGCAGGAGAGAGACCGGAGGCTGAGCGAGGAACTGGCCAGACAGGCAGCAGAGGAAGAGGCTCAAAAAGAAGCCCAAAAGGAAGCTCGAAAAGAAGCTCAAAAAGAAGCTTCTGCGAAAAAACAGAAAGAAAAGAAATTATGAGAAATATCAGACTGCGATTGCAATATGAAGGAACCAGATATCAGGGATGGCAGAAACAGACTTCCACGGATAATACGATCCAGGGGAAAATGGAGACGTTGCTGACCAAAATGTGCGGTGAACCCATAGAGATCTCTGCCAGCGGCAGGACCGATGCGGGGGTGCATGCCCTGGGGCAGGTGGCGAATTTCCACACGGAAGCTACCATGAGTGTGGAGGAGATCCTGGAATATTGTAACCGATATCTGCCGGAGGATATTGCCGTGGTGGAGGTGTCGGAGGCGACACCCAGATTCCACAGCAGACTAAATGCCACCGGGAAGCGTTACCGTTACCGCATCATCAACAGTCAGATCCCGGATGTATTCTGGAGACGCTATGCGACAGAGGAACCGGAAGAATTAGATTTAGATGCTATGCGAAAGGCGGCGGAGCGATTGCTTGGAGAGCACGATTTCAAGGCATTTACTTCTGCGAAGAAAAGTAAGAAATCCACCGTCCGCCGGATCGACGAGATCCGGATCGAACGGATAGAGAACCGTGTGGAGTTTGTATTTACCGGAAATGGATTTTTGCATCACATGATCCGTATTCTCATGGGAACCCTCCTCGAAGTCGGAAAAGGCATCCGGACGCCGGAGAGTGTGACGGATGTACTGGAGTCCGGAGACAGAGCGAAGGCGGGAGCGTTAGTACCTGCCAAAGGACTGGTACTGGAAGAAGTTTTTTACACCTGAAAAATAAAAATACTGCAACTTTTTGCCCTGCAATTGCGTCTAGTATATTGTAGGGTATTTTGATGCCTATAACTAAACTATTCAGAGCCACATTCGCAAAATCGCTCTTACAGAGCTTTCCTTTTGCTCATTGTGGCTACTTCGCCCTATAAATTTCGTCAGATATCCTTATGCATGCAAGCATTCAACGGATATCCGACAAAATTTACATGGCTCTGAATAGTTTATAAAAATTTTATAAATAGCATGCAGAAAATATGCATTGACAGGATACGATAAACGTGGATAAGGCAGAGGGACTTTATCCTATACGAAAGGTGTAAGGTGTGGACCATGGAAAAAAGGGTTGCAGTATACAATAATAATACAGGTGTAGTAGAGACAATGAGTTCTCTTCTGGCAGGAGAAGGCTTAAAAATGGTGGCAGTGACGGGGAGAGCACAGTTACAAGAATTACTGCGTGCACAGGAGATCCAGCTTCTGCTGCTGGATGTGGAACTGGATGGCAGAGGCTGGGGAGAAGGCATTGAGATGATCCATGACATCCGTAATATGACTACGATTCCCATTATTATCATTTCCGCACAGGATGCGGAGACCGCCAAGATCATGGCACTGAATGCCGGTGCGGATGATTATGTGACAGTGGGATATAATCCGCTGGAGCTGTTAGCCAGAGTGAAATCCCAGCTTCGCAGATATACACAGCTGGTCAATCTGTGCGAAAGTATTGATAGTATTTACCGCGTGGATGGACTGGAGATCAATGACCGGAACCGTACGGTAACGGTAGACGGCCGTGAAGTGAAGATGACACCCATTGAATATAAGATCTTACGGCTGCTGGTGCAAGAGCGGGGAAAGGTATTATCCATCAGCCAGATCTATGAGTCTATCTGGCATATGCAGGCTATCGGTGCGGACAATACCATTGCGGTGCATATCCGCCACATCCGTGAGAAGATCGAGAGCAATCCCAAGGAGCCCAGATACCTGAAAGTGGTATGGGGAACCGGATATAAGGTAGGATGAAAAAGATTGTTAATAAGTGTGTCCTCTGCGTCAGCAGGGGACATTTTTGTCAAAGTTTGATCGCGGGATGCTTGACAAAGCAATACAAATGCATTATTGTACTAATTAAATAATACAAGCAAGACGAGGATGGAGCATAAGGATGCAGACAGAAGTAATGCAGGAAGGGAAAATACAGGGGAAACGAGGAATCAGCAGTGCAGTGCTGAAAAATATCGCGGTAGTGACTATGTTGATCGATCACATCGGGGCGGTGATCATGACAAGGCTGCTGATCCGGAACGGGCTGTATGAAGCTATGGTGAATCAGGAGGCCTATACTGCCTGGATGGGGCAGAACGGTGGAATGTACGGCATCTACATGGCAATGCGTATCATCGGCAGACTTGCATTTCCGATTTACTGTTTTTTACTGGTAGAGGGATTCCAAAAGACTCACAATGTGAAAAAGTATCTGGGCAGGATGTTTTTATTTGCACTGATTTCGGAGGTACCCTTTGATCTGGCATTCAGCGGCAAGGCATGGTATCCGGCATATCAGAATGTATTTTTTACATTGTTATTGGGGCTGTTGGTAATCGCGGGACTTCATCTGGTGGAACAGCATTTTGCGGGTACAACGGTTGGAAAAACGATTCTGCGCGTGGGACTGAATGCCGTTATTATTCTGACAGGATGTGTACTGGCATTGGTTCTTAAGACGGATTATGATTTTAAGGGGATTTTGGCAATCACTGTACTTTATCTGTTCCGTAACCGGAAGAAAGCACAGATGTGGGCCGGTGTCATCATTTTTTTATTGATGGACAGCCTTGAGATGTTTGCAGCACTTTCCTTTATTCTGATCTGGTTCTACAACGGAACGAGAGGGCGGCAGAATAAATATTTCTTTTACTTTTTCTATCCTGCGCATCTTCTGCTCTTGTGGCTGGTATGTGTGGCAATGGGAATTGCGGGAATTCCTGCAATCTGACAAACAGCAGGATGCTCTGTGGATAGTAAAGTGGAAGACGGGGAAGACAGTGACATGGAGGATATGGCGTATATGGAAGAGAAAAAATGGAAGATAGGGGACAGCGAAGAATTGATCCGGGTACAGGAAATCAGCAAGACATTTCATCTGTCGGCAAAACAGCAGAAACTGGAGCATAGCACGGCGAAGACGAAGACTGCCGTGAATCAAGTGAGCTTTTGCGTAAACAGAGGGGAAGTGTTTGGACTTTTGGGACCCAACGGTGCCGGTAAGACCACAACGCTTCGGATGCTGGCAACGCTGATCCGACCGGACAGCGGGGATGCGGTGTTATCCGGCAGCAGCATTGTGACACAGCCGGAGGAGGTACGGCGTAAGATCGGCTTTCTGACCAGTGAACTGAAGCTGGAGGATTTTTTTACCCCGGATTATCTGTATGACTTTTTCTCTGAATTGTACGGTATTCCGACAGACAGAGGGGACGCCAGAAAACGCATGCTGTTTGCACGGTTCGGCATTCAGGAGTTTGCACAGGTGCGCGTCAGGGATCTGTCTACGGGAATGAAGCAGAAGGTATCCCTGGTGATATCGCTGGTGCAGGATCCGGAGATCATCATTTTTGATGAACCCACCAATGGACTGGATATTCTGACGGCAAAAGTGGTGACAGATTTTCTGCTGGACCTGAAGGAGCAGGGGAAGACCATTATCATATCAACGCACATTTTCAGTCTGGTGGAGAAGATCTGCGACCGGGTGGGAATTATTATTAACGGTCGTATGGCAGCCTGTGAGGACCTGCGGACGCTTTGCGGTGATAAGAGCCTGGAGGATCGCTTTTTTGAAATCTATGAAGCGGTGAACGGGGAGGAAGAGAACCATGACAAATAATACGATTACGGTAATGAAAAAAGAACTGGCAAGATTTTTCGGAGACAGAAGGCTGGTAATCACGACACTTTTGCTCCCTGGAATCATGATCTATGCAGTGTACAGTTTTTTGGGAAGCGCCATGATGAAGTCCATACTTCCGGAAGAAGCTTACGTGGCGAAAGCTTATGTGGTGGATATGCCGGAGTCGTTAAGAGAAGAACTGCGGGAGCTTAAGGTAGACTGGCAGCCTGCGGACAGAGAGCAGCTGACACAGATGCGACAGGAGATACAGGACAAACAGGCAGACGGACTGGTAGTATTCCCGGTGGATTTTGACCAGGCAGTGGAAAACTATCAGGTGCAGAGTGGGAAACCGGCGCCCAACGTGGAGATTTATTACAATTCCGCGGAGACGGAATCCACTCATTTTTACAATGAAGTGTCGGACATTTTGGAGGCATATGAGACATCTATATCCAATAAGTTAGACATCAATGCCGGGGATTCTGTGTATTACGACTGTGCCACCAGCAAAGATACTACGGGACAGATGTTTTCGATGATGATGCCCCTGATGCTTATGATGTTTTTATACAGTGGATGTATGTCCGTGGCACCGGAATCCATCGCCGGGGAGAAGGAGCGTGGTACCATAGCGACCTTGCTTGTAACTCCCATGAAGAGGAGCTCTCTGGCACTTGGCAAAGTATTTTCCTTAAGCATTATTGCACTCCTGGCAGGTTGTTCCAGCTTTATCGGAACCTTTGCAGCACTGCCGAAAATGATGGGTGGAGAGCTGACGGGAGTGGATTCGTCGGTGTATACGCCTATGGATTTTGCAATGCTGCTTCTGATCATTCTGTCTACGGTAATGGTGCTGGTATCCATGATTGCACTGGTCTCCGCTTTTGCAAAAAGCGTGAAAGAAGCGGCTACGACAGTCTCCCCTTTTACCATCGTGGTGACCTTTATCGGACTGAGTCCTATGCTCAGTCAGGGAAAAGAGATTCCGCTGTACCGGTATCTGATTCCGGTATATAACAGCGTACAGTGCATGAACGGTATTTTTTCTTTTAGCTATCAGCCGGTGGAAATTCTTTTGACCGTGATCGTGAATCTGTGTGTGGCGGGAGTGCTGGTATTCGGACTGACGAGGGCATTCCAGAGCGAGAAAGTGATGTTTGGGTAAGAGCATAGTATTTTATAATTATTGACTATAAAGTGAGAAATGTGTACAATGATAACTATTCGGAGCAACGTAAATTCGAGCAAAAAGAAAGCACCGCAGGGGCAATTTTGCGAATGATGTTCTGAATACAGAAAATGGAGGAAAATAGTACATGCAACTGCCTATTTTTGAGAAATACATTGATGAACTGATCGAGAAAAGCACTCTGGATGTTCCCGCATGGAACATTGAGAAGGCGAGAGAGGGGAAAGCTGCCGGCTGGAATTACATTGACGGTTGCATGATCCTGGCACTTTTGGAGATCTACAGCGCTACCGGAGAGAAGAAGTATTACGAATTCGCAGATGCATTTATTGACCATAGAGTACAGGAAGACGGTACGATTACGAAGTATTCCGTGGAAGAATATAATATTGACAATGTCAATGCAGGCAAGACCCTGTTCGCATTGTATGCTTTAAACGGCAAGGAAAAATATCGCAAGGCGATCGACCTGATCTACAGTCAGGTGGAGACGCAGCCCCGTACCGAGGAGGGCAACTTCTGGCACAAGAAGATCTACCCCAATCAGGTATGGCTGGACGGCATGTATATGGGACAGCCATTTTACATGGAATATGAGACTAAATTCGATGACAAGAAGCACTACGATGACATTTTCCATCAGTTTGTCAATGTCGTAAAATATATGAGGGATCCAAAGACCGGGTTATACTATCACGGATACGATGCCTCGAAAAAAGCCTTCTGGTGTGACAAGGAGACCGGACTTTCCCAGAATTTCTGGCTGAGAGCACTGGGCTGGTATTCCATGGCGCTTTTGGATACCCTGAGCAAATGTGAGCCGGGAGAAGAGTATAAGGCAGAGTATGACAAGCTGAAGAAGGTATTCGTGGATCTGATCGATTCCATGTTAAAATTCCAGGATGAGAGCGGTATGTGGTACCAGCTTCCCGCACTGGGCGGCAGGGAGCCGAACTACTTAGAGACCAGCGGAAGTGCGATCATGGCTTACTCCTTGCTGAAGGGCGTGAGACTCGGATTTTTACCGGAGTCTTACAGAGCCTATGGATTAAAGGCATTCCAGGGTATCTGTGACCGCTATCTGAAGGAGAAGGACGGACATTTAAGCCTCGGCGGTATCTGCCTCGTAGCAGGACTGGGACCGGAGGATAACCGCCGCCGTGACGGCAGCTTCGAATACTATATGTCAGAGCCCATCGTGGAAGACGATGCCAAGGGTGTGGGACCGTTATTATTAGCCTACACTGAGATGAGGAGACTGGACGATTAAGTCAGGCGTGATGATGAAGACCGATAACAGAAAAACCAAAGTGATGGTAGACAAGGAAAAACGGACACCCGTAGGACAGGGACGGGAAAAGACGATCGTGAAAAATAGGAGCGGCATCTGCCCGGTAGCCGACAAGTGCGGTGGCTGCAGCTGGATCAATCAGCCGTATGCGGAACAATTAAAAAAGAAAGAAAAGCAATTAAGGGAGCTGCTGGCTCCCTTTTGCAAAATAGAAGGTGTCATTCCCATGGAGCATCCGGAGCATTACCGGAACAAGGTACATGCGGTATTCGGCGAGAACCGTTATCATGATGCCATTTCCGGCATCTATGAGCAGAAGAGCCACCGGATCGTTCCTGTGGACAGCTGTCTGATCGAGAATGCCAAAGCGGATGAGATCATTGTATCTATCCGTGGACTGTTGAAATCATTCCATATCCGTCCCTACAATGAGGATACCGGATACGGACTGCTGCGCCATGTCCTGATCCGCACCGGACATGTCACCGGACAGATCATGGTGGTACTGGTGCTGGCTTCCCCCATCTTGCCCTCCAAGAATAATTTTGTGAAGGCACTGTTGAAACTGCACCCGGAGATCACCACTGTGGTCATCAATGTCAACAATCGAAATACCAGCATGGTACTTGGCGACAAGGAGCATGTGATCTATGGCAAGGGATACATTGAGGATGAACTGTGCGGAAAGAGGTTCCGCATTTCTCCCCAATCCTTCTATCAGGTGAATCCGGTACAGACCGAGATACTCTATGGGAAAGCTTTGGAGTATGCCGGACTCACCGGCAAAGAGACTGTGGTGGATGCCTACTGCGGAACCGGAACGATCGGCATGATCGCCAGCGACAAGGCTGACAAGGTCATCGGTGTGGAGTTAAATGCCGATGCTGTACGGGATGCCCGCAACAATGCCAAGGCGAACCAGATCCGCAACATCCAGTTCTACCAGAACGATGCCGGGAAATTCCTCGTGGAGATGGCTGGACAGGGCGCGAAAGTAGATGTCGTCCTGATGGATCCTCCCAGAAGCGGCAGCACAGAAGAATTCATGAGCTCCGTAGTCCGGATCGGCCCTGAGCGAATCGTTTACGTCTCCTGCAATCCCGAGACACTGGTCAGGGACCTGAAGTACTTTAAGAAGAAGGGTTACCGTGTGGCGAAGGGCGTGGGCGTGGATATGTTTCCGTTCACCGAGCACTGCGAAGCAGTTACGCTCCTGACACGACAGAAGAAGTAACTGAAAAGTCAGTTTGGTGTAAATAGTATAAAAACATTGGATTCCGTACAAAAAAGTTCCGAAATCAGGAATTTTTGTACGGAATTTCTTTTATTTGCGTACTTGGCGAAAATAAAGCATTTTTATAATACAAAATTACCTGCTTTTGTATTTTTTTCGCCGATATTGGCGTTTTAAATACAAGAAAATTCGTAGGAATCTGCAAGGCACTTTTACATTAGCTTTTTACAGTCGTTGACAGTCACAGCCTTTTACCATAAAATGAACAGTAAGAATGTATGAAAAAGGAAGAGAAAAATGGGAAAATCTGAGAAACAGATGGATAAAGAGCATGAGCGCAACCAGCGGATCATCGATACGGCGTTCCGGCTTTTTGTGGAAAAGAAAATAGAAGCGGTCAGTATGGATGAGATCGCAAAAGAAGCCGGTGTGGGACGTGCCACATTGTTCCGCTGTTACAACAATAAGACGGAGCTGGCTATTTCGGTCTGCGCATCGAAATGGAAGGCTTATCTGGACAAGCTGGATGAGGCAAGACCAATCTCTTCGATACACGATATTCCGGCCATCGGAAGATTTATTTTTACGCTGGACAGTTATATCGGAATGTACCAGAACCATAAGGATATTCTGCAGTATAATGATAATTTCAATAATTATGTGACGCATCAGACTGTGCAGGAAGAGGAACTGGCGAATTTCCACGCATCCCTGAATTCCGTCAACACAAGACTTCATATGATGTATGCGAAGGCAAAAGAGGACAAGACCTTCCGCACGGATATTCCGGAGGAACAGTTCATGCGTGTGACGGTGCATACCATGATGGCAGCGTGTACCCATTACGCAGGTGGTTTTATCTGGGGAGCAACGGACAACAAGGATTATACAGGTGATCTGCTGCTTTTAAAGGAAATGATCCTGAATTATGCCCAGAATGGCACCAATCTCTGATTGACATTGCAATTTCAGAAAATCTGTGATATAGTAGCCACAATTGAATATGGAGTATTCAGGTGCCGGAGCAGCCACGTAAGTAGCTGGCTCCGGTGAAAAGGGAAGCAGGTGTAAGTCCTGCACGAACTCGTCACCGTAATTAGGGAGCTGAAGCCGATAGATCACTGGGAGACCGGGAAGATGGCGGATGCAATGATCTTCAAGCCGGGAGACCTGCCTGAATGCTGTACAGAAACATTTGTTTCAAAGCCACGAGTAACTGGTTGTACGTGTGGAATGCAGAAGCGACAGAAGCTTTTTTGCATTCGTTTCTTATGTGTACAAACCCTTTACCTGATACAGGAAAGGGTTTTTGTTTTTGTTGCGAAAAACATGTTTCTGACTTACATATTTAAGAATACCGGGGCACCCCCGAAATGAAAAGAGACAGAAAAACTGTCAGAGGAGGAAACATGAAAAGAAGAATCGTAGCAGTAGTACTGGCAACCGTACTGGGCGCTGTATGCATCACCGGATGCGGCAATACCCAGGAGACCGTAGAGAGCACTGTACAGGTAAGCACTGAGGCTCAGACCACCCAGGCAGCGGAAACAGCAGCTACCGAAAGCACCGAAGATGCAGATCAGGCAGCAGCCGATGAAGTAGCAGCAATGATCGATGCCATCTATGTGCAGGAGAGAACTGAGAATACCGATAAACAGTGTGCAGATGCCAAGGCAGCATGGGATGCACTGACCGACGCACAGAGGGAACTGGTAGAGGGAGAAAATGCAGATCCCGATTATTTCGGCAGAGATACCGGAGATGCTTCCAAGGATGATCCCCGTAATCAGGATGAGATCGGTGAGAACGAGATTCTGGTAGTAAGCTTCGGCACTTCCTTTAACGACAGCCGTGTGGCTGATATCAAGGGTATCGAGGATGCGATCGCAGCAGCCAATCCCGACTGGTCTGTAAGAAGAGCATTTACCGCACAGATCATCATCAACCATATACAGGCAAGAGATGATGAGCATATCGACAACATGGATCAGGCATTGGACCGCGCTGTGGCAAACGGTGTTAAGAACCTGGTAGTACAGCCTACCCATCTGATGCACGGGGCAGAGTATGACGAGCTGATGCAGGCAGTAGAAGCCTACAAGGATCAGTTCGCATCCGTAAAAGTCGCTGAGCCCCTGTTAGGTGAAGTGGGAGACGATGCAACCGTTGTCAATGCAGATAAGAAAGCAGTAGCAGAAGATCTGACCGCAGAAGCAGTGAAGACCGCTGGGTATGACAGCCTGGATGCTGCAAAGGAAGATGGCGTGGCATTCGTATTCATGGGTCACGGAACTTCTCACACCGCAAAGGTGTCTTACAGCCAGATGCAGACCCAGATGAACGACCTCGGTTATGCTAACGTATTCATCGGAACTGTAGAAGGTGAGCCGGAAGAGACCGCCTGCGAAGAAGTCATCAAGGCTGTTGCGGAAGCAGGTTACACCAAAGTGGTTCTTCGTCCCCTGATGGTAGTAGCAGGTGACCATGCCAACAACGATATGGCAGGCGAGGATGAGGATTCCTGGTTAAGCCAGTTCAATGCTTCCGGTAAGTTTGACAGCGTGGATACCCAGATCGCAGGTCTCGGCGGGATCAAGGCTATCCAGGATCTGTATGTGGCACATACCGCAGCAGCAATGGCTGAGAAATAAATAAGAATCAAAATTACAAATGAAATAAGGATTAAAATAAGGATTAAAATCAGTAATGAAAGCAAAGACATTAATGAATAAAATCATAATCGTGGGCGGACTGAGTGCCTGTCTGCTGCTTGGCGGCTGTGGAGCAGGTCAGGCAGCGGATGCGACATCCGCAGAAAGCACGGTTGTCGCACAGGAAAGCACCGCAGCGCAGGCAGAAAGCGCAGAAGCTATAGCGGGAACAACAGAAGCAGCGGCTACAGAGACTGCACAGAACGAAGCACAGCTTCCTGATGGTGTCTACACCGCTGAATTTTCCACGGACAGCTCCATGTTCCATGTCAGTGAAGCCTGTGACGGCAAGGAAACTCTGACGGTAAAGGATGGCGTTATGACCATTCACATTTCCTTAGGTTCCAAGAAGATCCTGAATCTCTATCCGGGTCTGGCGGAAGATGCAGCCAAAGATGGTGCAGTACTGCTTGAGCCCACCACGGATACCGTGACTTACAGTGACGGCATGACGGAAGAAGTCTACGGCTTCGATGTTCCTGTACCCGTGATCGGAGAGGAATTCAATCTGGCACTGATCGGTACCAAGGGAAAATGGTACGATCATAAAGTAAAGGTATCCGATCCGGTGGCAGAGGGTGCCGCAGATACTTTTGATCTGAGCGCCGTAGAAGACGGCAGCTACACCATCGAACTGACCATGGAGGGCGGAAGCGGCAGAGCAAGCATCCAGTCCCCCGCACAGCTTGCAATAGCTGACGGAGCGGCAACGGCGATTCTGGAATGGAGCAGCCCGAACTATGATTATATGCTGGTAAACGGTGAAAAATATCTGCCGGTAAATACGGAAGGCAATTCCGTATTTGAAGTGCCGGTGGAAGCACTGGATGCACCCCTTACCATGATCGGTGATACTGTGGCAATGAGCACACCTCATGAGGTGGAATACACCGTAACTTTCCACTCTGAGACACTTGAGAGTGCAGAGAGCGGCAAGTAATACATATGATGCCAGGGTGCTATGTGCCAGTGGCACATGTTTAGCACGGACCGAAGCGGAGCGGAGACGTGGGAGTGCGTAGCACGGAGCAATCCGCAGGCACAAATATTGCAGGCTATGAAAGGCATGAAAACTTTGAGGTCAGGAAGAAATAGAAGAAAATGGATCTATGTTCTGCTTCTTATGGGACTGCTGGGGCTAAGTGGCTGCGGCAGTCCTTCTTCTGCTTCTGTGGAGATGTCTTCGCAGACAGAATTAGTAAAAACAGGCAGCATGGAGCTGCAATATGCGGAAAATTTTGCGGTGGATTACTACGAAGATGGTTATAAGATGCTGACAACGCTTCCCGATAGTAAACGGTATCTGTTAGTGCCGGAGGGACAGCCGGTGCCACGGGGACTGGATGAGGACGTCAGTATCTTGCAGGAACCACTTCAAAATATATATCTGGTGGCTTCCGGCGCGATGGACATGTTCGCCTCGCTGGACGCTGTGGATCAGATCCGGTTCTCCGGACAGAAGCAGGAGAACTGGTACATTCAGACAGCAAAGGATGCCATGGCGGCAGGGGATATGATCTATGCCGGAAAATACAGTAAACCGGATTATGAATTACTGGTGTCTGAAGGCTGTGATCTGGCGATCGAGAACCGGATGATCACGCACTCGCCGGAGGTGGTGGAAATGCTTCAAAGCTTTGATATTCCGGTGATGATCGAATATTCCAGCTATGAACAGCATCCTTTGGGAAAAGTGGAATGGGTCAAATTTTTCGGAGCTCTGACCGGAAAGGAAGCGGAGGCAGAAGAAGCCTTTGCGGAGCAGACAGAGATTCTGGAAGAGGTAGAAAGCGGGGAAAAAACAGGGAAGACCATAGCATTTTTCTATGTGACTTCCAACGGACTGATCCAGGTACGGCAGAGTACGGATTATATTCCGAAGCTGATCGAACTGGCAGGAGGAAGATACATTTTTGAGGATCTCGAGGACAGCGGAAGCGGACGCTCCACACTGAACATGCAGGTCGAAGATTTCTATGCCGGGGCTAAGGACGCAGACATTCTGATCTACAACAGCTCGATCGACGGTGGCGTGACCACGTTGGACGAACTGATCGGCAAATGCAATATTCTAAAAGACTTCAAGGCGGTACAGGAGGGGCAGGTCTATTGCACCACCAACGATATGTACCAGCAGTCCATGGCGATCGGGTATTTATTGCAGGATATGCATACGGTGTTGACGGACGATGATACCGCTAAGCTGCGTTATCTGTTTCTCTTACAGTAAGATGGAGGACCTAGAAACACAGCGTAAGCATAAGAGCGTTGGAATGAGATTAGAATACGATTGGAATACGATTGGAATACGAATAGGAAAAGAAGGAGAAAAACATGCAGCAGCGCAGGAAAATCAGATATCTCATAGCGTTTGTTCTATTGACGGCGGGCATTCTCGTGCTGCTGCTTTGCAATATAGGAATCGGAACAGTGAAGATCCCGTTGACAGAAATACTGACTACGGGAAGAACCAAAGAAGGCATGAATGCGAGGATTCTGTGGGAGATCCGCTTTCCCCGGACACTGGCGGCGGGGATCCTGGGCGGAGCGCTGGCACTTGCCGGGTATCTGCTTCAGACCTTTTTCCACAACCCCATAGCCGGACCCTTCGTGCTGGGAATTTCTTCCGGGGCGAAGATGGTAGTGGCACTGGTGATGGTATTGCTGCTGGGGAATACAGTCCGTGTCAGCTCCGGACTGTTGATCCTGGCGGCATTTTTAGGAGCTATGTTGTCCATGGGATTCGTACTTCTCATGGCAAGAAAGGTAGACAGCATGTCCATGTTGGTGGTCAGCGGCGTGATGATCGGTTACATCTGTTCTGCCATTACGGAACTGGTGGTGACTTTTGCGGAGGATGCGGATATCGTGAATCTCCACAACTGGTCGCGAGGAAGCTTTTCCGGAATGACCTGGGACAATGTGAAAGTGATGAGTATCGTGGTGGCAGTGACTTTACTTATGGTGATCCTGTTAGCAAAGCCGCTGGAAGCCTACCAGCTGGGTGAGACGTATGCACAGAATCTGGGAGTGAACATCCGGACATTGCGGATCCTGCTGGTGGTGTTGTCCAGCGTACTTTCGGCATGCATCGTGGCATTTGCCGGACCCATCTCTTTTGTGGGGATCGCCGTGCCGCAGCTGATCCGGAAATTATTCGGTACCACAAAACCGTTACTCATGATACCGGCATGTTTCTTAGGAGGCAGTGTGTTCTGCCTGTTCTGTGATCTGTTGGCGAGAACCTGGATGGCACCCACAGAGCTTGGTATCAGCACAGTGACGGCAATCTTCGGAGCACCGGTGGTATTGTGGATCATGGTATCCAAAAGCAGACGGGAGCGTGGATAACTTACCTATGAAGACGCAGAAGCCTTATTATATTACAACGGAAAAAATAAGCGTGGGTTACGATGGAAAGCCTCTGATCGAAGAAGTGGAGATCGCACTCAGAAAGGGAGAGATCCTGACGTTACTGGGACCTAACGGTGCCGGAAAATCGACGATCTTAAAAAGTATTGCAAGGCAGCTGTCCCTGATCGCGGGAACGGTGCGGCTGGACGGAGAAGATATGCGGACACTCACCGGGGCAGAACTGTCGAAAAAAATGGCAGTGGTAATGACGAAACGTCTGCAGGGAGAACTGATGACCTGCGAGGATGTGGTGGCCACCGGAAGATACCCCTACACAGGGCGTTTCGGCGTGCTGCGGGCAGAAGATCATGCAGCGGTGCAAAACGCCATGGAACTGGTGCAGGTGGCAGAGATTGGGGATTCTTTGTTTGACCGGATCAGTGACGGACAGAGACAGCGGGTGATGTTAGCCAGAGCCATCTGCCAGGAGCCGGAGATACTGATCCTGGACGAGCCGACTTCCTACCTGGATGTGCGGCATAAACTGGAATTTTTATCGATCCTGCAAAAACTTTGCAGGGAGAGAGAACTTACGGTGATCCTGTCCTTGCATGAGCTGGAACTGGCGGAGAAGATCTCCGATAGAATCCTGTGTGTGAACGGCAGGGCGGTGGACCGGATCGGAACGCCGGAGGAAGTCATGACAGCCGGCTATATCACCGAACTCTATGGCATCCGGATGGGAAGCTATGATGAGGGCAGCAGTGATATGGAGCTGGCGGCGCCGGAAGGAACACCGCAGGTCTTCGTGATCGCCGGAGCCGGAAGCGGACGGAAAATTTACCGGCGTCTGCAGAGAGCGGGGATCCCATTTGTCACCGGGATCCTGCATGAAAATGATCTGGATTATCCCGTGGCGAAGGCACTGGCGGCGGAGGTGATCGCAGAGCATCCTTTTGAGCCGGTGGCACAGGAAAAAATACAGGCAGCGAAGAAACAGTTGGAAAAGTGTAACCGCATTATCTGCTGTCGGGAGAATTTCGGCAGTCTGGAGACTTATCAGAGAGAGCTTTTAGAGTACGCAGAACAGCTGGGGAAGCAGATAGAAAAGTCAGAAAGCCCGGAGCAACAGCGTGGGTGTTAGAAAACAGAGAAACGAAATTCCCGGGATGTCGGTGGCATCTGTGGGATGGAGAAAACGATGGCAAAAGTTATTATGATACAGGGCACCATGTCCGGTGCCGGGAAAAGTCTCCTGGTGGCGGGCCTATGCCGGATCTTCCGGCAGGACGGTTATCGGGTCGCCCCTTTTAAATCACAGAATATGGCACTCAATTCCTATATCACGAAAGAAGGACTGGAAATGGGCAGGGCACAGGTGATGCAGGCGGAAGCGGCAGGGATCGAACCGCTGGTGTGCATGAATCCTATTTTATTAAAGCCCACTAGTCATACCGGCTCCCAGGTCATCGTGAACGGGGAGGTACGGGGAAATCTGTCCGCCAGAGACTATTTTGCCCATAAGACAGAACTGATCCCGGATATCAAGGCAGCCTTCCGCAAGCTGGAGACTTATGCGGATATCATTGTCATCGAGGGCGCCGGAAGTCCGGCGGAGATCAATCTGAAACAGAATGACATCGTAAATATGGGAATGGCGGCAATGGTGGATGCACCGGTACTTTTAGTGGGAGACATTGACAGAGGCGGCGTGTTCGCACAGCTTTTGGGAACCCTGATGCTGCTGACCGAAGAGGAACGGGAACGGGTAAAGGGATTGATCATCAACAAATTCCGTGGAGACAGCACGATTTTAGACCCCGGCATTCAGATGTTAACAGAACGGGGGCAGGTGCCGGTGCTGGGAACGGTACCTTATATGGAACTTACGCTGGAAGATGAGGACAGTCTGACGGACCGTTTCGATGCAAAACATGTGGGGAAGATCGATCTGGCTGTGATCCACTATCCCAGAATTTCAAATTTTACGGATTTTGATGTGTTTGAGCAGATGCCGGAGGTCAGTGTCCGGTATGTGACGAATGTAAGAGAGCTGGGGACACCGGATCTGATATTTCTCCCCGGCAGTAAAAATACCATGGGAGATCTGAAATGGATGCGGCAGAACGGACTGGAGGCAGCGGTAAAACGGGCTGCGGGAAAAGTTCCCATTTTCGGAATCTGCGGAGGCTATCAGATGTTAGGTTGTGAGATCGCGGATCCGGACAGTGTAGAGGAAGGCGGACAGATCCGCGGCATGGAACTGCTTCCGGTACGGACAGTGCTGCAGAAGGAGAAACATCGCTGCCAGACAGATGGAACTCTGGATGCGGTGGAGGGTATTTTCTCCGGACTTACGGGATGCGAGTTCACGGGGTATGAGATCCATATGGGACAGACAGTGTATTGCAACGGGTACGGCAGCGGTGCGAAGGGGACAGTGGACAAGGTAGCCGGACCGGCAAATGGTGCAGAAAATGTAGTCAGTGACTCCACCGGCAGAATCTATGGTTCCTATATTCACGGTCTGTTCGACAAGGGGGAGATCGCCGGGCGTATGATACAGACCCTGGCCCGGGAAAAAGGCATCTCTCTGGAGGACGGCGTCTGGGAGGATTACCGCACTATTAAGGAAAGACAATACGATAAGCTGGCAGATACCCTGCGGGGATATCTGCGTATGGAGGAAATCTATGGAATGCTCAGAGAAGCCCGTATTTCATAACTATACCGGACGGGAATTGGCGCAGATCCGGATCACGCCGCCGGACGAAGCAGTGAGAAAGCTTGTGAAAAAGCATTGGGACACTCTGGCAAAGCCGCTGGACGGCATGGGCAGCTTTGAAACCATCACGGCACAGATCGGAGCCATCTTAGGTACGGAAGTGATCGATATTCGTAAAAAGGGTGTGCTGCTCTTCTGCGCCGATAACGGCATTGTAGAGGAGGGGGTGACCCAGTCCGGACAGGAGGTTACGCTGGCGGTGGCAAAGTCCATGGCCAGGAAGGGTTCCTCCGTCTGCAGGATGGCACAGAGCATCGGTGCCGAGACCATTCCCGTGGACATCGGGATAAATAGTGAGGAATCCATCCCCGGAGTATGGAACTGCAAAGTGTGCTCCGGAACAAGAAATTTCTTAAAAGAACCGGCTATGACGGAAGAAGAGACCGTCCGTGCCATTGCCACAGGAACCAGACTGGTACGGGAGTGTAAGGAAAAAGGATACGGTATCCTTGCCACCGGGGAAATGGGAATCGGCAACACCACCACCAGCAGTGCAGTGACAGCCGCCCTATTACAGTGTGGGGCAGAGGAAGTCACCGGCAGAGGCGCGGGACTGACAGATCAGGGACTGGCTCGGAAGCAACAGGTGGTGCGCACCGCCTTGGAAACCTATGATCTGTGGCATGCGGATGCCTTCACGGTATTGCAGACAGTCGGAGGGCTGGATATTGCCGGACTGACCGGTATGTGTATCGGCGGAGCTTTGTGGCATGTGCCCATCGTGCTGGATGGCGTGATCAGCATGGCAGCGGCCCTGGTGGCGGAGCGGCTGTTCCCCGGTGTGAGGGAATATCTGATCCCTTCCCATCTAGGGAAAGAACCGGCGGCAGTGAAGCTGGCAGATGCTTTGCAGCTGTCTCCGGTGATCCATGCGGGAATGGCACTGGGAGAAGGAACCGGAGCCGTTATGATGTTCACACTGCTGGATATGGCAATGAGCATTTATGGACAGAGCGCTACCTTCTCAGAAATCGAAGTAGAACAATATAGACGTTAACAGTTCAGCCATGAACGTATCCGGGCGCAAAAATCATGCTTGCATGGTTTTTTGAGCGAATGGCGCGAGCTGAACATCCAAACGAATGGAGAAGCAACATGATGACACTGATCCTGGGCGGTAGTGGCAGCGGAAAATCCGCTTATGCGGAAGATTATCTGCTGCGGGCTGTCGGTGATAAGAACAAATATTATATCGCCACCATGCAGATCCGGGATGCGGAGATGCAGGCAAAGGTGGACAGGCATCACAGGCTGCGACAGGGGAAAGGCTTCACTACCATCGAACAGCCTACGGAGTTGGAGCAGGCGGTCTTACAAATGGAACCGACAGGAGCTGTACTGTTGGAATGTATGTCAAATCTCACCGCTAACGAAATGTTTTCCGGGGAACAGCCTGTGGATCGTCAGACGGTGATCGCAAAGATTCTGCAAGGAATGGAAGGCTTGAGAAAGCAGGCAGATCCACTGGTCATCGTGACCAACAATGTATTCGAAGACGGCATTGTCTACGACAGTGCCACCATGGAATACATCGAAGCATTGGGCAGAATCAATGAGAGGCTGGCGGCGGAGGCAGACGAAGTTGTGGAAGTTATAGCGGGGATCCCACAGCAGATCAAATCCGGCTCACCAGGAGCAAAAGCACAGAACCGGCAGGACAGCCGGGGATAGAAAGGAAACAGACATGCGAATTATCAAATCGTTTTTCATAGCGTTTTCCATGTATTCCAAGATCCCCATGCCACAGTTTCAGTGGAAGGACGAGGACATGCGGTACGCCCTCTGCTTTTTTCCATGGGTGGGTGCGGTGATCGGTGCTTTGTGGTATCTGTGGAAATGGTTCTGTGAGCGGTTCGCGGTGGGAACCCTGTGCTATGCTGCGGTGGGGACGGCAATACCGCTTTTGGTCACCGGGGGATTTCATGTGGACGGTTTTTTAGATACCTGTGATGCACTGCATTCCTACCAGTCAAGAGACCGGAAACTGGAGATATTGAAGGACTCTCATATCGGGGCATTTGCAGTGATCATGCTTGCACTGTACGGACTGATTTTCCTGGGAGGATTCTCGGAGATCACGACACTGCGCATGATTACTGTGACGGGCGCCGGATGCTTCCTGTCCAGAGTATTAAGCGGTATCGCAGTGGTGAGCTTCCCTTCGGCAAAGCAGGAGGGAACATTGTATCTGTTTGCGGATAAAGCCCACAAAAGTGTGGTAAAAAGTGCTTTATACGGACAGGGGATCCTTTGTGCTTTATTTATGCTGTGGATATCTTTTGTAGCGGGAGGAATCGCCGTGGCAGCAGCTCTGCTTAGCTTTGCGTATTATTACTATCGCAGTAAAAAAGAGTTTGGCGGTATCACCGGGGACACTGCGGGATATTTTGTGACGCTTTGTGAAGGATGCGTGGTGGTTGTCGTGGCAATCGCGGAAAGGCTGATGTAATGATATTGATCATTGGTGGATTTGCCCAGGGAAAACTGCATTATGTGAAGCAGAGTTATGTACGCTGTGAGGATGGACGGAAAGTGGCTGTTTTGGATGGAACACTGGAACTGCCCGCAGAGACAGGCGCTTTGCAGGTGATCGTCAATCATCTGCACCACTATATCCGGGAGCAGCTGCGACAGGGAACCGCTCCGGAGGTGATGATAGAGAATTTCTGCAAGGAACATCCGGACTGCATTCTGATCTGTGATGAGATCGGCAACGGCATCGTTCCCATGGAAGCGGAGGAGAGAATTTACAGAGAGCGCACCGGAAGAATACTGGAACAGCTGGCAGCGCAGGCAGATGAGGTGGTGAGAGTCGTATGCGGAATCGGACAGAAGATCAAATAGAGATTCATCTTACCCTCATCCGGCACGGAGCGACGCTTTCTAATAAAGAGGGCCGGTATCTTGGGAAAACGGACGAAGCTTTAAGTCCGGACGGCATCGGCGCACTGGAAAAATCCGTGGCAGACAGGATCTACCCAATTGCCGACGTCCTGTTTTCCGGTCCCATGAAGCGGTGTCTTGAGACCGCACAGATCCTGTATCCGGGGCAGACTCCTATCTGTATCCCGGAGTGGACAGAGATGGATTTCGGTGCGTTTGAGGGACATAATTATCAGGAACTTTCCGGGAATCCGGCATATCAGAGATGGATCGACAGCGGAGGTACCCTGCCGTTTCCGGAAGGAGAGAGCAGGGAAGAGCTTATCCGCCGAAGTGTTGCCGGATACGAAAAAATGGTATATCACATGAAAAGGATCTGGGAGAGAAGTGCTGCATCGGAGCAGAGGGATCGCAAGATACAAAATGTATCCGCGGTGGTTCACGGCGGAACGATCATGGCGCTGCTTGGTCATTTCCTCGGTGGAGAATACTTTGACTATCAGGTAAAATGCGGACAGGGTTACAGTGGCAGGCTGGCATTTAAGGCAGGCGGAGGAGCCCCTCAGTGGAAGGAATTTCGCCCGCTGTCGGAAGCTACAGTATCGGAAGCTGCAGTATCGGAACTTACAAAAGGAGAAACGAACAGATGAAATATCATATCCTGGCATTTGGAGCGGGATTTTTACTGGATCAGATCTTTAGCGATCCCTATTTTCTGCCACATCCCATCCGGGGAATCGGCTGGTTGATCGCGAAGACAGAAAAAGCACTGCGCAGTGGCAACCCACAGGAAGATTCCCCGGAGAGAGAGGCAGCGGAGCGCAGACAGGGGAAGCTTTTGGTGGTAATTGTTTTGCTGCTTACGGGAATGCTTACGGCATTGATCCTGGTGGGAGCATATGCACTTTATCCGAGGATCGGCATGGTGGTGGAGGCGGTCATGACCTATCAGATCCTGGCGGCAAGGTGTCTGCAGGTGGAGAGCGGAAAAGTATGGAAACAATTAAAGGCGGGGAATCCGGAAGCTGCCAGAGAGTCGGTATCCATGATCGTGGGAAGAGATACCCAGAATCTTACGGAAGAAGGAGTGGCGAAGGCTGCCATCGAGACTGTGGCGGAGAACACTTCCGACGGTGTGATCGCGCCGATGCTGTATACGGCACTGGGAGGGCCGGTGCTTGGATTTTTATATAAGGCAGTCAATACCATGGACTCTATGGTCGGCTATAAAAATGACAGATATCTGCACTTTGGAAGGGCAGCGGCGAAGCTGGATGATGTGGTGAATTTTTTCCCGGCGAGGATCAGCGCACTTTTGATGATCGGGGCGGCATTTCTCAGCGGAAAAAGCTATAACGGCAGGCAGGCATGGCGTATCTGGCGCAGAGACAGCAGAAAGCACGCCAGTCCCAATTCCGCACAGACGGAATCCGTATGTGCCGGCGCACTGGGAATACAGTTGGCAGGAGATGCCAGTTACTTTGGCAAAGTCGTGAAGAAACCATATATCGGGGATCCAAAACGGCAGGTGGAATATGAGGATATCCGGAGAGCCAATCGTCTGATGAACCGGACGGCATGGATCTGTGAGCTGTTGTGCCTGGGAATCCTGACCTGGGTGGCAGCGGGCTGTGGATGGTTATAACACGGCGGCTGGCAATCTGTGAAGGAAAGCTCTAAAAAGGAAACAGATTCAAGACAAGAAATGAGGAAACAACAGATGCAGCAGAACATACATGGTGGTGACATATACAGCAGACCGGTACGGCTGGATTTTTCGGTAAACGGCAATCCCTTGGGAATGCCGGCGGAGGCAAGGCTTTCACTTTTAGCGGCTATCAATCATGTGGGGGAATATCCCGATGCCGCAGCAGGCGAACTGACAGAGACAGTAAGTCATATGCTGTCGGTGCAAAGCGGCAGGGAAATTCCAAAGGAGTATCTGCTGTTTGGCAACGGGGCATCAGAACTTTTTCTGGCGATCGTACATGCACTTAAGCCGAAAAATATTGTGATCCCGGTGCCGTCCTTTTACGGATATGAGTATGCGGCGAAGGCGGCAGACAGCCATATAAAATATGCATATCTGTGGGAGGAGACCGCATTTTGCCCGGGGAAGGAATTGTTACAGGCGCTGACGGCAGACACAGATCTACTGTTTCTTGCAAATCCCAACAATCCCACAGGGCAGTTGCTGGGCAGGGAATATCTGCTGGAACTTTTGGAGCACTGCAGACAGCAGGAAATCATCGTAGTACTGGATGAATGTTTTATAGAGTTCTGTGAGACTGATAGAGAGCAGCCCAGGTCCCTGCTTGGGAAGATAGACCAGTATGAGAATCTGTTGCTGGTACGGGCGTTTACGAAAAGCTTTGCCATGCCGGGGGTGCGTCTGGGATATTTGGTGTGCAGTAATGAGGGGCTTCGGGAGAAAATCCGCAGACAGCTGCCGGAATGGAATCTGTCGGTGTTCGCCCAGAGAGCAGGCATCGTCTGTGCGGAGCAGGCGGAGCAATATCTGCAGGATACCGTGGAATATGTGAAAACAAAGCGGGCGTATCTTAGGGAAGGGCTGGAGGCACTGGGCATCCGGGTAGTGTCCGGAGAAGCGGATTTTCTGCTGCTCTACACCACACAGCCCATCTATGACAGATTGCTTGCAAAAGGCATCCTGATCCGCAACTGTGAGAATTTCAGGGGACTGGGAGAGGGCTATTACCGGATCGCGGTGAAGAAGCAGGAAGAGAATGAAGTGCTGTTACGAGAACTTGCTATGGGAGACTGATTTATGGATAAAACGAACATCGAATATGTATTGCCGGAAGAGATCGAGATGCGAAGCTTTGAGATCATTGAGGCGGAACTGACAGAGAGGGGAATCACGTTACCTGCGGAGCAGGATATGATCACCAGACGGGTGATCCATACCAGTGCGGATTTCGATTATGCGGAGACGATGACCTATTCGGAAAATGCAGTGGATATCGCCAAAAACCTGATAAAAAACGGTGCGGACATTGTGACGGATACGAATATGGCACTGGCGGGGATCAACAAAAAGGTGCTGGCTTCTTTTGGCGGCGAAGCCCATTGCTACATGGCAGACGCAGAGGTGGCAGCAATGGCGAAGGAACGCAGGACCACCCGGGCAGCGATCAGCATGGAACTGGCAGCAAAACGGGAAAAGCCGGTGATCTTCGCTGTGGGAAATGCACCTACGGCACTGATACAGATTTACGAGATGATGCAGGAGAGCAACTGGCGTCCGGCATTCGTCATCGGGGTTCCCGTGGGCTTCGTGAATGTGGAAGCCGCCAAGGAACTGATCCTTCAGACGGAGGTGCCCTATATTATCAACCGCGGAAGAAAGGGCGGCAGCAATGTGGCAGCCGCCATCTGTAATGCATTGTTGTATGAGCTGAGGAAGGAAAGGTAGAGGCATGCGGTATGGATTTACCACAGGAAGCTGTGCGGCAGCAGCGGCGAAGGCGGCTGCTTATATGCTGTTGACCGGCAGGGAGAAAACTAAGATCACCATAGAGACACCCAAAGGCATCCCCTATACGGCACAGATCCTTAGGATCTGTCGTAAGGAGCGGGAGGTCAGCTGCGCCGTGGAAAAAGACGGTGGGGATGATCCCGATATTACCACCGGGGCATTGATTTGCGCGAAAGTTTCGTTCCCGGAAGAAACAGGCGAGGAAGCCCTGACCCGGGTCGTGATCGACGGCGGCTTCGGTGTCGGACGTGTGACGAAACCGGGACTGGATCAGCCCGTGGGAAATGCAGCTATTAATCACGTCCCAAGAGAGATGATCGAACGGGAAGTATTGCAGGTGTGTCAGGTACTGGATTATTGTGGAAGCCTGTCAGTGGAGATCTCTGTGCCGGAGGGCGAACATCTGGCAGAGCGGACATTTAATCCGAGACTTGGCATCGTGGGCGGCATTTCGATCCTTGGTACCAGCGGTGTCGTGGAACCCATGAGTACCCAGGCCATTTTAGATACGATCCGTGTGGAACTTAGGCAGCAGCGGGCACTGGGAAGAGAAGACGTGGTGATCTCTCCGGGCAATTATGGACTGGATTTTTTGAAAAATACATATGACTATGATCTGGATAAAAGTGTAAAATGCAGTAACTTTATCGGTCTGACGATCGATATGGCGGTGGAAGAGGGCTTCAAACGTCTGCTTCTTGCAGGACATATCGGAAAACTCATTAAAGTGGCGGGCGGTATTATGAATACCCATTCCAGAGAGGGTGACTGCCGGATGGAGCTGTTGACAGCCTTTGCCGTAAAATGTGGTGTGGCGGCAGTGGATGCTGCAAAGCTCCTGTCCTGTGTCACCACAGAGGAAGCCGTGCGGATCCTGGATGAGTGCGGCAGGAGACAGGAAGTCATGGATTATGCCATGGAGCGTATTTTATTTTATCTTGAGAAGCGGGCGCAGGGAAAGCTTGCGATCGAATGTATCATGTATGCCAATGATTTCGGTGCATTGGCGAAAAGTAAGGAGGCGGAGGAATGGTTTACTTTGTTGGCGCAGGGAGCGGAGCAGCAGATCTGATCACGGTGCGGGGCATGCACATGCTGCAACAGGCGGATGTCATCATCTATGCGGGATCGCTGGTGAACCCGGAGCTGTTAGAATATGCCAGAGCAGACTGTGAGATCCATAACAGTGCGCACCTGACCTTAGAAGAAGTGCTTAAGCTCATGCAGGAGGCACAGACACAGGGGAAAATGCTGGTGCGTCTGCACACCGGAGAACCCAGCATCTATGGTGCGGTGCGGGAGCAGATGGATGCACTGGACGAGCTGGGAATCCCTTATGAGAGCTGTCCGGGAGTCAGTGCCTGCTTTGGTGCGGCGGCATCGTTAAATCTGGAATATACCCTGCCCGGTGTTTCCCAGACCCTGATCATCACCCGTATGGAAGGGCGGACCGGAGTGCCGCAGAAGGAGAGCATCGAAAGTCTGGCAGCCCATCATGCTTCCATGGCGATCTATTTAAGCACGGGAATGCTACGGGAACTGAGCCACAGACTGATCTCAGGCGGTTATGCGAAGGACACCCCCGCAGCCCTTGTCTACAAGGCAACCTGGCCGGAGGAAGAGGCTTATATCTGTACGGTGGAGACACTGGCACAGGTAGCGGAAGAACATGGCATCAAAAAGACAGCACTGGTACTGGTGGGGGATGTTATCACCCATGGAAATTATCAGAAGTCGAGGCTGTATGCGGCGGATTTTACCACAGAATTTCGTCAGGCAAAATGCTGTGCCATACAGGCAGAGGAAACGCAGGAGGGGCGGCGTGAAGATTAGTGTGATCAGCTTTACGGAAACAGGACAACAGCTGGCGGAGCGGATCCGGGAGAGCATGGACGGGGAAGCTGCGGTCACGCTCTATACCAAATGCTCCCGACTGGAAAAAAAGACGGTACCGGCTGTGGATGACAGCGATGCAGACACAATCTGCGTCAGGAACAGCCTGTCAGCGTGGGCGGGAGAGCAGATGGCGGCCCGCCATGCACTTATATTCATCGGTGCCTGTGGGATCGCGGTCCGTGCCATTGCCCCCTGGATCATGGATAAACTGCACGACAGTCCGGTACTGATGGCAGACGAGATGGGGAAGTATGTGATTCCCTTGTTGTCCGGACATGTGGGTGGAGCCAACGAACTGGCGGTCCGTCTGGCGGGAGCATTGGGTGCCATACCGGTGATCACCACAGCCACAGACTTACATGACAGTTTTGCGGTGGATATCTTTGCCAAAAGGAATGATCTGCGGATCTGCAATCGGGAGGGGATCGCCAAAGTGTCGGCAAAAGTACTGGCAGGCGAGGAAATTACCATGTCCGTACAGACAGGGCATCTGGCAGTGGATGAGACCATTCCGTCAGGGATCCGGCTGTGTGCGTATCCTCCTGCGGAAAAAGTGGATGTCCTGATTGCGGACGACACGGAAGAAACATTTCGAAAAGAGTCAGCAGAACTACTGCTGCAGCCGAAAAAATATATTCTGGGCGTGGGCTGCAAGAAGGATACGGACAGCGCAAAGTTGGATCTATTTTTGACAAAAATACTGGAAGAACAGGGCATTGTCATAGAGCAGGTTGCAGCATTGGCTTCTATTGACGTGAAAAAAGAGGAACGATGCCTGCTGGAATTCAGTGAAAAATACAGGATACCGTTTTGGACGTATACAGCACAGGAATTACAGGCAGTGCCGGGAGAATTTCACGGTTCTGGGTTCGTAAAGACACAGGTGGGCGTGGACAATGTATGCGAGCGCGCCGCCCTGAAAGCAGCCGGGACAGGCGGATGGATCTTCTTAGGCAAGCAGGCACAGGATGGCATGACTGTGGCAGTTGCAGAGAAAACATGGAAAGAGCGGATTCGGATGTGGCTTTAAAAGGATAGAAAGAGGCAAAACGGATGAGTAACAGAATCTATATCGTGGGAATAGGTCCCGGCAGAGAAGAAATGATGACAGGAGAAGCCATCGCTGCGCTGGAGCAGGCAGATGTGATCGTGGGTTATACCGTATATGTCAAATTATTGGGAGAACGTTTTGCAGGGAAAAAACTGCTGACCACCCCTATGCGGCAGGAGACAGAACGCTGCGAACTGTGTTTTAGGGAGGCGGAAGCCGGGAAGCGGGTGGCATTGATCTGCAGCGGCGACGCCGGTATCTACGGCCTGGCATCGCTGATGTATGAGCTTGGAGAAGAACATCTCCAGACGGAACTGATCGTGATCCCCGGTATTACAGCGGCAAGCAGTGGGGCGGCGGTACTGGGAGCACCCTTAAACCATGATTTCTGTGCGATCAGCTTAAGCGACCTCCTGACTCCCTGGGAGAAGATTGAAAAGAGACTGCGGGCGGCAGCAATGGGAGATTTTGCCATGGCAATTTACAACCCTTCCAGCCACAGGCGAAAGGATTATCTGCAAAGAGCCTGTGATATTTTACTGGAAACCATAGAAGGGGAGCGCCCCTGCGGCTATGTGGAAAACATCGGCAGAGAAGGCACCCGGGCGGTGACCTGTACGCTGCGGGAATTAAGGGACCGGAAAGTCAATATGTTCACCACGGTATTTATCGGCAATTCGGAGACGGAGATCCTTAGGGACAAGCTGATCACAAAGCGCGGATATCATGTGGAGAACAACATACATTAAGTTCTCTTTGGGAGGAGAGCAGGATGAAAAAAATAGTAATTTTTGCGGGAAGCACAGAAGGACGGCGGCTGTCGGAAATCCTGGCAGATGCCGGAATCGCGCATACCGTATGCGTGGCAACGGAATATGGTGAGATCGTGATGCGGGAACAGACGGATGCGGAGGCGGCAGGGACAAAGGGGCAGCCACTCGTATCTCTTCACCGTGGCAGAATGGATCGGCAGCAGATGGAAGAATTTCTGCGTAACGAGGGTTATGAGATCGTAGTGGATGCCACCCACCCTTATGCCCAGGTCGTTACAGAGAACATACGGGACGCTGTGAAAACACAGTCTCCCATTTACCTGCGTCTGGAACGGGAAATTTCGGAGACTCCGGAAGCAGAGAATCCTGCCGTAAGTATCCGGTATTTTGAAAGCAATGCTGACTGTGCCAAAGCGCTGGAGAATACAGAGGGCAATATTCTGCTGACCACAGGGAGCAAGGAACTGCCGACGTATTGTGCCTCCGGAAGACTCCATGACCGCCTGTATGTGCGCATCCTTCCGGGCAGAGAGAGCCTGGAACTGTGCATGGAGCAGGGAATCAAAGGCAGACAGATCCTGGCATTGCAGGGACCTTTTTCCACAGAGATGAACGCCGCTATCCTGAAGCAATACGATATCCATCACATGGTCACGAAAAACAGCGGACGCACCGGAGGGTATCAGGAGAAAATGGAAGCTGCGAAAATTCTGGGGATCCCGGTGTATGTGATACAGCCTGCCAAGAAGGCTGTAGATACGTATTCTTTTGCGGAAATCTGTGGAAAACTGGAACAGCTCTGTGACTGTAAGCTCTCCGGGCAGGGCAGCATGGAGATCTGCCTCGCCGGAATCGGCATGGGCAGCAAAGACGGTCAGACACAAGAAGTGCAGCATGCGATCGAGACTGCGGATATTTTGCTGGGTGCAGAGCGCATGATCGAAAGATATTCTGCTAAAATCGAAAAAAGACCCTACTACATGACGGAGCAGATTCTGCCGTATCTGGAGCAATTACAGAAAAACGGTCTTACAGAACAGAAAGATCCCCTTCAGGTAACGGTCCTTTTTTCCGGGGATACCGGATTCTACAGCGGATGCAGGAAGCTGTATGTGGCATTGCAGGAAACCGTTGCCGCAGGAGCGTTGAACGCAGGAGTACGGATCCTGCCGGGAATTTCTTCCGTGGCCACACTGGCGGCCCGAGTGGGAGAAAGTTATGAAGATGCCGCCATTTTGAGCATGCACGGCAAGAAGCTGAACCGGCTTTCGACAACGGTGGAGAGCCATGAAAAGGTATTTTTACTGACCTCAGGAAGTGAGGACATCCGCAAGATCGGACATTTGCTTGCAGAAGCGGGACTGACAGACTGTGAAGTGATCGTAGGATATCAGCTGTCCTATCCGGAGGAAAGCATCCGGATCCTGACCCCGGGGCAATGTGAAGAGATTACGGAGGAAGGGCTGTATACCTGCCTGATCCGCAATCCTCACAGGCAACCGGAACGCCTGACCCATGGAAGAGCCGATATCTGTTTTCTGCGGGATACTTCGGAAACCGAGGGAAAAATCCGCAGAACGCCAATGACAAAAGAAGAAGTCCGCGAGGTCAGCATCTGCAAGCTACACCTGACACAAAACGCCGTGGTCTATGACATCGGCAGCGGCACTGGATCCGTTGCCATAGAGATCGCCGGGGTGCCCGGAGGGGTGCAGGTCTATGCCATTGAGAGAAAGCCGGAGGCGGTGGAACTGCTTCGAAAGAACAGAGAGCATTTTCACATGGATAATATACAGATCATTGAAGCCTCGGCACCGGAAGGACTGGAAGAATTACCAGTGCCGACCCATGCCTTTATCGGCGGCAGCGGCGGCAGATTGCTGGATATTTTACAGACCCTGTACCGGAAGAATCCCCATATGCGTATTGTGATCAATGCCATCAGCATGGAGACCATTGCAGAACTTAAGGAAGTGCTGGATACTTTTCCGGTGGAGGAAGAGGAGATCCTGCAGATGCAGGTAAGCCGGGTGAAGAAGCTCTTAAGCTATCATCTGCCCCAGGCGGAAAATCCGGTGTGGATCTGCTCGTTTACGTTCCGGGAGACAGGAACGGATCCTATGGATAACGCGAAGAAAACAAAACAGGACGCAGGGGAGACCGGAAACGGTAGGAATGGAGAAGTACAGAGATGACCGGAGCACAGAAAAAGAAGATACGCCGCATTATGATCGCTGCACCGAAGAGCGGCAGCGGCAAGACTACGATCACCTGTGGATTATTGCAGATTTTTAAAGAAAACGGTGAGGATATTTCTTCCTGTAAATGCGGCCCGGATTATATTGATCCAATGTTCCACAGACAGGTGCTGGGGGTGCACTCTCGGAATCTGGATACCTTTTTTACCGGAGAAGAGGGCACCCGTAAGCTGTTTTTGAAGGATCGCAGAGAAGGCGAGCTTGTGGTCATGGAAGGTGTTATGGGATTGTATGACGGGCTGGGCGGCATCCGTGAGGAAGGATCCTCCTATCATCTGGCAAAGGTGACGCAGACCCCCATCCTGCTGGTGGTGGATGCAAAAGGCATGGGGAGATCGGTGATCCCTCTGATTGCCGGATTCCTGGCTTACGATAAGGCACATCTGATCCGTGGCGTGATCTTCAACCGGATGTCCGCAGCCTATTATGAGATACTTAAGCCCTTGGCAGAAGATGAACTGGGCATTGCGGTACTGGGGTATTTTCCGGAAAATAAGGACCTGCAGATCGCCAGCAGACACTTAGGCTTGTGCATGCCGGGAGAACTGGAAGACTTGCAGGGACAGATCCGTATGACAGCAGAGAGATTACGGGAGACCGCAGACATTTCAAAACTGTTGCAGATCGCAGAGGAAGCGGAGCCGTTGGAGGAAGAGACGGTAGTGGAGGATTCCGTAGAAACCAGCGAAGCAATGCGCCCGAGGATCGCTGTAGCCCGGGATGAAGCTTTTTGTTTTTATTACGAAGAGAACCTGCGGCTGCTGGAACAGGCGGGCGCGGAACCGGTGTATTTTTCCCCGCTGCATGACAGAAACTTACCGGAAAACATTCACGGATTGTTACTGGGCGGTGGATATCCGGAACTGTATGCCGGACAGTTAAGCGAGAATGATGCCATGCGCACAGCAATCCGGAAGGCAGTCACAGACGGCCTGCCCACGGTGGCAGAGTGCGGCGGTTTTCTATACCTGCATACGACCCTGACGGACCGGGAAAGACATTCCTATCCCATGGCGGGAGTCCTGCCCGGTAAATGCTTCGACACCGGACACCTGGTGCGCTTCGGATACATTGAACTGGAAGAGAACAGCGGACATTTTATGCCTCGTGGCAGCCGCATCCGTGCCCACGAATTCCACTATTATGACAGTGAAGACAACGGCGCAGACTGCATCGCTACCAAACCCTCCACTGGACGAAATTATCCCTGTATCCACGTGGGAGAGAGTCACTGGTACGGTTTTCCCCACCTCTATTATCCATCCTGCCCGGAGTTCGCGGAGCGCTTCGTGGAGAATGCAAAAAAATTCTCAAAAAGCGGAAAAGATATGTTATAATCGTAGTATCATTTTTTGCGCGGAGGATAAATCAATGGAAAAATCAAAGGTATATTTTACAGATTTCAGGACCCGTCTGGGAGAGGGACTTCCCAGTAAGTTAAAGCGTCTGATGAAGGCGGCGGGGCTTCAGAATATTGATATGGATCACAAATTTGTTGCTATCAAGCTGCACTTTGGAGAACTGGGCAACCTGGGTTTCTTACGTCCGAATTATGCGAAAGCGGTAGCGGATGTGGTAAAGGAGCTGGGCGGTGTGCCTTTTCTGACCGACTGCAACACCCTGTACCCCGGCAGCCGTAAGAATGCCATCGAGCATATGTATTGTGCCTGGGAGAATGGTTTCACGCCTCTGACGGTGGGTTGTCCCGTGATCATTGGCGATGGACTCAAAGGAACGGATGACATCGAGGTACCGGTAGAAGGCGGCGAATATGTGAAGAATGCGAAGATCGGTCGTGCCATCATGGATGCGGATGTGTTTATTTCCCTGAATCATTTCAAAGGACATGAGACGGCGGGGTTTGGCGGTGCAATTAAAAATATCGGTATGGGCTGCGGCTCCAGAGCGGGCAAAATGGAGCAGCATGCGCAGGGCAAGCCGGAGATCGACGAGAGTCTGTGCCGGGGCTGTAAGCGCTGCATGAAGGAATGTGCCAATGATGGACTGGTATATGATGAGACCACACATAAGATGCACATTGATCATGAGAAGTGTCTGGGCTGCGGACGCTGCATTGGTGCTTGCAATTTTGATGCGATCCACAGCGGCTATGGTGCGGCAACGAAGGATTTCAACTGCCGTATGGCAGAATATGCGAAGGCTGTCGTGGACGGCAGACCGAATTTCCATATCTCTCTGGTAGTGGATATCTCTCCGAACTGTGACTGCCACTGTGAGAACGATGCTCCTATTCTGCCTAATATCGGTATGTTTGCATCCTTTGATCCCCTGGCGCTGGATCAGGCCTGTGTGGATGCCTGCCTGAAGCAGACACCGCTGCCGAACAGCCAGCTGACGGATGCCATGGCAAAAGAGGGATTTTGCGATCATCATGATCATTTTGAAAATACCACTCCCAATGCGGAGTACAAGACCTGCCTGGAGCATGCGGAGAAGATCGGCATCGGCAGCAGAGACTATGAACTGATCACGATTTCGTAAGCTTGAAAAGCGAAGAAATCGTTTATGAAGTAATTTTTGGAGAGGATGAACTTATGCGGCCAATGGTAAGCATCATTGTTCCGATATACAATGCGGAACAATATTTACGACGCTGTGTCGACAGCATTTTGAACCAGGAATATACGGATTATGAACTGCTGCTGGTCAATGATGGCAGTACGGATGCTTCCGGCGATATTTGTGAAGAGTACGGAGACAGAGATCCTAGAGTCATTGTGATCCAAAAGGAGAACACCGGAGTCTCCGACAGTAGAAACCGGGCGCTTGACCGTGCCCGGGGAAAATATCTGCAGTTCCTCGACAGTGACGACTGGATCACACCGGATGCCACCAGACTGTTCGTGCGGGCAGCTGAAGAGTATGGCTGTGACATGGTCATTTCTGACTTTTACCGCGTGGTGGGAGAGCGTCTGTCCCCCAAGGGAGACATCGAAGAGGAGGGCGTCCTCACCAGAGAAGAGTTCGCAGCACATATGATGGAGAATCCGGCGGATTTTTATTACGGTGTGTTGTGGAACAAGCTGTACCGCAGGGATATTGTGGAAGAGCATAAACTACGCATGGATACGGATATCAGCTGGTGTGAGGATTTTATGTTCAATCTGGAATATATCCGCTATGCGAAAGTATTCTATGCCCTGCATGCGCCCATTTATTATTATGTGAAGAGGAAAGGCTCTCTTGCCAGTCAGGGCATTAATATCTCGAAGACTGTGAAGATGAAGTTGAATGTATTTGAGTACTACAATAACTTCTACAAACATGTTCTGGAAGAGGAAGATTATGAGAAGAACCGTCTGCAGGTATACCGTTTCTTTATCGATGCTGCGGGGGACGGCACCGTTCCGCCTTCGATCCTGCCCGGTTCCAAGAAGCTGGGAGACGAGAGAGTCTTTGTCAATACAGAGATCTTACAGGCGGAAGGACCTGCAGGAGAGGATTACCGTAGGAGAAAGTTATTAGAACATTATCTGGAGCCGGTGGCGTTAAAAGGAGATCTGAAGGTCATGGATGTGCGTCTGCTTTTGTGTCTGTGTGAAAAGCACGAATGGGACAGCAGACGGGAACTGGCGGATTTCGCCGGAATCACCCGGACGAATCTGACCAGCGGATTGCAGCGCCTGATCATGAAGGGATTCCTGAAAGTAGAAGAGGTGAAGGAACCCAAGCCATCCAAAAAAGATAAGACGACCGGAAAATATAAAACGAAAACAGCGGAGATGGCAGAAACGAAGCGGAAGGAACGGGGAGGCAGGATCGCCGTGACGATTCTTCCGGCAGCAGATGCCGTTATGAAAGAACTGGAGATGGCACAGAGGGATTATGATGCTGCCAGATTCGCCGGCTTCACAGAGGAAGAACTCATTAAATATGCTGAGCTGTCTGAGAAGATCAAAGAGAATACAAAGAATATTTTATATTTTCTTAATTGACATCGTACTTTCTAAAAAGCTATGATAAGTAGGTATATATGATGTGAGGGAAAGGAAGGTATTTGGATGAAGAAAAACGCAGAGTATATGTTGGAACATGCCGGTCTGTGCAGAGCGGCAGATAGATTGGAACCCCAGATGTTCGATGAGTATGGCGTGCAGAGGGGGTTGCGTGATAAGAACGGTAACGGCGTAGTCGCAGGCCTTACCAATATCTCCCGGATCGAATCCTTCAAAATGGAGGATGGCAAAAAGATACCCTGTGAAGGTAAGCTGTGGTATCGTGGTTATGACTGTATCGAACTGGTCAACGGATTCCGCGGGGATCATTTCGGATTCGAAGAAGTGGCTTATTTACTTTTGTTCGGTAAGCTGCCGAATCGTGACGAACTGAAGCATTTTAACGATATTCTGGCATCCAGCAGAACTTTGCCTACCAACTTCACCAGAGATGTCATCATGAAAGCTCCCAGCAGTGACATCATGAATTCCCTGACCAGGAGTGTTCTGACACTGGCTTCCTATGATAAAAATTGCAGCGATACTTCCATTGAAAATGTATTAAGACAGTGTCTTGGGCTGATCGCTGTGTTCCCTATGCTGGCAGTCTACGGCTACCATGCATATAATCACTATTCCAATGATGAGAGTATGTACATACATCGTCCGCAGAAGAAGCTTTCCACAGCAGAGAATCTGTTGATGATGCTTCGTCCCGACAAACAATATACCGAACTGGAGGCCAAAGTACTGGATACCGCACTGGTGCTGCATATGGAGCACGGCGGCGGTAACAACTCCACCTTCACTACCAGAGTCGTAACCTCTTCCGGATCCGACACTTATTCCGTAGTGGCAGCAGCGCTTTCTTCTCTGAAGGGACCCAAGCATGGTGGTGCCAATATCAAGGTCGTAGAGATGATGCGGGATATCGAAGCCCATGTGTCCGACTGGACTGATGAGGATGCGGTAAGAGCTTATCTGAACAAGATTTTGAATAAGGAAGCCTTTGACGGCAAGGGACTGATCTATGGTATGGGTCATGCTGTCTACTCTCTGTCCGACCCCAGAGCCCAGGTATTTAAGAGCTTCGTGGAGAAGCTGGCAGTAGCCAAGGGCAGAGACAAGGATTTCGCATTGTACTCCCTGATCGAGCGGATGGCACCGGAGGTCATCTCCCAGAAGTCCAGGATCTATAAGGGCGTCAGCGCCAATGTGGATTTCTACAGCGGATTCGTATACAGCATGCTGGAGATCCCGCTGGAGTTATATACACCGATTTTTGCCATTGCAAGAATCGTCGGATGGAGTGCGCATCGTATTGAAGAATTGATCAACATGGACAAGATCATCCGTCCCGCTTATAAGAGCGTGATGCAGGAACTGGAATATGTTCCGTTGGATCAGAGATAAGAAAAATAAAAGGGACTGCGTATTTTTGCGCAGTCCTTTGATGATTGTTTAATGATCAGGAATAGATCTTACAGATAATGGATACGATCTCTTCAGCGGATTCCATGGAATTTTCCATGATCCAGGTGACGTAGATATTATAGAGGGAACCGGAGAACGCACGAAGTGTGTAATAGAAATCCCGGCCTTTATCTTCCGTATAATAGGTATCGAGGATATAACTGTCCAGGGCCTGCAGCAGCAGATGCCCCAGACCTGTTTTTACCAGACAGGCAATGAATTCTCTGTAATGATCAAAGTATTCATAGCAGTGCAGCATATTGCGGTAGTCGTTATAATTGCCTTTATCCGGCCAGTCAGCGACATCCTGACGGTAGGCATCTACCAGATCCTTCAGATAACTGATGAAGATCTCGTCCATGGAGCTGTAATTGCGGTAATAAGTCATACGGGAGACTCCGGCCCGCTCGGTCAGCTCTGAGATGGTAATATTGGACAGAGATTTTGTCTGAAGCAGCTGTATCAAAGCCTGCACCATGCAATCTCTGGAAAATTGTTTGGAATGATTCGTGGACATGGCAGATCACCTTCTTAATGTTTTCTACTGACAGTAAATGATTCGCATATTGTGGGATCATCATTACATAAAACCTAACACAATCCGGAAAAATACGCAAGGAAAGTTCCTCGCGGAAAGGAGCGGTATATGGCGGGAACAGTCATAGAATATTTAAAAAAATACGGAGATATTCCATTTCGCGAAAAACCTCTGAATGATGTGGACAGTCTGGCCTTATGCCAGCTCTCTTATCTGAAGTTCGACGGAATGGTCAGTGACGTACGTCACAACGGTCCTTCTGTGACGCTGCAGGAGATCGCCAAACGGCCGGATGTGGAGCAGCTGTTCGGAGATATGCGTTTTGAAAAGGAGAACCGGGCACTGTTTGAAGGGCTGCTTAGCGGCAGACGCTTCCGGAATATGAAGCTGAATTGTTATATTAACCTGGTGGAAAAGGAGTGGGAGACCCAGTTCTCTGCGATTACCTTTATCCTGGATGACGGAACGCTGTTTTTGGCATTCCGCGGCACGGATGAGACTATTGTGGGGTGGAAGGAAGACTTTAATATGGCATTCCTGAATCCGGTACCGGGGCAGGAATACAGTGTCAAATATGTAAATATGGTCACCGGATGGCTGCATCAGCCCTTTTACATCGGAGGACATTCCAAGGGCGGCAACCTGGCGGTGTACAGTGCCATGAAATGTGCGCCCTTTGTACAGAAGCGGATCCAGAAGATATACAGTCTGGACGGACCGGGATTCCGGCCGGAGGTGCTGAAGGAATGTCATTACAATGCGATAGAAGACAAGGTGGTAAAGCTGCTTCCGCATTCTTCTATGATCGGGATGATCTTCGAGCGGGATATTCATTATCGCGTAGTGGAGAGTAAAAACCACGGTCTGCTGCAGCATGATCCTTTCTCCTGGCTGGTGAAGGATGATCATTTCGTGGATGTAGGCGATATCTATGAGAGCCAGAAGATCATGAACGAGGCTCTGAATGAATGGATCCTGTCCCTGAACGAGGAGCAGGTCCGTACTTTTGTAGACACACTTTATCAGGTAATCTCCGCATCACAGGCGGACAATCTGATCACTTTTGCCGCAGATTGGAAAAAGAGTATGAATGCAGTAGTTACCGCATTGAAGGAAGTGGACGATCAGACCGCAGAGATGCTGCGGGGGATCATCCGTTCCCTGTTCGAGATTGCGAAGGTTAAAGTCAGGGAGGAATTGGTTCCGTTGAAAAGACCGCGACACCGGTTTAAAAATAAGAAGAAAGAAGAGAAAGGAGAGGTTCCCCGACACACCCCGGCAGCCTCTCCGGATGCCACTGTAACCCAAGGATCGGCAGCTCGTCATGCTCCAAAGCTTCGGGGCAGCCATCGTCAGGGCAGACCTGGATGATCTTAAGGTGCTGACCTAAGCGGCCGATCCGTTGGTGATGAGCACTGTTGACGCGCATTTTGGCAGGAAAAAACTTGAAAAGACGGGAATCATCTACCATAATAGTATCATGAAACACATCGCCGGAAGGGGAACTGTGCAGGCAGTCTTCAGGCATATCCTGTGTGATCGTACCGCCGAAGGCAACATTGATGACCTGCATGCCCTTGCAGATCCCGATGACAGGGATTCCGGCGGCAATCGCTATGTCGAGAGCCTGGAATTGCAGGATGTCCAGTTCGGTGTCAACAGTGCGGGAACCTTTGTTTTTTTCCCCGAAAAAAGCCGGAGTGATATCTCCGCCGCCCGGCAGGATCAGAGCGTCGCAGGAAATGACCTCTCCGGGAACCAGAGTAGTCACGATCTGCGCGGGAAGTGCACGGAAAAAGGCTTCATAATTTCCTGTTTTGGACTTGCGCCCCAAAATGACTAATTTTGTCATATAATTTTCTGATACCTCATTTTTTTATAGTTAATATATGACATAACTTTTGATTTTTGCATAGGACAAATTAGCAAAAATGTATGTTACGCTTTTTTATAAATAGGAGTAAAATAGCAACGACCATGAGGGAGCGGAAACTCCTTCAGGGATGTTTACGGAAAGGAAGTGGTATTATGGAGGAATTGGCATCAGAACTGCTCAAAGAACTGAACTGTGATACGGCGTTTTCGATCAAGCTTCCGGCAGGTCTTCCACTGATTGGCGGAGTACAGCTGGATATTGCGGAATCGGTAGTGATCACATGGGTAGTCATGGCAGTCATTCTGATCTTGTCGATTATCCTTACAAGCAACCTCAAAGTACACAATGTCAGCAGACGACAGCTGGTGGCAGAGACGATCGTGACGAAGCTGGAAGGCATTGTTACGGGAATGATCGGAGAGGAAGGGAAACGGTATGTACCGTATCTGGTAAGTGTACTGTTATACCTGGGCATATCCAATATCATCGGATTGTTCGGCATGAAGCCCCCTACCAAGGATCTGAACGTAACGGCGGCACTGGCACTGATGAGTATCATCCTGGTGGAAGTAGCAGGCATCCGCAAAAAAGGCGTGGGCGGATGGATCAAGAGCTTCACCGAGCCTATCGCGATCGTAACACCCATCAATATCCTGGAGGTGTTCATCAAGCCCCTGTCTTTGTGTATGCGATTGTTTGGTAACGTTTTGGGAGCATTCGTTATCATGGAGCTGTTGAAGCTTCTGGTTCCGGTAGCATTGCCGGTACCCTTCAGCTTTTACTTTGATGTTTTTGATGGACTGATCCAGGCGTATGTATTCGTATTCCTGACATCTATGTACATTAAGGAAGCCATTGAATAAGTAACTATTCACTAACAACACTTTTTTAAAACTAGGAGGATTCATTATGATAGCTATTGGAGCAGGTATTGCAGCACTGGCATGTATCGGAGCAGGTATCGGTATCGGTATCGCAACAAGTAAGGCAGCAGAGGCTGTGGCAAGACAGCCGGAAGCAGAGAGCAAGATCACCAAGATCTTACTGTTAGGTGGTGCGCTGGCAGAGGCAACCGCTATTTACGGATTCGTTATCGGTATCCTGATCATCTTATTCATGGCATAAGGAACGGTATAACGACGTAAGAAAGGATGAAAGCACATGCTGAGATTAGATATTAATATTGTATGGACCATCCTGAATCTGTTGATCATATTTGCCATTGTGAAGATCTTCCTGATCAAGCCCATCCACAAGATCCTGGATGCAAGACAGGCAGAGATCGATAAGCAATATGCAGATGCAAAAGCCGCACAGGACAGTGCCGAGGAACTCAAGACTAAGTACGAGGCATCCTTAAGCGGTGTCCAGGCAGAAAAGGAAGGCATCCTGAACGAGGCAAGAGGCAAGGCCAGCAACGAGTATGACCGTATCGTGGCAGATGCCCAGACCGAGGCAAAAAAGATCCTGGACAATGCCGATAAAAATGCTGCACTGGAAGAGCAGAAGCGTATTGAACAGGCACAGGAGCAGATCGCCGGTCTGGTAGTGGAAGCTACTGCAAAGCTGGTGGCAGCCAAACAGAATGCAGATTCAGACAGAGAACTTTACAACCAATTTATAGCAAAGACAGGTGAAGAGATTGATTAGTACAGCTTTAGAATACGCAAAAAGATTGCGTGAACTGAATATCCCCGGAGACATTGTAGGTCAGACAGGCGATATCTTTAAAGCCGTACCGCAGGTGAAGCTGGATTTCGAATCTCCTGCCGTGGCACTGTCTGCCAAGCACAATGTAATAGAAAAAGTATTCCCCTTACAGATCAGAGATTTCCTGAAGGTCCTGTGTGATAACGGAGATATCTATCTGTGGGATGATATCTGTACTGCCTACAGAGAACTCTCTCCCGAGAAAAAGGGTGAGTTCGTTGTGACCCTGTCCTATGTGACAGCACCGACAGAGGAGCAGTTACAGAATATCCGTGATTTTGTACAGAAGAAATATCACAGAGACGATATGGTCTTCGAGACGAAGGAAGACCCGGCTTTGGGCGGCGGTTTCATCATCCGTGCCGGTAACGAAGTCTATGACTGGAGTACCAATGGCCGTATGAAGCAGTTCGCAGACAAGCTTTCCCAGGTAGGTAAGACTGCCAGCGAGCAGGGGATCATCTCTATCCTGAAGGGTGAGATCGAAGATTTCCACCTGCAGGCACAGGAGCATGAGATCGGTTCCGTCAGCTGGGTAGGTGACGGTATCGCCAATGTCAATGGTATCGACCATGCTGAGTACGGTGAGATCGTTATCTTTGATTCCGGTGTCAAGGGAATGGTACAGGATGTCCGCAGAGATGAGATCGGATGTATCCTGTTCGGTCATGATACCGAGATCCGTGAGGGTACCAGAGTCGTTCGTACCGGTAAGAGAGCCGGTATCCCCGTAGGTGACGGATTCAAGGGCAGGATCGTGGATGCTCTGGGAGCACCCATCGACGGCGCAGGTCCCATTAAGGAAGAGGGGTATCGTCCCATCGAGCAGCCTGCTCCTTCCATCGTGGACAGACAGTCCGTAGGTGTACCTATGGAGACCGGTATTCTGGCAATCGATTCCATGTTCCCCATCGGTCGTGGACAGCGTGAGCTGATCATCGGTGACCGTCAGACCGGTAAGACCTCCATCGCCATCGACGCCATCCTGAACCAGAAGGGTAAGGATGTGGTATGTATTTATGTAGCCATCGGTCAGAAGGCATCCACCATTGCAAAGCTGGTAGGAACCCTGAAGAAGAACGATGCCATGGATTACACTATTATCGTATCCGCAACCGCCAGCGATCCTGCACCTCTGCAGTACATCGCACCTTATTCCGGTACAGCACTGGCTGAGTATTTCATGTATCAGGGCAAGGATGTCCTCATCGTATATGATGATCTGTCCAAGCATGCGGTAGCTTACCGTGCACTGTCCCTGTTACTGGAGCGTTCTCCCGGACGTGAGGCATATCCCGGAGACGTATTCTATTTACATTCCAGACTGCTGGAGCGTTCCGCAAGACTGAGCGCAGACAAGGGCGGCGGTTCCATTACCGCACTGCCTATCATTGAAACTCAGGCAGGCGATGTATCCGCATACATTCCGACCAACGTTATCTCCATCACGGACGGTCAGATTTTCCTGGAGAGTGATCTGTTCTTCTCCGGTATGAGACCCGCAGTCAATGTAGGTCTGTCTGTATCCCGTGTCGGCGGTGCAGCACAGACCAAGGCAATGAAGAAGGCAGCCGGAAGTATCCGTATCGACCTGGCACAGTTCCGTGAGATGGAAGTGTTCACACAGTTTGCATCCGATCTGGACAATGCCACCAAGGAGCAGTTACAGCACGGTCATGTATTGATGGAGCTGTTAAAGCAGCCTCTGTGCAGACCTTTAAGCATGGCAGAGCAGGTTATGACCCTGTGTGCAGCCAACGGCAGAGTAATGCTGGACGTGCCTGTAGATCATGTGAAGGATTTCCAGATGCAGTTCTTAAGTTACATGAAGGAGCAGCACAGTGACATCGTTCGTCAGTTAGAGACCACCAAGGCGCTGGATGATGAGCTGAATAAGCAGATCTGCGATGCAGCTGAGGAATTTAAAAAGGAATTTTTGCAAAAATAATATTTGCAAACAGTGATAGTAATATAGGAGGTTAACATGGCAAATACGCGAGAAATACAAAGTCGTATGAAAAGCATTCAGGATACTATGAAGATCACCAATGCCATGTATATGATCTCTTCTACAAAGCTTCGGAAAGCCAAGAAGAATTTGGAAGAGACGGAGCCTTACTTCTATACTCTGCAGACTATGGTCAGCAGAATCGTCCGTCACTTACCGGAGATCGACAATAAGTACTTCGATGAGCGTAAGGACAAACCGGCCGAGGAGAAGACTACGGGACTGGTAGTAGTCACCGCAGATAAGGGACTGGCCGGAGCCTATAACCATAATGTACTGAAGATGGCGGAAGAGCAGATGCAGAAAGCCGGACAGACAGGAAAATATAAGCTGTTTGTCGTGGGTGAGCTGGGACGTCAGTATTTCGGACACAGAGGCATCGAGGTGGCAGAGCAGTTTCATTATACTGCACAGAACCCGACCCTGCATCGTGCCCGGATCATTACGGAGACGATCCTGGAGCAGTTTCAGGCAGAGCAGCTGGATGAGGTATATATTATTTATACCAATATGGTAAACAGCGTGACAACCGAACCGCAGATGATGCGTCTGTTACCTATCATAAAAGAACGGTTTATTACCAAAGACGGACAGGATCTGAGTATGTATCAGGAGCCGCTTGTCATGACACCGTCCCCGAAGGCGGTGCTTGATAACATTGTTCCCGATTTTGTCATGGGATATGTATACGGCGCATTAGTAGAATCGTTCTGCAGTGAACAGAACGCCAGAATGATGGCCATGGAGGCTGCAAATAAAAATGCATCCGCCATGATCCATGATCTGTCCATTCAGTACAACCGGGTACGGCAGGCTATGATCACACAGGAGATCACTGAGGTCATTGCCGGTGCCAAGGCTCAGAAAAAGAAGAAAAAGGCAAGAAAGGAGGTCCTGAGCAATTGAGTAACGTAAGTGAAAAAAATCATGGTAAGATCGTTCAGGTCATGGGACCTGTTGTAGACGTAGAGTTCGAGAACAATGACCTTCCTTTTATCAAGGATGCTCTGGAAGTATACAGCGAAGGTAAACGTCTGGTCATGGAAGTGGCACAGCATATCGGCAACAATACCGTCCGCTGTATTATGTTAGGTGCCAGTGAAGGACTCTGCAAGGATATGGATGTCATTGCTACCGGTAAAGGAATTCAGGTTCCGGTAGGTAAAAAGACACTGGGAAGATTGTTCAACGTATTGGGAGAGACCATCGATGGTGGAGAATCCCTGGAGGGAGAGGAGCATTGGGTCATCCACAGAGATCCGCCTTCCTTCGAAGAGCAGAGCCCGGTCGTAGAGATGCTGGAGACCGGTATTAAAGTTATTGATCTGCTGGCACCCTATGCAAAGGGTGGTAAGATCGGTCTGTTCGGTGGTGCCGGTGTTGGCAAGACTGTGCTGATCCAGGAGCTGATCCGAAATATTGCTACGGAGCACGGTGGCTATTCTATTTTCACCGGTGTCGGCGAACGTTCCCGTGAGGGCAATGATCTGTGGAGTGAGATGAAGGAGTCCGGAGTATTAGAGAAGACCGCGCTAGTCTTCGGTCAGATGAATGAGCCCCCCGGAGCACGTATGCGTGTCGCCGAGACAGGACTGACCATGGCAGAGTATTTCCGTGATGAAGAGCACCAGAATGTGCTGCTGTTCATTGATAACATCTTCCGTTTTGTGCAGGCAGGTAGTGAGGTATCCGCACTGTTAGGCCGTATGCCTTCCGCAGTAGGATATCAGCCCACACTGGCTACCGAGGTCGGTGAGTTACAGGAGCGTATTGCTTCCACGAACAAGGGTAGTGTCACTTCCGTTCAGGCTGTTTATGTGCCTGCGGATGACCTGACTGACCCTGCACCCGCGACTACATTCGCACATCTGGATGCCACCACCGTTTTGTCCCGTAAGATCGTGGAACAGGGTATTTACCCCGCAGTGGATCCTTTGGAATCCACTTCCCGTATTTTGGAAGAGGATGTGGTAGGTAAGGAACATTATGAAACCGCACGCCAGGTGCAGGCAATGCTGCAGAAGTACAAGGAACTGCAGGATATCATCGCCATCCTGGGTATGGAGGAACTGTCCGATGAGGATAAGGTAACCGTATATCGTGCCCGTAAGATCCAGCGTTTCCTGTCCCAACCCTTCCATGTGGCAGAGAACTTCACCGGTGTACCCGGTAAGTATGTGCCTGTGAAGGAGACTATCCGCGGATTCCGTGCGATCATCGACGGTGAGATGGATGAGTATCCGGAAGCTGCATTCTTCAATGTAGGTACCATTGATGAGGCAGTGGAAAAGGCTAAGAAGCTCATGGCACAGTAAGGAAAGGCGGTGTGCATATGAACACCTTTAGTTTGAAGGTCATTGCCAGTGATAAAGTATTTTTCGATGGAAAATGCGGCATTATTATCGTACCGGCTCTGGACGGTGAGCAGGCTATTATGTCTCACCACGAGGATATGGTCATTGCCACGAGAGAGGGCGAGGTACGCTTCAAGGAAAAAGAGGAGGATGACTGGACCAAAGCCGTAGTCGGTGTGGGCTGTGTCTACATTTCTCATAACCGTGTGATCATGCTGGTGGATACGGCAGAACGCCCGGAGGATATCGACAGAGTCCGTGCGGAGGCTGCCCTGGAGCGTGCGCAGGAACAGCTGCGTCAGAAGCAGAGTATCCAGGAGTATCATGTATCCCAGGCATCCATGGCGAGAGCAATGCTGCGCCTGAAAGAAGCCGGAAAATACGAAGTCAAGTAGTAATACGTAAAACATATGTAAAAAGTAACAAAAATAAGCCTGTAATGTTAGCAAATGTGTGCAATTCGGAAATTGTTATTTTTCTGTCATTGCGATAAAATCTCTTCAGAATCGTAAGGAGAATTAATCGATGGATTATTTACAGAAAAAATCAATACGAAGTGTCACAGCTGCCATTGCAGGCTTTTTGCGTCACTGCGTTCGGAAAATAGGAATCACCAGAGAGAAGCTTCCTTCCTGCATAGCACTTGCGGTATGTCCGCTGGTGACATTTTATCTGTTTGAAATGTATACCCACAATCCTTTCACAACGATGCATTTCAAGACACAGATATTGAACATGGCGTTTTATGTACTGACCGCACTTCTGTTATTCGGAATCGTTAAATATGTCCGGGCAGCTCTGATGCTGCAGACAGCATTTTTCATGGCGGCGGGTCTGGCGAATTATTATGTGTTGAATTTCCGGTCAGCACCTATTATGCCCTGGGATATTTATTCCATTGGTACGGCTGCCAGTGTGGCAGGGAATTTTAACTATACACTGAAGGGCAGCACGGTGCTGGTCATTATAGGATTTCTGATATTGCTGTTGATCGAGAGCCGTTTTCATATGAATGCTCCGGCGAGAGTGGCGAAAAGAGCGGCACTCATACTGCTTAGCATGGCATTGATCTACGGCTATACCGGTATGGTGCAGAGTGAGAGCTTTGTGAGAAACTTTGGTCTGTATGATAAGCTGTTTACCCCTACCGTCATGAACAAAAGAGACGGCAATATCGTGGCATTTCTGATGGAACTGGAGTATATGGATGTGGAGAAGCCGTCAGGATATTCTCCGGAGGAGACCGGCAGTAAGTATACACAGGCAGGACAGGATTCCGCAGGGCTTACGGCAGCCGTGGAAGATCCGGAGAGCGTGAAGCGCCCGAATATCATTGTCATCATGGATGAGGCCTTTTCCGATCTGGCGGTGAGAGGCGATTTCACCACCAACGAGGACTATATGCCCTTTATTCACAGATTACAGCAGGGCGCGGAGAATACCAGAACCGGTTATCTGAATGTTTCCGTGCTGGGTGGAAATACTGCCAATACGGAGTTCGAATTCCTCACAGGCAATACCATCGGATTCCTGCCCCAGGGCAGTGTGGCTTACCAGCAGTATGTGCAGAAAGAGACGCCGTCTCTGGCATCCTACCTGAAGGAGCTGGACTATCATACCGTGGCGATCCATCCGTATTATGCCAGCGGCTGGGACAGAGACAGAGTCTATCCGTTACTTGGTTTTGATGAGTTTTTATCCCAGGATGATTTCACGAATCCGAAACGGATCCGTAATTATATCTCCGATGAGAGTAGTTTCGCCAAGATCATCGAACTGTATGAGAATAAAAAAGAGGGAGAGCCTCTGTTTGTCTTTAACGTAACCATGCAGAACCACAGCGGTTACGAAGAGGAATTCCATAACTTTACCCCGGATATTACCGTGGATGGAATTGACTCCAAAGCATTGTCCATGTATCTGTCTCTGGTAAAACAGACGGATTCCGCTCTGCAGGGTCTGATCGATTATTTCTCTCAGGCGGATGAGGATACCATGATCGTATTCTTCGGGGATCATCAGCCTACGACTTATGTGAGCAATCCGATCTTAAGAAATAATAAAGTGAATCCGGAGACTTTAACAGACGAGGAAAATCTGTTAAAATATAAAGTACCTTATGTGATCTGGAGCAACTTTGACATCGAGGAGCAGACGGACGGAGAGACCAGTGCTAATTATCTGGCAATGGATGTGCTGGAGAACTGTGATCTGCCACTGCCTGCCCTGCAGAGCAGTCTGACCGGGCTTCGGAAGGAATACCCGGTGATCAGTGCAGCAGGTGTGAGAGAGGCGGACGGCACTCTTACGACGGTGAAGCAATGTGGGGAAGCATTCAACGATTACCGGAGCCTGGAGTATTATCTGCTGTTTGATTACGAAAGGTAAAACATTAGAGATCACGGAGAAGACTAAGATGAATGGCAACAAGACGACAGCAATAAGTGCAGAACGCAGGACGCAGAGAGGAATCTCTGTGCTTGCGTTCTTTGTGCCTGCATTTATTATGCTGATCCTTTTTATCATACGGGGCATATATCCTTTTGGTGACCGGAGTTTTCTGTTCTCTGACATGTACCATCAGTATATGCCTTTTTTAAGTGAATTCGTACACAAGATCAAAGAGGGAGAGGGACTGTCTTATTCTTACAACGTGGGGATCGGATCGAATTTCCTGGCATTATATGTCTATTATGTGGCAAGTCCTTTTAACTGGCTGGTATTTTTGCTTCCGGAGAGTCTGATCATGGAATTCATGAGTTATCTCGTGATCCTGCGGATCGGTCTTATGGGACTTACGTTCAGTATTTATCTGCGGAAGACGTTTGGCAAGGCGGATCCGGCGGTGATCCTTTTTTCCACCTGCTATGCCCTGTCCGGCTATCTGGCAGCCTATAACTGGAATGTGATGTGGCTGGACTGCCTGATCCTGTTACCGCTGATCCTTTTGGGAGCGGAGCGGCTGGCCAGAGAGGGCAGATGGATCATGTACACTGTGACTCTGGGGCTTTGCATCCTGACCAATTACTATATTTCCATTATGATCTGTATCTTCCTGGTGCTGTATTTCGGAATGCTGCTGATCACGGAATATTATACCATGACGGAAGGACAGAGCCAAAAAGTAAAAACGGTATTCGGCAGGATCGGAAGATTTGCATTTGCATCGCTGCTGGCAGGAGGGCTGGCTGCAGTACTGCTGATTCCGGAGGTCTGCGCTATCTTACGGACGGATTTTGGCAATTCGGATTTCCCCGGTACGCTGGAGTCCTATTTTTCCGTGTTTGATATGCTGGCGAGACACTGCTTGTGCGTGACCACAGAGAGGGGACTGGAACACTGGCCGAACATTTACTGTGGTGTGGCAGTATTTTTACTGGTGCCCATGTATGCACTGAATGAAAAAATATCGGTGAGAAAACGGTTCTGCAATCTGGCACTGGCGGGATTTTTGCTGCTCAGCTTCGGAACCAATGTCCTGGATTTTTTATGGCACGGTCTGAATTATCCGGATTCCCTGCCGGCGAGACAGTCTTTTCTATATATTTTTCTGATCCTTGTCATGTGCTACGATGCTTTTCGGAATGTGGAAGGCACTTCTCCCAGGCAGATCATCTATGGGTATCTGGCAGCGGTGGTATTTTTACTTGCCTGTGAAAAATTCGTGGAGAGCGAGGATTTCGACACGGGTATTGAAGTGCTGACGTTGGTGTTCGTTACGATCTACGGGGTGATCCTGTATCTGTACCGGACGAGGAAGAGCGAACTGACGAGGCAGGTGCTGGGGATTCTGGTGCTGGCGTGCATAGTGGCGGAGCTGAGCATCAATACATTTAATACAAGTCTGGGCACTACCGGACGAAGCGCTTATCTGGGAGACCAGGAGGATTATAAGGCGTTGTACACCCTAGCGCGGGAACAGGAGGGGGATGACTTCTTCCGTATCGAGAAGTTTACCCGCAAGACGAAAAATGACGGAACCCTGACCGGGTACCCTACGGCTTCGGTATTTTCCTCCACCATGAATTCCCGGGTCATGGATCTGTATAAGAAGCTTGGCATGCGCCACAGTAAGGTTTATTACGGCTTCGACGGAGCGACAGCTTTCGTTTCGGCACTCCTGAATGTGGATTACATGTTCGGCGGATCGGATAAATACGAAAACGGTCTGTATGAGATCGTGAATAACAGTGGAGATGTTTATTTATATCATTGTAAATATACGCTGCCCTTTGGCTATGTGGCACCGACGGGCTGGAATGTTACGGACGAGATCAGCACCGGTGTGAGAGTGCAGAATCAGCTGACCGAGGATCTGGGAATCGCAGAGCCCTTACTGGAGCGGGCGACCAGTGAGACTAGCGGAGATAATGTATGTATTACGGCGGACCGGGCAGGCTATTATTACGCGAGGATCAATGCCACAGGGACGAAAAAGGTTCAGGTGCTTGGGGGAACGCTGGAGACGCAGGATTACAGTGATCTGAAGGACGGATCCATTCTGTATCTGGGATATCTGTTGGAGGGAGAGCGCGTGACGCTGACCAACGGGGATGATGCGGATGAGACGCAGAAGGTATCGGCGGAAGCCTATGTACTGAATGAAGAAGTGTTTGCACAGGCAGTGGAGATATTGTCAAAAGAACATCTTGAAAATGTAGCGATGGACAGCACTCATATTTCCGGAACCTTAAGTCTGGAAGAAGCCGGCAGACTGATCCTGTCCGTGCCTTATGAGGAGGGCTGGACGGTGCAGATCGACGGAGAAAATGCGGAGCCTGAGCAGTTCGGCGATGCCCTCATGGCATTTGATCTGGAAGCGGGAGAGCATACGATACAGATGCACTATGTACCGGAAGGACGGAATATCGGTATTTTAGTAAGCGCGGGAAGTGTACTGATCCTGTTGGGATACGTGCTGTGCCAGAGGTATGACAGGAAAAGGAAAGACTGTGCGGAGAATGAGTCTTCGCAAAAGGCAGCAGACGAAACAATGAAAAACGGGAATGCGGAGAAAACGCACACAGAGGAAGGTCCTGTGAAGGAAGAGGCAGGAAGGATGTAAGAAGGAGCGAATTATGACGAAGAAGAGTATTTGTGATACCTTGCGGCGTACCTGCCTGATCCTGGCGGGATCCCTTATTATGGCTGTGAATTTAAAAAGCTTTGCCCGCACCGGAGGACTGATCCCCGGTGGATTCAACGGTCTGACTCGTCTGATACAGGAGATCAGTGCACTGCTGTGGCACTGGGAGCCGCCCTTCTCGGTGATCAATTTTATCCTGAATGCGATTCCGGCTGCCATTAGTTTCAAATTTATCGGGAAAAAATTTACCGGCTATTCCTGCCTGATGATCGTGGTGAGTGGTATCCTGACAGATATTGTGCCGTCATTTCCCATGACGGAGGATATTCTGCTGATCTCTATCTTCGGTGGATTGATCAATGCATTAGCTATCAGTCTGTGCCTGTTTGCCAATGCCACCAGCGGAGGTACGGATTTTATCGCAATTTTCCTGTCGGAGAAATACGGCATTGACTCCTGGAATTATATTTTCGCCGGAAATGTGGTGATCCTTGGGATCGCTGGAGCACTGTTCGGATGGGACAAGGCGCTGTATTCCATTATTTTCCAGTACACCTCCACCCAGGTGCTGCATATATTATACAAGCGGTATCAGAAGCAGACACTGATCATCGTGACCAAACGACCGGAGGATGTCTACGAAGCCATTGCGGAGATCACGCACCATGATGCCACACTGATCAAGGGAGAGGGCTGTTATTCCAAACAGGAATGTGATGTGCTGTACTCCGTGGTAGGACGCGATGAAGTGAATAAGGTCGTGAATACGGTGCGTAAGACCGATCCCCAGGCCTTCGTCAATATGATCCGCACGGAGAACCTGGCGGGAAGATTTTATCAGAGACCGAATGATTAAGAGTTGTAAAAAAGAGCCTGAGAGTCAGCAGTTTAACTGACACTCAGGCTTGCGTATTTTTTCGGGGAGATGCCTACGGCTTTGGTGAAAGCTTTGAAAAAATTGCTGTAGTCTGTGAAACCACTGCGTTCGAAGGCTTCCATGACATTACCGTTTTCGTTCAATACGGCTTTGGCGATACTGATGCGGCGGGCGGTGATGTATTTGTTGATCGTGGTGCCGGTGGCGGATTTGAAGATCCTGCAGATATAGGATTCACTTAAGTAAAACTGTCCGGCTAACTGTTCTATGGTAATGGGCTGGGAGATATTCTGGTTGATGAAGGTTAAAATATCGTCCACCTGATGGTTGTAGCGGTAGGAGCTGTCCTTGTATTCCGCGGCATCTGCGGTGTTTTCTCCGGTGGAGGTCTGTTCCGTGTTCCTGACGAACAGAGTGTTGAGCATGACCATCAGTTCCATGAAAGCGGCATATTCCGTAATGTCATGGGCGAAGCCCTCCGCAGAGGTGATTTTGTTGATATAATAGAGAAATCGCTTCTGTTGTTCCTTATTTAATGACAGCTTATGGGAAAAAGGGGTACTGCGGTGGGTGAAACAGAAGCTCAGATCTGTCTGCTCTGTGGAAATCTGTTTCATGAAGTCCGGTGCTACCGACAGGACGATCCGCTCATGGACGGAATTGTCGATCTGGGTCAGCTTGTGACTTTCATACTGATTGATGATAAAGAGATCCCCCGGGGCAATCGTATAGAAACAATTGTCGATCAGGAACTGTTTGCCGCCGCAGATGGAATAATAGATCTCATAGCAGTCATGGATGTGCATGTCCATGGCTTTTTCTTCTTTATATAAGTGGGCAATGGCAAAGGTCCCTGAGACTTTACAATTTTCTATGGCTGTTTTACAAGAAGTAAGTTCTTCCATTTTCATGTGTTCCTTTCTCTCGATATTTCTATTAAACATCAAAAGTTCAAAATTTGCAATGTTTAGACCAAAAAATGAAAAGACATTGAGAATTTTTTCGAGTATACTTAAGTCATACAAAAGAGAAAAGCATTTACAGCCCTTCCGCCTTTTTATAAATTTTATAAAAATGTGTAAAAAGGTGTTGGAAATAGTTACAATGATATGTTATAATGTAAGTGCTTTCATAAAAAGGTAACATTCAATAGCGGCACGCAGGCCGCCCGTTGAGGAAAGAGAGGCGTAAGGTGGAACTTAGAACAGCAGTATCACCAAGAGATGTGAAGCATTACACCACAGAGCGTCTGAGAGAAGAGTTTCTGATCCAGAATCTGTTTGTACCCGGCGAGATCAAGCTGGTGTACAGCCACATCGACAGAATCATTACAGGAGCAGCAGTTCCTGTAAGCCCTATCACTCTGACCGCCGGAGATGAACTCCGTGCAGAATATTTCTGCCAGAGAAGAGAACTGGGTGTGATCAATATCGGTGGAGCAGGTATGATTACCGTTGATGGCAAAGTGTACAAGGTGGGCTACAAGGAAGCTATGTACATAGGAATGGGCTCCAGGGAGATCATTTTCGCAAGTGAGGATGAGAAGCAGCCCGCTAAATTTTATCTGAATTCCGCTCCCGCACATAGGACTTATCCGACCGTGCTGATCAAGCCGGAGGGTACTCCCGAAGAGGGTGTAGTCATTGTAAAGGATGAGAATAAAGTAGAGCTGGGTACTCTGGAGGATGCCAACCACAGAGTTATCTGCAAATATATCCTTCCAGGACAGGTAGAGAGCTGTCAGCTGGAGATGGGTATGACGAAGTTAGAGCCCGGCAGTGTATGGAATACCATGCCCTGTCATACACATGACAGACGTATGGAAGTATATCTGTATTTTGATATTCCCGAGGATGCATTTGTAATGCACTTTATGGGAGAACCCGATGAGACCCGCCACATCGTAATGCGTAACGAAGAGGCAGTCATCTCCCCCAGCTGGTCCATCCATTCCGGATGCGGTTCCAGAGCATACACCTTTATCTGGGGTATGGTCGGCGAGAATCAGGACTTTGATGACATGGACGGTGTCGACAACAGAGATCTGAAATAAGATCCTTGTGGAAATGTAACTAAAATAACAGTTTTAATAAAGAAAAGGAGAAAAAACAATGTCTGAATTCACTAATTTCTCACTGGAAGGTAAGGTCGCACTGGTTACCGGCGCATCTTACGGTATTGGCTTCGCTATCGCTTCCGCATATGCTGAGTGCGGCGCTACCATCTGCTTCAACGATATCAAGCAGGAGCTGGTAGACAAGGGAATCGCTGCATACGCTGAGAAAGGCATCAAGGCTCACGGCTATGTATGTGACGTTACCAACGAAGAAGCAGTTAATGCTATGGTAGCTCAGATCGAGAAGGAAGTAGGCACCATCGATATCCTGGTTAACAACGCAGGCATCATCAAGAGAATCCCTATGACCGAGATGACCGCAGATCAGTTCCGTCAGGTAATCGACGTAGACCTGAATGCACCTTTCATCGTATCGAAAGCAGTTATCCCTGCAATGATCAAGAAGGGTCATGGTAAGATCATTAACATCTGTTCCATGATGTCCGAGCTGGGTCGTGAGACTGTATCTGCATATGCAGCAGCTAAGGGCGGCTTAAAGATGCTGACCAAGAACATCTGCTCCGAGTACGGCCAGTACAACATTCAGTGTAACGGCCTTGGACCCGGTTACATCGAGACTCCTCAGACGGCTCCTCTTCGTGAGATCCAGCCCGATGGCAGCAGACATCCTTTCGACCAGTTCATCTGCGCTAAGACCCCTGCTAACAGATGGTTAAAGCCCGAAGAGCTGACCGGTCCCGCTGTATTCCTTGCTTCTGAGGCATCCAATGCAGTCAATGGACACATCCTCTATGTAGATGGCGGTATCCTTGCTTACATCGGCAAACAGCCCCAGTAGAACCGGCGCAAAAGGAAAACAAAATAAATTACCCACACCAGGTCAGTCGCAGAAGAATTTCGGCGGCTGACTGTTGTGGCGTTTAGATTAGAAAAGGAGTATCTCATGAAGATAGCTTTGATCAATGAAAACAGTCAGGCTGCCAAGAATGAAATGATCTGTGCTACTCTTAAAAAAGTAGTAGAGCCCATGGGTCATGAAGTATTCAACTACGGTATGTGCGGCGCAGAGGATCCCAATTCCCTGACCTACGTACAGAATGGTATTCTGGCAGCAGTTCTTCTGAACTCCGGTGCAGCGGATTTCGTGATCACCGGATGCGGAACCGGCGAAGGTGCCATGCTTGCATGCAATTCCTTCCCTAAGGTTCTGTGCGGACATATTGAGTCCCCTCTGGATGCTTACCTGTTCTCTCAGGTAAACGACGGTAACTGTGTAGCACTTCCTTTTGCTGAGAACTTCGGCTGGGGCGGTGAACTGAACTTACAGTATACCTTTGAAAAGCTGTTCTGTGCTCCCGGTGGCGGTGGATATCCCCCTGAGAGAGTTGTTCCCGAGCAGCGCAACAAGAAGATCCTGGATCAGGTAAAGGAAGTAACTCATACCGATATGGTTACTATCCTGAAGAATCTGGATCGAGAACTGGTAAAGGGTGCTTTATCCGGTGACAAGTTTAAGGAGTATTTCTTCGCAAACTGCAAGTGCGACAAGATCGCTGCGGCAGTGAAGGAAGTATTGGCATAAAATTACTGGCTTAATTTTGCAGAAATATTTTCGGCAGGATCTCCTGCGAAGATTTTTCACATAACTATTAGTCTATAAGACAGAAAGGTGTTTTTTATGAACGCAGTATTAGAGCAAATCAGCAAAATCGGTATCGTACCGGTTGTAAAAATTGACAACGCAGCAGATGCACTTCCTCTGGCAAAGGCACTTTGCGCAGGTGGACTTCCCTGTGCAGAGGTTACCTTCCGTACCAGCGCAGCAGCAGAAGCTATCAAGATCATGACCGAAAACTTCCCCAGCATGTGTGTTGGTGCAGGTACCGTTCTGAACGCAGAGCAGGTTGACGCAGCAGTAGCAGCAGGCGCTAAGTTTATCGTAAGCCCCGGCTTAAATCCCAGAACCGTTAAGTATTGTGTAGAGAAGAATATCCCTATCACTCCCGGTACTTCCAGCCCCAGCGACATCGAGCAGGCTATCGAGCTTGGCCTGGATGTAGTTAAGTTCTTCCCTGCTGAGCAGTCCGGCGGTCTGGCTAAGATCAAGGCTATGGCAGCTCCTTATGTAAACATGAAGTTCATGCCTACCGGTGGCGTAAACGCTAAGAACCTGACTTCTTACCTTGACTTCCCCAAGATCATCGCTTGCGGTGGTTCCTGGATGGTTCCCGGTGACCTGATCAATGCCGGTGAGTGGGACAAGATCGAGCAGCTGACCAGAGAAGCAGTACAGACCATGCTGGGCTTCGAACTGGCTCATGTTGGTGTCAATGCAGAGAACGAGGAAGAGGCTGTTAAGGCTGCGAACCGTTTCGCATTCATCTTCGGTATGCCCGCTAAGGTTGGCAACAGCTCCGTATTCGCAGGCTCTGCTCTGGAAGTTATGAAGACTCCTTACCTGGGCAAGAACGGCCACATCGCTGTTAAGACCAACTACATCGAGAGAGCTGTCAACTACCTGAGCACTGTTCTGGGCGTTGAGTTCAACGAAGAGTCCGCTAAGAGAGATGCCAAGGGCAACCTGAAGGCTATCTACCTGAAGGAAGAGATCGGCGGATTTGCAGTTCATCTGGTACAGAAATAAGAATAGGATTCCGAAAACCGGACGGCTCCGTCGACTGCATATTTCAGTCACGGACCCGCTTCCGCTGTAATATAGCGATTACACGGTGGAATGAATAGGATTTAGAATAATCAGGTTGGACGGTTGCGTGTTCCGACACGGACTCTAACCGACCGTCGGTACTTAGATGCTGTATTTTAGTATCTTACGTACCGCTACAGGAGGGCCGAAGCGAGAGCGGGTCCGTGATGGAATATGCAGCCATCCAACCGGAGATAATAGACAATTTTTAGTGAGAAAGGAATATACCAAAATGGCAAAAGTAATTACCATGGGTGAGATCATGCTGAGACTGTCCACCCCCAACAACGAGAAATTTATCCAGGCAGACGAGTTCGATGTAAACTACGGCGGCGGTGAAGCTAACGTAGCAGTATCTCTGGCTAACTACGGTCATGACGCTGAGTTCGTTACCGCGGTTCCTGACAACGAGATCGGTGAGTGCGCAGTAGCAGCTCTGAGAAAGTACAACGTAGAGACCAAGCACATCGCAAGATGCGGTGAGAGACTGGGTATCTACTACCTGGAGAGCGGTTCTTCCATGAGACCTTCCAAGGTTGTATACGATAGAGCACATTCCTCTATCTCCACCGCAACCGAGGCTGATTTCAACTTCGATGAGATCTTCGAAGGCGCTGACTGGTTCCACTTCACCGGTATTACCCCCGCTGTATCCGACGCTGCAGCAGAGCTGACCGAGAAGGCTCTGATCGCTGCTAAGAAGCACGGCGTAAAGGTATCCGTAGACCTGAACTTCCGTAAGAAGCTGTGGAGCTCTGAGAAGGCTCAGAAGGTTATGACCAACCTGATGAAGTACGTTGATGTATGTATCGGTAACGAAGAAGATGCTGAGCTGGTACTTGGCTTCAAGCCCGGCGATACCGATGTTACCAGCGGTGAGCTGGAGCTGGCTGGTTACAAGTCCATCTTCGAGCAGATGGTTGACAAGTTCAACTTCGAGTACTGCGTATCCTCTCTGCGTGTAAGCCATTCCGCTTCCGATAACGGTTGGTCTGCTTGTATCTACTCCAGAGATACCAAGGAGTTCTATCACTCCAAAGAGTACAGCATCCATCCCATCGTTGACCGTGTAGGCGGCGGTGACTCCTTCGCAGGCGGCGTGATCTGCGGTATGCTGGATGGCAAGAACTTCAAGGATGCTCTTGAGTACGGCGTAGCTGCATCTGCTCTGAAGCACACCATCCCCGGCGACTTCAACCTGGTATCCAGAAAAGAAGTTGAGACCCTGGCTGGCGGCGATGCTTCCGGACGTGTACAGAGATAATCTTCTGGAAACAGAATAGTGTAAAAATAAAAAAATTCACCTGCGTGGTAACATGCAGGTGAGTTTTTTGTTTTGACATCTTATGATCTGAAGATTTAGCTTTCGCTGTATTTCTCTTCGCAGTATTTGCAGCGGTAGATCTCTTTTTTCTCATCGGAGAGGACGAATACGTGGGGCAGTCCCTGCTCGATGGAAGTGATGCATCTGGGGTTGCGGCATTTGATGACGTTTTTGATCTGTTTGGGAAGTACCAGTTCCTTCTTCTCTACGATCTCACCGTTTTTGATGACGTTGACGGTGATGTTGTGGTCGATGAATGCCAGCACATCCAGATCCAGCATATCGATGTCACATTCTACTTTCAGAATATCCTTTTTGCCCATTTTTCCGCTGCGGGCGTTTTTGATGATAGCAACGGTGCAGTCTAACTTATCCAGCTGAAGGTGCTCATAGATCGAGAGACTTTTTCCGGCTTTGATATGATCGAGGACGAAGCCCTCTTCGATTTTTCCTACATTTAACATAGTAATCTCCATTCTGCAGGCACAGAGTGCTGCGTATGTTAACTTTAATATACGAATTCATAAGATAATTTTGCGGTCAGATGCCGGAAAATTATGCCAGACCCAGCAAAGTCAGGATCAGAGCCATACGGACATAGACACCGAACTGTGCCTGTTTGAAATAGGCGGCTCTGGGGTCGTCATCGATCTCCACGGAGATCTCATTGACTCTGGGAAGGGGATGCAGCACCAGCATGTCGGGCTTCGCCAGTTCCATTTTTTCCGGGGTCAATACATAGAAATCTTTCAGGCGGACGTAATCCTCTTCGTTGAAGAAACGTTCCTTCTGTACACGGGTCATGTATAAGAGATCCAACTCCGGCATCACATCTTCGAGACGGATAACTTCCTGGAAAGGAATGCCTTTCTCACGGAGCATGTCGGTGACATAGTCGGGGATCTTCAGTTCCTCGGGAGAGATGAAGATGAATTTGATGCCTTCATAGCGCACCAGTGCGTTGATCAGGGAGTGTACGGTACGGCCGAATTTCAGGTCACCGCACAGACCGATGGTAAAATTATTCAGATCGCCGTGGAGGCTGCGGATGGTCTGCAGGTCGGTCAGAGTCTGGGTGGGATGCTGATGTCCACCGTCACCGGCATTGATCACGGGGATCAGGGATTTCTCTGCGGCTACCATGGGAGCACCTTCCTTGGGATGGCGCATAGCGCAGATGTCCGCATAGCAGGAGATGATGCGGATGGTATCGGATACACTTTCTCCTTTAGAAGCAGAAGAGGAAGCCGCATCGGAGAAGCCGATGACTCTGCCGCCTAAACGTGTCATGGCGGATTCAAAGCTTAAACGTGTGCGGGTGCTGGGCTCGTAGAAGCAGGTGGCGAGGATCTTGCCGTCGCATTTGTGGGCGTATTTGGCGGGATCCTTCTTAATGTCGTCTGCCAGAGCGAACAGCTTGTCCAGTTCCTCAACAGAGAAGTCAAGTGGGTTCATCAAGTGTCTCATTTTTTCATTTCCTCATTTCTGCGCTGCTATTTTCGACACAGTGACTGTACGGAATAGGAGAATCCGTGCTCGCTTGTGTATGCGACATCATAAGAATACAGCGCTTTTCTTATGATGCGGGTAGAAACGGAGCTCGCAGGAAGCGGACAGCTCATACCCTGACCAGAAAAAAGTCGAAGAGGAAAAACTCTTCGACTTTAAAATTACTGTTGATAAGATAATAGATCCGTTACGGGTTTCCGTTTGGGAGCAACGGGTGCTTCTGCGGGATAACCGATGGGGATCAGTGCGATCAGATCCTGATTTTCAGGAATCTCAAGGAGATCAGCAGCTTCCTGCTGATCGAAAATACCCATGATCACGGTGCCAAGGCCCTGTTCGTAAGCAGCCAGGCAAAAGGCTTCGCTGGCAACACCGGCATCGAACATCTGCCATGCATCGCCTCTGGCGGTAGTGAAGGAGCCGTCTCTCTCGAAACCGCTTCTGCCCTTTATCACGGTTACTGCAACGACCATGGGAGCGTTCTCCATGATCTTGCCATTACCCGGGAAGGAGGAAGTACATGCTGCCAGTTTCGCTTTCTTTTCGCCTTCAACAGCGATATAACGAACGATTTGCGTATGCTTCCAGCTGGGAGCATAAGAAGCTGTCTCTACGATCTGAGCCAGAAGCTCATGAGATACGGGTTGATCCGTATACTGACGGATACTTCTGCGGCCTGTGATACATTCTTTTGCGGTCATTGTTTATCCTCCTGTATTTTTATATTTGTAACATAATACCATTTCTCTGTAGGAGAATCAAGCAGGAAAAAGTGAAAAATATAGAAAATTTGTGTGGATATGATAGAAAGGTTTTGCATTCCCGGATAGGATATCATATAATGAGGCAAAGAGAACTATATCTATGAATCCGGTTGTGTAAAAGACGGTTCTACTGTACGTTACAGGCGGCTGTGGAATACCGGACCAGGCAATAAAAGGAGGGCATTATGTCTGTAGAATTTGTGGAAAAGAAGCGCTGGTTATTTTTGGGATTACCTTTTACTTTTACCAGGTATATGATCAAAGAGGATATGATTACTGTGGATACAGGTGTGTTCACCAAGGTAGAGAATGACTGCTATATGTACAAGGTACAGGATGTGGAGCATACGGCAAGTATCTGGGAGAGAATGGTAGGACTTGGCACCATTGTCTGTTATACCGGTGATACCACTCATCCCAAACTGTTGATCGAGCATATCCGCAACTCCAAGCAGATCAAGGAATTTATTTTGAAGGAGTCAGAGGAAGCCAGATTGAAGCGCAGAACCGTGAACATGCTGGATATCGGTTCCGGAGAGATCGGGGATATTGACGATTTACAGTAATATTGAGAAACAAGTATACATGTGTATAAGAGACGGGACCTTCCGGGGTCCTGTTTTTTCGGGAGAAGAGATTTATGGAACTTGATATGACGAAGGGCAGCCCTTCTAAGCTGATTACAAAATTTATCATTCCTATTATCATAGGTAATATTTTCCAGCAGTTATACAGCATGGTGGATACCATTATCGTGGGTCGGTTCGTAGGTGTAGATGCATTGGCGGCAGTAGGAGCCACCGGGTCGGTAAGCTTCCTGATCCTGGGATTTACCCAGGGACTGACCACCGGATTTACTGTGCTGACGGCACAACGCTTCGGAGCCAGGGACCGGGAGGGTATGCGCAAAAGTATCGGAAGCGCAGCCATCCTGTCGGTGATCGTGACAATCGTGATGACGGCAGTCAGTATGGCCAGCATGGACAGTCTGCTTCGGGTGATGAATACTCCGGAAGATATTTTCGATATGACGAAGGAATACATTATGATCATCTGTGCGGGAATTGCCTGCAATGTATTGTATAACCTGTTGTCCAGTATCCTGCGTGCCATCGGCAACAGTGTGGTGCCGTTAGTATTGCTGGTGATCGCTTCGGTGACGAATATTGTCCTGGACTATGTACTGATCGTTTACGGTCATATGGGAGTGGGCGGTGCAGCTTATGCGACTATCATTTCTCAGGGATTATCCGGTGTACTGTGTCTGATTTATATTATTAAGAGCGTACCTGCACTGCATATCCGTCCGGAGCATTGCAGACTGGAAAGTCAGTGTGTGAAAAATCAGCTGACCGTGGGAATTCCCATGGCACTGCAGTTTTCCATTACTGCTATCGGTACCATTCTGGTACAGGCAGCACTGAATCTGCTGGGTTCTACGGTGGTGGCATCTTATTCTGTCTCCTGCAAGGTGGAGCAGCTGGTGACACAGCCCTTTGCTGCAATGGGTGTGACTATGGCAACTTACTGTGCGCAGAACCGCGGTATCAATGATCTGGACCGTATCCGGAAGGGCGTGAAAGCTGCCAATATCATGTCCGGTGTCTATGCGGTGCTTGTCTACGGACTGGTATATATAGCGCTTCCTTATATTGTACCGCTGTTCATCTCCGAACAGATTGAGATGGTATGCGGCTATGCCAGAACGTATATTACGATCTGTGGCATGTTCTTCATTCCGCTGGGAATGATATTTATCTTCCGAAATGCGCTGCAGGGATGTGGCTTTGGCTTCATGCCCATGATGGGCGGTGTGGTGGAACTGTTGAGCCGTGGTATCGTGGCTTTTGCGGCAGCGTATCTGATGAGTTATGTGGGTGTGTGCTTTGCCAATGCCTCAGCCTGGCTGACCGCAGGTATTTTCCTCTGGATCGCTTATCATTTCCTCATGAAGAAGATGGTGCGGGAAAAAAAGGTTCATGAGGAACGGATGCTGGCAGAAGCAATGCAGTAATGCTGTAAAACGGCTCAGGGCAGGATCTTTTCAAAAAACAGTCCTGCCAGGAACCACCAGGGAGCATAGTCCAGCCGGATGATCCGGTGGATGTGGAAACGGCTTTTGCCGTAATCCCAGGGGCAGAGACCATGCTTCCACAATAGGCGCCCACTGAGATATTCCACGGTGAAGATCATTGCCATATAGAACAGCCCGCGTCTGGGACGACTGATGTGCAGGTGTGCAAATAGCCGTTTGAAGGGTGCAAGCAGGCAGGCGGAGCCGTAGATCGGGAACATCCACAGGGAAGTATTACCGGTAAGACGCAGATCCCTGCGCCGAAGGGAGTGTAGCGCTGTGAACAGGATCTCCATGCACCAGCCACACAGTCCGCACAGGAGAAAGCTCCTGCCGAAGGTTTTAAAAGAGTTTGCGATGGATTTTGTCATTTTCATGGACATAGTATATGAAATTTTCAACGTATGATACGGGAGAGATTGCTATGAATTATCAGGAAGCAATGGAATATATGGAAAAAGTGGGAACTTACGGCATCGTTCCGGGGCTGGACAGCATCCGGGAACTGTGCAGGAGACTGGGAAATCCGCAGGATGAATTAAAATTTGTGCATATTGCGGGAACCAACGGAAAAGGATCCACACTTGCCTACATTTCCAGCATCTTACAGGCTGCCGGATACCGTGTGGGAAAATATATATCACCCGTTATTATTGAATATTGTGAAAAAATCCAGATCGGAAAGCAGAAGATCACGCATAAGGATCTGTGTGAAGGACTGGAGATCATAAAAAAACATTGTGATGCTATGGTAAGTGACGGCTTCCATCATCCGACGCCTTTTGAGATTGAGACGGCGTTGGCTTTTTGGTATTTCCGGGAAAAACAGTGTGATATCGTCGTACTGGAGACCGGTATGGGCGGCAGGGAGGATGCTACAAATCTGATCACGACCACGCAGGTGGCGGTACTGGCTTCCATCGGTATGGATCATATGAAATTCTTAGGTAACAGTCTGGAGGAGATTGCAGCACACAAGACCGGAATCTGTAAGCCGGGATGTCAGGTGGTCTCCATGCGGCAAAAAGAAGCGGCACAAAAGGTTGTGGAGCAGACGGCGGCAGCGCTTGGCTGTATACTGACCATCGCAGATGCGGCAAATGCAAAACATGTGAAATACGGACTGAAAAAGCAGACCTTCGATTATGGAAATTATAAAAAGCTGGAGATCACCCTTGCGGGGAAATTCCAGGTGGCAAATGCTGTGCTGGCGCTGGAAGCGGTGCAGGCTCTGGAAAAATGCGGTTACGAGATCAAAGAGACTGCCATTCGAAAAGGCCTAAAGGAGACTGGCTGGAACGGACGGTTGCAAATACTGGAAGAACACCCGTTATTTATAGTAGACGGTGCACATAACGAGGATGCAGCCGCAAAACTTGCGGATTCCATAGAATTCTATTTTACAAATAAAAGAATTATCTATATAATGGGAATGTTAAAGGATAAGGAAGTGGACCGCGTGATCGCACTGACAGAGAAGTATGCGGATCAGATTCTCACGGTGACACCTCCGAACAATCCCAGAGCCATGCATGCCTATGATCTGGCAACAGAGGTGGCAAAGGTACACCCCAATGTGACGGCGGTGGACAGCCTGGAAGAGGCAGTGGAACTTAGTCACCTGCTGGCAGGACGGGATGATGTGATATTGTGCTTCGGTTCTCTCTCTTATCTGGGAAGAATCCTGAAGCTCATGGAGAAGAGACAGACAGCAGGGAATAAACGGAAAGCGAAGCGGTGAAAATGGTAGATCAGAAGAAAGTACAGGAAGCAATAAAGCTTTTACTGGAAGGAATCGGGGAAGATACCGATAGAGAAGGACTGAAGGAGACACCGGAGCGGATCGGCAGGATGTATGAAGAAATCTGCGGTGGTATGGATCAGGATGCGGGAGAACATCTGTCGAAGGTCTTCTCCGTAGACAATAACGAGATGGTACTGGAGAAGGATATTACCTTCTATTCTATGTGTGAGCATCATCTGATGCCTTTTTACGGCAAAGCTCATGTTGCGTATATCCCCGATGGCAAGGTTGTGGGTCTGAGTAAGCTTGCCAGGACTGTGGAGGTATATGCCAGAAGATTACAGATCCAGGAGCGCATGACGGCACAGATCGCCGATGATATCATGAAATATCTGGCGCCTCAGGGAGTTATGGTAATGTTGGAAGCGGAGCATATGTGCATGACCATGCGCGGGATCAAAAAGCCCGGCAGTCGGACCGTTACCATGGTGACAAGGGGAGTCTTTGCGGAGAATAAGGAATTGCAGGACAGATTTTTACAGTTGGTGAACCGGTAGAGATTACGGATGCGGAAGAAAGCTGCTAAGCGAACGGGATGAAATGATGGAGACTCCGATGGATAGAATTGATAAAATATTAAATCACGATTTGTTTTTATATCATTTAGGACGAAACAATGCGGCAGAAGCAGACAGACGCTTCTGCCGTCATAGTATGGTGCATTTTCTGGATGTAGCCAGGATCGGTACGATCATAGCGCTGGAGGAAGGGCTTAAGATCAACCGGGAATGGATCTATGCGGCGGCACTGCTCCACGATTGTGGGAAACATGAACAGTACGAGAATGGCATTCCGCATGAGCAGGCCAGTGCACGGATCGCACCGGAGATTCTGAAGGCGTGTGGATTCAACGATGAAGAAACGGGTGTTATTGTAACGGCGATCTCCAGACACCGGGATCCTGAGGCGGCGAAGGAGAAGAATCTAAATGGCATCCTGTATCGGGCGGATAAGGCAAGCCGTGCCTGCTTTGCGTGCGATGCGGAGAAGGATTGCAACTGGAAAGACGGCAAGAAGAACCTGACAATTAAGTATTGATTGGTGTCGGGAACATCATAAATAATATTTAGAAACGTGGGGAGAAGACAAATGAAGATTGGCAACAGAGAATTTCAGACTAAGGGACATACTTATGTAATGGGAATCCTGAATGTGACCCCGGATTCTTTTTCCGACGGAGGAAAGTGGAATGACAGAGACCGGGCATTGAAGCATGTGGAAGAAATGATCGCTGAGGGGATGGATATTGTGGATATCGGCGGAGAATCCACCAGACCGGGTTATACCCTGTTATCTGATGAGGAGGAGATTGCCAGAGTCGTACCGATGATCGAGGCGGTGAAGGCAAATTTTGACATTCCCATTTCCCTGGACACCTACAAAAGCGGTGTGGCAGAGGCGGGAATCCGTGCAGGAGCAGATCTCATCAATGATATCTGGGGACTGAAATATGATAACCGTATGGCAGAGGTCATTGCGAAGAGCGGTCTGCCCTGCTGTCTGATGCATAACCGTAAGGAAGCGGATTATCGGGATTTCATGCAGGATGTGGCAGCGGATCTGGCGGACACGATCCATTTGGCGGAAGCGGCAGGCATCGCGGATGAGAAGATCATCTTAGACCCCGGGGTGGGCTTCGGCAAGACCTATGAGAACAATCTGGAGATCATCAACTGTCTGGAAGAACTGAATATGTTCGGTTATCCGTTGCTTTTAGGATGCAGCCGCAAATCCGTGATCGGACTGACACTGGATCTGCCGGTGACAGAGAGAGTAGAGGGGACGCTTGTGACCACCATGTTCGGTGTGCAGAAGGGATGCATGTTCGTCCGTGTGCATGATGTGAAGGAAAATGTTCGCACCATTAAAATGTGTGAAGCCATTTTAAACAGCAGTAACTGATATTTTGCGAAGAAGCGTTGGGAAAGGCGGAGTCGGCAAATGAAAAAAGGCACTTATGAGGACCAGATCCGTATCGAAGAATTGGAAGTATACGCGCATCACGGCGTATATCCGGAAGAAAATGAAAAAGGACAGCATTTTTATGTGAATGCCACGTTATATACGAATACCCGTCCGGCAGGACTGGCGGATGACTTAAGTCTCTCCACCAATTACGGAGAGGTCTGTCAGTTTATCACGGAGTTCATGCAGCAGCATACTTTTCAACTGATCGAAACGGTGGCGGAGCGGACTGCTTACGAAGTATTACAGCATTTTCCACTGGTACAGGGACTGGATCTGGAGATCCGCAAGCCCGAGGCTCCGATCCCATTACCCTTTGGCAGTGTATCTGTGGCGATTCACAGGGAATGGCATGAAGCCTATATTGCCGTGGGTTCCAATATGGGAGACAGCAGAGAGCATATCGCGCAGGCTTTGGGACAGCTTCAGAAGAACAAAGACATCAGAGTGGAAAAGGTGTCGGAGCTGTTGGAGACATTGCCTTATGGCGTCGTAGAGCAGGATAATTTCGTAAATGGAATGTTTGAGATCCGAACGTTGCTTGCACCGGAAGAATTATTACAGGAGCTGCACCGTATTGAGCAGATGGAAGGAAGAGAACGTAAGATTCACTGGGGGCCCCGGACTCTGGATCTGGATATTATCTTCTATGATGATCTGGTGTATGCTTCCGAGGATCTGGTGATCCCACATATCGATATGGAGAATCGTTATTTTGTACTGAAGCCTTTGAGTGAGCTGGCACCGAATTTCCGTCATCCCATTACGCACAAGACCGTAACACAGATGTTGTCGGAGCTTCCTGTGGATCTTACGGAAGGAAACGAAGCGTAAAACGGGCACAGAGACCGATGAACAGACCGGTCACCAGACCGCTTAACAGTAAAAACGGCAGATAGACCAGCACAGCGGGAACAGAAGTCAGTAAAAACGCAACACCGATCTGCCCCAGATTATGAAAAACAGCTCCGGTCATACTTGCAAGGAACAGATAATGTCCATGCAACAGCCGTTGCACAAATACCATTGCCAGAAGGCACAGGAGACCGCCGGAGAGACTGTACAGGAGACTGATGACCTGACCGAAGAACAGGGTCGCTAAAAGAATCCGCACCAGAAGCACGAAAAAAGCATCTTTTGCGGAATATTTCCATAGAACAACAAGTGTTATTATATTGGCAAGCCCCAGCTTAATGCCGGGGATCGGAACAATGGGGGGCAGAGCACTTTCCACGGCATACAGCGCCAACGCAATGGCAGAGAGCAGGGAAAGCGTCGTTAGTTTTTTGGTAGCTAAGGGTGGTTTCATAATCATCTCCGTATCATCTCCGTGTTTTTGCAATTCATAAACGCGGTGCAGGCAAAAGGATCTTCTATCAATAGGTCACGCCGTCCGGGACGAGCGTCGTGTCATCCAAACAGGCAGCCTCTTCCCTTACCCGGATCACCAGCCGGTTGGGCAGACAGGTGATGGGAAGCAGTGAGGTGCTGATAAATCCCTGATGCACACAGATCTGATCCGGACAATTGGCAGAGATAATGGCGATGTTGCCCGGACGGACGCAGACAGTGTTCGAGGCACCGTTCGCTCCCGGAACTTCAAAGGTATATTCGTCAGTCACTGTGTCCAGACGGATGGTCTCAAGTAATTCACCGCTTTGATAAATGTCAGCATAGAGCGCCTGACCGTTTCCGGTGGAACTGTGGGAGACCGCATAGATCCGGATTCCGCAAAGGATGGCTATTACAAGCAGAACTGCTGCAAGGAGAACTGCTTTTTTTCGATCATTCATGGAAGCATTCATAGGAATAAGGAACTCCTTTCGATGAGAACAGTATAGCAAAAGGAATGTAAAAAATGAAGAAGTATTTGAAAATGCCGTGGGCGGTGCGTCTGGCAGCGCTTTTTGCAATGATCCCGGCACTTTTTCTGGGAGGCTGCGGACAGCAGACCAAATGCGAAAAAAGCATAGATACCGCCATGGGAACCGTGATCTCCCAGACCGTTTACGTGACCGGAAATTCCCCGACTGCAACGAACGGAAAAACAGATGAAAAGGTAACGGACGTTGTATTGCAGAAACTAAACGACCTGGAACAACAGGAACTTTCTTGGCGGTTGGATAGTGCGGAAGTGGCGAAGATTAATGCAGCCGCCGGAAAGGGACCGATACAGGTCTCCGCCGCGATGGCAGGCTGGCTGAAACGATGCCTGCAGATCTCGGAACAGACAGGTGGGGCTTTCGATGTGAGCATCGGTAAGCTCAGCCGACTGTGGGACATTGATACCTGGGCGGCAGCAGATGACCCGCAGGACTATGAACTTCCGGAGCTGGAGGAAATAGAACAGGCATGCGCTTTGGCAGGCTGGAAGCAGATGATATTGGAACAGCGGACGAACAGTACAGTGGTGAGTATTCCGGCGGGAATGCAGATAGATCTCGGAGCAGTGGGAAAAGGGGTGGCACTGGATGAGATCCGGAAGATCCTGGAGGAATATCCGGAGGTAAGCGGAGCCGTGATCTCTGTGGGAGGCAGCATTTTAACCTACGGAAATAAGCCGGAGGGCGGCACCTGGCAGATTGCGGTGACAGATCCGCTGGAGCCTTCGCAAAGTGTAGGAGTGCTAACGCTGGATGGCGGGTACTGTGTATCCACTTCTGGAGATTATGAGCGGTACGTGGAAGTGGATGGTGTCAGATATCATCATATACTGGATCCCAGGACCGGTTTCCCCACACGCAGCGATGTGGCGGGAGTTACCATCGTGACCAAGGACGGATTTTTAAGTGATGCGCTGTCTACCGCCTGCTTTGTATTGGGATCGGAGGAAGGACAGAAGCTCCTGGAAAAATACGATGCAGAAGCATTGTTCATCGACCATGAGGGAACGATTACCATGACAGAGGGACTGCAGCAATATTTCCATTTGTCGAATTCTCAGAAATAGTGTATAGTAAATATAGTCAACCGTAGATAACAGCAGGTGCGGCAGGCATCCGCTGATACAGCAATGATAATGGAGATTACGATGGAAGAGAAGAATAGTTATCTCTCCGCTGATCCGGAGACCATAAGACAGATCGATGAGAAGATGCCGCCGGAAGAGGAACTTCAGGATCTGGCAGAGTTTTTCAAAGTGTTTGGAGATGCAACGAGATTAAAAATTTTGTCGGTACTATTGTGCTCTGAGATGTGTGTGTATGATATTGCCACGCTGCTGGGCATGTCTCAGTCTGCTATTTCTCATCAGCTGCGGGTATTGAAGCAGATGGATCTGGTGAAAAACCGCAGAGATGGCAAGACGATTTTTTATGCGTTGGCAGATGACCATATCATCACGATCCTGAATCAGGGTCTGAATCATATCGAAGAAGGCTGAAAATAATTTGCAACAGGAACGAAAAATAAGAGCCGCAGGCGGAATGTCTGCGGCTCTTGCTGCCTGTCATTATTTTTTCAATGCATCCAGTGCTGCCTGTCTGGCTGCATCAAATCCGCTGTAGCTCTGACTGCCCAAAGGGGAGTGATACCAGGTGGAAGTCTCTCCGAACATCTGGAAATAAACATACTGGGAAGTCATATGGATGGCAGTATAATTGCCCTCTGCAATGACCCAGGAATCACTGCCATCATCCCGCATGCATTTCAGGCATGCCTCTCCGCCGTTCACCTGATAGTATACATAGCCGTATCCTACATTGAAGCAGTCGGTCCGCTCTTCGGTCAGGACTTCCACCTCATTCCGGGACAAAGAGTAGCGGCAGAGTCTGTAATTATTTTCCACATCCATATAGTAGATATAGTCACCCTGTGCGATAGGGTACCACAGATTGCCGTCCCATAGAGTGGAGATGCTGTCCGTCGAGGTATTCAGCGCATAGAGATAATGATTTTCCTGAGTACCGTTGTAATAGATGGTACCGTTCACGGCACAGGCGGGATTGATCTCGTAATCTGCCAGATCCGTTTTGCCGGATTTGTCGATGCCCATGCGGTAAAATAAAGGTCCGTTATCGCCTGAGGTCATGATGTAGAGGTTACTTCCCACCAACTGGGCGGAAACGATGGGATCTCTGGTAAGTCCGGTCACATCCGTACCGTTTAATTTACAGCGGTTAAAGGAACGAACGGTACGCAGGGCACCGATACCGGCATCCCCGGAAGCTCCGGTCTGGTAGTAGTAAAGATATTTTCCCCCGGCCAGAATATTTTTTGCGGAAGCATTGCCCAGTTTTTTGATATTCTGCTCCGAAGGATCCATGGAGTACAAGGTGTTGCTGTCGTAAGCATTGGCAAAATAAACTTTTCCGTCGTACTCACAGAAGTAACCGGAATTGTTCAGATTGCCCGCAGTATTGCCTACCGTCTCCGGGGGATTGTCGGGGATCCGGTCGCCCACGATGGCAAGTGCGCCAACGATGATCACGAACAGAAGAAAAGGAATTAAAATGAACAAGGCTTTTTTATCTTTCATGTGTTAACCTTCTTTCCAACAAAATGGAATGTAAAGTTTGTGTAATATCTAATATTATACCGTGCTTCTTGCTTGCGAACAAGGTGAAATTGATATAGAATGTAACTATTCAGAGCCAATGGGCGAAGTAACCACTATGAGCAAATAACATGCAAGCATGTTATTCAGAAAAGCCTTGCAGAGGCGGTTTTGCGAATGGGGTTCTGAATAGTTACGTTTGGAATCAGCGGATTCCGAATGCTTGAGAATTGCGATAGCTGCTTCGCAGCGGAGCAATTCGTAGATATCAGTTAAGTTAAGGAGAACAGCATGGATTTATCACAGTTAAGACAACAGATCGACACCATTGACAGACAGATCGTAAATCTCTATGAGGAGCGCATGGATGTCAGCAGACAGGTGGCGGAATATAAAATAGAGACGGGGAAAAAAGTATTCGACAAGCAGCGTGAGCAGGAGAAGATCGCCGGTGTCAAGGCACTGACCCACAACGATTTCAACAGCCACGGAGTGGAAGAACTGTTTGAACAGATCATGTCCATGAGCCGGAAGCTTCAGTACCAGCTGTTAGCCGCCCACGGAAGTGAGGGAAGGCTTCCTTTTATCGGCGTGGAAGAACTGGAAACCGACTGCGCCAGAGTGGTCTACCAGGGAGCGGAGGGATCTTATTCCCAGGCTGCCATGCACAGATTTTTCGGGGAAAATGTCAATGCCTTCCATGTGGAAACTTTCCGGGATGCCATGAGTGCTATTGATGAAGGCAGCGCGGATTTCGCGGTACTTCCCATTGAGAATTCCACCGCCGGAATCGTGAATGAGATCTATGATCTGCTGGTAGAATTCGAGAATTATATCGTAGGAGAGCAGGTCATTCCCATCGAGCATTGTCTGCTGGCACTGCCCGGGACGAAGATGGAAGAGATCAAAAGAGTCTATTCCCATCCCCAGTCCCTGATGCAGAGTGCCAGATATCTGGCGGAGCATGACTGGCAGCAGATCAGTATGCAGAACAACGCTTTCGCAGCGTTAAAAGTAGCGAAGGAAAAGGATAAAACCCAGGCAGCCATCGCCAGCGAATATGCGGGAGAGACCTACGGACTGGAAATTCTGAAAAAAGGGATCAATGATTCCGACAGCAATTCCACCCGTTTCATCATTGTGACAAACCAGAAGATCTTCCGTAAAAATGCCAACAAGATCAGCCTGTGCCTGGAGATTCCCCACGAGAGCGGATCCCTGTATCACATTCTGTCCCATTTTATTTACAACAATCTAAACATGACCAAGATCGAGAGCCGCCCCATTCCCGACCGGAACTGGGAGTATCGTTTCTTCATCGATTTTGAGGGGAACCTTGCGGACAGCGCAGTGAAAAACGCACTGCGGGGACTTCGGGAAGAAGCCCGCAGCATGAAGATCCTGGGCAATTACTAAGTATTACGAATACAAGCATCCGACGACCATTCGATAATCGTTACATGGCTCTGAACAGTTAAAACATAAGACAAGAAGGTTAGACATATGAGAGAAAAAGAACTGATCGTATATCGTGATTTTGAGGATGGGGAACTGCTGTATGACATGGCATTTCTCATGTCCCATTACGATGATGAATATTACAATACAGAGGACATGGCGGCACTGTTTTACGAGTGTATCCATGACCTGATCGACCTGGCGGGTAATTACGGATTTCATGGGAATCTGTGGCACTGTTACCTGGCAAATCTTTTGGTGAACAACGAGAACAGCTACAGCTGCGGCTGTGAGATCCGCGGAGAGATTGCCGGCTCCATCAACGATGCGGCGCTGCATGATATCTGCATTTTCAAGGAATTCTATGATTTTGATTTTGCTCCCATGATGGAGATACTTAAGGTACCGGAATTTTCCTTAATAGAAAATTATGCCAGCAGCATGCAGGAGAGCAAGGTCTATAATAAACGGATCTGCGCCAGAATCTGTGAGCTGGCGGAGAAGTTCTGCGCAGACGGAACCGCAGAAGATATGAAATCCACACTGACCCAGTTCTATAAAGAATACGGTGTCGGTAAATTTGGCCTGCACAAGTCTTTCCGTATCACCCATGATGAGGAAGGAGTACATATCGTTCCGATTTTAAATATTGCCCACGTGAAGCTGGATGATCTGGTAGGCTACGAGCTTCCCAAGAAAAAGCTGGTGGACAACACAGAGGCATTTGTGAATGGAAAAAAGGCCAACAACTGTCTGCTGTTTGGCGATGCGGGCACCGGTAAATCCTCAAGCATCAAAGCGATTGCCAATGAATATTATGACAGGGGACTGCGGATCATCGAAGTCTACAAGCATCAGTTCCAGGATCTGAATGCGGTCATCAGTCAGATCAAGAACCGCAATTATAAATTCATTATTTACATGGATGACCTAAGCTTTGAGGAATTTGAGATCGAGTACAAATACCTCAAGGCAGTCATCGAGGGCGGACTGGAGAAGAAGCCGGAGAATGTTCTGATCTATGCGACATCCAACCGCCGTCATCTCATCCGCGAAAATTACAGTGACAAGGAAGAGACCCGCGAGGATATGCACACCAGTGATACCGTACAGGAGAAGCTGTCGCTGGTATATCGTTTCGGCGTGACTATTTACTTCGGCGCTCCCAATAAAAAGGAATTCCAGAATATCGTAAAGACACTGGCGGAGCGATATCATGTGGAGATGCCGGAAGAGGAGCTTTTACAGGAGGCTAATAAATGGGAACTATCCCACGGCGGATTGTCCGGAAGAAGTGCCCAGCAGTTCATTGATTACCTGTTAGGAAAGTGAGGAACCCTATGAGTGTAAAAACTTTCGCTGCCATCGATGTGGGCAGTTTCGAACTCACCATGAAAATATTTGATTTTTCGGGGAAAAATACCATGCGGGAGATCGACTGTATCCGTCAGAGAATCGATCTGGGATCGGATACCTATGCCAATGGGAAGATCAGCAATGAAAAAATGGATGATCTGTGCCATACCCTGAAAGAATTCTCACAGATCATGGAAGCTTATAAAGTGATCGCTTATAAGGCATACGGCACCAGTGCCATCCGTGAGACGGAGAATACCCTGATCCTGCAGGATCAAATTGAGCAGCGTACCGGCATCCGGGTAGAGATCTTAAGCAACTCCGAGCAGAGATTCCTGGATTACAAGTCGATTGCCTCCAAAGGGGAGACGTTCCGCAGGATCATCGAGGAGAAGACGGCGATTTTGGACATTGGAGGCGGAAGTATTCAGATCTCCCTGTTTGACAAGGATACTCTGGTATCGACCCAGAACTTACGCCTTGGTGTATTACGTTTACAGGAGCTGTTGAATCATCTGAATGCGGGCAGTACCCAGATGGAGCAGCTGGTGGACGAACTGGCTACGGCACAGCTGGATGATTATAAAAAGCTGTATCTTAAGGATCGTGAGATCAAAAATATCATTATCGTGGATGATTATCTGTCACCCTGGGCAGTGCGGAAGGCACATGAGCGGGGAGACGGAAATGCCATGGTGGACAGTAAGGCGTTTTACCAGCTGATGGAGGCACTTCGGACCAGAGGAACCACGGAGCTTGCAAAGCGGATGGATATTGCGGAGGAAAAAGTCCCTCTTGTGTATATCAGTGCGGTCCTGACCAAACGCATTGCCGAGCTGATGGGAGCGGCGCTGATCTGGGCACCGGGTGTCACATTGTGCGATGGTATCGCTTATGAATATGCGGAGCAGAATAAATTACTCCGGGGAGAGCATGATTTTGCGGAGGATATTATCGCCTGCGCAATGAATATCAGCAAACGCTACAACGGTAGTACCAGGAGAGCGGATACCCTGGAACATATCACCACCACGATTTTTGACAGTATGAAAAAAGTCCACGGCATGGGCCAGAGAGAGCGTTTGTATCTGCGCCTGGCTGCAATCTTGCATGACTGTGGAAAATATATCAGCATGATCAACATCGGAGAAGCGTCCTATGATATTATCATGGCGACGGAGATGATCGGACTTTCCCATATGGAGCGTGAGATCGTAGCTAATGTGGTGCGTTTTAATCACAGTAATTTCGTGTATTATGGGCAGGCACAGGATCGTCCCCAGGGACTGGATAAGGAGAGCTATTTAACGGTAGCGAAACTGACAGCTATATTGCGACTGGCAAACAGTCTGGACCGCAGCCACAAACAGAAAATGAAGGGTGTGAAGGCCGTACTGCAGGATAACGAACTGATCCTGAAAATAGATAGCCAGGAAGATATTACTCTGGAAAGAGGATTCTTCCAGACGAACACAGAATTTTTCAAAGAAGTATACAGCATCACACCGGTGATCCGGCAGAAGAAGAAATTTTAAGGGAGGCAGCAGGACGATATGGAAATCAATTTCAGTGATCCCAAGTATTATACCAACCGGGAACTCAGCTGGGTGCTTTTTGACCACAGAGTATTGAATGAAGCCAGGGATAAAAACATCCCTCTGTTTGAACGGTTGAAATTTTTAAGTATTACAGCATCTAACCTGGATGAATTTTTCATGATCCGGGTGGCATCCTTAAAGGATATGGAAAATGCAGGCTATACCAAAAAGGATATTGCCGGCATGACTCCCACAGAGCAGCTAAAAGCGCTGCATGTGGCGATCCATGAACTGGTGGATCTGCAATATTCCACTTATAACCGTTCCTTACTCCCTCTTTTGGAGAAAAACGGTCTGCATATCATCAGAGAGCATGAACAGCTGACAGCGGAGGAAGTTGTGTATGTGGATCAGTATTTTCAGGAAAATGTGTATCCTGTATTGACCCCCATGGCAGTGGATTCTTCCAGACCGTTTCCTCTGATCCGCAACAAGTCTCTGAACATCGGAGCCATGGTGCGGAAGAAAAACAGCGACGAGGAACTGGAATTCGCCACCGTACAGGTACCCAGCGTCTTAAGCCGTGTAGTGCGGATCCCGTCCAAGGGCAAGACCTGCAAGATCATTCTGTTAGAAGAGATCATCGAACGGAACATGGATAAACTGTTCCTGAATTATGATATTGTCTGTGCCCATCCTTTCCGGATCATGCGTAATGCGGACTTAAGCATTGACGAGGATGAGGCAGCAGATCTGTTAAAAGAGATCGAGAAGCAGTTAAAGAAGCGTCAGTGGGGCGAAGCCATCCGCCTGGAAGTGGAAAGCGGTATGGATAAACGGTTGCTGAAGATCATTAAAAAGGAACTCAACATTGAGACACAGAATATTTATGAGATCGACGGCCCCTTAGATCTGACGGTACTGATGAAAATCTACGGATTGGATGGTTTTGACCATTTAAAGACGCCGAAGTATGAACCTCAGCAGTCGCCGGCACTTCCCGCAGGCTGTAATATTTTCGAGGAGATCCGCAAGGGTGATATTCTGTTACATCATCCGTTCCAGAGCTTTACGCCGGTGGTGGATTTCATCCGTCAGGCGGCGAGAGACCCGGAAGTACTGGCCATCAAGCAGACGTTGTATCGTGTCAGCGGCAATTCTCCGATCATAGCGGCACTGGCACAGGCGGCGGAGAACGGTAAGCAGGTTACGGTTCTGGTGGAACTGAAAGCCCGTTTCGATGAAGAGAACAATATTGTCTGGGCGAGAATGCTGGAAAAGGCAGGCTGCCACGTTATTTACGGACTGGTGGGATTAAAGACCCATTCCAAGATCACACTTGTAGTTCGCAGAGAAGAGGACGGCATCCGCAGATACGTGCATCTGGGTACCGGTAACTATAATGATGCTACGGCAAAGCTGTATACGGATGTGGGAATGTTGACCTGTGCGGAACGCATCGGAGAGGATGCCACGGCAGTGTTCAACATGCTGTCCGGTTATTCCGAGCCGTTGTTCTGGAACAAACTGGCATTGGCACCGTTATGGCTGAAGGATAAGTTCCTGCATCTGATCGAGCGGGAGAAAAATTATGCGCTGGAGGGCAAGAATGCCCATATCATTGCGAAAATGAACTCTCTCTGCGACAAGGATATTATCCGTGCTCTGTATGAGGCAAGTGCGGCAGGCGTGAAGATCGAACTGATCGTTCGAGGTATCTGCTGCCTGAAGGTGGGTATCCCGGGTGTCAGCGAGAATATCAGTGTCCGCTCCATCGTTGGTAATTTCCTGGAGCACAGCCGCATTTTCTATTTTGCAAATGATGATCATTATGAGATCTACTGTGGAAGTGCCGACTGGATGCCCCGTAATCTGGAGCGTCGTGTGGAGATCCTCTTCCCGGTAGATCGCCCGGAGCTGAAGGAGGAATTGCTACATATCCTGAACAGTCAGCTGAAGGATAATGTGAAGGCTTCGATTTTACAGCCGGATGGCAGCTATGAGAAGCAGGACAAGAGAGGAAAGCAGCTGTTCAACTCTCAGGATGCTTTCTGCTTGGAGGCCATTCAAAAAGCAAAGGAGGCTGCGGGAGAGCCTGCCATCGAAAGCAGAACGTTTATCCCGGAGACACATCATGAATAAGAAGATCATACTGGCATCTGCCTCCCCCAGGAGGCGGGAGCTTCTGACACAGATCGGACTGGATTTCGATGTAGTGGTCAGCGAGACCGAGGAAAAGATCACATCCACAGAGCCTGCAAAAGTGGTGGAAGAACTGTCAGCGCAGAAGGCGGAAGCTGTGTGGGAGAAGTTTGCGGTAAATGGTGTCTGTGAACCGGAACAGAAAAGTGGAGAAACTACTATGACAGACACCCTTGTGCTGGGAGCCGATACCGTGGTCGCCTGCGACGGTAAGATCCTGGGTAAGCCTGCGGATACGGAAGCTGCGGCAGCCATGCTTACTATGCTGCAGGGCAGAGGACATGAGGTATACACAGGCGTGACGGTCCTCTATGAGGAAAACGGTGAGAGGAAGACGCTGACTTTCCATGAGAAGACCACAGTGCATTTTTATCCTATGACCGATGCACAGATCCGGGAATATGTGGCTACCGGGGATCCGATGGACAAGGCGGGCTCCTACGGTATCCAGGGATTCTGCGCCAGATATATCCGCGGTATCGAGGGCGATTACAATAATGTGGTAGGGCTTCCCGTGGGAAGAGTCTATCAGGAACTGCATGAATTGAGATTAGTGTAGGAGAACAGAATGAAGAAAGCAGTAATTTTTGATCTGGATGGAACCTTATCCGATTCTATCATGAGCATGAAATACAGCGGAGACAAGACCATGGCGGAATTTGGCTATGGACCCTTCTCTGTACAGGATTATAAATATTTTGTGGGAGACGGTGCCGCCAATCTGGTAAAGCGGGCACTGATCAAGGGTGGCGATACGGAACTTACCCATTTTGAGGCAGCCTATGCCAGATACAGGGAGATCTTCCAGGCGAACTGTATGTATCAGGTGAAGCCCTATGAAGGAATCCCCAAGCTGCTGGAAGAGTTGAAGAAACGTGGTATGAAGATCGCGGTACTTTCCAACAAGCCCCACCATGCCACCTTGGATGTCATTGAGAGCCTGTTTGGCAAGGACTATTTTGATGTGGTGCAGGGACAGGTGGACGGCGTGCCCATTAAACCCGATCCCGCCGGAGTCTTCCGCATCTTAGACCAGTTCGGTCTCACCGCAGACGAAGTACTCTACATGGGAGATACCGCCACCGACATGAAGACCGGCAAGGCAGCAGGCGCCTTCACCGTAGGTGTCCTCTGGGGCTTCCGTGACCGTGCGGAATTGGAAGAAGGCCACGCGGACGCTATTATCGCGCAGCCGCTGGACCTGCTGAAGTATTGCTCGTAACGCTCAATTTATATCTATATCGAATTACTAATTGACGTATCTTCCTATCCATATTATTATGATGGTAAATATGACATTTTCGTAAGTATTTGGAGGTTATTGTATGCGTGAATATGATGATGCGGTACTGGAATGCTTCCTGGACAAACAGCTCCAGCTTTTCCCGGAACCGGTAGCAGAGACACTGGATGAAGCAGAAGATTTCCTGGAGGAATGCATGGCAGTCGTGGTAGATTCTGTGGGGGATGTCATCGAGTATTTCGATGAAGCCGGCATGGACGTGGACGGCGCTGTGGATGATGAGATCCTGGAAGCGGATGAAGTATTCGATATCGGAGACGGCAGATATCTGATCGTGGAAGCATAAGGCATGATTATTGGATCGGTATGCTACATATGCGATTTGTTATAAAACAGTGGAATGAACCGGAGCTCTCTGACATATATATGTTGGAGGGCTTCTATTTTTCTCTTCCCCATTCGCCGCGAATGCGTTATAATGAACTGATGGACTTTTACAGAAAGTACAGAAAGGTATGGTAGGAAAATGTTAGAAGGAAAAAAATGTCTGGTCATCGGCTCCGGCATCAGCGGGATCGGTGCAGCAGTATTATTGGAGAAAAACCATGCAGACGTGGTTCTGTATGACAGCAGTGATAAATTGACAGGGGAAGATCTGAAGGCAAAGCTCCCGGAGGGAAGCCGGGCGGCCTGCATCGCCGGAGAACTTCCTGAAAATGTGGAGCTGAGTATTCAGGCAGCAGTATTAAGCCCCGGGGTACCTACGGATATTCCGCTGGTGAACCGTATGAGAGACAGAGGCGTTCAGATTCTGGGAGAGATCGAACTGGGATTTCTGGCAGAACAGGGTAGAGTGATCGCCATTACCGGCACCAATGGTAAGACGACGACCACCACACTCACCGGTGAGATCATGAAGGCACACTTCGGTAAGGATAAGACTTTCGTGGTGGGTAACATCGGTAATCCCTATACCCTGGAAGCAGATAAGACTTCGAAGGACAGTGTTACTGTGGGAGAGATCAGTTCTTTCCAGTTAGAGACCATACATACATTCCATCCGGTGGTATCGGCGATCCTGAATATCACACCGGATCACCTGAACAGACATCATACCATGGAAGCCTATGTGGCAGCTAAGGAAGCAGTGGCTTCCCAGCAGACGAAGGCAGATATCTGCGTACTGAATTATGACAATGATTACACCAGAGACTTCGCAGGAAGATGCCCTGCCACTCCGGTATTGTTTTCCTCCCATCAGGAACTGGAAAACGGTTATTTTCTGCGGGGTGACAAGATCATCAAGAGCGTAAACGGCGAAGAGCACGAGCTGATGGATATTCATAAGGATATGAATCTGGTAGGCCTGTGCAATGTGGAAAATGTTATGGCAGCCATTGCCATCGCAGAGGGTATGCAGGTACCCATGGAGACGATCCTTACGGTGATCCGCGGTTTCCACGCAGTGGAGCACAGAATTGAGTTCGTAGCCACCAAGGGCGGTGTGGATTATTACAACGATTCCAAGGGAACCAATCCCGATGCCGCTATTCAGGGCATCAAAGCCATGAGCAGGCCTACGGTTCTCATCGGCGGAGGTTATGACAAGCAGAGCGAATATGACGAGTGGATCGACAGCTTTGACGGCAAGGTAAAATGCCTTGTCCTCATCGGACAGACCAGAGAGAAGATTGCCGAGTGTGCCAGAAAGCATGGCTTCGATAAGATCCGTTTCGCGGACACTTATGAGGAATGCCTGAAGCTGTGTACGGAACTGGCAGAACCGGGAGATGCGGTTCTTCTGTCTCCGGCCTGTGCAAGCTGGGGCATGTTCCCGAACTATGAGGTCAGAGGACAGCTTTTCAAGGAATATGTCCGTGGACTGGCAGATTAAAAAGTAATAAAAAGCAATAATGTTATAGAAAATAGAAATAAGGAGTAAAAGCAGGCATGGCAGAAGCTCGCAGAAGGCGTAAAAAGAAACAACAATCGGAATACTTTTTTGACTACAGTCTGCTTTTTATTGTGCTGTTTTTACTGGGATTTGGTCTGATCATGATCTATTCCGCCAGCTCCTATGAGGCTTATGATACCTATGGAGATGCAGCCTTTTATATGAAGAAACAGCTGGTTGCCAATATCATCGGTCTGGTGGGAATGATCATCATTGCTAATATCCCGTATCATTTCTGGGAACGGTTCGCTATGCTGGGATATGTGGTGTCGATGATCCTGATCTTCCTGGTGAAGACTCCACTCGGCATCAGCTCCCACGGTGCTACAAGATGGATCGGTATTCCCCATACGGGCTTCAATCTTCAGCCGGCTGAGGTAGCTAAATTATGTATGATCCTGTTCCTGGCAAGTCTGGTGTGCAAGATGGGAAAAAGCGTACGTACCATGAAAGGCTTTTTCATTATGATGGGCGCACCGCTGCCAATCGCAGCATGTGTATATCTTATTACGGATAACTTAAGTTCTGCCATCATTATTATGGGTATTGCCGTCCTGATGGTATTTGTGGCAAGTCCCGATTACAAAAAATTCGTCATCATGGGATTAAGCGTGGTGGCAGCAGCGGCATTGCTGGTATTTGTGGTAGTACAGATGGGAGATAAGATCGGAACCTTCCGTCTGGCGAGAATCCAGGCGTGGCTGAATCCGGAGAGTCAGGCGCAGGACAAAGGATTCCAGACATTACAGGCACTGTATGCCATTGGAAGCGGTGGCATCTGGGGCAAGGGACTGGGACAGAGCATGCAGAAGTTAAGCTTCCTGCCCGAGGCACAGAACGATATGATCTTCTCCATTATCTGTGAGGAACTGGGATTGTTCGGAGCGGTTGCCATTATTCTGATGTTCATTATGCTGTTATGGCGGATGATGGTCATTGCCAATAATGCACCGGATCTGTTCGGTGCCATGCTGGTAGTGGGGGTTATGGGACACATCGCGATCCAGGCGATCCTGAACATTGCGGTTGTGACCAACTCCATTCCGAATACCGGAATCTCCCTGCCGTTTATCAGTTACGGTGGTTCTTCGGCGCTGTTCCTTTTGGCGGAGATCGGGCTGGTCTTAAGTGTGGCCCGGAGGATCCAGTTAAAAGAACTATAAAAGACATGGTACGAAACCGCATCCCGGGGCATAAGATAAGAATATCTTATGTAATGGGGATGGTGCTGTATGAAGGGAATCCGCATACAGGGCGGCATGCCGCTACAGGGAAAGGTACGCATACAAGGGTCTAAAAATGCGGCACTCCCGATTTTGGCAGCAACGCTTCTTACCAATGAAGTATCATATATTCAGAATTGCCCGAGGATCGAGGATGTGCATCGGTTCGTACATCTGTTACGGGAACTGGGATGTATGGTACACTGGCAGGAGAATGGGATCCGGGTACAGCCGGGAGGCAGAGATGACCTGCCCTGTGAGAGAGCAGAGGCAAGAAGAATGCGCGGAGAAGCCATTACCGGTATGCGCTCATCGCTGTGTCTGCTGGGAGCATTGCTCGGCAAATGCGGTTATGTGACCATGGAACATCCGGGAGGATGTGTCATCGGCGACAGACCCATTGATCTGCATATTCATGCACTGGAACAGATGGGTGTTGAATTCCTCGAAGAGGACGGACTTTTGTCCGCACGGGCAAAAAATCTGCACGGTGCCCAGATTACACTGAAATTCCCAAGCGTTGGCGCCACGGAGAATATTTTGCTGGCAGCGGTAAAAGCCACCGGAGATACTGTGATCACCGGTGCAGCCAGAGAGCCGGAAGTGATTGCACTTTGTGAATTTCTGACGGCATGTGGGGCTTCGATCGAAGGGATGGGAAGTCCGGAACTTATCATCCATGGCGGCGGAGATCTTCACGGAACCCGGTATACAGTTCCGACGGACCGGATCGTGGCAGGAACGTATCTGTTTGGCTGTATCGGCTGCGGCGGGAGTGTACTGTTAAATCAGGCACCCTGGAGCCAGATGGAAGCAGTGACTGTGGCTGCGGAGAGAATGGGGGCACAATGTACCGTCTCCGAAGAGGGATTGTTCGTACAGGCACCGGTGAGACCCAAGAGTATCGGGCATCTGAAGACCGGACCGTACCCGGAATTCCCCACAGATCTGCAGTCGGCGGCGATGGCGGTACTGACCATGGCAGAGGGAATCAGTTATATTGAAGAGAATATTTTCGAGAACCGTTTTCGAATTGCAGAACCCTTAAACCTTATGGGTGCACAGATTGTCTTAAAAGACGGACAGCACGCGGTGATCACCGGAGTGGAACACCTTCATGGAGAGCAGATGGACGCCTGTGAACTTCGCGGTGGGGCAGCACTGGTTTTAGCAGGACTTGCGGCAGAGGGTGAAAGCTTCGTGACGGGACAACATTTTATAGAACGCGGATATGAAAACATCTGCAGAGATTTCAGAGAATTAGGAGCACGTATTACCAGTGTATAGAGACCGAAGTACCGTTATCAGAAAAATAGTGATCATAAGCGCTTTGCTGCTAATATTGAGCGGAGGCATTTTCGCATTGCACTCCGTATATACAGTCCGTACTGTATATGTGGAGGGCAATGTGCATTATACAGAGGATGAGATCAAAGAGATCGTGATGTCGGGACCGCTGGGGAATAATTCCCTGTATCTGTCGCTGAAGTACCGTGACAGAGGAATTCAGGATGTTCCCTTTGTGGATGTCATGAACGTATCGATTCTGGCTCCGGATACCATTAAAATCACAGTGTATGAAAAGGCACTGGCAGGATACGTGAAATATCTGGACACTTATATGTATTTTGACAAGGATGGTTACGTGGTGGAGAGTTCCGGAATCCGGACCCAGGGAGTACCGCAGATCACAGGACTGACTTTTGATCATATCGTCCTGGGAGAACAGCTTCCGGTGGAGAATCCGGAAGTGTTTGCCGGGATCATGGACATGACAAAGCTTCTGAATAAATATCAGCTGACTGCGGACAAGATTTATTTCCATTCTTCCGGAGAGATCACCATCTACTTCGGACAGATCAAAGTAGCCATGGGCAGTGATCACAGCCATTTAGAGGACAAGCTGCAGCTGTTGCCGGGATTTTTGGAGAAACTGGAAGGGAAAAGCGGAACACTGCAGATGGAAAATTATGAGGAAGGAAAAGGGAAATTTACGTTCAAGCCGGATGCGTGAAACATTTGTGAAACATTTTGAAAAAATAGGTTGCTAAATTTGTAAAATGATTATATGATAGTCTATGTGAAGTTGAAAAAGGTTAAAAGGAGGAACTAACCTTGCTGGAGATTAAGACGAATGACGCGGATACAGCTGCCAAGATCATCGTAGTCGGTGTAGGCGGCGCGGGAAATAACGCTGTAAATAGAATGGTGGATGAGAAAATTACCGGAGTGGATTTTATCGGGGTGAATACCGATAAGCAGGCATTGCAGCTCTGCAAAGCTCCGAAGTTATTACAGATCGGTGAGAAGCTGACCAAGGGACTCGGTGCGGGAGCCAAGCCCGAGATCGGTGAGAAGGCAGCTGAAGAGAGTACGGAGGAGATTTCCGCAGCTCTGAAGGGTGCAGATATGGTATTCGTAACCTGTGGTATGGGTGGCGGTACCGGAACCGGAGCTGCTCCGGTGGTGGCCAAGCTGGCAAAGGAAATGGGCATTTTAACCGTCGGTGTTGTGACGAAGCCTTTCCGTTTTGAGGCAAAGGCACGTATGGTAAATGCTTTAAACGGTATCGAGCGTATCAAAGAGAATGTGGATACCCTTATTGTGATACCCAATGATAAGCTGTTGGAGATCGTGGACAGACGTACCACAATGCCGGAAGCTTTGAAGAAGGCAGATGAAGTTCTGCAGCAGGCAGTACAGGGAATCACGGATCTGATCAATGTTCCCGCTGTCATTAATCTGGACTTTGCAGATGTACAGACCGTTATGAAGGACAAGGGTATTGCTCACATCGGTATCGGTGAGGGCAAGGGCGATGATAAGGCAATGGAAGCTGTGAAGATGGCAGTAGAGAGTCCCCTTCTGGAGACTACCATTTCCGGTGCAACCCATGTCATTATCAATATCTCCGGAGATATCACTCTGGCAGATGCATCCGATGCAGCAAGCTATGTACAGGAACTGGCAGGAGATGATGTCAATATCATCTTCGGCGCTATGTACGATGAGTCCAAGTCCGATAGCTGTACGATCACCGTGATTGCTACCGGTCTGGAAGATAAGGCCAACAGTGTGGTACAGAATCGTCTGGGCGGCGGTGTTGCTTTCAGACAGCCTGCTTCCCATATGACTCCCAGTTCTCTGAAGGGAATGAATATACAGTCTACCGCCCCTACGACATCCCAGGGACAGGGAGGACAGGCTCCGAGACCCATACAGCCGGTGCCCGGTATTCATAAGCCTACAGATATCAGAAGCTCTGTAGAAGAGAAATCTCTGAAGATTCCTGATTTCTTACAGAGAAAGTAATACTTAGCATTTGTTTTTATAATAACGGAACATAATAAGAGCCACGACACAGAATACTGTGTTGTGGCTTGTTTTGTGTGGAGATTTTAGAAAAGCATATTAGTCTGCCGTTCTCTTTTTCCTGTGCAGAGAAATAATCCTCTCCCCCAGTACAAAGAAGGCGCCGATGACACAGGGTAAAAGCATGGTGGCGAAACGGTAGAGAAGCACGGCAGACAGGGCTTTGGCTTCCGGCAGGAGACGCCGGAACAGCAATGTGAAGACAGCTTCTACGGATCCGATCCCCGCCGGGGTGGGGATGACACCCGCCAGCGACTGGCTGAGGGAGGTCAGAGCAAAGCATTGCAGGAAAGAAAAGGGCAGATCGCCGGATCCATCCCCAGGAGAATTGCAGAATACCATCCAGGGAATGATATACCAGGTAGTGAATTTTAACAGATTGCACAGGAACAGGCGAAGGAGCAGCAGAGGATCCTTTAACAGAGACCGGCTTTCCGCCTGCAGCTGGGCAAGCTTATGCCCGGCGCCGGTGAGTTTTTCCTCCCAGGAGGGATGTTTTGCACGGAGGTGGTTGGCCAGCAGATTACAGGCAGTCTGCATCCAGGGAACGGTAGCCACTGCTAACAGAACTCCTGCAATCACACAGACACCTGCAAATCCCAGCAGAATATAACCCTGATAATCGGCAAATGAAGCATGAATAAATCCGTAGGTCATCAAAAACAATAGCAGACTATAGACTGCCATAGAGACCTTGTGGACGATATATTGGAAAAAGTACATGCCGGTAGCGCTGGGCACGGGAATGCCGGATTTGTTCAGGTAATAGATTCCTGCGATGCCGGAACCGCTACCCAGAGTGGCCGTCTTATAGAAAGAGCAGTAGAAAGCATTGCAGAATCCCTGTAAGCCGGTGTATTCCGGGTGTGTATTATGCACGATCAGCCAGGTGATGTGCCCTTCGCAAAGGTGATAGAGAATCACACTGAGGAATAGAACAAGGGTGACCTGTGGGGAGACTTTGGAAAGCTCTGTGATCATATCTTCCATGGAATCCTTGAAGCTATAATACAGAATGCCCAGCAACAGGCAGACAAACAGTAATTTCAAAAGATATTTCAATATAGAGCTCAACACTTTACCGGAATCATGACGCATCATCGCTCCCTCCTTTATCATAGTCTCATTGTCTCTCTTTTTAGGGAGAAGGAAAAGAAACAAATCTGAGAAAACGTAGCCTTTTTCACGCTGAAGTTTATTCTTTTTTTAGAATAAGGTAACAGATTAAATATTGATTGTCCGGCACAAAATAGCTATGATTGTTTTATTACAACAGTTTTAGACCATCTTACAAGAATGAGGAAGGAATCCTATATGCAGGAAGTAAAACAACCTAATAAAAAACCGTTTATCTTTTACTATCTGATCGCGTTGGTGGCGATCATGCTGATCAACAGTCTTCTGGTACCGCAGATCGTACAGCGGGCAGTGAAGGAAGTGGATTACAACACTTTTATGCAGATGACTTATGATAAACAGATTGATGAGGTACAGGTCCAGGACAATCAGATCGTATTCACGGCCAAAAATGACAAGACCATCTACAAGACCGGTCTGATGGATGATCCGGACAGAACGCAGAGACTGTATGACAGCGGGGCCAAATTCTCCAGTGAGATCGTGGAGGAAGCTTCACCACTCTTAAGCTTTCTGATCAGCTGGCTGCTGCCTTTGATCATCATTATTGGCTTCGGACAATTGATGTACCGTCAGATGGCGAAAAAGGCCGGCGGCGACTCCATGATGTTCGGCATGGGAGGCATGGGCAAGAGCAATGCGAAAGTCTATGTGAAGTCTTCCAATGGTATCAAGTTCACCGATGTGGCAGGTGAGGACGAGGCGAAGGAAAATCTGACAGAGATCGTGGAATACCTGCATGACCCCGACAAATACAAAGAGATCGGTGCATCCATGCCGAAGGGCATCCTCTTAGTAGGCCCTCCCGGAACCGGTAAGACGATGTTAGCCAAGGCAGTAGCCGGAGAAGCCAATGTTCCCTTTTTCTCTATGTCAGGTTCGGAATTCGTGGAGATGTTCGTAGGTATGGGTGCCTCCAAGGTCAGAGACCTGTTCAGGCAGGCGAAGGAAAAGGCTCCCTGTATCGTATTTATCGACGAGATCGATGCTATTGGTAAAAAGCGTGACGGACAGGTGGGCGGTAACGATGAGAGAGAACAGACCCTGAACCAGCTGTTAACGGAGATGGATGGCTTTGAAGGCAACAACGGTGTCATCATTCTGGCGGCCACTAACCGTCCGGAGAGTCTGGATCCCGCACTGTTACGTCCCGGACGTTTTGACAGACGGGTGCCGGTAGAACTTCCCGACCTGAAAGGAAGAGAAGAAATCCTGAAAGTGCATGCCCGCAAGATCAAAGTCGCAGATAATGTAGACTTCAATAAGATCGCCCGTATGGCATCCGGCGCTTCCGGTGCAGAGCTTGCCAATATCGTCAATGAGTCAGCTCTTCGGGCAGTCAGAGACGGACGGAAGTTCGCAACCCAGGCAGACTTAGAAGAGAGCATCGAGGTAGTTATTGCCGGTTATCAGAAAAAGAATGCTATTCTTACAGATAAAGAAAAACGGATCGTGGCATACCATGAGATCGGACACGCACTGGTAGCAGCGAAGCAGACTAATTCCGCACCGGTGCAGAAGATCACCATTGTGCCCCGTACCTCCGGTGCACTGGGTTATACCATGCAGGTGGAAGAGGAAGGCAATCATTACCTCATGACCAAGGAAGAGATGGAGAACAAGATCGCTACATTGACCGGTGGACGTGCTGCGGAAGAGATTGCTTTCGGGTCTGTGACCACAGGAGCTTCCAACGATATCGAACAGGCCACCAAGCTTGCCAGAGGTATGATCACCCGCTACGGTATGAGTAAAGATTTTGATATGGTAGCCATGGAGACTGTGACGAACCAGTATCTGGGTGGAGATTCCTCCCTGACCTGTTCCATGGAGACCCAGACGGCCATCGACAGAGAAGTCGTGGAGCTGGTGAAAAAACAGCATGAGAAGGCAGGACAGATCCTGATGGAAAATCGTGCTAAACTGGATGAACTGTCTCAGTATTTATATGAAAAAGAGACCATTACCGGAGAAGAATTTATGAAGATATTGAATTCCTAAAAGGGTTCCCGGAGAAGACGGAATCGGCGTTTGTGCCGGTTCCGTTTTGCGTTAAGGAAATCTTAAACAAAAGGTAAAGGCATCTTAAACCGTGCCTGCTGTTATCTTAAAAAAGAAACCGCTATACTTTTCCTGTAAGAAAAAGTTGTGAAACAACACAGCAGAATGGGAGAGAAGGATGCAAAACAGAAACTATTTGAATAACAATAACATGCAAAAAGGAATTGCACTGGCGACCTGCATGGCAATCGTCATGGGACTGTTCACCGGGTGCGGGAAGAAGAACGATCTGCAGATTGCAGCGTCACCTGATGAAGTGCAGAAAGGGCGATATGTAGAGACGGAACTCTCACTTCCGGAGGAATGGAAGGACAAAAATATCAGCCAGATCTTCCGTTCGGGTGATGAATTACATTTTCTCGTGGCAGGCGGATCGGAAGGACAGACCACTCTGGAGGAATGGAAGCTGGGAGAAGGAGATACTCTGACGGAAGTGACGAAGGACTGGCTGAAGGCGCTTCCCGAGGGAAAGAATCTGGAGAGTAGTGACAGTTTTACATTGTTGCAGGATGCGGAGGGGAATCAGTGCCTGTACGGCAACTGTTACCGGGACGAGGAGAACTCTTCCGCACATCTGTGGAAGGAAGCGGACGGCAGTGCGCTGGATATTACACCACAGAAGTGGCTGGAGCCTATGGATATGGATGGCTATCGGTTCTATGATACGCCACAGTATGTGACAATGACGGAGGACGGATTGTTAGTGGGACTGTCTTATTTTTCCCTGGATGTTGTACTGGCACAGGACGGAAGTCTGGTAAGCAGTCAGGAGAGCGACAGTCTGATCGATAGCGGAACTCTGGCGGATAATAAGTGGGTCAGCGCTGTGGGAGACACGTTGTATCTGGCACAGGCAGATGAACAGGGCTCTGTGAACGGATTGTTACAGATGCAGCTGGATGGAAATAACGGGGCAAAAGCTAAGGGAGTGATTCCCTTTTCCCAGGACAGCTATAGCTCTGCTTATTTCAGTGTACTGGAGGACGGGACAGTCTATGCGGCGGATGCAGACGGATTCTTCCACTGTGATGCTGGAGATACCAACTGGCAGAAGCTGCTTCAGGGAATCGATACAGGTTTTTCTCTGTCGGATCAGTGGTGCCGGGATATTGTGGCACTGTCTGACGGCAGTGTATACGCATGGTTTGGAAGTGAGAGCGGGGACAAAATAATGATTTATCGATATGATCCCGATGCGGTGACAGAGGTGACCGAGGAACTGACGCTGTATACCGTGGAGGAGAGCTTCTTTTTACAGCAGGCTGCGGTGCAGTATCATAAGCAGCATCCGGAGGTGCTGATCCATGTGGATGCGGCAATCTCCATGACGGATAAATACAGCGGAAATGCGGATTATCAGCAGATATATCAGGATCTGAACACTTCCCTGACCTCCGGCAACGGACCGGATCTCATGGTGATGGACCATCTGAAACTGGACACGTATGCCTCTAAGGGCTTGCTGTTTAATCTGCAGGAGGTATTGCAGCCCATGGAAGAGGACGGAACCCTGCTTTCCAATATTACAACAGCGTATAAAGAGGCGGATGGAACCCGGTATGCGGTGCCGCTGCGATTCGGATTATTGTTAGCTGTCGGCAGGGACGTGCAGCCGGAGGAAATGAGCAGCATGGACGCTATTGCAAAGGCGGTATCCGGAAAGACGGAGAGCTATATGGGAGACCGTACCTGCGGCGAACTGGTGGAAGCGTTCTATCCGTTGATCGTGGATGATATTTTACAGAACCGTCAGGTGAATCGTGATACCTTACGTCCCTGGCTGGAAGATTTGAAGAAGATTGCGGATAACTGCGGTATCCTGCCTTCCAGAAAAGAAGGCCGTGCAGCGAATATCTGGGATCTGGGGGCTGATGTGAAGCTGGTACTTCAGGAGACCGACGGCTTTAATGAGGCAATGATGCCTTATGCAGTGGCGGAGCTTTTGAATGCCAATGTGGTATCTATGGAAAATGCATTTTATCCGAAGATGGTCATTGGAATCAACAGCCGGAGTGAGCATGTGGAGACTGCAAAAGACTTCCTGCGTTTTGCCCTGTCCGAAGAATTACAGAGCGTGGATACCTATGAGGGATTCCCTGTCAATGCAAAAGCGTTGGAGACGCAGGCTGCAGCAGACCACAGCAAGGCGGAAGCCTATACCACCTATGATATCGACGGCAGCAGCGTGGAATTCGCCATCAAAGCCTACTCTGAGGAGACCGCTAACCATCTGATGGAGCTGTGCAAGGCAGCCACCCTGTGCCTCAAGGAAGACACTCAGATCGAGACTTCCCTGACTGAGAGTTTACAGGCATACCTAAACGGGCAGGCGAGTGTGGAGGAAGCCATGGATGCTGTGGAAGGAAGCTTGAAGATGTATCTGGCGGAGTAGCGCTCTGCCCGGCATTCAATAGTCGATTACTGTACGATTTTTGTATAATATAATTGAAAAGAGAAATTCTCTTCAAGAAGGGAATAATTAGGAGAATGGCAAGTGAGCTGACACTAATTATTCTCTTTTTTGGATGATAAATATTGATATGAAAGTGTACGGGAAGTCGAAAAAAAGAAGTATATTTCGCAGGATCAGGTTTATAAAGTATCTTGTAAACATAGGGTAAAGTCGCTATAATTTTAAAAATAGGAAAGACAGTGGAAAGAATGGAGGCTTCTTTATGATTGGCGATGGCACTTATCGGGAATACGCAGGAAATACATTCAGTAAACAAGGCCTGCCTTTTCCTCAGTTCAGTTCTTTTACACCGATGAAATCAGAACATTATGTACATCCTCATGATGTGAGTTCTTACACAAAAAAGGATGGTACTTTTGTAAAGGGATTCTGGCGTGACGGAGATGGCAATACCGATTTAAACAGAGATATCGGATACTTTGCCGGGAATCCCAATCTCATATTGAAAGTGATTACGAAAGATCAGGGTACAAAATAATGTGGCATAAAGCAGGAAAAGTACAGAATATTAAAAAGATGGAAATTACGAAAACGGTCATAGCGGGAGATAAGAGAATCTGTTTTCGATTACAGGACGCTCTGACCGGAGAAGTCGACGCTCATGAAGAAATCTTAGATGAAGTATTGATTGACCATATGCTGGAACAGATAGCAAAAGTATTGAAGGATAACAGCTCTGCCTATAATCCGGTTCCAAGTGAGGTTGTGATTCGGGCAATCCCGGAAACATCCCGGGCGGATGGAAGAGAAGCGGAAGATAGAGCAGGACAGATATTTGAGTGTTGCGAACCCAGATTCTCCCTTGATCAGATTGCTTTGAATGAGACTACGAAGGAACAGATTCGTACGGCAATTGCAGCAGTAACCTATCGGAATAAAATGATCGGAGAATGGGGAATGTCCCAGTATTTTGACGGAAGCCGTGCAATTATTCTGAACTTTTACGGGAAACCGGGTACCGGTAAAAGCATGACTGCGGAGGCTGTGGCAAAGGAATTGGGCAAGAAAGTATACCGCATTAATTATGCAGATCTGGAATCCAAATATGTCGGCGATACTCCTAAAAATATTCGGAGTGTATTTGCAACTGCAGCTAAAGATAAGGCGGTGCTGATATTTGATGAGGCAGATTCCTTTTTGGGGAAACGATTGTCGTCGGTAACGCAATCAGCAGATTACGGGGTGAATATTGCACGCAGTGTAATGCTGATGGAACTTGAAAAATATGATGGCGTTGTAGTATTTACAACCAATCTTCTGGAGAATTATGATGAAGCTTTCAAAAGAAGAATTCTTCTGAGTATCTATTTTGATCTGCCGGATGAAGCTGCCAGAACACAGATCTGGAAACTACACCTGGGAGATAAATTACCGGTGGATGAGATGAGCACCCCCGAGTACCTGGCGGCAAAATATGAGGGAGTCTCTGGTGCGGATATTAAAGATATGGTATTTTATGCAGCACTGCATACATTGCAGGAAAAGAAGGAAGTTATAGACCGGGAGACATGGAATCAGGCATATGAAGTAATAAAGGAACGGTATTGCAACAGGGAAAAACAAAATGTGAAAGTAGTAAGCACCGAGAGAATTACGGAAGAACAATACCGACAGGAGATAAAAGGTTCGGAGGAATAACAGATGGATGACACAATTGTGACGATTTACCGTAAGGCGCAGATGGAGATTGTCAGCTGCCTGGCCGGGATAGATGATGCCATTGCAGAGGAAACCGGGTTTTACGATGCCGGATATGTACAATCTCAGGTAAAGAGGATTCAGAAGGAACTTCGCACAGCGCCGGCAGAACAACATCAGAAGCTGTTTTTCCATCTGATTTTCTGGATGTCAAACAGTTTTGCGGGGTTGGATGACTGTGAAAAGCTGGCAGAGGGGTATGATTTTCCTTTTATGGAATGCGTGGAAGCTCTGAAGGAATATCATGCCGGACACGACGACAGAGCGCTGGAACTTTTGGAAGCTCATTATCGCAAATATAAAAGTGTGGAGGGACATTTTCTGGTAAACAAAGTATTCGGATTACTTTGGGCGGAGAAAGGATTTGGTCAGAAAGCAATCCCCTTTCTGACCTATGCATTACAACTGAAGCCGGATGATGAAGAATGCCTGAAGACATTGAAAAAATGCTATGAACAGCAAAACAATGTTACGGGGAAAAAAGTGGTGGAAGAAATACTTGAAATGTTTGACTGAGGAGAAGAAAATGTATCGGGAAGAATATATACACTGCAGACAAAATCAGGCGTTTGAACAATATCGTGGAGGTATTTTACTACAGAAGGAAATAGAGAAGACCTATGAAGAGATTGATTATAAAATCCGTAGGCCGGATTTGCTGGGCAAGACAGTTCAGGTGACAGCGCACCAGTTCCCGACAGTAAATAAACTGGTTAAGAGCATCTGTGAATATGAGCAGATGGAATGTCCGCCGGTATATGTATACGAAGATTACTATTACGGGGCGGAGAGTTATGGTATTCGTAAGCCGTGGATAGAATTGTCAGCCAAGACAATTCAGGACTTTTCGGAAGAGGAACTGGGATTTGTCCTTGGCAGAGAAATCTACAAAATTGCAGATGGGGTGACCGGACAGAAGACCATGATGGAGGAGAGGTTTCGCATGATCCGTCAGATGGCGCCGAACCAGCTGGAACAGGCATCGAGGATTTCTTTTTATCATTGGTATCGGATTACTAATTATTCTGCGGATAATTACGGATATCTTCAGTGCGGTAACATACATACAGCAGTGAATGCCATTCTGAAAATGGTATTAAACAGTATCGGTCTGGCAGATCAGGTGGATATCAGAGAGTTTATCGGACAGGCTTCAGAGATTAATAGGCTGGATGATGACGTATTTAATTATACAAAGGCGGATGAACCGGTTCCCTATGCACCGCATCGGATTCAGAATCTTATGGCGTATGCAATATCGGAACGAGGACTTCGGGCGAGAGAGACAATGGAAAGGTGGAAGAGAGTATGAGTTTATTATTTGCAGCGGGTTTTGTTTTGGTGGGAGCAATCCTTACGGGAGTGCTTCTGGCCTTTTGGAACGATGTGAGAGACTGGCTGAACAATGTGGCGGCAGACACGGTTCAGAAGTATATCGGATATAATGCCAGAAAAGCCATGCAGAGAGCAGTATGTGTAGCTGACAGAGTGGTGAATAAGATCCGTACCAGATCCACGGTCTTTTATAAAAAAGATCGTCTGGATACCTATATGGATAAAGTCGTATTGGAAGCGGAGGCTCCAGTATATGAATTTGATGAAGAAGTGATCGACAAGATCAGAGAAAAAGGATCCATTGCACAGGAAATGAAATATTGCGGATAGGAACAGATAAAAATGGCACATTGGGAAAAGGTCAGCGAAAGTAATGAAAGCGGTAAAAACAGCGAAGATAATGTCAAAGTAGTATCTCATGAGAGGGTAAAGGACACCAATCCTGATATTTATGTAGAGCGCGGAAAGATTTTTTTTGAAAAAAAGGATTATAAGGCTGCGGAGAAAGAATATCTGGAAGCAGCCAGACTGTCCAGAATGAAGACAGAATATATCGATGAGTTAATGAAATTTTATTATGCAACCCGGCAAAAGGGCTATGAGAAGAAAGCGGACAAAATCTATAAAGCGTATCGAAAGTATGAGTATGATTTTGTCTCCATGGCGGTCTGTGGGTGTCTGGCATACGCCGGACTAACACAGGGACTGCTGTTTGTACTGATTATGTTTTTTGCCTTCTTTATCGGCGGTGCCTATTATGCGTTAAAACCGCATACTCAGTTTGTCTATGCTGCAAGAGGAGAAAACGGGAAATTGGTCGGAAAAGGAATCTTCGGGGCATTGTTCTTCTTTGTTGTGGTTGTAGTCAATATGTTCATGGTGTATATGAATTCCGGGGTAAATACATTATTAACCATAATCGAAGAAAATACAGCATGGAAATTGCTGGAACTGATCAGCGGAATCGTGAGCCTGGTGATTGCGCTTATCTATTTTAATCGATATATCACGGATGTACAGAGACTGGTGCTGAAAAAGAAAACGGGACTGCTCTATAAACTCAGTAAAGTAGTCAGAATCGGTGTGATGATCGTGGCAATTGGTATGGCATTGAACTGCTTGTCGGAGGTTTCCTATGACTGGAGAAAGCAGAGGGAGTGGGACACTTTAGCACAGAGATCAGAGGAGCCTGACAGTGTGTGGGATTTTTCTGTGGAAGAGAAAACAGGAGAGAAAACTGTGGATGTCGGGAAACGGTTCGAAGATGTGCTTGGATATGACAGTAGCAATTTGTATTACTATGGAGAGACTACACTGGAGGGACAGAATGCGGTTCTGTATGAATATGTAGATGATTATGGTGGAGCTGCGGATTACCTGGTTGCTGTACTGGAAGATGGTAGAGTGGGAAAATATTATGCTGACGGAACCTGGGAGATAGATTAGAAATTTTAGTTACTATGATTTCAATTACAGAAAAAGGTGATGGGAAACTTATTTATGCATATTTATGTGGATGCGGATGCCTGTCCGGTGGTGGACATTGTGGAAAAAACAGCACGGAAGTATCAGATTCCGGTGACACTTCTGTGTGACACCAACCATGTGCTGACTTCCGGTTACAGCGAGGTAGTGGTCGTAGGAGCAGGGGCAGATGCAGTGGATTATAAGCTGATCAGTCTCTGTCGCAGGGGTGATATCGTGGTAACTCAGGACTATGGCGTGGCAGCCATGGCGCTGGGCAAGAGTGCCTACGCCATCCACCAGTCCGGTAAATGGTACACGGATGAGAACATCGACCAGATGCTCATGGAACGACATCTGAATAAAAAGGCAAGAAGAGCTTCTCATAAAAATCATTTAAAAGGTCCGAAGAAGCGAACAGAAGAGGATGACGAGAGGTTTGCACAGTCCTTCGAGCAGCTGATAAAAGCGGCGCTGAAGGAAACCGTAAAGACTTATATTCCATAGGAAAGCAGTTTGTATAAGCATAAATATAAAGGATCTGAAGAGACGGACAAGGGAGTATAAGAGAGGGTCGTGTAATGGGATTATTTTCTAAGAGAACCGAAAAGAAGACTTACGACAGAAGCAATCAAAAACCTGTCATCAAAGCCAGCATCTGCAACGGTGAACAGGTGGCGGGATTCAAGGATATCCACACGGGAAAAATTGAAGAAGTCATGCTGATCCGCCGGGCGGAAGACCTTGAGACATTTAAGACGATGTATGGGATTGAGGGAGAGATTACGAAGGAATACTGAGGGGCCTCGCTTCAAATAGATAGCTACGAATGGAGATCTGCTATGGGAAACGATACAAATGTTAATATTGGAAATTCCGGAGAATATTTTGTTGCCGGTGAATTAGAGAGAAGAGGATATACTGTTGCGGTTCCAATGTCGAACGTGAAAGATTTTGATTTGCTGGCGATTGAACGGGATACACATAGACAGATTGCAATACAGGTAAAGACCACAGGATATAAGCAGAAAAAGTGGACATTATCAAAGAAAAATGAAACATTACTTGGAGATAATATATTCTATATATTTGTATCTCTGAATGAATTAGAAGCACCGGAATATCATATTGTTCCGAGCAAAATTGTTGCAGATACGATTCGTAAAAATCATGAGAAATGGCTTAATACTCCCGGAAAGAAGGGACAGAAACATAACAATACAAATATAAGAGAATTCTATGATTTGGAAGATAGCTATTTGGATCAATGGGAACTGCTAAAGATGGAACTTATAGATGATGGCAAGGTAGAAAACGGAATTTATTCATCACTGACCAGGTACATATCTAAATTTAGTAATCCCCCCCAGAGTAAGGTGATGCCGGAAAATAATATTGGTGATGGTACAATGGAGCATCCGTATCAGCTTCCGTATAGAACATATTCGAGAGAAATTGAAGACTTTGTTAAAGATGTATATGCTTTTGAAAGAAGTCACCCGGAGTATCAGTTATCCAGATATGTATTTATCTTGCAGTACTATGGTATACAATGGGATGAGAATGCAATGACTAATGTTAATATAGATGAATTGAACGGACAGGCTGTACTGGCTTTGATTATAGGGGCAGTTAGGGCGGAAAGATTCTGCAGTGGAGCACTGGAAGGGTTTCTTCAGAACGGATCGATAATCAAATGGCTTAAAAGGCTGAAAAAATTGTCTGATGCATTTGAAGAAAGTGAATAGTGCGGTGGTATAGAAGCGTAATTGATTTTAATAAAGCGAGGAATAGACTGTGAAAAGAAAAAATAATTTAGCACTGATGACAATATGTATTTTATCTTTTGTTTCCTGCGGAAAACAGGGAACTACAGCTACGGCAGAAGCCATCCCCACTGCCGTTGAATCCGTACAAGTATGCATTTAGATTTAGGGTAGATCAAAATAACAATATAATTGCAGTTGTAATAGAACCTATTCCAATGCAGTATTGGTCAGAAGATTGAGCTTGATTGAAAATTTACATTTTTAAAGGATTGCTTTGTAAATCCCTTGATTCAGCGGTATAATAAATTTAATGGAAAGGTGGTTAAAATATGTTATTGTATCATGGTTCAAAAAGCGGAATACAAGGAGATATTAAACCGAAAAGCAGAGCATCATGTGATTTTGGTTGTGGGTTCTATATGGGAGATAAACCAGACCAACCCAAAGGTTTGATCGCATCGTATGAAAATAACATGTTCTATGAGATAGAGTATGATACAGATAAACTAAAAATAAAAACATTTGAAGATAATTATATAAGTCAAATAGATTGGGCATTATTCATTGCATATAACAGACAGCCGGAAAAATTATCAGAGTATAGCCAACTATGTATGAGATATAAGACATACAATGAATTGTATGACATGATTGTTGGCGTAATTGCAGATGATAAGATGACACAGGTAATGCAATTATTTTTTAATGGACAAATGTGCGATAAGGCATTTATTGAGGCAATGCAATATGTCAGATTAGGTAAACAGTATGTATTGAAAACAGCTGAAGCATGTAAGAAAGAGCGTTTTGACATAATAAAAGCATATAAACTTACAGATGCAGATAAAAAAATAATCATAGCACAGAATACAAATAGAACTGGACAGCTAAGCAGCATGATAAACCAAATTCAAAGGAAATATAGGCGAGCACAAGATATAAAATTCTTTGATGAAATAATAGAGGAGTGGGATAAATAATGGATGCAACAACGTTTAACATTGGGATATGTGAAATGTCAGCAGATTTATTTGTACAGTCTGTTAAAAAAGGTTATGATTCAAAAGATTTTATAGAAAAGCTAATGAAGTCAGAAACGGCAAAGCATCTGTATAACAAGACAGATACGCAGATGTGGCTGGGCTCAAATTATATAATAGAGACATTAGAACAAGAGGTACAGATTAAAAAGGGAAAATTATATCCAGAGGATTTAATGTCGTGGATTGGATATCTGTTTGCGTGTTGGAACTTCACATATAAGGATGATACCCCAAAAGATATGATTGAACAGGCATCCGTAGATGTTTTGACACTTGAATACCAAGGATTACACGTTTTATCATTTGAAGATGCGATTAGAGAATTGAAAAACATATACAATGAAAAGCAGAGTAAATAGAAACAGAGTTAACTCCATATCTAATGACACCCACATCCCAGTGGGTGTTTCAGAGAGTAAAAGTTGTAACCCAACTGTACCCCCAAACTGGCTACAAACAAAAAAACAGGAAGCCTTGAATTATCAGGCTTCCCGCTTTATTAATTAATGCGGAAGATGGGACTTGAACCCACACGGTATTGCTACCACAAGATCCTTAGTCTTGCTCGTCTGCCAATTCCGACACTTCCGCATAGCGATACAAAATAATAATCATCTCGCATCACGCAAGAATGATAATAACATCTTCCCACAGCAATGTCAACATGATTTTAAAATTTGTAGGAATTTTTTATACACTTAAGACAGTTTGGGATAATGAGCATTATTTCCTTTTACCTATTTTTTGTTTCTGTTATAATAATTAATAAGAAATATGGCATAGACGGCTATCGGAAAATACAAACGAAAAGGAACAACAATTATGGAATCAAGAGTGGAACAGGCAGCAGAGAGAAAAATGTGTGGTTACAACTGTGCGCAGGCAGTGGCGTGCACGTACTGTGATCTGGCGGGAATTGACGAGGAGACAGTGAGGAATCTTACCCAGGGCTTCGCGGCAGGTATCGGTGGCAGCATGGAAGCCACCTGTGGAGCCGTCATCGGAGCGGTCAATATTCTGGGACTGATCAACAAGAATCCCCAGCGGACAATGCAAGGATCCCGGAAGATCATCAATCGCTTCAAGGGACAGAACGGGACATTGATCTGTAAGGAATTAAAGGGTATTACCGACGGTGTCGTGAAGAGAGAATGCGTGGATTGCGTCAGGGATGCTGCGGCTTTTCTGGAAGCGGAATTAGCGGATATGTAATCAGCCCTATCGCGGCTATCCGGCAACGGAATCGAAGAATTTATCTTTGAAAATTCCGGTGAAGAACAGACCGTCCATATTCCGGTTCTGGAGAAAGGCAACCAGTTCTTTGATGGCATCGTTGATGCTTTGAATCGTTTCGGCAGAGACACGTTTGTTCCTGCCGTGGATTACATTAGATACTGTTGTTGCACTGACACCGGTGGCTTGTGCAATATCTCGAATAGTAACCATAATATCTCCTTTGCACGGTAGGTTTAACCTTAAACCATTAACTGAATTCAGTGTAATACGAAAAAGAAACGGGAGCAAGAACTATGATAAAAGGAATTATATTTGATCTGGATGGTGTGCTGGTATCCACCGATGAGATGCACTATCTGGCATGGAAACGTCTGGCGGACGAATTGCAGATCACAGGATTTACGAGAGAGGACAATAGAAGACAGAGGGGAGTCAGCCGGATGGCATCGCTGGAGATCGTGTTGGAAAAAGCGGATCGTGTGTATACAGAGGAAGAAAAAGCAGAACTGGCGGAGCGGAAGAACAATTATTATCTGGAACTGCTGGAGCATATGGATGAATCGGCGGTACTTAAGAACGTGAAAGAGGTACTGGCAGGATTAAAAGAAAGAGGGCTTCTGCTGGCAGTGGGCTCTGCCAGCAAAAATGCACCGGTCATATTGGAGAAGACCGGATTACTGCCATATCTGGATAAGATCAGCTGCGGACTGGATACGACAAAGTCCAAACCGGATCCGGAGGTGTTTCTTGTCGCAGCACGTAAACTGGAACTTTCTCCCGGACAATGCCTGGTGGTGGAAGACTCAGCAGCGGGAATTGAGGCAGCTGCAGCCGGCGGCATGAAGTCTCTGGGGGTAGGACCTTTTTACCGGTTACTTCATGCAGACTATGAAGCACCTATGCTGTGCGAAGTGCAGAACTGGGACGAGATTCTAAAGTGAAAATGATTTGTGAAAGCTCCCTTTTTTCAGGGGAGCTTTTGTGCTATAATAAGTTCAATTACAGAAAGCCCCAAAAGGAATAAGAGACGAAATGAATACAAAAGAAACTTCAGCGGATAAAACAAAATACCGCCTGGCGGAAGCAGCAAAAAAGTGTATGGCGGCTTCCGGCACCGATGCCATGACCGTGACACAGATCGTGCAGACCTGCGGTGTGACGAGACAGACTTTTTATCGGAACTTCCAGGACAAATACGACCTGATCAACTGGTATTTTGATAAGCTCTTACTGGAATCTTTTGCACAGATGGGGGATGGGCTTACCGTATACGAAGGTTTAACCAGAAAGTTTGAATTTATTCAGAAGGAGAGGGTCTTTTTCGCGGGGGCATTCCGCTCGGACGATCATAATTCCCTGAGGGAACATGACTACGAACTGATCCTGGATTTTTATACACAGCTGATCAGGCGTAAGACCGGCAGACAGCCCGAAGAGAATATTTTATTCCCCTTGCGGCTCTATTGCAGAGGTTCCATTGATATGACCGTGGAATGGATCTTCGCTCCGAAGGAGAAAACCCCGGAGCAGATGGCGGCGCTGTTGGTAAGTGCATTTCCGGCACCGGTGACAGAATTATTTCAGCAGTTAGGCGTATTACGTTGAGGAAAAATGACCAAAAACATTTGTGAAAAATCAACAAAAGCAATGGACAAAATATGAAATTTCTGTAAAAAGTGACAGTCGAGGCAAACTGTCACTTTCTTTATGCGATGTTTACAGTTAGAATAAAATTATCAATAAGATCGTTTTTATGTCGAAAGGAGATTATGTATCATGGCAAACAGAATTATGCTCAACCAGACATCTTATCACGGTGCCGGAGCAATCGCAGAAATCGTAACCGAAGCAAAGGCTCATGCTTTTCAGAAAGCATTCGTATGTTCCGATCCGGATCTGATCAAGTTCGGTGTGACCGGAAAGGTAACCGATCTGCTGGACAAGGAAGGTCTTGCTTATGAAATTTATTCCGATATTAAGGCGAACCCCACCATTGACAATGTGAAAAACGGTGTGGCTGCTTTCAAGGCATCCGGCGCAGACTATATCATCGCCATCGGCGGCGGCTCCTCCATGGATACCTCCAAAGCCATCGGCATCATCATTGCCAACCCTGAATTCGAAGATGTACGCAGCCTGGAGGGCGTAGCACCTACCAAGAAGCCCTGCGTTCCCATTATCGCAGTGCCCACCACAGCAGGTACCGCAGCAGAGGTTACCATCAACTACGTTATCACCGATGTAGAGCGCAAGCGTAAGTTCGTATGTGTAGACCCTCATGATATGCCTATCATTGCTGTGGTAGATCCCGAGATGATGTCTTCTATGCCTAAGGGTCTGACCGCTTCCACCGGTATGGATGCACTGACCCATGCAATCGAAGGTTACACCACCAAGGCAGCCTGGGAGATGACCGATATGTTCCATCTGAAAGCCATCGAGATCATTTCCAAGTCCCTGCGAGGCGCGGTAGCTAATACTAAGGAAGGCCGCGAAGGCATGGCTCTGGGTCAGTACATTGCCGGTATGGGCTTCTCCAACGTAGGACTCGGTATCGCTCATTCCATGGCACATACCCTGGGTGCCGTATATGATACCCCTCATGGTGTTGCCTGCGCAATGATGCTTCCTATCGTTATGGAATACAATGCTGACTGCACCGGTGAAAAGTATCGTGAGATCGCCCGCGCTATGGGTGTGGAAGGTGTAGATCAGATGGATCAGGCTACCTACCGTAAGGCTGCTGTAGATGCTGTCCGTAAGCTGTCTGAGGATGTTGGTATTCCTTCCAAGCTGGAAGCACTGAAGGAAGAAGATCTTCCTTTCCTGGCAGAGTCCGCACATGCAGATGCCTGCGCACCCGGTAACCCCAAGGATGCAAGTGTAGAGGATCTGACCGCATTGTTCCGCAAGTTAATGTAATCATTAAATTTGCTACTGTTTTTCCGGAAAATAATATGGTATGCTGTAACTATTCAGAGCCATGCAAATCATGTCAAATGTACGTCAAATGCTTGCATTCGTAAGAACATTTGACATGATTTATATGGCGAAGTAACCACATGAGCAAAAAGTAAGCTCTGAAAGAGCGGTTTTGCGAATGCGGTTCTGAATAGTTACGGCATGCTGGATAACGAGCAGGCTTGCGAGAGCAGACCTGCTCGTTTTTAAAGGAATATGAACGAAATCAACAGGACAAAGGAAACAATAATGGGCAATACAAAACATACCAAAGAGCAGATCCGTGAAAGGATCCAACAGAAAAAGCTCCTCTTTGACGGAGCCTTCGGGACCTATTACGGAGGAAAATATGACACGAAACAGCTGCCGGAGCTGGCGAATCTGGAAGCCCCGGAACGGGTGAAGGAGATTCATACGGAGTACCTCGAAGCGGGAGCGCAGATTCTGCGTACCAACACCTTCGCAGCCAACAGCTTCTGCATGGATAGGTCCAAAGAACAGATCGAGGAGACTCTGCGAAGCGGCGTACGCCTGGCGAGAGAGGCGGTGGCTGCGTGGAGAGCACGCACCGGTGAGACAAAAGAAGTCTATATCGCCGGAGATATCGGACAGATTCCCGGGGATGCGCTGGCACAGAAGGATACTTTATGCCGCAAATACGAAGAGATCTGCCGTATTTTTCTGGAAGAAGGCGTGGACTTTTTTGTCTTTGAAACTTTTTCCGAGATGGAAGAGCTCCTGCCTGCGATCAAAATGATCGGGGAACAGGCATTTATTACGGTACAATTCTCTGTGAACCAGTTCGGTTACAGCAATGCAGGCTTAAGTGCCAGAAAGCTGTTGCAGAGAGCGGGAGCGATAAAAGAGATTGATGCCGTGGGCTTTAACTGCGGCGTGGGTCCTTCTCATATGTACCGGATCCTGCAGACACTTTATAAGCCCGCAGATAAATTCCTCACAGCCCTTTCGAATGCCGGTTACCCGCAGATGGTCACCGGACGCATGATCTTCACCGGGGATAACAGAGAATATTTTGTAGACAGAATGCAGCAGATGATAGCTCTTGGTGTGGATATGGCAGGCGGCTGCTGCGGTACGACACCGGAATATATTTCAGATCTTGCGGGAAAGCTGGACTTTACCCAGTATCCACAGACACAGGAAAAGGCAGAACCGGAGAAAAAACAGGCTGGCACAGAGGATCACTCTTTTTACCATAACAAGGAAGCAGAAGGCAGGAAGAAACTGATCGCCGTCGAACTGGCACCCCCTGCGGGTATTGACGATGAAAAGCTGATGGATGCCGCACATCTGTTGCAGAGAAGCGGTGTAGATGTACTGACTTTTCCGGATTCTCCCTCGGGACGTACCAGAGCGGATTCTATTCTCATGGCGGAAAAGGTAGCGCGGGAGACCGGTATGTGTGTCATGCCTCATATCTGCTGTCGTGATAAAAATGCCATCGCTATGCGTTCCCAGCTATTAGGAGCTTATATCAATGGTATTCACAATTTCCTTGTGATCACCGGTGATCCGATCCCCTCCATGGTGCGTACCACGGTAAAGAGTGTGTTCAATTTTGACTCCGTAGGTCTCATGCAGATCCTTGCGGACATGAACGAAGAGCAGTTTGCACAGGCACCGGTAAGCTACGGCGGTGCCATCAATCAGGGCAGACGGAATCTGGAAGTGGAGATCGGCAGAGTGAAGAAGAAAATGGCGGCAGGAGCCACATTTTTCCTGACGCAGCCAATATCCACGAAGGAGAGCGCGGATAGAGTGCGCCGGATCAAAGAGGAGACCGGAGCCAGGATACTCTGTGGCATCATGCCGTTTGTGAGCCTTAAAAATGCCACATTTATGAAAAATGAGATGGCTGGCATCGATGTGACGGACGAAGTGCTGGCGAGATACCGTGCGGATATGACCAGAGAAGAGGGAGAACAGGCCGGCGTACAGTTAGCAAAAGAAGTGATCACCATGACGGAGGACTTCGCGGACGGCTATTACTTCTCTTTCCCCTTCAATCGGGTGACTATGCTGGAAAAAATACTGGATTAATGGGATGTTTTTCAAAAACCGATCAAAAAAAGCGTTAATAAATCTTGGAATCATCCGATGTAAGTAGTATACTGTAATTAGTAGCAAAGAGCTTATGACCAAAAGGCTGATTCAAAACAGTTAACACGGAGGTGACTGTGATGAGTATTAATATTCAGGCAAAAACGAATTATTCTTTTCTGTTTTCCGGACTGAGTTCCTCTGCATCCAATGCGGTAAGCGGCAACTGGCTGGCAGATTATGCAAGTATTAAGAACGGCAGCTACGGGAAGCTGATGAAGGCATACTATGCCAAGGGCAGCGGCGATAGCAAGACCGCAGCTTCCACCATTACGAAGAAAGATACCGCAACAGATACAGCGAAGAAGGCGCTGGCGAAGGTAGAGACCACGACAGATGCTCTGAAGGAATCCGCAGATGCATTGTTAGCGACCGGTAAAAAGGATCTGTTCACCCAGAAGGATATCACTACCAAAGATGAGAATGGTGTGGAGAGTACTACCAAGGGGTACGACACTGACGCAATCTACAGTGCGGTGAACAGCTTTGTGACAAATTACAATAGCGTGATGGCTGCTGTGGATGATGTGAGCGATACCACAGTGAACAACCGCACGGAATCTCTGGGGAATACTACCATTGCCAATAGCAAGCAGCTGGCGAAGATCGGTATCACCATGAAAAATGACGGCACCTTATCCCTGGACAAGGATGCCTTTATGAAAGCGGATATGTCTACGGTAAAGAGCCTGTTTCAGGGAAATGGTTCCTACGGCTACCGTGTATCCGCACAGAGCTCAATGATCAATTTCGCAGCAGATCATGCTTCCACCAGAAGCAGTCTGTACACCGGAAGCGCAGGATATACCGGCCTTTATAATGCAGGTAACCTGTTCAGCTCTTATATGTAATATATTTGCTATTTTATATATTTTTTAAATTATTTGAAAAATAATATTGACATTTACCGACAAGTGTTGTAAGATACACTTGTTCGCAGAAATGGCGGAATTGGCAGACGCGCACGGTTCAGGTCCGTGTGGTAGTGATACCATGAGGGTTCAAGTCCCTCTTTCTGCATCACATGAGCGGTGATCATAAGATCGCCGCTTTTTTTTTTCGGGCTACGATCATATCCGAAAGTTTTTTAAATTATTTGAGAAATAGTGTTGACATTTTGAAACAAATACTGTAAGATACATCTTGTTCGCAGAAATGGCGGAATTGGCAGACGCGCACGGTTCAGGTCCGTGTGGTAGTGATACCATGAGGGTTCAAGTCCCTCTTTCTGCATCACATGGCGGTGACCGAAAGGTTGCCGCCTTTGTTGTATATAGAATTTTGCTGTATCTAGTATAACAGTTTTAAATTAACTACCCCATATCACTTGCCTATTTTCCCGATAGCACAGGCTAAAAATCCTCAGCGTAGCCCGCTACGCCTACGTTTTTTATCCTGCACTCTCAGAAAAATATTCTACGTGAATGGTGTAGTTATTTAGAAACCGTTATACTAGAATTAAGAAGGTGAGACAGAATGAAGACAGATCAAATACAGAAGGTACACAAGGATTGGTACAAACTGGACTTGTCGGCGATCGTATATCCTACATTGCAGAGGAGAGATTTCTCTTCCGTGTATCGATTGTCTGTTCTGTTAAAAGAAGATATAGACCCGGAAATACTGCAGCGGGCGGTGAATCTGACTATGCCTCGTTTTCCGACGTATAAAGCGGCAATTCGGAAGGGTGTATTCTGGCGATATCTGGAACCGAATGACAGACCAGGCCCTTTTGTGCAGGAGGATGTAAAGAACCCCTGCCAGCCCATGCATTTTAAAGGCAATAACCGGTATCTGGTAAGAATCTATTACTATCGTAACCGGATCGCACTGGAGGCGCATCACAGTCTGGGAGACGGCACCGGCGGAATGTGTGTGCTGCAGACACTGACAGCCACTTATCTGCGTCTGAAGGGACATTCAGAGATTGAAAATGGAGGGTTCGTATTGGACATTCTGGGGATCCCGGACCCGGGAGAGCTGGAAGATGCTTATATGAAATATGCCAACGCCAAAGTCTGTCCACCCAGGCCGGGAGAGAAGACTTATCGTGTCAGGGGGACGAAGGAACCTTTCTATACGCTGAACATTATAGACGGCATTATGTCGGTGTCGGAGGTGATGCAGGTAGCGAAAAGCTATAATGCTACCATTACCGAATATCTGAATTCGGTTCTGCTCTATGCCCTGATGCAGAAGCAGGAGAGTGAATGGCATTTGAAGCTCCGACCGGTAAAAATTGCCATGCCGGTGAACCTGCGCCGCTTTTTCCCATCCAGGACCCTGAGGAATTTTATCACCATGATCTACCCGGGGATCGACCCCAGACTGGGAGAGTACACTTTCGAAGAAATTGTGACACAGGTGCATAACTACATGCGCTATTATCTGAATGAAAAGCTGCTGCGGGGCGATATCACTACGAACGCGGAGACCCAGAGGAATCCTTTCATCCGTATTGTGCCGCTGTTTATTAAAGATCTGGTGGTCCGCCAGTTCTATACCAAGATTCAGGATAAGAATTCTTCGGCAGGCCTGACCAACATGGGAGCTCTGAAGGTCCCGGAGACTATGAAGCCATATATTGAACGCTTTGATATTTATATGGGACAGCCTTTTTCCACGAGAACGAACTGTGCCATTGCCAGTTTTGAGGATATTCTGACGATCAATTTTGCCAGCAGTATTGCAGAGACCGATGTAGAGCGGCTGTTTTTCCGCAAGCTGGTACAGGATGGCATTCATGTAAAAATAGAAAGTAATCGATAAATCGCTTTGACAGAGAGAAAGGAAGCAATTATGTCATATTGTGTGAATTGTGGTGTGGAACTGGATGCTTCGGCAACAAAGTGTCCGCTGTGCGATACTCCGGTCTATAATCCGAAAGCACCGGAACCGTCTACGCAGCCGTCTCCTTTTCCGAAGGAAAAAGGTCAGGTGGAAGTAGTAAAAAGAAAAGATCTGGGGGTACTGCTGACTGTGATCGTACTGGCAACGGCAGTGACCTGCGGACTTTTGAACGCACTTGTATTCCGGAGCAGTCTATGGTCCCTTGCGGTGATCGGAGTATTCCTGGTATTGTGGGTGATCATGATCCCTGTAGTCATCTATACGAGACAGCCTGTTTATCTGTCGATTCTGTTAGACGGTGTGGCGGTGATCGTGTATCTGTATCTGCTGACCTATCTGACGGGACAGAGTGGCTGGTTTTATGGATTGGGCATTCTGGTGGTGCTGCTTGTCATAGCGGTGGTAGAAGCGGTGACTTTTTGTATCCGTAAGCTTCCGATGTCATTCCTTACGGGAGCTTTATACCTGATCTCCGGAGTAGCAGTATTGTGTGTGGGACTGGAAATTCTTATCGACCGCTTCCTGGGACTTGGCATTGAACTTCGGTGGTCGGCGATCGTGCTGACGATCTGTGTGATCGTGGACATTACGATCGCGACACTTTTGTCCCGGAGAAGACTGCGCAATGCAGTACGCAGACGGCTTCATTTTTAACAGGAGGAATTTATGGCACTGGTAGGAAAAAACAGTGAAAAGAACAATCAGAATCTAATGCAGCTGATCCGCAGGGCACATGGACTGGTGGAAAACCCGGATCTGGAAAAGCACAGACAATCCCAGGATCATATCGGAGAACTGTTGGGGAACAGCAAGGAGATTCAATACCGCCCGGTGGATGTTGAAGGAATGGATGCGGAATGGGTCAGCGTGAATCGTGCACATATGAAAAAGTATGTCATCCTGCATTGTCATGGAGGAGGATATTCCACCGGCAGCAGCATCTATGCCAGAACTCTGACCTCCAAGCTGGCATCGGGCACTTCTATGGATGTGTTGTGCTTTGACTACCGGCTGGCTCCGGAGCATCCTTACCCGGCAGCCACGCAGGATGCCATGAAGGCCTGGAATTATCTGATGCTTTTGGGCTACGGAGCGAGAGACGTCATCGTTACAGGAGATTCTGCCGGCGGTAATCTGGCACTGTCCCTGGTGCTGAAATTAAAGGAGCAGGAGCGTCTGCTTCCGAGAGGCATCGTACTGATGTCCCCCTGGACGGATCTCACCGGCGGAGGCAAGACGTTCCAGACCAAGGCGGAAGTGGATCCTGTACTGGACAGAGAATACATCGACCGCATGACGAAAGCCTATGCTCCCGACAGAGACCTGACGGATCCTTATATTTCTCCGCTGTATGGCGATTTCCGCGGATTCCCGCCCGTCTACATTCAGGTTGGAGAGAATGAGATATTATTAGACGATTCTCTGCGGCTCTACAAGAACCTGATCAAGGCCGGCGTGTCCGCTCATATGGATCGTTTCCCCGGGATGTGGCATGTCTTTCAGATGTCACCCTTCAAAAGGGCCAATGAGGCCATGGATAAAAGTGCGGAATTCATTTATTCTGTGTGCAGATAGCCGGGTTCAAAATTTAGTTAAAAATTTTGAACCCGGGAAAAGGATTTTCCGGACAGGCACAGAATATTAGAAGTAGGGGCAGGAGGAACTATGACGATCAGAGAAAGCTTGGAACAATGGGAACAGGATTATTTAAGTCCGTACGCATCCCTGAGTGTAAATTCAAAGGGACGGTTGAAGCCTGAGGAACAGTGTGATATCCGGCCGGTATTTCAACGGGACAGAGACCGTATTATCCACTGCAAGGCATTCCGCAGACTGAAGGATAAAACACAGGTGTTTCTGACACCGGAGGGAGACCACTATCGGACCAGACTGACGCATACACTGGAGGTATCCCAGACAGCCAGAACCATAGCAAAGGCTCTGAAGCTGAACGAGGATCTGGTGGAGGCAATTGCACTGGGGCATGATCTGGGACATACACCGTTCGGACATGCGGGAGAGCGGGCTCTGAACAGAGTCTGTCCGTTTGGATTCGAGCATGCAGAGCAGAGTGTCCGCACCGTGGATATTCTGGAAAAGGACGGTAAGGGACTGAATCTGACGTATGAAGTACGTGACGGTATCCGGAACCATCAGACCATTGGCAAGCCTCATACTTTGGAAGGCAAGATCGTCAGACTTTCCGATAAGATCGCCTATATTCACCATGATATGGATGATGCCATCCGGGGAGGAATTCTCACGGAGGCAGATGTCCCGAAGGAAATTTGTGAAGTGATCGGCAGCAGCCCCACTGAGAGACTGGATCACTTTATTCATGATATTGTAACCAACAGTATGGACAAGGATGATATCCTGATGTCGGAACCGGTGGCGGAAGCCATGACGAAGATCCGACAGTTCATGTTTGAGAGAGTCTATAAAAATCCCATCGCCAAAAGTGAAGAGGGAAAGGCGGAGATGCTGATGGAGACGTTATATCAACATTTCCTGAAACATCTGGATGATCTGCCGGAGGAATACCTGAATCTCCTATCTGTCGGAGAGCCGAGAGAGAAGGTAGTCTGTGACTATGTGGGAGCCATGACGGACCGCTTTGCCATAGCGGTCTATGAAGACATCTACATACCGAAATCCTGGCAGCGATAGTGTATTACAACAAAACGGAGTAAAAAGAGTGTATTACCCTGAAGAACTGGTAGAAGAAGTCAGAGCCAGGAATGATATCGTGGATGTTATTTCCGGTTATGTGACATTGAAAAAAAAGGGAAGCAACTATTGGGGCTGCTGTCCTTTTCATAACGAGAAAACACCTTCTTTTTCGGTGTCTTCGAATAAGCAGATGTATTACTGCTTCGGATGCCATGCCAGCGGAAATGTATATACATTTCTCATGAAGTATGAAAATGATACTTTTCCGGAGGCAGTCAAGATCCTGGCAGATCGTGCGGGAGTGAAGCTGCCGGAAGTGGAAGAGACACCGGAACAGAAGAAAAAGGCCGGCAAGCGGATGCGGCTGCTGGAGGTCAATAAGGAGGCAGCCAGATATTTTTATTATATGCTGCGCAGTCCTCACGGAGAAGTGGGAATGCGTTATCTGACGGAACGAAAGCTGACCGACGAGACTATGCATCATTTCGGACTGGGCTACGCCGGGAAAAACGGCGAGCAGGTAGTCCAGTATCTGCGTAAAAAAGGCTTTACCGATGAAGAGATCAAAGATTCCGGACTTGCGATGTTCTCGGAACAGAGAGGACTCAGAAGTCAGTTTTGGAACCGGGTGATGTTCCCAATACAGGATATTAACCACCGGGTGATCGGCTTCGGAGGCAGGGTCATGGGAGACGGCGAACCGAAGTACCTGAATTCCCCGGAGACCATGATCTTCGATAAGAGACGTAACCTCTACGGACTGAATTTCGCAAGGACCGCCAGGACGGGCAACATTATCCTGTGCGAGGGATATATGGATGTCATTGCCATGCACCAGGCAGGATTCACACAGGCGGTGGCATCTCTGGGAACGGCATTTACGGTAGAGCAGGCGAATCTCCTGCACCGCTATGCGGAGAATATTCTCCTCGCATACGATAGCGACGGTGCCGGAACGAAAGCAGCACTGCGGGGGATCGGGATCCTGAGAGAGGCCGGACTTACCGGCAAGGTCATCAATATGCGACCGTATAAAGACCCGGATGAATTCATCAAGAATCTCGGAAAAGAAGCTTTTCAGGAACGGATCGATCAGGCGGAGAACAGCTTTTATTTTGAGATCCGTATCTTAAGCGAACAGTACGATCAGAGCGATCCGGAGCAGAGGACAAAGTTCCACCGGGAGATTGCACAGAAGCTGTGTGAATTCTCGGAAGATCTGGAAAGAGAAAATTATCTGCAGGCAATTGCGGAAAAATACATGATCCGTCCGGACGATCTGCGCAAAATGGTAGTCGGGATTGCGTCGCAGACGGGACTGGCAAGACCTTTGGAACGACCGAGAAGCGGTGTACAGAAAAAGGATCCCGCCGAGAATGGGCGCAGGTCCCAACGACTTCTGATCACCTGGATCAGCGATGATCCGTCCCTGTACCGGATCGTAAGGAAATATATTTCCCCGGAGGATTTCACCGAGGAACTGTACCGGAAAGTAGCGGAGAGGCTATTCGATGAACTGGACAGAGATCAGTTCCAGCCTGCAGGAATCATCAGTATGTTTGAAGATGAGGAAGAACAGAGGGAGGCTGCGGAGCTGTTCCATACCACGCTCCCCGAGCTGTCCACCCGCCAGGAGAGGGAGAGAGCTTTCCATGATATTCTGCTGGCAGTGAAGAAAAACAGCTATCAATACTATATGGCAAAGCTGGGGACGGACGTCAATGCCGTGAAACAGGCAGTAGAAGGGAAAAAAGCCCTGGAAGAATTACAAAGGACGCATATTTCCCTGGAATAATGGGATTTAGGCTTTCGAATAGTTATAAAAGATACGAAATATGGCTATAAATAATGGCAATGAAAGGATGGAACCACGAAAATGGATGAAAACACACAGGCAAAATTTGCGGAGAAGGTAAAAGAACTCCTGAATATGGCGAAAAAGAAAAAGAATGTGCTGGAGTATCAGGAAATCAGTGACTTCTTCGCGGACATGCCTCTGGAAGAGGAACAGATGGAGAAGGTTCTGGAATATCTGGACCAGAACAACGTGGATGTATTGCGTATTACCGATGACGATGATGTGGACGATGAGGAGATCATTCTGACCGATGAGGATGAAGTGGATGTGGAAAATATCGACTTGTCCGTACCGGAAGGTGTCAGCATCGAAGATCCCGTACGTATGTATCTGAAAGAGATCGGTAAAGTTCCCCTGTTAAGTGCGGAGGAAGAGATCGAGCTGGCACAGCGGATGGAAGAGGGTGACCAGGAGGCGAAAAAGCGCCTGGCAGAGGCTAACTTACGTCTGGTGGTCAGCATTGCCAAAAGATATGTGGGCCGTGGAATGTTGTTCCTGGATCTGATCCAGGAAGGTAACCTGGGGCTGATCAAGGCAGTGGAAAAATTCGATTACCGTAAGGGATATAAGTTCTCTACCTATGCAACCTGGTGGATCCGTCAGGCAATCACCAGAGCGATCGCAGATCAGGCGAGAACCATCCGTATTCCCGTGCACATGGTGGAGACGATCAACAAACTGATCCGCGTGAGCAGACAGCTGTTGCAGGAGCTGGGAAGAGAACCGACTCCCGAAGAGATCGCAGCGGAGATGAATATGCCGGTAGACAGAGTGCGTGAGATCTTAAAGATCAGCCAGGAGCCGGTATCCTTAGAGACACCTATCGGTGAAGAGGAAGACAGCCACCTGGGCGATTTCATCCAGGATGATAATGTACCGGTGCCTTCCGATGCGGCAGCGTTTACGTTACTGAAGGAACAGCTGGTGGAAGTACTGGGTACTCTGACAGAGAGAGAGCAGAAGGTACTGCGTCTTCGTTTCGGACTGGATGACGGACGCGCACGTACGTTGGAAGAAGTAGGTAAGGAATTTAACGTTACCCGTGAACGTATTCGTCAGATCGAGGCCAAGGCATTGCGTAAACTGCGTCATCCCAGCCGCAGCCGCAAGCTGAAGGATTATCTGGATTAATGGCGGAGATCATATTATCTAATCGAATGCAGGCATTAACAGACATGGTCACTCCCGGCACTGTGATAACAGATGTGGGGTGTGACCATGGTTTTGTATCTGTCTATCTGGTGCAGAAGGGCATTTCCCCGAGAGTGATCGCCATGGATGTAAGGTCCGGACCGTTAGAACATGCCAGAGAGCATATCAGGGAGTACGGACTGGAGGACAGGATAGAGACAAGACTTTCTGACGGCCTGCACAGCCTGAAGACCGGAGAGGCTGCCGGGATGATCTGCGCCGGCATGGGTGGGCCTCTCATGGAGAAGATTCTTACCGAAGGAAGAGAACAGGCGAAAGGGTTTCGGGAACTGATCTTACAGCCCCAGTCGGAGATCCCGCATTTTCGGACATTTCTGATGGAAGAGGGATATCTTCTGATGGATGAGAATATCATCTACGAAGAAGGAAAATATTATTTTATGATGAAAGTGCGCTGGCTGGGCGAGATGTCGGAAGATGCGGTGAGAGCACAGGTGCGAGAGTCTTGGAAAGCGGATGACGCTGCATCCGGACTGGCTGGGCAGCTTGGTCCGATACTGTTGTACCGTAAGTGTCCGCTGCTTTTGAATTATGTAGAATGGCAGCTTGCGGAACATAGAAAGATCGCGAAGCGGCTGGAGCAGGAAGCAGATGCAGCGAATCCCAAAACGATGCGGCGCAGGCAGGAGATCGCAGAGGAGACTGCGCTGCTTACCCGGGCACTGGAGTGGTACGATAATGGTAAGGAACCGGATTGCATTTAGACAATAATACCTGCAAAAGGAGATTACAAAAGGACAGGGTGAGAAAAATGATCACAGTGAAGATAAACGGTGAAGAGAGACAATATCCCCAGGGGGCTACCTACGAAGATGTAGCCAATGATTACCAGAAGGAGTATGACAATCTGATCGCATTGGTAGCAAGAGACGGCAAGATCAGAGAACTGTTCAAAAAGCTGACGAGAGATTGTGAGATCACTTTTTTTACATTGAAAGACAACGTGGGGAATAAGACCTACGTCCGTTCTGCCACCATGCTTTTTTTGAAAGCAGTATTTGATGTGTTCGGAAGAGAAACGGTACAGAATTGTCGTGTAGAGTTTGCTATCGGGAACGGCTCCTACATCTCTCCCAAAGGGAAGATTAATGCGACAGAAGAAAATGCTGCAAAGATCCGTAACCGGATGCGGGAGCTGGTGGAGGCAAAGACACCTTTTCTGAAGAGATCTTATTCCCTGGATAATGCCATGGAACTGTTTCGAAGAGAGGGGATGAAGGATAAGGAAAAGCTGTTCCGTTACCGCAGAGGATCCTTCGTAAATATTTATGAAATGGACGGTTATTACGATTATTATTACGGCTACATGCTGCCTAATGCCGGCTATGTAAAGTGGTTCGACGTCATAGCGTATGAGGATGGATTTATGCTGTTGCTGCCGGATAAAAAAGATCCCACGCATGTTAAGCCGTTTCAAGAGAGAAAGCTGTTATTCCGGACGTTGAAAGAATCTGAGGAATGGGGGAAGGAGATCGGTATTGAGACTGTGGGTGATCTGAATGATCAGATCTGCCGTGGGTCGCTGAGTGAACTGATCCTGGTACAGGAAGCGCAGCAGGAGCGTAAGATCGGCGAGATCGCCAAAAGCATCGTAGACAGGGGCGGTGTGAAATTTGTCATGATCGCCGGACCTTCTTCTTCCGGTAAGACCAGTTTTTCCCATAGATTATCCATTCAGTTGAAGACCCTGGGGAAAACACCGCACCCCATTGCACTGGATGACTATTTCGTGAACAGAGAATTCACACCAAGGGATGAGAACGGTGATTACAATTTCGAATGTCTGGAAGCGATTGATGTAAAGCAGTTCAATGACGACATGTGCAGATTGTTAGCCGGTGAGCGTGTGGAGCTGCCTTCCTTTAACTTCAAGACCGGAAAGCGGGAATATAAGGGCAATTTCAAACAGCTGGGAAAGGATGATATCCTGGTCATTGAAGGAATCCACGGACTGAATGAGAAGACCTCCTATGCACTTCCCGAGGAAAGCAAATACAAGATATATATCAGCGCCCTGACCAATATCAATATTGATGAACATAACCGGATTCCCACTACGGACGGCAGACTGTTGCGTCGTATGATAAGGGATGCCAGAACCAGAGGCGCAGGAGCCCGACAGACGATTGACATGTGGGGATCTGTCCGCCGGGGCGAGGAGCAGAATATTTTCCCGTTTCAGGAGGATGCGGATGCGATGTTCAATTCCGTATTGATCTATGAACTGGCGGTATTGAAGCAGTTCGCAGAGCCGCTGCTGTTCCAGATCAACAAGGGCGAACCGGAATATTACGAGGCCAAGAGACTTCTGAAGTTCCTGGAATATTTCCTGGGTGTGACCAGTGAAAGCCTTCCCAATAATTCTCTGTGCAGAGAATTTGTGGGAGGTAGCTGTTTTAACGTGTAAACTATTCAGAGTAGCGCAATTCTGCTGCACAGGCGTCGAATGCTTGCATTCGTAAGACTGTGCAGCAGAATTGATGCTACGAAGTAACCACATGAGCAAAAAGTAAGCATCGTGAGATGCGGTTTTGCGAATGTGGTTCTGAATAGTTTACACGGCTACCGGCGCAAACATCCCTGACAGGCGTCGAATGCTTGCATTCGTAAGACTGTGTGGCAGAATTGATGCTACGAAGTAACCACATGAGCAAAAAGTAAGCATCGTGAGATGCGGTTTTGCGAATGTGGTTCTGAATAGTTTACACGGCTACCGGCGCAAACATCCCTGACAGGCGTCGAATGCTTGCATTCGTAAGACTGTGCGGCAGAATTGATGCTACGAAGTAACCACATGAGCAAAAAGTAAGCATCGTGAGATGCGGTTTTGCGAATGTGGTTCTGAATAGTTTACACGAATCCCCCTTGACTTTTTCATAGTAGAACAGCTATAATCGAACAGGTGTAAGTAAGATAGACGATCGCGGCTGCTTTATGCAGGTGAGGAAAGTCCGGGCTTCACAGGGCAGGATGCCAGATAACGTCTGGTGGAGGTGACTCCAAGGCTAGTGCAACAGAGATATACCGCCGGCTTTATGCCGGTAAGGGTGGAAAGGCAGTGTAAGAGACTACCGTCCGGCTGGTAACAGACGGAGCCATGTAAACCCCATCCGAAGCAAGACCAAACAGAGAACAATAGACCGGCCCGGTCTGTTTTCAGGTAGGTCGCTTGATGCGGCTGGTGACAGTCGTACTAGATAGATGATCGTCATATACAGAACTCGGCTTATATTTTGCTTACACTTTTCGAGAAAAATGCGGACTGCGGGATGCGGTCCGTCTTTTATTTACAGGAAGGATATATGAGAAAAATAATCATTATTTTGTGTTGCGTTCTGGTATTTACCGGATGCGGCGCAGCACCACAACAGAATACTGTGACGGATACGGAAGTTCCTTCCGGTACAGAAGAAATCCTGCCGGATCTCTCCGGGATAGAAATGCCGGACGAGATTCCGCAGGAGCTGACGGAGACCGACCTGCGGATTATGCGATCCATCGTAAAAGTTCAGGCTGGAGATCTCTATGGAAGCGGGGTCATCTACGACGCAGACGAGGAATCTGTTCTGATCCTGACGGCGGGACATGTGCTGGACCAAAATACCGGAGAGATCCTGGTGACTTTTCCGGATGATACACAGGACCGGGCTGCACTGCGTGCAATAGCGGTAAACAGTGATCTTGCTTTTCTGCGGGTAGATAAGACGGAACTGGATCCGGATGGAGAGTATCCAACCGTTGCTACCGACAGAGAACGTTTTGATCAGCTGGAGGTCTATGAGGATGTATGGATGTACGGCGGGGACAATACCAAACCGATTTATGCGTTTGTAGTAAATCCCTGGATCTATGTGGAAGACTTCGAACAGTATATGCTTCTCCTGCAGGGACTGCCGGAGCCCGGAATGTCGGGCGGAGGTGCCTTCACGGAGGACGGAGTATTCTTAGGGATCCTGTGCGGCGCGGATGAAGAAGGAAAAGTGGCTGTGGTTCCTTACAGTATCATTGAGAGCGAGCGGGCAGGACTTGACAATCCGTGAAATATGATAGAAAATAAAAAAGATGGGTTTTAAACCCAGATTGGAGGAAAATACAATGACGAAAATAGATGTAGTATCCGGTTTCCTGGGTGCCGGCAAGACCACCCTGATCAAAAAGTTATTAAAGGAAGCATTGGACGGCAGCAAGACCGTTCTGATCGAGAATGAATTCGGTGAGATCGGTATCGACGGCGGATTTTTAAAAGAAGCCGGTATCGAGATCAAGGAGATGAATTCCGGTTGTATTTGCTGTTCTCTGGTAGGTGACTTCGGTACTTCCCTGAAGGAAGTCATCAGCACCTACGCTCCCGAGCGAATCCTGATCGAGCCTTCCGGTGTCGGCAAGCTGTCCGATGTCCTGAAGGCTGTGGAGAATGTGGCAGGTGATCTGGATGTGGAGATCAATAGTGCAGTAGCAGTGGTAGATGCATCCAAGTGCAAGATGTATATGAAGAACTTCGGCGAATTCTTCAGCAACCAGATCGAATATGCCGGGACCATTATCTTAAGCAGAACCGATAAGGTTGACCAGGCGAAGCTGAATGCCTGCGTGGAGATGATCCGTGAGCATAATGACAAGGCAACCATCATCACCACACCGTTAGCGCAGTTGGACGGCAAGGAAGTACTCAAGACCATCGAAGGTGCTGACAAGCTGGAAGATATGATGAAGGAAATGTTAGAGCACATCCATGACGATCACGATGAGGACGAGTGCTGCGGTCACGATCATGACCACGAACATCATCATCACGATCATGACCACGAACATCATCATCACGACCATGACCATGAGCACCATCATGAACATGACGAGAACTGCACCTGCGGTTGTCATGACCATGACCACCATCATCACCATCATGCAGACGAAGTGTTCACCAGCTGGGGTATTGAGACACCCAACACTTACAGCGCAGAGGACATCGAGAAGATCCTTACCGCTCTGGACAGTGGAGAGTACGGTGCTATCCTGCGTGCTAAGGGTATGGTACCTGCTCCCGACGGAACCTGGGTATATTATGATTATGTTCCCGAAGAACATGACATCAGAAGCGGTAAGCCGGAAGTCACCGGCAAGATCTGTGTCATCGGTTCCAGACTGGACGAGGACAAGCTGGCAGAATTGTTCCGCAAGTAAGTTGGCAGGACATATTTTGTATGCAGCAGGAACAGTAGGATAAATAGAGAAAGGTATGAATTATGACAAAACCGGTCTATATCATAAATGGTTTTCTGGAGAGCGGTAAGACAGAATTTATCACATTTACATTAGGACAGCCGTATTTCCAGATCAAGGGCAGGACCCTGCTCATCCTCTGCGAAGAGGGCGAGAATGAGTACGATCCCGCACTTCTTAAAAAAAGCCGTACGGATGTGGTAATGATCGAAGAGGAAGAGGAGTTCAATCCGAATCATCTGATCGAACTGGAGAAGCAGTATAAGCCCGCCCGTATCATTATTGAGTATAACGGCATGTGGAACTTCAAGAATATGAAGCTTCCCTGGTACTGGAAAGTGGAACAGCAGATCACGACCATCGACGGCTCCACCTTCCCCATGTACTATACCAACATGAAGTCGTTGCTGGCTGAGATGATCCGTAAGTCTGAGATGATCATTTTCAACCGTTGCGACGGCATCCAGGATCTGAATGTATACAAGCGTAACATCAAGGCAGTCAATCCTGCCGCAGATGTGATCTTCGAGGACTCTAACGGTGAGATCGACGAGATCTTCGAGGAGGATCTGCCCTATGATCTGAGCCAGGATCCCATCGTACTGGACAACCAGGGCTACGGCATCTGGTATCTGGATTCCATGGATCACCTGGAGCGTTACGTGGGTAAAAATATCCAGTTCCTTGCCATGGTATTAAAGCCCGAGGAATATCCCGACGGTTATTTCGTACCGGGACGCATGGCAATGACCTGTTGTGCCGAGGATATGGCATTCTTAGGTTATGCCTGCGAGTATGCAGGCACGAAAGACCTGAAGCAGAAGGAATGGGTCAAGGTGACAGCAAAGGTTGCTAAAGAATACTTTGCAGACTATAAGGGAGAGGGTCCCGTACTTCATGCCATCAGCGTGGAGAAGGCAAAGGCTCCCAAGGATCCCGTGATCAGTTTTAATTAGAAAGGATCAGCTCTATGAAAAAGAATCCCATAAAGAGCGACCTGCGGGAGACAACAGCAGGAAAAGTGACATTTCTTTTCCTGCTGTTTTTGTATACCGGGGTCATGTTATATCTGTTCTGGATGGAATGCTATCAGGTGCCGGGATTCCAGTCGGATATGCCGGACTATGTGAATAAGGTGGCAGGCATTGCGGGGAATTATGAATTCCCCTATCCGATCCTGTTCTGGACTGCCAGACTTTCCGCATGGCTGATCGGAGCGAAGGCTGCAATGGCGGTCACCACGGCGCTTTTTAACCTGGCAGCAGTGATCATCACGAAGTACTATATGAACCGTGAGATCCGTAAAAACAGTCATTATGAAACTTTGTCACATAAAAAGCAGGTCATGACCGACATTGTGGTGACACTGCTTGTGTTTGCTCTGTTTCTGCTGTCGAATCTGTATTCGCCCAAAAATACGGCATTTTTCGGCTTTGATTATGCATACCGCTGCATGGGCATTTATACACCGAATCCTTTCTGGAATGCCACTTACCTGGCAACCAGACCCTTTGCGATTATCTGCTTTTTTGAGACGGTAAAGGTATTATCGGAATATCAGAGGGATTTTCAGTGGAAGAACTGTACGCTGTTTGCAGTCAGCCTCTTGCTGACGACCATGACCAAACCGAGCTTCACTATGGTGGTGGTGCCTCTGATCGGTCTGATCCTGCTGGTGCAGCTGATCGCAAGCCGCGGAAAAAGCTTTCGCAATGCGTTCTGTCTATGTGTGACCATGATACCTACGGGGATAGCCCTGCTGTATCAGTTCTCCGGAATCTTTACCGGGACGAATGCCATGGGGGAGGAGACCGGGATCGCCATCGGCTTTGCCAAAGTATGGAGTAATTATTCCAAAAGTATCCCGTTGAGTATTGTTATGGGTATGGCATTGCCTATTGGTGTCCTTTTCCTGAATCTGCTGTTTGATCTGAAAAGTATAAAGCAGAACAGGTATTACTGGTTTGCGTGGTTAAATTATCTTGCATCAACCTTGATGTTCTTAGTCTTCTATGAAAAGGGCTTCCGCATGATGCATGCGAACTTTTCCTGGGGATATATGCACGGTATGTTTTTCGTATTCCTGATGACACTGATCGTTATGGTGAAAAATATCCGGGAATGGTGGAAGAGCTGGAAAGTGATCTTCGTGATCGGAGAGATCGCGGTATTTTTCTACCATCTGGTGTGTGGTGTGAATTTCCTGATGTATGCTGTTATGGGGAATGATCTGGCCGGTTTTTAGATGCCGGGGGGTAAGGCAGAGCATGTAGAAAGCTTATCGTGACAGACAAGATACGAAAAATGCAAAAGTTACATAAGATACTATGAGAAAGGAGAGTATTTCATGAGTATGAGCATAGTAGCCGGTCTTCTGATTCCTTTTTTGGGGACGACTGCAGGGGCAGCCTGCGTCTTTTTCCTGAAAAAACAGATTAGCGGCAACATTCAGAGAATATTTACCGGATTTGCTGCCGGTGTCATGGTGGCAGCTTCGGTGTGGTCTTTACTGATACCTGCCATGGATATGTGTGAAGAGATGGGAAAGCTTGCATTTCTTCCCGCAATGACCGGCTTTTTGATCGGTATTGTTTTTTTGTTGTTCATCGATAGTCTGGTGCCCCATCTGCATGTGGGCAGTGAGGCTCCGGAGGGACATAAGAGCAGCCTGAACCGTACGGCTATGCTGATGTTAGCCGTGACCATTCATAATTTCCCCGAGGGTGCGGCTTGTGGTGCTATTTTTGCCGGCGTGCTGAGTGGTGACGGAACGGTTACCATGGCAGGCGCCCTGACGCTGGCTATCGGTATTGCCATTCAGAATTTCCCGGAGGGAGCTATTATCTCCCTGCCCCTTCGCAGTGAGGGTAACAAGCGGAGCAGATCCTTCGCACTGGGCGTGCTGTCCGGAGCGGTGGAACCGGTGGGCGCAATACTTGCCATTGCACTGGCAAGCATTGTGACACCGATTCTTCCGTATATGCTGGCATTTGCCGCAGGTGCCATGATCTATGTGGTCGTGGAGGAGCTCATTCCGGAAGCCAGTGAGGGAGAGCATTCCAACCTGGGAACCATTGCCTTTGCGATTGGTTTTGCATTGATGATGATGTTGGATGTGGCACTGGGATAATGTGAACAGGGTAACATTTGCAAAAGCAAAGTAAGAATAGTAGGAAGGGTGTACGGGAATGTCCGTGGAAAATGAAAAAGAAATACAACAGCTCAAAAACCGGATCCGTGAACTGGCAGATAAATCCTACAACCAGAACCAGTACACTTTTACCGGATTCTTAGGACTGGCGGAGCAGGATGCCCTGTGGCAGGTGGAACGGGAAGTGAAGTTCGCAGGGATCACCTTATACGGCGGCAGGGAAGAGGCAGAGCGGAAGATCCTTCGCTTCGGCAGTGAGGCGGAGCTGGGCTATGAACAGCCCTTTCCTATCTGCTGTATCCGGATCAGACCTCTATCCGCGAAATTTGCAGACAAGCTGTCCCACAGGGATTATCTGGGGGCACTGATGAATCTTGGTATTGAACGCAGCACCATCGGCGATATTCTGCCGGGAGAGGGCGAAGCTTTTTTGTTCTGTCAGGATACCATTGCGGAATTTATTTGTGATAATCTGGAGCAGATCCGCCACACCCACGTGAGGTGTGAGGTGGTGGATGCGGCGGCAGAAGTACCGCAGGAAGAACCGGTGCGTCAGGTCATTCAGGTGGCAAGTCCACGTGTCGATGCTGTCATTTCCAAGGTATATAATAAATCCAGAAGTGACTGCCTGGAGTTGTTCCGGGCGGGAAAGGTATATGTAAACGGCAGGCTGTGTGAAAATAATTCCAAGTCCCTGGAGGCGGGGGATGTGGTAAATGCCAGAGGCTACGGTAAATTCCGTATAAGTGGTGAACCCCATGCCACGAGGAAGGGGAAGCTTGCCATAGAGGCGGAGGTATATCCGTAGGGAAGTATTTCCGTAGCGGTTCGGTCATGAGAGGATAGTTACCTTGCTTGTAAGGAAAACCGAAGAACAAAAGGAGGTTAAACAGTGTATCATTATACTGCGATTCAATGGTTATTTTTCTTTTATTTTTACTGCTTTTTCGGTTGGTGTTTTGAATCCACATATGTATCCATAAAGAGCAGGAAATTAGTTAATAGGGGGTTCATGCGCGGACCGTTCCTGCCGCTGTACGGCAGCGGCGCCATCATGATGCTAGTCGTGTCCATGCCGTTCAAGGATAATCTGGTGCTGGTCTACATCGCCGGATGTATCGGGGCCACGGTGCTGGAGTATGTCACAGGCGTGACCATGGAGGCATTATTTAAAGTCAGATACTGGGACTATTCCAAGAATAAGTTCAATTTCCAGGGACATATCTGCCTGGGGTCCTCGCTGGCATGGGGTGGTCTGACGATCCTGATGACGGAGTTTATCCATAAGCCCATTGAACATCTGGTATTGTCCATTCCGGACAGTATCCTCACTTCGGTGACACTGCTGCTGACGGCGCTGATCGGTGCGGATTTCGCGTTGTCCTTCAAGGCAGCCCTGGATCTGCGGGACGTACTGGAGAAGATGGAGAAGGCCAAGGAAGATATGCTTCGTATCCAAAAGAGACTGGATGTCATCATTGCTGTGACCAGTGAGGATCTGGAGAATCGTAAGGAAGGCTTCAGCGATAGTCTGGCACAGAAGAAGGAAGACTTTACTGCAAGTATTACCACCAGAGTGGAGGACCTGAAGTCCAACATTGAGGGCAAGCTGGAGGGCTTCCGCACTTCCGCACAGAAATCTCCCAACCAGTATCTGGAAAGCGTGAAGAACGAGGTCGCCGAGTTGCGGCAGAAGTACACCAGAAGCGTGGCAGACAGAGAGAATGTCAGCAGCTTACGAGATTTTTTCCAGCGTGACATGATCCGTTCTAACCCTACCATGAGTTCTGAGAAATTCAAGGAAGCCCTGGAAGAATTAAAACAGCATTCCAACAAGAAAAACTAATACAGAATAATACAGAATACGTAACAACGAAGTCTGGAGCCGATCACTTTCTGCACCGAAAGTGACCGGCTTTTCTGTTGTAAAATACATTCTGCAACTGCCAGCCTTAAACAAATCTTAAAGGTTTTTCCTGTTTTTTATTAATCGTTAATCTGTTACAATAAATTCATCAGCGGGACATCTGTGGACAAAGCAGATGTTCTGGCAGCGTAAGGGAAAGCTCCTTGCGCATGAAGTGTCCGGGCTGCATCCACCGGCACAGAAATGAGGGAGAGTATGTACAATATATTGATCTGTGATGATGAGAAGGATATCGTAAACGCGTTAAAGATATACTTGAATGACAGCAATTACTATTTTTTAGAAGCTTTCGACGGGGAGGAAGCCGTGCATGTGGTAGAGACGAAAGAGGTGCACCTGGTACTGATGGACATTATGATGCCGAAGCTGGACGGCATACAGGCGATGTTAAAGATCCGGGAGAAGAGTAACGTGCCGGTGATCCTGCTGACAGCCAAGGGTGAGGATTCAGACAAGGTGCTGGGACTTACGGTAGGAGCGGATGACTATATCACGAAGCCGTTTAATCCCATCGAGGTATCTGCCAGGGTGAAATCACAGCTGCGGCGTTATATGCAGCTGGGTGGCGGAAGTGTGCGGCCGGATGTGATCAGAGTCGGAGGTATTGAACTGGATGACAAGGAGAAACGGGTGACGCTGGACGGTGAACCGGTAGCACTGACGCCTACGGAATATGATATTTTAAAGCTGTTGATGCAGAATCCGGGGCAGGTATTTTCTCCGAGAGAGATTTATTCTAGGATCTGGAATGATCTGCCGCTTGGCAGCGAGAATACCGTGGCAGTGCATATCCGGCATTTGAGGGAAAAGTTAGAGATCAACCCGGCGGAACCCAGATATCTGAAGGTGGTCTGGGGACAGGGTTACAAGTGCGAGAAACAGGGATAAAAGCAGGCAGGACAGCGGAGCTGCTCTGGGAAATAAGGAGACAGGAGCATGGATAATAAGGAAGAAAATAGCAGGAACACAGAACAGGACAGAGTGGATAATCCGGTGGAAAATACAGTGAGTACGACGGTAGAACCAGCGTTGTCAGAGAATAAAAGCGAACGGAAAAAAAGAGAAAAAGCCGAGAAAAAAAAGAATGCGCCGGCACAGGGAAACAGTCTGTTGGGCAGCACACTGGTCAAGGTCGTGGCATTTGTTCTGATGATCGCTGCCGCAATTGTGGGGGTGTTGGGACTCTATGGTACCTGTATGCTTGCAGACAGTGAAGCGTATTCCTCCGGTAAAACGATGTTTATCCATGATCAGCTGTTGTATCGGCAGGTCAACCAGGATCTGTATCAGATACGCGACTGGTATGAGAATGAGAGCTGGCAGACCATGGAAGCCTATTGCAGACAGAGGAACATCTGGGCGAAGGTGGAGTGCTACGATCTGGATACGGATGAATTCCTGGGAGAATGGAAGAACGAGGACTTTGTAGACAAGACAAATGATCTGACCTACCGGCTGGAGTCCCAGGTGTGGCATAGTAAGGATAACACCTATATCAACACGGAAGATGCATCTGCCTCTGATGGCTATGAAAGTTATGGAAGCTCTGAAAGCTCTGATATCATGGAACTTGCGCCATCTATTGATACCGGGTCTGATGTGGAAAGCATAACGGCAGCGGAGCAGGAAGCCCTTTCCTCCGGCAATCTGGAGAAATATCTGGATCTGGGGGACAGCGTATCCTTAGGTGGAGAGATTTATGTGCCGGTTGAGCGGGCGGAACGATATGCAAAATGGATGATCAAGGATGCCTTAAGTGAGACAGAATGGACAGAACGGCTGCAGGCGGAGGATGCAGAGAAAACATTAGCAGAACGCGACCTGCGTATTGTGGTTACCCTGACAGTGAATCCCAGCCTGCCGAAGGAAGACGAATATGCCCTGATCTATCATCAGGCAGAACAGTTTTATGATAACCGAAATGTGATCCCCGTGGTATGCTGTGCGGGAACGATACTGGCATTATTATGCTTTATCTTCCTGTTGTGCAGTGCCGGACATAAGAATGGCAGGGAGGGTATTACCCCCAGTGCGATCCATGAGATCCACCTGGATGTGTATACAGTGGTCGTTGCCATTGGAGCTTTTACCGGTCTGTACCTGGCTTTTGGATGGATCGGTATGAACCCAAGCATGATCAATCTGATCGTGCTGGTGGTACTGTTTGCCGCAGAGGTGATATGGTGCACCCTGTATTTCATGGAGCTGGCCATCCGCCTGAAAATGGGAAAATGGTGGCAGAATACGATCCTGTATAGAGTGTTCCGGTTCTTCGGAAGATTCTGCAAGAGAGTTTTCCGCGGTATTGTGAAATTGATCCGTGGGATTCCTATGGTATGGAGAACAGCACTTTTGTGCCTTGCAGTCTGCGTGGTAGAGTTTTTCGGTTTAATACTGTTTTATAATGATACAGATGTATTACTCTTTTTCTGGGCCATAGAGAAATTTATTCTGTGCGGTGCGATTACTTTTGTGGCATTGATGTGCAAAGAACTGCAGGAGGGCAGTGAAGCATTGGCGGACGGAGATCTGAATTATAAGCTGGATACCTCCCATATGGTATTGTCCTTCAAGGAGCACGGAGAGAATCTGAACCGCATCGGCGAGGGAATTTCCGCAGCCGTGGAGCAGAGGATGAAGAGTGAACATCTGAAGACGGAGCTGATCACGAATGTGTCCCATGACATAAAGACCCCGCTGACTTCCATTATCAATTATGCGGATCTCATCGGAAAAGAAGTGTCCGGTGATGTGAAGGATACCGGAGACGGTGCCGGTACAGAGACTGCACAGGAGAGAGAACAGCATATATCGGAGTATGCCGAGGTCCTGCTGCGTCAGTCCCAGAAGTTGAAAAAGCTACTGGATGATCTGTTGGAGGCATCCAAAGCTACCACCGGCAATCTGGAGGTCCATCCGGAGGTCTGCGATGTGTCGGTATTGTTGTCACAGGCGGTGGGGGAATACGAGCAGCGCTTTTCTGAAAAAAAGCTGGAGACCATCGTAAAACAGCCGGAGGAGACCGTGAAGGTCATGGCGGATGGCAGACATCTGTGGAGGGTGTTCGACAATCTGTTAAACAATATTTACAAATATGCCCAGGCAGGAAGCCGTGTCTATCTGAATGTAGAGCATGACGGACAGAATGCGAACATCATTTTCCGGAACATGTCGGCCTACCCGCTGGAGATGTCACCGGAGGAGCTGGAAGAGCGGTTCACCAGAGGGGACAGATCCCGCCATATGGAGGGCAACGGACTGGGACTGTCCATTGCCAAGAGCCTGACGGAGCTGCAGAAGGGCGATATGGAGATCGTTACGGACGGTGACCTGTTCAAGGTGGTGATCACGCTACCGGAGACGGTGTAAACTGTTTTTACGAATACGAGCACTCGACGAAACTCTGAGAAAATTAATCTGACTCTGAATAATTATAAATTTTCTAAAAATAGTATTGACAAAACGGAAAAGAAAGATTATTCTTAGACACATAAACAACATTCATAAGTTTACCAAACCTGTGAGGAAGAGTAGTAAGCCTTAGGGAATTTTACAGAGAGCCGTGGGTGGTGGGATCACGGTAAAGGAACTTTCGCCGAATGGACTTCCGAGGCTGGCCCGAGAACAGATCAGTTTTAGGCGTCAGCGGGATTCGGACCCGTTATCAAGCCGATGGATATGATAGTATCCAGAGAAAAGTGGACATAATTCGTAAGGAATTGTCAAATTGAGTGGCACCACGATGATGAGCAGGAGCTTATTACCGTCTCAAATGTATAGGAATATACATTTGGGGCGGTTTTCTTTTTTATTCGGGGTTCAGTAATCTTATGAGCAAACTAATTTCAATTGCGTGGATACGCAGAAAGAGAGGAATAAGATTATGAAGAAGAGAATTTTAGCAGCAGTATTAACCGCAGTTATGGCAATGGGTGCCCTCACCGGATGTGGCAGCACTGGAAGCAAGGATAACTACACTATCGGTATTATGCAGTACGCCGTACACGGATCCTTGGATAACTGTCGTGAAGGATTTTTACAGGGACTTGCCGAAGAAGGCATCGTAGAGGGTGAGAACCTGACGATCGAATATGTCAATGCACAGGCAGACAACGGAACCTCCGCCATGACAGCCAGCAATTTCGTAAGTAAGAAAGTAGATATGATCTGTGCCATTGCAACTCCTTGCGCCATGGCAGCATATAATGCTACAATGAATACAGATATTCCCGTGATCTACACCGCAGTATCCGATCCTGTGGAAGCAGGTCTTGCCAATGAAGACGGTACTCCCGTAGGCAACATCACCGGTACTTCCGATGCGTTAGCAGTAGATGCACAGTTAAAAATGATCCGTGAGGTACTTCCCGAAGCGAAGACCATTGGTATCATCTACACTACCAGCGAAGCAAACTCCATCAGCACCATCGCAGAGTACAAGGCTCTGGCAGGCAACTACGGATTTGAGATCGTGGACAGCGGTGTTACCGCAATGTCTGAGGTGGCTCTGGCAGCAGCGGATGTCGCATCCAAGGTAGACTGCATTACCAACCTGACCGACAATACCGTAGTAAGTGCATTGCAGACCGTACTGGATGAGGCTAATAAAGCAGGCATCCCGGTATTCGGTTCTGAGGTAGAGCAGGTTAAGGCAGGCTGCGTGGCATCCATGGGTCTGGAATATATCGAGCTTGGCAAGCAGACCGGTAAGATGGCAGCGAAAGTCCTGAAGGGAGAGGCAAAGGCTTCTGAATTGAACTTCGAAGTGATCTCCGAGCCCAGCCTGTATGTGAACTTCGCAGCAGCAGAGAAGATCGGTCTGGAATTACCTGAGAACTACAAGACTGATGCTTACCAGTCCTTTGATGAGATCGTGGTACAATAGGAGGTTTTTATGGCACTATTATTAAGCGTACTGGAACAAGGAATGATTTACGGCATCCTGGCACTGGGTGTTTACATTACCTATAAAATACTGGATTTCCCGGATCTCACGGTCGATGGCAGCTTCCCCTTTGGGGCTGCCATCACTGTGCGTCTGATCAACGGCTTCGGCGTACCGGCGATCCTCACTCTTCCCATTGCGTTCCTCGGCGGAGCACTGGTGGGAATCTGTACCGGACTGATCCATGTGAAATTAAAAGTCAGAGACCTGCTCTCCGGTATCATCATGATGACCGGTCTGTATACCATCAATCTGTGGGTGGCAGGCTCCGGCTATGTAGCTATTTTTGATAAGGAAAATATTTTCAACAACAGCTTTGTGAATAGTATTACCCCGGGCTTTTTGGTAAATTTCAAAAATGTGATCATTATTTTCCTGATCACCATGGTAGCAAAATATCTGTTAGACTGGTACATGAGCACCAAGTCCGGATTTTTACTTCGTGCCGTAGGTGACAATGATACCATCGTTACCAGCCTCGGCGTGGACAAAGGACTGGTGAAGATCGTGGGTCTGTCTATTGCCAACGGTCTGGTATCCTTAAGCGGCTGCATCTATGCACAGCAGCAGAGAAGCTTTGAGATCTCTATCGGAACCGGTGCGGTAGTTATTGGTCTTGCCAGTGTGATCATCGGCACCAGCCTGTTCAAGAAGGTAACATTCTTCCGTGTGACCAGCAGCGTAGTGGTAGGATCCATTTTGTATAAGGCATGTGTGGCAGTTGCCATGTTCGCAGGCATCAGCCCCAACGCCATCAAGCTGATCACAGCAGTCCTGTTCCTGATCATTCTCGTGATCAGCATGGACAGAAAGAAGGTGAAAGCATGCTAGAGCTTATCAATATCAATAAAAATTACAATCCCGGTTCGGTCAACGAGCTGTGTCTGTTCAAGGATTTCAATCTTACGGTAAAGGACGGAGAATTCGTATCTGTCGTAGGAAGTAATGGTTCCGGTAAGACTTCCATGCTGAATATCATCTGCGGAAGCATTGCGGTGGATAGCGGCAAGATCCTGATCAACGGAGAAGATATTACAAAACAGAAGGATTATATCCGTCAGCGCCGGATCGGCAGAGTCTATCAGGATCCCTCCAAGGGAACCTGCCCCAGCATGACGATCCTGGAGAACATGTCCATTGCGGAGAATAAGGGCAAGCCGTATAATCTGGGACGTGGTGTAAATAAAGCAAAACTGGAAACTTATCGTGAGATGTTACGACCTCTGAATTTAGGTCTGGAGGATAAGATGGGCGTGCAGGTCGGTTCCCTCTCTGGAGGACAGAGACAGGCGCTGGCACTGCTCATGGCGACTATGACACCGATTGATTTTCTGATCTTGGATGAGCATACCGCAGCGTTGGATCCTAAGACTGCGGAGATCATCATGGAACTCACCGACCAGGTCGTGAAAGAGAAGAAAGTGACCACCATTATGGTCACTCATAACCTCCGCTATGCTGTGGAGTACGGCAACCGTCTGATCATGATGCATGAAGGAAAAGCAATCCTGGATAAGGCTGGCGAAGAGAAGAAGAGCATTAACACGGAAGAGATTATGGGAATCTTCAATAAGATCAGTGTAGAATGCGGTAACTAAATTGAAAGTTACGCTAGCAATGAGCCGCGCATAGGCAAAATAAGAACCGTGATTGGGAGCTTGCTCACAAATCACGGTTTTTATTTTTGCCGTGATGCGGCGAACGCCGCGATATGAAATAAGATTAGAAGCGTCTTTTGCTGGCAATCTTATGAATAGCGTGGCTCATTGCAGATGCCATCTGCCACCCGGGGAGATCTGTTTGTATTAAAAACACCATTTTCTGCTAAAAAAATACAAAAACAGGAGATTTTGCCATGTAAAAAGCTGTTATTTTCGCTGAGCGTGCAAAATGAAGAAATTCCGTACAAAAATTCCTGATTTAGAAGTTTTTTTGTACGGATTTTGCTATTTTGATGCGATTTTCACCAAAGCAATAGAAAGAACGCTACGCGGCTGTTTCGCTAACTCTCTGTTGTAGGACAAACATATTACTGCCCGGAAAGTGATTTTAGAAACCCAAGCGGTATTTTTATCGAAGAATCCATGAAAACGTTCTAAAAATTACTGCTTCGGATAGGACGCTTCCATTCCGGCAGTAAATACCAGTCGCTGTAAAAGAAAATCGCATTAAATTTACTGCTTATAAAGCACAAAATGGATTTTAGGCAGTAAAGATCGGAACATCAAAACAAAAATACCACCCAGGAAGACAACAAAGTCATCCGGGTGGTATTTCACTAACTTTCAATTTATTTCTTTTCTGGGCGTAGATTTTCTAATACTTCATCCGGTACATACAGCTTCCCCCAGCCGGTTCCGAGGTCGATCTTGGGCTTGTTGGCGCCGTGGAAGTCGGAGCCGCCGCTGATCTTCAGATTATATTTGGCGGCAAGTCCGCGGATCTGGCGTTCCTCGGCGGTAGTGTAGGTGCTGTAAATGGCTTCGATGCCCACGAGGCCGATCTTTTTCAATTCTGCTACGAGAGTATCCAGACGATCATCGCTCATGTGATAGAGGATCGGATGTGCCAGCACCGGTACGCCGCCGGCCCCCAGGATCAGTTCCACAGCCTGAGCGGGTGTCACCTTTTCCCTCGGAACAAAGCAGGGACAGTGATCGCCTACGTAGCGGTCAAATGCTTCCTTCATGCTCTGGATATAGCCGTGGGAGAGGAGATATCTTGCAAAATGAGCCCTGGTGATAACCGCACCGGGGAATTCCGCCAGAAGTGCCTCGTAAGTAATGTCAATGCCATGCTCTCTTAGAAGCGCACACATTTTTTCATTGCGGTTCTCGCGGGAACGAATGAAATCTTCTAAATAATGAGCAAACTCCGGCTGGCGGTAATCAATGAAAAGGCCAACCATGTGGATATCTTTGCCCTGATATTCCGTAGACAGTTCAATACCGGGAATGATCTCAGGCACCTGGGGTACGGGTGCATCAGACGGGGATGCCGCCTGTACCTGCCGCAGTTCTTCAGCATACCGGATCGCCCGGTCCAGTCCGTTTACGGTATCATGATCCGTGAGGGCGAAGGCACGCAGACCCCTTTCCATCGCGTAATCGACTAATTCCTCCGGGGTGTAAGTACCGTCGGAGCAGGTGGAATGCACATGTAAATCAACCATACAAAAGCTCCTTTCAAAAAATGGATGTCGGAAATTCCGGCATCCATTTTATTCGTCTTAGTTCTCGTCGTCTTCGGTCTGTGCGGTGAATACGGTTCGTTTTCTTGCCATTTCATCGCTTGCCAGGTACTCATCGTAGGTAGTGATCTTGTCTACCAGGCTGCCATTCGGCAGAATCTCGATGATACGGTTGGCAGTGGTCTGTACGAACTGGTGGTCATGACAGGAGAACAGTGCCACACCGGGGAACTTGATCAGACCGTTGTTCAGCGCGGTGATGGACTCCATGTCCAGATGGTTAGTGGGCTCATCCAGGATCAGACAGTTGGCGCCGCTGATCATCATCTTGGACAGCAGGCAGCGAACCTTCTCACCACCGGAGAGGATGCGGACTTTCTTCACACCGTCTTCGCCGGCAAACAGCATACGTCCCAGGAAACCACGGACATAAGTGGCATCCTTTACGGGAGAGTAACCGGTCAGCCAGTCGGCGATGGTCATATCATTGTCGAACTCTGCGGTATTATCCTTCGGGAAGTAGGACTGGGAAGTGGTAACACCCCACTTGTAGGTTCCCTCGTCCGGCTCGATCTCTCCGGCAAGGATCTGGAACAGAGTGGTCTTCGCCAGTTCGCAGCTTCCTACGAAAGCCACCTTGTCTTCACGACCCAGAGTAAAGGAGATGTCATCTAACACCTTTTCTCCGTTGATGGTCTTGGACAGATGCTCCACAGCCAGTACTTCGTTACCGATCTCACGCTCGGGGCGGAAGTCGATATAGGGATATTTTCTGCTGGAGGGCTTAATGTCATCCAACTCAATTTTTTCCAGGGCACGTTTTCTGGAAGTAGCCTGCTTGGATTTGGAAGCATTTGCGGAGAAACGGGAGATGAACTCCTGTAATTCCTTGATCTTTTCTTCCTTTTTCTTATTGGCTTCTTTCATCTGCTTCACCAGCAGCTGGCTGGATTCATACCAGAAGTCATAGTTACCGGCATACAGCTGGATCTTGCCGTAGTCGATGTCGGCGATCTGGGTACATACCTTGTTCAGAAAATAACGGTCATGGGATACCACGATAACGGTATTCTCAAAATCGATCAGGAAATCCTCCAGCCATGCGATTGCATCCAGATCCAGATGGTTGGTAGGCTCGTCGAGCAGTAGAATGTCGGGGTTACCGAACAGTGCTTTGGCTAACAGGACCTTCACCTTCAGACTGCCGTCTAAATCTTTCATGAGAGAGTAGTGGAACTCGGTGCCGATGCCCAGACCGTTTAACAGCATGGCGGCATTGGATTCTGCTTCCCAACCGTCCATCTCAGCGAATTCTGCTTCCAGTTCGCTGGCACGGATGCCGTCCTCATCACTGAAATCTTCCTTGGCATAGATGGCATCCTTTTCCTTCATGATCTGGAAGAGACGCGCGTTACCCATGATAACGGTATCCATAACCACATTCTCGTCGTATTTGAAATGATCCTGCTCCAACACGGAGAGACGCTGACCGGGGGTGATGACGATATCACCTTTGGTGGTGTCCAGCTGACCGGACAGGATCTTCAAAAAGGTGGATTTACCGGCACCGTTGGCTCCAATGAGTCCGTAACAGTTGCCCTCGGTAAACTTGATGTTGACATCTTCGAATAATGCTTTCTTACCCACACGGTAAGTTACGTTGTTTGCACTGATCATTCTAAAAACCTCTTCTTATTTATATGCGTTACAAAGTCACTTCTTCCATTATACATAAAAACCCACATATTTCAAGGAGAAAGTGCGATTTTACTCCCGGAGATTGCGCGTGGCATTCTATTCTGATAAAATAGAATTATTAACTTGGGAGGTTTTCTTATGGAGACAAAATTAAATTACAAAAGAACGTTTCTGATCGGACTGGCTTTTCTTAGCATCTGTTCCTTCTGGCAGATGTATGACAACATCATCCCCCTGATCCTGCAGAATACCTATCATCTGGGTGAAACCATGACGGGAGCGGTGATGGCACTTGACAATGTGCTGGCGATCTTTCTGTTGCCGGTGTTCGGTATGCTGTCAGATAAGGTACATACGAAGCTTGGCAGAAGAATGCCCTTTATCGTGGCAGGTACGATCCTGGCGGTAATTTTCATGATGCTGTTGCCGATGATCGACAATGCGGAAAAAGCAAGATGGAGCACCGGAGAGTCCTTCAGTAACCAGGTGATCTTCCTGGCGGTGCTGTTTTTCACTCTGGTTTCCATGGGACTGTATCGTTCCCCGGCGGTAGCACTGATGCCGGATGTAACCCCGAACCATCTGCGCAGCCGTGCCAATGCGGTGATCAACCTCATGGGAGCTGTGGGCGGTGTCTATGCTCTGATCATGATCAAGGTATTAGTGGGAAAAGGTGAGACACCAGACTATCTGCCCCTGTTCGCAAGTATCGCAGCAGTCATGGCGATCGCTGTGGGAATTCTTGTGATCACTATCCGGGAAAATAAGCTGCGGGAAGAAGTAGAGAAGGCAGAGGGGGTAAATACAGAAAAAGTAGAAGAAAAAGCGATTGCAGAGGGTGTGGAAGCTGCCGGAGAGATCGAAGCGGTAGCGGATATGGAGCAGAGTGGTGCAACCGGAAAAGTCAAGGGTATGCCCAAGGAAGTGAAGCGCAGTATGTATTTCATGCTGGCGTCCATTTTCTTATGGTTTACCGCTTATAATGCCGTGACCACAGCCTTTTCCCGCTATACGAAGGTAGTATGGAAGATGGAGGGCGGAAGCTTCGCCAACTGTCTGATGGTAGCGACGGTAGCTGCTATTCTGAGCTATATTCCCATTGGAAACATCTCTGCGAAGATTGGTCGTAAGAAGACTATCATGGGCGGTGTCCTGCTGATGGCAGCCTGCTATGGATCCGCGATTTTTGCCAGAGAATATCACCCCATCGTCAATGCGGCATTTGCCCTGATCGGTGTGGCATGGGCCGCCATCAATGTGAATTCCTATCCGATGATCGTGGCCATGAGCAGTGGCAGTGATGTGGGAAAATTCACCGGAACCTATTATACGTTCTCCATGGCAGCGCAGATCCTGACTCCGGTACTCTCCGGATTCCTGTTGGAAAACGTGTCCTATAACACCCTGTTTCCCTATGCCCTGTTCTTCTCCCTGATAGCATTCCTTACTATGACACAGGTACGTCACGGCGATGTGAAGCCCAAGAAGAAGGAGAGTATTCTGGAGAACTTTGATGTAGATGATTGATACGGCTGATGAATGCAATAGATAATAAATCGTTATAAAATCTTTAGAAATAGCTACTTGAAAATTACAGGGCAGTGGATTAAAGTAAGATGCAGGCAAAAGTATGCATGCCAATCAACACATAAGATAGAAGGTTAATGTAATGAATATTTTAGGAATTATAGTGCTCTGTATTTTGATCCTGGTGATTCTTTATTTCCTGATGATCATGCCCCGGATGGCACATAAGCCCGATACGGCTTGCTTTAAGGAATGGCTCTATGCTCACAGAGGTCTGCATGACAATGCCACGGAGGCTCCGGAGAACTCCATGGCAGCATTCCGCAAGGCAGTGGATGCAGGCTTCGGTATCGAACTGGATATTCAGCTGACGAAGGATAGGATTCCCGTGGTGTTCCATGATTTTACCTTAAAAAGAGTCTGCGGCGGCGAAGGAAAAATCTGTGATTACACTTATGAGGAATTGCAGCAGTTCCATCTGTGTGAGTCCACGGAGAAGATCCCGAAGTTCGAGGATGTGCTTAAGATGGTGGACGGAAAAGTACCTCTGATCGTGGAGTTCAAGATCGAGCGTACCGACCTGTCCCTGTGCCCTATTGCGGATAAGATGCTTCGGGCCTACAAGGGAATGTACTGCATGGAGTCCTTTAATCCGCTGGGAGTGCGGTGGTATCGTAAGAATCATCCGGAACTGGTGCGCGGACAGCTGTCCGATGCTTTCCTGAAGGAAGGAGAGTATGTGGGAGTATTGTATTTTATCCTGCAGAATCTGCTGTTGAACTTCGTGACGAAGCCGGATTTCGTGGCATACAATCATCATTATCCCGAGATCCTGTCAAGAAAGCTTTGCAGAGGCCTGTATCATAATACCGCAGCGGCCTGGACTATCAAGAGCCAGCAGGAGCTGGATGAAGCGAGAAAGCATTTCGATATCTTTATCTTTGACAGTTTCGTGCCTGAGGTGAGAAAGTAGCAGAAAAAATCATGTATACAAAAGAAAATCTGAAACCAGAACCGCATTCGCCCTATAAATAGTTACAAAAAAGGATCAGTCCTAAGGGACTGATCCTTTTGGTTTGTCTTGCTATTAAGCTACAACAGTAACGTTGGTAGCACGGATCTTGCTGCTGTTCTGAGGATCGCACTCGGTATCGAAAGTTACCTTCTGGCCCTCTTCCAGAGACTTGAAACCATCAGCATTGATTGCGGAAAAGTGTACGAATACTTCCTCGCCGTTAGCATCGTTGGTGATGAAACCATAACCCTTCTGAGCATTGAACCACTTAACTGTACCGTTATTCATTATTGGTACCTCCTTTAATAATTCAGGCTTTGCCTGATCCTTTTGATGATTCTAAAACGTAGGACAAAAAAATCACATATTTTTGTAAAGCATCCGTGAAAAAGTAGCAATGTCTTACAAAAATATGTGAGATCAATGACTTTCATTTAGAATACGGTTAGAGTATACCATTGCCCCAATCGAAATGTCAATAATTATCTTTGATTTTTAGACCTATTTTCTTATGGAAAAAGCATATGATTTTAAGAGCAACAGGATGCGGAGAATGACGATGGATCTTAGATTTTTGGGAAAAGTATTACAAGGGGCGCTGATCGGTCTGGGAGCGGTACTCCCGGGGATATCCGGCGGCGTTTTAAGTGTAGTGTTCGGAGTCTATCGACCGATCATGGAGCTTTTGTCGGATCCGGTACATAAGTGGCGGACCCATCTGCCGGAATTGTTCCCTTATATGATCGGATCGGCAGCGGGATTTTTAGGGGTGGCGAATCTGTTATCATATGTACTAGAGACTTACCCGGAGCCTTCTGTCTGCGTGTTTGTGGGACTGATCGTGGGAATGCTTCCCTCGTTGTGGAGAGAAGCGGGAGAACAGGGCAGGAATGTGGGAAATGTGATCTTATCCTGCGTGACATTAGTGGCAATGCTTAGTCTGTTATTCTGGCTGCAGAATTCCCAAAATACCGTGGAGCCGGGATTTTTCAGCTTTTTGTTCTGCGGCTTTGCCTTTGCTCTGTCGGTGATCGCTCCGGGCATGAGCTTTTCAACAATATTGATGCCCTTGGGACTGTATACGCCCTTTGTGGAAGGAATCGGTCATGTGAGATTGGAGGTTCTGCTTCCGGGAGTAGCAGGGTGCGTGGTGACTTTCATCTGTCTGGCAAGACTGGTAAACCGGCTGTTTGAGAGGCAGTATGCGGTGATGTTTCATGGAATTCTCGGGATCGTCGGTGCGGCTACGGTGATGACCGTTCCCTGGGGCAGCTTTGCAACATCGGCGGATGCGGCATCCCGGAATCTGTTCTGCATGGCGGCGGGGATCGTGACAGCGATACTCTTGGATTTTATGAATGAAAAACTGGCATGTTTTCCCGAAAATGAGACAGAATAAGATGTAAGAGTCTTATTATGGAAAAAGGAAGGTAGAAACATGCAGATGTATGCGGTGGTGGCAACGGGAGTGCTGGGACTGCTGATCGGCTTCTGGTTGGGCAGGAGCATCCGCTGGAACATGGAAGAAACAGAAGAGGCGGTCAACAGACAGGAAGAGAGAAAAATAACAGGGAACAGACAGCTGGTTATGGAAGGCACCGCCATAGGGAGCCCGGTGAACGGCGAGATCAGGAAAAAATCGCAGGATACTTTGCAGGACACAACGGAAGAAGTGGAGGATGACAATACGAAGTGCATTACCATTCTGCCATCGGACGGCAGAGTCTATGCCCCCACTGCAGGAAAAGTGCTGAAGCTTTATCCTATGGGCAACCGGATCCGTTTCCGCACGGACAGCGGGGTGGAGCTGCTATTGAATATCTGTAAGGATAAAGAAGAACTTCATAGCACTTATTACCGCTGTAATGTCCTGCCCAATGAGATCGTGAGAAAAGGCAAGCTTCTCGTAGAATTTGATCAGGAAGGGCTGGCGAGAGAAGGCGTGGATACGGCGGTGACAGTGGAGATGTGTCAGACACCTGACCGGGGACGGATCGTTCGTACCTGGAAGGATTATATCCGGGCGGGCGAGGAACTGTTGTGGGTAGATTCCGTCTGCCTGCGGTAAGCTCCCGGAGTGGTATGGAAGGTATCCTGAAAGGCACGGAAAAAGGTACGGGAGCTGCCAAAGCCGGCATCCAGCGCAATCTGTGTCACGGAGAGCTCTGTGGACAGCAGAAGGTCTCTGGCATAATCAAGTCTTCTGGAATTCACATAATCCGGGAAAGTGGTGTGGAACTTTTCCGTAAATATCCGGGAGAGGACAAAACGGCTGACACCGAATTCTTTCGAGAGACTGTCCAGGGACAATTCCTTCGTGTAGTTGGCATCCAGATAGAGAAGCAGCCTCTGCTCCAGCTCCAGATCCTCCGTGCTTTTCCGGGTCTGCAGGGGGAGAGAGGGTAGGAGATCTGCCAAAAGGAGCGTCAGATACCCTTCCGCATAGATCTGCACATCAGAAGGAGTGGGACGATCTTTTTCCATGGTGGAAGCCAGAGCCTCGAGTCCCTGTAAGGCAATGTGGCTGTGCTCCGAGAGGGTGGAGACGGCAAAATCATTGCGTGAGGGTTTTTTATTCTGAAAAAAATGTCGGAAGGAATGACAGAAATCCGGCTCGAAGATACAGAGCAGATTCTGACCGGGTTCCACATGTTTTAAGCCGTGCATCTGGTTCGGAAAGACGAGGACACCCTGACCGGGAGTCAGCGGAAATTCCTGTTGTTCCACAGTGACCGTGGTGGAACCGCTTAAGACATAGATCAGCTCCAGCTGTCTGTGAAGATGGACGGCGTAAGGATTATTATTGGACAGATACAGATAGAGTTGTTCTTTGCGATTCTGATAAAAGAAACTCAAGGTGTTTTCCTCCTGCAACTTTTGTCACTATTATGACATTTATTCTATTGAAATGCAAGATTTGACACAAACTAATGGGAAATTGACACGCGATATGACGGAATATCTGCTATACTGATTTTATAAACAAACAGTAGCAAAAGGCTGCGGAATGGAGATACTATGGACAAGACGAAGATACATAAAATGTGGATCGCCGATCAGGGCGACGGCACCTATACCAACCCGATCCTGTATACGGATTACTCGGACCCGGATGCCATTCGTGTGGGAGAGGATTATTTTATGATCGCTTCCAGCTTCTGTAATACCCCCGCAGTTCCTCTGTTACATTCCAAGGATCTTGTGAACTGGAAGGTCATCAATTACATCATGGATAAACTTCCCTTTGAATATTATGACAAGCCGGTACACGGCTGCGGTACCTGGGCACCTGCCATCCGCTTCCATGAGGGAACTTACTACGTATTTATTCCCATGCCGGATGAGGGGATTATGATGTGCAAGACCACAGACCCGTGGGGCAAATGGAGCGAGCCTGCTTATGTCAGAAAGGTAGTGGGCTGGATCGATCCCTGCCCTTTCTGGGATGAGGACGGCAAAGCTTATATGGTAACTGCTTTCGCCAGAAGCCGTATCGGCTTCAAGAGCATGCTGTATATGTCTCCCATCGAACCGGACTGCTCCGTAGTGCTGGATGACGGTCAGTTCATCTATGACGGTCATGCGACCCAGCCCACCATCGAGGGTCCGAAGCTGTATAAGAGAAACGGCTATTACTATATCTTCGCTCCGGCAGGGGGCGTGAAGCCCGGCTGGCAGACCGTACTGCGGTCGAAAAATATTTATGGTCCCTGGGAAGAGAAAATCGTCCTGCACCAGGGCAATTCCCCCGTCAACGGACCTCACCAGGGTGCCTGGGTGGATACGCCGGACGGACAGGACTGGTTCCTGCATTTCCAGGATGTGGGCAATGCGGGACGTATCGTACATTTACAGCCCATGCACTGGGAAAATGACTGGCCGGTGATCGGAGTAAATGCCGTGGACGGCTGTGGTGAGCCGGTACTGCGTTACAAGAAGCCGGAAGTGGGAGCTGCATATCCCATCGATACCCCGGAGGACAGCGATTTCTTCGAAGGAGATCGTTTAGGACTGCAATGGCAGTGGAATGCCAATTATAAAAAGGAATGGTATGATCTGAAAGACGGTCAGCTCCTTCTCCATGCACAGGCGGCGGATCCGAAGACACAGCTGTGCGACATCAGCAATCTGTTATTGCAGAAGTGGCCGGCACCGGAATTTTCTGTTACCACCTGTCTGCATCTGGAGCAGATGAAGGACGGCGATGTGGCAGGACTGGTATCGCTGGGCGGATGTTATACAGCACTTGCAGTTCAGAAAATACACGGCAAAATGAGCCTGCAGCAGCGCACCGGCAACTGGACGAAGGACGATGAGGTGCGCACCGGTCTGGGCGAATGGAACAGTGATGTCATTTATATCCAGATGAAGGTGGAGAAGGAGACTTATCGCACGTTCTACGTGGGAACCACGGAAGAAAATTTACAGCCTGTGGGACAGATGGTGGAAGCAACTCCGGGCCGCTGGGTCGGTGTCAAGGACGGACTGTTTGCCATCAACGAACAGGGTGCGGCTGGCGGTTCGGTGGCTGCGGATTATTTTGTATATCAAAGTTTGTAGAAAATACCATTTACCGTATTTACAATGCAATGACAATGTACTATTTTGGCAGATGCTAATGTAAGGATAAAGGAATGATGTAAATCATGCCGGAAGAGAAAAAAATGTTATTTTCACAGGATGCATTGAAAAAATTATTGTGGCCGCTGATCATAGAACAGTTTCTGGCAATCGCAATGGGAATGGCTGACACAGTGATGGCGGCCAGCTGTGGAGAAGCCGTGGTATCCGGAATCTCCCTGGTGGACAGTATCTGTGTGTTATTGATCGGTCTGTTCACGGCCATGGCAAGCGGCGGTGCGGTAGTGGCGGCGCAATATATGGGACACGGAGATAAGGAGATGGTAGGCCGGGCCTCCAATCAGCTGTTTATAGCGGTTGGGGGTGTGGCCCTTCTGTTTATGACGATAGCGCTGATCTGGAACAAGGGACTGCTGGCATTGCTTTACGGCAATGTGGAAGCGGATGTCATGAGTGCTGCAAGAATTTATTTTTATATTGTGGCGGTGTCCTTTCCTTTTCTGGGAATTTATAACGGTGGTGCAGCTCTGTTCCGTGCGGTAGGAGATTCCAAGGTGTCCATGAAGGTATCTCTGGTGGCAAATCTGGTGAACGTAGTGGGAAATGCCATTTTGATCTACGGTGTTGGAATCGGTGCTGCAGGAGCGGCGCTGTCCACGCTTTTTTCCAGAGTATTGTCTGCGGTGATGATCGTAGTGCTGCTTAAGAAAAGTGACAAGATCATCATGAGCAATCATTGGAGGCTGGATACGAAAATTCTGGGAAAAATACTGTATATTGGCGTCCCGAACGGTCTGGAGAACAGTATATTCCAGGTTGGTAAGCTTCTGACCACCAGCCTGATCGCCGGATTTGGAATGGCAGCTACGACGGCAAATGCCGTAACAGGCAGCATTGCCAGCTTCCAGCAGATCCCTGCCAATGCCATCGGTGTGGCAATGATCACTGTGATCGGACAGTGCATCGGCGCAGGAGAAACAGAGCAGGCATTATATTATCTAAAAAAAATGATGAAAGTAGCATATGCCTGTATGAGCCTGTTGGGAATTCCCATGATTATTTTTGCTCGACCGATCTGCGGAATCTATCATCTGAGTCCGGAGACAATGAAAATAACTGTTTTTCTGTTATGTTACAGCTGTGTATGTTGTATGCTGGTGCATCCGTTGTCCTTTGCACAGTCCAATGCACTTCGCGCTGCGGGAGATGTGAGATTTACCATGATCGTGGCGATCGCTTCCATGTGGCTCTGCCGTGTGGGCATGGCATATATTTTAGGACAGGGTCTGGGACTTGGCGTTATCGGCGTCTGGATCGCTATGACCATGGACTGGGTCGTACGGGCATTTTTGTTTACTAACAGGATACGGACGGGAAAATGGCTGAAGTATAAGGACCGGCTGGTGAAGTAAAAAATATCTGCTGCACTAAAGTTTTACATTGACATATTTTTGAATGTGTTTTAGCATGTTTTTATAGTAGATTCCTAGGAATAGATAAGCTACTATATGACTAACACACAGCACACAGATAAGTGCAGAAATGAGGCAGAACATGAGCAAAAAGCCCTATGCAGAGCGTAATTTAAAATTCGAGACATTACAGTTACATGTGGGACAGGAGCAGCCCGATCCCGTGACCGGTGCGAGAGCCGTTCCCATTTATCAGACATCTTCTTATGTATTCCGCAACTGCGACCATGCAGCAGCACGCTTCGGACTGGAAGATCCCGGTGAGATCTACGGCCGTCTGGGCAACCCTACCCAGGGTGTCTTTGAGCAGCGTATTGCAGCATTAGAGGGCGGTACCGCAGCTCTGGCAGTAGCCAGCGGAGCGGCAGCTATCTGCTATACGATCCAGAACCTGGCAAAACAGGGAGATCACATTGTTTCTGCAAATAATATTTACGGCGGAACCTACAATCTGCTGGCGCATACCCTGGTGGACTACGGTGTGACCACTACTTTCGTGGCTCCTTCCGATTATGACAGGATCGAAGCAAGCTTCCGGGAGAACACCAAGGCGCTCTACATCGAGACCCTGGGCAATCCCAATTCTGATGTGGTAGACATCGAGCGTCTGGCACAGATCGCCCATGCACACAAGGTGCCTCTGGTAGTGGACAATACGTTTGCTACCCCTTATCTGGTACGTCCTTTTGAGTACGGCGCAGATATCGTGGTACATTCTGCAACCAAATTCATCGGCGGACACGGCACCAGCTTAGGCGGAGTGATCGTAGAGAATGGTAAATTTGACTGGGAGGGCAGCGGCAAGTTCCCTCATCTGTGCACTCCGAATCCCAGCTATCATGGTGTGACTTTCACCAAGGCAGCACCGGGCGCGGCTTTTGTGACCGCTATCCGTGCCATGCTCCTTCGAGATATGGGCGGCTGCATTTCCCCTTTCCATGCTTTTATTTTCTTACAGGGACTGGAGACACTGTCTCTGCGCGTGGAGCGTCATGTGGAGAATGCACTGAAGGTTGTACAGTATCTGAACAATCATCCTCAGGTAGAGCGTGTGCATCATCCTTCCGTATCCACCGATCCGGAGCAGCAGGCATTGTATCAAAAATATTTCCCGAATGGAGGCGGTTCCATCTTCACCTTCGAGATCAAGGGCGGCAAGGAGACAGCGAAAAAGTTCTGTGATAATCTGGAACTGTTCTCACTTCTGGCAAACGTGGCAGATGTGAAGTCTCTGGTCATCCATCCGGCTTCCACCACCCATGCACAGCTGTCTGAGGAAGAACTGAATGAGCAGGGAATCTACAGTAATACGATTCGTCTGTCTATCGGTACGGAGAATATTGATGATATCATTGAGGATCTGGAAGGCGGTTTCCAGTCTGTTTAAGGAGAGACCATGCTTTCATTAGCTGTTTTCTATTTTGTATTTTTAGGAACAGAGTATCTGTTTGATAACCGGATGGCGTTATATACGGATCCCACAGGAGTAGTGCTGGCGCAGAGCTATATTCTGGGAGTCAGTGCACTGGGTTTTCTGGCATATTCTCTGATAGAAAAATGGAAAAGCAAATCCGGGAATCCCACTGCGTTCAAGGCAGCGGGATTCTTCTTGCCGGTGCCGGTGATTGCAGGATATGTACTGCTGTTTGCCGGGACCGGGTACCGGATACGATATGACGGCGGCACAACAGAAAGTGGCAGGAGCGGTATCGGCGCAGGCAGTGGAACTGGATCTGAACCAGATCGTAGCCAAAGGGGATGGCACGAACTGGGAAACAAAGATTACGGAATTTACCAATCCGATTACATTAAGTCTTGGAATTAACAACTACGATGCAAATTATGACTACGTGGTAGTGAGAGATCATAACGGAACTACCACTGCATTGCCTACGAAAGTGATCGATGGAAAAGTCACCTTCGAGACCAATCAGTTTTCTACATATGTCATTGTGAAAAAGGAAAAGACGACCGCAGGTACCAGTACCGGTGGAAGCTCTCACGAGGATTCTAAAGGAAACGATAACAACAGTTCTGATGCACAGCCTGCTACAACACAGGCAGTGACGCAGGAATTGGATGTAGTACCGAAGACGGGAGAAGGCATCGCAACTTATATAACGGAGATCATGTCACTTTTTGGGGGAATTCTTCTGATTACCATGGGAATCTTACTTCAGAGAAAGCGCGGATAAAAAAGCATTAGGAAATCTACCTTGCAAAACAGAAATAAGTTCAGTATAATATAAACGAAAACCAAAAACAGTCAGCTGAAAGGCCGCAGTAATGCGGCTTTTCTAAGACACACAAGTTAGCATAAGCTAACCGCATAACTCTATACAGTGGTTAGACAAAACTAACAAAAAGAAATGGCAAAAATGCAAGAAAGTGAGAGATGTCCATGCAATACAAGATTGAGAAGAACACCGTACAGGAGACACTGATCATCCCGCTTTATTCCCGGAAGCTATGCTCGGAGTTGTATCCGAACCTATATCGGGACGAGATGGCGGTACACCTGATCGACCAGATCGACTATGATTTTTCACAGGTGGAGAAAAAATCCCACGGCCTGATGCAGCGTTTCGGTTCGCTGGAGGTTGCCATGCGGCAGAATGACTTTGCATGTGAGGTACAAAATTACCTGGCAGATCATCCTGATGCGGCGGTGGTTAATTTGGGTTGTGGACTTGACAGTACGGGAAGAGCCTATGACAATGGCAGCTGTAAAAATTACAATCTGGATTTTCCGGATGTTATCGCCGTACGCAATCAATTACTGCCCGCCGGAGACCGTGAGGAAAATATTCCCTGCAATTTGAATGATACGGAATGGTTTACCAAAATCGACGCGTCCGAAGGGGCGATATTTTTTGCCTCCGGAGTATTCTATTATTTTCTGACGGAGCAAGTCAGGACGCTGGTACAGGCAATGGCTGACAGTTTTCCCGGTGGTGTGCTGGTATTCGACGCGGCGAACCGGACAGCGGTTAAGATGATAGCAAAGACATGGCTAAGGAGCGCTAAAATTCAGGATGTGGGCGCGTATTTTGCGGTTTCGGATGCGAAAAGTGAGCTTTCCCCGTGGGACAGCAGATTGCAGGTTACAAGCCGTGGCTATATGCTGGGCTATAATGATCTTCGAGACCCTTCCGTCAGCGGATTATTCCGCTTCCTTGCCAGAACCGGCGACGGAATCATGAAGATGCAGATCGTAAGGATCTGCTTTGGTCAGAGGTGAACTGGCAGGAATTAGAAAGTAACTCTTGACAAATACCCTATGGGGGTATATCTTGTAGATAAGATACCCCCGTAGGGTATTTTGTATGGCTGCAACAATTAGTCCTTCTACATACATTGAACGCTGTTATGTGATCGGAGGACAATAAAGAATATGTGGACATTTAGAAAAAATAGCAGGAACCGGCTTCAGAATGGGAGAAAGTATGGCAGAACAAATAGAAGAAAAAATAGAAGAAAAATTAGAAGAGAAGGGCATGGAATGTTGTCATTGTCATCAGAAAGCAACACCCCGCTCTGAAAAAGAAAAAAAACAATTGCAGAACCGTTTAAGCCGCATGGCCGGGCAGTTAAACGGTATCAGCCGGATGTTGGAAGAGAACCGCTATTGCGGAGACATCCTGACGCAGGTAGCTGCGGTGGAGAGCGCTCTGCAGGCTTTTGGCTATGCGATTCTGAAGGAGCATATGGAGACCTGCGTGGTGGAAGAGATCCGGAAGGGGAATACTGCTATCGTAGAGGAAGCAGTGGATCTGGTGAAAAAATTGAAATAAGTAGAGGCATGACTGCAGATAAAACTGTAAATTCGTGCGGTAAGGCACTGAAAATAACGGAAACTTTGCAGGTTATGGAAAGGCAGGGTTATTTTTATGAAGGAAAGATATCATGTTACGGGAATGTCCTGCTCTGCATGCTCTTCGCATGTGGAAAAGGCAGTCAATAAACTGGAAAATGTGGAAAAAGCATCCGTGAATCTGTTAACAGAGACCATGGATGTGACCTATGACGAGACGAAGATCACTTCGACGGAAATTATCAATGCTGTGGTGAAAGCAGGCTACGGTGCTTCGGTAATGACCGAAGGCAGTGCGGCAGGTGCAGGCGGACGGAGCACTTCCGGGAATGCGGGAAGTACAGGAAGGTCCGTAGCCGACGGCAAGCAGGAATTGCAGCAGAAGCTGGATGCGGATGCAAGAGCCATGAAATGGCGGCTTGGAATCTCCATCGGGTTCCTGATCCCGTTAATGTATGTGTCCATGCACCATATGCTCAAAGAATGGTTTGGGATTCCGGTCCCCGCATTTATCGTGAATACCATGCATGGTAATGCCAACGCCATGAATTTCGCACTGACACAGTTTTTATTGTTGTTGCCGATTCTGTATGTGAACCGGAAGTTTTTCTCCGTAGGATTTAAAACCCTGGCGCACCGCAGCCCGAACATGGACAGCCTGATCGCCTTAGGATCCGGCGCGGCGCTTGTGTACGGCATTTTCGCCATGTACCGGATCAGCTATGGCTTAGGCTACGGTGACATGGCAGTAGTAGAGCATTATTCCCACGATCTGTATTTTGAATCCTCCGGTACGATCCTGACCCTGATCACGGTCGGAAAATATCTGGAGAGCCGTTCCAAGGGCAAGACCAGTGAGGCTATTACCAAACTGATGAATCTGGCTCCCAAGGTGGCAGTCCTCGTGACCGGGGACGGGCAGGAGAAGGAGGTGCCTACGGAAAGTCTGCAAAAGGGTGATATATTTCTGGTAAAGCCCGGAAGTCTGGTACCGGTGGATGGTATCGTGCTGGAGGGTAACTCCAGCGTGGACGAAGCAGCCATCACCGGTGAGAGTGTCCCTGTGGAGAAGCAGGCAGGCGACCATGTGGTCTCTGCAACCGTGAACAAGGCGGGCTTCTTAAAATGTCGTGCGGATCGTGTCGGTGATGACACCACGCTGGCACAGATCATCCGCCTGGTGGAAGAAGCCAGCGCCAGCAAGGCTCCGATCGCACAACTGGCAGATAAAGTGGCAGGGGTCTTCGTGCCTACGGTCATTACCATTTCACTGATCACACTGGTCGTATGGCTGCTAAACGGCGCCACTGCGGAATTCGCTATTTCCACAGCCATTGCCGTACTGGTGATTTCCTGTCCCTGCGCGCTGGGACTGGCAACTCCGGTGGCTATCATGGTAGGGACCGGCGTAGGAGCAGGTAATGGCATCCTGATCAAGACCGGGGAAGCTTTACAGCAGGCTAAGGAGATCGACACCGTGGTACTGGACAAGACCGGAACCATCACAAGCGGCAAGTTAAAAGTAGAAGAAGTAGGCGGTTATCAGAGTGATTTTCCTGCGGATGCCATGATGCAGATCGCGGCGGCACTGGAGAAAAAGAGTGAGCATCCGCTGGCAGAGGCGGTAGTGGAATATGCGGAAAGCTTCCAACTGACAATTCCGGAGATCGTGGATTTCAAGGCAACCTTCGGCCGTGGTGTGGAAGGTGCTCTGGCAGCAGATTTCCATGCAGAGAAAGTTGCAAAAAAGGATGGTCCCACGGCGGTATTTTATGCAGGGAAAAGTGATAGGACTGCGGATGTACCGGAAAATTCAGGCAAGATCGCAGAACAGAATCCGGCAACCGGAATTGCAAGATCAGATGCAGACAGTGTGACATTCCCGGCAGGCACAAAGTTCTATGTAGGCAATCTTGCATTTTTACAGGAGAAAAATATCACACTGCCGCAGGGAGCCGCAGAAGGTCTGAACCGGATGGCAGACAAAGGCATGACACCGCTTCTGGTGGCGCAGGAAGGAAGATTCTTAGGGATCATCGGTGTATCAGATACTGTCAAAGCCACCTCCTATGAAGCAATCAATGCATGGGAGAAAATGGGCGTCAGGGTCATTATGCTGACCGGAGACAACCGCCGCACCGCGGAAGCTGTACGGCAGAAGTTAGGGATCTCCGAAGTCGTGGCAGAGGTACTGCCGCAGGATAAGGAGAAAAAGGTCAGTGAGTTAAAGCGTCAGGGACACAAGGTGGCAATGATCGGTGACGGTATCAACGATGCTCCCGCACTGGCGGCAGCAGATGTGGGTATGGCCATTGGCGCGGGTACCGATGTCGCCATGGAGAGTGCCGACATTATCCTGATGAAAAACGATCTTCGGGATGCTGTAACAGCCATGAAGCTGAGCCGTGCCGTGATCCGCAATATTAAGGAAAACCTGTTCTGGGCATTTTTCTACAACTGCATCGGCATCCCTCTGGCAGCCGGTGTGTTGTATCCGGCGTTCCAGATCCGGCTGAATCCCATGTTTGGCGCGGCAGCCATGAGCTTAAGCAGTATCTTCGTCGTGGGAAATGCCCTGCGGCTGAGAGGTTTTAAGAGCGGATTCACTCCGCTGAAAAAGGGAACACCGAAAGCATCCCATAAGGAAACAGAGATAGCGCATGCAGCTGCGGAGGAAGAACAGTGCATATTGAAAGCCCCCGCAGAGCAAAATAACAGACAAGATGTAAAGCAGGAGAAAGAGAGGACAAACACAATGACAAAAGTAATCAGCATCGAAGGAATGATGTGCAACCACTGCACCGGAACCGTACAGAAAGCACTGGAGGCAGTAGAAGGTGTGAAAGCCGTAACCATGAGTCTGGAGCAGAAAAACGCTGTCGTGGAACTGGCTTCCGATGTGGCAGATGAGGTACTGACCAAGGCTGTGGTGGACGCAGGATATGAAGTGAAGGGAATTACCACAAAATAAGGTTTTACCGTCAGCTTTTACCAACGTAAAAGGAAAAATGGCGCTGTCCAGATGTTATGTTTACAGACATGACACTGGGCAGCGCCGTTTTTTCCTGTATAGACCCATGCAGAAGGAAAAAATAATTTTCCAAAGATTCTATATAAAGTTTATAATTTCTTAATTGATTTTCTTTGAATAAGTGTTATAGTAACAATAGAACAGATGAGACAGAAAGCCTGTGAGTCTGTTCTATGCCAAATAAATATTGTCAAAGCTTTTTATGAATGCAGGCATTCAACAAAGCGCAGGCAATATTTAATGGCTCTGAACACTTGCAAATTGCATAACCTTATGTGAGGAGGCGAACGATTATGAATATTGATAAATTTACACAGAAATCCATAGAAGCCGTCAACGGCTGTGAAAAGCTTGCCATGGAATATGGCAACCAGGAGATCGAGCAGGAGCATCTGCTGTACAGTCTGCTGACGTTGGATGACAGCCTGATCTTAAAGCTTGTGGAGAAGATGGAGATCCAAAAGGATCACTTTGTAAACCGTGCAAAACAGGCTCTGGAGAAAAGAGTAAAGGTGCAGGGCGGTCAGCCTTATGTCGGTCAGTATCTGAACAAGGTACTGGTCAGCGCATCAGATGAGGCAAAGCAGATGGGAGATGAATATGTCTCCGTTGAGCATCTGTTCCTTGCCATGATCAGGAATCCCAACAAGGAGATTGCCGAGATCTGGAAGGAATACGGCATCACAAGAGAGCGTTTTTTACAGGCTCTGTCTACCGTAAGAGGCAACCAGAGAGTTACCAGTGACAATCCGGAGGCTACTTATGATACTTTGGAAAAATACGGTCAGGATCTGGTGGAGAAAGCGAGAAACCAGAAGCTGGATCCTGTCATCGGACGAGACAGTGAGATCCGTAACGTGGTACGTATCCTGTCCCGTAAAACGAAGAACAACCCTGTATTGATCGGTGAACCCGGTGTCGGTAAGACCGCCGTGGTGGAAGGGCTGGCACAACGTATTGTAAAAGGTGATGTACCGCAGGGACTGAAGGATAAGAAGATTTTCGCATTGGATATGGGTGCACTGGTAGCCGGCGCAAAATACAGAGGTGAATTTGAGGAACGTCTGAAAGCCGTACTGGATGATGTGAAGAACAGCGACGGACAGATCATTCTGTTCATTGATGAGCTGCATACCATTGTTGGTGCCGGTAAGACAGATGGCGCTCTGGATGCAGGCAATATGTTAAAACCTATGCTGGCCCGTGGTGAACTGCACTGTATCGGTGCTACCACACTGGATGAATACAGACAGTATATTGAAAAAGATGCCGCTTTGGAACGGCGTTTCCAGCCGGTTATGGTAGAAGAACCTACTGTGGAGGACACGATTTCTATCCTGCGTGGACTGAAGGATCGTTACGAAGTATATCATGGTGTTAAGATCATGGATAATGCGCTGGTAAGTGCAGCGGTACTTTCCAACCGTTATATCACCGACAGATTCCTGCCGGATAAGGCAATCGACCTGGTGGATGAAGCCTGCGCCCTGATCAAGACCGAGATGGACAGTATGCCTACGGAGCTGGATGAACTGCAACGTAAGGTGACACAGCTGGAGATCGAGGAGACTGCTCTGAAAAAAGAGGATGACCGGATCAGTAAGGAACGTCTGGCTGATCTGCAGAAGGAACTGGCAGAGTTAAAGGATCAGTTCAATACGAGAAAAGCACAGTGGGATAACGAGAAGGCATCCGTAGATAAGCTTTCCAAGCTGCGTGAGGAGAGAGACCGTATCAACAACGAGATCCAGATCGCAGAGCGGGAAGGAGACTATGAGAATGCGGGCAGATTAAAATACAGTGAACTTCCTGCACTGGAGAAACAGCTGGAGCAGGAGGAAAATAAGGTCGGCGAATCGGATATGTCTTTGGTGCATGAAAAGGTATCGGAGGAAGAGATCGCAAGGATCATTTCCCGCTGGACCGGCATACCGGTAGCAAAACTGACCGAGAGTGAGCGTAACAAGACCCTTCACCTCGACGAAGAACTGCACAAACGTGTAGTTGGACAGGACGAAGGTGTGACCAAGGTTACCGAAGCCATCATCCGTTCCAAAGCCGGCATCAAGGATCCCAGCAAGCCCATCGGTTCCTTCCTGTTCTTAGGACCTACCGGTGTAGGTAAGACGGAGCTGGCGAAGAGCCTGGCAGCAGCACTGTTTGACGACGAGAACAACATGGTTCGTATCGATATGAGTGAATACATGGAGAAATATTCTGTCTCCCGTCTGATCGGTGCGCCTCCCGGATACGTAGGATACGAAGAGGGCGGTCAGCTGACAGAAGCTGTTCGGAGAAAACCTTACAGCGTGGTATTGTTTGATGAGATCGAAAAGGCACATCCGGATGTATTCAATGTATTGTTACAGGTACTGGATGATGGGCGCATCACCGATTCTCAGGGTCGTACTGTAGACTTCAAGAATACCATACTGATCATGACCTCCAACATCGGCGCAAGCTATCTGTTGGACGGTATCAACGAAGACGGCACCATCAAGCCGGAGGCAGAGGCAGCAGTCATGAACGATCTGCGTGCTCATTTCCGTCCGGAATTTCTGAACCGTCTGGATGAGACGATCCTGTTCAAGCCTCTGACCAAAGATAATATCGGCGGTATCATTCATCTGATCATTGCCGATCTGAACAAGCGTCTGGAGGATAAGCAGTTGACGATCCGTTTGTCGGACGAGGCTATGCAGTACATCGTGGATAACGCGTATGATCCGGTCTATGGTGCACGACCTCTGAAACGTTATATTCAGAAGTATGTGGAGACCCTGGCTGCCAAGATGATCCTGGCAGATCAGGTGGAGGAGGGCGATACCATCGTCATTACCGTGGAAGGTGATAAGCTTTCCGCCAAATGTGAGAAAGGCTCTAAAAATAAATAAACAGTAATACAAAAAGCGAAAGTGGCAGACTTGTCATTTTCGCTTTTTTCGTTTAAGATGTTATAGTAATAATATTTTAAAAGCGAGGTTTTTTTATGATACCACAGGATCCGGTCATGTTATTAAGCTTTATCAATCTGAAACTCCGTGACTATTACGGAAGCCTGGAGCAGCTCTGCGATGATCTTGATGTGAATGAACACGAGATCAGGGATAAGCTGGCATCCATCGATTATCATTACAATGAAGAGAGGAATCAGTTTGTATAATACAACCAGCAGTCTTACAGGAAAAAAGGGAACCAGATGTCTGATCTGCACCGGCTGCGGCAGATGTCCCGGAGTGATCCGGGGGATGCAGGTGGTGACGGAAAAGCTGGAGCTTCCTCCGTTATCATTGCAGAATACGGAAGGTATCCGGCTGATGACAGTGGATATCGGAACGACTACCATTGCTATGCAGCTCTATGATGCAGACGGTAAAGTAGTGGACAGTTTTCCGAGTGTGAATCCACAGGTCAGCTACGGTGCCGATGTACTCTCACGGATAGAGGCGGCAAGGGATCCGGGGAAAGCAGCGGATATGCAGAAAAAAGTCCTGGGCCTCATTGAAAAGGGAGTGCAGCGGTTTTCCAAAAAAATACAGGAGAAGGAGTCTATACAGATGGTCATTGCGGCGAATACCACTATGACCTATCTGCTGATGGGCTGGGATCCGGCAGAGCTGGGCAGGGCACCTTTTCAGGTAAGTCATTGCGGAGCTGTGGACACGCAGATCGCAGGCATTTCCTGTCATATCATTCCCGGATTGTCTGCTTTTGTCGGCGGGGACATCACAGCAGGAATACTGGCCTGTCAAATGTTGGAGCAGGAGGAGCCCATGCTGCTTATCGATCTGGGTACCAACGGTGAGATGGCGCTGGGTAATAGACAGAAGCTGTATGCCTGTGCCACGGCGGCCGGACCTGCCTTCGAGGGCGGGGCAAACCGTGGTATTTGGGGCGCGGATATGGTGAAATTGTTACAAAAGCTTCTGGAAGAAGGACTGATGGATCGGCAGGGACTGTTAAAGGAACCCTATTTTACTAAGGGGATCCGTATCGGAGATGTACTTGTCACGAAAGAAGCCGTGCGTGCGGTACAACTGGCGAAGGGAGCCATTGCCGCAGGCATAGAGATCCTGACGGAAAGCTATGGAATCAGACTTTCGGATATTTCCAAGGTAGTGCTGGCAGGAGGCTTTGGCTATTACCTGGATCCGAAGGCAGCTGCAGCCATCGGACTGCTTCCGAAGGAACTTACAGATCGTACCGTGACCGGCGGCAACACGGCACTTAGTGGTGCTGCACTGGTGGGAAACAGGATGCTGACCGGACAGCTGCGAGCATGGGATGATCTGCGCAGATGGCACGAATTACAGATTCAGATATTGAATTTGGCGGAGCAGGTAAAATTCACAGAAACATTCTTAAAAAAGATGGATTTTTGTTAAAATTGCGCAAAAAATATAACAAAACGCATAAAATGTTGTTTAATTATAGCAAAAATTATGGTATACTTTTTAATATGATTACATGTACCGGAGGATATTGTATGAGTACGAATGTTGACAAAACAAAAAAATCTCTTTTTGCGGGGAAAAAAGAGAAAGCTTCCAAAAAGAAGCCAAAACCTGAGAAAAAGGTAACAAAAGTACCGAAGGAGAAGGCTGTAAAGACAAAGACACCGAAGAAGACATCCGGCAGGAGCGGGAAAAGCTCCAAACTGTTCAGTATACGCAATAAGATCGTAGTATGTTTCCTGGTGCCGATCGTGTTCATGATCATTATCGGCATTTCGGCATACCAGAAGTCTGCGGAAGGCTTAAGTGAGAAATATACAGATTCCACGTTACAGACTGTGCGCATGGCAACGGAATATCTGGAGATGACTTGTGATTTTATCCGTTCCGAGGGCTTAAAGTATGCGTATGACGATGATCTTCGGAAATATTTCCTGGGAATGTTCGAGGAAAATCCGGTAGATAAGCTGAACTTCCTGACAGCTACGAAGTCGAATCTTTTATCGGTGCAGACGTCGAATCCGTTCATAAGTCATATGCACATTATTCCCAAGAAAGGTGTGGGACTTTTGTCTACCAAGCTTTCTTCCGGTGTGGATGGATTCCTGGATGAATATAAGGAGTCGGTAGCTTCCGGCGAAGGCAGAAGAAGCATCCCGCAGTGGATCGACAGTCATCCGGTGCTGGATGAAAAGGTAAACGAGACACAGCAGGACTACATAATGTCTTTCCAAATTATGAGCCAGTCTAACAATGCCTGCGTTGTTATTGACATGAAGCCTTTGGCTATTACGAACTTTTTGAAGGAGATCGATATCGGTGATGACAGTATCATTGGATTTATCACTCCGGGTGGAAGAGAACTGGTAGTGGAGCAGCTGGAAGACGGTGAAGAGAGTACTCTGGCTGAGGATGGGACTGTGTTCGTTGATCAGGAATTTTATAATGGGGTAATGGAGCAGGCAGTATCGGATTCCGGCACTGCGGAAGTGGAGTTCCGTGGAGAAAAATACCTCTTTATCTATAGCCGCAGTGCGGAAGTGGACTTTACCACCTGTGCACTGGTGCCTATGCGTGTGGTGACCAGCCAGGCTATGGAGATCCGTAATATGACCATTGGACTGGTGCTCCTGGCATGTGTGATCGTTGTGATCGTGGGTATCTTTATTACTGCCGGTATTGAGAATAACATGAAACGCATCTCCAGAAAGTTCGGTGATGTTGCACAGGGCGATCTGACCGTGACGGTATCTGCCAAGGGACATGATGAGTTCCAGGATCTGGCAGGATCTGCGACCAATATGATCACGAATACCAAGAAGCTGGTAAATCAGGTAAGCAATGCCACTGGAGAATTAGAAGTCTCTGCGCAGAATGTTGGACAGGCTTCCGAATTGATCCATGAATATTCCCAGGATATTACCAGAGCCATCGGAGAGATCAACGAAGGCATGGAAGAACAGTCCAGACACGCACAGGAATGTGTGAAGAAGACAGATGTCCTCTCCAATGAAATGCAGGAAGTAAGCCGCGTGGTAGAACGTGTTGAGAAACTGGTGGATGAGACCGAGGGTATGATCAACAAAGGAATGGAGATCGTACAGGTACTGGGTGACAGAGCCGGTGAGACGACTAAGATGACTGCAAAGGTAAGTGACAGTATCGAATCTCTTCGTAAGGAATCCGCGATCATCAACAGCTTTGTCGGTACGATCACGGAGATCACGGAGCAGACCAATCTGCTGTCCCTGAATGCTTCCATTGAGGCCGCCAGAGCGGGAGAGGCCGGAAGAGGTTTCGCTGTGGTAGCGGAAGAGATCCGCAAGCTGGCAGATGATTCCGCCAAGGCAGCCGGTGAGATCAGCAATAATGTTGCGAACATTACTGCACAGACGCAGAACAGTGTAGACAGCGCAAGCCAGGCACAGGCGATGGTAGAGCTTCAGACCAAGGCAGTGGACGAGGTAATTGCAGTATTCCGTGAGATGCAGGCTCGCATGGGGCAACTGATCGAGGGATTGAAGGATATTGCAGCAAGTACAGAAAAGGCTGATGGCGAACGTAGTGCAGCGGTAGCAGCAGTGAAGAATATTTCGGATATCATCGAAGAGACTGCAGGAAGTGCCGAGACTGTTAATGATGTGGCTAATAAGTTGCTTGAGCATGTAGAGAAGCTGAGCGATACGGCAAGTGTACTGGATGAGAATATGGAAGGCCTCAAGAAAGAGATTTCTGTATTCAAGATTTGATGACAGACATAGAACAGAAAGGAACTTTGGAGTTTTGTGCTCCGAAGTTCCTTTTTTGCTGCCAGGAATTGCCGGTTGTCCGGATGCATATATTTTCTGTGAAAGCAGTAAGCGGATGGATGAAAATGAAAAAAACGCTGGTGGGAATTCTGGTCTTTGATATGATCATGGGAATGTTATGCCTGTGGGCCGGAGGAAAACGTCAGGATACTACAGCACCTGCTTCGCAGGAAGTATCGACCGGGAAGATCACCGGAGAGGAAGATGTGGCGAAAAAGATTGCGCTGACGTTTGATGACGGTCCGCATCCGAGGTATACAGAACAGCTTTTGGATGGTTTAAAAGAACGAAATGTGGTGGCAACTTTTTTTGTGACCGGGGAGAACGCACAGAATTATCCCAATATTATTAGGAGAGAACAGGAGGAAGGACATCTGGTCGGAAACCATACGTACAGTCATATCCAACTCACCTCCGGGAACAGGGAAACGTTCCGGGAGGAACTGGTAAAGACCAATGAGATCCTGGAAAATATTACCGGGGAAAAGGTGAGCTTCGTTCGTCCGCCCTATGGAAGCTGGGACAAAAGTTTTGAAAAAGAATTAAATATGTTCCCGGTGCTGTGGAATATTGATCCACTGGACTGGTGCTCCCACAATGCAGAGTGTATTGCGGCAAAAGTGGTGGAAAATGCCGGAGACGGTGATATTATTTTAATGCACGATTATTATGATACTTCTGTGACTGCTGCACTGGAAGTGGTGGATGTTTTGCAGAAACGTGGATTCCAATTCGTAACAGTGGAGGAAATATTGTTTGACTGAAAGCTTCAAGTGTGCGTATAATTGTTATGGAAGTTACAGATGAGTTTGGAAACTGAGAAAGAAAACCTATGATAAAAATAGCATTTTGTGATGATGCTCTGTCGGTACTGAGAGAACTTGGTGCGCTGATGGACAAGTATCGGGTAGAACGGTATCAGTACGGCCATGGAAATCCGGCAGTATGATACTTCGGTAAAGATTATCTATCTGACATCTTCGGCAGAGTATGCTGTGGATTCTTATTCGGTAGGCGCTTATTTCTACCAGTTGAAGCCTATCTGGCAGGAAAGTTTTTACCGCCTGATGGATTCTGTACTTTCGGAATGCCACAAAGATAAGGAAAACAGCTTGATGATCACGAAGACTCTGACAGAACATGAGGATGGTCTGCATGCTCTTATGGTGATAGATATCGATAATTTCAAATCCATAAATGATGTATACGGTCATACTATCGGTGAGGAAAATCAGACCCCTGATCAGAAATTACAGGCTTTTGTGTGGTCATCCTCCCGTAATGTTACCAGCATGCTGGAGTTTGCACTGCCGGAGTTTGTTCATCTGAAGAAAGTAATCTCGGTGGAAGAGATCAGAGAGAACATGGGAGAGAAGACCGGCGAAGACATTCTGGGCCTGTTCGTGGATGTATCAGAATAAGAGGACGGAGGACAGGCACGCTGGCAGGAGCTTGGAGGATTACAGAGAGAACATGCGCTTTCCATGATCGCCATCTGCAAGGAAAGGAATCTTGCACAGATGAAATGTGCGTTGGAGACGGAAGGGATCCAGGATCTGCTGCTGGCCTCTCTGGAGGCAAATGTACTGAAGTGGCGGTTGAAGATTTGGACGCAAAAATAGAAACAGAGGATGTAATCATATGGATTTATTTGAATATATGCGAAGTACCAATATGGAAAAAGAGGCTCCTCTGGCGGCGAGAATGCGTCCCCGGACACTGGATGAGGTCGTAGGGCAGGAACACATCATCGGTAAGGATAAGCTGTTGTACCGCGCCATCAAAGCAGACAAGATCAGCTCCATTATTTTCTACGGACCGCCCGGCACTGGCAAGACGACGCTGGCGAAGGTCATTGCCAATACCACCAGTGCGGAATTCCGGCAGATCAATGCCACGGTAGCCGGTAAAAAGGACATGGAAGAAGTGGTGGAAAAGGCTAAGGAACTGCAGGGAATGTACGGAAAACGTACGATCCTGTTTATCGATGAGATCCACCGTTTTAATAAAGGACAGCAGGATTACCTGCTCCCGTATGTGGAGGACGGTACGATCATCCTCATTGGTGCAACCACAGAGAATCCTTATTTTGAAGTGAACGGAGCTCTGATCTCCCGCTCGGTGATCTTTGAATTAAAGCCGATTCCAAAGGAAGCGATCAAAGAACTGTTAAAAAAAGCGGTCTACGATACGGACCGCGGAATGGGTGCCTATAACGGAACCATAGATGAAGATGCGTTAGATTTTCTCGCGGATATCTCCGGTGGAGATGCCAGACACGCGCTGAATGCCATTGAACTGGGAATTATGACTACTGAACCTTCCGCTGACGGGAAGATTCACATTACTCTGGATGTGGCACAACAGTGTATTCAGAAGAGAGCAGCACGATATGATAAAAATGGTGACAATCATTACGATACCATTTCCGCATTTATCAAAAGTATGCGGGGGTCTGACCCGGACGCGGCGGTATATTACCTGGCGAGAATGTTGAATGCAGGAGAGAGCGTGACTTTTATCGCAAGACGTATCATGATCTGTGCTTCGGAGGATGTGGGAAATGCAGATCCACAGGCACTGCTGGTAGCGGTAAATGCATCTCTGGCGGTGGAACGGGTAGGTATGCCGGAGGCACAGATCATTTTGGCTCAGGCAGTAACCTATGTTGCCACAGCGCCTAAGAGCAACCGCAGCTATGAAGCGGTATCTCAGGCAATGCAGGAGGTACATGCCACCGGAGATCTGCCGATTCCGACACACTTGCAGGATGCACATTATAAAGGAGCAGCAAAATTGGGACATGGCACAGGATATAAATATGCACATGATTATCCGAATGATTATGTGGAACAGCAGTATCTGCCGTATGAACTGAGCGGCAGAGAGTTCTACCAGCCATCCGGCAACGGCTACGAAGTGAAGATCCGCGAACACATGGCGAGAATTAAAAAAGAAGCCGCGGAATTAAAATAATTCCTTGATCAAGTATTTGTAGATTTCCTGGTTTTTTTTCTGCCAGTTGTCGCAGATGGCTGCGGCGGTTTCTTCCACAGGTACGGAGAGAGTAATGTCTACCAGGCTGATACCTCTGTCTTTTGCCACGAGGTGAGCTTCGTATTCGCCGGAAGTGGATTTATAATAATCTCCGAGAACAGATACTTCATTTCGAAGTGTGAATTCGTTCTCGCGGAAATAGGTATCGATTTCCTGCTTGATCGTATCGCCGATGCGGTTTTCGAAGAAATTCAGAGTTTCTTTTCCTTCGGGAGTGATGGACAGATGCGTACGGTTACGGATGGATTGCGTGGCGATCATACCGGCATCGGTCAATTCGTTGATCACCTGCTGCAGCGTCAGGAAGTTGGTATATTCTTTTCCTAAAATGAAATCGCTGACCTGCGCGGCTGTGAGAGGGAAGGTGACACGATTCAGCATATAGAGCACAATGAGTTTATATAGGGTAAGCGGATCTTGTAACATAATGTCATAACAGCCTTTCTTATACAATCTTGTATTACGATCTTATATTTGATACAGGTCACCCTGACGGATGCCCTGTTTTTTCATGCGATGATGCAAAGCATTTAACACCCCACGTTTATCCAGGCTCCATTTCGGAGCGATCAGCAGATCCTTCGGCCCATCACCGGTGACACGGTGGATCACAATCTCCGGTGACAGATGAGCCAGACAGGAGATGACCAGATCCAGGTAGGCATCCAATGTCAGAACCTCAAATTTCCCGGCAACGTAATCCTCGGCCAGGTCCGTGTCTGCCAGAACATGAAGTAATTGCAGCTTGATGCCGAACGGAGAGATACGGTTCAGATAATTTATGGTCTGAAGAACCTGTGTATCAGACTCCCCGGGAAGCCCCAAAATCGTGTGAACAATGATGGGAATCTGTAGCGTCCTCAGATCAGCACAGGCTTTTTCGAAGCAGGATAAAGGGTAGCCTCTGCGGATATAGGAAGCGGTCTCTTCATGAATGGTCTGAAGACCAAGCTCGACCCAGAGAAATTTATCATGGTATTCTTCCTTCAGGCGAGAGAGCAGTGCCAGTACCTCCGGTCCCAGGCAGTCCGGTCTCGTGGCGATGGAGATACCGCAGATGTCCGGATGATCCAGGGCAGAACGATAGACCTCTTCTAAATACGGGAGAGGTGCGTAAGTATTGGTATATGCCTGAAAATAAGCGATCAGATCCTGTCCGATGGATTTATTGCCGAAGTTGGAAATGCCTTCCGCAATCTGTTCTTCCATCGATTTGCCGAGGATGTCTACGGCAAAATCGCCGCTGCCGCCGCGACTACAGAAGATACAGCCCCGAGTGTCCAGGGTGCCGTCCCGATTGGGACAGGACATCCGGGCATTCATGGCTATTTTATAACATTTATGGTGAAACGTATTTTTACAATAGGAATCCAGAGAGTAGTAGGGTTTACCGTGCCAGTCTCTTGCTATGTTTGTCCGTTGCATCAGTGAATATGACTTTTCACAGCGTCAGCCACAACTTCGGCTACCTGAGGATCGAAAGCTTCCGGCATAATATTGTCGTCAGACAGCTTGTCTGCGGGAACCAGGCCGGCGATGGCTTCAGCAGCGGCCAGTTTCATTTCCTCTGTGATCTGGGTAGCGCGGCCTTCCAGAGCACCCTTAAAGATACCGGGGAAAGCTACCACATTGTTCACCTGATTGGGGAAATCACTGCGTCCTGTTCCAACGACACGGGCACCTGCAGCTTTGGCTACATCCGGCATGATCTCGGGAACAGGATTCGCCATGGCAAACAGGATGGAATCGTGATTCATGGAAGCCACCATTTCCGGAGTGACAATGTTTGGAGCGGATACACCGATAAAGATATCGGCTCCCTTCAGAGCATCTGCCAGAGATCCGGTTTCGTTGTTTAAATTGGTTACTTCCGTCATTTTTTTCTGCATCCAGTTTAAACCTTCGGTGTCCCTGGAGACAATGCCTACTTTATCGCACATGATAATATTGGGGAATCCATAGGTCAGAAGCAGCTTCGTAATAGCTACACCGGCGCTGCCGGCACCGTTTACCACGACACGGCAGTCTTCTTTTTTCTTGCCGACTACCTTCAGGGCATTGATCACACCGGCGAGAACAACGATAGCGGTACCGTGCTGATCGTCATGAAATACCGGAATATCCAGAATCTCCTTCAGACGTTCCTCAATCTCAAAGCAGCGGGGAGCGCTGATGTCTTCCAGATTGATGCCGCCGAAGCCGGGTGCCAGATAAGTTACGGCTTTGATGATCTCTTCGGTGTCCTGGGTATCCAGACAGATGGGAACTGCATTGACATTGCCGAATTCCTTGAAGAGGACTGCCTTGCCTTCCATAACGGGCATTGCCGCATAGGGACCGATATTACCGAGACCGAGAACCGCACTTCCGTCGGAGACAACAGCAACGGTGTTGGCTTTCATGGTATATTTGTAAGCGGCTTCTTTGTCCTTTGCAATTACTTTGCAGGGTTCCGCAACACCGGGAGTATAAGCGATCGCAAGATCTTCACGGGTCTTGACGGGAGTCTTGGAGACGGTTTCCAGTTTGCCGTTCCATTTTTCGTGCATCAGTAATGCTTTTTCGTTGGTTGTCATGACAATACCTCTCTTAATTGTATTAATAGTTGATCTGTCATACAGATTTCTGTGTTTGACAGCTATTAGTAATGATATAATAGAATCGATGTCTTAGCAAGGATTTGTAAAAAAATAATTTTGGGACTTCCTATTTGAAAAAAAATCTATTATAATAGACGCAGATGTTGTTTTTATATCTTTTTAATTCATCATACATCATAGGTAGATCAAGATGTAAATCCCCTTAGTTAACAGTTTTATGGACAATAATGTAAGAAATAATAGAGGAGGAATTTATGAGAGAAAAATATGAATCATTGCCGTTAGTTCAGTTAAAAGAACTGGCAAAAGTACGCGGTCTGAAGGGTACTTCTACGATGAAAAAAGCAGAGCTGGTAGAAGCTATGCTGGCAGAGGATGAGCGGCTGAAAAAAGAGGAAGAGGCTAAAGCAGCAGAGCAGAAGCAGGAGTCTGCGACAGAGACCGTCAGAAGCGAAGAACCGCAAAAGCAGGAGAGATCGGAACGTCCTGTCAGACAGGAGAGGATTTACAGACCGGATCGCAATTATCGTGGGGAGAGTGCGGAGAACGTAGGCGTGCGGAGCGAAGCCTACACCAAAGAACGTACTTTCAATCCCAATAATGTGGCATATGATGAGAGTCAGTATCCCAAGGAACTGGACAGCGGTATCGAAGCCAGCGGTATTCTGGAAGTCATGCCGGATGGCTATGGATTTATCCGTTGCGAGAATTATATGCCCGGTGAGAATGATGTCTATGTGGCACCCAGTCAGATCCGCCGTTTCGGACTGAAGACAGGAGATATTCTGAAGGGTAACAAGCGGATCAAGACCCAGCAGGAGAAGTTCAGTGCGCTTTTGTTTGTTAAGAGCATTAACGGATATACCGTAGAAGAATCCTCCAAGAGAATGGCATTCGAAGATATGACTCCGATCTTCCCCGATGAGCGGATCAAAATGGAGACTCCCGGCTGTAGCATTGCTATGAGAGTTATGGATCTGGTGAGTCCCGTCGGTAAGGGACAGCGTGGTATGATCGTATCCCCGCCCAAGGCAGGTAAGACAACGCTGTTGAAGGAAGTGGCAAAATCTATTCTGCGCGGCAATCCCAAGATGCATATGCTGATCCTGCTGATCGATGAGCGTCCCGAGGAAGTTACCGATATTAAGGAAGCGATCCACGGAGATAATGTGGAAGTGATCTATTCCACTTTTGATGAACTTCCTGAGCATCACAAGAGAGTATCCGAGATGGTGATCGAGCGTGCAAAGCGTCTCGTTGAACATAAAATGGATGTCGTGATCCTGCTTGACAGTATCACCCGTCTGACCCGTGCATACAACCTGGTGGTTCCTCCCAGTGGACGTACTCTGTCCGGTGGTCTGGATCCTGCAGCACTCCATATGCCCAAGAGATTTTTCGGTGCAGCCCGTAATATGCGTGAGGGCGGAAGCCTGACAATTCTGGCGACCGCACTGGTAGAGACCGGAAGTAAGATGGATGATGTGGTATATGAGGAATTCAAAGGTACCGGTAATATGGAAATGGTTCTGGACAGAAGACTGTCCGAGAAGCGTATCTTCCCGGCGATCGACCTTGCAAAGTCCGGCACCAGAAGAGAAGACCTGCTGTTAACTCCGGAAGAGATGGAAGCCATCAATATCATGCGTAAGGCACTGAATGGACTGAAGCCGGATGAGGCAACCGACCGGATTCTGGATATGTTTGCCCATACACGAAATAATGTGGAATTTGTGAACATGGTGAAGAAAAATCACTTTATTTAATTATCGCAAAAAATGTTAAAATAAGTCTTGCACCGTATCTCCTCTTATGGTACAATAATACCGCTGTTTGTGGTTCCATAAGCAGTGAGGATGAGAACAAGAACTTATACACGACATTTTTATAGAGAGGTGAAAGAAATGAAAGAAGGAATCCATCCCGCTTACTACCAGGCAACTGTAACCTGCAACTGTGGTAACACATTTGTAACCGGCTCCACCAAGCCCGAGCTTCACGTAGAAGTTTGCTCCAAGTGTCATTCATTCTACACTGGCCAGCAGAAGTCTGCAAGAACCGATGGCCGTATTGATAAGTTCAATAAGAAATACGGTGTTAAATAAGATTGCAAGCGAACGGTTGAGGTATTCTTATCTCAACCGTTTCTTGTCGTACAGAAAGTGCTTTCCTATACGACAAAAAGGATTCTGTTTTATATTGCATTACGAGGACAAAGTTTATGGCTAGAAGGAAAAGTCGTTATTCCGGAATCGGCGGTCAGGCTGTACTGGAAGGCGTTATGATGAAAAATAAAGAAAAATACGCGGTGGCGGTCCGTAAGCCAGACGGCGAGATTGAAGTGGAAGTTGAGACTTATCAGGGGCTGGCTCACGGCAGTAAGATCAAGGAGCTTCCCTTTATCCGCGGTATTTTTAATTTCCTGGATTCTCTGCTCCTGGGAACCAGGGCGTTAAATTATTCTGCTTCCTTTTATGAAGAGGAGGACAGTAAAGAGACAAAGTTCGATAAAGCAATGGATAAAATGAGCGGCGGTAACGGAGAGAAATTATTATCCGGAATAGTGACGGTGATCTCTGTCGTACTGGCAGTGGGACTCTTCATTGTACTTCCTTATTTTATTTCATCTCTGTTTGAGAGCTTTATCCGCAATCGTTCTCTGATGTCGATCATCGAGGGTGTGATCCGTATTGCCCTGTTTTTACTGTATGTATGGGGCATCAGTGCCATGAAGGATATCCGCAGACTGTATCAGTATCACGGTGCGGAACACAAGTGTATTAACTGTATCGAAAAAGGCAGACCCCTTACGGTGCACAACGTGATGCATAGCTCCAGGCTGCACAAGCGTTGCGGAACCAGCTTTATTTTCTTTGTTATGCTGGTAAGCATTGTGCTGTTTTTCTTTATTCAGGTGGACAATGTAGCGGAGAAGGTGATCCTTCGTATTCTGCTGATGCCTGTTGTGGCAGGAATCTCTTACGAGATCATCCGCCTGGCAGGGCGCACGGACAATATCTTTATTAAGATTCTGTCGGCTCCCGGTATGTGGATCCAGCGTATGACCACCAAGGAGCCGGATGAGAGCATGGCAGAGGTAGCTATTGCATCTGTAGAAGCAGTATTCGACTGGAAGAAATATTTACAGGATACCTTCGGCTACGAAGTGGACGAGAGCTGGATGAAAGATGAGGCTTCCGTAGAGCCGGAGGATTAAGATGACCTATCGGGAATGTTACGAACAGGGCTGCCGCACCTTACAGGCAGCGGGAATCGAGGAAGCTGCACTGGATGCGAGACTTTTACTGGAAGCCGTGTGCGGTACGGACCGCAACGATCTGCTGGTGCACGGCGAACAGCAGGTGGCACCGGAAGCGGAAGAAAAGTATCTGAACTGGATCCGTCAGCGCGCGGAGCATATTCCTCTGCAGCAGCTGACTGGTGAACAGGGTTTCATGGGGCTGACTTTTAACGTCAATGAGCATGTGCTGATCCCGAGGCAGGATACCGAGATTCTGGTGGAGGAGGTCCTTAAGGAACTCCATGACGGGATGCGTGTGTTAGACATGTGTACGGGATCCGGATGCATTCTGTTAAGCCTGCTGCATTACAGCAATGATTGTGAAGGACTGGGTGTGGATCTGTCAGCTGAGGCACTTGAAGTGGCAGGACGGAATGTCTTGAAGGTGCTTACCCCGGAAAAAGCGGAGCATGCGCATTTTTTACAGAGCGATCTGTTTGAAAAGGTGGAGGGAAAATTCGAGATCATCGTGTCGAATCCGCCTTATATCGCCAGTGCGGAAGTGGAGAAACTGATGCCGGAGGTACGGGATCATGAACCCAGGATGGCACTGGACGGTACAGAGGATGGTTTATATTTTTATCGCCGTATCATCGAAGAAGCAGGAAAACATCTGGTGAGCAGTGGAATGCTCTTTTTCGAGATCGGATATGACCAGGGACAGGCTGTATCGGAGCTGATGCGCACCGAAGGGTACTGCGAGGTACAAGTGGTGCAGGATTATGCCGGTCTGGACCGGGTAGTACTAGGGACTTATGTTGAGAGGAATTAGTTATGTTTGACAAGTTAGAAGATTTATTGATTCGTTTTGAAGAGATCATGGGCGAACTGCATGAGCCCACGGTCACGAATAACCAGGAACGTTTCCGCAAGCTGATGAAGGAGCAGAGTGATCTGACTCCCATCGTGGATGCGTATACAGAGTACAAAAAGTGCAAACAGGATATCGAAGATTCTCTTTCCATGCTGGAAGAGGAAAAAGACGAAGAAATGCGCGAGATGATCAAGGAGACGTTAAACGACAGCAAGAAGCGCGTAGAAGAGCTGGAGCAGGAGCTGAAGATCCTGTTACTGCCCAAGGATCCTAATGATGACAAGAATGTAATCGTGGAGATCCGTGCCGGCGCCGGCGGTGATGAGGCTGCACTGTTTGCAGCGGAGATTTATCGTATGTATGTGCATTATGCCGAGAAGCAGCGTTGGAAGGTAGAGCTGATCAACGTGGATGAGATCGGCATCGGCGGTATGAAAGAAGTACAGTTCACCATCAGCGGGCAGGGTGCTTACTCCAAGATGAAGTATGAGAGCGGTGTACATCGTGTACAGCGTGTGCCGGAGACCGAGAGCGGCGGACGTATCCACACCTCCACCATCAGTGTAGCTGTTATGCCGGAGGTGGATGATGATATTGATATCGTCATCGAGGACAAGGATATCCGTATTGATGTCATGAGAGCATCCGGTAACGGCGGTCAGTGTGTCAACACTACCGACTCCGCAGTACGTCTGACTCACTATCCTTCCGGAATCGTGGTATACAGCCAGACCGAGAAGTCTCAGATCCAGAACAAGGCGAAAGCGTTCGCACTGTTAAAGTCCAAGCTGTATGACATCGAGCAGCAGCAGAGACACGACGCGGAAGCAGAGATGCGCCGCAGCCAGATCGGTACCGGAGACCGCTCCGAAAAAATCCGTACCTACAACTTCCCCCAGGGTCGTGTCACCGACCATCGTATCGGTCTGACCCTGTATAAGTTAGACAAGATCATGAACGGAGATATCGAAGAGATCATCGACGCCTGCATCGCAGCCGACCAGGCAGCCAAGCTGGCTAAGATGAATGAGGAATAAGAGAAGAAAATGATGAAGGGCGGACTTTGGCGGTGCCAAGGTTCGCCTTTTATGATATAATGAGCGCAAGTGAGCCAATATGCTTGCATAATTGGCGAACGGCGAATTTGATCATGATCGTTGCGAAGCAACGGTAAGCACCGTAGGTGCGAATCATGATATAATAAAGAGAAGCAGCAAATATGAACAAAGGAACAGTAGAAGGAGAAAAAATCAAATGACCATAGCAGAAGCAATACGTGAATATGTCAATGAAACCGAAGGTCTGGAGCTCTATGAGCAGGAGCCGGAAAATGGCTTGGGAATTCTGGTAAAAGGTGACAATTCCTATATGGAAACGATCATGGATCTGACCAGATATTTCGACGATCACGATGTGGATGATGTGAACATGGAACTGGAAGGCATGTACGTGGAATGCCAGGGGGATGATGTTATTGTATTTTTCCCTAATATTGAAGCCTGACGTATTGATCCTGGATGTTTACAGACGGAAATAGAAAACGGAGAGTTAAACAGTGAAAAAACATATTTTGTGCATCGGAGATTCCAATACCCATGGGCTTTGCACCGATCCGTCGGAGAGTGCCGACCACGGCAGCAGATATAATGAAGAGGAACGTTGGACTTGTCTGTTACAGAAAGCACTGGGAGCGGAATATCTGGTCATTGAGGAAGGCTTAAGCGGCAGAACCTGTGTGTATGATGATCCGGACATGGATTCGGTAAATCTGCTACCGGTATTGCATGCCCTGTTGAACAGCCACGAGCCGTTAGACCTGCTGATCCTGATGTTAGGTACCAATGATTCCAAAGTGAAATTCAATACGGATGCGAAGAAGATCACGAAAGGCATGCAGATCCTTGTGGAAGAGGCAAAATCTGTTCCCTGCTGGGGGAAGAACGGACCGAAGATCCTGATCGTGGCGCCGGCTCCCATCGAAGAGGGTGTGATTTATCCTGATTTTAATGAAAAAAGCGTGGAGACAACGAGGGCACTGGCAAGAGAATATGCTTTGCTGGCAGTGGCTGAGAGGACGGATTTCTTAGATGCGGGAGGCTGTGAACTGACGAAGGCGGATCATGTGCACCTGACAGCGAAGGGCCACAGACAGATGGCAGAGCGGATGGAGACCGCCGTGCGGGACATTCTTGGGAAAACGGCACCGGAGGCAGTGGAAGAGAGGAGAGAGTGACGGGATGGAGGAGATCGTAACGGCAAAAGAGGCAGACCTGCCCCGGATTCTGGAGATCTATGACATCGCCAAAGCTTACATGCGGGCAAACGGCAATCCGAACCAGTGGAACGGTGCCTACCCGGATCCGGAGACGCTGCGGACAGACATAGAGAAACAGCGGCTGTATGTATATAAGAAGGACGGAAGGATACATGGGGTATTCATGCTTTTGCTGGAGGAGGAACCAACCTATGCCTATATTGAGGATGGCAGCTGGCGGGAGGAGACCCCTTACGGCACGATCCATCGCCTGGCAGGAGACGGGGAAGTAAGTGGCCTGTTTGCAAAATGTGTTGCTTTTTGTGAGAGCAAAGTGAAATATCTGCGGGCCGACACCCATTTCGATAATCACACCATGCAGCACTTATTGGAGAAGAACGGCTTTGAACGCAGAGGCATTATTTACCTGAAAAACGGAGATCCACGCATCGCCTATCAGAAATAATGCACAACACCTGACCGATTTCCTATGAGCAATATTCACGAAAATAATCAGAAACGCCGAAAGATACTGACATTTCGGCGTTTTTTCTGTTAAAATATGGGTATACTATTGGTAGTAAACGGAAATTGTGTTTTCAATTTTCTGCAATGGGCAGAGGAAAGGAAGGTTAAGGTGTTTCAGAAGGGCGAACGTGTAGTATGCGGCAGTAAGGGAGTCTGTGTGGTGGAAGAGATCACGACATTAGACATTGCGGGAGTGGATAGGAAGAGAGAGTATTATATTTTAAAACCTCTGTATCTGTCCTCCAGCACGGTATATATTCCGGTGGATACGGCGGAAGGTTCCATGCGTAAGGTGCTTGCGCACGAGGAAGCGGAGAATCTGATCCACAGGATCCCGGAGATCCCGCTGATCACCATTGCCAATGATAAACTGTTAGAGCAGGAATATAAGAATTGCTTAAAGACCAGCAGCTGCCAGGACCTGATCCGGATCATCAAGACGATCTATTTAAGAAAACGTGCCAGAGAGGAAGCCGGACGCAAGGAGACAGCAGTGGACGCCAGATATTTCCGCATCGCGGAGGATCATCTGTACGGAGAACTGGCGGTGGCACTGGATATGTCCAGAGAAAATGTGGAAAGCTATATAAATACCTCTTTACAATCCGTGTGAAAAGGTCTATGATATCAACATAAGTCCTAAAGCAACAGATTTTAAGATCAGAAAACGTTGAAGAGAAGAGTAGGACGCATAGAAAGGTACCAGAGAGAACCGCCTTGTGATTATGTACAAGTGCTGTGAGCGGTTTTGCCGAATGCGGACGAAGACCATCTCCGAGTGGCTTTAATACAGCCCGGCAGCTCCCGTTACGAGTAAATGAGTGGCAGTTATTTTATATAATTGCAATCAGGGTGGAACCGCGTGTGATACGTCCCTTGCAGATTGTTGCAAGGGACTTTTTTGTGACTATTCAGCAAAGCTCTGAAAGAGCGATTTCGCAAATGGAGGTTCTGAATAGTTTAGAAAACAACAAAAAGGAGAACGAAAATGGTAAATTTTAAGGAAGACGAAAGACTGTCAACTCTCAATCATTCCTGCGCCCATGTCATGGCACAGGCAGTAAAGCATCTGTACCCTCATGCAAAATTCTGGGTAGGACCTGTGGTAAAGGAAGGATTCTATTATGATATCGATCTCGGCAACGATGTGGTCAACGATGAAGTGATCGCTGCCATCGAAAAAGAGATGAAGAAGATCTGCAAGGAAGGCAAGAAGATCTACAGAAGAGAAGTCTCCAAGGCAGAAGCTATGGAAATGTTCAAGGACGATATGTACAAGCTGGACCTGATCAGCAATCTGGAAGACGGCAACATCACAGTATACGATCAGGGAGATTTCACCGATCTGTGCCGTGGACCTCACGTAGACAACACCAAGCTGTGTAAGAACTTCAAGCTGGTAAAACACTCCGGCGTTTACTGGAAGGGCGATGCCAGCAACCACGTGATGCAACGTATCTACGGTGTCTGCTTCCCTACCGCAGAGGAACTGGAAGCGCATCTGAAGGAGTTAGAAGAGGCCAAAGAGCGTGACCACAGAAAGATCGGTAAGGAAATGGAGCTGTTCATGTCCGATGATCTGGTAGGCCGTGGTCTGCCTATGTTCCTTCCCAAGGGTTACACCGTATGGCAGGAGCTGGAGAATTATATTAAGGACAAAGAGAGAAGACTGGGATATCTGCACGTTATGACTCCCTGCGTCGGTACTGTAAATCTGTACAAGACCTCAGGTCACTGGGATCACTACAAGGAGAACATGTTCCCTCCCATGGAAGTAGAAGGAGAGTCCTTCGTACTGCGTCCCATGAACTGCCCTCACCACATGATGATCTACGCTAACACACAGCACTCCTACAAGGATCTGCCCATCCGTATCGGTGAGATCGCGCATGACTTCCGTTTTGAAGCCAGCGGTACCCTGAAGGGTATCGAGAGAGGCAGACATTTCTGCCAGAATGATGCCCATCTGTTCGTAACACCGGAGCAGATCGAGTCCGAGTTCTCCAAGGTAGTAGACCTGATCTTCAATACCTACAAGGATTTCGGTATTACCGATTACAGATGTGTCCTGTCTCTGAGAGATCCGGAGGACAAGGTAAAATATCACGATGATGATGAGATGTGGAACAATGCGGAGAATGCTCTGCGTAAGGTTCTGAATGATCTGGGCATCGAGTACACCGAGGAGATCGGTGAAGCTGCATTCTACGGACCGAAGCTGGATGTAAACGTAAAGCCCGCTGTAGGTAATGAGTACACCCTGTCTACCTGTCAGCTGGATTTCTGCCTGCCTGCTAAGTTTAATCTGACCTATGTGGACAAGGATGGACAGAAGAAGACTCCCGTGGTCCTGCACAGAGCAATCTTAGGATCTCTGGACAGATTCATGGCTTATATCCTGGAGGAGACCAAGGGTAACCTGCCTCTGTGGCTGGCTCCCGTACAGGCAATGATCCTGCCGGTCAAGAACGACGACGAGGAGCTGAATGCCTATGCGCATGATCTGTACGGTTATCTGCTGGACAATAACATCAGAGTAGACATCGATGAGCGAGCAGAGAAGCTGGGCTACCGTGTAAGAGAAGCACAGGTGAAGAAGATCCCTTACCTGATCATCTTAGGAAAACAGGAAGCACAGGACGGCACCGTAAGCTATCGTCTGCATGGACAGCAGAACACCACTACCGTATCTAAGGATGAGTTCCTTGCCATGCTAAAGGATGAGATCGCAACCAAGAAGCTGAGCAAGTAATTTGGCAGTCAGATAAAAGAAAAACATGAAAAAGCGTCACTTCCCATAGAAATGGGGGTGGCGCTTTATTTATTTCTTATGGGCAACGAGATGAGCCAGTGGCATCTCGAATTTTATAAAAAAACCAGTAAAAGGAATAAGAATTTCAAATCTGCACAGACTATCCATGACGCGTGGTGGGACTGCAACTGCTCTTTTGCCGCGTGTCCTCTTTTAAAATTTTAAAATCAAAAAAGAAGATGAGACGCCGCAGAAAGCGGCAGAAGGCGAGGGAAACATGGCAGATTTAAAATGCGTTGTGGAAAATTGTACCTATAATAAGGACTGTCTGTGCAGCAAGGGAGACATCATGGTGGGCGGCAAGCACGCTTGTGACTGTGACGGCACCTGCTGTGAGAGCTTTGCGCAGAAGAGAGAGGGAAGAGAATCTTTCAGTAATTCCCTGTCTCATCCAAGTCATACGATCAGCATCGACTGTGAGGCGGTAAAATGTATTTATAACAGCAATTACAAGTGCGTGGCGGATCATGTGGATATCAAGGGCTGCGGAGCCTGCGACTGCAGAGAGACCGCCTGTGCTACTTTTTCGGAAAAGTAAATCACGGAAAAGAAAATCAGTATTCCGGCTTGACAAATGTTCCGAAACTGCGGATAATAGAGCAAGTAATCGGATTCGGCGGGAGACCGCCGGTACATAGAATACAGTAAGCTGAAAAAATGTAATATTATTGTAAAAACGGGGTTGACATCAGAAAAACTTCGTGGTATTCTATTTAAGCGTGTGAAGAACACGATACAACAAGCAGAGTATCCACTCTCACCTTACGGCGCAGGCTGGTAAGCGTTCAGATTTTTCATAGACAGAGAACTCGTTTGGAATTTATTTGAATGAGGGCAGTCCGTGAAGGGAACAGGTGGATAGTTATGCTACCTGCTTTTTTTATTGTTTAACACATTTTCTTATGGAGGTACACAACCATTAGCGATTTAATGATTAATGAACAGATCAGAGACAAAGAAGTACGACTGATTGGAGAAGACGGAGAACAGCTTGGAATCGTTTCTTCCAGAGATGCCCTGAAGATGGCAGAGGAAGCCGGACTCGACCTGGTGAAGATTGCTCCTACGGCAAAGCCTCCTGTTTGTAAGATCGTGGATTACGGTAAGTACAAATACGAGCAGGTGAGAAAAGAGAAGGAAGCAAAGAAGAAGCAGAAAGTCATCGATATCAAGGAGATCAGACTTTCCCCCAATATCGATACCAACGATCTGAACACCAAGATCGGTGCAGCCAGAAAGTTCCTGACTAAGGGAGACAGAGTGAAGATCACCCTGAGATTCCGCGGCAGAGAGATGGCACACATGAACAACAGCAAGCATATCTTAGATGATATCGCGCAGAGCCTGTCCGATATTGCGGTAGTGGAAAAAGCTCCCAAGGTAGAAGGCAGAAGCATGACAATGTTTTTAACTGAGAAGCGTTAATTCGTACAGTTAAAAAGTGTCGGATTCCGACACGATAGATTAAGTAAAGTTTAGGAGGAACTCGTTATGCCCAAAATGAAGACAAGCAGAGCAGCAGCTAAGCGCTTTAAAGCAACAGGAACCGGTAAGTTAAAGAGATCTAAAGCTTACAAGAGCCATATCTTAACCAAGAAGTCTACCAAGAGAAAACGTAATCTGAGAAAGCCTGCAATTACGGATGCAACTAATGTTAAGAATATGAAGAAGATTTTACCTTATTTATAATTCAGGCGAGGAGGAAATAAGACATGGCAAGAATTAAAGGTGGCTTAAATGCCAAGAAGAAGCACAATAGAGTATTAAAGCTTGCAAAGGGCTACAGAGGCGCAAGAAGCAAGCAGTACAGAGTAGCAAAGCAGTCTGTTATGAGAGCTCTGACCAGCTCTTATGCAGGTAGAAAAGAGAGAAAGCGTCAGTTCAGACAGCTGTGGATCGCTCGTATCAATGCAGCAGCCAGAATGAACGGTTTATCTTACAGCAAGTTCATGTACGGTCTGAAGCTTGCAGGCGTTGATATGAACAGAAAGATGCTGGCAGACCTGGCAGTTAACGATGCAGAAGGTTTCAAGACTCTTGCAGAGCTGGCTAAGTCCAAGATCGCGTAAATAATAGCAACTGTTAAGGCTGGACACATTATCTTCGGATGGTGCGGACGGCCTTTCTTTTTTGTAACTATTTGGAAGGAGACCATTATGATAAATCCCGGAATGATGATGAAACTGATGAATGCGAAGAATACCTTCGAGAGTAATCATCCCAAATTTGCAGCGTTTGTAAGCAGATTTTTTATGGGTGGAGCGATCACGGAAGGAACCATTATCGAGATCACGATCACAAGACCCGGTGAAGAGCCCGTGTCCACGAATCTGAAGGTACAGAAATCCGATCTGGATCTGGTAGAGGAGCTTAAGAATCTGAGATGAAGATAATATTTTTTGATATTGACGGAACCTTAATATGCGGAGGAAGTGAACTGATGTCAGAGAGCACGAAGGAAGCCATCCGCATCGCCAGATCCAACGGTCATATTTGCATGATCAACACCGGGCGTACGAAACGGCTGGTAGGGGAAAATCTTACCGGACAGGTGGAATTCGACGGATTGTTATTGGGCTGCGGAACGGAGATTGAATATCATGGAAAACAGCTGATGCACAAGACATTTTCCATGGAGGAGTCTAAGGCAATTCTGACAGCCATGAAAAAGTATCATGTGGATGCCGTCCTGGAAGGCAGCAGGGAAGACTATGCTCCCAGAGGAGAAGAAGTATTTACCGAGACTTTCCGTCATATGGCACGTGAGATTGAAAATCGGAAATACGATCGTTATGCCAATGCACCGGGCAACTACGATAAATTATATGCTTATGCAGAGACTCCGGCGGGAATGGTCGGAATGAAGCATGACCTGTCGGAAATACTGGATTTTATCGACAGAGAACAAGGGTTTTACGAGATTGTTCCCAAAGGATATTCCAAGGCAACAGCAATCCGTTACATTACGGACTATTTGAAGATCTCCATGGAAGACACTGTGGCCATCGGAGACAGCAATAACGACTTGCCGATGTTAAAGTATGCCCACACCAGCATTGCCATGGGTAATTCCAGTAAACAGGTGTTGGAAACAGCAGATTATATCACCACGGACGTGGATAAAGACGGCATTTGGAACGCTCTGAAGTGGTTGGGAGTGCTGGATAATTAGAATGATAAAAATAGTAAAAATTAGGACTGGTAAAATAAAGGAACATGGAGTATAATATCTTATGTTCCTTTGCAGATATGGTTCATCGGTAGAACGCTAGCTTCCCAAGCTGGAAAGGCGGGTTCGATTCCCGTTATCTGCTTATTGTATATATGAAAAATGCGCAAAACCTGTTGAATGGGTTTTTGCGCATTTTTAATTTGCAAAACAGTCCGCCCCAGATTGTTTCCTTGACAGAAAAATGACAAATACTTATACTGAAAGTGCACTTTGTTCTCTATAAAAGCGCAGAAATGAGGAAATGAAAATGGGTGTTTTATCGAACTTAGAACCGAAGAAAGTATTTTACTATTTTGAAGAGATCACGAAGATCCCTCACGGCTCCGGCAATGTGGAGCAGATCAGCGATTTCCTGGTGGAATTTGCGAAAGCACATAAGCTTTTCTATATACAGGATGCTATGAAAAATATCATTATGGTCAAGGAGGCAACTCCCGGATACGAGAAGGAACCGGTGGTGATCCTGCAGGGACATATGGACATGGTTGCGGTGCAGACACCGGATTGCACCATGGATATGAAGACGGAAGGACTGAAAGTAGGGATCAACGGAGACAGCATCTATGCGGAGAATACCAGCCTCGGCGGCGATGATGGTATCGCTGTGGCTTATGCACTCGCATTATTGGATTCTGAGGACATCAGGCATCCACGTTTGGAAGTCATCATTACAGTGGATGAGGAAGTCGGTATGGACGGAGCCAGAGAGATCGACCTGTCTATGTTACAGGGACATCGCATGATCAATCTGGATTCCGAGGATGAAGGCATTTTCCTGACCAGCTGTGCCGGCGGTGCCAGAGTGAACTGCCGCTTTCCGATGAAAAAGCAGGAGCTTACGGGCGTGTGCTATGAACTGGAAGTCTCAGGTCTCTTAGGGGGACATTCCGGCGGAGAGATCCACAAGGAAAGAGGCAATTCCAATTGTATCCTGGGAAGACTTCTGTGGAAGCTGTCTGAGAAAATGCCCGTAGGACTGGTATCTGCGGACGGAGGGCTGGCAGACAATGCCATTCCCAGACAGACGAAAGCGGTTGTCGTAGTAGAGGAAAAAGATACAGAAAGCTTAGCGCAGCAGGTAGCAGCTTTGGCAGCAGAACTGGCTGACGAACTTGCCACCAAGGATCCGGACGTAAAGGTAACTGCGAAAAGGTTAACAGACGCTATAGAGACAATCACCTGTGCCGCACCGGAAGAGACAAAAAGAGTGGCAGCCTTTTTACAGGCAACGCCCAACGGTGTACAGGCGATGAGCGCAGATATGCCGGGGCTGGTACAGACTTCTCTGAATCTGGGTATACTGAAAGCAGATGCGGAAGTTTTACGGGCAGAGTATTCTGTCAGAAGCAGCGTGGAAAGTGAGAAGGATAACCTGATCGCAAAGCTTTCTGCACTGGTGGAACTGACAGGCGGCGATTACGTGGTGACCGGAGATTATCCCGGTTGGAAGTACCGCGTCCATTCTCCACTGCGGGAAAAAATGGTGAAACTGTATGCGGAAATGTACGGCAATGAGCCCAGGGTGGAGGCTATCCATGCAGGATTGGAGTGCGGACTGTTAGGCAGCAAAATTTCAGACCTTGACTGTGTATCCATGGGACCGGATATGAAGGACATTCATACGACAGAGGAGACCTTAAGCATTTCTTCCACGAAGAGAGTGTGGGAGTATCTGGTAAGGGTTCTGGAGACGAAGGACTGACTGAATTTGAGTAACAGAAAGTCCAGAGAATCAAATAAGATAGAAACAATCGAAAAATGTAAAGAGTTAGCAAATAGAAAAAGCTAAAATATAAATAACGTTGGAGGAAATACACTGTCACGGCGGTGTCAATAAAAAAATGAGCGATAAGATTTTATTCCAGTGTGACTATAATGAGGGAGCGCATCCGAAGGTGCTGGAGCGTCTGGTGCAGACCAATATGGAGCAGACACCGGGCTACAGCGAGGATAAATACTGCGAAGAGGCGCGCGAGAAGATCCGTAAGGCCTGTGGGGATGACAGTCTGGCAGTCCATTTCCTGGTAGGCGGAACCCAGACCAATGTCACCGTGATCAATGCAGCACTTCGCAAGCACCAGGGCGTGCTTTGCGCTGTCACAGGACATATCAATGTCCATGAGACCGGTGCGGTGGAAGCTTGCGGACATAAGGTACTGGGACTGCCCAGTCCTGACGGTAAGATCACGGCAGCGCAGGTAGCAGAGGCTTACGAAGCCCATATTCAAAACGACAGCTTTGAACACATGGTACAGCCGAAAATGATATATATTTCGAATCCCACGGAGGTTGGAACTATTTACAGCAAAGCAGAACTGACTGCTCTGTCCGAGACCTGCCACAAATACGGACTGTATCTGTTCTTAGATGGCGCCAGACTGGGCTACGGACTGGCAGCGCCAGACAATGATCTGACATTGCCGGATATCGCGGCGCTTTGCGATGTCTTTTACATTGGTGGAACCAAGGTCGGCGCATTGTTTGGAGAAGCAGTAGTGATCAAAAACCCGGAGCTTGCACAGGATTTCCGATATCTCATCAAGCAGAACGGCGGCATGCTTGCCAAGGGAAGACTGCTGGGTCTGCAGTTTGACGCTCTTTTCACTGATGGTCTCTATCAGGAGATCTCCGCCCATGCCATTGCCATGGCGGAGAAGCTGCGGGAAGCATTTACGGCAAAGGGTTACACTTATCTGGCACCCAACCGGACGAACCAGATCTTTGTCATTGTGCCGGATGCACACCTGGCAAAGATTTCAGAACAGTTCGGGTACAGCTATGATCAGCGGATCGATGCCACACACAGTTGCGTGCGATTCTGTACCGGCTGGGCCACGAGGGAAGAAAATGTGGATGCACTGATCCGGTGCGTGGAAAAATTATAATATGTTTAGAAGATTCCGCAAGCCGGGAAAGGTTTGCGGAATTTTTTTGCAATTACCATTACTAAAAAAATGTGGTTGGTTACGCGCTTAACCTTTGTGAAAATTATATTTCTATTGTAATATTGAACTAGAATATAAAAATCCGTAATCAATGAGGTATAGAACAGAGGAGAAAACACATGAATAAAGAAATGACCGTAAATGGGAAAAGCTATACAATAATTAAATTGCTGGGAAAGGGGAAAGGTGGATATTCTTACTTGGCAGAGTCTGGAAATAACAGGTATGTTTTGAAGCAGATACATCATGAACCTTGTGATTATTATCAGTTCGGAAACAAGCTTGAGGCAGAAATCAGGGATTACAGGAAATTAAAAGAAATCGGAATAAAAATGCCAGTCATGCTTGAAACAGATGTGAAAAATGAACGCATTTTAAAGGAGTTTATTGACGGTGACACGATCTATCAGTTGGTTTTAGAAGACAAGATGAAAACTGACTATATCGAGCAATTGCATAGAATGTGTGCACTGTTATATGCTGCCAATACGAATATTGATTATTTTCCAACGAATTTTGTTGTACATAACGAAGAAATATATTATGTGGATTTCGAGTGCAATGATTACATGGAAGAATGGAATTTTGAAAACTGGGGTGTAAAATACTGGTCAAAGACACCGGAATTTTTGCAGTATGTGAAAGAACATTCATGACATGTCTTTCCATGTAAAGAAGCTATGCCGGAAGCGTTACAAAAAGTGAATACCGGATTGCAACATGAAACGTAACACAAAAAAAGTCCTTGAAAATCAAGGACTTTTTTAATGAATCGGAGTGGCGGGATTCGAACTCGCGACCTCCGCCTCCCTAAGACGGCGCTCTAACCAAGCTGAGCCACACCCCGTAACGAAGACTATCATAGCATAGAATTTTATAAAAAGCAAGCCATTTTTTAAATTTTTCAAATTTTTTCTACAATTTTCCAAAGCAGCAAATAAAATACAAAACAAAAAACGTCAAAACCTCGTAAAAAGATTTTGACGCCTATACATGAATCGGAGTGGCGGGATTCGAACTCGCGACCTCCGCCTCCCTAAGACGGCGCTCTAACCAAGCTGAGCCACACCCCGAAACGCAAGTAAGATGATACCATGGAATTTTACAAAAAGCAAGAGTTTTTTTATAAAAAGTTAATTTGCCCATTTTGAGTCTATTGTCGTACAATATAATGAGTATAAGGAAATCAACATGTTTACATGATTGACGAACGACAACCTTAGCGAATAATATCCTGTGAAGCTAATACATAAAAACAGTGGAGGACAGGCTATGACCAATACAACGAAACTGGCACTGGAAGCAGCTTTGAAAAAAGAACTTCTCACGAAGTCTCTGGATAAGATCACCATTAACGAACTTGCAGAGGACTGCGGTATCAGCCGCATGGCTTTCTATTATCATTTCAAAGATATTTACGATCTGGTAGAGTGGGTTTGTGTGGAAGACGGCACGAAGGCACTGCAGGGGAAGAAGACCTACGAGAACTGGCAGGAAGGCTTCTGTCAGATTTTCGAGGCAGTGCAGGAGAACAAACCTTTCATTATGAATGTCTACCGCTGCGTGGATCGTCAGAAGATCGAAAGCTACTTAAACAAGTTGACCTACCAGCTCATTGCGGACGTGGTGGAGGAAAAATGCACCGGCATGCAGATAGCGGAGGAGCACAAGGAATTCATTGCCGGATTTTACAAATACGGTTTTGTGGGTGTGATGTTAGACTGGATCGATCGGGGAATGAAGGACGATTATCATAAGATCGTTGAAGAGCTGGCAATCACTCTTTACGGAAATATCAGCCGCTCCATCGAGAATTTTGAGCACACGGAAAAGAAATTCTGAAATAGTACTGAAATAGTATAAGTACTTTACAAAAAGGGCAGGATGATAAAAACTTTATCATTTGCCCTCTTTTGTAAATTGGTTTTCTTATAAAAAAGAAGTAGGATACTATTTGTAAACAGAAAAACATTTGAGAGTCATCAAAGAAAGGTGGTAATCATTATGGCAAAAAAGAATAATATTGGACTGGGCCTGGCAGCACTGGCCGTAGGTGCAGGCGCAGTGGCAGCAGTAACCAAAGGACATAAGGCAGAGGTGAAGAAAGAGGAGAGAAAGGCAGCCGTCAAGGCAGCCAAGAAAGATTATCGAAACACTGAGCTTGGAAGATACGACAAGAACAGCAAAGGCATCTATTATTCCAATGGTAACTACGAGGCCTTCGCAAGACCTAAGAAGCCTGCTGGAGTGGACGAGAAGAACGCTTACATCGTAGGCAGCGGACTGGCATCTTTAGCAGCAGCATGCTTCCTGGTACGTGACGGACAGATGCCCGGTTCCCACATCCATATCTTAGAGGCAATGGATATCGCAGGCGGTGCCTGTGATGGTATCTATGATCCTACCAGAGGCTACGTCATGCGTGGCGGACGTGAGATGGAGAACCATTTCGAATGTCTGTGGGATCTATTCCGCAGCATTCCCTCTCTGGAAGTACCCGGAGCCAGCGTGCTGGATGAGTATTACTGGCTGAACAAGGAAGATCCCAACTACTCTCTGTGCCGTGCAACGAAAGATTGTGGACAGGATGCCCATACCGATGGTAAATTCAATTTAAGCCAGAAGGGTTGCATGGAGATCATGAAGCTGTTCATGACAAAGGACGAGGATCTGTATGACAAGACCATTGAAGATGTTTTCGATGATGAAGTATTTAACTCCACCTTCTGGTTATATTGGAGAACCATGTTCGCTTTCGAGAACTGGCACAGCGCACTGGAAATGAAGCTTTACTTCCAGAGATTTATCCATCATATTTCCGGACTGCCTGACTTCAGTGCCCTGAAGTTCACCAAGTACAACCAGTACGAGTCTCTGATCCTTCCCATGAAGAAGTATCTGGAGGCAGCAGGTGTGGACTTCCAGTTCAACACCGAAGTGACAAATGTTATTTTTGATATCAATGACGGTAAAAAGGTAGCAAAGGCTATCGAGTGCAAAGTAAAAGGTGTAGAGAAGGGCATTGTTCTCACCGAGAACGACCTGGTATTCGTTACCAACGGAAGCTGTACCGAGGGCACCATCTACGGCGACCAGAACCATGCACCCAACGGTGACGCAGAGGTTCGTACCAGCGGTGTATGGAGCCTGTGGAAAAATATCGCAAAACAGGATCCTTCCTTCGGACATCCCGAGAAGTTCTGTTCCGATGTTTCCAAGACCAATTGGGAATCCGCTACTGTGACTACACTGGATGACAAGATCATTCCTTATATCACCAATATCTGTAAGCGTGATCCCAGAACCGGTAAAGTCGTAACCGGTGGTATCGTAAGCTGCCAGGATTCCAAGTGGCTCATGAGCTGGACCATCAACCGTCAGGGACAGTTCAAGGAGCAGGACAAGAATCAGGTATGTGTATGGGTATACGGTCTGTTTACCGACGTACCCGGCGATTATATTAAGAAACCCATGAAGGATTGTACCGGTAAGGAGATCACCGAAGAGTGGCTGTATCACTTAGGTGTGCCCGTAGAAGATATTGAGGATCTGGCAGAGCACAGCGCAGTCTGCGTTCCTACCATGATGCCTTACATTACCGCATTCTTCATGCCCAGAACCAAGGGTGACCGTCCCAATGTCATCCCCGATGGCTGCGTGAACTTCGCTTTCTTAGGTCAGTTCGCAGAGACCCCGAGGGACACCGTATTCACCACAGAGTATTCCGTGAGAACCGCTATGGAGGCTGTCTACGGACTGCTGGGTGTAGACAGAGGTGTGCCTGAGGTATGGGGCAGTGTCTATGATATCAGAGAGCTTCTGGACAGCAGCGTGAAGCTGATGGACGGTATGTCTCCTCTGGAGATCGAACTGCCCGGACCTTTAAATGCACTGAAGAAGCCGCTGCTTCGCGTAGTGAAAGGCACTGTAGTGGAAAAACTGCTGCGTGACCACAATGTGATCAAAGACGGCATGCTGGATTAGAATTGTATATGGAATAAAAGTGCGAAGACTCCCATCGGAAAAATCCGGTGGGAGTTTTTTATGCAAAAAGCTTTTTTAAAAATCATATAAAGAAAGTTGAACAAATGTAAGCGTTTACATAATACTAAAGTACTATACAAAACAAACAAAAAAGTTATGCATGTTTTCGACATTGTGCACGAAAATCGGTACTCTGTCAAAAAATTATCAATTTCGTCTTGATATTCCTTTGGCAGATTGTTACAATATCAAAGTACTAAAAACCGAAGCCGAAATGCTCCGGTAGTGGTTTGGGTTACAAAGTTTTGTCAAAAATATTATAAAAAGGGAGACAAAGAAGTATGAAGAAATGGGTATATTTGTTTACCGAAGGTAATGCAAACATGCGCGAACTGCTTGGTGGTAAGGGTGCGAACCTGGCTGAGATGACCAACATTGGTCTGCCGGTTCCTCAGGGCTTCACCATTACAACAGAGGCATGTACACAGTATTATGAAGATGGACGCGAGATCAATGAAGAGATCCAGAGTCAGATCAACGAGTACATTACTAAGATGGAAGAGATCACCGGCAAAAAGTTCGGCGACCACGAGAATCCTCTGTTAGTATCCGTTCGTTCCGGCGCGAGAGCATCTATGCCCGGTATGATGGATACCATTCTGAACCTTGGTCTGAATGAGACCGTTGTTAACGTAATCGCTGAGAAGTCCGGCAACCCCCGTTGGGCTTGGGACTGCTATAGAAGATTTATCCAGATGTATTCCGACGTTGTTATGGAAGTAGGTAAGAAGTACTTCGAGCAGCTGATCGATGCAATGAAAGAGAAGAAGGGTGTTAAGCAGGACGTTGAGCTTACCGCTGACGATCTGAAGGAACTGGCTGGTCAGTTCAAGGCTGAGTACAAGGCTAAGATCGGTGTAGACTTCCCTGATGATCCCAAGGAACAGCTGATGGGCGCTATCAAGGCTGTATTCCGTTCCTGGGACAACCCTCGTGCAAACGTTTATCGTCGTGACAACGATATCCCTTATTCCTGGGGTACTGCTGTTAACGTTCAGTCTATGGCATTCGGTAACATGGGTGATGACTGTGGTACCGGTGTTGCATTTACCAGAGATCCGGCTACCGGCGCTAAGGGACTGTTCGGTGAGTTCCTGACCAACGCACAGGGCGAGGACGTAGTAGCAGGTGTTCGTACACCTATGAAGATCGCTGAGATGGCTGACAAATTCCCTGAGGCATTTGCTCAGTTCCAGGAAGTATGTAAGACTCTGGAAGATCACTACAGAGATATGCAGGATATGGAGTTCACCGTTGAGCATGGTAAGCTGTACATGTTACAGACCAGAAACGGTAAGAGAACCGCTCAGGCAGCTCTGAAGATCGCTTGTGATCTGGTAGATGAGGGCATGAGAACCGAGGAAGAGGCAGTTGCAATGATCGATCCTCGTAACCTGGATACTCTGTTACATCCTCAGTTCGACACCGCTGCTCTGAAGGCTGCAACTCCTATCGGCAAGGGCCTTGGTGCTTCTCCCGGAGCTGCATGTGGTAAGATCGTATTCACCGCAGAAGATGCAGAAGAATGGCATGCAAGAGGAGAGAGAGTTGTTCTGGTACGTCTGGAGACCTCTCCCGAAGATATCACCGGTATGAAGGTTTCCCAGGGTATCCTGACCGTTCGTGGTGGTATGACCTCTCACGCAGCAGTAGTTGCTCGTGGTATGGGTACCTGCTGTGTATCCGGTTGTGGCGACATCGCTATGGATGAGGAGAACAAGCAGTTCACTTTGGCTGGCAAGACCTTCCATGAAGGTGACTGGCTGTCTATCGATGGTACTACCGGCAACATCTATGATGGCGAGATCAAGACTGTTGACGCTACCATCGCAGGTGAGTTCGGCCGTGTAATGGCTTGGGCTGACAAATATCGTAAGTTAAAAGTTCGTACCAATGCAGATACTCCCGCAGATGCTAAGAAGGCTCGTGAGCTGGGCGCTGAAGGAATCGGTCTGTGCCGTACTGAGCATATGTTCTTCGAAGAGGACAGAATCGCAGCATTCCGTGAGATGATCTGTTCCGATACTGTAGAGGAGAGAGAAGCAGCACTGGAGAAGATCCTGCCTTATCAGCAGAACGACTTCAAGCAGCTGTATGAGGCTCTGGAGGGTAACCCTGTTACCATTCGTTTCCTGGATCCGCCTCTGCATGAGTTCGTTCCTACCGAGGAAGCTGACATTGAGAAGCTGGCTAAGGCACAGGGCAAGAGCGTAGAGACCATCAAGACCATCATCGCTTCCCTGCATGAGTTCAACCCTATGATGGGTCACAGAGGATGCCGTCTGGCTGTTACTTATCCTGAAATTGCCAAGATGCAGACCAAGGCTGTTATCCGTGCGGCAATCGAGGTTAAGAAGGCACATCCCGACTGGAATGTAGAGCCCGAGATCATGATTCCTCTGGTATGTGAAGTGAAAGAGCTTAAGTTCGTTAAGAAGGTAGTTGTCGAGACCGCTGATGCTGAGATCGCAGCTGCCGGTGTAGATATGAAGTACGAAGTAGGTACCATGATCGAGATCCCCAGAGCAGCTCTGACTGCCGATGAGATCGCTAAGGAAGCTGATTTCTTCTGCTTCGGTACCAACGACCTGACCCAGATGACCTTCGGCTTCTCCCGTGATGATGCAGGTAAGTTCCTGAACGCTTACTATGACACCAAGATCTTCGAGAATGATCCGTTCGCTAAGCTGGATCAGACCGGTGTCGGCAAGCTGATGGAGATGGCTATCAAGCTTGGTAAGCCTGTAAATCCTAAGCTGCACGTTGGTATCTGTGGTGAGCACGGCGGAGATCCTTCTTCCGTAGAGTTCTGCCACAAGATCGGTCTGGATTATGTATCCTGCTCACCTTTCCGTGTACCTATCGCAAGACTGGCTGCTGCACAGGCTGCTATTGCTGATAAGTAAGGAAAGTCGGAAAGACGATCTGAGAGGGTATTACACAAGCAATAAATTGGGGTATATGAGAATATGACGAGAACCTCATTACTGATAGAAATATCAGTAATGGGGTTCTTTTTTGGAAAAATATTGTGTGGGTGTCATACCGTAGTATTTTTTGAAAACCCGGTAAAAATAGGACACGCTCTGGAAACCGCAGGTCTTGCTGATGACAGAGAGGGAATTGCCGCCCTGTTCCATCTGGTGTATGGCGTGACGGAGGCGAAGCTTATTAATATATTCTTTTACGGTGAGAGATTCCGTCTGCCGGACAGCCCGGTGGACATAGCTCTCGGAGACTCCACAGGATTCGGCGATATCCCGGACGGTCTGAATCGTGGTGTAGTTGGTGGTAATATAATGAATGATCCGCTGAAAACCGGAGGCTTTATTTTCACTGACGGGAATCTCATTATCTAACGGATGCTGATGCCGAAAATCGTTGAGATCTGTAAGAATCTGTGCCAATAACAGGTAGGCAGTGGGAGATTTGCAGCAGGAAGCTGCGTTCCAGTCGAGGAGCTTTTGTCTGTAATCCTCAGGTATGAAAATGATCGGTGACTTGAAACAAGTCAGATAGGAAGATATTACGACGGGTAAAAAGTATTTTTCCAGGTAGGCTTTTGAAAAATGAATGCAGATCCCGGTATAATCCGTGTCACCGACACTTCGGTGAGAGATATTGCTCTCAAACAGGCTTGCCATGCCGGTTTCTACCCGGTAGGTGATATCGCCGATGGTAACCAGACGCTCTCCGGAGAGCAGAATATAGATTTCATAGTTGGTGTGGTGATGCGAATAGGGCATGGACCACCCTTTTTTTGTATCTTCATAGGATATTTCAAAATCTTCATATAAAAAAGTTCTTCTATCTGTCATTTCTGATTCACTCCTTCACACATATTATATCAAAAAAGTTCAGGATAATGCAATAAATATAAAGAATAGTTCATGATAATGAATTTAAAACACTAAAAGTAAGCTATATAATGATTCCGTAATGAAGAAGAAAAATATCAGAAAAATTACTGTGGATTTACTATGGAATTTTTCTGTACCGAAAAGCGCTTGTGGGATGGAGTCATATATGAAAATATTGTTGGATGGAAGCTGGCACGTGGAACTGGAGGACGGAACCACGGGACAGATGGATCTGCCGGGAACATTGGATGAGAACGGGATCGGACATCGAGATGTGGGAGCCAATCAGTGGCACCCAGACGCTGCGCTGGGAAATGCTGCGGGAGAGATAGACATAGATGCACCGATCGCTACAAGATTTACCAGGCGGCATACCTATGAAGGAAAAGCGCGGATCAGCCGCAGGATAAAAATAACGGAATATGGCATGGAGCGGCTGTTCGTACGAGTGGAACGGGCGCGTGCGCTGCGATTGTTTGTGGATGGAGCAGAAAGCTGCATCTTTCGGCAGGGAACGCTGAGTACACCTTACATTTTTGAACTGACCGGAGTGACACCGGGAGAACATGAATTTACGTTTCTTTCGGATAACAGCTACCCGGGAATGCCAAAAACTGCTATCTGCTATTCTTCCGCGGCAACAGATGAGACACAGACGAACTGGAATGGGATACTTGGCGAATGCAGCATGTATACCCGACCGCAGAATTTTATAGACAGTCTCCGAGTATATCCGAGAGCGGTAAAAAAGGAAGAGAAAAATAAAGCAGATAGCTATGTGATAGATGTCTGTGTGGAGCTGGCACCGGGCGCAAAGGAAATATATAAAGATGCGAAAATCGTATTGCAGTCAGAGACTCTGGTAGCAGGAAAGTTAGAAAACACACAGATGTTGACGGAAATTTTCAGCTGCTCCGGGGAGAAATTAGCGGAAGCCGAAGCAGATAAACAGGAGAATCCGGAAATAGTGGAAATCTGGTTCCGCGATCTGCCCCTGCGGGAGAATGTGAAGCTGTGGGACGAAGCCGAAGGCAATCTCTATGAGATGGTTGCAATCCTGGATAGCGGTATGTCGACAGAAGATGAAGTTGGTAGCGATGCTGAGTGCCGGATCCGTTTCGGCATCCGCTCCTTTGGCGATAACGGCAGTGGCAGGCTGGCGCTGAATGGCAGGACAATTTTCCTGCGGGGTGAGGCGAACTGCGCAGAATATCCGGAGACCGGACATCCACCCATGACGATTCCGGAATGGAAAGAGATGTTATTAAAATATCGCAGTTATGGAATAAACTGTGTAAGATTCCATTCCCACTGTGAGCCGGAAGCAGCTTTTGCGGCAGCGGATGAGCTGGGAATGCTGCTGCAGCCGGAGCTGTCTCATTGGGATCCGAAGAATGCCTTTGGAACGGAGGAAAGTTACCGGTATTACCGGGCAGAGCTCACAGCAATATTGAAAACCTATGCCAATCATCCCTCTTTTGTAATGCTGACGCTGGGCAATGAATTGCAGACTCAGGGCGAGGGCAGAGAGCGGATGCGGGAACTGGTCAGAATAGCGAAAAGACTGGATCATACCAGACTGTATGCGGACGGATCCAATGCGTTCTATGGCGAAGAAGGTTGTGACCCGGAGAACGATTTCTATACTTCCCAAAGCTGTAAGGATGCGGTGATCCGGGGAACTTTCTCCGGTATGCGGGGGTATCTCAATGAAAACTATCCCTCCGCAGATCGAACCTATGATGAGGCAATGACAGAGATACGAAAAGAGTATCAGAAGCCGGTATTCAGTTTTGAAGTGGGGCAGTTCGAAGTGTTGCCGGATTTTGAGGAGCTGGAAAGCTTTCATGGAATATCGGATCCGGTGAATCTGAAACTGATCCGGAAGCGGGTTGAGGAACGGGGACTTTTACCCGTATGGAAAAAATATGTGGAAGCCACCGGCGAACTGTCCAGACTGGCATACCGGGAGGAAATTGAAGCAGCCATGCGGACGAGAGAACTTTCCGGGATTTCACTTCTGGGATTGCAGGACTTCCCGGGACAGGGGACGGCACTGGTGGGCATGATGAATTCCCATTTGGAACCGAAGCCGTACGATTTTGCCAGACCGGAACGATTCCGTGAGTTTTTCAGAGAGTGCAGGATTCTGGTGAAACTCCCACGTTATACCTATGAGGCAGGAGAACGGCTGACCGCGGAAGTGGAAGTGGCGAATTTCGGCAGGAAAAATATCACAGGAGTATTGCACTGGACACTTACAGAAAGAAAATGTGCATCTGAGGGCGGAAACAGTAAACAGGAAGCAACGGTAAAATGCGAAAATACGGTGGTAGCAGCCGGAGCAGATACAGAGACCAAAAGCTGTCCTCCGGGCAGCTATACTACGATAGGGATTCTGGATATTCCACTGGATGTGACGTCAAAGAATACAGCACTCACCCTTGCGGTGAGTATCGGCAACAGCACCGGCTTCTATCCGGTGTGGGTATATCAGAAGACAACCCCGGTCTGCCCGGAAAATGTATATGAAGCCAGAATTTTTGATGAGCGGACAAAAGAGGTGCTTCAAAACGGCGGAAGAGTCTATCTGTCTCCGGACGCGGACGAAGAGAGCCTGCCGTATTCCATAAAAACACAGTTTACGACAGATTTCTGGTCGGTGGGAACTTTCGCGGATCAGGAGGGCGGTATGGGGCAGCTCATAGATACGGAACATCCGATTTTTAAGGAATTCCCCACGGATTTTCACACGGACTGGCAATGGTGGATCATGGCAACGAAGCGGGCGGTGATTCTGCCGCATCCCATGAAGATGATCATTACGGAGATGGACAGCTATGCTTTTTTACGTCCCATGGCACAACTGATAGAGTTTCGATGCCTGAAGGGAAAAGTATTGCTATCCACCATGGAATTGCATAAGAGTCAGCGGTATCCGGAGGCGAGGGCACTGCAGGCGGCAATTTATACATATCTGTCGGGAGAGAGTTTTGAACCGGCGGAGGAATTGACGGAAGAGGAGTTAAGCACACTGGTGAGAGGTTAAAAATATACGGGCGGCCCAAAGAAGCTGTTCGTAGATAAAAGGAGGAAACCATGAATAAGGTTCAGGTCTGGGAAGAAAAAGTGATCATTCCCACATACGAAGCAGGAAAACCGGATAAGAATCCGATGTTTTTGGAGAAACGTGTCTATCAGGGAAGCTCGGGAAGGATCTATCCACACATGGTAATCGAAAAGATCAGTGATGAGAAAGTGGATAAGGAGTATACAGCACTTTTTCTGGAGAACGATTATCTGAAAGTAATGATGCTGCCGGAGCTGGGAGGCAGGATCCAGAGAGCTTATGACAAGACAAATGGCTACGATTTTATCTATTACAATCATGTCATCAAACCGGCGTTAGTGGGACTGGCGGGACCCTGGATCTCCGGAGGTATTGAGTTCAACTGGCCGCAGCATCACAGACCCAGTACCTTTGATCCGGTGGAATATACCTATGCGGAAAATGAGGACGGAAGTGCGACAGTCTGGATGGGAGAGATCGAGAATATGTTCCGGACAGAGGGCGTGCTGGGCGTGACTTTGTATCCGGATAAGGCATATATCGAATTGTCGGCAAAGCTGTATAACCGCACGAAAATGCCCCAGACCTTCCTGTGGTGGGCGAACCCTGCAGTAGCGGTAAATGATGACACCATCTCCGTATTTCCGGAGGATGTGACGGCGGTATATGACCACGGCAAGCGGGATGTTATCAGTTTCCCCTATGCGGAGGGAACCTACTATAAGCACAAATACGATCATGTGAATATCGCGCAGTATAAAAATATTCCGGTGCCCACCTCCTATATGGCATACCGTTCGGATTATAATTTTATCGGGGAATATGATTACGGAAAACAGGCAGGACTTCTGCACGTGGCGGATCATCATATTGCTCCCGGGAAAAAGCAGTGGACCTGGGGATGCGGAGAATTCGGCAAAGCATGGGACCTTGCACTGACCGACGAGGATGGTCCGTATATCGAACTGATGACAGGCTGTTTTACGGATAATCAGCCGGATTTTACATGGATCTGGCCTCAGGAGACCAAGAATTTCAAACAGTATTTTATGCCCTATAAAAATATCGGGTATGTGAAAAATGCCACCATCGATGCGGCGGTGAATGCGGAATATGATGAGGCAGAGGGACAGCTTACGGTATCGGCCTATACAACGTCCGTGCAAAAAGGAGCACGGATACTGCTGACATTGCCGGGAGAAAACGGAAGACAGGAAAAGGTACTGTATGAGGAAACCTCAGATCTGTCACCGGAGAAAACTTATGAAGTGAAGATTGACCGTGAAAAATTGCAACAGATACCGGCATATACAGAGGGAGAGCAGAATGGCACAGAGGTACTCTGCGGCCTACGGGTATGTGTTTGTGCCGCAGATGGGAGAGAACTGGTCTCTTACCATTTTCCGAAAAAAATTGAAGCAGAAGTGCCGGAACCGGCGAAGGCAGCACCACTTCCTGAAGACTGTGAAACCACGGAGGATCTGTTCCTCTACGGTCTGCATGTGGAACAATACCGGCATGCCACTTATCATCCAGAGAACTATTATCTGGAAGGATTACGCAGGGATCCCACTGATATCCGCCTGAACAATGCCTATGGAAGATGTCTGCTTAAAAAGTGTGATTTTGCCGGGGCGGAAAAGTATTTTCGGAAGGCAGTGGAGAAGGCTATTCGTTCCAATCCGAACCCTTACGATTATGAGCCATACTATAATCTGGGACTTTCTCTGAAATATCAGGGGAAAGAAAAAGAAGCTTACGATGCTTTTTACAAAGCCATCTGGGGCGACAGTTTCCAGGCTCCCGGATTCTATGAACTTGCCTGCCTGGATGCGAAAGCGGGAAGATTTGCAGAGGCTCTGGAGCATGTAAACGAATCTATTCTCAGACAGTACCAGTGCATGAAAGCCCGGGCATTGAAGGAAAATATTTTAAGAAAAATGGGCAGAGTGCTGGAAGCGGAAGAATTACATAAGGAGAGCCTGAAGATCGATCCGCTCTATGACAGACAGCCGGAGAAGATCAACCATAACACCCTGCTGGAGCTGATGATCGATCTCTATGAGGCAGGAAACTACGCACAGGGAATCGCCCTTGCAAAAAAATGGGTGGAACAACAGAACGTATCACGGCAAGAGGATATTTATCCGCTGGTATATTATTATATTGCTTACGGATACCAGAACCTGCATAGGAAAGAAAATACGAAACAGACAAATCATTACATGACAGCGTATGTGACACTGGGAGAAAATGCGGTAGCGGACGGCTGTTTCCCTCACAGAACGGAAGATTATATCGTATTAAAGAGTCTGGCAGATGATTATTATCTGGATATGGTTTACTATTATCTGGGCTGCCTGCTCTATGACAGGAGAGCGTACGGCGAAGCCATAGCGGATTATGAAGAAGCTGCGCTTAGGTACCCGGATTTCCCGACGGTACACAGGAATCTGGCACTGGCATATTACAATGTGAAAAAGCAGCCGCAGAGAGCGTACGAGGAAATGGAGAAAGCTTTTGCACTGGATGAGACGGATGCCAGAGTGTATCTGGAACTGGATCAGCTGAAAAAGCGTCTGAATGTTCCCATGAAGGAACGATGGAGTGATATGGAAAGACATTTTGACCTGGTGGAAAGCAGGGATGATCTGTATCTGGAGTATGTGACACTTTTAAACACTCTGGGAGAACCTGCGAAGGCTCTCGATCTGATCAAAGCAAGGAAGTTCCATCAGTGGGAAGGCGGCGAAGGCAAAGTGGCAGCCCAGTACCTGACCGCCCTGTATCAGCTGGCAAAAGCGGCTGCAGCAAAACAGGATTATGCTGAGGCAAAGGAACTTCTTCTGCGGGCAGCCGGGGAATATCCTCATAACCTGGGAGAAGGGAAATTGGAGTCTGCACAGGAGAATAATCTGTATTATCTGCTGGGACTGGTGCAGGAAAAGCTGGGAGAGACAGAGGAAGCTTTCGCAAGTCTTACGAAAGCCTGTCACGGAGAGTCGGAGCCGGTGGGCATGATGTATTACAATGATCAGCCCCCTGAGATGATCTATTATCAGGGTCTGGCGTACAGAAAGCTTGGAAACGAAGAACAGGCGGTTCGCAGATTTAGAAAGCTGGTGGAGTATGGCAGAGAGCATATAGAGGAGAATGTAAAAATAGATTATTTTGCGGTATCCCTGCCGGATCTGCTGATCTTTGAGGAGAACCTGGACGAGCGGAACCGAAAGCATTGTCTGTTCATGATGAGCCTGGGACTTAAAGGACTGGGACAGACAGACGAAGCGGAAAAGTGTGCGGAAGAACTACTTGCTATGGACAATGCTCATCAGGGAATCCGGGTACATGATCTGTAAAAAAGCTTGAAAAGAAAGACTTGAATAGGAAGGCTTTTGAGGAAAGGAATACAAAATGAAAAACATGGAAAAAGAAGTATATAGCTATAATAACCAATACTTAACCTGCAACGACAGACCGATCCTGCCCATCATGGGAGAATTCCATTTCTCCCGCTATCCGGAAGGGGAATGGAAAACAGCAATTAAGAATATGCAACAGGGCGGTGTAGACATCGTTGCTACGTACGTGTTTTGGATCCACCATGAGGAAGCGGAAGGTGAGTGGGATTTCTCCGGTAGAAGGAATCTGAAGGCGTTTTTGAGCTGCTGTCAGGAAACCGGGATGAAAGTATGGCTGCGTATCGGTCCGTGGGCACACGGAGAGTGCAGGAACGGCGGTTTCCCAGACTGGCTGGTGGAGAAAGAAAAGCGGGGCAAACTGTCTCTTAGAACAGATGATCCGCAGTATCTCAAGTATGTGGACCTCTTTTTTACCAAGATTGCCGAGCAGGCGGATGGGTATATGCATAAGGACGATGGTCCCGTCATCGGCATTCAGATCGAGAATGAGTACGGGCATGCCGGTGGCCCTTCCGACAGGGAAGAGGGCATGGCGCATATGCGCACACTCAGAGCTATGGCGGAGAAAAAGGGACTGACCGCTCCCTATTTTTCAGCGACCGGATGGGGAGGCGCTTATGTACCGGAAAGCTTCCTGCCGGTGCTTGGCGGGTATGTGGATGCTCCGTGGGCGAATCATACCCACGAACTTGCGGCAAGCGAGAATTTCCTGTTTCAGCCTTTTCACGACGATGCAAATATTGCATCGGATTTCGCCGAAGGACAGAGTGGTTTTACCTTTGATACGTCAAAATTCCCATACCTGACGGCGGAACTGGGTGGGGGACTGCAGGTGACGGCGCACAGACGCACCTACCCTTACCCGGAGGATATCGAGGCACAAACAATCTGCATGTTGGGAGCAGGGGCAAATCTGATCGGGTATTATATGTACCACGGCGGCGTGAACCCCGACGGACAATATACCACCCTGCAGGAGTCGAAGGCAACCGGCTATGCCAATGATCTTCCTGTGAAAAGCTATGATTTTCAGACGTGCCTGCGGGAAAACGGTCTGCCGTCAGAAAGTTATTATCGACTGCGCAAACACCATATTTTTATCAAAAATACAGAAGAACTGCTGGCACCGGCGAAAGTGTATCTGCCGGATAATATTCCCGAGCCCATGGGTGCAGAAGATATGGAGACATTGCGGGCAGCATTCCGCTATAATAAAACGGCGGATTGCGGGTTCTTATTTATCAATAATCACCAGAGAAAACGGAAAATGACGGAGAAACAGATCACACCGGAAAAGCCATTACAGTTTACGGTGACAGATGTTGAAGGAACACAGAGACAGATTATTTTCGACCGGATCCATGTGCGGACGGATGCGATTCTGGTGCTGCCTTACAATCTGCCGGTGGTGATACGGGGAGAGCAGTTAAGACTTCGAAAAACCAATGCCTCTTATCTGGGATGCTTCGGCGGAACTTATTATTTCTATGCGGATGAGAAGCCGGAGGATATTTATTTCGAGTGGAGTGATGGCAAAGATCATGCGAAAGCGGTAAGAATCCTTACCATACACGATGCGGAGCATTTTTGTTATGTGCAGGAAGGGGCAGATGAAAAGGGCAAGGTGAGTCTGCTGCCGGATCTGCACTTTGCGGAAGCCGGTAAGGTGCGGATCACGGATGGCAGACAGGCAGTGGAAAGTATCTGGAACGTATATGGTCAAACAGAACCGAACGTCTATGAATTAACCTTGGAATATGAGTATCACCCGGCGGATGCACTGTCAGGTGATGTCTGGCTGGAACTGGATTTCGGCGGGGACTGCGCACGCTTGTATCAGGACGGAAAACTGATTGACGACTGGTTCTCCAATGGTGAACTATGGCGTGTGGCTCTGAAGCGTTACGACTGCCCGACACATCTGACCCTGGAACTGGATTCGTTCAAAATGGATGTCTATTACGATCTGCCTCCGAAGCGGGAGAACCGTCTGGCAGGGGCGAGACTGCTGCAGTTGAGTTGACCGGAACTCGGTCTGACAGGACTTACTTTGGAAACAGAAGGATAAAAAAGAGGACACATACATGAAAGATATGACACAGGGTAAACCATTAAAACTGATCATTGGGTTTGCCATACCGATGTTGATCGGCAACATATTCCAGCAAATATATAATGTGGCAGACACAGTGATCGTGGGAAGATTTTTGGGAGAGAGTGCACTGGCAGGCGTGGGAAGCACAGGAACGCTGACCTATTTTCTGCTGGCGTTGGTCAGCGGCATGTGCAACGGTGCCGGACTGGTGGTGGCGCAGTGCTTTGGCTGTGGCAATAAAGAGAGACTGGCGAAGACTGTGACGGCACTTGTCTGGGTGGCAGGGATGCTGACCTGCATCATGTCACTCATCGGAATCTTCGGTGCGGAATTTTTCCTTCGGCTTTTAAGCGTGCCGGAGAATGTCATCAGCTATTCCGCAGAGTACCTGCATGTCATCTACACCTTTGTGTTTGGCAGCGTGATCTACAATGGCTGTGCGGCGATTTTAAACAGTGTGGGAGATTCCAAGACTCCGCTGCGGGCAGTGATCGCTTCCTCTGTGGTGAATATTGCCTTTGACTTATTTTTCATTATTGTGTGTAAGATGGGAGTGTCGGGAGCCGCTTATGCGACGATTCTGGCGCAGTGCACTTCGGCGGTGATCTGTTTTGCGAAAGTGTGGAAAGTGAGAGAAAAGATCGGATTATCCCTGATGAAGTGGAAGCCGGAAGCCGGTTATATCCAGCTGGTGGTAAAGACCGGATTTCCGGCGGCGTTTCAGTCCTGCATGATCGCTTTAGGCGGCATGAGCGTACAGAGACTGGTAAATTCCTTTGGCTCATCCACCATGGCAGCTTACGTGGCGGCAAATCGTGTGGACAGTGTGGCGATTCAGGTCATCGTCTCTATCGGAACGGCACTTTCGGTATTTACCGGGCAGAATATTGCGAAAAATCAGTATGACAGGATCCGGGAAGCTCTCTATAAGACGTTGGGTGTCATGGTGGGAGCAAGTATTTTTATTGCCTCCATGGTACTTATTTTCCGGATGCAGTTAATGCTGCTGTTTTTGGATGCAAACGAATCGGGAGAAGCTATCGGCATCGGCTGCACGTATCTGACGATCATCGGCGTGGCCTATGTGATCGCCGGCGTGATGCAGAGCTATCAGAATGTGATACGTGGCGCCGGAGATGTGAATACCTGCATGGTAGCAGGCTTAACGGAACTGACCGGCAGAATCGTGTTCGCGTATCTGTTGTCCGGAATCTTAGGCGTGACGGGAATCTGGATCGCCACACCTCTGTCCTGGAGCTGCGGGTGCATCATTCCCGTGATCCGGTATTACTCCGGCAAATGGAAACACAAACGCCTGGCTTAATGGCCGGAGCTACCGGAATACAGAATGCAGTTATTCCGGACGCATCCATCCGGCGAATTCCAGAATGGACTGGTTTTCCGCTTTTTTCTCGCTCTGCTGCATCTGCTTGCGGTATTCTCTGGGAGACATCTGCATCAGCTTGGCGAAGTAGCGGTTAAAGCTGGACACAGAATGGAAGCCCACCATTTCGGAGATGTCGAGAATGGAATGCTCCGTGCTTCGTAACAGGATACAGGATTTCAGAATCCGGGTATTGTTCACATAGTCCAACGGGGAGGTGCCCATGATATCGTGGAAGACCCGGCGGAAATGGGTGGGACTCCAATGACACAGCTCTGCCAGATATTCGATGGTAAACTGTTGCATATAATTTTTCTCAATATATTCCAGAGCGGGTGAGATCACCAGAGAGTTTTCGGCGATCTCACCCTCTTTTTTGCGGTCCTGTAGGGCTAAGATCTCGGGAGAGCCCGGTTTCGCAGTGCCGGGGTTGACACCGCCAAGGCTTTCAATCCGGTACAGCTCGATATAGAGGGAACACAACAGACTTCTGGCACTGATCTGGTAGCAGGGATTCTGCTCCTCCAGCTCATGAATGATATAGGACACCAGATAGTTGATATGGGGGAAATCCTCTTTGCTGAAAATATAGCGGAATCCCGGGAAGCCGTCTGTGGACAGATCATAATTTTTCCAGGAAGCGGGAAGGAGATTGCGGAACAGCTCCCTCGGATCCAGAAACAGATAAGACCAGTGACTCCTGGTACCGGGAGTGCTGTAAGTGGTGTGGGGGACGTTACGGGGCAGGATGGTGACATCACCGGCATGGAAGGACTGCTTCTCAGCGTTGATCTCTAACGTGCCGCTGTCGGAATGACAGAGTCCGATCTCCAGACAATTATGGAAGTGAAGACTTCCGCTGGGAATATCCGAGATCTTCCAATAATCACCGGACAGAAGCAGTACGGGGAACTGCATGGGCAGATAGTAGCTTCTGTATTCTGTAACCACTCGCTTGGTTTTCGCCATTTTCAACCTCCTGTGAATCTTGCATAAATCCATTGTGCATCCTGTATGACACTGTGAAAAAACGACTTACTGCCATGGAAATAATACCTATACATTATATATAACAATTAAACTGGACAAAATCAACCATTATATTGTATAAATAATAAGTGCACTTTTGGAACCGTTTCCGAAAATGTGGCTAAAAATAGTTAAAAATATTGAAAAAAACGGTTCTTTTTCAAAGAATATACGTTATAAATTACAAAAATAAACGAAATAATAAAACTAACGAAAAACGAACATGATTTATAATGGTTGTTTTTGCATAGTTTTTTATAGCGTTTGATTAGAAAAATGTGACAACATGTATGATAATATGCTTACAAGGTTATAGAAAGTGTACAAAATGACGAGGAAATATAACTGGCACTTGAGGAGGTTCGATATGGCAAAGAAGAATGCAGCCAATGTGGCGGGTATCAAAACGAAAACCACTTGGAAACAAGCTTTTAAAAGAGACTGGCAGTTGTATCTGTTGTTATTGTTTCCACTGATCATGGTAATTGTATTCAGCTACGGTGCTTACCCGGGACTGCGGATGGCCTTCATGGATTACAAACCGGCGAAGGGATATGCAGGCAGTGAATGGGTGGGAATGAAGACATTCATTAAAATATTCAAGGATGCCGACTTCATGAGAGCACTCCGCAACTCCGTAGTGTTCAATCTGGCAGACCTGTTAGTTGGTTTCCCGATGCCGATCATTCTGGCACTGATCCTGAATGAATTAAGATATCCCAGATTCAAAAAGGTATCCCAGACGATCCTGTATCTGCCGCACTTCCTCTCCTGGGCAATCATCGGAAGCGTAGCGATGACAATGTTCCGCCCCAACTCCGGTCTGGTGAATATCCTGTTAACCAACATGGGAGTGATCTCCGAAGGAATTCCGTTCCTGAATGAGAAATGGCACTGGGCAATCACTTATCTGCTGATTGGTGTATGGCAGACAATGGGATGGGGCACCATCCTCTACCTGGCAGCGATCACCGGTATCAACGGAGAACTGTACGAAGCAGCCATGATCGACGGTGCAAACCGTTGGAAGAGAATGTGGCACATCACACTTCCCGGTATCAAGAGCACAGTAGTAACACTACTGATCCTAAACCTCGGACGTGTCATGGGAAGTAACTTAGAGCGACTGACGGCGTTAGAAAATTCGCAGGTCAAGGACTTCCAGTATCAGCTGGCTGTCTACATATACAATAAAGGTATTGGAGCTGGAAAATTCAGTGCGGCGACCGCGGTTGGTCTGTTCCAGTCACTGATCGGACTGATCCTGGTTCTGTTATCTGATAAATTTGCCAAGAAGCTTGGCGAAGACGGATTACTGTAGGAGGTGAGAGCGATGAAGAAAAAAGAAGTAAATATCAACGAAGAATCTGCCTCCACAGGCGGAGCTCATGCGGTCAACAAATTCCGCATCAGTGATTTTGTCATGATGGCAGTGATCGTTATCCTCTGCGCCAGCTGCGTATTACCTTTCCTGCATGTAGCAGTGAAATCCATTTCCGGCAATACCGCAGTAATGTCCAAGAGCGTTTACTTCTGGCCCAAGGATATCACCTTCGATGCTTATAAGAAGGTGTTTGCAGACAGCTCCATGACCTATTCCATGATCTTCTCGGTGATCGTTACCGTGATCTTCACGGCTTTGGGAATGCTGGTATGTACCTGTGCCGCTTACCCTCTCTCCAAGAAGAGATTAAAGGGTAAAAAGCTACTGACCTTCCTGTTGATGGTACCGATGTACTTCAGTGCCGGCATCATCCCCAGCTACCTGCTATATCAGAAGCTGCATGTGCTGGATACCATGTGGGTATTGATCTTACCTCTGATCTATTCCCCGTATAACATGCTGATCATGAAGAACTACTTCCAAAGCACGATTCCTGACAGCTTAGAGGAATCTGCTTTCCTGGATGGTGCAAGTAACTTCCAGATCTTGAGCAGGATTGTATTACCGTTGTCCAAACCGATCCTGGCAACATTGTCTCTGTTCTACGCTGTAGGCCGTTGGAACTCCTATGCAGACAATATGTACTACACCAAGAACGCGAACTTGAAGCTGATCCAGTACAAGCTATATCAGCTGGTGGCATCCGCAGCAGAAGCGCAGACTTCCTCCCTGGCAGATACCGGTAGTGCGATTCAGTCCACTCCCGAAGTGTTACAGGCAGCCAGCATCATGTTCGTAACAATTCCTATCATTATCATCTACCCGTTCCTGCAGAAGTATTTCGTACAGGGTACCATGATCGGAGCGGTAAAGGGTTAAGAGAAACAAAAGCAACCATGTTAGTTTTCCCCGAAAGCAGGGGTACACATAAAACTATGTATTTTAAATAAGGAGGATTGATTTATGAAGAAGAATACTCTTCACAAGGTAATGGCAACGGCACTGGTTGGTGCTATGGCAATGGGGACTCTGACCGGATGCGGCGGGAGCACTGACGCAGGTGCGGATGCTTCCACAAAGGATACCGCAGCGGTAAGCACAGCAACAAGCACAGATGCAGCAACTGCAGCAGTAGCAGGCATGGATGGCTGGGAGCCTTTCGCAAGTAATGTTACTTTACAGATTCCCGTATATGATCGTGGCTCTTCCGGAAACGGATGCTCCGACGTAGAGAACAACTACTGGACCAAATGGGTACAGGAGAATTTCGGTGACAAGTACAATATCACTGTAGAATATGTAGGAATTACCCGTAGCGACGTTATGACCGATTACGCTATGCTGGCAGCAAGCCAGAGCCTTCCTACGATCTGTATGGAATATGACTATGATAAGCTGGCAAGCTGGCAGGCAGACGGCTATCTGCAGACCTACGATGTAGAAGAGTTCAAGCAGATTGCTCCCACCTACTGGGAGACCATGGTAGAGCATGGCAACGACGCTTACACCAAGCTCTCTGATGAAGATTATCTGGTACTTGGTTACAGACCTTACGGCAATACCACTTATACCTGGTGTACTTTCTATCGTCAGGACTGGCTGGAGGAAGCAGGATTTTCTGAGTATCCTGTTGGCGACAACACCAAGCTGTTAGAGCTGTATGAAAAACTGGTAGAAAATGGTCACAAGTATCCCTTAAGCGGTAAGAAAGTAAGCGGTGCAGGTATCGACCAGAACTACGGTTACAGAGATTATCCTCAGGATGAGACTACATGGGCAACCACCGGTGACTATCAGATTCCCTCACTGTCCACCGAAGCTCAGAAGAGATTCTTAAAATGGGAGAACGAGCTGTACAACGATGGTTACTACAATCCTGAGTACTACTTAAGAGATGCTTCCGAGGCAGAGGCAGATTTCATCAACGGTGAAGCATTTACCTGGACCGGATATGTATCTTCCAGCATGAATGTGCTGAACTCTTTCTATGATGCTAACCCCGATGGCAAGCTGGCAGTAGCAGTTACTCCTTCTACATGGACACAGGATGAGACCTGGGGATCATCCGCTTCTTACAGACCTGGAACCAACTTCGGTATGATGATCGGCTTTGCTAACGATGCTACCGAGGATGAAGTAAAAGCAGCTATGATGTATCTTGAGTGGCTGAACCAGCCCGAGAATCTGTTCACCATGCAGTGGGGTATTGAAGGCGTGAACTTCAACTACGATGACAACGGCGATCCCGTAGCAGTATCAGATCAGACCGGTCTGGCTGAGCAGCAGGGACACAACAACAACGTAGACTACTGGTGTGCAGTAACCGCAGTTAAGACCCTTGGTTCTATCGAGAAGGACATCAAGGCAATCACCCCTCAGGGTATTCCTCAGGACTTCTATGACCAGATTCTGGCTAACTATAACGGACAGGTTGCTATCTACGAAGCAGGCAAGGCTAACTCCGACTGTCTGTTCGCAACTTCTATCGATGCAGTAACTGAGTACAATCAGACTCTGTATGATCTGTACACCGAGTATCGTGATAAGCTGACCATGTGCCCTAAGGATCAGTTCGACGCTCTGTATGACGAACTGAGCCAGAAGTACCTGGAGGCAGGTTACCAGGAAGTTATCGATGAGAGACAGGCTGCACTGGATGCAGGTAATACCACCAGACTTCAGTAAGTAAAAAGTATTATTACAGTAAGTACATACGGCCCCCAGGCATGAATGGCTTGGGGGCTATATTAGAAATACAATTATTTTGAATCGTTGAAGATGTTTTATGTTTTTTTCCGAGGACCTGTTTTACAATAAAAACAGATGTGGGAAAAGAATATAAACCGCTAAAAGGCAGAAACGGAGGAATTATGTTAAAGCTGGAATATGATAAGAAAGAAATAGAGGAAGTCATTGATAAAATTGTGAAAAAGACCATGAATATGGATCTCACCTGGGACTGGCCCTGTGGTGTGGCATATTACGGCATCAGTGATGCTTATGAGAAGACCGGGAAAAAGGAATATCTGGAACTGTTAAAGGATCGAATTGACGAACTGATCGATCTGGGACTGCCCAAGGTATGGACCGTAAATGCCTGTGCTATGGGACATTGTCTGATCACCTTATACCGGGCAACGGGAGAGCAGCAGTATCACGATATTCTCATGAGCAAGATCGCTTATCTGAGAAAAGATGCCCTGCGCTTTGGAGATCATGTATTACAGCATACGGTATCTGCCAACAATGATTTCCCGGAGCAGTGCTGGTGCGACACCTTGTTCATGGCGGCGTTTCTGATGCTGCGTGTGGGGGTATTGGAACACGATGAAGAGTTAATTGATGATGCACTGAACCAGTATTACTGGCATATCAAATATTTACAGAACCCCAGCAGTGGGCTCTGGTATCACGGCTATGACAATATTGCAGGAGACCATATGTCCGGTATCTATTGGGGAAGAGCTAATGCCTGGGCAGCATTTACCATGTCACAGGTAGGAGGCATCCTGCCCCAGTGCTATCTGTATCCCAAGTATATTGATGTGGCAGGTTCTCTGAATGAGCAGCTGGCAGCACTGAAGGTATACCAGACAGAGAACGGGCTGTGGAGAACTGTGGTGGATGATCCGGAGTCTTATGAAGAGATCTCCGCATCCGCAGGAATTGCCGCAGCAATGCTGACCAGAGGTAATCCTTTACATAGCAAATACATCAATAAGGCAATCAAAGGGCTGCTTGCCAACGTCAGTGAGGACGGTAAGGTAATGAATGTCTCCGGCGGTACCGCTGTTATGAGAGACAAGGAAGGCTACCGAGGAATCCCCAAGGCGTATATCCAGGGCTGGGGACAGGGACTGGCATTATCATTTTTTGCAACTTTGTTAGTATCCGACGAGATTGAGAAGGATGGTGCGTTATAAATGTTTCGCAGAAATTTTCTGTTCGGGAAGGACGGAGGAACTGCCAATCTGATCGATGTGGGCAGTGACGACCTCTATCAGCCCGGAAAAGGCTATGGCTTTGTAACAGAGAAAAACAGAAGAGAACAGGAAGGACTGCAGATCCGGGAACTGAATTCGTCTTTTGAACCGATGTACTGGTATCAGAACGAGAATCTGACCTTCCTTAGAGAAGATGAGAATGGCTGCTATCTGGATTCCGCAGAAGAAGTTGCAGCCCTGGAGGCACAGGCAGGAGAAAAAATGCCGGGTTCTCCAAGACGGATCCCGTTACTCTTCAAAGTGGATGTACCCAGACAGGGCAATTATAGGGTTACTCTGACTATCCGCTCCGAGGAGGAGATGGGAGAGGTATTGATCTTTACCGGCAGAAGACGTCTTGCTTTTCACGGCTGCGTACAGGCAGGAGAGTTCACTTATACCATGGCGGTGAATGTCTGCGATATTGTACCGGTTGGGCATTCGCATATTTTTGCGGATAAGACAGTGGACATTGCGGTATTGGCAGACAGACCAAGAATCAGTGCTCTTACGGTGGAAGAGATGAATTGTCCCACCGTATATCTGGCAGGAGATTCCACAGTGACGGATCAGCCCGGAGATTATCCCTATTATCCCGGTACCTGTTACTGTGGCTGGGGACAGATGCTTCCGGCATATCTGGATGCCAGACTTCCCGTGTCGAACCATTCTCATTCGGGATTGACCACAGATACGTTCCGCAAGGAGGGACATTATGCGGTGATCGAACAGTACAGCAGACCCGGCGATTATGTATTTTACCAGTTCGGTCACAATGACCAGAAGCTTCCAAAGTTGCAGGCAAAGGACGGCTATCAGGCGAATCTGCACCGCTATATCAAAGAGAATCAGGCAAGGGGTGTCTATCCGGTACTGGTAACACCCATTGCAAGAAATACCTGGAGATTGCGGGACCAGACCTATCTGGATCTGTTGGAGGAATTCGCAGATGTGTGTCTGGAGCTGGGAGCACAGTACAATATTCCCGTGCTGGATCTCCATGCCCACAGTAAGGAATACGTTCTGGAAAAGGGATTACAGGATGCAAAACCCATCTTTTTCCCGGGAGATTATACGCATACCAATGACTTCGGCGCTTACAAAATGGCCGGTTATGTGGCGGAGGAGATTCGTGAAAAATGCTCCGGATATTCTGAGAGAGCTTATGCATATCTGGCAGAGTGTGTGACGAAAGGCTTCGGCGCATGGGAACCTGTGGGGCAGATAAAAGTGCCGAAGAAGCCGGAGATCTACAAAGACATTCCGGATCCTGCGGGAGATCAGGTATTGTTGTCTGAGGCAGAGCAGTTGGAACGTGTGGTAAGACTGTGCCTGAAGGAAGAGCTTCTGTAATGGGATCAGATAAGAAAATAAGCAAGAATAACCAGAAAAAAACAGGAATATGAGGAGGAACTCAGAATGGGAAAAGGTGGTTTTACCTTACCGGGAGAATCAGGATATGAAGAACTGACTCTGAAAATGGCGGGAAAATGGGGCGCAGATGTGATCCGTGACAGTGACGGCACCGTGCTTTCCGATGAGATCACCCATGCCGGCTACGGCATCTACTCCACCATCTGTATTATCAGAGATCATAATGCCTGGGCAAAGGAGAATCAGGACAAATTGCAGCAGACTTTTCTGTGTACCCCTCCTTGTGTGGCGGAGTCTGATACGGTGGTCATCGGATTGATGGACAGCTTTTTTGCGGAGCAGTTCCGGATCAATGATAGTGCGGCAGCATTGGAATATTGGGAAGTGTACGACAGAACAGCCAACGTTAAGATCGACAATTCCCACTGGAACTATGACAAAGAGAAAGGAAGTGTGATCCTGTGCGGCATCACGCCTTTTCATAAGTATACGGTGAGCTTCTTAGCCTATCGTATCTGGGAAGAGATCTCCATGTACAACCACACTACGAACCATTGGGACAAAGAGCATCTGATGCAGATCGATCCCAGATACCCTGAAAATCAGGAGTATCTGCTTGGCTGGATGAAGAACTGGTGTGAGACCCATCCGGATACCACCGTGGTACGTTTTACCTCCATGTTCTATAATTTTGTGTGGATCTGGGGCAGCAACGAGAGAAATCGGAATCTGTTCTCTGACTGGGGGTCTTATGATTTCACCGTCAGTGTTCCGGCATTGCAGGAATTCGAGAAACAATACGGTTACCGTATGACAGCGGAAGATTTCATCAATAAAGGACAGCTTCATGTGACCCATATGCCGGGTAATGCGAAGAAGGCGGATTGGATGGCATTTATCAATGATTTCGTTATTTCTTTCGGCAGAAAACTGATCGATATGGTGCATTCCTACGGTAAAAAGGCGTATGTCTTCTATGATGACAGCTGGGTGGGTGTGGAGCCTTACAACGGAAGATTTGGGGAGTTTGGCTTCGACGGACTGATCAAATGTGTCTTCTCCGGTTACGAAGCGAGACTGTGCGCAGGCGTGGATGTGCCGGTACATGAACTGCGTCTGCATCCGTACCTGTTCCCGGTGGGACTGGGCGGAGCACCGACCTTCATGGAAGGCGGCGATCCCACGCTGGATGCGAAAAAATACTGGAACAGTGTAAGACGCGCACTTTTACGGGCCAGGATCGACCGGATCGGTCTCGGCGGATATCTGCATCTGGTAGAGGATTTCCCGGACTTCTGCGATTATATGGAAAAGGTGGCAGACGAATTCCGTCTGATCCGCAGCTTCCACGATGAGGGTGAGCCTTACCGTATCAAGACCCGTGTGGCAGTACTGCACTACTGGGGAAGTTTACGTTCCTGGACATTATCCGGACATTTCCATGAGACGTATATGCATGACCTGATCCACATTAACGAAGCCCTGTCCGGACTTCCCGTGGATGTGAAATTTATCTCCTTTGAGGATGTGAAAAATGGTATACTGAAAGACGTGGATGTGGTAATCAATGCAGGCCGGGCCGGAAGCGCCTGGAGCGGCGGGGATGCCTGGAAGGATGAGGAACTTGTTACCACACTTACAAAGTGGGTACACGAGGGCGGCTGTTTTATCGGTGTGAATGAGCCTTCTGCTGTGGAAGGATACGATACGTATTTCCGTATGGCTCATGTGCTGGGAATCGATGAAGATACCGGTGCGAGAGTCTGCCATGGAAAATGGGCTTTCGAGGCAGTGGATCCGGAGAGACTGATCCCGGAAGGTGCCGGTGTGGAAGCGAAGGAGAATTGTTACCTGACAGACGGCAGGGCACAGGTTCTTTTGTCAGACGGCGGGAAGCCGCAAGTAACCGTGAACCGTTTCGGCAGGGGACTGGGGATCTATCTGTCTTCCTTCCAGGTGAACCTGTGGAATACCAGAATGCTGTACCAACTGATCCGTTATGCGGGCGGAGAAGGTATTTCCGGCAGTTATATGACTGATAACCTGTATACGGAGTGTGCTTATTATCCGGAGAGCAGGAAATTGGTAGTTATCAATAACAGTGATACCGAGCAGACCACCACAATCCCTACGGAAGCTGGGGCATATACGGTAACCATTGCACCATACGATACTACTTTCTTGGAAATCGGATAACCAGATAGCAACGATCAGAGACCACAGTCCGGCATTCGGATTCTGTGGAACGGAACGCAAAGGAGCTGGAAATGGATAGCCAAAAAATAAGACCTACAGAATATTTTCCAGACGGGACCCCGATAGACGACTGGTTCTATGAGACGAAGATTCCACAGCTGTCAGAGCTCGGAAAACAGTATGTTCTGACGGAATACGGGATCTGGGATGATGGAAAGATCTATACCAAAGAGATCCAGAAGGTCATTGATCTGGCGGCAGAGGAAGGCGGCGGTGTCCTGGTGGTACCGCCCGGAACCTATCTGACAGGATCAATTTATTTCAAACAGGGAGTGAAGCTCTATGTTTCCGCCGGAGCCACCTTAAAGGGCAGCAATGATATTTGGGATTATGATTTGTGTGAGACCCGTATCGAGGGAGAGACCTGCCTTTACTATACGGCACTGATCAATGCAGACGGGGTGGATGGTTTTACCATGTGCGGACCGGGTACGATTGACGGTAACGGTCTTAAGGCATGGAGAGCCTGCTGGCTCCGCTGGCAATGGGGAGGTGGCGGCAACAAGGAGGAACAGCGCCCCCGCCTTGTCTATCTGTCGAATTGTAAAAATGTCCTGATCGCGGATCTGCGTTTACAGAATTCTCATTTCTGGACTACACATATTTATAAATGCGATCATGTGAAATACTTAAATTGTCAGATCTATTCCCCGGCAGGACCGGTTCCCGCACCCAGTACGGATGCCATCGACATAGATGTCTGTACGGATGTGCTGGTCAAGGGCTGCTATATGGAAGTCAATGACGATTCTGTGGTATTAAAAGGCGGCAAGGGGCCCTGGGCGGATACCCAGCCGGAGAACGGCATCAATGAACGGATTCTGGTGGAGGATTGTGTCTACGGTTTTTGTCATGGGTGTCTCACCTGCGGTTCGGAATCGGTACATAACCGGAATATTCTTATGCGCAGAATTAAGATCAAGGGAGCAGCGAGACTGCTGTGGCTGAAAATGCGGCCGGACACACCGCAGCGCTATGAATATATTACCGTGGAACAGATCGAAGGCAGGGTAAAGGAATTCCTTAAGATATATCCATGGACCCAGTTTTTTGATCTGAAGGACCGAAAGGACAGGCCGCTGTCCTATGCCGATCATATCACTATGCGGGATTGTGATTGCGTCTGCGATACATTTTTTGATGTGATCGCGGATGAAGAACAGTATCTTCTTACAGATTTTACCCTGAAGGATCTGCGGATCCGGGCAAGAGTGGATAATTTTTCAGAAGACAAGTTAAGAAGTGTAGTATATGAGAATGTACATGTGGAAGAAAGTACGGAGCCCGCGGAGAGCTGGCATGAAGTGAAAGGCTTCCAATAATAAACGCTTTGAGGAATGGAGATTAATATGGCAAAGGTGTATATTAACGAAAAGATCAAGAAGGGACATATCAACCCGGAACTCTACGGCAACTTTTCCGAGCATCTGGGCAGATGTATCTATGAAGGACTGTATGTAGGTGAGAATTCCGAGATCCCCAATACCAATGGTATGCGTAACGATGTAGTGGCAGCACTCAAGGAGATGAAGCTTCCGGTGCTTCGCTGGCCCGGCGGTTGTTTCGCGGACGAATACCACTGGAAAGACGGTATCGGACCGAAGGAGAACCGCAAGAAAATGATCAACACTCATTGGGGTGGTGTGACCGAGGACAACAGCTTCGGTACCCATGAGTTCTTCGAACTGTGTGAACAGATCGGTTGTAAGACCTACATCAATGGCAATGTGGGAAGCGGTACCGTACAGGAGATGTCCGAGTGGGTAGAGTACATGACTTTCGACGGGGTATCTCCTATGGCAGACCTGCGTAGAAAAAACGGCAGAGAGAAAGCATGGAAGGTGGATTACTTCGGTGTCGGTAACGAAAACTGGGGATGCGGCGGCAATATGACCCCATCCTACTATGGCAATCTGTACCGCAGATACCAGACCTATGTGAGAAATTATGATCAGAAGCACCCAATTTTCAAAGTCTGTTGCGGCCCCAATGCGGGAGATACTTATTGGACTGAAAATGTGCTGAAGACCTGTTTTGAAAATGCACCGGAATGGATGCATGGCTTTATGGACGGACTGTCCCTGCATTACTATACACTGCCGGAGGATGACTGGTCTCACAAGGGAAGTGCACTGGACTTCGACGATGCAGCATGGTATAAGACGCTGGCAAAGGCTTTTAAGCTGGATGAACTGATTCATAAGCATTCTACGATCATGGACAAATATGATCCTGAGAAGAAGATCGGCCTGATCTGCGATGAGTGGGGCACCTGGTATGATGTGGAGCCCGGCACGAATCCCGGATTTTTATACCAGCAGAGTACCATGCGTGATGCTCTGGTGGCCGGACTGTCTTTAAATATTTTCAACAAGCACTGTGACCGTGTGAAGATGGCAAACATCGCACAGCTTATCAACGTACTGCAGGCAGTGATCCTGACCGAGGGACCGAAGATGCTGCGTACCCCGACTTACCATGTATTCCATATGTACAAATACCATCAGGATGCGGATCTGGTGGAAAGCTATATCGATGGTGTGGAACAGATCGGTGAAGACGAAAAGTTCAAGGTTCCCCATTTACAGGAATCCGCTTCCGTGGATAAGGACGGTGTTGTGACCATCACCCTGAACAACCTGTCCATTGATAAGGCAGAAGAGGTGGAGATCGCTTTCGCAGAGTGTAATCCAAAGTACGTGTCCGCTGCGATTCTTACCAATGATATGCATGCTTACAATACTTTTGAGGATCCCGACAAGGTGCACGAGGAAGTGTTTACAGATTATAAGATTGAAAATGGAAAGATCATATTTACCATGCCGGCATGCAGCGTCGTTATGTTACGGATAAAATAAGCGATAAGAATAGTTATGGAAGAAAAGCAAACAATAGAAACGATGGATGTCACAAGAAAATATTCCTGTCGGAAATGTCTATTACGGGAAATGGACAAAAATGCCTATATGGAGAATTTGTACGTCTACATAGACAGGATCGAAGAGGATAGTAAAGCAGATAAGGCGGTCTATGAAGACCGCCTTGCTGTATGTAAGGAATGTAAATATCTGAATGAGGGCCTGTGCGGTGCCTGTGGCTGCTTTGTGGAACTGAGGGCTGTCATGAAAAATAATGTTTGTCCTTATGAAAAATGGTAATAAGTGTCAGGTACCTTGAGGGAATAAAGATTCTGTAAAAACAATATAAAAAAACTGTTAAAAAGATGTTAAGAACGTGCTAGGAAACTTAAGAATGTCCGATTTTCTATCCTAATCATTATCGGTATAATAAGTACATAAAGACCGGTAAGGTCGCAAAAATATTGGGAGGGAAATCCAAATGAAGAAAAAGATTTTAACAGCTCTATTATGTGTAACCATGGTATGCGGACTGGCAGCCTGCGGCGTCAGTGCTCCTCAGACACCGGCAGCAAGCACCCCTGCACAGGAGGGCACTACAGCAGCAACCACTGAATCCAAGGAAGAGGCACAGGAACAGGCACCGGCAGCAGATGCTATCACACTGGTAATGGCTGAAGTAAATCCTCTGGATACCATCGTAGGTATGACGGACCAGAAGTTCAAGGAAGAAGTAGAGTCCCGTTCCAACGGCTCTATCATAATTGACCTGCAGGCCAGCGGTGTTCTCGGTTCCGAGAATGATGTTCTGGATACCATGCTTGGCGGTGGCGGTACCATTGATATGTCCCGTATCTCCGCATTCGCACTTACTTCTTACGGCGGAAAGAAGTCCATGCTTCTGTCACTGCCGTACACCTTTGTAAGCCGTGAGCATTTCTGGAACTTTGCAACCTCTGATCTGGCGAAGGAGTTCCTGCTGGAGCCTTCTGAGAACGGCAGCGGTGTAAGAGGTCTGTTCTATGCAGAGGAAGGCTTCCGTCATTTCTTTACCAAGAGTGAGATTAAAGATATCACATCCTTTAAGGGAATGAAACTTCGTGTATCCAATGACCCTGTTATGAACGGTCTGGTAGAAGGTTTAGGCGCATCTCCCACCGTGGTATCTTTCGGTGAACTGTACTCCGCACTGCAGACCGGCGTGGTAGACGGTGCAGAACAGCCGATCGCCAACTATAAGTCCAACGCATTCCCTGAGGTAGCACCTTATATGATATTAGACGGACATACCCTGGGCGCCGTACAGGTCATCATTACCGATGATGCATGGAACAAGTTAAGCGCAGAGCAGCAGAACATTCTGATGGAAGCCGGCGCAGCCGCATCCCAGTACAACCGTGAGATCTCCGAGCAGAAGGAGAACGAGGTTCTGGAAGAGCTGAAGGCAGACGGCGTGACTGTAATCGATGTAGATGACAAGACACCCTGGCAGGATGCCGTTAAGGATGTCATCGCTGAGAATATAAAGGGTCAGGAAGATCTGTATCAGCAGATCGTTGATATGCAGTAAGCAGACGCTGAACGCAGTAAGACTCGTAATAAGCGAGGAGTGACGAAGGGCACGGGAAGTTCACTTCCTGTGCCCTATTAATGTGAAAACGCCGGTGGATACCGGCAGAAAGAGGTTGAAGGAGTATGTCAGGTTTTTTTAAGGCAGTGGATAAGTTCAAACCGGTCTACGATGTTGCATACAAAATCGTTCTGTTTTTATGCAAACTATTGTTGGTCGCAGATATTCTGATTACCTGCATGAGCGTTCTCGGAAGATATGTTCCGTTTATTCCCGATCCTGCATGGTCGGAAGAGGTGGTACTTACTTTGATGTCCTATATGGCAGTACTTTCCGCAGCACTGGCCATCCGCAGAAATGCACATATCCGTATGACAGCATTTGACAGATATCTGCCTTCTGCAGCGATCAAGGCACTGGATATTTTATCTGATTTCTGTATATTTGCACTGGCCATTGTAATGGTAGTGGTTGGCTGGAAATATGCTTCTACCCTGGGAGCCAAGGGAAGCTATGTAAGCATGCCTTCCGTATCCAGATTCTGGATGTATTTTCCGATTCCCATTGCCGGTGTGGCAATGATCGTGTTCGAACTGGAAGCACTATACAACCATATTAAGAATATTTTTGTAAAGGAGGGTGATAAATAATGACAGCGAATGGTACAGCAATAGCAATTTTACTGATCAGCTTTCTGGTCATGATCTTTTTAAGATTCCCCATTGCCTATGCAGTGGCATTATCTTCCCTCTTATGTCTGTGGTATCAGCAGCTGCCCTTTACTACCATTTGCCAGCAGATGGTAAAAGGTATCAGCTCTTTTAGTCTGATGGCGGTTCCCTTCTTTATTACTATGGGATGCCTGATGGGATCGGGCGGTATTTCGGAGAAGCTGATCGCACTGGCGGATGCCTGCGTAGGGTGGATGACCGGCGGTATGGCCATGGTGAATATCGTGGCATCTTATTTTTTCGGTGGAATTTCCGGTTCTGCATCAGCAGATACTGCTTCGCTGGGAAGCATACTGATTCCTATGATGGTAGAGCAAGGATATGATGATGATTTCTCTACCGCAGTTACTATTACATCTTCTTGTGAGGGGCTCTTGGTTCCTCCCAGCCATAACATGGTAATCTATGCAATGAGTGCCGGTGGAGTGTCGGTAGGAAGCTTATTCCTGGCAGGATATGTACCCGGAGCATTGTTGGCAGTTTCCCTGATGATCGGTTCTTACATTATTTCCAAGAAGCGCAAATATCCAAAGGGAGATAAGTTCAGCCTCAAGAGATTGGGAAAACAGTTATCTGTTTCTTTTTGGGCACTGGCGGCGGTGATTATCGTCGTGGTGGGTGTCGTAGGCGGATGGTTCACCGCAACCGAGTCTGCAGCCATCGCTGTTATTTACAGTCTGATCGTCAGTGTGTATATTTATAAAGGACTGGACTGGAAGGGGGTATGGAAAATTCTGGAATCCTGTATTGATACGTTGTCTATCGTACTGATCCTGATCTCCACATCCAGCATTTTCGGATACTGCCTGACTACTTTACATGTACCTGATCTGGCAGCCAATGCCATTATCGGTCTGACAAAAAATCCAGTACTGATCGCGCTGCTTTTGGACTTGATACTTCTGGTACTGGGGTGTATCATGGATATGGCACCGATCATTCTGATCGCAACACCGATCCTGCTTCCTATTGCCAATTCTATCGGTATCAATGCAATCCAGTTCGGTATTATGATGATCTTAAACTGTGGTATTGGACTTCTGACACCTCCGGTAGGTGCGGTATTATTTATCGGATCTGCAGTCAGCAAAGTAAAGATGGAGAGAGTGGTAAAGGCAACCCTGCCGTTCTATCTCTGCATGATCATAGTACTGCTCTTACTTACCTTTATCCCGGAGATCAGTATGTTCCTGCCAAATTTGTTTAGCTAAGGAAAGAAAAGGATGTGTGACAGCATGGAATACAAATTTAATTGCGATGTGAAAGCGTCGGATCTGTGGAAAATGTCTATGGTGCGGACCTATCGTTCCTTTTTGGGAGTGATCAATATTGTGTTTACCGTGTCCATGATAGCCATGACGGTGAAACTATGGCCGGGTTCCGAAGATTTTTTCAGAGTAATGGAGATTCTGTGCTGTCTGATCTTCCCGGTGTTTCAGCCGTTGGCAATTTGGGGCAGAAGCTATAAACAGGTGGAACAGCAGCCTAAAGGTGTAGAACTGCTATTTCTAAATAGCGGTATTGTGGTGACCTGTGATGGCAAAGAGGAGAAGATTCCCTGGAGCCGTGTCACCAGAGTAATCCGTCAGGACTCTATGATCGTCATCAAGACAGATGATTCTTACGGTTATATGATCATGAACCGGGTCATGGGAGAACAGAAGGATGCATTCTACAATGATTTGGTGGCACTATTGAAAAATCAAAAGAGATAAAGAGGAAAACAGCGTTGTGTTTTCAAAAAGCATGACGCTGTTTCTTTATAGATGTGGTTGAGGGGTTATGAAGGTCTGGAAAAAATTATCCATTAAAAATAAGATTCTGGTATATGTGGGAACTGTATTGCTTTTTTTACAGTTGTCGTTCTTTTTGATGTCTGGATTGTGAAATATTTCATGGTGGATTTTAACCGGATCCTGGAAAACAATGTGGTCAGCGGAGAGATGATCACTGCATTGGAAGCGGAAGTTACTTCCTTTGAAAATTTTTCCCGACTGGATACCGAAGAAAATGCTTCTGATCTCCAGAGCAGAATAGCGGAAACCAAAGAAAAGGTATATGCCTGTGATCTGGATTATGCAGCGCTGGGAGAGCGGCGGTTTGCCCAGCTGCAGGCAATCCGTAACAGCTACGAGATCTATACCAGGGCAAGAGATGCGGTAATACAGGGGGAATATCAGGGGGATGCCTATATCAAGGAACTGTACAGGGTGTATGGCATGCAGACCTATCTGCAACAGTATATGCAGAGATTTCTGTCGGCCACCATCGAGGAAGGAAATCTCCGTTATCAGGAACTGTTGCCCTCTGTATCCGGCATTGTAGTGCTGGCCGTAATTCTGAGTATTTTATTGGCATTTACCATGTTTGAAATCGCAAAGATGCTGAACCATTCTATGATGGATCCGATTATTAAACTTGTAGCTGCCTCCAAGCAGATTGCTGCCAATGAGTTTTTTGTGGAGGACGTGGAGACCGACAATGAGGATGAACTGGGAGAACTGGTACATGCTTTCAACAAAATGAAATATGCCACTGGAGAATATATCAAGGCGTTGGAGGAAAAAAGAGAAGTGCTGGACCGGCTGCATCAGCAGGAACTGGAAAATCTGGCAACAGAAAAGCAGTTGGAAACCATGAATCTGGAAGTGTTGAAGAATCAGATACAGCCCCACTTTTTATTTAATACGCTGAATGTGATAGCGGGAATGGCGGATCTGGAAGATGCTGCGACTACGGAGAAGATGATCAATGCACTGAGTTCTCTGTTCCGCTACAATCTGAAGACGCAGCAGGCGGAAGTGTTCTTAAATCAGGAAATCAAAGTGGCAAAGGACTATATGTATCTCCAGCAGATGCGCTTTGGCAGCAGAGTCAGCTTTACACTGGAGTGTATGGAAGATGCGGAGCATGTCCTGATGCCGACTTTTACGATACAGCCTTTATTGGAAAATGCTATCATACATGGTCTGGGACCGAAGGAAGAAGGCGGAAGTATTAAAATGCAGGTCTTTCGTAAGGAAGATATGCTGCATATCCGAGTGGAAGACAGTGGCATCGGTATGACACAGATGGAAGTGATCCTGATAAGAGGGAATCTAGCCAACGGCACCAATGAAGGTGTAGGGATTGGCATTTCCAATATTTATGCAAGAATCCATTCCATGTATGGAAAGTGTAATTTTTATATAGAAAGTGAAAAGGGAAAAGGAACCTCTGTAGAAGTGGTGATTCCTTTCCATAAGGATAAGGCTTCTATGGAGAGATAAACGAGAAAAGCAGAAGGAGAAGGTCATGTATCGTATTTTGGTAGCAGATGATGAACCAATTGAACGACAGGTGTTGTCAAAACGCATACAAAAGAATTTTCCCGGACAGATAGAGATTTTTACGGCGCAAAACGGTCGGGAGGCAATGGAGACTTTTGAGCATGAGAACTGTCAGATCGCAATCCTGGATATCTCCATGCCCGGCATCAACGGACTGGAGGCAGCGAAATATATCCGTGAAAAATATCCAGACAGTATCATTATATTTTTGACGGCGTATGATGAGTTTAATTATGCAAAGCAGGCAATCGGAGTGAAAGCATTGGAATATCTGTTAAAACCGGGCCGGGATGATGAACTTCAGGAAACGCTGGAGGAAGCCTTCAGTCTGATCGACTGCAACCGGACACCAACAGTGGAAGAAGCACCGGAGAATTCGTCACAGATAGCAGCGGCAGACGAGGACTTGGATCATGCCCGGGTGAATGCGATTGCCTCGGAAATCGCTTCGTTTCTGGAAACCCATTACCAGGATGATCTGTCCCTGCAATCGGTAGCCGGACGAATGGGATATTCGGAAGTGTATTTCTGTAGACTGTTTAAGAATTGTTTTGACAAGACCTTTATTATGTACCTGAATGATCTACGTATGACAAAGGCAGTGGAACTGTTGAAAGATATTTCCATCAACATCAAGGAGATCAGTGAGAGAGTGGGGTACAGAGATGCCAACTATTTCACCAGAATTTTTAAGAAAAAAATGGGTATGACACCTAGTGAGTTCCGGAATAAAAAGGAGATGCCATGAACAAAAAACTGATATTGTCATGGGGCGTTTTTGCTATTATGGTCATAGTAGCGACGTGCTTGTTTTTTATTACAAAAAAACCGGAAGAAGCACCGGAATATGTACTGTTCTATGCGGAGAATCAGACGGCGGATTATCCGACGACGCTGGGGGCACTGCGTTTTGCCGAACTGGTGCAGGAGCGTACCGGAGGACGAATCCACATCATCGTGGAGAGTGAAGCAAAACTGGGTTCGGAAAGCGAAGTACTGGAACAGATCAAATACGGCGGCATTGCTTTTGCAAGAGTTTCCCTGTCACAGATTGCGGAACAGGCACCGGAAATGAATGTACTGCAATTGCCTTATCTGTACAGAGACTCGGAGCACATGTGGAGGATATTGGACGGAGAAATCGGAGAGGAATTTCTGAAGAAGGTTTCTGCGTACGGATATACAGGATTGTCCTGGTATGATGCCGGTGCCAGAAGCTTCTACAGTGTGGAGAAGCCCATCACCTGTCTCGAGGATTTTCAGGGAATGACGATCCGTGTGCAGGAATCGGACATGATGGCGGATATGGTGGAGGCGTTGGGCGCTAAAGCGGTAAAGATCGCATATTCCTCAGTGTATTCTGCATTACAGCGCCATACCATTGACGGGGCGGAGAACAACTGGCCCTCTTATGAGGCTATGAATCATTATGAAGTGGCACCGTATTTTACGATAGATGAGCATACGAGAGTGCCAGAGATGCAGATCTGTTCTGCGTCGATCTGGGAACAACTGTCAGAGGAGGATCAGGAGATCCTGCGGAAATGTGCCAGAGAGTCTGCGGAGTATGAAAGAGAACTCTGGAAAGACAGAGAGGAACAGTCCAGACAGACTGCCATTGCCAACGGAACCTGTGTGATTTCCCTTCCTACGGAAGAAAAAGAACGGTTCCGTAAAGCCATGAGTAATCTTTATGAAACATATTGTTCGGACAGTGCAGAATTGATCAAAAAAATTATGGAGCAATAATAGAATTAAAAATGGGAGAATGTTGTTATGAAAGTGTTTGCAAACAGGAAGAAGAATAAGCAGCTGGGACTGACCTATGCCGTATTTTTAATGAACGGTATGCTGGCATTGTCCATTGGATCCCTGCTTCCCTTTGTACGGGACGCCAGAGGACTTGATTACGGATTTTGTGGATTGATCGTTAGCCTTCATTCTGTGGGCAATCTGTTTTCCAGCTTTTTGGCGGGGACGCTGCCGCTTGCCATCGGAAAAAAGAAGAGTATTCTGCTCTTTCAGTCGGCTTTTGCTATTTCTTATTGCATGATTTTGTTTGGAAAAGGAAATCTGGTACTGGCTGCAGCTTTTCTCATGACCGGACTGGCTAGGGGAGCGGCAAGTAACTATTGTAATTCCAAGATCAACAATCTGGCACCTGGGAAGGCGTGGATCATTAACGGTTTGCATGCCATGTTTTCCATCGGTGCCTTTGTGTTCCCGATTCTGCTCACCCTGATCACAGGAACCTATGCGGACCACTGGGTGTACGCCTGTATGCTCATGATAGCACTGGGGGTACTTACCTGGATTTTGTATCTGCTGATCCCGGAGGATGAGGATGTGGTAGAGGCTCCTGCGGCAGGAGAGAAAAAGGAGAGCAACTGGGGATTTTTAAAGGAGCCTCTTTTTTATCTGGTGATCCTGACGCTGTTTTTCTATCTGTGTGCGGAACAGGGCGTCATTGGATGGATGATAACTTATTTTAAGGACACAGAGCTTCTGAGCCCTTCCGTGTCCACCATCACAGCCAGTGTACAGTGGCTGATGATCCTGCTGGGACGTTTGTCTGCGGCATTTTTGTCTTTAAGGATTGCCAAGGAAAAGCTGCTGCCGGCAATGGGTGTGGGACTGGTTGTCTTTTTCATTATTTTGATCTTCAGTAAAACGACTTTTTGGATTATGTTTGGAATCGTGGGATTCGGATACAGCATGGCGGGAATTTATCCCACCACAGTATCCTTTGCGGGAAAATTGCTTCAGAAATATTCTATGGCCTGGAGTTTCATCCTGACCACAGCGAGCTTCGGGTCTATTCTGATGCCTTCCGTGATCGGAAAGATCGCGGCAGGTGCCGGCATCACTGTGGGGATGAGTTCTGTGGCAGTGGTGCTTGTCATTGACTTTGTATGTATCATTGCCCTGTGTATGTATTCCGTCAGATCTCAGAAGGAACATATTTCTTAAGTGTTGCACCCACGGCCCCAGTACGGAGCTTAATTCTGAAAAATACTGTTTTACCAATGTATCCATGCCGAAGACGTGGAGATTAACACCGAATATTTTGTGATTGGCAGGTAATGCGTCCAGCTTTGGCATATCCTTGGGAGCGGCACTCAGTTCGTAAGTAGCAACGTACTGACGGGCTTCCTCTAACAGGGGGTCGGAGCTGGGCGTAATTTTTTAAGGGAAACAATGCCAAAAAAGAGAAAATATGTTATACTGTATCTATTGTACTAAGCACAGGAAACACTTAATAGAAATACATAGGATATTACAATGGAAAATTATCAGGAACAGTATAAACAGGAATTACATCAGCAGGAGATCCACTCCAACTTGCAGACGCTGAAGGGTTTTTTTTGGATCTTTGCGACCATTTTGGTGATCTGGGCACTGACACTGCTACGGATCTTTATCGTGGATGCCGGGATTTTTACAATGGCAGTGGGAATGTCTGCGGTCATAGGAATCCCTATAGTTTATATTTATAAGAAAGTGGACTTGTCGAAGCAATGGGTCAAATATGTATTCCTGACGCTGATCTGCATGATTTCAGCGATTTTTGCTGCTTTTTTATCTTTTCACGCAGTTCTTATCTATGTGCTGCCGTTGCTTTTGGCGGTGCAGTACCGACAGAAGAGGAGTCTGTGGATCACGTATTTCGTGAATAATATCACCATGACGATCAGTATGCTGGCAGGCTTTTATCACGGTATATGTGATCTGAACCTGCTGCTTGGAAGCAATCATACAAGAAGCTGGTATCTGGAGCAGTGGAGTGCAGGAACTTTGCAGTTTGACCTTGAGCCGGATCCGGTATTTGTAATATTATTCTATGGAGTACTACCGCGGGCAGTGATCCTTTTGGTATTCACTGTCATCCTGTGTTATATCAGTATCAGCAGCCATGAGGATGCACAAAGAATCGCGGATCTGACTTATCGCAAAGAGACTGACCTGGGAACGCATGTGTACAATAAGAACAAATATGAGGAAATGATCGAGACGTATTATCCGGAGGTACACAGACTGGCTGCTATTTTCTGGGATGTGAATAATTTAAAATATGTCAATGATAAATACGGTCACGCCGCCGGGGATGTTCTGATTCAGACATTATCCTCCGTACTGTATGAATTGTCTACGGACAGACGCAAGGTTTATCGTGTGGGCGGGGATGAGTTTGTTATGATTATCGAGAATCCGGTAGAAACCGAGATAGAGTCCATGTTAGAGACTGTAAAAGCCGATCTCATGGAAAAAGACGGGCAGGGAGACATACCGATCTCCAGCGCAGTAGGCTGGGCGGAGGGCTGCGGCGTGGATATTCGCAAGATCGTCAATGAGGCAGATACGAAGATGTATGAGAATAAAAAACGCGGAAAGGAAGGCAGAGAATAGATGGCAAACTGGGTGAGTGCAGGCTGCGGTGTCATTGCCAATGAACTGGCACAGGCTATGGAAAAAAGAGGGCAGAAGCTGTATGGTGTCGTGAACCGTACGCAGGAGAAAGCAGTAGCTTTTGCAGAGAAATACGGTGTGCAGAATGTATTTACAAGTTTTGAGGAAATCTGTGAAGATCCGGCAGTGGATATCATCTATATCTCTACGCCTCATAATACGCATATTCAATTTTTACGAAAAGCTCTGGCAGCAGGTAAGCATGTGTTGTGCGAGAAATCCATTACGTTAAACTCTGAAGAACTGGAAGAAGCCATACAGCTGGCGAAGGAGCATGGCGTAGTTCTGGCGGAAGCTATGACAATCTACCATATGCCAATCTATAAGGAACTGTTAAAGCGAGTGGATGCGGGAGACCTCGGAGAACTTCGTGTGATACAGATGAACTTCGGAAGCTATAAGGAATACGACATGAAGAACCGGTTCTTCAACCGGAATCTGGCGGGCGGTGCATTATTGGATATCGGCGTATATGCGCTCTCTTTTGTAAGAATGTTCTTAAGCTCCTGTCCGGATCAGATCGCCTCTCAGGTGAAATTTGCACCTACGGGAGTGGACGAACAGGCGGGTATCCTTTTAATGAATCCGAAGCAGGAGATGGCGACAGTGACATTATCTCTGCATGCCAAGCAGCCCAAGCGGGGCATGCTCTCTTTTGACAAGGCTTATGTGGAGATGTATGAATATCCCAGAGGACAGAAGGCAGTGATCACCTACACGGAGGACGGTCATACTGAGGAACTCCGGGCAGGAGCCACAGCGGATGCCCTGGCCTATGAGGTAGAGGATATGGAGCGGGCAATTGCCGGACAACCGGAGGTCATGAAGTTGAATTATACGGAAGATGTCATGCACATGATGACAGAGATCCGAAAACAGTGGGGACTGACCTATCCAGAGGAAGAGTAGACCAGGAAAAAATCTGATAACAGTATTCCGGCGGTAAAAAGAGCCGAAGAAAATATGACCAACCGTCGGTATGCGGGGAGAATACTGATGATACGAAACAAGAGTCTGGGGAAGAGACTTCTGGCGGCGGGGATTATGCTGATATTTAGTATGAGCGGCTGCGGAACAGACAATGAGATAGAGTTAACAGGGAATGGAATAGGAAGTGATGGAATAGAAGCTGCGGCAACGGTGGATTCTGCTGAGTTGACCGCTGCCGGGGAAACGGCATCGGATGTCACGGGTGGAGATGCTGCATCCACAGGAACTGCGGAGGATACGAATAAAACGGCACCGACTCCTGCCCCGGCGCCTCGGCAGGAGCTTACTACTGCGGACCGCATGGCGGACCGGACGAAAGTGAAAGGCATCTATGTCACCGGTCCCAAGGCCGGCAGCACCGGAATGGAAGATCTGATCGGACTGGTGGATGAGACGGAACTGAATGCTATGGTCATTGATGTGAAAAACGATGAAGGAAATGTGACGTTCCGGCTGACGAATGAGGAGATTACACAGAACATTCCCGTACTGGACCAGATATCCGAAATGCAGGCAGGAGTGCGCTACATCCGGGATATTCAGGCTTTGATGCAGGAACTGAAGGATCATAATATTTATACCATTGCGAGGATCGTATGTTTCAAGGATCCCATTCTGGCGGCGGCGAGACCGGAACTGGCATTGACGAAACCGGACGGCAAGCCGGTGACGGATGCCAACGGCCTGGCATGGGTGAATCCATACAGGCAGGAGGTCTGGGAATATCTGACAGAACTTGCCGAGATGGCAGCAGACCTTGGATTCGATGAGATCCAGTACGATTATGTGCGTTTTCCGGTGGGATCAGATGCCAATGCAGCGGACTACGGTGTGGATATGGATGCCTATCCGAAGAGGCAGGCAATACAGGATTTTCTCGCCTATGCAGGAGACAGACTTCACGAAAAGGGATGCGTGGTTACGGCGGATGTCTTCGGCACTATCATCGGAAGTGAGACCGACGTGCAGACGGTAGGGCAGGATTACACGGCGCTGGGACAGACCGTGGATGCCATCAGTCCTATGGTGTATCCTTCTCATTATGCGAACGGGGTATTCGGACTGAAGGTACCGGATGCGAATCCTTACGAGACGGTATTGGCGGCAATGCAGGGGTCTGTCGAAGAACTGCAGGAGATTCCGGAGGCAGAGCGGGCTGTGGTGCGTCCCTGGCTGCAGGCGTTTACCGCTACCTGGGTTCCGGGGCATATTTCTTATAACGGAACACAGATCAGGGAACAGATTCAGGCAGTTTATGATGCCGGTTATGAAGAATGGATCCTGTGGAATGCAACGAATCGCTACTCCGCGGAGGGATTGCTTGGTGCAGATGAGGTAGAAGATAATGAAAGTAATCAATAAGATCATGATAGGGATTGCAGTGATCTGTTTGCTGTTATGTGGCGGTATCCTGGTATTTGCACTGAATCCGGATATGACCGATGCTCTGGCACAGAGGCTGTATGGAAACGGAAATAATGCGGAGACTGTAACAGAGACAGCAGAGGCAATCGGAAATCCCAGCAATATAGGTACAGATGGAAGTATTTCGGTAACGCTGCCGGATCAGCCTGAAAACAGTCTGAGCGATTACATCAATCCGAATCCCCAGGAACCTCTGCGATATCCCGGCGGTAATACCGGAAGCTCCGACAGCGGTACTGTAGTCACACCGGCTCCCAGAAGTGACGCTGTGACGGATTTAAACTCTTATTATGAGAACTGTATTACACAGTTAAGCATTCTGGGGAGCGGAGATCAGCATTTTGACAATGTGGTTCCCAAGAGTCTGTGGAGTACCATTGAGCAGGCGTATAATACCGGAGCCTATGAGCAGGGATATGTGTCGGAGGTACTGAAAAAGCTTGGCATGGACAACTTTGCGATTCAGCTGCAACTGGTAGATCTCGGGGATGGGTATTACAGAGTATATCACAATGTGGTGACTTATTAGAGATTTGATGGTTCAGAGAAAATCAATCAAGAGGAACACTGTTATTAAAAAAAGGATTTCAGTGTTCTTTTTTGTTTGCATTGTAAGAATATATAATATTTAATGAATAATATTAAGAATCATTACTAATATTATTGACTAATAATTATGAATACGATATAATCATAATAAAGAAATAAATAAAACAGATCAGGAGTGTCATACTACATAGAAATAGCGTAGGCAGTATGGAAGATAGAAAATAGAAAAAGGAGAGATCTTATGGATAAAAAAGCAATGTACAAATTAAGTTATGGATTATATGTGGTAACTACGAGAAATGCAGAGAAAGCAAACGGCTGTATCGTCAATACCGCGATCCAGGCGGCTTCCACTCCGAATCAGATCTGCGTCTGCATTAACAAGGCAAACTATACCCACGATATGCTGTTAAAAACAGGTGTGTTTAATGTATCCGTACTCAGCAGGACGGCAGAGTTTCCACTGTATGAGCGGTTTGGCTTTCAGTCAGGCAGGGAAGTGGATAAATTTGCGGATTATACAGCATATAAAAATGCAGAGAACGGCGTGCCCTATATCACAGAAGGCACTAACGCATATATTGCAGTGAAAGTTACTCAGACCGTGGATCTGGGATCTCATACTATGTTCATCGGAGAAGTGACGGAGATGGAAGTATTAAGTGAAGAGCCATCCGCAAACTATGAGTATTATCAGGAAAATGTAAAACCCAAGCCGGTAGATACAGGGAAGACTGTGGACGGTCAGACAGTATGGCGCTGCACCATCTGTGGCTATGAGTATGTGGGAGAGGAACTGCCCGAGGATTTTATCTGTCCATTGTGTAAGCATCCGGCATCTGATTTTGAAAAAGTGATAAAGTAAATGACAGGAGGTCAGAATTATGAGTATTGACAGTAGAAAGGTAGTTGTAGTGGGCTGCGGATTTGTGGGATCTTCTTCCGCGTTTGCCCTGATGCAGAGTAAGCTTTTTTCGGAAATGGTATTGATCGATGCCGATCATGATCGTGCGGAAGGAGAAGCTATGGATATCAGTCATGGTATGGCATTTGCCAGCCCCATGAAGATCTATGCAGGTTCTTATGATGATATTACGGACGCCGCAGTCATTGTGATCACCGCCGGTGCCAACCAGAAGCCCGACGAGACGAGACTGGATCTGATCCGGAAAAACAGTGCCATTATGAAGTCCATTATCGGGGAGATCAAAAAGAGACCCTTTGAAGGAATCCTGCTCATTGTCTCCAATCCGGTAGACATTCTGACTTATATAGCCCTGAAGGAATCCGGCTATCCGGCAAACCGGGTCATCGGTTCAGGAACGGTATTGGATACCGGCAGATTCCGGTATGAACTGGGAGAACATCTGGGAGTGGACAGCAGAAGTATTCATGCTTTTATTATCGGCGAACATGGAGACAGCGAACTGGCAGCCTGGAGCGAGGCGAGAGTCGGTGGCATGCCTATCAACGATTTCTGTGAACTGCGGGGACATTATGACCATGAGGCATCCATGGAGAAAATATTTAACAGCGTGAAAAACAGTGCCTATGAGATCATTGCGAGAAAGCACGCAACCTATTACGGAATTGCCATGGCGGTATGCAGGATCTGCGCAGCAATTGTCCGTAATGAGCAGTCCATTCTGCCGGTATCCAGCCTGATGACGGGAGAGTACGGACTGGAGAATGTGGTGTTAAGCATTCCCGCTGTGGTGGATGAAAACGGTATTGAGACGGTGGTTCCTATTGAATTAAATGAGACAGAACTGTCAAAACTGCAGCAATCGGCAGCTGTATTGAAGAAAGTGATAGCGGAATTTTATCCGGATTAGTCTGAAGGTTTTAATAATGTGAAATGACTGCGCTGTGTCTGCAGGATCCCAAGCTTTGTAAGCTTGCCGAGTTCCGCGGACATGGCGCTTCTTTCTACTCCCAGATAATCCGCCAGTTCTTGACGGTTGAAGGGGATGGTGAAATCGTTGGAACCTTTCATTTTTGCCTGATCGGTCAGGTACGCCATTAGTTTTTCTCTGGTGGTTTTGCGGGAGGTATATTTGATTTTCTGGTTCAGATACATGTTGTTTTGTGCCACGATCCCCAAGAGATTGCGGATCAGGGTATGGTGAAACTCACAGCCGTTGTCACAGGTATTTAACAGTTTTTTCCCATTTAAAAACATAATATTGCAATCCTCCGCAGCCACGATATCCACAGGAAGATAAGGAATCCCGGCACAGGAAAAGGCCTCCCCGAACAGGGAACCCTCGGAGATGGAAGCGGTGATATTACGGTTGCCGTAGTAATCATCCTGCAATATGTGAATGGAACCTGATTCAATGATTCCGATAAAATCCGCCGGATCACCGGCATGCCTGATATACGCCTCCTTTTGATAGGATTTTGTATAGGCGTGCAGTCGCTTCAGCATAATGGGAATATCTTCGGGTAAAATGTTCTGAAAAAGAGGATTGCTCATAATAAAATCTCCTTTTGTTGGAAAACCAACATACTTGATGGGATGATTCTAGTATAATCCCCTCAGAAAGTCAAGGAGAGTTCAGGAAAGGAAGGATAACGATGTATAAAAATATTGAAAAACAGACGAAATTAAATCTGAAGGAGCTGGTGAAATACCAGGAGGGGCAGGTAGTCAGCAAGACTCTTGTACAGAACGACTATGTGAGTATGACGATTTTTTCCTTTGACAAGGGCGAGGAAATCTCCACCCATGCAGCAGGCGGTGATGCTATGGTAACCGTTTTGGAAGGCAAGGGCAGATTCACCGTAGGCGGCGAAGTATTCTACGTGGAAGAGGGCGAGACTCTGATCATGCCCAAGGATATACCTCACGCAGTATACGGTGAGGAGAGATTCAAGATGCAGCTGACAGTATCTTTCTGAGTTGTAGAAAAAATGCGGTTCTCTTTTGAGGTTTGTGCAAAATACCGTTTGTTTGGATTTCTTTGTTGGAAAAACAACATAATGAAATTCTGGATTTTGCAATACTGATCTTGTGATGAAACATAAGACGAATAATTAAGGTCAGATGTTTAGAAAAGTAAATGATGATTTAGAGACAAGCTAAGAGCATAGAAAAACCGAGGAGGAAAATATGATCCGAAAAATCATTCATATTGATGAAGAAAAATGCAATGGCTGCGGTATTTGTGCGTCTGCATGTCATGAGGGTGCGATAGATATTATTGATGGCAAGGCAAAGCTGGTCAGAGAGCATTTCTGTGATGGGTTTGGCGACTGTCTGCCCGGGTGTCCGACGGGAGCCATTACTTTCGAAGAGCGGGAGGCACCTGCCTATGATGAGGCGGCGGTGAAACAGGCACAGCAGTTAAAACAGCAGGAAAAAATGCAGCGGGAGGGTATGCAGATTCCACATGGGGGATGCCCGGGAAGCCGTATGCGTCAGATGCACCGGAAGGAAGATGCGGCAGTGACAGAAAACAGTTACGTTAATGACGCAATCAAATCTCAGCTGTGCAACTGGCCGGTCCAGATCAAACTGGCACCGTTGCAGGCACCTTATTTTGATGGGGCAAAGCTGCTCATTGCGGCAGACTGTACCGCCTATGCTTATGCAAATTTTCATAAGGAATTCATTCGCGGAAAAGTCACTTTGATCGGCTGTCCGAAACTGGATGCAGTGAACTACAGTGAGAAGCTGACGGAGATTCTGCGGAACAACGATATTCAGTCCGTGACCATTGTGCGCATGGAAGTACCCTGTTGCGGCGGTCTGGAAATGGCGGCAAAAAAGGCTATACAGGACAGCGGAAAGTTTCTGCCCTGGCAGGTTGTGACCATCGCCATTGATGGAGAGATTCTGGAATAAAATGTTTTTGCTGAAAGCAAGTGTCTGAAAAAGGAGATTGTATGAAAATGCAGGGAGACAGCATCATCAGTGCCCTGATCGGACTGGTGGGGGCCGTATCTAATAATGGAAGAACAGAGCAGACCGACAGCGTGATCCGGGAAGCGTTTCTGTGTTTGAAGGACGCAGACAGTGAGGAAGAAATTGTACAGAAGATACATGCAGAGAAATTCATCATTGCGCCGGACTGTGCCACCTGCCTCAATCCCTGCGGCAATACTTCGGATTATGACATGGCGCAATTTTATGCAGCAGATGCGAAGGTCATCTCTGCGAAGCGGGATTTGGTCGAAACTGTTTGTAAAAAGCTGGGTTCATCGGAAAATGTCCCGGAGGATGTTTATCAGGGAATTGCCTATCTTGGGTATGATCTGGAATCGGAGGCTTATGCGCAGATACAGCAGAAGATTATGTGCTAAGATTTGATTCAGTAAATTGAAAATTAAATGAATAGTTGCTTTAAAATCCACGCAGAAAGGACTGCCCGCCCCGGACTCGGATGCTAGCTACAACTGTGGATTTTCTAAAGGAAAGTGGCCAAGTGTTTCTCGTCATGACGGGGCCGCCTTTACGT
>NZ_VUMU01000010.1 GCF_009695995.1 Waltera intestinalis
CAGCGTTCATCCTGAGCCAGGATCAAACTCTCATGTTAAAATGGTGTTTGTGTCCTGCCAGTTTTATCTGGCATTGTTTACTGTTAATTCGGGTAGCTTCTCGATCTTTCGATCGATCTGCTTGTTCTTGAATCTCGCAATTCATTTTTCTGAAAATCTTGGAATTTTCAGGGTTGCATTACTGTTTATTTGTCAAAGATCAGTGATTCTTCGTTGCTGTTGTTCTCAGCGGCAACTCTGATATCTTATCATGACCGCTTTCGTTTGTCAACAACTTTTTTGATTTTTTCAAATCTTTTTTCCAACCGAAAAACTTCGTTTCCGCGGTGGGTTTTCATACTACCATATTGTTTCCTGCTTTGTCAACAACTTTTTACATTTATTTTTCAAAGCATTTACAATGGCATAAAAGGCGTAAAAAAAGAAATCTCAATCTCTTAAGATTCTTCTCTTACTTCCTATTGGTAGTAAACGGAGAAAGAGGGATTTGAACCCTCGCGCCGGTTGCCCGACCTACACCCTTAGCAGGGGCGCCTCTTCAGCCTCTTGAGTATTTCTCCATAATCTGAAAATCGTCTCTACCAATATGTTATTGGCGTCATTTCGTGACGCAAAAATTATTATACATAAGGTCTATGTGTTTGTCAATTGCTTTTTTTATTAATTGTAGATATTGTTTATAAATATTCTTTAATAGCTTCTTCAATCCTGGATTTTACAAGATCTGCAATTTCCGGTGTCTTTAATTGTTTATATTCTTCATAGCAGATTGGTTTCAGATAAATCAATTTTACAGTTACCGGGGCTATGGACTTTTCATCAAAAGGTTTGTATGAATCAATCAGAGCACAGGGAACAATGGGGCATTTAGCCCTGACCGCACTTTTGAATGTCCCTCCCTTAAACGGAAGCAGCTGATTTCCCATGCGACTTCTAGTTCCTTCCGGGAAAATCAGAAAGTTTCTTCCCTTCTTTACTTCTTCGGTCATCTGATTGATTACCTGAAGAGACTGTTTAATGTCTTCTCTGTCTATTGCAATTGCATGCAAAGCCTTAAATACCTGCTTTAACAGTATTACGTTACTGACTTCCTTTTTATATACCACAGAAAAAGGAACCGGACAGGATTCCAGAAAAACAAGCGCATCAAACATTCCCTGATGATTCGGGAAAAAAATAAAACCATTTTCTTTGGGAATATTTTCCATCCCATAGCTTTCTATTTTTACTCTTCCGGCCCGATTGGCTGCCTTAGTTACTTTTTTAATAAATGCATAGTTTTCTTCCAGATTGAAGTTCTTCCGGGTTCCCAACCACCAGATACGCATCAGATAATACGGTACTTTATAAAAAAGTCTTACTACCATTAATATAATTCTGTACATATGTTATCTCCAGTTGCCTCACTCCCGGCAATACTTCTTCGTCGCCGTCTCATATAGATTATTACCCTGTGCATCAATGACTACGATTACCGGGAAATTGTTGACCGTCAATCTACGAATAGCTTCTGTGCCCAGATCATCATAAGCAATCACTTCCGACGAGGTAATTGACTTTGACAATAATGCGCCTGCGCCTCCTACTGCAGCAAAATAAACAGCTCCGTTGCGAACGATCGCATCCGCTACTTCCTTTGACCTTTTTCCCTTTCCGATCATTCCTTTCAGTCCAAGATCAAGAAGTCTCGGTGCATACTTATCCATTCTGCTGGCTGTGGTCGGTCCTGCAGATCCTATTTGTCTGCCCTCTCTGGCAGGAGACGGTCCCATATAATAGATCACATTATTTTCCATTTTCAGCGGAAGTTCTTCTCCTCTGTCCAGAGTCTCCTGCATTCTCTTGTGCGCTGCATCTCTTGCCGTATATATTGTGCCTGTTAAATATACATAATCCCCCGCCTTTAATGAGTGGGCGTCTTTCTCACTAAGTGGTACATTTACGTATCTGTCCATACTGTTTTCTCCATTGCTTTGTCATCCGGGATATCAGATTTCTCTGACTGCGTGTCTGTTCACATGGCAACATATATTTACCGCAACCGGTAATCCGGCAATATGGGTTGCATATGTGTTAATATTTACCGCAAGTGCCGTTGTTGTCCCTCCCAAGCCACCGGGACCTATGCCGGTTCTGTTGATCTTCTCCAGCATCTCTTCCTCCAGTTCTTTTACATAAGGGATCTCAGAGTGTTTATCAATCGGTCTAGTCAGAGCCTCCTTCGCCAGCAAAGCACATTTTTCAAAAGTGCCGCCGATACCCACTCCCACCACCATCGGCGGACAAGCATTCGGTCCGGCATCCTTTACGGCAGTAAGGATTGCGTTTTTCACACCTTCTATTCCATCCGCCGGCTTCAGCATAAACACCCGGCTCATATTTTCACTTCCAAAACCTTTCGGTGCAACAGTGACAGTAATGCGGTCTCCGGGAATAATACTGTAATGAATGATTGCCGGTGTATTATCCCTGGTATTTTCACGATAAATCGGATCTCTTACCACCGATTTACGCAGATATCCATCCACGTATCCGCGGCGAACTCCCTCGTTCACAGCATCTTCCACATTTCCGCCTACAAAATGAACGTCCTGACCTACTTTCAAAAACACCACGGCCATACCGGTGTCCTGGCAGATAGGAATCATATCTTTCTCTGCAATTTCCATATTTTCCTGTAGCTGACTCAGAATCTGTCTGCCTAAAGGAGCCTGTTCCCGATTTTGTGCCTCGGTAAAAGCAGTCTTCATATCTTCCGACAGATAATGATTGGCCTCGATACACATTTCACTGATATTTTGCGTCAAAACGCTCACATCTACTGTTCTCATACTCTCACCATGTTATTCTGTAATTGTTCTGCGAACCTCTTCCAGTTCTTCCGGTGTGCTCTCTCCTGGTGTCCATAAAATCTTCTGTCCGTCATTCACATAGCGGGGAATCAGATGCATATGAAAATGCTGTACTGTCTGTCCAGCTGCTTCTCCATTGTTCTGAACAATATTCAAGCCGTCGCAGTTCAATTTTTCCTTCATTTTTATCGCAAGCTTCTTCGCAATGACAAATACTTTCGATGCTGTCTCATCCGGCAATTCATATAAGTTATCCGCATGCTCCTTGGGTAAAATAAGAGCATGACCCTTTGTTGCCGGTCCAAGGTCCAGAATTACTCTGAAATCTTCGTCTTCGTACAATGTTTTGGAAGGAATATCTCCATTCGCAATTTTACAGAAAATACAATCCTCTTTTTTCATCTTTCTCGCTCCTATCTGTTTATCTATCCTTTTCCTCAAACGGAAATGCCTGATCCAAGGTTCTCAAAATACGGAAATCCCCTTTCATGCGCTGCATAACGCCGGACATAAATGCTCTCTGAAAAGTCATTCTTCCATTTATAATATCTTCCATTGCAGCTCGGTTCATAGACATCTCAACATCGTGTTTTTCGGTTTCTCCGTAGCCGCATTCCACAGAGGTCCCATTCACTGCAATCCACATAGGTGCTTTCTTTTCTTCTATTATAATAGTATAAATTGCTTCAAAACCCGGTTGTGGAACAAATGCCTTCTTAAATTCACTGAGATATTCTTCTTCACCATCTGCTCCGTTATTATCCAGCATTCCACGGAACATGCTGGTAAGCTCCTGAATATCCTCTTTCTGCCTCTGCACATAACTGTCATCCGACACATACTCCGACAGCTGCTCCGTCTCCTGCGGCGTAAGATTAATGGATTTCGGAATTGTAATTTTCTGTCTCATCACCTTATTACTGGCCGGAAAACTGGCCAGTTTCTGATTGATGGTGCGATACATGTTCTCCGCTTTTTTCTCGATAATATGGCCATACTGCTCATTCATTTCCAAAGACACAGTATTCTCTATATATCCGCAGATTCCACTGCAGGGCAGTCCACCCAGGATCTCCCATGCCGTAGCCAGGTTCAGTTTACCTTCCCTCTCTCCATATGTAGTAGACATTACTACCGGACACATATAAATACCGGCAATGGCTTCCTTATCACCATATAGCCAGCAGGCATCCAGAAATTGCTGCATATAGCCGCCAATACCGTACCATTCCACTGTAGTTGCCAGGATAATACCGTCTGCTTCTTTTAGCGTCTGCGGCAATGTTGTAATGTTGCTCTTGCCATCATAGAGGTTATACCGCTCCACGTGTACACGCAGCTCCTCCAGGACTTCCTGCATTTTGTTGATGACATAAATGGTAGGATCATCAATAATCCCCCGTCCTCCGTAATAGATATTGATATTCAAGTCTACACCTCTCGATTTCTTTTTTGCTTTCTTATCATACAGAGCAATGCCCCTGCCAGGAAACCGGTCAAAAGCCCGCCCACATGCGCTGCATTGTCCACGTTCTGCGCCGTGAATCCATTATAAAGAGATAACGCAATCATCAGTATTACTCGTTTGGGTGTAACATCCGGCATAGATCTCCGATCCAGTAAAATCCATGCCAACAACACTCCGTCCAAGCCGAAAATCGCACCGCTCGCCCCTACCGAAGCAATTCTTTCCATTGCTATCACCTTATAAATCAGAGAACAAATATTGGCGCCGATCCCGGATAATAAATACAGAATCAAAAACTGTAAATGCCCTGTTACTTTTTCTATCATTGCTCCCAGAAAAAACAGGATTACCATATTATTAAAAAGGTGCTCTATGCCCGCATGTAAAAAAGTGGATGATAAAATTCTTCCATACTCCCCATACCGCAACACAGCTACTGCGTCCAGTTCGCCTATATTATATAACAGATCCCCCGTAAAAGTACATATCAGATACACAATAACATTGATTACCACAAGTGTTCCGCACACAATAGGAAGGTTCTGTCTTTTTTGCATCTATCCTGTTCCTCCGGAAATGATCATCCTTAATATCAATATCTAAAATGTACCACTGTTTCCGGCATTGCGTCAACCAAAAGGATGTCATACTTATATCAACGGTATATCAATGTCCTTTTTCCAAAGGTTATCTCATCACCCTCTTCCAATTTTCTTTTCTCATAAGGCTGCATGCGAAGCCCGTTTTTGAAAGTTCCATTCGTGGAATTCATATCTTCCAGATAATATCCGTCTTCTTCTTTTACAATTCTGGCATGAAGTCTGCTGATCGACAGATCCTCCAGTACCAGATCCGCCTCTCCCCTTTTCTTGCCTATTGTATAAGCTTCCTGGTCCAATGTTGCGATCAGTGATCCTTCTTCCGTCAGCAATCGATGTTTTATTTCACGCATTGCCGACTGTTCTCCCATATATACAGTCCGACCCATATCTTCCTCTTCATATGCCGTTTCCTCTGCTACCGCATATCCGTTCATGGTCAGTTGCAGATTTCTGCTATAATTTTCCCTTTCTTGTTTCTCTTTCTTTTTGCGGTTTTCCCATAATGCAAATAAACTCTTTTTCTCACCTGTCGTTCGATTTTCTTCCCGTTTATTCTCTATTTTTTCTTCTGCCGGCAAAATATCCTCCGTCTTCTGTTGTATCATTTCCTCTTTTGTATGTTCTGTCGGATCGATTCCGGAGATCCGCAGGCATTCCGCATCTTCATAAATTTTTTGCTGCAGATACACTTCTCCGGCCGTCTCATACTGTTCATATGCCTTATACAAATATTCCACCATTTCTTCATCCTGGTAATCAATATGTTCTATCAGGTATTCCAGTAATTCATGAAAACCGGTCTCCTGCCTGCAATAAGGAATATATATGAAATAGAAATCATTCTTTTCCAAATCCTGATAGATATGCTGTGGAAACCATACAATATTGCTCTCCTCCAATAAAAAGCGGGACATTTCCTGTCGGACTCTTCTCATGCTCCACAAAAAATCAGTCAGCCACTGTCTGTTTATCACCTTTTTATCAAAAAGCTGTGCTATATTCTGTCTAGATGTAATGTCATAATACAAATAGGCATTTCCATCAATATATCGCAGGCTGCATGGGAGCAATCCCTTGATTCCTCCCCGGCTGATCATACAATATTGATATCTTTTTTCCTCTGGCTTTTCTCCCAGAGCCATTCTTTCATAGTTTGCATTCAGGCTTCGAATATATTCTGTATTTATCATAGCTAAACTTTCCCTTCTTAATTATTTTCTTCCGTATTATCCCTTTTGTTCTGTACATTTCTGCTTCTTCTCAGCCAAAATACCGGCGAAATCCTATCTGCTTGAAAAGAAGCTTTGGCACTCCAATATTTTTCTTGCGTTCCCATACCGGCAAAAGGATATCTGAGTCGTCCTGTTTTTTCAAGAATGACATCGTTTTTTTCCAGATTCCACAATGGGTCCTCATTCTCCCACGCAATATATTTCTCCTCGTCAAAATGCAATGCTTTCTTCTGCATATAGTCATTCAGCTGCTCTTTTGTGAGTGTCCACTTACTTCCGCTGAGAACGGTCGCTTTTCCTATATCCTGTTCCAACAGGCATCTGTCATATTGAAAAAGTAACAAATAGGTCATTAATAAAATAACTGACAGAATTATCGGGTAAAGAATTGCAGCTTCCACTGTAAAATACGCATCAGACTCTTTTTTCATAATTACATTTCCTCCGGTTTTATATCATCCAGGTGGTTAAATAAGCCAAAAATAAAAAAGGAATGTACGGAATACGCCTTTTTCGATCCCGTCTAAGCATATAAAGAATCATAGAATACAGAAATATATAAATAAGGCTCAGACAAAATATCAGCAATGCCTGTCCATCTCTGCATATACTTCCCAACTGGATCAATACAATGCCGTCCGCCATGCCGATTGCTTCCGTCATCTTTGTCAGTAGAAGCAATATTATCCCCGGTACCGTTTCTACAATAATCCCTGTTTTCCAGCCCATTATGCAGATATCTGTTATGACAAGTAAGCTTCCTAAAAACAACAGCCATACCGGAATTGTTCTTTTCCGAATATCACACAGGCTTATTTTTCCGAGATAAACACTCCATATGATTTTTTCCACCCAAAATACCATTTTGTTTTACCTATCTTTCGAATTGTTTCCCCTGCATCTGCTACACACTTCATATTTGAAAGCTTCCTCTTTGGGAATTTTTTGTACTGTCCGTTTTAATCCGGGACAATCCCGCCGGCTGTGATAACATTCTCCGTTTTCCGAAACGAAAAATAGCAGTCCTCCTGTCGGATGCGGTATTTTGTCTGTGCATTTTTCACATGGTCTGTACTCCCGCAGAGCCTCTGTCGCTTCCACCACACGGACGGATAGCCGAATGTGCGTACATTCTCTGTTCGTATGATATACTCTGCCGTTTTCCGTAACATATATATACTCTTCGTCTTCCGCCTCCGGAATTTCATACCCGTTCCACATATGGCCATAATAACGATTGGCCATTCGAAATTTTTTGAATCCTGACAGTTGAGATATTCCCGCAATCCTATAAGTCATATTGATTGTATAAATGTCACCTTCAATATCGCTCTCCAAGAACTGTAATCCATCACTTCCTCCGTCCAAAGGTGACATTTCCAGATATTCCTCTCCCAGCTGTTCTTCGATCTGTTCCTTGACATAAGTATAAGATACGGCAACTGCCTCCAGTCTATGGTCTGCAGAACCCTGCTGTCCCTCCGGTAATGCACCGTAGACACCGATCTGCCGCCCGGCATTCCACAATGCCACTTCCAGATTTCCGTGCAGCCTTATGATTTCTATGGCATTACCCATAGAAATCACAAAAAAGCAAAACAGGGGCAGCACCAGCGCTGCTTCTACCGTCATACTTCCCCTGACGCAGGTCCTTTGGAGCATGGGCAGTGATATCCTCTTTATGTATTCAATGACTAATGGTAATTTTGCGGGGAGAATTTTTTTACATGGGTTAAGAATATTTCTTATTTTCGGAGAAGGTCTCATGTGTTTTTGTTTCATAGTTGTTTTGCATTGTTCCCATAAAGAGGACATCACCGCCCACCTCCCTTTTACTCCGACATACCCGTCGCCGCTTCAAAAGACGTTATATAGGATTTCTGGCGTTCTATCTCAACACTATATCCATATCGGCTCTTCACCTTTACATTCATTTGAAGTTCCGCAATACATGCATCCAGACAAAAGTTCTGATTTCCGGGGGTAACTCTGATATCCTGCTCCACAATATTCATTGCTCTGTAGGTGACGGTTCTTTCATCACAAAGCAACAAAAATATTCTCAGATAGTCCTCATAACCCAGATCCGTCACAGCATCCGCATCTCCGGAACGTCCCTCATCCGTCAGGTTTCCCTGTAATATCATCTGTAATCCGCAGTGCCAGGTGCTGTCACTTTTCAGTAAAGGTATTTTGTCTCCGGCAAGCATTGTTCTAACATCATACACGCTCTCCGCAAATGCCCACCCAAGTATCAATGAGATTGTAAACAATTCTCCTATTTCCGGAACCATCATAACTGCTGCCAGCGCTTCACCCAAAACTTCCGCAACCGCATATTTTTCTTCACTTCCGAACAAATAAGCGGCATTGACGGCTTCCCTGATCGCAAATATCCTGTTTATCACATAACGAAGATTTTCCCGGTCACTTTCTTCTCCTGCGATGATATATTCCACCTGATACCACAGCGGACTGGTTTTTTTCTCAGTACTATACCTTCCCATATATTTCAGCAGATACTCATGAAATAATATTCTTTCCTTCTCTTTTTCCCATTCCGTCTGGGATTGTAGCGCAATATTTCCCCGATTGATCTGATCTCGTTCCTCTCTCGCTTCTATGAATTGTTCTGTTTCTATTCTGCGATCTGAAATCTCTTCTTCGGGAAGCACCAGTGAAAGTATTCCGCTTTTCTTTTTTTCCTCCAATGCCTCTGTGGGATTTTCGATATGAATTACTTTTCCGTCAGCCGTTTCTCTTCCGTCGTATTCCCGGATCTGCGCATCCACGGTCTGTTTTTCTTCTTCTACACTGCGTTCCAACAGTCCACGGGATTTTATGGTCTTCACCCATTCTTTTATCTGTTGCAAAAGTCCGATGCCGACATCATCTTCTATTGCGTCCACCGCCATTCTGCGAAAGACTTCTCCATCCCCATCGGTCACAAAAGCAGCCTTTGTCATTTCTGCTTTTTCTGCTTCCAGCGCAAAAAAATCACGATACAGAAATTTATCGAAGAAAATATCTTCCAGCGAAAAATTGTGATTCATATATTCCAGGAGGTGTTCTTCTGTCAATTTTGTCGTCCCATGCTCGGTTCCATAGGAACAATCTACTGCGAAAAGATTATACTGGGCGAATAACTCCCTGTGATATTCCGCCAGAATACTATCCATTCCTATGTCCATAACACATTCTGTTTCCAGGCAGATCCCCCGGTACCGGCAACCTTCTATCAACGCAAGGCACAGTGAAATCATCACTCCAAGTGTAAGCGCAAGATATATTGTCATGTATCCGTTTTCTTTCATAAGGGCATGCTCTTATATTTTTTTCGTCTGGCTGGTAATTTTATCGAAAATAGAATTAACGATCTCCGTAATCTTTTCCTTAAAGATCACTACAAGGCCCACCAGTACCACGATGATCAGAATCACCTCTACAGTTCCCATTCCATCCTCTTCTTTTATAAATTGTCGAAACGTTTTTAAATGATTCATATTTTTCTCCTTTTCTAAACTCCCACATTAGAAAACGCGGGAAACATAATTAAAATCATAACCACCAAGAGTAGCATTATCATTGGTAACAGTAATTTTGTAGATGCCTCCTCACATAATTTTCTGGCATTACGCATTCTCATTTCTTCTGCCTCTTTTGCCTCTTCGTGCAATTGCTGTAAAAGCATGGTGCTTCCCTTTTTTACATTTTGCGTAAGGAAAGTACTTAATCGGATATATTCCCGAACTCCTGTCCTTTTTCCAAATTTTTCATATGCCGCGCCCTCCGACACACCCATACGGATCTCACGGACTGCAATCAATAATTCTTCGTATGCTGCCTGTTCCTTTGCTCCTTTTTTCCGTTTCTGTTCATAATCTTCCGCTATCTTATTCACTGCAGCCCGTACCGTCAGTCCAGCTTCCAGATATAATGTTATTTTTTGCAGTATTTCCGGGTACTTCCTTTTTTCTTCCTGCTTCTTTTTCTCTACAAGCTCATGAATATCCCGATCTTTAAAGAAGAAGACTACCACAATCGTCACTAGCGTTCCCAACAATAATTGAAGCTCCGTCAGATTTCTCTGTCGCCACGATATCTTTTTACCGTCAATTGACTCAGGCAGCATAAAAGCTTCCTGCTCCGGATCTGACGTCTGTGCATTTTCCAGCATTTTTTCCAGAACAGCTTTTTCACTTTTGTCGATTACATCATTCTGATTTTTTACGGTAACCGACGTTTCTGTCTCCCCTTGGTATTCTTCATAAGTAAGTTCCGCTTTCAAGCGCACCGTGCTGTCCTGCTCCTGAGGATTTACTTTCCCCTCCGGACTGATAACATCCATGCGATCGCTCTTCCATGTAACTGTAAAAGGGTAATCATCATATTCCTCCTGCAATTGCAGATCCTCCCTGACACAGTCCAATGATTCATTCCCTCCGCAGATCAGGCCCGGCAATTCCTCCCGGAAAGCATCAAACAATTTCTGCAATTCCTCCTGACGGTATTTTCTGGGTTGTACTGTAAGCGCAAAGGAATATTGACTACCATCCTCTACTTTTCCGATAATAACATAGTCCTTGCTTCCGCTTCCGGAATCTGCCCTCTTCATCCAACCGTTTTTTATAGAATTTCCTTCAATTTTTCCAAGTACAACAAACAATATCATAAGAATTCCCACGAAAAATATCATGAGGGACATTGTTAACTTCCTTACATAATACTCTGTAATGCGCTCCTCCTGATTTTCTCCGGGATATAAACGGCTCAGATCTGTCTTTACCCTGTCTCTTCCCGGAACCGGTATTTTCCACAGGTGCATTTTCTTGTATATTATGAGCACTACCTGATAGCAGATCTCCACTACACCCTTTTTTCGTTTCATAGTATTCTCCCTTTAGAGACTTTCACCGATCCGTTCCATGATTTTCTCTCCTACGATATAGGCACACAAATAGATTGCAAGACATGCTGTCATTATGATATATCCGGTTATGTTATGATACAGCGATGCAAAATAACCCGGATATGTGACACCTATATAGAATGAGATTGCAAAAGGCATCACTTCCATCACTCTCTGTTCCAGGCGTCTTCCCTGCAGTAATGTCATCATCTCCTGTGTCGTCTCCACTTTATCGCTGATCAGTTCTGCAGTATTTCGTATGATCTGCGATACATTGCCTCCTCCCCTTTTCGCCACCGAGAGTATCGTCGAAAACTGTTGAATCTCTTCACATCCACTGCGTTCTGCCAGATCTCCTATCAGTTCCTCCAATGTGATATTTACGATCATACCTCTGCGGATCAGTTCCAGTTCACCATACATTGCGGATCGTTCGCCAAAAAGCAGACGAATATCTTCTCTGCTCTCCAAGAAAGCATTTTCCACGGCGTATCCGGTTCTGAGCGAATTGGCAACCGCAAGAAGACATTCCTTGAACTGCACGGTCAGTTCCCATCGTTTTTTCTCCCTCTGTTCTCTGACACACTTCCGGAAATAAAGAATTCCCGGGAAAATAAAGAGAATGATAGCAAACACCGAACGATAGAAGAACCAGGAAAAAAAGAGAATTCCGGCTGTTGTGCGCAGCAAAGGATTCATCAATTCACGAAAGTCCGGCCGCTTTAAGTTTCCCTTCATGAAGCAAGCCTCCCTTTTTCTGTAATTTACCAACTACATTACCTTCGCTGCTCTCCCCCAGTTCTTCAAAGCAGTACAATGGATTCAGACGGATTTCGCCGTTCTCACAACCCACTACTTCTGTAATTTCCAACACTTTTCTGCTTTTATCCCGAATTCTCCCCAGATGCACAATAATATCCACGCCGGATGCTATCTGGTTGCGGATTGCCGGAAGCGGCAGATCCATTCCCATGAGTACCATATTCTCCAGTCTCGACAGCATATCGGCCGCGCTGTTTGCATGTCCTGTAGACATACTGCCGTCATGCCCGGTATTCATGCATTGCAGCATATCAATAGCTTCCGCGCCTCTCACTTCGCCTACAATGATCCTGTCGGGCCGCATCCGCAGAGATGAGCGGATAAGTTCCCGGATTCCGATCTCTCTGCATCCTTCCGCATTGCCATTACGTGTCTCCAGGCGCACTAGATTGGGAATTCCCTGAAGTTGCAGTTCCGCACTGTCTTCGATGGTGATGATCCGCTGTTCCGGCGGAATGAATCCGGATAAAACATTCAAAAAGGTCGTCTTCCCGCTACCGGTTCCTCCACTGACGAAAATGTTATATCCAGCCTTTACCAGGGTCTTCAAAAAATCCGCAGCTTCCGGAGATATAGTTTCCATCGCGATCAGTTTTTGCATGGTGATCGGTTTATCCGGAAAGCGTCTTATGGTAATAATGGGACCATTCAATGCAATGGGACTCATCACAATGTTCACACGGGCTCCATTGCTTAATCGCGCATCAACAATCGGTGATGCCTCATTTACCACTCTGTTACATCCGGCCACGATCTGTTGGATCACATCCTGGAGCTTTTCCATGGAATCGAAAGCCCGATCCAATTCCTGCAGCTGTCCGTCCCTCTCTACAAAAATATGATCCAGTCCATTGATCATAATCTCCGTAACAGAGCTGTCATCCACAAAAATCTGCAGAATATCCAGCCGTCTCAGGGAATCAAACAATTCCTTACGCAATCGTCTCCGCAATTCCACAGAACACAATTCCAGATTTTCCTGTTCCATGAGAACTTCATCAATCGTATCCTCTACCTCTTCATCCGTGTAGTCTCTTCCGTAATCCAGTCTCTCCTGCACCATTTGTCGAAGTTTTCTTCTCTGTTCCAAGTAATCCATTTTTTCTCTCCCTGTTCTAATTTTCCAGCATTGCTATTTCTTTCCTCACATACTCCGCCAATTCTCCTCTGGTAAATTGCTCCATTTCTGTGGGAAGCTTTTGAAAAAAGGGTAAAGCAAGTTTACGGGTTTTGCCTTTTACCGTGTCTTTTTCGCACAAAGCAAGCAATTGCTCATATTGATCCAGTTTCATTCGTGACATTTTATCTTCTTTGGTCAGCGTAAATACTCTGGTGCATATCTGCAGTACCTCAAACAATCCCTGTATACTTTCGCTCAGATCCAGTATGACATATTCATATTTTCCGAGTTCTTCGATCCGTTGGAAGAGGTTTCTCCACTCTTCCGGCGGGATTTCCAACAGGTTCTGACCGTTGCGCATCGGGGGAATGTAATCCAGACCTCCTTTGTGCTGGATGACCATCTGCATCCGTAACGAAAATTTCCCCGCATCTCCTGTCAGAAAGTACAACAGATCTGCCAGGTCTCTGCTCTGTCTCTCCGGAAGGAGTTCTGAGATCCCAATATAGTGTTCAAAATTGAGATACAAAGTGGGATGTTTTTCTGACAGCAATTGGCCCAGCGTCAGTGCAAAAGAACTTTGCAGACATCGATGTACCGGGGAATAGATACCTATAAATTTTGTCTTATACTCTGCACACAAAAACGGCAATTGTGTTCCCACCGTCTCCACATACAATTCCAGCAATTCCTTCCACACCTTGTCAGCTTCCTGGTACTTATTGATATTCGGAAACTGGTGAAAACGAAGTGTCCCGCTTTCATTAAGAATCGCCTGGCATGCCGGTTCCAATGTACTCAGTGTATCCATGCAGGAAGATTCCGCCACTACCAGCATTGTCACCTTCCCATTTTTCTCTCGTTCCAGCAGTTCCTCCATCTTTGTGTATGTATGGATCTCCCATGGCAGTTCCTTCTGCCTCCTCAAAAACTCCGAAAGAAGTCTCGCATACTCTTCTTCACGGTCGAACAGAACCATAACCGCTTCCTTCTGTTCCATCAATAAACTCCTCCTATGTATAACAGCACACTGCAAAACACGGGACCGGCCATACAGATTCCGCTTCCCGGATGTGCTCTCTCCTCTGCAAAATACGCTTTCCAGCGTCCACAGCGGACAACATCCCACACATATTCACCCAGATAACACAATCTGTCCCACAGATTACGTGCCAGGTACATTTTGCAAAGTGCAAAAACTGCTGCGAATAGCAGCGCGAAAAATAGAAAAAAGAGAACTTTTTCACCGGAAAAATATCCTGCGCAGACACCCATGAGCTTCACGTCACCGGCTCCCATGGCACCAATATAAAAAAACAGATAGAATGCCACTGTCGTCAGTAAAACATTGCAAAAATATTCCATAATTCCATAAATCCCCTGTTCCCACCAGCGGAATGCCGCTCCGGCGATCAGGCAGCTCAGGATCAGGCCATTGGGGATTCTGCGGCTTCTGTAATCATATCCGCAGGCAATACTTAATAGAAAACATAATACACCCTTTATTACTGTGTTCGTTGCATTCTCACTCTCCTTTCCTTCGATTTACAAGTGGTAATGTGGGATGACTCTATCCCATAAAAGAATTCTTTCAGATCTTATAAGATATTTGATACAACCATCGCGATCGGTTGTAAGATGGATTATAGCCGTTGTTTTTCCGTCTGACAAGTGTTTTTCCGTAAAAAAATAATCTTTGGCACATTTTAACAATCACCTTTCTCATACGGCCTTCCAAAATCCCGCAACTCCTTGATTTTACGGCATTTTCATCTGTCAAAGCATATGATAAACTGCCAGGCCGTATAATACCAGGATTCCCGGAAAGCCCAAAATACCCACTGTCAGAGCCGTAGCTGCATTGATTCCCACTGCTACCGTAAATCCCAAAATCTCTATCCCCCAATTTAGAAAATACATAAAGATCACTCCAAAAACACTCCGCAATACAAGGTTTAAAAACCACTCCGCCTTATTTCCCAAAAAACTTATGGCAAAGAGCAGGACTGCTGCCCCAATAATCCACAATAGATTCTCCGGATGTTCCATTGTTGTCCTCCCAATTTCCCGCTGTTTGTTATAATCTATTCCCATTTTTCGCAAAAATGTCTTCCAGTTTTATGTTAGGCAGGTATATTTTCCCTTTCTGCTTCCTATACTGTTAGCAGAAAGGATGGATTTTTACATGAAAATTTTTTTTAGTCAGGTAAATACGAATTCAGAAATGATCGAAGAAGATCTCGCACCGTTGGATTTAAAAGAATCCATAAGAAAAACCCGCCAGGCTCTGGATATCGCCTATGCGGGTTTCGATAATGCAATCGAAAATGATCTGATCGACAGTTATATCTATGAAATTAATGCTTTGCAGAAACGGTATCAGCACCTCACCGAACTCGCCGCTTCCCAGCCTGTGCGGCAGGAAAAAACTTTATACCAGCATTCCCCGATTCGAGCCCTGGTCAGCCATGTTTTCGGTTAACTGATTTCTTCCGTAAGTCAGTCCCGCATACACGGTCTGCGAATTATTCATCACAGGACCGGAAGAATTCTGATCCTGAATCTGTCTGTAAGCATCACAGAGCGGTGCTATTACCTTCCGGATGTCCTGCAGCGCCATTCTGTCGGCTTTTGCTTCGCACGCCGCCAGTCTGCGGATACAATACAGATACAGCCTGGAAAGCTCTTTCGCCGGACTGTACTGTCTGTGAAGAGAATTTAAAAGCTCATTGATACAGCCTCTTGCTCTGCGAACTGCTTCCAAAAGTTCTGCGTCATCCGCAGCCTGTTCGCCGTCTGTAAGATACTGTAATGTCATTTCGTAGAGAATGACTACCAGCTGTGTGGCATTTGCCTGGGTGATCCGTAAGGTAAATTGTTGTTTACATTCTTTTGTCATTTTGAATCCTCACTTCATCGGAATCCATTACTGCAACAGCTGTAACACCTGGGACGGTCTCTCGTTTGCCTGGGCCAGCATGGAGGTTCCTGCCTGTGCCAGGATCTGATAAGTGGTATAGGAAGTCATTTCCTCCGCCATATCCACATCCATGATACGGGAATATGCCGCGGTCATGTTCTCACTGGTAACATCCAGGCTGTTAATGGAAGACTCCAGACGATTCTGAAATGCTCCCAGCCTACCGCGGACGGAGGATACATATTTGATGGCACCGTCTACTCTTGAGATGGCATCCTTTGCCCCGTCCTGTGTATTCACATCAATATCTTCAATTCCCATGTTCTGCAGAGTAACCGCGGGAATATTAACCTCCAGTACCTGTCCTTCGTTGGCTCCGATCTGCAGACGCATTGCTCCGATACCGGTAGCATCGATCTTCATGCCATCATAGGAATCTCCCTCTTTTGCTTCCGATACATCCAGACGCATTTCAAAGTCGTTCGTGCCGGTGATCGTCAGAAGATTATCCTTCATATCCGTCTTTAAGGGTTCTACCTCTTTAAATCCGTCTCCGAATTTAATATCTCCGTCTACTTCAAAATTTCCCTCTGCATCTTTCTTAAATTTCATAGACTGTATGGTATATTCTTTTACCGGCACATCCGGAGAACAATAATTTACTTTAATCTCCTGCTTATCGGTATATCCCTTGAGATCAAATTCTCCGTTCAACAGCTTCTGACCGTTGAATTCCGTGGTATCCGAGATACGGGTGATCTCTTCCTTTAACTGGGCAACCTCACTCTGTACGGTTGCGCGATCATCGTCCGTCATGGTTCCAGTGGCTGCCTTCACGGATAATTCATTGATACGCTGCAGCATCTCACTGATCTCTGTCATTGCGCCATCCGCAATCTCTATAATAGATACGCCGTCACTGGCATTCTGATTGGCCACGGACAATCCCTCGATCTGAGCATTCATACGCTTGGACATTGCCAGTCCGGCAGGGTTGTCCTTGGCGTGATTGATCTTCAGTCCGGAAGAAAGTCTCTCCAATGATTTGGACAGCAGATCGTCATTTGTGGATAAGGCATTGTTGGATAACATTGCCGATACGTTGTAATTGATTCTCATGTGTTACTCCTTACTTTCCGCTGCTGTCTGCGACAGCCTGCAGGAATCCTTTTGCCAGACGGTACAACTGTTCCGTATCAATCCGACTCTCTATGGTATCTGCATTTTTTGTCTCTCCGGCTGCCATCCTTGTCATATCCCGGGAGCTGACGATAGGAAGCTTTTCCGCTTTCCAGTCTGCAGAAGTATCTGTCTGAATCCGTTCAAGGAATATATCGGAGGTCTTCTCTAATTTCGTAACCTCTTCCGGTGTATTTCCTACGAGATAGCCATCGATGGTGTCTCCCTTTACCTGTAAATGTGCCTCCAGCTCCATATCTCCGCCATTCACCCGGATCTCCACAGCACCGGCAGTTCCGGCTCTCTGCTGTAAGATAAGATGGACTCCCGCCAGCTGCTCACCCAGGTACATCGGAAGAAAATATTCCTGCTTCGCCTGAAGGCTCTCCGCAAGGCGCAGCTGCTTGTGTACCAGCTGCAGCTGTTTTACATCCAGATGTTCATCCGCCTGTTCCAGGCTCATGATTTCCGTTTCTTCTGCCGTATTCTGAAGCATGGACCGATAATCCTCTGCAAAATTCTGCTGATCCAGCTGTTCCCACAGTTCGGAAGTTTCTGTCCCGACAGGCACTTCACCTGTGCCTGTTACCGTCTGCGGGACTTCTTTTTCCTGCCGATACTTTTCTCTGTATCTGCGCAGATTGCCAAACATCTCCGCCGGATCATCCATAAGTGCCTGGGCCGCCAAAAGATTTGATGCGCTGATGGGAACTTCTCCCCTTTGCAGTAGTTCTGCGGCTTCCGACGTTGTATTTCCCGCCTCACGCATCTGCTGCAGTCCTTCCCGGTCATACGCTGCTCTGCTTTCGCCATTATATGACACCTCTGTCAGAACCTCTTTTGCCATACCCATCCGAATCTGTTCAGATATATTATTCTCGGGCAAATGAATCTCCTGTGTCAGCCCGGTATCCTCCGACACTTTCCAGTCCATATGAGAAACCCTTCTGCTCCTGGCTGCCGTCAGCAGAGTGGAAAATTGCAACTCTGCACCGGTATTTACTACCGCGCCTACCGCTGCGCCATCCTCTCTCTCGACCTGATACACCATTCGATAAATTCCAATATACGCTTTTCGTTCCTCTTCTGTAACATCCTTTTTCCGTTCCAACTGATATAGGAAACGGCTGTAGTCCTCCACTTCTTCCTCATAGCTTTTGGGGTTCTGTGAAAAATAGGATTCCAGTTCGTCAAAGGTCTTCTCCAGAGGATTTACACCATCCCGGATCATCTGTAACACATTTTTCGGTGTCAGTCTGTCCACTACTGCGCTGACCTGTCTGTCAGCTTCCTTGACCTTCTCGATATTTTCCGGTGTAATTTCCATACTGTTATATGCCAGAATCCGGACAGCCCGCTGATTTTCCGATGTTTTTTCTAATGACATATCTGTCAGAATATCATCTACATTAGAAAATGCTTTCCGGATGCTGTCTCCCAGATCGCTTCTCGGCGCCGTCATCAGAGTCTCATAACGTTCGCCCGCTTCCTCATAGGCTTTCTGCATTGCAGCGCCTTCCTTATGGAAGTCAGAAACCGTCTCTGTGGCAGCATTCTGTTCCAGGCTATAGGATCCCAGTACTCCGGCAGGCAATCCCGGCAATTCAGAAGCCACCTGCACTGCCTGGGTATAAGTCTCATATTTCATCACTGCCTGAGACTCACCGGGAAAATATTTTCCGGCAACCTCTGCCTCCGCCTTTCGCAGCGCTTCGATCAGCTGCTCCATGGGGGCTGTATCAATAGAAAAATCACTCTGTAAAAGCTTTACGTTCACTTCTGCCGTCATGCGAAGGCGAATCTCTTCCAGCTGTTTTCTTGCTGCCAGATTCTCTGCCGTGGCATCCCACTTTGCATCTGAGAACCAGTCCTGCAGCATTTTATCTGCTTTTTCATAAATCGTATCCTGTCTGCCCAGGTTCGCATACATCGGGGATTTTCCCTCCGCAATTGCCGCCGCTGCTGCCTGCGCAAAAGTGTCCTCCGTGACAGGATAGGAAATACCGTCCAGTTCCACAAGCTGCTGCAGCGTATCCGTAGTCAGCGGAAGTCCTGCACTTACCAGCCACTGTGCCTTCTGTCTGTTCTCATCGTTTACCGTCAATCCCGCATCCGCAATTACCTTGTCCATCTGCTCCTGCAGTTCCTGCGGGACATCATTATTCTGCACTCTGGCACCGCTGTTCTCTGCCACATAGAGGTTCCAGATCTCCGGTTCCTGTCCGTTATCCACCAGGTAGCTGACCGCACCTTCTTCCGGTTTCCTCAGGGAAGCTGCCATATCCCAGGCGTTTTTCAGTTCATTTATATTTTCCTGCGTCAAAGGAAGATCCGCGGAACGGAACTGCTCTTCGATGCTTCGGGCTAAAGTATCACTTCCTACCGCTGCCGCCAGGGTATCCATATCGATATCATCCGTATATCCTGCGATCTGCTGACCGGAACGCACCAGTTCTGCCTTGATCTTATCCACGATGGTGACCGCTGTATCCTGATCCAATTCTCTAGGATCAAATCCATCCTCACAGGCCTTCGCATAGTCCTCCTGCGACATAGTATGCGACAGCAATGTCATATAGTCCTGCTGCAACGCCACATTAGCATTCCCGGCATCCTGCTGCAGCTCCATCAGAGATTTTCCTTTGTTGTTCTCTTCCTTTTCCAAAGAAGACATGGGTACTGCGGCTTGTCCACTCTCGTATACCGCCCCGAAATTCACATTTACGCTTTTTTTACTGCGCCATGTCTTGTCTTTGCCCCAGCTGCTTTTCTCTGGCCGGTTACTTTCTGTTCTATTGTCTGTTTCATTGATCGTCTGATTCTGAAATGTTATCTTCACGTCTTCTCGTCCTTTTCTGTACAGTTCCCAGAGCCCGCTGGTTCTGAATAGTTAAGAAAAAAGATGAGTGTACTTTGGATCACACTCATCTTTTATTTCGGTAGTTTTATGTAATTTCTTAACCTGACCTAGAACAGAAATACCGCTGCACCGTAAGGCGGCAGATCAAAGCTGATGGAGTAATCCTTATAATGATAAGGCTTTTTCTCCGCCGTAATCTCTGTGGGAATCTCGTTTCCCCAGCCGCCGAACCGTTCCTCATCACTGTTCAGCAGAAGCTTATATTTTTTCTTCTTAGGCACGGGAACAGTATAGTTCTCCCATTTCATCGGGGTCATGTTAAGTACAAACAGCAGATTATTTTTGCCACTGGAACATTTCCGGACAAAGGAGTAAGTGCTGTGTTCCGTATCATCCGCGTTCATCCATTCAAAGCCGTCCCAGTTATTGTCAATCTCGTACAGAGCAGGGTATTTACGATACAGCTTTAACAACTCCTTTACATAAGTATGTACGCCCTGATTCAGCTTCTCACCTAACAGATACCAGTCAAGCTCACGCTCTTCGCTCCACTCTCGCTCCTGTCCGAAATCCTGTCCCATAAATAATAATTTCTTGCCGGAATGCCCAAACATGTAGCTATACCCCACACGAAGGTTGGCATATTTATCTGTCGGATATCCTGGCATTTTATTCACCATGGAGCACTTCAGATGCACCACTTCATCATGGGATAAGGGTAAAATATAATTCTCGCTGTCATTATAACTCATGGCAAAGGTCATAGCATAATGATCGCCTTTCCGGTACAGAGGATCCAGCTTCATATACTCGCAGAAATCATGCATCCAGCCCATATTCCACTTGAAGGAAAATCCTAAGCCTTCCTCCCCGATACCACTGGTGACATTAGGCCATGCGGTAGATTCCTCGGCAATTGTCAAAAATCCCGGATAAGTTCCGCGGATCACTGAATTCAGATGATGGAAGAACTCAATGGCTTCCAGATTCTTATTACCGCCAAATTTATTCGGCAGCCATTGTCCGTCCTTTTTACCGTAATCCAGATACAGCATGGAGGCTACTGCATCTACACGGATACCGTCTACATGGAACTCTCTCAGCCAAAACAGAGCATTGGCTACCAGGAAGTTCTTCACTTCATTTTTGCCATAATTAAATATCTTTGTTCCCCATTCAGGATGCTCTCCCAAACGGGGATCGGGATGTTCAAAGATGCACTGTCCATCAAATTCTGCAAGTCCGTGTGCATCGGTTGCAAAATGTGCCGGTACCCAATCCAAAATGACTCCGACACCTGCCTTATGCAGTTCATTGACCAGATACATAAAATCCTTAGGCGTTCCGTAACGGGAAGTAGGCGCATAGTATCCGGTCACCTGATATCCCCAGGAGCCATCATACGGATGTTCTGCGATTCCCATAAGCTCTACATGGGTGTATTTCATCTCTTTCAGATATTCCACGATCCGGTCGGCGAACTCACGATAATTATAAAATCCTTCCGCAGTGCCGTTATTGGGATGCTTCATGAAAGAACCGATATGGCACTCATAGATTGCCATGGGTTCCTTGTTCATATCTTTTTTATCCCGGGCTTCCATCCACTTGGAATCCTTCCAGTCGAATCCCGTGATATCGGTAACGATGGACGCTGTGCCCGGTCGGTATTCCGCATAATTGGCAAAGGGATCGGCTTTGTACAGCCTTCTGCCATCCCTCGCATAGATCAAGAACTTATACATTGTTCCTTCTTCCACGCCGGGAACGAACAGCCCCCAGATACCGCCCTCTCCCAGCTTCTGCATGGGATGCGATTCCTTGTTCCATTCATTGAATGTACCGATGACATTCACCTGTGCTGCATTTGGTGCCCATACCCCAAAATAGACTCCCTGCACACCATCTTCCGTCGACAGATGCGCGCCCAGTTTTTTATAAATATCATAGTGCGTTCCCTGGGCAAAAAGATACTGATCTGTTTCGGAAATAAATACCTTCTCCTTCGTCATAGCTGCGCCTCCCGCTATATATTTTTAACTATTCAGAACCCCATTCGCAAAATCGCATTTTCAATGCTTTCCTTTTGCTCATGTGGTTACTTCGCCCTATAAACATTGATAAATGTTCTTACGAATGCAAGCATTCGACGCCCATTCGTCAATGTTTACATGGCTCTGAATAGTTATACAAAATCTTTCTCAGTGAGGATGATCATATCCTCATCGTCATATCTCTTGGCAAACAGAACATCAAAGAAATGCTTTAATGTCTTTTTATTCGCATGAGCGATTGCTTCATCCACGATTTCTTTTACATCCACCACGGTAACTACATGATCTATCGTCTGCATATCCTCGATTCTGGTATGCAGTGCCAGAACACCCAGTTCATCGATGGAATATTCCCTCTCCCGTGCATACTGCCTTCCGAACGCTACCAGTGTATCATTGCTGAGTGCTTCGACATCCATGCGGGAAGTGAAGCTTTCCTGCAATTTCTCATACTTTTCCAGAAAACGATCTATCTCTTTCCTGGTATCTTCCAATATAATGACAATGCCCTGATTCTCCTGCTGCAGCGCTTTATACATCGTGTCCACAGTTTTACTATTCATTTCCGATGCCTTACAGATGATAAGTGCACCGTTCTGCAGTCTGTTCAGGGTCTCGGCTGCATCTTTTTTGTTCAGCGCATGGCCGGAGATTTTGGCAACTTTTCCGGAGAAATTGCTGTCGGTAGCCTGAATCTCCCGGATCATATTTTTCGCAAGAGATAAGGTATCCATGCCTTCTTCACCGGTGATGATCACATTGCCGGTATAGGCAGCCAGGCTGATATTATCAATGGCTTTGACTAACTGTTCTCTTGCGGACTTACTCTGAATAAAGGGAGCATACAGCTCGCGCTCTTCTCTGGTAAGCGCACGGACTTTTGCCTTGTCTCTCTCCACTGCGGGAGGCTCCGGAGTCTGTGGCTGCTCATCCTCATGGACTTCTTCTACCGCTTCTTCCGGCTCCGCTTCAGCCTCCGCTAAGGATTCCTCCGATGCTTCCTCGGTCTCTGCTGTGGTTTCCTCCGGCACTTCTGGGATTTCTGCAACCGACTCCTGCGTCACTTCCATATCGACGACAGCGTCCGGTTCCTCTGTTACGGATTCTTCTTCATATTCCGTTACGGCAGGTTCCTCTTCAAGTTCTTCTACTTCTTCAGTGTCAACGATATCCGTATCAGCAGGTTCTGGTTCTAGCTCTTCTTCAGAAACTTCCACAGGAGCTTTTTCTGTTTCATCGTTTACATCCGCAATCTCTTCCAGCTCTTCAACTTCATCTGTATCCGTAACCGTATCAGCATCCACCGCTTTTTCTTTTTCCAGTTTTTCTAACAGGCCATCTCTTACCGCCTGTTCAAATTCCGTGAACATGGCACCGGTCTGCTGTAGTACATGCTGGCGGACTTCTTCTTCTCTCTTTTCGAGGTTTTCTTTCTTTTTACGCTCCCACTCTGCCAGAATGTCTTCAATATTGATCTGACCGGTAATCTGCTTCTCAATGCTTTCCGCCTCGGGCATTACCAGGCTGATCTGTCCGTCGGATTCCTGTGCCAGTACATTCGCCAGCTCCTTGGGAGGTTCCACCGGTGTAGTCGCTTCCGGCTCCACTTCTGCTTTCGATAATTCCGGCACAACATCCTGTTTCTTAAGAGATGCGGGTTCCTCCGGCAGGATTTCCTCGGTCTCTACCTCCGGAACCTGAGACAGGTCACCGATCTCTCCGGTCTCACCAAAGAATACCTCGGAACCTTCGATCTGCTCGGTCTCCGGCTCCAGATCATCCTCACTGACCTCTGCAATCTCCGGATAATCCAGAGATTCTGTATCGGAATCCATCATAGGTGCTACGATAGAACGGGTAATGGAGTCCGATGTCGCTTTTGCGGTATCTCCTTTTGGCTCCTCACCGAGGACTTCACGAAGTCCCGCTGCAAGTTCTGCCTGCAGATTGATGGTATTATACTGCCCCACATCCATGGTCTTCACATGAATATCGAAATCATCCTGTACCGGCTGTGTCGGTGTCTCCTGCTGTGCGGGTTGCACCGGATCATATATCTGTGTATCTCCGGTCACCTGATCATAACCGGAATCCTGTACGTAGCTCTGGTTCTGATCATAGCTGCTATCCTGTGCATAACTCTGATCCTGATCATAGCTACCGTCCTGTGCATAACCCTGGCTCTGGTCATAGCTGCCGTCCTGCGCATAACCCTGACCCTGGTCATAACTGCCGTCCTGTGCATAACCCTGCTCTTGATCATAGCTTCCGTCCTTGGCGTAACCTTGCTCATAACTTTCATTCCCGCTATACTCGTTATCCTGCACAGAGTTCTGCGACGGGATATGGCTTCCGGGCGCGTCGAACCGATGATCGTATTTTTCCTGTTGCTCCGGTGTCAACGGCTGATGGAGCATTTTCAGTTCCATTGCCTTAATAACGTATTTTCCCTCGCCAAACCAGAGGATCAGTTCATCACATTCCTCTACGCATCTGGCTGCCAGTCCGACTCTATGATACAAATAGGCCAGTTCATACGCCCATTTTTCCCTATAGTCTCTCTTCTTGAGTTCCTCCAGAACAGCAATTCGTTCTTCCAGACTCACATCCTGCGCCTCATACAATTTATACTGCAAAATGTACCTTCCCGGATCCTTGGGCGCCACCTGTACAAATTCCTTATAATATTCTATTGCCTGCACATATTCTTCCATTTTAATGGAAAGCTCGCACAGAGAATAGCAGATGGTCCTTCCGCCGGGACGTCGCTCGTATGCTAAAAGCAACATATCTCTGGCATCCTCATATCTGCGATTGATCTTATAGAGGTCGCTGATCGTACACAACATCATGACACTTTTTACACGACGCCAGTCAATCGTGTCGGCAATTTCAGCCGCCTGTGCATATTCTCCCCGGCTGATCAGGTCTTTGATTTCTTCCGCTCTTAATTTATATTCACTCTTATCCAAGGTATTTCGCTCCCTTAACCTTTTCTTGTCCTAAGTCCCTTATTTCATCAAAGCAGACTGTCCCACTTTTTTCTTATTCAGTGTATCATAGTCACTATACGTATGTCAAAATCAAACTGGGGAAATTGTAATGGAAATTACATGAGCAATGAACCGCGCATAGGCATAAGGAAAGACAGCGATGGACGCTCGCGCACACATCGTTGTCTTTAATCACAGATATTTTCCCGTAATGCTGTCTGCATTGGCTGAGATCTGCTCCGGAGTTCCCACAGCGACAACTCTTCCGCCGTCTTCTCCGCCACCGGGTCCCATATCAATGATGTAATCGGCATTGCGGATCACATCCAGATCATGTTCAATGACAAGTACCGTTGCCCCATTGTCTACCAGCGTCTGAAATACCTGCAACAGGGTCTGTACATCTAACGGATGCAGTCCGATCGTCGGCTCATCAAATACGAATACAGAATCCGACTGTCCTCTGCCCATTTCGCTGGCAAGCTTCAACCGCTGGGCCTCTCCGCCGGAGAGGCTTGGTGTCTCTTCGCCTAATGTTAAATATCCCAGTCCCAGATTTTTCAGGACTTCCAGCCGCTGATGCACGACTTTCCAATCCTCTGTCGCCTGCAATGCCGTCGTTACATCCATCTCCATCATCTGCGGCAGAGAATAACGTTTCCCCCGTTTGTTCTCATAGCAGATGTCCCATGCTTCTCTGGCATAGCGGGAGCCGCCGCACTCCGGGCAGGGCACATCCACATCCGGCAGGAACTGTACGTCCAGACTGATCTGTCCGGTACCGTCGCAGACCGGGCATCTTAATTTTCCGGTATTGTAGGAAAAATCTCCCGCCTTATATTTCTTATTCTTCGCATCCGCGGTTTTTGCATAAATTTTCCGCAGTTCGTCATGCACATTGGCATAAGTGGCTACCGTGGACCGCACATTGATGCCGATGGGGGATGCATCGATCAGTTTTACATGGGCGATGCCCTCTGCGGTGATACTTTTTACATGGCCGGGCAAATGTTCGCCGTTTAACTTTGCTTCCAGTCCGGGAATCAGGCTTTCCAGCACCATGGTGGTCTTCCCGGAGCCGGAGACACCGGTAACGACCGTAAGTCTTCCTTTGGGAATGTCTATTTCCAGAGGTTTTACCGTATGGATGGCATCTGTGGACAGATGGAGCTTTCCCGGTGCAAACATTTCCTCCCAGGCGATGGGTTTACGGATACGCATATCCGCAGTCTGCGCCAGAAAAGGACCGATCATGGACTCCTTTTTGGCGATTACCTCTGGAATCGTACCCTGTGTGATCACATAGCCGCCTCCGGCACCGGCTTCCGGTCCCATCTCGATCAGCCAGTCCGCTTCGGACAGAATCTGGGTATCATGGTCTACCAAAATAATGGAGTTGCCGTCAGCGATCAGGTCATGCATCACCGCATTCAACCCCACAATATTCGAAGGATGCAGACCGATGGAAGGCTCATCCAGCACATAGAGCACTCCTGTGGTACGGTTCCGCACTGCACGGGCCAGCTGCATCCGCTGTCTCTCCCCGGTGGACAGAGAGGCTGCCGCACGGTCTAACGATAGATAGGAAAGTCCCAGATCCATTAACCGCTTCGCCACGGTCTGAAAAGATTCACAGATGGATTCCGCCATGGGCCGCATCTCTTCGGGCAAAGAATCCGGCACTCCCGCTACCCAGTCCACCAGTTCTTTCAGGGGCATCTGGCAGGCCTGCGCAATCCCTATGCCCCTAAGTCTTGGTGCTCTGGCCGCATCCGAAAGTCTGCTGCCGCCGCATTCCGGACAGATGTCCTCCTTTAAGAATTTTTCCACACGTTTCATGCCCTTTTCGTCTTTCACTTTTGCCAGGGCATTTTCTACCGTGTATACTGCATTGAAATATGTAAAATCCAGTTCTCCCGCCTGATTGGTCTTTTTCGCCTTATAAAAAATATGTTTCTTCTCCGCGGGACCGTGATAGACGATCTCTTTTTCCCGATCTGTAAGTTCCCGGAAAGGCACATCCGTCCGCACTCCCATTTCCCGACAGACATCTGTCATTAAAGACCACATGAGACTGTTCCAGGGTGCCACCGCTCCCTCGTCAATACTCAGGGAATCATCCGGCACAAGAGAATCCAGGTCCACAGTCCGCACACTTCCCGTACCGCCGCATTTCGGGCAGGCTCCCTGAGAATTGAATGCCAGTTCCTCTGCGCTGGGAGCATGTACCTTCGCTCCGCATTCCGGGCACAGGATCTCCTGCTCCGACGCTACTTTCAGGGTCGGAGGCACATAATGTCCGTTAGGGCAGCGGTGGGATGACAGTCTGGAATACATCAGACGCAGACTGTTCAAAAGCTCCGTTCCGGTTCCAAAGGTACTGCGGATCCCGGGAATGCCGGGGCGCTGATGCAGTGCCAGAGCAGCTGGAACATAGAGGACTTCATCCACCTGCGCTTTCGCCGCACCGGTCATACGTCTTCTCGTATATGTGGACAGGGATTCCAGATAACGTCTGGAGCCCTCTGCATAGAGGACACCCAGTGCCAGCGAAGATTTTCCCGAACCGGATACACCGGCGATCCCCACAATTTTGTGCAGGGGAACATCCACATCTATATTTTTCAGGTTATGAACCTTTGCACCTCTTACCTTGATATGCTTTGGTTCATTGGTTTCGTATTCCATGACAGCATTCCTCATCTTTTGATTTCATTTATTAAAACAGATCCAGCATATTATCCAGATAGATTTCTTCTCTGACCTGCAGTTGGTACTCCGGTTTCGTCATATAGTACAGTAAAAATTCCAGAACCGGTGCACTGCCCAGTCCCCGGCCCTCGATCTTATAATTGGAAAATCCCATAGGCAGATAGATCTTCTGAATATCTCCCACGCTGATAAACCCGGGATTTTTCATGGCTTTGGAGAAACGATAGCCCTCCTCCGCCCCCGGTGAAGTACAACTAAAATCCGGCTCCTCTCCCAGATTCCTGCGGCTGACGGCTTCGTAGCATTCCTTCCTGTCCTTACAGCCGAAATAACAACACTCATTGCACAAAAATTCCACTTTGTCTTTCTGTGATTCTGTCAGCGTATTTAATTTTTCATAAACCTTGTTCAGGCGGAAATCCGGTACAACATAGCGAAAATCGTCTCTGTCGGTCTCCTTTTTTAACGCTTCAAAATCCGTCAGTACTTTTGTGGTGGAGGATATCAGATAAAGTTGCGGATAATGACTTTTCAGATACTGTAACAGCAGTTCCGAATGGACGATCACGCCGTTTTCCGGGGTTGCATTTTCCGCGAACAGAGCACAGAGTTCATTGCATTTTCTGTCCGAAAGATGTTCCTTGCGAAGAAGGGAATTACTGAAGGTCAGACGGGCTGAGATCCCGTATTCCTGTAACAGTGCCAGCACTTCTCCTGCGTCGTGATCCTCCAGTGAGACCCGGCCGCCTCCCCAGATACAGTCCGGCGGTGCTCCGTAGATGGAACCAATGTCGCACCAGTCGTAAAAATATTCCCGATGCTCCCGGAACAATGGCAGAAATATCCGGTATAGTTCATAGAATTCAAACAGACCGGGAAGATGGTAATAAGCTGTTTTTTTATTCATGCTTCTGTCTTCTCCGCTACTGTTATTACATGCTTTAATTGTTGAAGTGTCATATTTCCCTTTCCCAGCGTTTCCTTTTTTTGATCTCTTTTTTATTGGTTTTATCTACTGCAACAGACATTACCAAATTTTCATTATATGCTGCATGATAAGACTTACAGCTGTAATTCCACACCAACAGGATGCCCCGACAATAATAGGCTTTCCACCGGTTTTAATGAGTTGTATCACATTGCTGTTTAATCCAATTGCTGCCATCGCCATAATGATCATAAATTTTGACAGCTCTTTCAGCGGATGAAATACCTCGGCATTGACTCCCATATGTACGCAGACTGTCGTAATGATCGCTGCAAGCACAAAATACAGTATAAACATCGGAAATGCTCTCTTAAAGCTGAATTTTGCAGCCTGTCTTCCTTCTTTTGCACTCTGTCTGGCCCGTATCAGGGATAATCCGAGTGTAATTGGTATGATCGCAAGTGTTCTTGTAAGTTTTACCGTCACTGCTTTATTTAATGTCTCACTTCCAAGGTTCCACATACTGTCCCATGTTGATGCAGCAGCCGTTACCGATGACGTATCATTGATTGCCGTTCCCGCAAAAATACCAAATGCATCCCCATGCACAGTGTCAAATCCTATTGCTTTTCCAAGAATTGGGAAAAAAATGGCTGCAAGCACATTGAAAAAGAAAATCACCGCTATGGACTGTGCAATTTCATCATCATCGGCATCAATAACCGGTGCGGTTGCCGCAATCGCAGATCCTCCGCAGATGGATGAGCCGACGCCTACAAGGATTGATGTGTTTGCAGGTACTTTCAGAATCTTCTGCAGTATCCATGCAATAATAAGAGATGTTGTGATCGTACAGACAATAATCGGCAAAGATTGCTTTCCTGTCTGAAAGATTACTCCCAGATTCATTCCAAATCCAAGCAAAACCACCGCACTCTGAAGAATCACCTTTGATGTCCATTTAATTCCCGCTTCCGCTTTTCCCTTATCATTCCAGATCATTGTAATGATCATTCCTGCAATGATTGCCGGTACCGCTCCCCCTATCACCGGAAACAGTTTTCCAAGAAACCATGCCGGAATAGCTATTACCAGACAAAGCAGAATACCGATCCCATTCTTTTTCATAAAATTCATTTGCTCATTTCCTCTCTTTCGTTCTTATCCCCGGAAGCAATCCTCGACCTGCTTCACGATCGTTTCATCCAGCCAGCCCTTCTTCGCCATATCCCACAGGATCTCACAGGCTTTTTCGTGGGACATGCCCTGTTTATAGGGACGGCCTTCCGTCAGTGCCTGATAGATGTCTATGCATGCCATCATGCGCTCCTGCGTGTTCAGTTCTGCGGCGGTCTTACCGAAAGGATAACCGGTTCCGTCCAGCCGTTCGTGGTGAAATGCCGCCCAGTCACGGATCTCGTCAAAATCGTCAATGTCAGACAGAATATAATAGGTATATGCTGCGTGATGCTTCATCACGGCAAATTCATCTTCCGTGAGTCTTCCCGGTTTCTCCAGTATCTCATTTCCTACCGCTACTTTTCCGATGTCGTGCAAAGCGCCCGCAAGGTACATTTTCTCCACGGTTTCTTCATCAAATCCCATATAACGGCTCAACCGTTCTGCATCCTCTGCTACACCGATGGAATGGGTGCTGGTGAATGGAGATTTGTAATCGACGATCTGTGCAAAAAAGTTCGCCAGCTCCTTGATCTGTGCGAAACTTAGCTCCTGTTTGATGCGGGAGATTTTCTCCCACAGATTTTTCTCAAAGCTATCCTCTCCCAGTGTCAGAAAATGCGGCAGGGGAAACGCCTGCAGGAAAGCATCCACACATTCTTTGTCCACAACGGTTCCTTCATTTTTGTGAAGATATCCACAAGCTTTATTGAAAATATCCTCCGTAAAGCCCTTTGCACCGTATGCCCGGTCCAACAGATCGCTTATATGAATGATGCGGGAAAAAAGCGGAATCTCTTCCCATGTTTTTCCAAACGGTCCACTCCCATTAGCATTTTCATGGTGATACAGAATTACATTCTTCACATCCGTCTGGAAAGGAAGTCTCTGTATATTTTTTTCACCCAGAGTACAGTGAATTCCTACCTGAGAAACTTGCGGAACATTTGCAACATCCTTATGTAATTCTTCCTGAATATACTGTGTCAGCGCATTATCATGAAGCAGGGCACATGCTGCCAGATCCTGCAGGCTCTCATCGCTGATCCCCAGCTGCTCTGCCATGCAGACACTCATGTATGCCACACGCTTCGCATGTTTGTCAGACACATGTACCAGTTCTGCCTCCACACAGTCCAAAGCATACGAACAGGCTGACAGTAATCCTAAAACATCCAGTAACATTATTTTCTCTCCAGTACTCTTTGGTTATATTCCTCTTCCAGTCCCCACCGCTTACAGTTCTCTGCCAACTGCGCCAGTGAATATCTGAGGTAATCCATGGGCTGTTCCTTCGTGATCTCTACTGCAAAACGAAGATTTTTATAAGTGTTCTTCATTCCCCAGATCACATCCTCCCAGGGAGTTCCCTCCGGGATTCCTTTCACACTTTCATCCGCATAGACCACATTTTTGGCTCCCGCCTGATACAGGAGATCAAAATAGGCTTTCATTTCCACTTCGTTCAGCTTCTCGTGAACAAAAATAAGCCCCTCTCCGTATCCCGCAAATGATGCCTTGCCAAGATACCGACACAGCATCTGCTTTAGCATCTTTTCCGCACAGGTATAGTCGCTGACTCTTCCCAACACGATCGGAGAAAAGCCAATAGAATTAGCCGGAAGAGTGTAAAGCATGCCTTCACACTCTTTTCCGGCTTTTATCATTTTCCCTGTTTTCTCAAAAATCACCAGGGATTTCTCATCATATTTTACTTTTTTCTTATAATCATAGATCTTAATGTCTGCGCAAAGCTCTGAAGGGGTAAACTTTTCCATCCCGGTACCTCCGTTCGTTTCCGGAAATAAGTATACCTCTTCTGCCCTGCCAGTTCAATCCGGTTCTTTTACCGGGAAATCTAAATAGAATTTACCACGGTGATTTCTTATTAAATAATCCGGTTACTTACTTCGATATTATTTCAACAGTCGGCATTATGCTGTCCAACCCGAGTTCGCTATCTTCCGCAACTCTATAATTAGTAACATCTATTGAGTACATATAATCCGAAATATCTGGATTTTCCTCATCAGCCGGAAGTTCAACTTCAAATGTCTTGAACTCGAACACATAAACCGTTCCTTCAACAAGCTTTCCAGTCATATCTTCCTGAAAGCGAAGTAAAAATGGTTTATCCTGAAAGAAGTGAACTACGGCAATCGTTTTTCCCGGAAGCGCAAAGTAATCCGGCAAGAGTTGTTCAACGGAAGCTGTAAAAGATCCCGAAAACTGTGCAAAGTACTTTTTGTTTTCGGCCATTTGCTGCTTCCCATCATTATATCCAACCTCGTAGCCAGCCGTATAACCTTCTTCGTAGTTCGCATCATGCGTATCTGAACTTTGATCATTATTTCCACAACCAGCCAATGAAAAAACCAACACAAGACAAAGAACCATTGCAATAATCTTTTTCATACTGTTTCCTCCCTCAAATTCCGAGTTATTTATACAACTCTTCCACCTGCGCTGCCGTTTTCCCGATATACTGCACAGCAATGCGGTTCTCGGGATGGGCGTCCGTCAGGTACAACACACACAGGAAGATCCATTCTAAAGGTTTCATGATAAAATACACCAGATCCGCCGTGTATTTACTGTGGATCAGTCTCGCCACAGGGAACCCGTAAGTATCATAAAAATGACGCAGTGCCCGGTGAAAGCCGGGAGTCCGTTCTTCCAACACCTGTTCAAAAGCATTGGCGATGCACAACTGACGGTTCACAATGACTTCATGCCCATGCCGCCTCCCCAGACGGATGGGCTTTACGATCTTTTTATGACCGCCGGCAGCTATCGTGCAGAGATAATGTTCATCATACATGACATTCTGCGGTGCCTGCCTGAGAGACAGATTCCAGTCGCTGGTCTCCGTGAATGCTTTAATCACAGAATCCGGTGCCTGCCCAAACAGCATGAGGATTGCGATCAGGATCCCCAACAGCGGGAACATCAATACCAGTCCCAGCACCGGCCACCATGCAGCCTTCCGCAATATGCTGTCACACCAACGCAGCATGGGATTCTGATAAATCTTCCCCGTCCCAAAGTGTTCCGCCTCCGCATTCTGCATCAGTGCATTCCACTCCCGTATTTTCTTCAGAAGCAGTCGCACCACTAGCAGCACACAGCACAGTGGAAATAATAGCAAATATCCATCAAGCAAAATCGTCGGCTTGAATATCTGTACTGTGAACAGGATCAGCTCCAGCAGTCCCAGGTACATTGCGGAAATCGACAGGACTGTCACAAGGGGCGGCAGCTTCCGAAGCGGAATGCTCTGCAGAATCTCATACCCTATAAATGCCAGCAGCAGGAGTACTATAAAAGTAACCATGGAACCACTGTAAATCGGTGTATGTTGATTGGAATTGCTTAACTGCGTCTGCCAGTCAGCGGATGTCACATCCCTAATCAACCCCAAATAACAAATTTCATAGAATCCGCCCAGCCAAAATACATGCTGGTCAAACAGCCAGTCTCCCTTCACCGGGTGCCCTCGTTCCTCACAGATCAGGCAGATTACTTCACTGATCGTCAGCACCACAGGAAATACCAGTACCGCTCCCATTAAAATTGCCCAGGTAAACATTTCTGTAAAAGCCTTAATGATCTCCCATACATAATCTCTTTGCTCATAATGAATAACAGAGGCTATGATCGTAAAAAGCGCATAGCCCAGTCCGATAAATATAGAAATCAGCCATGCAAGCAACACCGGATGCTTTTTATAAAACTTTATTTTTTCCGTATTCATTTCTTTATTTTCCATCAATTCTTGCCTCTATCTGTTTCCGCGCCATATATCTGGAAATATTAAATGTCCGCAGAGATGTCTGATCCAGACGCTTCTTATTATGGTTCAGGTAATAATATCCGAATCCCTTCGGCTGATAACTCCCCCACCACTGAGCCTGCGTATCTTCACTCATAATATCCGTAGGGTTCTCCAGTTCATAGGCGCCAAAATCATACCCAAGACTCTCCATATAAGGAATAATGGCCGGTGCTGCATCCGCACTGAGATCACTCAGATAAGAGAAGTCTCCGCCGGGTGCATTGGCAATATTCACTCTGGCTATAATATAGTCGGGATGGCTGAAGGACAATGCAAGATACAGCACGGTCACCATCACGACACCATAGCGGAACAGTGGGAAGCTTTCCCTGTAAATATTGATCAGCACTCCGATAAACATGACGAATAATACCGCCAGCATCCACAATACGAAGATCCGCAGGAAAGTCAGATAATAATACCGGATGTAAATGATCATTCGCATTACGCTAGACGCGATCATGATAAAAGTACATAATGACATAATCGTCATAATCACTTTCAGTACCCTACTCTCCCTAAAAAAGCTGAGGCACACCAATACCAGGATCAGGTTCAGAATGCTGACAGCCAGCAGCTGGAAAAAGCCTTCTCTTGCATACTGTGCGTAAGTATAGCCCTCCGGCAGCTGCATTTTTCCTAAGAACAATCCGAAGATCTGAATACCGGAAAACAGCAGATACAATAGTGACAGCAGTGACATAATCGTAATTGCCAGTACCGGCTCACCCTTTCTGCGATCCTTCACTTCCTCCGGGATGCTTCGCTTGCATAGGTAGGAAGTCAGTGCATAGGAAGTAAAGAACAGAAACGTTACCCGGATGACTACGTTAAATACATTTCCCGGACGGATCCGGTTCATGAAATCCACTGTCATCTTGCGGAACACCGCATCGGCAGAGCTTAACAGTCCAGCGGCAATGAGCAGAATGGGCAGTGCGATCACTACTCCCAGCAGTCCATACCATACCTTCTTATTTACTTTTCCTTTTTCACGAAAATAGGCTTTGCCATCGGAAAAAGGCTTCCCCAGTTCCCCGAAGCTCATAACCACCAATTGGCAGATACTCCCCACATATTTCCCAAGCTTCCACTTTTTCGTATCAAAATATTGATTCAGCAGCAGACACATCACTAACAGAAACACCGCCAGCTTGTTCAGACTTATGATCGCCCATCCGTCGGTGCAGAAGGTGGATACCCCCAGCAGCAGAATGCTGACCATATAAAAGGCGCTCCCTTTTTTCAAGGTAATCTCTAGTTTTGACAGCGAGAAGACAAAATACAGTAAAGTGCCTGCGAGGAAAAAAGGGAAGGTGATCCCCGAGCCGTTCCGGAACATACAAAATGCATAGAATACGGCATAGAGAAAAGTCACCGGTCCGAAGAAATTATAGTGCTCCTGCAAGCGCTTTGTCTCCACAGTCTCTGTCTTTTCCACCACCCGGACTACGTTCTGCCCGGAAATCTGTTCCTGATTCACTGAATTTGTTTCCTGTACTGCTGTATTTTCCTGCATTGTGATCTCCCCCTCTCAGGTTTTATTTGGTTTCCTCTTCTTTTGTGTCTTCTACATACTCCAGAATGTCTCCGGGCTGGCAATGCAGCACCTCGCAGATGGATTCCAGTGTAGAGAAACGGATGGCTTTTGCTTTATTATTTTTCAAGATGGATAAATTTGCCTGTGTCAGATCCACCTGATTCGCCAGTTCTGTCAGGCTGATCTTCCGCTTTGCCATCATTACATCCAGATTTACAATGATTCCCATAATAGATGCCTTTCTAATTTTGACTTTCCGTTCAGCCGGCGTCATTTACATAGTCGCGTATCACACGCTCTATCACTTCGTGACTGAATTTTTAGATTGTTAAGTCGTTTTCTTCCTTGTAGCGCACGGCTTCTTCAAATACCATCGCCAGCACTTTGCTGAACATGCCTGCAATGATAAATACCAGAATGATCACCAGCATTGCAATGGTCAGGTACACCACACATCTCACAGCGCTCATGGCCGCGATGAAAAAGCTTAAGTCTCCCATTCTCCTAAGGCTCGCCACATTTTCCGGTACAAAGCAGTTCTCCGCAAGCACCGTGCCAAACATCTTGCGCAGTTCATTGATCAGCAATAACGCCAACACACCCAGAATGGCGAATATGAGCACCGCCGGAAGGTAATTCTCCTCCACCGCCTCCAGATACTTTCCTATGTATTTGAGACTAAGCGGCAGACTTATCGTCACCAGAATTCCCGAATAGAACATGAAATCCAACAGGTACTTTGTCCCCTTCGCCAAAGATAACTTTTTCTCCCGCAGTTCCTTTTCCGACAACTCTCTCTTCTCCATAATGAATACCTCTTTCCTTCTTGGTAGCCTTAACATATCACTCTATTATACGAATGTCAATATAATTTTATTGATATTCGATAAAATTATATTGAATATCAGCGTAAGAAAAGCTCCGGGCACAATCTTTTTCTGTGCCCGAAGCTTTTTTCAGCTTTTTTCAGAAGCTTTTTCGCTTTCTCGTAATTATTCTATTGTGATAGTGTACTCCCTGCGGAATACCTCGCCTGCCTGCAGGGTATTACTGTACTCCCTTTGCTCTAAACTGCCGTCAAAGGTCGTCTTGTCGCATCTGCCATACCATGGCTCGATGCAGATAAACGGTGCTCCCTTGCCTGCGGGAGACCACAGACCGAATAACGGAGCATCAAAGTTTAAGGTAACATACGGCTTTTTGTCCGGAGTACACAGGCTCACTGCAGAAGCCTGACGATCCTCCACGATCAGGGCATCCCGGTCAAATAAGTGCTCCGTGATCTTCGCATAACCGTTTTTCACCGGTAATACATCCTTTTGCTGTCCCATGAGTCCTTGTCCGTCATCTGCCACCAATCCGTAAGTCAGATCTTTGTCCGTATCAAACTTGAAATAATATTCCGACTGCTTTCCTTTTTCATCCACAGGGCACATAAATGCGGGGTGTCCTCCGATGGAAAAGTACAGTGTTTTCGTATCCGGATTTTCCACCTGCCAGATGACCTTCAGTTCTTTTCCTTCCAATTCATAACCAATCTTCAGGATAAACTCCAGCGGAAATTTTGCTTTTGTTTCTTCATTGGATCGCAGGGAAAACCATGCTTCTGTCGCCGTCTGTACATCCACGACAAACTCCATATCTCTGGCAAAGCCGTGCTGACCCATGGAATAGGTCTTTCCTTCATAATGATATTCCTTATTTTTCAGACTTCCTACAAAGGGGAACAGTACCGGGGCAGTTCTCTTCCAGAATTTTGCATCCGCATTCCACAGATACTCGGTATCTGTTGCTTTCCCCCGAATGCTTGCAAGCTCTGCACCAAAGCTGTTGATGGTTACTTTTAAAGCTTCATTTTCCAATACTACCTGCATATTGCATACCTCTCTCTCTTTTTCCCACATTATACCTCATAACAGTTCATCCGTGAATATATCCGGGCACACAAAATCATGCTCGCATGATTTTGTGGCCGCATATGTTCACGAGATGAGCGCCAGCTTATGAGCAAAGATAGTCACGAAGTGACGGAAAGCGTGGTAACGCGACTTTGCGAATGGCGCGAGATGAACTGTTGCTATCTGTTATCCTGCAGTCCGGCTGTCTTCAGCCAATGTCCGGACAAATATCTGCTCACAAAACAGATCACACGGAAGATCCAGTCCAGTACCATAGCGATCCAGACACCGATGGCTCCGTAACCCATGTTCACACCGATGATATAGCTGAATCCGATACGGAACACGAACATGGAAAAAATAGACAGCACCATGGTAAACCGTACGTCATTGCAGGCACGAAGCATATTCGGCAGAACAAAAGACGCCGGCCACAAAAACATCGCCATACCGTTGTGGATCATGACCAGAATATAGGATAACTGCGTGGTCTCCGGGCTTAATCCATAGCATTTCAGGATCCACGACAGACACAGCAGGATGACGCTGTTTACCATAAAGGTACACAAGTAGGTAATCTTCAATAATTTTTTCGTATAATACCGCACCTGACCGGAATCTCCGGCGCCGACACAACGGCCAATTACCGTGATCATTGCCAGATTCATAGCCTGTCCCACAATACAACCCATGCTGTCCAAGCTGTTCGCCACCCCGTTGGCAGCAATCTGCACAGTTCCGAAACCCGCGATAATGCTTACCACAATGACACGTCCCAGCTGGAAAATACCATTTTCAATCCCGCTGGGGATACCTATGTAAAAAATCTTATGGATCACCGGCCAGTCGATGTGGAATCTTTCTTTTAATAAATGCACTTCGTTGGACGGGTTTTTCAGCAAACGATATAGGATGAATCCTGCCACTGCACGGGAGATCAGGGAAGGAATCGCCACACCTGCCACGCCCAGTCCCAGTACATAAACACCCAAAGCATTACCGCCGATGTTAATGATATTTTCCACCACGGAGACCTTCAGCGTGATCTGGGAATTTCCCATGGAGCGGAACAGCGCCGCACAGGAATTGTACAGGGCAAGGAACGGGAAGGACAGTGCAGAGATCATCATATAGATCACAGCATTATGAAATACGTCCGCTTCAATTTTACCGAAAAACAGGGAAATGATGCCATTACAGAACACCATAACCAAAATCGATATGCCGATCGTAATGCATACCGATGACACGATCAACTGTTTTGCAGATTTGCAGGCGTCCTCTTTTTTCCCGGCTCCGAGAAACTGGGAGGTCACCACGGCGCCGCCGGTAGCCAGTGCCGCCAGCACACTGATGATCAGATTATTGAACATGTCGATCAGGGATACGCCGGAGACCGCCGCCTCGCCCGCCGAAGAGATCATGACGGTATCCGCCATGCCCACAGTGATTGCCAGTGCCTGTTCAAACAATAAAGGAATGATCAGTTTTTTCAGATCATCTTTTGAAAATAGTTTTGTTTTGCTTGCTTCCATTTCTTTTTACCCGGTTATTTATCCATTCGATACAATTTCAGGGAATTGTCCCATGCCGCCTTGCGCACTTCTTCCTCTGTGATCCCCTTGATCTGCGCCATGGCAGCGATCACATAGGGAATGTTCAGGGAGCTATTGCGTTTACCGCGGTTCGGTTCCGGCGCCAGATATGGGCAGTCCGTCTCCAACACGATGCGGTCCATAGGGATATATTCTACCGCTTCCTTCAGCTTCTTTGCATTTTTAAAAGTCAGCACGCCGCCGATTCCAAAGTAGAATCCCATATCCAGGAAAATCTTCGCCGTCTCCTTCGTATAGGAATAGCAGTGAATTACACCGCCGATCTCTTCTGCGTGCGCCTCCGTCATGAGATCCACGGTATCCTTCGCTGCATCCCGGGAGTGAATGATAACAGGCTTTTTGATCTCACGCGCCAGTTCCAGCTGCCGCAGGAACCACTTTTTCTGTGTCTCGTGGTCCGGCTCCGGCCAGTAATAATCCAGTCCGATCTCTCCCACCGCCAGGCATTTCTCCTTTTGGCACTGTTCCTTCAGCCAGGAATAAGATTCCTCCGTCAGTTCCGCGGTCTCGCTGGGATGTACGCCGATAGCTCCATATATGTAATCGTACTGCTCCATCATCTCTAACACTTTCCGGCAGGATGCCAGGCTCGCACCCACATCCACCACCCGTGCAATGCCCTGCCCCGGCAGCGCCGCCAGAAGCTGTTCTCTGTCGTCGTTATATGCGTCATCGTCATAATGCGCATGCGTATCAAATATCGCAATCATATAAAATCTCCTCAACTTGAATAATTATACAAAAAAGAACCGTGTGATATTTGTCCTACAAAATAATTTCCGAAAGCGTGGATCCGGCTGTGCTGCGTGTGCGTTTGTCAGACAATTATTTTTCTATTTCTTTCCAAGATGATTCTACAAAATCTTCATACCGCAGATCTTTGTCTGCAGGATCTTTTGTGTCCAGTGGTCGCATATTCCAGTTATTTTTGATAACCGGCTTTCCTGTCCCCTTCTTCTTGCTCCGTTTCCCGGTGCTGGTAGTCGTTGGTTGGCTCTGATCCGTCAAGATCTTAAATACCAGATACCCGAACATGACAATTAAAATTGAAAACATCATTGCTATTGCATCATTCATAGTATTCCCCTCACTCATCAATTTCAAATATCGCGAATACTTCATGTACAGAACTATTAACAGTTTTTCTGTAGTGTTCCTCATCTATGTCGTTTCCCGTTTCTAACCAGACTGTGGAAAGGTTGCCATTTCGGTTTCTGTTCTCCCCTTAAGAGAATATGGATCCGCCAAAGACTTGAACTCCGGACAACCTGATTAAGAGAAAAGACTCCTAATAGGTATTTTAAGTCGTTTTTTGGCGGTTTACGCTGCAAGAACCGTATGCTATAATTGGCATGTCGTGTTACCCCGACAGGAAGGGGGTGACATTTTGGTAGAACTCTTTAACTTTATACTCTCTGTTGTGGCAAGTGTAGTCGGCAACTACATAAGCAAATGGTTGGATGGAGAGGATGAATAACACGATCAGCCAAGTAACAAAGAACCCCGGGCTTGCACCCCGGGGTTTTTGTGTGACATTTTGTTCTTACGAACTCTTTAACTTTGGCTAATTTCAATATAACACGGGATACCGGCTTTGTAAAGTAGTTTGTCCGACAAAATGAAAGCAAAAAAAGAACCGTCCCCGGAGCTCCTAAGTCTCCAAAAACGATTCTCTCGAGTGCACCGCCAGGGGCTCGAACCCTGGACACCCTGATTAAGAGTCAGGTGCTCTACCAACTGAGCTAGCGGTGCATTTTCTGTGTCGTTGTTGCGTCTCCCGCAACGACAAGACATATATTATCACATGGTTTTCAAGAATGCAAGTACTTTTTGAAAAAAATTTAAATATTTTTTTCGATTTATTTGTACAATAGGTGAAATTACTGTTTTTTACGGGCTTCCTGGCACTTTTTGCAGTAGCCGTACAGCTCTAATTTGTGTCCGGTGACAGTGAAATCTCCGGTATCCTGCTCTAAATGCACATGTGCAAAGGGGCAGCTGGGCAGCGGAATCCTCTTATGACATTCCAGGCAGACCGCATAATGGGTATGTTCCCCGCGGTTCAATTCGTATACTACGGTACCGTCTCCCATGAACGTTGTCTTCTCTACCATTCCATGTTCTTCAAATGTTGCCAGAATCCGGTAGATTGTGGATACAGCATAATCGCTGCCTTCGTGATCTCTCTCAATACGATTGTAAATCTGTACGGCGCTGAGGGGCTCGGTCGCTTCCTCCAGCACCTGATACACGCATTTTCTCTGTTTGGTCCATTTTAATCCCTTGGGATAAGAAATATCATTGTGTTCACATTTATGTTCTTCCATAGATATCTGTCCTTTTATATCGCGATCTCGAGGGCGCAGTGCTTTCCACCTCGAAACACTTCGTGTTCCTCGCTGGACGGGCGTCGCCCTATCAAAATTGGATCTGCCTCTTATGCCTGCAAGCAGTCAAAGAGTCAGCTCTCAATTTTGGCACTGCTTGTGCCTACAGCCAGTTTATCACAATTCCTGTCAAAACACCAATCACATATAAAATTCCCACGATTTTCAGATTTTCCTTTTTATCCGGGTTCACGCGAAACAACACCAGCAGTCCTACTCCCGCTCCTACCAGCAATCCGGACATCATGGCTCCAAGGCTGATCACACCACTGATATACAATTGCGTTATGGTCACAGATGCTGCACAGTTGGGGATCAGTCCCACCAATCCTGCCAGCACAGGTCCCAGTACGGGACGGTTCAGGATCAGACCGGCCAGAACATCTTCTCCCACAAAATGCAGTGCTGTGTTCAGAACAAATCCAATGACTATAATGAAAAAGGTAATGTGAAGCGTATGCTTTACCGCAGATAGAAAAATGCCATCCTTTTCACAATGGCAGTTCTCATGCTCACAGATTTCATGAATGTGTTCTTCCTCTTCATGGTCATTTTCCCCATGTCCGTGAACATGATCATGAGGATGTATCTTCCTCTCACGGACCAACAGATCGATCACAAACCCGGCTATGGCACCAATGGCTGCTTTCGCTCCCAGCACGCCCAGTACAAAGCAGATATCCATTTTCTCCGAAATCAGGATCGGCAGCATCTCATCAGAAGTGGACAGATAAATGGCTATCAGTGTTCCCAGAGTGATCACCCTGCCTGCATATAAGTTGGATGCTGCTGCCGAGAACCCACACTGAGGCAGCACACCTGCCACGCCACCGATCAACGGTCCCATTTTACCTGCTTTACGCACCATATGTGTGGTCTTCTCGCCAGCCTTATGCTCCAGATATTCCATAGCCAGATAGGTCAGGAACAAAAATGGCACCAGCTTTATACTATCTATTAAAGTATCTAAAATAACTTCCGACATGACTCTTACCTTTCCATACTTTTTTATCAAATGAATACTTAATCATATATTTGTTCTAAATGCAAATGAGTTGCATTTGCATTTAGAACTATAACACATTTTTTCATATTGTCAATATTTTAATTATAAAAAATGCGCTATGCTATGATAAGCTACGAAAAGCAAGAGAATGCCCACCCGGGCAAAAGCCAGCCGGTATACCGTCTTATTATTGCAATTCGATCAATCTTCGATCAATCCTTTTTTCTTCCATGCTCCGCTCCGCCAGCGCAACATCATGCCGACCGCACGGCTGCATTCATCTGCTGTCAGACCGATATAAGCACCCACTACTGCCAGATGCAGCTGTATCCCCAACAGATACGTTCCTCCCGCTGCACACAAAAACATGAAAACAGCTCCGAGGATCACCGGAAATACAGCATCTCCACTGGTTTTCAGTGCATTTCCGTATACCAGATTTGTTACTCGTCCGGCTTCCAGGGCAATATCAATAAACATCAGCTTCTGCACTAGTTCTACCATACTCTTATCCTGCGTGAAAAAAGAGATCAGGACCGGGGCACTGACTGCAAACAGAAATTCTGTTCCCATCGCCAGTACCGCTCCGATCGCCGCAGATTTTTTAGTCTGCTTATCACATATTTCATATTTTCCCGCACCCATATACCATCCGGTCATAATGGCATTCGCCTGTGCAAGCGCACTTCCCACACAGAAGGATAAATTTGTGATCTGTGCCGTATAGGAGCGGGCAGCCACATTGATTCCCTCCGTATCCATCTGGTTCAGAAAACGGATCACCAGTGTCATCGCTATATTATAAATAGTATTCTCCAAAGCGGAAGGTAATCCGATCCGGATGATCTTCCGCAAAATCTCTCCGGAATTTACCCTCTCCGAATATTTTTTTGCAGGGATCAGCCGCCGTACAAAGATCACTATCAATATCAGATTCACTACTTTAGAGATCACTGTTGCGGATGCGACCCCCTGCACACCGAGGTGGAAACGAAACAGAAACACGGCATTTAATATAAAGTTCAAAATATTACCTGTCACAGTTGCGATAAGGGGCTGTTTCGTATATCCGAACGCACGCAGATATCCTGCCAGTATGGGAATCATTGCGTTCAATATGCTTCCGCCTCCTACGATCCGCAGGTATTGTACGGCAGGCTCCTTCAATGCCGGTGCAATACCTACCACATACAGAATCCCATCGGAACAGAAAAACAAAAAAACAGACATCACAACACCCAGGATTCCATTAAACCATAATCCCAGGCTCTTTGCCTGACAGGCGATCCCCGGTCTGCCCGCACCGATATTCTGTGTCATCACAGCCAGCATTCCCATAGAAACTACCGAATACATAATAATGAACACACCAATATAAGTATTTGCTGTTCCGACTGCTCCGACTGCCTGATCTCCCACAGAAGAAAGCATTAAGGTATCCACCATTCCGGACAACATGTAAAAGATCGTCTCCAGACACAGTGGTACAAATAATTGAAATAATGACTTATTCTGTCCTTCCATCGTAGGTTTTATATCCTTTCTGCGGTTCCTAAAAATTTGCATTTTCATTTTACAACTATTCAGAATACTATTCCGAATAGTCTCTTCAATTTTTACATATTACTACTTTATCTTTCCTAGAACTTGCATTTTTACCACAGAAAATTGACTTATTTCTACTTTTATAGTAATCTGACCATAATATCCTCTACTCCACTTCACAGAAAGGCCTGCCTATGTACCCTGAATTAAGAGAAGAACGCATTCACGGAACAAAAGAATTTCCTTTTAGCTGTTATCACCTGCATGATATGCCTGCTTTTTTTCAGATTCCTGTCCACTGGCATCCGGAGGTCGAGATCATATATGTCCGCTCCGGCTCTCTTAAGATCATCATTGAAGGAGAAGAATACGAAGCGACCGGCGGCTCCGTCTATTTTGTAAATCCCGGTGAGCTTCATTTTATGGGTTCCTCAATTCCGGGCGTAGACTATCATACCCTGCTGTTCCCACTGGAATTTATTTCCTTTCAGACGGATGATCTGTTGGAAACGGAGTTTCTCCTTCCCTTGCGTAACCATGAATTGCTTTTGCATCATAATCTTTCCCACGAAAAAAGCTGTCCTGACATCATTTCTCTCATCCGTGAGATCCTGTCTGTCAGACAGCTTCCAAATACATTGAGCGGGCATTTCCGATTACGTATTTTATTGTTGTCACTTATCCAAAAAATTGCTTCCTGCGGAACCATTAACCCAATGGGCTCCAAAAGGAACGATCCGATGCAGCGTGAGATACTGACTTATCTGCAGTATAACTACACGGAACCCCTTCGATTGGAAACCCTGGCAGAGCAATTTCATTTATCCGAAAAATATTTGTCCCGCTATTTTAAGCAGCATTTTCATCTGACTCTGACGCAATACCTGATGCATCTGAGGCTGACCCATGCCTGCCATCTGTTAGAGAGCACCTCTCTGCCGGTTACAGAGGTTGCCCTGCAGTCCGGCTTCCCCAACGTGAGTCATTTTATCCGCTGCTTTCATAGGACATATCAGATGTCTCCGCTGCAATATCGTAAACAGCTGCCCTATCAATGATCGTTTTCAAGAGCTCTTCTTGCCAGCTCCAGACATCCCATAATGCCCTGATCATCGTGAAGAGATGCCGGCACCACATAATGCTCCATGTCTGCAAGTTCATCCGTTACGATATAGCCATTGATGTATTCCTTAAGCTTCTTGCGGATAAGCGGGAACAACTGCTCCTGGTGCATGACACCGCCGCCTAAAATGATCATTTCCGGTGATACCGTCATGACATAGCCGGTCAGTGCCTGAGCAATGTAATCTGCCTCCAGCTCCCATACTTCCGGGCAATCTGCCAGGTCCACTGCTTTCCTGCCCCAGCGTTCTTCGATGGCAGGGCCTGCTGCCAGACCTTCCAGACAATTCTTATGATAAGGACATCTTCCGGCATAAGTATCTGCGGTCCGCTTCGTGATCAGCACATGTCCGGTCTCCGGATGGAGCATTCCGTGATGCAGCTCTCCGTTACTATAAATACCACCGCCGACACCGGTACCGATGGTCAGATACATGACACACTTTTTCCCTTGTGCCTGTCCGAAGGTCACTTCGCCGAGGACAGAACCATTCACATCTGTATCGAATCCCACGGGGCAATGAAGTGCCTCCTGCATCTGCCCAACAATATCGCAGTCCCTCCAGGCCAGCTTTGGCGTGGTTGTGATATAACCGTATTTTTCTGAATCTCTGTCCAGCTCAATGGGTCCAAAACAGGCAATTCCCAATGCATCGATCCCCTTGTCCCTAAAATAAGCGATCATCTTAGGAATCGTCTCCTTAGGCGTAGTTGTAGGAATCGATACCTGTTCATAAATTGTACCGTTCTCATCCCCAATAGCGCAGACCATTTTTGTACCGCCGGCTTCCAATGCACCCAGACGTAATTTTGCCATATAAACTCCCTGCCTTTCCAGATTCTGTCTGTCAAATATATCCTGAGCTTTTCCTTCGGATTCCGCTCTCTGTGGTTAGTATAGCAAATCCTTTTCTCCCTGTTAATATCAATTTTTATGGAGTTTCTCTCTCTTTTTAATTTTCTCTTTTCCGGGGGATCTTTCCTATGATATACTTGTTATACTGTTCTCAGTTACACACAAATTGCAGGAGGTTATATCACAATGAAAAAAATATGGATCGTCGGTTCCCTCGGTCACATGGGGCAGGCGTTGATCAGGTTGTTAGACATGATGGAATATGAATTATACGAAACCGATAAGGACGAGCTGGATATCACGGATGAACATGCAGTTTCCCTGTTCATGCACCGCAATCGTCCCGATGTCGTCATCAACTGTGCAGGATATCATCCTTCCGCCGGTGCAGCGCAGTCGGAGACAGATATGGCTTACAAGGTAAACGCCGTAGGTGCGAGAAATCTGGCGCAGTCTGCGGAGAGCATTCAGGCAAAACTCATACAGATCTCTACGGATGATGTATTTTCCAGCGCATCCGACACACCCTATAATGAGTTCGATGATGTAAATCCCGTAGGACTGTTTGCAAAATCCAAATACGCCGGAGAGAAATTCGTCATCCAGCTGATGACCCGCTATGTCATTATCCGCAGTTCCTGGATCTATGGCATCGGCAAAGACTTTTTGAATGAAGTACTCGAAGCTGCCGCGGACCCTCAGGTATCCACAATGGAATTGCTAAACAACGACCGTGCGGTACCTACCTCCGCTGCTGAGCTTGCACGCGTGGTAAAATTTTTCATCGACAACGACCATTACGGTATCTATCACGCCGTATGCAGCGGCGGTTCCTGCACACGCCTGGAATTCGCGAAAGAGATCCTGCGTCTTGCCGGAAAAGAGGAGCGGCTTACCGTCACAGTAAAAGACGGCACCCCGGAGAAATATTCCGTACTGGATAATATGATGCTGCGTCTCACCGGCATCGAAGAACCCAGTGGCTGGAGAGAGACACTGGCTTCCTACATGAAAGAAACCGGAGGACTGGAATAGTGGAAAAACACGAAAAAGAAAAGAAAAAACTCGGTCTGTCCACCAAAATCTTTATTGCCCTTTTAACCGGTGCGGTATGTGGTGTGCTGATCCATTATTATATGCCGGAAGGGTACTTTAGAGATACGATTCTGATCAACGGTATTCTCTATGTACTGGGCAACGGTTTTATCCGTCTGATGCAGATGCTGGTGGTTCCTCTGGTATTCTGCTCCCTGGTCTGCGGCGCCATGGCCATCGGTGATACGAAAACGTTGGGAACTGTGGGTGTGAAAACGATCCTGTTCTATCTGTGCACCACTGCTTTGGCGATCTGCGTGGCACTGGGCATTGCCAGTCTGATCAATCCCGGCATCGGTTTAAATATTGCATTGCCGGAGGATGCCACCGAAGTCGCGACCACCCAGGTAGATTTTGCGGAGACGTTGTTGAATATTATTCCGAAAAATATTTTTACCTCTCTGTCCACCGGAGATATGCTGCCGATCATCTTCTTTGCTTTATTTGTCGGCATTCTTCTGGCTGCCATGGGCAACCGGGTCTCCACTGTGGCGAACTTTTTCAGTCAGTTCAATGACATTATGATGGAAATGACGATTGCAGTCATGAAAGCAGCCCCTGTCGGTGTCTTCTGCCTGATCGCCAAGACCTTCGCAGGTATCGGCTTCGACGCTTTTGTGCCTATGCTGAAATATATGGGAAGTGTCATTCTGGCACTGGCAGTACAGTGTTTCGTGGTATATCAGGTCATGCTGTTTGTGTTCACCCGCTTGAATCCTTTTAAGTTCATTAAAAAGTTCTTCCCGGTTATGACCTTTGCCTTCTCCACTTCCACCAGTAATGCGACGATCCCTCTGTCTATCGACACTCTGTATAAAAAAATCGGTGTCTCCAAACAGATTTCGTCCTTTACGATTCCTCTGGGTGCCACCATTAACATGGACGGTACTTCCATTATGCAGGGCGTAGCAGTTGTTTTCATAGCACAGGCTTACGGTATTCCTCTGACCCCGGCTGCCATTGCTACTGTCATTGCCACCGCGACGATCGCCTCCATCGGTACTGCCGGTGTCCCCAGTGTCGGTCTGGTCACCTTGTCCATGGTACTGACCTCCGTGGGACTGCCTACCGAAGGCATTGCACTGATCATGGGTATCGACCGTATCCTGGATATGCTGCGTACCGCTGTCAATATCACCGGTGATGCCGTATGTACCACTATCGTGGCTAAGCAGCAGGGTGCCTTTAACGAGAATACTTTCCGGGCAGATAACTGATCACCTGTTTACAACTTTTCAGACGGCTGTCACTGTATAAAAAAAAGAGTGAAACATTCTGTCTTGTGCTCAAGTGCACCGTCAGATGTTTCACTTTTTTATAGCTCGAAGCTATTCTATTTCAGTTTATTAAGTTTTGCCCGGTTGGCAATAACGATCAGCCGCATATCCTGTGTCAGAGGTACTTCCGGATCGATATTGGTATTTACATTTTTTCCTTCGATGATCGCCACCACGTTAATGGAATATTTTTTCCGCAGATTCAGCTCGATCAGGTTCTTCCCGATCCACTGCTGTTTGACTTCCATTTCCACCATAGACACATCCTGGGACAATTCGATAATGTCCATGAAACCGGAGCTTAACAGATTTTTGGCCAGGTGGATCCCTGACTCACTCTCGGGGAATACTACACGGTCTGCTCCTACTTTCGTAAGGATCTTGCAGTTTATCTCAGTGGCGCATTTGGCGATAACGGTCTTTACGCCCAGTTCTTTACACAGCATGGTTGCCATAACACTGGCTTCCAGATGATTTGCCATGGTCACAATGACCACATCAATATTCGCAATACCGATCTGTCTCAACGCTTCCGGATCTGTAACATCTGCACATTTACAGTATGGAATCTCTGAGATTGCCGCATTGACAACTGCCTCTCTATTGTCTACCGCCACCACCTCTGCGCCGTTCTCTGCCAACTCCTTCGCCACACTTCTTCCATATCTTCCAAGTCCAAATACTGCATAGGTCTGATTGATTCCCATAGTCTCTTCCTTCCTGTTGCTTCGATCTGCTTTATCCGACGCTGATCTCTTCTGTCGGGTTCTTCACAATATTTTTGTTCTTTTTCTGCGTGCTGAATGCCACTACCAGAGATATGGGGCCGACTCTTCCCAGATACATGGTCATGATAATAATCAGTTTTCCCCAAAGATTCAGCATGGAAGTCAGGTTCCTGCTTAATCCCACAGTAGCTGTGGCACTGACTGTTTCATACACAATATCTATCACATCCGCCTCTGTCACTGCAGATAAAAGAATCGCAGACAACGACGCAATGATAAAAAACATACCTACAACTGCTACCGATTTATTCACCGCCTGCTTCGGAATATTTCTCCCAAAAAGCTCTGCATCCTCCTTATTACCTATGGTGGCAAACATAGATACCAGCAGCACTGCGATCGTAACTGTCTTCATTCCTCCTGCGGTTCCCACCGGAGAGCCGCCGATCAGCATCAAAAGCACCGAAATGATCGCAGAGGTATTGGTCAGATCCTCTTGTGGAATCGTGGCAAAACCTGCGGTTCGCGTAGTTACTGCCTGGAACAGGGATGCCCAGATCCGTTGCGGCACCGTGTAATCCTGCATCGTCAGAGGATTATTGTATTCAAAAATATAAAATGCCGCCGCTCCCACTACAATAAGTATTCCTGTCACCGTGAGTGCTATTTTACTGTGAAGCGTCAGCAGTCTGAAACATTTGAGCTTCTGGCTCCGGATATTTTTCAAAACCCGCAGTACATCCCACCAGACGATATAGCCCAAACCTCCCAATATGATCAACAGCATCGTGACCAGATTGACCATGGGCTGAAATACATAGCCGCACAGACTGTCTTCCGCCATAATATCCATTCCTGCGTTGCAGAAGGCAGATACAGCATTAAAAATCGAAATCCATATGCCTCTGAGTCCGTATCCCGGCACAAATACTGTCATGTACAAAAGAGCTCCGCATCCCTCCACCACCAGAGTACCTATGAGAACCTTGCGGAGGAATTCCACGATTCCGGAGATATTATTCAGATTAAATACATCCTGCAGCATCCACCGGTTACCCAGTCCCAGTCGTCTGTGCAGTCCCATCATCACACCGTACATGACCGTAATGACTCCCAGACCTCCCAACTGGATCAGAAACAGGATCACGATCTGTCCCCAGACGCTCCAGGTGGAATATGTGGGAACCGTCACCAGACCGGTCACACATATGGATGTGGTAGCCGTAAATAAAGCATCTATATAAGGAACCGCTTCTCCGGTAGCTGAACTGATGGGTAATGCCAGCAGGAAGCTACCCACTAATATGGCACACAGAAAGCTAAGCATGATCTTCTGTGTCGTAGACAACTGTATTATTTTTTTACTGTTCATAACACACTCCATTCCGCCGATGCTTTATCTCATCAGTGGAATCGCTAATCAAATTTCACGGGTGCAATCCGCAATGTTATGATTATAACACACTTTTAGATAAAAAACTCCTATTGGAGACAGTTTGTTGCCGAATCCATCATAGGAGTTCTCTTCTGATCTTATTTTTCTTCTTTTATACTTTAAATCGGTAGCCCACACCCCAGATGGTCTCGATATACTGAGGTTTTGCAGTATCTTTTTCAATCTTCTCACGGATCTTCTTGATGTGCACGGTAACGGTGGCAATATCACCGATAGAATCCATATCCCAGATCTCACGGAACAATTCTTCTTTGGTAAATACATGGTTCGGATGCTCCGCCAGGAACGTCAGCAGATCAAACTCTTTGGTCGTAAACGTCTTCTCCACACCGTCCACATAGACACGTCTTGCAGTCTTATCAATACGGATACCGCGGATCTCCACGATATCATTCTGCTGCTTCTGGTTGGTTCCCACCAGTCTCTCATAACGGGCCATGTGCGCCTTCACGCGGGCTACCAGCTCACTGGGGCTGAAAGGTTTGGTCATATAGTCGTCCGCCCCCAACCCTAGGCCGCGGATCTTATCAATGTCGTCCTTCTTCGCAGATACCATGAGAATAGGAATATTTTTCTCCTCGCGGATCTTCTTACATACTTCGAAGCCGTCCATGCCGGGCAGCATCAGGTCCAGAATGATCAGATCATAATCCCCTGCCAGTGCAGTCTTTAGTCCCTCATCGCCGGTATTGCAGATATCCACCTTGAAATCACTGAGCTCCAAATAATCCTTCTCAAGATCTGCAATTGCTACTTCATCTTCAATAATTAAAATCTTACTCATAATTTACCCTCCATTTACAGAATGTCCTTGCATCATCGGTTATCATGCTATTTCTGTTTCATTCCTTATTGATTCCTTATTCATTACTTGGTTCCACCCGGCTGCAGTTCAATGTATTTTCTCAGGACAAAATGCATACAGGTGCCTTCACCCTCTTTGGCTGTTGCCCATACATAGCCGCCGTGATCCTCGATGATCTTCTTCACAATAGAAAGTCCGATGCCACTGCCGCCCTGGGCGGAATTGCGGGAAGCATCCGTGCGGTAGAACCGCTCAAAGATCTTCTGCAGATCTTTCTGCGCGATTCCCTTGCCGTTGTCCTCGATCTCTACCCGGATAGCATCCACTTCGTCGAGAATACGGATATCAATGTGCCCATTGGGCTTATCCATATATTTTACGCTGTTACTGATAATATTATTGATGACCTTCTTCATCTGCTCCGGATCCGCGATGACAACTGTGTCAGGAGATACCAGATTCGAATAGTTCAGCTTGATACCCCGCTGCTCCAGATCCAGTCCGACTTCTTCCACACAGTCGCCGAAATAATCCGCCACGTTGATCCGGTGGAAATTGTACGGGATCCGGTTATTATCAATTCCGGAATAAGTGGTCAGCTCGTTGATCAGACGATCCATATCAATGGCTTTATTGTAGATGGTCTTGATGTATTTATCCATCTTCTCCGGCGTATCTGCCACACCGTCCATGATTCCTTCCACATAACCCTTAATGGCTGTGATAGGGGTCTTCAGATCATGGGAAATATTGCTGACCAGCTCTTTGTTCTGCTTCTCATGCTGGGTGTTCTCTTCCGTGGATTCCTTCAGCCGTAAACGCATGTCTTCATAATTGCGGTAGAGATCACCGATCTCACCCTTGGCATCTGTCTCCAGAACATAATCAAAGTTGCCTTCCTTGATCTTGCGCATTGCCACATTCAGCTCATTGATGGGCTCAAATACGCCCTTGTGGATCCACTGGGTCAGCATCAGGCTGGTGAAGATCAGGATCACTATGATAGCCACGAACATATCGATCAGCAGATGTCTCGAGATCAGCGAATTGACCTTCGTGACGATAAATACGCTGCCCGGTGTTCCATCCCGGAAAGTGAAATCAATCTGTTTTACATACTTCTCCAGTTCATTGTAGAAATATCCGCTGTCATCCGACAGATTCTCTTCACCGTAGGCAGGCAGTTTTTCAAAAATCTTCTGTGCGGCATCTTCATTGCCCGCATAGTATAGTCCGTCACCCTTTCTCACTATAATATAAGTAGACTTCCGGGATACCTCTGCATTCACATGATCCAGATATTCCTTATCCTCTAACTTGCTGCTGTCTTCCTTCACCTGGTCCAGCAGCACATAATACGCCTGATCCGTGGTGTTGGTGAATTCCCTGAAATTCTCCGACATCATGGAATAATCAATATCCGTCAGGCTGAGACCCTGAGAGTAATTCATCAGGTAAATGGCAATCATCACAAACGCCATGATCGTCAGCAACAGCGGAAGTAATATAATACTTATAAATGTTACACGAAGTCTGGTTTTAAATTTCATATTACTCTTGCCTTTCAGCGACCTGCAAACTTTCCGTGACTTTAGTACACTGTGTAGCACAAGTTTGCGCGTGTTTTATACTTTACTTTCGCTCATTATAGCATGATTCCTACCTTCTGTGTATAAAGGAAGCAGGAATATCATAAAAAAAATATAAACAAAATTTTTTCATTTTTCTGTTGACATTATTCTCGCATCATGTATAATAAGCTTATAAGAAACAGTAATCATTACTATTATTGAGAAGGGAGCTTATCATGGCACTGAAACGAAGCAGACAACGAGAAATGATCAAATCCTTTCTCATGGGACGCAAGGATCACCCTACCGCTGATGTGATCTATTCTAATCTGAAACAGCAGGATCCGAAATTAAGTCTCGGTACCGTCTACCGTAATCTGACTCTGTTGTCTGACATGGGAGAGATCTTACGACTCCGGGTCGGTGACGGTGTTGACCATTTTGATGCCGATACTTCCGAACATTATCATTTCGTGTGTACGGAATGCGGAAGCTTCATTGATCTGGACATGGATAGTATTGATTCCATCATGGAGACAGCCGGAGAGAGATTTGACGGCCGGATCCGGGGACATGTCACTTATTTCTATGGCACTTGTCCCGCCTGCACCAGGGTTGCTACGGAGTCCTAGTTTTCTGAATGAAAACTGGCTTCGTTCCATAATATATTTGTGCTGATAAAGCACACGCAAAAAGAGAAAACTAAAAACAAAACATTTCATTTGAGAAAAGGAGAAAAAATTATGGCAAAGTATGTATGTCAGGTATGTGGTTATGTTTATGAAGGTGATGCGGCTCCCGCAGAGTGCCCCATCTGTCACGCTCCCGCTTCCAAGTTCACCAAGCAGGAAGAAGGTAAGACCTGGGCTGCTGAGCATGTAGTAGGTGTAGCGAAGGGTGCTCCCGAGGATATCATTGCAGATCTGCGTGCGAACTTCCAGGGCGAATGCTCTGAGGTTGGTATGTATCTGGCAATGGCAAGAGTAGCTCACAGAGAAGGTTATCCCGAGATCGGTCTGTACTGGGAGAAGGCTGCTTACGAAGAAGCTGAGCACGCTGCAAAATTCGCTGAGCTGTTAGGTGAAGTCGTAACCGATTCCACCAAGAAGAATCTGGAGATGAGAGTAGATGCCGAGAACGGTGCTACCGCAGGTAAGTTTGATCTGGCTAAGAGAGCCAAGGCTCTGAACCTGGATGCTATTCATGACACCGTTCATGAGATGGCTCGTGATGAGGCAAGACATGGCAAGGCATTTGAGGGTCTGTTAAAGAGATACTTTGGCTAAACTACAAGCCATGCAAGGATAAAATAAAAAGTCACTGGGAGGACATTTATGTACTTCCAGTGACTTTTTATTTTAGATTTATACGGCGACAGCCGTCCATGAGCAAGTCACGCAGTGACTGCGAATGGGTTGCATGGCGCCAGCCTTAGGAGCACGCCAGCCCTTATACGGTTCCGGAGATCACCAGCGTGCTGACACCGGGGTTGATCCCCCACGCTCCCGTAACGGGATCCTGGGTGTAAGTCGCTGCGGGTACAGTAATACCTCCTGCAGTTCCGGTAAATAATCCGGTAGTCGTATCATACGTATAGTTTGTTCCCTCTGCCCATGCAGTTCCATTAAAATTCACAGACAGATTCTCCAATACAGGATTAAAGGTATCTGTGATCACGACACCGGTAGCTGCATCTGCTGCCGTATTCCCCAGATTCTGTATCAGGAACGTATACGTCAATGTTCCATTCTCTGTCACGGGTACGGGACTGACGGACTTTGTGATCGTAAGAAGCGGTCCGCTTACCGCATTTACTGTCTCGTTCACAGTAACAGGAGTGACCCCTGCCCCGGCAATCGTCGCCGTATTCGTAATGGAAGCCTCTGCTGCCAGCGGTGCATAAGAGTTCACCTCAGCCTCATAGGTAAGTGTCACATTACCTCCCGCAGGCACGGTAATTCCCGTAATTGTCAGAGGAGGGCCTGCCGTTACAGCCGGTGTTGCCTGTAAAATTCCGTTTGCATAGTATTTTACGGTCCCCGGAATATACGTCAGAGGTGTCAGTTCTCTGGCATTAAACAAATACTCTCCCAGATTGTCCGTTACTGTAATTCCGTTAAATGCTGTAGTGCCTGAGTTCACAATGCTGATCACATACGTCACATTTTCATTCTGTCCGTAGGTATCCCGCACTGCTGTCTTGGTTGCAGACAATACCTCCGTGATCTCACCCACTGCTATATTGGAGTTTGTAATCTCATTTCCATAGCGAAGCTGTGCCTGATTTGTAAATCTAGCCATATATTTTTGTATCCTTTCATTGTATTTGGATTTACTATAATATATGACTGTTTTTAAGAAAGTTGACGGATTCTGTCACTGCATTTCTTGACTTTCCTCTGCCACATCCGTACTGTCCTCCTCTTCCACCAGATCCTCCAGCGTATAATTGAAGCCGGTCACCACGTTGGTAGTCACGACATATACTTTCATTTCAGAGGGAAATGCAATGTAGTACTGGCTGGTCATGGAATTCAGATTACCAATGTTAATGATCACGCTGCGATCTGCAGTCTCGTACTGAATGGTACGCTCCGGATCCGCCAATCCGTACTGTGACATATCCGTCACATTTTCAATCACCTGATCTGCCTTTAACGGTGCCACCTTCAGGATCATCGTCTTGATCCGATCCTGGTTCAGATTCAGGGAATGATCGTCCGCATAGTACCATGTTTCATCCTCTTTTTCAAAGGCATAGGTCTCTCCCTCATATACATAGCAGAAGCTGGTAATATCATCGGAGTTCACATCCAGCACCGTCTCCTGTGTATCCTCGGTAGTGGAAGTCGCGGATACTGTATTTTTATTATACTGTCGGATGCCCAGGAATACTGCCGCCAGCACCACCAGTGCCAGCAGCATTCCGATCATCTGTCTTTGTTTCTTTTTCATATCTATAACTCACGCCTTTCCCAATTATTTCTTCCGTCTGCGGAACCAGATCACAAATCCGGCGATCATACAACCGACGGGAAGGATCATGGTAACCAACAAGCCCAACAACAGAATCTGTGCGGAATTCACTACCAGATTAGAGACCTCATAGCTTTTTACCGGAATGGATACCGATGTCTCATGATCTGTCATTCCACTGAATGTATTGGTGAACAGGGTCAGGTTCGCACCGCTGACGACAGAATTTGCATCATCCGTGAACAGCTGCTCGCAACCGTACACGACCAGTGTCGCATCCCCATCATCCAAAGTCTTTACTGCCTCAACACCTAATGCGAAGGGACCATTCATATCATTTTCACTCTGTGAAAAATCCTGTGTATTGTTGACATCCTGTTTTGCAAAAGAGCTGTCGGAGGTGCTCAGGAATACATCATAGGTAATATCACCGGTGGCTGTCTCGCCGGTACTTACTTCCTCCGGGACGATGATGCCCTGAGAATACGGCAGGAACAGATATTTTCCGTAGGTGCCTGAGGTATAGCTGTCAGAGCTCTGTGTCGGCAGGATATAATACGGACTTCTGTAATAGCCGTTGGAATCATTCTCCACTACCAGTCCTTTGGCAATGCTCAGATTCATGTAGCTTAAGATAGCATCTATATTGGGTGTCTCCTCATCGGTATAACCGGTCACCAGGATGACCTTACCGCCATTATCCAGATAATCGATCACCTTATCCTTGTCATCGGAAGAGAAATCACTGGTGGCGCCGTTGATGAACAGACAGGCCGCATCGTCGGGGATAGCATCTAGATCCATCAGATTCACGGTCTCATAATCCACATTTTCCTTGTTCAGTGCGGATGTAAAAGTGTTACTTAAACTCAGTTCGTTATGTCCTGTTGTCATATATACCTTGGGCATATTGTCATTTAACACATAATCCAACGCACTGGTGATCTGTCCTTCGCCATCATAACCGGTGGTCGTGGTGTTATAACTGTACGTCGAATAGTCAAAATCATAGGAAGACTCATAGACATCGTTGTAATCAATGACCTTGCTGCGCTTGTCGCTGACCACGATCAGGCTGTTCGTGCTGATGTTGCCGGTGGTGTACTGGGTATAGAACATCGGGTTAACGGTGGGATCCACATATTCCACGGTGATATGATCCGACAGATCATCATATCTCTGTAAAGTCTGCCCCAATGTGGTATCCTGATTGTCCTGATTTACCAACACATAGATTGTCACATCATCCTGCATATTTTTCACATAGTCAACGGTCTGATCTGTCAGGGAATAGAGCTTCTGGCTGGTCATGTCGATTGCTGTCCAGCTAGAAGGCATCTCGCCCATGATAATATTAACGACTACTACCAATGCTACCGCTACGGCGATCATACCGGTACTGTAGGCACTAAAGCTTAAGTTCTTCACGGACATGCTGTAACGGCGTTTCTGAATGGACTGTACCGTCAGGAACAGAACCAGAGCCGTAACGGATACATAATATACGATAGAAGATACATCCAGTGTGCCGTTTAACAGGTTGGAAAACGGTGTATAAAGGTCAAAGCAGCGCAGCAGCTTTGTCAACAGATTGCCGGTGCTGGAAATAATGGAGCAAATGGAATCCATCATATATCCCAGGAACAATACTAAAAAAGTAAGTACTGCTGCGATGACCTGGCTCTCTGTCACGGAAGACAGGAACAGACCGATGGCAATGGCGGTCATCCCGAAGAGGAAATATGCCAGGATCGACAGGTAAGCCTCTCCCATGGGAACACTGCCGTACTGCGCCATGATCAGCGGGTAAAAGCAGATGATCGCTACGGGAATGGCAAATATAGTTAACAGCGCCAGGAATTTTCCCATAACGATGCCGCCTACGGACACCGGTGCCGTCAGGATCAGCTGATCCGTCTTGCTCCGCTTTTCCTCCGCCAGAATACGCATGGTCAGGATCGGCACGGTCAGCATGAATAAAAAGGTAACGCTGGATACCACATACGCAAAATAAGGATATCCGTTCATCAGGTTATAAACGCTAAAATACAGTCCCAGGAAAAACAGGGTGACCGCAATAAATAAAAATCCGATAAAGGAACGGAAATAGGATTTCAATTCTCTCTTATAAATGGCTAGCATATTATTCCGCCTCCTTTGTAGTTACAGTTTCTTCGGCTTCCGGCTTTTTTCTTTTTGAGAATAGTTTGTGCTTCTCCGACTGTGTAGGTGCTACATCCTCGGTCAGTTCCAGGAAGATGTCTTCCAGAGACTTCTCCGCATGAGTCATCTCTAAAATGGGCAGCTTTGCTTCTGCCAGTGCATAGAATACCTGCTCTCTGATGTCGGCATTTTCTTTGGAGATTACTTTCAGTTTTGCAATATTTTTGGATGCCTCCGTGTTCTCTTCGATCCGGTCGATCTGTGAGATCTTCTGCAATGCAGCCTTCACCGCAGCGGCGCTTCCCTTTACTTCCAGCTCCAGTTCCATGGAACCGCTCATGAGCTTCTGCAGATTCTCCGGAGAATCGCTGGCTACCAGCTTACCATGGGCTATGATCATAATATGGTCGCAGACTGCACTGACCTCCGACAGAATATGGGAGCTGAGGATCACCGTGTGATTCTCCCCCAGCCTGCGGATCAGATCACGGATCTCGATGATCTGTTTCGGATCCAGACCTACCGTGGGTTCATCCAGAATAATGACCTCCGGGTAGCCAAGGATCGCCTGCGCCAGTCCGACTCTCTGCCTGTAACCTTTTGACAGGTTCCTGATCAGACGCTGCTGCATATCGGTGATCTGTGTCATTTCCATGACCTCGTCAATCTGCTGCTTCCGCTCTTTTTTCGGCACTTTTTTCAGTTCTGCCACGAATTCCAGGTATTCTCTGACAGACATGTCAACATACAGCGGCGGAAGCTCCGGCAGATAACCGATGGCACGCTTTGCCTCCTCCGGATCTTTTTGGATATCTTTGCCATCAATCGTCACAGTACCCTCCGTGGCTGCCAGGTAACCCGTGATGATGTTCATGGTCGTGGATTTACCTGCGCCGTTTGGACCAAGAAAACCGTAGATCTGACCCTTTTCCACACGGAAAGAGAGATGATCTACGGCAGTATGGTCACCATATTTTTTTGTAAGATTGCTTACTTCTATCATATTTACCTCCCGGATATGGTGTGATACCCCCACCTGATATCTACGGGTACCCAGAACTGATACCCCGAATTGCTTCGCAGCAAGCTGCTCCCGCAATCCGAAAAACATTCGGAATCCGCTGATTTGCTTCGCAAATCGCTACTTCCTCATGTTTTACGGGTGTAAAATTCAACCGCTTTATCATGCAAGCATGAACAGCGGTTAACCTTTACCCCCTTGTATCAGTATATGTTTCAAATGTCATGAAAAGGTGAAACCTTTGTGAAAATTGTGTGAAACCACAACCCTTAAAGCTTTGTCACGGTCAGAGAAATGCTTAAATTTCCTGCCTCCGCCGCCAGATGCAGCGGCAGCTTCTCCACAGGAATATCTTCAAAAATAAACTCCGGATCACCGGATGCGGCCGACTGGAATAAAAAAAGTACTCCGTCCACATAGAGCACCACTTTTTTCTGATTGCTGTAAATTGTCAGGGAAAGTAATCCATTCTCCTGACGATGCAGGATGGAAAGTGCCGGATAGAGCACCGGTTCGCTGCTCCATTTTGCCTGATAATAGTAATATCGTTCTGTCAGTGTCCTGCCGTCCGCCGAAAGGAGTGCTTCCGCCACTTCTCCTGGTAATCCACGATACACCGGAAGATTTTCCGGTCTTATCCACAGGTCACCCGTGAGGAATCCACATCTTCTGCACAGACGGTAAAACGCCCGCACTTCGTAGCAGTTTTGTCTCTCTGCCCCGGATCCGGTTCCTTCCAGCCGGATCGCATTGACTCCCATCCGGGCCAATCGTTCCAGATCCTCTTTCATCTGCTCCTCCCATATCCCGGCATCACCGGTCTGCAGAAGCATTCGGTAGCATACTTCATGCGGAAGGAACTCTTTTTCATTGAGGAAAATTCCCTTTTTATCTACGACACGCACATCATAAATTGCCAGTTCCTGCTGCCAGTACACTTCCACTGCACCGGTTATATCCTCAGCAGGATCTGATTCTTCCTCATTCTCCGTGCAACCTGTCTTTTCTCCATACTCCACGGTTCCGAACCTTCCCTGCGCTTTCACCAGATAGACATAGGGATCCCGCACGCCGTCCCAGAGATGCGGCCGCAGCAGCAACGCTGTCATGGAATCCGCTTCTTCTGATGAGTATTCCCCATGAAAAACAAGGCGTTCGCCCTCCGCACCTTCCCAGATCTCAATCTGTAATGTGGACAGCAAACGCCCTATCTTTTCCGGCAGGGCAAATTCCAGATAAGCCTTGCCATTTTCCAGTTTTGTTGTAATTCCAAGATCGTCTCTCATCTGCATTTCTCTTTCCTGCCTTTCGCATTCTGTTACTAAGAGTTTTTGCAGATAACATTTTATTTATGCCGGAAATCCCTCTTTCCCGCACACTATTATTACATGGGACAAGACCTGCAGCCGGGCACTTCCTCTCCGGATACATAACCTGCATGAAATTCCATGTTGATGTCCCGAAGCTCCTTCTCCCCGTCGATGTATGCCTGATACATTTCCGCCAGTCCCGAACTACAGCCATCACAGTTTGCTTCCATATATCCCAGTGACTCCGCCACGATCTGCTCCCTTTCTTCTCTTGTAGTATCCTTGATCAGATATCCTGCCATTTTCTCTTCCTCGCTTGTCTTTCTTTTACAGCCACTGTATCATAGCCATCTGTAGGGTGCAAGCTTTTCCCTTCCTTTATTCCTGTAGCTGTCCGTCCACAATACGCACGATACGTTTGGCGGACTGTGCTACGCCCAGGTCGTGGGTGATCATGACGATGGTGTTGCCCATATCGTTCAGTTTCCGGAACAGTTTCAGTACTTCTCTGCCGCTGGTCTGATCCAGAGCACCGGTAGGCTCATCCGCCAGAAGGATCGCCGGCTGTCCCACCAGTGCTCTGGCAATGGATACTCTCTGCTTCTGTCCGCCGGACAATTCGTTGGGCTTATGTCCGATACGGTGATCCAGCCCCAACAGTTTGATAGTATTTTTACACTTTTCTTCTGCTTCCTCCCGACAGGTTATTCGGCAGGGTGAATTCTGACCTGTTGCTGTTCTTATGTAATATCATCACCGTTGCCACGGAGCCGCCGCCCAGTGCAAGTACCAATACCAGTGCTGTAATGATCCATTTTTTCCGGGATTTTTTATTTTGGGGCTTGACACTGTCCTTTTTATGAGAAAATATCAGTTGTTTGATTTCATTGATTTTCACGGCGAACCTCCAGTTGCAATTTCGTCCAATATCCGTTGTTTTCTCAAGTATAGGAAAATTTTGTATTGAAAAAGTGGTCACTTTGTGAAAAATCTGTGTCCTGTAGGCGCTTTTCTTCCTACTCACGTCTATACAATTACGCAAATAAAGCATTAAAAAAGGCAGTGCTGGTAATTCGCATTAATGATCCCGGAAAAACATATTTTGTTTCACAGTCTTTTGTTTTCTCTATAGCTTATTTATTTTCTCTGGGAAATGCAGATATCTTCCAGATTCTGCGCGCCCTCCGGTCCGATGGGTCTGCCACCCGTGGTGATGCCCCATCCTGCACGGATCTTGATAATATCGTCGATCTGTCCCTGAGACAACAACGTCTTCTTCCCTAAGATAAAGTTGTTCATCATCAGGATCTTCGCATAATATTCCGTGGTCTCCATGCGGTAATATGCCTGCATGAGGTTATCTCCCCAGGTCAGCGCGCCATGGTTTGCTAACAGTACAGCATTGTATTCCCAGCAGTAGGGTGCCACCGCTTCAGGTACTTCCTCTGTGCCGGGCAGGGCAAAATGTACTAACGGCACACAGCCTAAGGACAGTACCCCTTCCATCAGCACCGGTTCTTCCAGACTGATGCCCGCACAGGCAAACGCCGTTGCTGTCAGAGGATGTGCATGTACCACGCCCTGTACCTTCGGGTTCTCCTTGAATACTCTGAGGTGCATCTTAATCTCGCTGGAAGGCTTGTGCGTTCCCTCCAACACATTCCCGTCCAGATCCAGTTTTACCAGCATGTCCTCTGTCATAAATCCCTTAGAAACTCCCGTAGGTGTTGCCCAGATCTCATTATCTCCGACTTTACAGGAAATATTTCCGTCGTTCGCTGCCACGAAGCCGCCCTGATACATTCTGCGGCCTACCTCTAAGATCATCTGTTTTGCCTGTGCATCTGATATATATTCCATACTAATCTCCATTCCGCAGGCGATTCCTTCCATCGGAGGAATCCTCCTTTTCCGTTCCGGCATACAATAATATATTACCTTATTGCCCTTCTCCTTGTCCAGCTGATATTCCCAATAATTTTTTATGCATGCTTCCTAACATATTCTTTCGTAACTAATTATCTTTCCCTAGGTATTGTACCACATTTCTATTCTTTTTTATGATACTAAAATACTTATGACCCGCCCCGATATGAGCATAAAAGTGGGATGATAATCCCTCGATATGCGAGTAGAGGGTAGGGTGCCATGTGCCAGTGGCACATGTTTAGCACGGACCGAAGCGGAATGAAATATCTTCTCATGTCTATATAAAAAAACGTCAAAATGCTATAATTAAATTTGAATTATTTTGCCAACACATACGAAGGAAGCATAGCACTATGACACGGAATAAAATTAAATTTTCTCATACCAAATGGCTGCTGCCGTTATGGGTACTTCTTATCGGCAGCATTGTCTTATATATGATCGCTCATGCGGTACAGCAGGCCAACTCCAGACATCTTCGCACTCTTGCAGAATTGAATGCTGTAACCTACGGTGATAACATGATCGCAGATCTGTATGCCGGTATCAGTATCACGGATACACTGGAGCAGCTTCTGATCAGTACGGACGGCAGAATCGACAAATTTGATACCATTGCGGACAGAATGATGGCAGATTACGTCCAAAGTATCCAACTGGCTCCCGGAGGTGTCGTAACAGATATCTACTCCACTGAAGGAAATGAAGCAGGTAAAATAGATCTGATCCATGACAAATACCGCGGAGAGACCGTAAAATACAGCATTGCCAATGATGCGCTTATCATACATGGTCCTTTCGAGCTGGAGCAGAGAGGACACGTTCTTTCGATCCGGAATCCTGTTTTTTTACAGGATGAGAATGGAACTCCCTATTTTTGGGGCATGACTATGGTTATCATCAAGGTTCCTGATATTTTTCAGCATTCCGCTGATGCCTTAACCAATTTCGGTTATTAATACCGGCTATCGAAGACCATCTCACCTCTGACCGATGAATATACCGTGGTAGACCAGTCGACGGAGACGCTGGCGGATCCCGTCTCTTATGATTTTACTCTTGATTTTACTCTGGGAGGCTGTAGCTGGAAGTCATGCCCACCGATGGCTGGAAGAATGACAAACTTTTACTTCTGGTAGTATTATGTGGCATTGCAGTGATCCTACTACTGGTGGTTCTAACGATATCTATACTACTCGTTGACGAGCAACGCAAAAAGTTCCGCAGACTCTCCCTGACGGATTCTATGACCGGTCTCTTAAATCGTAACGGATTTAATTTGCAGATGGAGGAGTATCTGGAGGGAAACAAGCAGAAAAACTGTGTCGGTATATTACTTGACGTGGATAATTTTAAATTTATCAATGATGTCTATGGTCATACTATCGGTGATCAGGTTCTATTGCAGCTTTCACAATCCTTAGTGCAGGCTTTTCCGGATAATTCCATTATTGCCAGAAATGGAGGTGATGAGTTCTGTATTATCCTGAAGGATTGCAGTGCAGAAGAGGCTGCCCCAATGATAGACGCTTTCAGCAAGGCTTCCCGCTCTTTTTCAGCCAAAGGCGTCGAACACAATTACAGCATTTCCCTGGGCTATGCGGAATACCCCGCCAACGCAGAAAAAGTCTCTGACATTCTCCGTTATGCCGACATTGCACTCTATGAGGTAAAATTACAGGGAAAACATGGTGCTCTGGCCTACCGGCCGGATTTCCACAATTCGAAACGGACACAGCTTGGTTTTTCATTATCGGATATTTCTGACAACCTGCCGGGTGCCTTTTTCATCTACCGATCCGAAAAGGAGGATGAACGCATCCTGTACGCTAATCAGGAAATGCTTCAGCTGACAGGGTGTACGGATCTGGATGATTTTATGCATTTTACGAAACATTAATTCCGTAATCTGGTGCATCCTGAAGATCTGACACAGGTAGAAGAAAGCATCTGGCAGCAGATAGAATCCGGCATGAACGGATACAATGATTATGTCAAATACCGACTTGCTGTCAAAGATGGAACTTATAAGACGGTTCTGGATTATGGGCGTATCGTGGAGAGTGAACATTATGGCTCGGTTTTCTATGTGTTAATAGTGGATTACGATTTTATAGAATCCCATTATCATCATTAAAGGCATCCCCGGTTACTTCCGGAGATGCCTTCTCTCTTCCTGTGCTTCCTCTACGTAAATGCGTGCGTTTTCCAGATTCCACCGGATCTCTTCTTCGGTAACAGCACGTTTTACTTTCCCGGGATTACCGACGACCAGGGAATTATCCGGGATCTCCACATTCTGCGTCACCAGTGCTCCGGCACCGATGATGCAGTTTTTCCCGATCTTACAGCCGTTCATCAGAATGGCTCCCATACCGATCATGGTATTATCGCCAATCTTACAGCCGTGGATGATCGCACCGTGTCCTATGGTTACATAGTCTCCGATCTCCACCGGATATCCGCTACCCAGATGCACTACCGCATTGTCCTGAATATTGCTCTCTTTGCCGATGACAATGGATTCCCGGTCGCCCCGGACCACCGCATTGTACCAGATTCCGCTGTTTTCTCCGATCGCCACATCTCCCAGCACCACTGCTCCGGGCGCTATAAATGCTGTATCATGGATCTGCATATATTTTTTCTCCTTATATTTTAAACCTTCATTACAAAGTGCACACCGCATATAACGGTACATTTTTCATCCAACCCTGATCAATATATTTCTTTGCCGAAAAGCGGATAGCTGTCTGCGGATGATATTTTTCACAATAACATTTCAGACTCTGCGATTTCAGGTTTGTCTCCGCTTTTACTTCGATAGGAACAACATCTTTTCCCACTTGTATCATAAAATCCTGCTCAAAGGTTGCTTTTTCCGTTCCGTAATAATAAGGTGTATATTTTGTATCCGAAATAATCTGTTGTAATACGTATTGTTCAGTCAATGCACCTTTAAATTCAACAAAAATATCATTGCCCTCCAGAATACTCATGGCATCTAAATCACTCATTGCCCCTAGCAGTCCTACATCCAGTACAAACAGTTTATATACATTCATCTCTTTGTATGCAGCCAACGGTACATGTGGCTCATTGACACGATTTACCTTGTAAATCAGTCCGCAATCCAAGAGCCACTGTATCGCAATTTCAAAATCTGCACTTCTGGCACCTTTTTTTATCTGTCCGAAGAAAAACTTCTTGTTTTCCTTTGCCAGCTGTATCGGAATGGATTCCCATACCATACGAATTCTGGGAAGATCTTTGGCATCTATATGTTTACCAAAGTCTCCCCGGTACTGACGTACTATGTCTTTTTGTAACTCCCGAACACCGGTATAGTCCTTCTGCTCTCTGAAAAGATCAACTACTGCAGGCATTCCACCGGTATAATAATAGTTTTTTAGCCAAAATAGATATTTATCCGAAAAGTTGTCTATAATGGAAAAGTCCTTGCTGTCCAATGCCCCAGACAAAGCTTCTTCCCCCATGGCGCATAGAAATTCCCTAAAATTCAAAGGATAGAGGTCCAGCAGTTCCACCTTGCCTACCGGATAAGATACTCCCTGATGAATCGCTACTCCCAACAGGGATCCCGCTGCAAGAACATGATACTCCGGTGCATCTTCGCAGAAATACTTCAGAGATTCCAGGACTCTCGGTGCATCCTGAATTTCATCCAGAATGATCAACGTATCTCCGGGAGTAATTGTGACCCCTGTTTCGATATTAAGATTCATAAGAATTCTCTGAATGTCAAAATCCATTTCAAAGACGTCGCTCATTCTCTTATTATTATAAAAGGATACATATGCCACTTTGGGGAAAAATTGTCTTCCGAATTCCTTCATTAACCATGTTTTTCCCACCTGTCTTGCGCCCATGATAATCATGGGTTTTCTTTTTTCCTTTTCTTTCCAGCTTTGTAATTGTTCCATGGCAAATCTTTTCATTGGCGGCCTCCTTTCTTACATAATATAGTTTACCACATTTTTTTCGATCAAATCAATTATATATACAACATTTTTTCTGACCAATATTTTGTAGTTTACTACATTTTTTCCTATCAAAAAGGAACATTCCTCCGCTTAATGATATATAAAATTAAGGTAGAACAATTACATAGCCTAGATACCACCTCCGATTCAGGTAAATAAGTAATATTTCATAGGAACATCTTGACAATATGTTGTATTCAACATATTATAATATTAACAGAACGAGGAAAACTAATGTACGAAGTTCTTTTTTACGACACCATTGACGGAAAATGTCCCGTTCAGGATTTTTTGGATTCTCTCGAACCTAAAATATTAGCGAAAACCTTAAGGACTATTGATCTGTTGGAGACAAATGGTCCACTCTTACGTGAACCATACTCCAAACACATTCAAAATGGACTCTTTGAATTACGAACAAAACAAAGATCTGATATTACCAGGATTATGAGCGGAGGTATGGCAATGAGCAATTATAGGGCTTATAAGGAAAAAGCTTTACAAAATCCTGAGGTAAAAACCGAGTATGATGCTCTCCAGGCAGAATACGACATCATCCAATCATTAATTGATGCAAGAGCAAATCAAAATATTACACAAAAAGAGTTATCTCTTAAAACAGGAATTCCACAGGCTGACATAAGCAGAATAGAAAACGGTACCCGGAATCCCAGTTTGAGTACGCTGAAAAAGCTGGCTCAGGGACTGGGGATGCAATTAAGACTTGAATTTATTCCCGACTCCGCGAAAAAAGTATAAAAACAAATATAGCAAAAGATAATTAACGAATAGCAAAAATTCCTCCGGGGCATACTGGTTCCGGAGGAATTTTTATATGAAAGATCAGATCAAGTCTTACTTACAACGTTTAAATAATGGAGAAACTTTGGAAAGCGTCCAGGCAGATTTCGTCCGGGAATGTAAGGATGCAGATCCTGCCGAAATCATGCATGCCGAGCAGGAGCTGCTGCGGGAGGGTACTTCCATCGAAGAATTGCAGCGGCTCTGTGATGTGCATTCCGCCTTGTTCCATGGCTCCACCACAGAGGAAAAAATCGCCAATGTCGAAAACATGAAAGATCAGCGTCTCTCTGCTGCTGCCGCCCTGATCCAGATCTCCGGACATCCCATACAGACTTTTACGCTGGAAAATGCAGCACTGGAAAAGCTGATTGCCCGCGCGAAGCAGGCTCTGGAAAATGGAACAATGAATGACGGATTGTTAAATGAGCTGCGTCAGATCGCTATCCACTATGCCAGAAAAGGAGACTTACTTTATCCACATTTGAAGGTGCAATATGGGATCAGCGGTCCCTCTGCGGTCATGTGGACAGTGGATGATGAGATCCGAGATGAACTGAATGCCCTTGCAAAACAAAGAGACCAAAAAGAAACCGATGCATGGAAACAACGTTTGAACGCCGTATTGACCCGCATGGAAGAAATGATCTACAAGGAATCCAATATCCTCTTCCCCAACTGCGCACTGAATTTCTCGGAGGAGGAATGGTATCACATCTACCGGGATGCCAAAGATTATGCGGAATGCTTCGGTATCCGGGGTGACAGTTGGGAGGCTGCGGAAGCACATCTGGCCGACACTGCCTCTACGGCTGACACCATGTCTGCGGAACATGCTTTTACAGATAGCGAGACCAGAATCCACCTCCCCGGCGGCAGTCTGACCCTATCGCAGCTGACCGCCATGTTGAATACGATTCCTTTGGAGATCTCTTTCATAGATATCGATAATATCAATCGCTACTTCAACGAAGGTCCCAAGGTATTCAAGCGTCCCGGTATGGCATTGGGCCGGGAGGTCTTCACCTGTCACCCGCCTAAGATCGAAGAACGGGTTCGCCGCATTATCGGAGAATTCCGCGCAGGGAATCTGGACCAGGTACCGGTCTGGATAGACAAGGACGGCCGGACTTTCTTAGTGACTTATTATGCCGTCCGGGATAAGCAGGAGCAATATCTGGGAACGCTGGAACTGGTACAGGACATGGAGTTTGCAAAAGAGCACTTCCGCTAGGACAGTGCTCTTTTCTCTTCTTGTGCTTCCTCTACATAAATACGTGCGTTTTTCAGATTCCACCGGATCTCTTCTTCGGTAACAGCACGTTTTACTTTCCCGGGGTTGCCGATGACCAGTGAATTATCCGGAATTTCCACGTTCTGTGTCACCAGTGCTCCGGCACCGATGATGCAGTTTTTCCCGATCTTACAGCCATTCATTAGAATGGCTCCCATACCGACCATGGTATTATCGCCAATCTTACAGCCGTGGATGATCGCACCGTGTCCTATGGTCACATGGTCTCCGATCTCCACCGGATATCCGCTGCCCAGATGCACTACTGCATTGTCCTGAATATTGCTCTCTCTGCCGATGACAATGGAGTCCCGGTCGCCCCGGACCACCGCATTGTACCAGATTCCGCTGTTTTCTCCGATCGTCACATCTCCCAGCACCACCGCACCGGGAGCTATAAATGCTGTATCATGGATCTGCATATATTCTCTGCTCCTGTTCCTGTTTTGTTACAATTTCTTCCCTATAACATACAGTTTATCACATTTTTTCCTTTTACAGTCTTATGATTCCTTCCAGTGCAGTCTGTGCAATTCTCCATCCCTCTGCATGCTTTCAAATCCCTGCTGTCTAAGTGCCTCGTAGAGCACGATGGCTACGGAATTGGACAGATTCAGGGAACGGATCTCGGGAAGCATAGGGATACGGATGCAGGTCTCTTCATGCTCTACCAGAATCTCTTCCGGGATTCCGGCGCTCTCCTTGCCAAACATGATATAGTCGTCCGGTCCGAATTTCACATCGGTGTAGGTCTGGTGTGCTTTCGTGGTTGCCATCCAAATCTTCGCTCCGGGATGCATTTCCCGGAATTCCTGAAAATTCATATACCTGGTGACATCCAGATGCTGCCAGTAGTCCATACCAGCTCTCTTGATCTCTTTTTCATTTAAGCGGAAGCCTAACGGCTCGATCAGATGCAGGCTGGTGCCGGTAGCCACACAGGTTCTTCCGATATTTCCGGTGTTTGCCGGGATCTCCGGCTGATGTAATATAATATGCATATTTTTTCCTCTACAGCATAGTAACTATTCAGCGCCACTTACAACCTGTGGTTCCGAATAGTTACTTAGAATGCTTTATTTATTATTTTGTTCTGCTCTTAATTTCTCTATAAAATGTCCCAGTCTTCCGATGGCGGTCTTCAGCTTCTCCAGGGAGTACGCATAGGAGATTCTAAGATACCCCTCGCCACTGTCACCGAATGCGGTTCCGGGCACGGCAGCTACTTTTTCTTCCTCCAGGAATCTGGTGGCGAACTCTTCACTGGTCATGCCGAATTCCTTGATGCAGGGGAATACATAGAATGCACCGTAAGGTTCAAAGCACTCCAGCCCCATCTCACGGAACGCATTCATCAAAAAGCGTCTTCTCTGATTATACGCCGTACGCATCTCCTCGATGTCGGGATCTCCGTTTTTCAAAGCTTCCACTGCCGCATACTGGCTGGTGGTGGGAGCACACATGATGGCAAACTGATGGATCTTCGTCATCTGCTGAATAATGGCTGCGGGCCCACAACAATATCCCAGCCTCCATCCGGTCATGGCATACGCCTTGGAGAAACCGTTGATATAAACGGTTCTCTCCTTCATGCCGGGCAGGCTGATGATGGAAACATGCTTCTCTTTATAGGTAAGCTCTGAATAGATCTCATCGGACATGACAAAAATGTCATGCTCCTCAATGATCTTCGCAATAGCCTCGAGATCAGACTTTTCCATAATGGCTCCCGTAGGATTGTTGGGAAACGGAAGGATCAGTACCTTCGTCTTGTCCGTAATGGCTGCCTCCAGCTCCTCTGCTGTCAGGCGGAATTCATTCTCTGCCTTCAGGTCAATGGTCACCGGAGTCGCTCCTGCCAGGACCGCACAGGGTTCATAGGATACGTAGCTGGGCTGGGGGATCAGGACTTCATCTCCCGGATTGCACATGGCACGCAGCCCGATATCGATTGCCTCAGAGCCACCGACTGTCACCAGCACTTCATGCTGCCAGTCATAGGATACGCCCTGCTTTCTCCGGATCGTGTTGCAGATCTCCTGACGCAGATCCTTCAGACCTGCATTGGAGGTATAAAAGGTTCTTCCCTTTTCCAGGGAATAGATACCCTCGTCCCGGATGTGCCAGGGAGTATCAAAATCCGGTTCTCCCACACCCAGAGAGATGGCATCCTGCATCTCACTTACAATGTCAAAAAATTTGCGGATACCCGATGGCTTGATATCCACTACTTTATCTGCTAATGGATTTCTCATGGAGTGATCATCTCTCTTTCATCTTCTTTTTTCGTAGCAAATGCGGTTCCGTGATCCTTGTATTTCTTCAGGATAAAATGCGTTGCTGTACTCAGCACAGAATCCAGTGTGGACAGCTTATCAGATACAAAATTAGATACCTCCCGCAGGGTCTTACCCTCCAGAATGACCATCAGATCATACGCTCCGGACATCAGATATACGCTCCGGACCTCGGGATATTTGTAGATACGCTCTGCAATACTGTCAAAGCCCTGGCCTCTCTGGGGAGTTACACGTACCTCGATCAGCGCACTTACTTTTTCAATATCCGTCTTCTCCCAGTTGATCAGAGTATGATAACCACAGATGATCCCCTCTGCTTCCAGTGCTGCCAGTTCATTTACCACATCGATCTCTTCCACTCCCAGGATCACTGCCAGTTCCTTCAGATCGATCCTGCTGTTCTTCTCTATGATCGCTAATAATTCTTCTCTCATGCCACTATCTCCTTTATAACTTTTATATTGCATTTTCCCTTACATACGGGGTGGATTCAGAATTTTACACGCCTTTATAAATCTCATCTCTCTGAGGACGATCCATATAACGGACTTCGTCCTCGTTCAGGATCAGTCGTTCATTACTGTCTGTAAATCTCCCTACGATCACTGCCGGAATTCCCTCTGCCGCCAGTGCTTCCACCACTGCAGTTCCCTCCGGATTTGCAATGATCAGGCTGCCGCCGGATCTTAGTTCATACGGATTCACATTACAGAATTCACATACCTCCACTGTCTCCTGTCTGAGAGGAAGCTTCTTCATATCTATTGTCAGTCCAACACCTGCACCCTCTGCCATCTCCCACAGCGCTGCAAATACACCGCCCTCGGAGACATCATGCATGGTACAACCGCCGGACTTCACGGCGGTAGCGGCCTCCGGTAAAATAGAATAATACCGGTCAAACGCCGCTGCTTCTTCCACCAGATACGCCGGGTATCTCTCAAGAAGCTTTTCCCGGTTCCGGGTCGCCAGATCCGCGGTACCCTCCAGGCCGATCCACTTGGTAATAATGATATCCTGACCCGCCAGCTTTTTCCCTGCGGATGCCTGCGTCACTGCGGCTTCGCTCAGGATACCGTATCCCGTTGCCGTGGCAATCGGCTGTCTTACCGCAGAGCTTACTCTGGTCTGCCCGCCGATGATCTGGATATTCAGATCTGTGGCTGCTTTCTCCGCCTCTTCCATCAATGCCTTCAGCTCCGGCTCCTCCACCGTCTCCGGCAGGAAGATCACCAGCTCTGCCGCCACAGGCTCTGCGCCCGCCGCTGCCAGATTGTTTGCACACTTTTGGAAAATACGACGCATCGGCATCACGGACAGATCCTCTCTCTCCGCCTCTGCCAGGTCGTTCTCACACTGAAGTTCTACGACACCTTCCTGAACGCAGGTTACCATCTGTCCCTTGGAAAAAGGCGCAAAAACAGCGCAGTCTGCCCCCAGACCTGCGCTATCTGCTATTTCTGTCCTTTTATTTTTCAATTGTCTGAGAACGGAACGTTTCAGGACGTTCACGGGTACCTTGCCGCTGTTCATTGTCTCACCTTTAGTCGTCTACGATTTCTGTCTGCCCAGCAGCCGCTGCTGCTCTTGCGTTTAACGCTGCTGCCACATTTTTCACATGATCAATGTTCGCTGTACTGATAGCTGCCATGATCTCTTCATATGCCTGGGGATCCGAGGTAGCGGTTCCCACAGTAGCACTTCGGGGCACCATCTTATAAGTACTGCTGTTGACCTGCTCTCTGCTGACCTCTACACCGTTTTCCATCGTGATCTTCCACAGTCTTGCCTTATATCCGATATGCGCACTCTCGGTTACGATATAACCGATGGGCTGACCGGCATCAGCATAGATCTGATCCGCAGGGGGTGTGATCGTCTCCAGCACTTCACTTTCATAACGCACCGAATGTCCGGCAGCTCTGCTCTCCTTGCCATAGATGTTGAATGTGATCTGCTTGTCATGCGTATAGCCTTCTATGTAGATGGGTGCATCTGTATTGTTTACAAACTTAAAGTCTTTGCCGGAGCTCTCTGCGATCGCTGCATCTGCGGAAGGATCTACATAGCCTACGATCATGGAATGATTATAACGTTCCGTTACTTCCAGCTCCGCACGTAATACTGCATTGTACAGGGTCGTGGATACCTGGCAGATACCGCCGCCCAGACTGTCTACCACTTTTCCGCTGACATAAGAGCCCGCCATGTAATAGCCGTTCGCCACGGAAAAAGGAGATACCGTCTTATATGTAGAGAATTCTTCTCCCGGATACAGGGTCGTTCCGTTGATCAGACTGCAGCCATTCGCCACATTTGCACTTCTGGAGGATCCGGATGTCTTATAAGATGTGGTAAAGCTTCCCAGTACATCCGTTACCTGTGCCAGTTCCTCAGCACTTCCCTTCGGCTCATCCACTACGATTTCCAAAGGAATACTGCAGGCCTCATGATTCCACTCTTCTGTCAGATAGTCATATACCGCATCGATAGATTTCTCTACATCCAGCACATATCCGGTCTGACCTTCCACCACGGTAAATTTACCGCCGTCCCTCTTCAGAGAGACGTTGATGGCTTCCTGATCATACTTGGTGCATCTGGTCAGCAGATCGTTGATCGCCTGTAAGTCAAAATCCAGTTCAATGGGATATACGTAATTTTCATGCTGCAGATCCATCAGGGTCTTGTAACGCTCAATAACATTTCCATGTGTCCCCAGTTCCAACGCTTCCTGCACCAGTTCCGGATTCTTCCAGGTCACACCCAGATCTCCGGCTGTGGTGGTCACATCATGATCATTTGCCGCAAGCAGTGTGATCTCCACATCCTTCAGACTTTCGATATGTTCTTCGATAACCGCTGTTGCTTCCTGTGCCGTCATTCCGGACAGTTCCACATCCCCGGCATAAATTCCTGTCTTAATTGTATCATCTGTCTTGGCCTGCGCTGTCATTCCGAACAGCATCGTCAAAGTCAATAACAGAATGCCGTAAAATCCCTTACGATATTTTTTCATAATACTCCTCTACCCTTCCTTCGGGCACGTCTACTGTTCCATCCGCAGTTGAATTAGTAAAAAATAGATGTTATAGTAGGTACGATCATAGCAATCACAAGCAGCACAATGATAGCTGCGGAGATTCGCTGTTTTACTTTTTTATTATTCATATTAAACATGGTAAAACCTCCATAAATGCTTCAAAAATCACTTTTACTCTGAAAGGATATTATATATGAGTTTAAAGATTTTGGCAAGTTTAATCATACTGATTGCCGTAGTGGCACATGCTACCAAACGCCAACAGCGCATCGCGGAAAACAGGGAAAAAGAGTTCTGGGCCAGAGAGCGGAAAGCCAACTCCGTCCGCAAAAAGCCTCTGGATGATCTGGACTATGTAAAAATCCCCCTGGATAAGCTTCCCATGGATGCTCTTCCGGACAACGAAAGCGCCGAAGAATACCGTAGTCTCCTTACTTCTCTGTCTACACAGCCGATCGTAAATCTCACAGGCTTCACCAACACAGATCTGAAACTGGAATACGGCGCTGCGAACATTACACCGCTGTCCCAATACGATCAGAATTACACTGTATTAGTACGTACTCTGCAGCAATGGGCCGATCTGCTTCTGGATTCCGGTCTGACAGATGATGCGGAAACGGTTCTCGCGTATGCCGTCTCCATCGGCACCGACGTCAGCCATACTTACTATGCGCTGGCTAAAATCTATGCCGGCCGGAAGGAATATGACAAAATTGCCGATCTGATCCACCGTGCGGAAGGGCTGCGTTCCGCTTTGCGTAATTCTATCGTCCGTACTTTGCAAGAATCTTATCCGCAAGCCTGCTCGCCTCACTGCGGGTAAGCTTTTCCACATCGACCTCCAAAGTTATCTTATGCTGCTCTGCCAGACGATATAACCGCTCTTTTTGCGGTTTCGTCGCGGGCGTATCTCTTTTTACCTGAAAATGTAATGGCTGCGGCTCAAATAAATTATTCTTTGCCGATTTTCCGACTGCTTCTGTTGATGCCTGTCCACCGGTTTCCTCCCTGTAAAACAGTTCTATCAGCTTTCGGAACAACCGGTCCGTTGCTTTCGCATCCTCCAGAGCCCGGTGTGCATGATGCGGGATCTCATAATACTGACACAGATACCCCAGATTACGATGAGGCAGTTCCTGCAGATATTTCCGGGCAATCTGCAAAGTGTCCACCGCCGATCTCTCAAAAGTAATCTTCCGGTCCACTGCTGCTTTTTTCAAAAAAGAATAATCAAACAAAATGCTGTGTCCCAGCAACGGTAATTCTCCCATAAATTCCAATAATTTTGGGAAAACCTCATCCAGCTGAGGTGCATCCTCAAGGTCTTTGTTCCGGATTCCCGTAAGTTCTGTGATCCGTTCTTCCAATTTCCGCCCCGGATCCACAAACGTAGAAAATTCTTCCACAATCTGTCCCTGCTCCACACGGATTGCTCCGATCTCTATGATCCGATCTCTCTTGGGATTCAGTCCCGTGGTCTCCAAATCTATACTGACATAAGTGTCATACATACTATTCTCTTATCCTTCCGCAGTACTTCTGATATATTCTGACTGCATACCTCAATTTTTATGAACCGGTCTTCTCCTGTACTTATAATATTGGATTCGCGATCACTTGTACCTTAGCTTCATAATTGAGCGGATTCCGTTCCTGATAGTCAAACAGAACATAATGAGGTTGCGGATATCGGAACGGTTCCAAGTGTGTCATTCGGCTTAGCTGTTTCCAGTCATACTGATCATAGGCAGAAAGATAATGTCTCTCCTGCTCTTCTGTCTGGTAAAAACGGCGGATATCCTGTTTTTCCTCTTCCGTGATCTCTGCCGCAAACGCAGGCCTGCTCTTCAGGTTCTCCCGAAGGTACATATCATACGTCAGAAGTTCTCTGTAAATCTCACGGTTGGCCGGATCTTTCATCGCTGCGAACTCCAATAAGATCTGATACCGGTAAGCTCTGGCCGGACTGTTCGTAAAATATCCCTGTTCCTGATAATAATCCGCCAGTGCCTCATACATGGCAAACGGACCGGAAAATGCTTTTTCCAATACAGGCAGGGTATGAGTGAACTGGCCACTGTTATAATACAGCTCTACCATCTCTTCGATCCGTTTCAGTCTCCGGATCTCTCCATAGCTGATCCAGTTCGTATACAACACTTCATAGGGAGGCTGTTCCAGATAGCGAATTCCATACTCCTGTGCGTGCTCATGCATATCGGATCCCTTTAATACCTTCAGGAATCCTAACTGTAACTGCTCCGGCTGCATTGCATACACCCTGTCAAAGGATCTGCCGAAGCTCTCATAATCTTCATAAGGAAGACCCGCGATCAGATCCAGATGTTGATGAATATTCTGTCCTCTGTGAATGGCCGCTACAATTTTCTCCAGCCTGTCCACATTCATGACGCGGTGAATGGCTCTTATTGTCTCCGGATTCGTAGACTGTACCCCGATCTCCAGCTGTGCCAGTCCCGGACGGAAGCGGTTCAACAATGCAATCTCTTCTTCGCGCAAAATGTCCGCGGAAATCTCGAAATGGAAGTTGGTGACGCCATTGTCATGTTTGTAAATATACTCCCATATCTCCATGGCATGTTTGTGATCACAATTGAACGTCCGGTCAATGAACTTCACCTGTTTTACGTTTTGATCCAGAAAAAACTGCAGTTCTCTTTTTACGACATCTATGTCACGTAGTCTCACTTTCTTATCTATGGAGGACAGGCAATAGCTGCACCGGTAAGGGCATCCTCTGCTGGTCTCATAATAGATGATACGATTCGTAAAAGGCTCCATATCCTCATAGAGAAAAGGAAGCATAGTCAGATCCGTCAGTTCTCGTGGTGCCGTATAACCAGAGGCAAGACACAGGCCGGGGATCTGTCCAAAGCGCTCTGCCACAGACTTTCCTGCAACCGTTCCCGTTCGATCTGCTGCCTGCTGTTCTATGCTGTCAGGTTCGGGTTGCTGTTCGGACTGTCCGGTGCTTTCTGCTTCCCGCACATAGTGGTCCAGTACTTCCCGGAAGGTGACTTCTCCTTCTCCCACCATAATTCCGGTAACCTGAGGAAACTCTCTTAAAAGCCCCGGTCCATCATAAGTCACCTCCGGTCCTCCCAGCCAGATCTCCGTATCCGGCAGGATCTTCGGCAGTTCTGTCAGAAGTTCCCGGATCAGCTTCCAGTTCCAGATATAACAGGAAAATCCTATTACCTTGGGCTGACGCTTCCAGATCCCCTCCAGAATACTTTCCAGGGATTCATTGATGGTGAATTCCGCCAGTTCCACATAAGGCTGTAACTTTTCTCCCACACCGGCCCGCAGGCTGTAAATAGCGGGATTGGAATGTATGAATTTTGCATTAATAGCTGTTAATAAGAATTTCATGAGATTATTATACTAAGAAAAAAGAATTGTGTCACCACAATTCCTTTTCCTCTCAACAAATGTACAACAAACATTCAACAAAATTTGATCATAAGCTTTTAACAAAACGGTCGAACGCCTTTTGGCCTTCCTCAGTTCTCTTGTAGACACCGGCATCTTCCAATACCTGCATGAATACCAGACCGATCTCCTTCTCTACGATACCGTCGATGTTCTTAGCAGTGATGGCATCGTATTTCGGACGGAACTCGTCTACCCAGTCTGCATGCTTTGCCAGTTCCTCATCAGCTCTTAAGTCTTTACCGGCGAGGATTGCTTCCTTCAGATGCGCCATCTCGCCCTTCAGGCGGGCAGGCAGTACTGCCAGACCCATAACCTCGATCAGGCCGATATTCTCTTTTTTGATATGATGCAGCTTTGCATGGGGATGATAGACTCCCAGCGGATGCTCCTCTGTGGTGATATTGTTACGCAGCACCAGATCCAGTTCGAACTTGTCTCCTCTCTTTCTTGCAATGGGAGTGATGGTGTTATGAGGCTCGTTATCGGTGTAGGCATAGATAAATGCCTCTTCATCCGTATATTCTCTCCACTTGTTCAGGATTACATCTGCCAGTGCAATGATACGGTCAGTATCCGTACCGCTGAGACGGATGACAGACATGGGCCATGCCACGATACCGGCATCCACATCCTCGAAACCGGCTACGGAGAACGTTCTCTCTACCGGAGCTTTCGCCATGGCAAACTCGTAATGGCCACCCTGGAAATGATCGTGGCTTAAGATGGAGCCGCCTACGATGGGCAGATCCGCATTGGAACCCACAAAATAATGAGGGAACTGCTTTACGAAATCAAACAGCTTACAGAAGGTCGCATGCTCAATCTTCATAGGCACATGCTGAGAGTTAAATACGATGCAGTGCTCATTATAATATACATACGGAGAATACTGGAATCCCCACTGACTGCCGTTAATGGTCACCGGAATGATACGGTGGTTCTGACGGGCAGGATGGTTCACACGGCCTGCATAACCCTCATTTTCACGGCACAACAGGCATTTCGGATAACCGGACTGCTTTGCCAGCTTTGCTGCGGCGATAGCTTTAGGATCCTTCTCGGGCTTGGACAGGTTGATAGTAATATCCAGATCGCCATATTTGGTGGGAGCCACCCATTTCATATCCTTGCAGATACGATAGCGGCGGATATAGTCGGAATCTCTGCTTAATTTATAATAATAGTCGGTAGCTGCCTCAGGAGATACCTGCTCGTATAGTTCATGGAAATGACGGATCACTTCACTGGGTCTGGGCATCAGCATGCTCATGATCTTCGTATCGAAAAGATCGCGGTATACCACGCTGTTCTCCTTGAGAATGCCTTTTTCATAAGCGTAATCCAGCATGCCCTTCAGAACCTCTTCCAGTTCATCCTCGCGCATGGTCACATTGTCACGGTCTTCCAGCTCATCCAGTTCAAACAGCTCCAACAGACGGTTGGTGGTATAGATCACATCTTCCTCCGGAACCAGTCCTGTCTGTACTCCGTAGGATACTAATTTACGAATTAATACCTGAATATCCATTTTTTCTCCATTCTGCCGCAGGACCATTCGGACAGCTTCCGCGGCACTCACTTTCTGTTTGCGTAGGAACCTTACTTTTCTTACAGGGTCTGAGGGCCGTCACCGATCTCTACTACATAGAAATCAGCCGCATAGCCGATCTTTTCCTTGTATGCTTTGCCTACCTGCTCAATAAAGGTATCAATAGCTTCATCCTTTACAATGCTTACGGTACATCCGCCGAAGCCGGCACCGGTCATACGGGATCCAATGACACCGTCTACCTTCCATGCTTCCTCTACCAGAGTATCCAGCTCGATACCGGTTACTTCATAATCATCCCGCAGGGATACGTGGGATGCGTTCATCAGCTCGCCAAACAGCTTCACATCATTGTTCTTCAGCGCTTCTACCGCACGGATCGTTCTCTGGTTCTCATATACTGCATGCTTTGCACGCTTTCTGCGGACATCACTCTTGATAATAGCTTTGAACTTCTCGAAGGTCTCCTCATCCAGGTCGCCCAGCGTCTTGATCTTCACTACCTGCTGAAGCTCTGCCAGTGCAGTCTCACACTCGCTGCGGCGCTCATTGTACTTGGAATCTCCCAGGCCTCTCTTTTTATTACTGCATGCGATCACGATCTTCGCATTCTCCAGATGGATCGGTGCATACTCATACTCCAAAGTTGCAGTATCCAGGAAAATTGCGTTCTCTTTTTTACCCATGGCAATGGCAAACTGATCCATGATACCACAGTTTACCTTGTTGTATTTGTTCTCGGAGAACTGTCCGATCAGCGCAAGATCCTGGTTGGTCACGTCAAAGCCGAAGAAATCCCTCAGGATGTAGCCGGTCAGCACTTCTACGGAAGCGGAAGAAGAAAGTCCGGAACCGTTAGGGATATTACCGTTCAACAGCAGATCCATACCGGAAGTCACTTTCATGCCCTTCTCGCCGAAAGCCCAGATCACTCCCTTGGGATAATTGGTCCAATTCGCTTCCTTGCTGGGTACCAGGTCATCCAGAGAAGACTCGATCACACCCAGATGTTCGAAATTCATGGAATAGAAGCGCAACTTATTATCGTTTCTTTTTCTTGCCACACCGTAAGTACCAATGGTCAGTGCACAGGGAAATACATGTCCGCCGTTATAGTCGGTATGTTCACCGATCAGATTCACACGTCCCGGTGCAAAATAAGCCTTGGCACCTTCTGCATCTCCAAATACTTCTGCGAAAGTCTTCAGAATCGTCTCTTTCATTTTCATTTTCTGCTCCTATCTGCTTACAGTGTAAGCCCCATCCATTTATATGTTCTTACTCTTGTCGCTCCGGCTGATGCCGCGATACGAATTCTCTTGCTCTATGTTTTCATCATAATCGAAAAAAACAAATATTTCTACCTATTTTTGTTTTTCAGACCTGTCATTATGTTAAAAGCTACAAGCCATGCAAAAATAAAAAGAACCAACACCGTGAGAGCTTGCTCGTGAAGGTGTTGATTCTTTTTTATTTTTATACGGCGACAGCCGTACATGAAGCAGGTGCTTTAGCGCCTGCGAATGCGCATGGCGTAGCTTCTTGCAGCTAGCTCACAAAGGTGTATCTTTCTTTTTGTCTTTATACGGCGACAACCGTACATGAAGTAGACGCAGCGCGTCTACGAATGTGCATGGCGCAGTTCCCGGGCGTACTTTATTCCGCACTCTGTTTCCGATACTGTACCGGAGTCATATCATAAGCCTTTTTGAACAGGCGGTTAAAGTGCTCCACATTCTCGTAACCGACATTGGCTGCTATGGTCTCCACCGTCTGATTGGTCTCCTTCAAGAGCATTCTTGCCTTCTTCATGCGTTCTTCCCTTACAACCTCCTGGAAGGTCATGCCTGCCTTTTCCTTAATGTATTTGGACAAATACGGCTTGGAGAGATGGAAGGTATCTACCAGCATATCCAGTGTTACATCAACGTAGTTCTTCTGGATGAAACTGATGATCTCCACGATCCGCTCCTCTCTGCCGGAGGTAATATGCTGCTCTGCTGCCAGCTTGTTCACAGCGGATACCAATGCTGCGATGGAACTCTTGATGATATCTTCATCCACACCGACACCCCAGTAGACCTTACCGTCATGGACGATGCCTACATAGGTAGCTGCCTTAGAGTTGGAACCTCTGGAAATCGCATGCTCTTCGTAAACAGACAGTTCATAGGTAATACCGAAGTATGTCTTAATAGCATTGCTGACTGCGTCAAGACGTCCGTTACCCATGGTGGTAATGGTTCTGGAAGCGCCGCCCTGCTCGATGGTCACCTCTGCCTGAATGCCGTTCTCCTGCTTGAAGTGGCACTCCGGAACATTGAAGATGCTGCGGGGATAAATATAATTTTCCTCGAAGATCGCGTAGATCTCCTTGGGAAGTAATTCCTGATGACGTCTGTCGGAGATACCCTTTACCAGGTAGCCGACTTCTTCCTTCATGGCTGCAGGCAGTGAGAAACCAAACTGCTGTTTCAATACGAATGCTACGCCGCCCTTACCGGATACACTGTTGATACGGATAACATCGGATTCGTACTCTCTTCCCACATCCGCAGGATCGATAGGCAGATAGGGAATGTCCCAGCGCTTGCCGGTCCTGCCTTCCTTCTGCCATGCCATACCTTTACTGATGGCATCCTGATGGGAACCTGAAAATGCGGTAAATACCAGATCTCCCGCATAAGGAACTCTCTCATGCACCTTCATACCGGTGAAATTCTCATAAGCTTCACGGATCTCCATAATATGAGAGAAATCCAGTCCGCTGTCCACACCGTGGCACATCATGTTCAGTGCAACGGTTACCAGATCCACATTACCGGTACGTTCGCCATTGCCGAACAAAGTACCTTCCACACGATCTGCTCCGGCCAGTACGCCGAACTCCGCATCGCTGATACCGCAGCCTCTGTCGTTATGGGGATGTACGCTGAGTACTACATTATCACGATATTTCAAATGCTTGTGCATATATTCTACCTGACAGGCAAATACATGGGGCATTGCCACCTGTACGGTGGTAGGCAGATTGATGATAGCCTTGCGATCAGCGGTGGGTTTCCATACCTCCAGTACCGCATTGCAGACTTCCAGCGCATAATCCACCTCTGTCTGGGAAAAGCTCTCCGGACTGTACTCAAAGGTGAAGTTACCTTCGGTCTCATCTGCCAGATTCTTTAACATCCGGGCACCGTCTACCGCCAGCTTCTTAATAGCTTCCTTGTCCTTCTTAAATACCTGTTCTCTCTGCTCTACGGAAGTAGAATTATACAGATGGATCACTGCGTGGGGCGCACCCTTGACTGCTTCGAAGGTCTTGCGGATGATATGCTCTCTCGCCTGCGTCAATACCTGAATAGTCACATCCTCCGGGATCATGTCGCGCTCAATTAATGCACGGATAAAATTGTACTCCGTATCGGAGGAAGCGGGAAAACCAACCTCGATCTCCTTGAAACCGATCTTTACCAACATCTTGAAGAATTCCAGCTTATCTTCCAGACTCATGGGATCGATCAATGCCTGGTTGCCGTCTCTTAAGTCAACGCTGCACCAGATAGGGGGCTTGGTAATACTGTCCTTTTTTACCCAGTCGTAGGTCACCTCGGGGGGCATAAAATAAGTTTTCTGATATTTTGCTGCAATGTCTGCGCTGTTCATGGAAATCCTCCTGCCGTATGATTACTTTTTATTTTCAAAACCTGCTGTTTTTACTATTTTCACTTATCTGATTGCATTATCTTAACACTCATAATTTCTGTAAGCAAGATATATTCTTATCTTATTAATTGATGTATTTTAATGTGACATTTTTGTCATATACCTATAAATTCAAGAAAAAGGCTATTTTATTCAGTGATTATTCCTTTTTATTATTTGATTAAAATTTTCAATTGTATATATCATTTTTTGTTATATTTAAAACCATACTTTTAATTTTATAATGTTGTATAATTGATTAATTTTATTACTGTGTTTAAAATGTTTTTCACAAAAAAACAGATGTCCGTGTCGGGCATCTGTTTATAGTCTATTCTCCATTTATATCCTAAACGATTTCTTCGTACTGTATACTCTCGAAATCGTAACGCCCATTCGCATTCCGGGCTGTCAAATAATTTCCACTCTTTCAAAATACCGGATCAGGATATCCGCACAATTTTCGATTCCCAGTTTGGTGGTATCGAGGATCATATGATAATTATTCACATCACCCCACACTTTACCGGTATTTTCATAATAATAGTCGGCGCGCTCCGCATCATTTTTCTCAAGCATTTCTTTTGCCTCATCGTGGGGAAGGCTTTCCTTCTTCATGATACGTTCAATACGATCTTCCTTATCCGCGCACACATACACGTTAAATACATTCGGCTGATCCTTCAGGATCTCAGATGCACAGCGTCCCAGAATAATACAGGGATGTTCTGCCAGACCCTTAATGACCTCCGCTTCCGTAGCATAACTGTCACCATCCAGTTCATGCTCTATGTACGCCTTATCATATACCGGCACTCCCAGCTTCTCAGACAGCTCCTGTGCGATCAGACTGGCTCCTGTTCCGAATCTTCGGCTGATAGTAATTACAAGGTTCATCGTAAGCACCTCCTTTGTAAGGTACACTCATTTTATGATAAAGACTCTGAATTTGCAAGAGGGATGTTTTCTGCAGTTATTATCTCTCTTCTCTGAAGTACGCCAGTCCCAGACTTGCGGGGGGCTGATTCTCTCTCTTGCTCCGCATACTGGTAATGACCAGTACCAGTAAGGTCACGACATAAGGGATCATCTTATACAGCTCCTGGTACTCCATATGCTCGATACCGGTGGGCAGATACAGATACAGAATATACAGACCACCGAACAGGAAAGAAGCAAATACGCTGATATTCGGTCTCCAGATAGTGAAGATGACCAGTGCAATGGCAAGCCAGCCTCTGTCACCGAACGCATCGTTGGACCAGACACCGCAGGCATAATCCATTACATAGTACAGTCCGCCCAGACCTGCGATCATACATCCCACGCAGGTAGCGATGTATTTGTACCGGGATACGTTGATACCGGCTGCATCTGCGGTATTGGGACCCTCACCGACTGCTCTTAAGTGCAGTCCGGTTCTGGTATGACTCAGAACATACGATGCCGCAAACGCAATGATCACTGCCAAATAAGCCAGGAATCCATAGGATAAAAACAGCTTACCAAACCAGCCAAATTTTCCCGCAAAAGGAAGCGACTTACTGAAATAACTGCTGGTAGCAGACAGTGCAATGGAAGGTACATCACTGTTTACCAGCTTGATCAGGGATCCGCCGAAGAAGTTACCGAAGCCAACACCGAAGGTGGTCATTGCCAGACCGGTCACGTTCTGGTTCGCCCGCAGGGTGACAGTCAGGAAGCAGTACAGCAATCCCATCAACAGGGATCCTAACAAGCAGCAGAGCATCGGAATCGCAATGGCAAGAAACCCATTCATGTTCGCCGCGTCTCCTGCTGATCTCTCATAGAAGAAAGATCCGATGACACCACAGATACCTCCCACATACATGACGCCGGGGATTCCCAGATTCAGATTACCGGACTTCTCCGTGATGATCTCACCGGTACTCCCGTATAACAGAGGAATTCCCTGTACGATTGCTCTCGGAATAAATGCAAGTAAAAATGACCACATGCTTACTGTTCCTCCTTTTCTGCTTTTTTACGGAACTGCAGTCTGTAAGTAATGAAGAACTCACAGCCGATGATAAAGAACAGGATAATACCTGTCAGAATATCGGAATAAGAATGATTCAATCCGAAATTGGTAGAGATCTCACTGGCTCCGCGATTCATGAATATGATCAGGAAGCTGGAGAATACCATGGTCAGAGGATTGAACTTGGACATCCAGGATACCAGTACAGCGGTAAATCCCTGTCCACCTGCAATCGTGGTAGTCACAGTATGATTGATGCCTCCTACCAGAAGCAGGCCTACCAGTCCGCAGAGAGCACCGGACAACAGCATGGTACGGATAATGACTTTTTCTACCTTGATACCCACATATTTTGCAGTATTTTCGCTCTCACCCACAACAGAGATCTCATATCCCTGCTTACTGTAGTTCAAATATACATACATAAATATCGTGATCACTACTGCCACTACAATACTTAACAGATATTTGGAACCGAAGATCTGCGGTAGCCAGCCCACATTGGTGTTCTGGTTGATGATACCGATCTTACCGGATCCCTTGGGAACCTCCCATACTATCGTATAAAATGCCACCAACTGAGTAGCTATGTAGTTCATCATCAGCGTAGACAGCGTCTCATTGGTATTCCATTTCGCCTTGAAAAATGCGGGAATGAAGCCCCAGATGGCTCCTGCTGCCAGACTTGCCACGATCATGCACAGGATCACAACTGCGTTCGGAAGCTTATCTCCCAGACAGATCATACTGGCTGCTGCTACCAGCCCACCGATCAGCACCTGTCCCTCACCGCCGATATTCCAGAATTTCATCTTAAATGCCGGAGTCAATGCCAATGCGATCAAAAGCAGGATCGCTATATTCTGAAAAGTGACCCAGGTCTTGCGGACGGATCCGAAAGCACCCAGAACGATGGACTGATATACCTGTAAAGGATTGATTCCCGTGGTGATCGTCGTAATGATACCGCACAGGATCAGTGCCAGCAGGATTGCCAAAAATCGAATACCCAGAGATTTATACCAGGGAAGCGCATCTCTTTTTACGATATGAAACAAAGGCTCTTTATTCTTTTCCTTCATGTTCTTTGCCTCCTACTCTGGTCATCAGCATACCGACCTCATTTTTGTCTGTCTTTCTCGCATCCAGAATACCGCTCACTTCTCCGCCGCACAATACCATGATACGGTCGGACAGCTCCATCAGCACATCCAGATCCTCACCTACGAAAATCACGGCAACGCCCTTTTTCTTCTGTTCATTGATCAGGTCATATATAGTATACGAAGAATTAATATCCAGTCCACGTACCGCATAAGCCGTCAACAGTACGGTAGGTGCAGACGCAATCTCTCTTCCAACGAGAACCTTCTGTACATTACCACCGGACAATCTGCGTACCGGAGTGGTGATACCCGGGGTTACAACCTCCAGATTTTCTACCACATCAGTTGCAAGCTGTTTGGAAGGCTTTCGGTTCGTAAACGGTGTATGTCCCTGTCGGAAGGAACGTAACATCATATTATCGGTTAGATCCATATTGCCTACCAGGCCCATGCCAAGACGATCCTCCGGTACAAAAGAAAGTGATACACCCATCTCTGCGATCTTCAACGGATCCTTGCCGATCAGCATTTCCTTACTTCCATCATCTTCCACATAACTGATCGTGCCGGCTTCTGTTACCTGCAGACCTGCAATGGCTTCCAAAAGCTCCTTCTGTCCACAGCCGGAGATACCGGCGATTCCCAGGATCTCACCACTGTTGGCGGTAAAGGAGACGTCCTTGAGCTTAACGATACCTTCTTCGTTACGTACAGTCAGTCCCTGTACTTCGATACGGGGCTTCGGATTCACAGGTTCCGGTCTGACAATATTCAAAGTAACCGCATGTCCCACCATCATATTGGTCATTTCCGTAACGGTGGTATCCTTTGTCAGCATGCTTCCAAAATACTGACCGTTACGAAGCACAGCCACCCTGTCGGACAGAGATTCCACTTCATGCATTTTATGGGTAATAATGACAATAGCCTTGCCGTCATCTCTCATTTTCCGGAGAACGTTAAAGAGCTTCTCTGTCTCCTGCGGTGTCAGTACAGCGGTAGGCTCATCCAGGATCAGTATATCCGCACCACGATACAGCACCTTTACAATCTCTACGGTCTGCTTCTGGGATACCGTCATATCATAGATTTTCTGCTTCGGATCTACTTCAAAACCGTATTTGTCACAGATCTCCTCTATTTTACGGGAAGCCTCCTTGATATTAAGCCTGCCTTCCAGACCCAGGATGATATTCTCGGTAGCGGAAAGTACATCGATCAGCTTAAAATGCTGATGCACCATACCGATTCCCAGCCGTAACGCATCCTTGGGGGATTTGATGACCTCTTCCTTACCGTTAATAAAGATCTGTCCCTCATCCGGAAAATAAATACCGGAGAGCATATTCATCAGTGTCGTCTTACCGCTGCCGTTTTCCCCAAGCAGTGATAATATCTCACCCTTATAGATATCCAGATTTACCTTATCATTGGCAATCACGGATCCAAAAGTCTTGGTAATGTTTTTCATCGAAACCGCAGCTACTTTTGTCTCTTTTTCCATCCTAGTCACCTTTCCAATTTATCCACGACCTGCAATTTTCAGGTCTTCTAATACCTGGCATAAGCACACTGGCCGCCCCTTTTCTACCTCATCCATCCACAACAAACAAAAGATCCATAAGGTAGAAAAAGGGCGGCGCGGCGATAAACGCTGCGCCGTCCGGGCTATTTCAATAAGTCAATTAATACTGCTCATCCAACAGGTTGATTCCATCAATTCTTACATTAAAGTAAGGAGCGGAACGGAATGCAACATCGGACTCATGGAAGTATCCGTCACTTACTACCTCATGGTCGGGAGTATAATCAGGATCGGTATCGATATCAGCTTCATAGCTGTCCAGGGTCTTGCCGTCTACAGTAAAGGTGGTGATATCATATACATGAGTCTTGCCTGCGATCAGATCAGCCTTTGCAGCTTCTACTGCTTCTGCGGTACCTTCTGCTACAGCAGCACCAAGATCGCTCAGCTCTACAGAGCCGGTCTCCAGAGTACCACACCAATCGGTATTGATAGGAGTTCCATCTGCTACACATTTAATAGCATACTCAAAGTAAGGCTCCCAGTTAACTCTGGAAGATACCAGGAAGGTATTGGGGCAGGCTGCCTCAGTGCTTCCGTTGTAAGATACATTGGGAACACCTGCGGTCTCACATGCGGTAGGCGCACCCATGGAGTCTGCATGCTGGCTGATCAGTACACATCCGCCCTCGATCAGCTTGTTAGCTGCTTCCTTCTCAGCGGTCTCATCGTACCAGGAACCGGTAAAGGTTACATCCATGGTAACGCTGGGGCATACGGAACGAGCGCCCAGGAAGAAGGATGTATAACCGGACATAACTTCTGCATAAGTATAAGCACCTACATAACCCATCTTAGCCTGATCCTCGGTAATATCACCATTAGCGATCATCTCATTCAGCTTCATGCCTGCAACGATACCTGCAAGGTAACGACCATCATAGATGGAAGCAAATGCATTGTGGAAGTTGTCCAGACCCTCGGTATGAGCCTTGGTTCCTGTTGCATGGCTGAACTGAACATCGGGATACTCCTTAGCAGCCTCGATGATGTAGTCCTCATGTCCAAAGCTGTCTGCAAAAATGAAATTACAGCCTGCATCAGCAAGCTCACAAGCTGCTTCATAAGCTTCCTGTCCTTCAGGAATGTTGGTCTTGGTCATGTACTCAATGCCAAGCTTCTCACAAGCTGCCTTTGCTCCGTTCAGGAAGTTCAGATCATAAGTAGAGTTCTCATCATGCAGGAAAATAAAACCTGCCTTTACACCACTGACAGCTTCGCCAGCTGCTTCAGTAGTAGCTGCTGCCTCAGTAGTAGCTGCAACAGTTGCAGCATCTGTGCCGGTGGTAGCTGCGTTATTGGATCCGCATCCTGCCAGAGCAGTAACTGCGAGAGCCATAGCTGCGAGTAAACTTACGACTTTCTTTTTCATAATTCTCCTCTTTCTGCGCTGCTGCTTAGTTACAGATCCATGTAGCAGCGCGGGCACAGATCTGCAGATAAACCGGTGAGTCAACACAAAAAGGGGGTATGACACCTTCATACGACCCCTTTATTGTACTCTCTCAACATTAGTCAGTATAAGCATTTGTCTGACTTTTTGTCAAGACCGAAATGTGATCTCTCCGGTCTTGTCATCCATGCTTTCCACAATAGCGAGCGACTCTACACGGATACCCTTGGAACGGATCAGGTCGCCGCCCTTCTGGAATCCCTTCTCAACGGCAATGCCGACACCCTCTACAGAAGCTCCCGCTTTATTGACAATGTCGATCAAACCCTCCAGTGCGCATCCGTTGGCCAGGAAATCATCAATGATCAGAATATGATCTTCCGGATGCAGGAATTTTTTGGAGACGATCACGTCATATACTCTCTTATGCGTAAAGGATTCGATCTTGGTGGAATATACTTCACCGTCAATATTTACGGACTGGGACTTTTTTGCAAATACCACCGGCACATGAAAATGCTGGGCTGCCACACAGGCGATGCCGATACCGGAAGCCTCCACAGTCAGGATCTTCGTAATCTTACGGTCTGCGAACAGACGCGCCCACTCTTTTCCCATTTCATTGAACAGATCAATGTCCATCTGATGATTCAGAAAAGAATCTACTTTTAATACATTCCCTGCTTTTACTGTACCGTCTTTGCGAATGCGCTCTTCGAGTAATTTCATTGTATGTCTCCTCTTTTGTTTCTACTTAATATATTCTGTGGTAGTACTTTAGGCTTTTATATCTCTTATTATACGCAGGATATTGCTCCTTTTTCAATAGAAGAACTATATTTCTTGCTATTTTGATTACATTTTGCTATGTTAACCATGAGAATACTGAAATTACGAGGTGCCTTATGCCTATCAGAGGATATATCATAGAAAAATATAATGCTATGACCAACGCTTATACCTGCAATCGTCTGGTACAGGAAGCTTCTGCCCTGGATATGGATCTGCGGATTGTAGGGATCCACGATACTATGGTCTCTCCGCATGGTGTTATAAATCATGGTAAAATACTGGAACCCGTGGATTTTGTCATCAACCGCTATAAATGGGGGCGGGAAAAGGATGCTATAAATGCACTTGCCACCCGAAGCTATAATCCTTTAACTGCTTATAATATCTATATTAATAAATTTGAACAGGTACGAAGGCTTCATTCCGAAGCCTTTCTGATCCCGAAATATCTTCTGGGAACTTCACTGTTGCCTTTTTCTTCTATTGTAGAACAACTGGGGCTTCCTTTTGTCGGTAAAGGACTGGAAAGCTCCATGGGCGAGGAAATCGTCTGCATCCGGGATAAAGCTTCTTATGAGGAACTCTCTCTTAACTACCCTTCATCCAAGGAATGGCTCTTCGAAGAATTTATCTCGGAAAGCTACGGCAGAGATCTGCGATTTTACAGCATCCGCGGAGAAGCCGTTGCCTGTATGCAGCGCAGATCCCAGGGGGATTTCCGTGCAAATGTAGCTCTGGGCGCTTCGGTAGAGCCTTACCCTGTCACGTCTGGCATCCGTGCCATAGCCGCAGATATTTACGAGCAGACCGGACTGGATTTTCTGGGAATTGATCTGCTTTTTGGCAGAGAAAAACCCTATTTTTGCGAAATCAATGTTATGCCGGGACTGGAAGGCATTGAAAAAGCCTCCGGTATTAATGTTGCAGCAAAAGTTATGGAAACAATACGATCAGACTTTGCATAAGGAACTCATCTCATATTTGTACCTGCACAGTGTACGAAAATATACGATACTATCGTATCAATAAAATTGCAGGTTACGGAAAGGTATGCTTATTTTTATGAATAATGTTTCCGGAACACCACTGGAATTTCATAAATTCACTACGCAGAAAGAGGCGGAAGAATTCGTCTATGCTTCCTATCTGCGGGCTGCCACACATCAGGACTATGCCGCTCAGGATGCCGGAAAAAGACATCCTGAGCTGACGAGATCTCTGCTCCGGCAGAAATCGATTGCTCCCTGTGTCGTCGTCACCGGAAGCAAAGGAAAGGGCTCCGTTGCCAATATGATCTCCCGGATCCTGCAGACAAATTTTACCGTAGGACTGATGACCAGTCCTCATATTACGGATTTCAGAGAGCGCTTCCGCGTCAATGATACCATGATCAGTGAAACCGACTTTTGCCGTCTGATGGCAGAGATCCAGCCGGAGATTCTGGACATTGCCTCCGATCTGCCGGATTCGGTATGTATCAGCCCCATGGGCATTCAGGCGGACCTGGCACTGACTTATTTTTCGGAAAAACATACAGATTTCAATGTATTTGAATGCGGCAAAGGGGCAAAATATGATGATGTGAACAACATTCGTCACGATTATGCCGTGATCAATCGGATTTTCTTAGAGCATACAAGAGAGCTGGGAGATACGCTGACTGCCATTGCAGAAGATAAATCCCACGTTATCACCGGTGAGCAGAAGTGTGTTTATTTTGCGGAGCAGGAGCCGGAAGTACTGGAGGTTCTGGTTCGCCGTGCCGAGGCTATGCAGGTTCCCTATAAAATATACGGTCGGGATTTTCAGGCAGAAAATATCCGCTATACCTGTTCCGGTATGCTATTTGATGTGGTGATCGGAGATAACATTTATCCTGATTTACAGATTCCGTTATTGGGAGAACATCAGGCGAAAAACTGCGCACTGGCTCTGGCTTTGTGCGTGGATGTCATGGCAGATCTTTGCCGGGAATCCAATGCTCCGGATATATTTTCAGATACAATGTGCAATCAAATTCGCCGCCAACTGTCTGCGATCCATCATCCGGGGCGGATGGAGATTCTAAGTTCGTACCCTTTTATCCTGCTGGATGCGTGCATCCATTCCGCCAGCTGTGAAAATGTAAAAGAAGTTCTGCGTCATCTGGGGATTTCGAATTGTACGGTAATTGTGGGAATTCCGGAGGATAAAGATTACGCAGGGGTGATCCGGTCCATGAGGGAAGTTGCGAACCGAATCATTCTCACCAAATCCGGGAATCCGCATTATCATTTTTCCCAAAAACAGCAGGAGTCATTGGCAGAAGAGGGTATTGGCACGATATGGACAGATTCCGTGCAACAGGCACTGACTCTGGCTGATTCTTGTCCGGATCCCATCGTAATCTTGGGAACGACTTCGGTAATTTCCGAAGTTGAGCGGATTTTTCGGCGATCTTAACTTGCCCTCACCGGATACAGGTGCTACAATGAGGGCAAATAGAAGAGTAGCAAAACATTACGCAGAAAGGAGAAGTCCCATGACAGGTATTTACGGAATCGGTAATTATACTAATTATAGTCTGACCGGCAATTACGGATACGGTTATTCTACCGGTGCGGTATCTTCCGCACGGCCCGAAGAGAAAGGTATGGTAGTAAATCCCGGGAAATCCGATGTGGAAAAGCCCGGCAGGAAATCTTCTCCCGCGGAATGTGAGACCTGCAAGAACCGCAAATATCAGGACGGTTCCGATGAGATGGTCTCTTTCAAATCTGCATCCCATATATCTCCGCAGGCTTCCGCTTCCAGGGTGCGCGCCCATGAGCAGGAGCATGTAACCAATGCCTACAACAAAGCTGCACAGAACAACGGTAAAGTTCTCTCCGCCACAGTATCCCTGCGGACCGCGGTATGTCCCGAATGCGGCACTGTCTACACCGCCGGCGGTACCACCACGACTAAGATCAGCTACAATGACGAGAGCAATCCTTATCAGCAGAACAAAAAATCCGCCGATGCTGCCGCAGTGATTGGACGGAATCTGGATCTGAGTGCATAGACCTCATTACCCGGACTACGCATAATGTCATCCAGGGAATATGACCATCCTCGAAGGGATCAGGTTATTTCTGGGATGCCGTATTACAATCACCAAAATGCCTAATAAAAAACTGAAAAAGCTCCGTATATAGTTTATCAAACTATAGATGAATTTGATAGATAAAAATGTTTAGTTCCATTCCTCGGCTAAGAGAAAATCGCAGATATTTCGGTACTTAATACCATTTCGGCTCATATCAAGTTCATCAAGAGAAACTACATACTTTCTGCAACATCTGAAATCTGCTTTTCAAGCAACTCTGTATTTTCTGGATCAAGTTTTAATAACTTGTCCACGTCCTTCAACTGCTGCTGTGTGCTTTTAATCTGACCGTTTACACTTTTAATGGCTGTTTGTAGTTTGGCGGTATCTCCGTCTATCTCGGCCTGATCTGAAATCACGATATCATAAATCATAAATTGTAATCCTTGCGGATATCAGCAAAAACAGATTTTGCTGATCTAGTATGACCAGCCTGCATATCTGCACATTCTTTCTCTAGTTCTGCATACTTCCATCCTTGCGTTTCTTAATAGACTTGTTGCCATACATTCCCGCACCGCAGAAAAGACATTTCAAAATTCCTGATAATAGATGAATCTTTTCTCTCTCATACTCACCGGCAATTTCATATTCATTATAGTCGCAGAACGCTTTCATTTTTGTCTTCTGTGCATCCAGAGAATAGCCATCTATCTGCATGGTTGTCGAGACACGGGTGTATAAATATACTTTAATTTTCTCTTTCTTCAATTTACATATCACCTCCAGGAAGTGCCGAAACTGCCGACAGATTGATACTGGCTAATGTATCCATCTGCCTGATTGCCAAATTTCTAAGCAATATAAGTCTTTCTGATTGAGGTTTCCCCTGCTCAATTAAAATAGCATTATAACTTTCCATATTTGCCAACACCAACAACTGATTAAAATTTGCATCATCACGCACATTCCCCTTTTTACCCGGATTATTATTTTTCCATTGCTTTGCAGTCTGACCAAATAACGCAACATTTAAAAGATCTGCTTCACTGGCATATGTATAAGCAATCTGTTCTGGTGTTAGCTCTGGTGGAATCAAATTTTCCTTCACCGCATCCGTGTGAATACGGTAGTTCACCTTTGATAAAGCCCTGTTCAAGTTCCAGTCCAATGAAAATCGACTATTTTCATCTTGTTTTAACCTGCGGTAATCTTTCATAATATACAGTTGAAATTCCGGAGAAATCCATGTAGCAAATGCCATTGCAATATCGCTATGTGCATAAGTTCCTCCACCATATCTGCCTGCTTTTGACACTATTCCAATAGCATTGGTCTGTTCAATCCATTTGGTTGACGTCATAACAAACCTGTTTAATCCTGCCTCACTTCTAACCGCCTCGAATTGCACACGGTTAAAATCTGGATTATGAAGTTCTTCCCAAACAGCCAAAAACTCAACTGTATTTCTGTTTCGCATCCAGTTCTGAATGACAAATCTGGGATCATTATCATTTCTATATTTTGCAATATCTGTCAACGAAATATATTCATTTTCAAAATCTTTCGTGTAAATCCCAATATCAATTCCTTTTGCGTGAATAATTTCCCTAACTATATTTATTTGCCATCTCTATTCCTCCACCATGTTCTCCATCTGTTCCAACTTCTGCAAGGCTTTCATATATGCCATCAATCTTTTATACTGCGCATCTCCAAGGCTGTGAATCTGCTTTAAAATCTTAATATCCGACCTGGTAACTTCATAATCCATATCTGCATCTTTATATTCCGGATCAATTCCTTTTCCAGTCAAAAGCTGTTCGGGAGTAATCTCCAATGCATCACATATAGACAACAGACAGTCCGCTTTGGGATTCGTCTTTTTCTTCTTCCAGTCACTGATGTTACTTGTTGCAATCCCAGTCCTTCTTGAAAGTTCCAACTGCGTTATGTTCTTCTGCTCCATCACACAAAAAATTCTTTCACTGATAATCATGATTTTTCCTCCATCAGCTGACTGTAGTACCTGCTTCCGCTCACACTGTCAAGACTCCGCAAACCCGCAAGAATCATCTGCATATCTTTGGAACTCAAAATCGTCCTGTCCATACGATATCCATCCATAATACTGATACCACCACCGGTGCCCTGTGCAGTTTTTATAGGAATACCTGCTTTACAAAGGTCTTCAATATCCCGATTTATTGTCCTTCGAGATACCTCAAATCTTTCTGCCAGTTCAGGAGCCGTTGTCTTTTCTTCCTGCAGTAAGATTGACAATATACCGATAAGTCTATCTATTTTCATCGTTTCTTACACTCCATACATATTATACCTGATTCAACACGACAGCTATATGTCATGTTTATTATATCTGCGAAAAATTTTTCTGTATACAATAGAATGCACGCTCCGCAAACATTCTATTGTCATGAACAAAAAGCCTACGAACATCAGATTTTATTCCCAATGTCCGAAGGCTCAATAACATTAGTTGAATTTTCTCCATCCGATAAGCCAAGTTAGCCTATGATTCACTTGGAATCATCTGAAAATACTTCAACGCCTCTTCAATCGCTATTTCTTTTGGGCATTCCGGCTGTCCGCCCTTCTCAGATTTTGGCTTATTATAGTTCTCTCTTTCTATAATTCCATGCTTCTGCTTTATCTGTGCAATATACAGATTAGATACCTTCATCCCATCATTATGCTCTGCCACATACTTCTTTATCTCCTCATAAGTAGCCTGTCTACGCTCCGCTTCGGTCCGCGCTGGGCAAAGGTCCCCTGGACCTTTAGCGCCTCTCAGCCGCCGTTAAATCCATCTCGTCCATGTCAAGTCTCACATTCACATGATGCTTCGCTTCGTGGAGTTTGGACAATAAACATACTGTCTCCACATGTGTTGTCACTAACATAGGAACACACATCTTTTACCTCGTCTACGATATGGGAACACAATTCTTTAGCTTTGTCCCCTACGCTCTTAGACTTGTCGAAACGTTCCTTTGCGTTTCCAATTTCATTCTTAAATCCTGTTTTATATATGAAAGTTATTTTATAGGGATCTTTGTTTCCATCTTCATCATAGCCACCGACTATGACTTTTTCTATAATACTTTCAAAAATACCTCTATCAAACTCCTGCAGCACTTCTTTTTGTGATAGTGCTTTCTTAAAATCTGCTACTCGTCTTTTTAGAGATACCTCATCTTCCATTTGCTGTTCTAACATCGCTATATTTGCTTTGATGTCAGATAGCTTTCTTTCATAGCCTACATCTGTTTCCTCATAAATATCTTGGGAAACGATTCCTTCTAAATATTTCTCCAGAAGCCTTTTCCTCTTTGATTGAAGATTATCTGCACTTTTTTGAAACTTCGACAATTTATCTCTAACAGAATCTTCACTCAAAGTCTTCTCTACTCTGGTAATAAACTCTTCTAATACATCCTTATTATCAGCACATAACATTTTGTAAGACTCTATAAAGGCTTCCTCAATTACCTGTTCCGGTATTCCCTTACTATCCGGACAATATCGTTTGCCATGCTTTGTAGACTTTACACATTGCCATATCGTTTTCTGATATTTTGAGCTACTATGCCAGCTTCGTCGTGATAAGCTCGCACCACAGAATCCGCATTCCAACATACAGCTAAAGGCATATTGTCTACTAAACTTTTCTCTTTTCCCCGGTGTTGCTGATTTTCTGCCACCATTTCTACGCTCTCTAATCTCCTGAGCTCTTGCAAATGTTTCTTCTGAAACAATCGGCTCATGGTGATCTTTAATATAAAATCTATCTTCTTCTCCGAGATTTTCTAATCTTCTCTTTGAAATAGGATCGACCGTAAATGTCTTTCCCAGCAAAATATCGCCTTTGTATTTCTCATTGTTGATAATTCCCATTACACTCGATGATGTCCAATCATTTCCCTTTATGGTTGTTATTCCCTGCTCGTTCAATTCTCTCGCAATCATGGTACTTCCTGCACCAGCAACATACCTATCAAAGATATATCTTACTACTTCAGCACCCTCTTCATTGATTGAAAGAGATTTTGTTTCAACATCATAATCATAACCGAGACAACCTTGAAATCCGACTAACTCCCCACGTTTCATTTTCATCTTCAAGCCCTTTTTCACATAAGCCGAAGTATTCTCAACTTCCTGCTGTGCAACAGAGCTTAATATAGTCATAAGGAATTCGCCATCTTTCATGGTGTTTATCTTTTCCACCTCAAAATAAACTGCTATGCCTCTTTCCTTTAACATTCTGACATATTTTAATGTGTCCAATGTATTTCTGGCGAAACGTGGAAGACTTTTTGCAATGACCATATCAATCTTACCATCCATACAGTCTTGTATCAACCGTTGAAAATCTTCTCTTTTATCCACCTTTGTTCCTGTAATAGCTTTATCGGCATACACGCCTGCAAATACCCATTGCTTATTATTTTGAATAAAATCAGTGTAGTATTTAACCATTGAATTATAACTTTTTATCTGATCCTCATCATCTGTGCTTACACGACAATATGCAGCTACTCTCAGGCGGTCAACCTTCCTTACTTTGGAAGATTCGTCAAATGGATTATTGGCTTTAATAACTTCTACTTCCATATTTTCTCCTTTTGTGTTCCCACCATAGTGTGCATAATTATTATATTCCAATACACACAGTACGTCAAGTTGTAATATTGGATACTACTCCATAATCTCTCATCAATCGTTTCTTTATTTTTTCATATTCAAAATCATTGATTAGCTTCATACTCAACAGTTGTCTTAACATAGACAATTGCATACTGTATCTCAGCAACTTTTTCTTTTCTATAATATCCACCTCCAAATTCTATAGGCAGCACTTTATCTGCCCATGACAAACAGGAACCCATGCTCCTATCTCTCATCAACAGATAACAAAAAAATCCATACAGGTGGCAGGTCATTACTCTGCCCACATCGGTATCGCACCGTCATCCAAATTGACCGGATTTCTCCGGAAGTATCATTATCAAAAATATGTATCTTTGCCCCGTGCAACTGCTGCACATTTTGCCAGACATCTCTCGCTACTTACCTTAACTTCAATACCAAGTTTCAGTATTCCTTCGTATGAACCTTCTCTATAAAAGAAAGCAGGTATCTCTTGGCGTGTCCGCATAGTGGCTCCACATATTCCACACGTCCTGTACGCATTTGTATATGAAATTGTCAAGGTACAT
>NZ_VUMU01000011.1 GCF_009695995.1 Waltera intestinalis
TGTTCATGAGAGTCCTCCTTAAGTAATCGCTCGAATTGCGCGAATCGCGCAATCGACACGAAAATATTTGGAGCAATTATCTCATGAATGTGGTAGTATTATAAGGTACGAGTGGTTGAAGATTTACGATGACTGCAGAGCAGGTCGTGGATCCGGTATTTTTACTGACAGACAGGGAATACGATGATCTGATCAGGCAGTGGAATCCGGGGATACTGGATGAGGAAGAGGAACCGTATATTGTGGCTTATCTGTTGAGCCCGACGGTGGAAAAACGCAAATTCTGTGAGAGACTGCAGGCACAGTTAAACGGAATGAAGATCGTTTATATCATCGATAATGCCATGGAAGTCAGAGACTGGGGACGTCATGTACTGAATTTTGAAAATGTGAGAGTGGATCTGGATGTGGAAGAATGGCTCTGCTATTTGCGAAAAGCAGACTACGTCGTGACGGATTCTTTTCATGGGACCTGTTTTTCTATCATATTCCACAAGACATTTTTGTCTATTGTGAACCGACAGACGGACAGATTTCAGTTCTTCGAGAACCTGCCGGGGATTGCGGAGCGTATTTTGCAGAAAACAGATGTGGCTATGACGGATACGATGTTTGAAGAGATCCATTATGATGCTGTGGATGAAAAGTTAGAGCAGGAAAGAGACAGATCGCAGAAATGGTTGGATAATGCACTGGCAAAAGAGGGGCGGAAATAATGCTAAAAATACTATTGATTACATCAAAAGCCACACAGGTTGCAGAAAAGCTGCGGGATGCCCTTGGGCAGAATTACGTAGTGCAATTCGCAACCTGTGATTCCGAAAGGGACTATCCCTATGAACTGTTGTCAAAGGAAACCTTCGACCTGATCATCACGTTTGATCTTGTCGGGTTTGAACAGACGACTTTGATGGGCGGCATTTCCTACAATCTGGTCAACAGCAAGTTCGTGAACTTCTTGTTGCATGAGAACCTGCAGAATGAGAAATACTTATCCAGGCAACTGAGTCTTTCCATGTTTTTCTACTGCGCAGACAGGAAATACGAGACATACTTAAGAGAACACTATCCGGATATTCCGTATCTGAAGACGTTGCAGGGATCAGAGGAGACAGTAGAGAATGCTATGAGATCTGCGGTGGAGAAAGTATTGACAGAATGCCATTTGGTTTAGAAACATTACGTTACATAAAAATGCTGGGACTATTTTAAATAGTCTCCAGCATTTTTTGAATACGATCAGTATAGGTAAACTCTTCTTTTATTTTCTCATACCCGTTCTGTGCAATTTGTGCCCGGATATTGTCGTGTTCCAGGTAATAAGCAGCCTTCTCCACGGCTTCTTCCATGCTGCTGTAGAGGATGAGATCCTGACCGTCTTCGAAATATTCCACGAGCTCCGGCTGGAAGTTGGACAGTAGCACGCCTTTCGATCCCATGATATCCAGGGCACGCAGGGGAATACCGGACTGGATGCTTTTCAGGGTGGGATTCAGGTTCAGCTTGCTGGACCGAAAGACGCAGGGCATTTCCTCCATATATTTTACCGGGCCGAGAGAGATCACATGGTCGCTTAAGGAGTGAGGTTTTGTAGTATAGAAATGGGTGTTGAACAATTCCCCCATCTGCTCCAACAGGAAACAACGCTCCAAATTCGTAATCTCTGAGGCGATGGCAAAGGATAACCCTCTGCGGTTCAGAGTCAGGGTGGTCTGCCCTATTTTCCGGAAAGACTGATTCACAGAATCCAGCAGGTCGTCGGTGATCAACTCGTCAATGAAGTAATATCCGTATACCCGCAGCTGAGCCTGGAGGATTCCCTCGATGTAACCCTTGATATAATCATCTGCGGAATACAGCAATACCTGCAGGGGAGATTCATACAGATGTCCGATAAAGGAGACATCGCAGCGGTGCTTTTGAATCTGTGCAGGGGAAAACTGCAGTTTGTCCAGGCGTTCCGTATTGACGGCCAGGGGCAGGTGATATACCCGGGAATATCCGAGACTTTGATAATGCTCGGCTTCGATGCGGTCGAACAGGAAGATCCGGTTCGTATCGTAGGCAAAATATTCTTCCAGTTTTTCCTCCAGCGGGCTGTCGTAGCACCATGCCAGGTAGGGAATCTGATGTGTATGGCACAGCGTTGCGACCAGTGGGAAGAAGTTAATGCTCATGACGGCATCGTAGGAATCGGACTGCAATTGCTTCTCAAAGCGGTCACAGAAAAAATCGTCATGGAATTTATCGGGGAAGTGATAATATATCGTTTTACAGGTATGACCAAGCTGCTTCAGATAATACAGCGTATCCTGATACGTGTAACTTCCCATATCGTAAAATAAAATGTTCATGGAAATCTCCGTGTTGAGGCGGGAAAACCCTTTGTATGTTGATAAAAATATTATGGGACATATATGAGAAAAAGGCAAGAAAAAAGAAACGAGCAACCTTTTCCAGTCGTAAGACGAGATGTTAATGGGAAAATATCTGTGCAGGATTTCCTATTCAGAAAGATTTTATTAAAATCATTTTGAACCAGAAATTCTCGGATATATTAATTGTAAATAATATTGTTGACAATAGTTCGGCTGACCGATATATTAATAAATAGGAGGGAAGCAGATGATAATTAATGATTTACTTGAAAAAGAAAAAATGTCGAGGTATCGTTTGAGCAAGGAAAGCGGAGTTGCAATGACAACAATTACTGATATCTGTAATGGAAAAGCAGACCTTGATAAATGCACGGCAGGAACTCTGCATAAAATCGCCAAGGTGCTTAATGTAACGGTAGACTCGATATTGGAAAATAATAGTGCAGATAATATAGATTATAGATGTTCGTTTGAAACATTTAAAAGTAATACATGCCATCATGTAAAGGATATGGGTGATATAGATTTTATTATCGAAACACTTGAGACGGATGAAGTAAGAAAGCTTTATGAACGCAGATGGTGCAGAGAAGCTATGTATCTACTGGCTATGATTGATTACTTGTCCAGGATGAACGATTTACCTCTTTGTACAAATTATAATGATATTCGTTCCCAGAAGCTTGAAAAATTATATTTTTCTGCAGGTGTTGAAGTGGCATATGCAGCGACGGGAGATGAACGTATAAAAGAAAAGGCACTTGCAAATGCGATCCCGGAATTTATACGATTTAATATTGTAGAAAGTGAGGTGCGAAATGTCTGCTGATAACAGAGAAAAAAGAGAAGTAATTTTCCCTTGCATCTCCCCCACAAATAGTATAAAATAAACCCAGTGTTGCAAACAAAATATTACAATAAAACGCACAATGGGGTGCATGCCGGGAGGCATGCACCCTTTTTTACGTTAGTACTGAATTTTATGCACGGCACATGAGTCCCTTATGCCGCAGGATTGATATCCGCTTTCGGTACATTCGGAGAGGCTGTCGGTGCATTCGTTGCATCCGGCGCGCCCGTGGCTTCCGGCGTAGCCTTAGGCTTTGCCTTCTCCAGGGATGCCTTCACCGCTTCCAAAAGCACCAGTGAAGTATATCTGGTCTCTGCGGAATAGGTGACCTGCTCCGGATCCTGCATCTCACAGAGCTGGTCGTTCAGGGATTCCATGGTAGGCTCCAGCAGTGGATACATGGTGATGAGTGTCTCATCCGGATCTGCGAGGCTTACGGATGTGATTGCCTGGTCATTTACGATGACTTCCACGTTTACGGTTTCATTCCCCAGCACCAGCTCTGTAGTATAGATTCCGGGGATATATGTATTCGAGGTGTTCACAGAGGAAGTATCGGCGACCGCTCCGGCAGAAGTATCCGCTACATTGTCTGGCATAGCGGTCTCGGTGGTGCTGTCGGGAGTGTCCGGTGTCCCATAGGAGGCATCCGTATCCTTGCCTGGCAACAACAGCATTAACAGTAATATGATGAACAACACCCCCAGCGCGGCGAAGATTCCGGTATAGAGCAGTTCTTTTCTGCGAAGTACGACGATCTTTGTATTTGCACTCATTCTTGGGTCTCCTTGGAATGATGGGATGATCTTTATAAATAGTATGCGCAGGACCTCCCACGTAGTACCGTAAATGAGGAGAACTTCGCATTGACAAGACAAAACAGGCATTGCTATAGTTAGTGTAAGTATTTTTCACGGATGCGTCCGCCCCGTGGAAAAGGAGCAGACAGGCGGCGCAGAAACGAGGGTAACGATGAACAATTATACCAAGGAAGATATCATCCGTCTTGTGGAAGAAGAGGATGTGGAATTCATCCGTCTGCAGTTCACGGATCTGTTTGGCAATCTGAAAAATATTGCAGTGACAGCCAGTCAGCTGGATCGTGTACTGAACAATAAATGCATGTTCGACGGCTCCGCCATCGACGGCTTCGCCCGGATCGAGGAATCCGATATGTATCTGTATCCGGATTTGTCTACGCTGGAGATCTTCCCCTGGAGACCCCAGCAGGGCAAGGTGGCACGTATGATCTGTGATGTCTATCGCCCCAACGGCCAGCCTTTTGAAGGCGATCCCCGTTATGTGCTGAAGCGTGCGGTGCAGCAGGCTGAGGATATGGGATATACGTTCGAGGTAGGTCCCGAATGTGAATTTTTCCTGTTCAATACCGATGAAAATACCATGCCTACGACCAACACCCACGAACAGGCCGGATATTTCGACATCGGACCGTTAGATTTCGGTGAGAATGCCCGTCGTGACATCGTTATGAATCTGGAGGATATGGGATTCGTCATCGAGGCATCCCATCATGAGATGGCTCCGGCACAGCATGAGATCGATTTCAAATACGATGAAGCGTTACATACTGCGGACAATATCATGACGTTCAAGATGGCGGTGCGTACCATTGCAAGACGCCACGGTCTGCACGCAACATTTATGCCGAAGCCGAAGTTCGGCGTCAACGGTTCCGGTATGCACATCAATATGTCTCTGCAGAAAGACGGTAAAAATATTTTTCAGGATGCGTCCGATCCCAACGGACTGAGTAAGGAAGCCTATTATTTCATCGGTGGTATCATGAAGCATATCAAAGGAATGGCAGCGATCACGAATCCTTTGGTGAATTCCTATAAGCGCCTGGTACCCGGCTTCGAGGCGCCGGTCTACATCGCATGGAGTACAACGAACCGCAGCCCCCTGATCCGTATTCCGGCTACCGCAGACGGAGAGGGTACCCGTATCGAACTGCGCAGTCCCGATTCCGCAGCAAACCCTTATCTGACACTGGCAGTCTGCCTGAGCGCGGGCTTGCAGGGCATCCGGGAGAAGATCCTGCCCCCCGAGAGCATCAATGCGAACATTTTTGCACTGACCGCCAAAGAGCGGAAAGAGCTGAACATCGACCAGCTGCCGGGCACTTTGCTGGAGGCAGTGGAAGAACTGGAGAAGGATACCTTTATCCAGGATGTCTTAGGCGAGCATATTGCCGGAAAATACATCGATGCCAAGCGCAAGGAATGGCATGAGTACCGCTCCCAGGTATCTGAATGGGAGATTCAGGAGTATCTGTATAAGTATTGATGAAATCCTTTCTTTTGTAATGAAAGAGTAAAAACACAGAAGAAAGGAGGTGGGCGAATGACGAACATTATTGTCGTGCTGCCGAAGCTGGAGGAAGCCAAAGGCGTCAAAAGTATCCTGGTACGCAGCGGCTTCCAGGTCACGGGTATCTGTACTACGGGCACCCAGGCAATCAGCCAGATGGACGGACTGAATGACGGAATCGTGATCTGCAGTTATAAGCTGGCGGATATGATATATACAGAACTTCATGATGATCTGCCGGAGGGCTTCGAGATGCTTTTGATGGCATCTCGGAATCTGATCAGCGAATGCTACGGCAACGGCATCGTATGTCTCTCCATGCCGTTAAAGGTTCAGGACCTGATCAATACGGTAAATCTGATGGTAGAAGGCGTGGAGCGCCGCAGAAGAAAACGGCGCATGCAGCCGAAGACCCGCAATGCAGCGGATGAAAAAGCGATCAAAGATGCCAAGGAGCTTTTGATGGCAAGAAATCATATGACCGAAGAAGAAGCCCACCGGTATCTTCAGAAGACCAGTATGGACAGTGGGACGAATCTGGTGGAGACGGCACAGATGGTGCTGTCGATGATGACAGAGTAACAACAGGAGGAACAGCAATACATGAAATTTACAAAAATGCAGGGCTGTGGCAATGATTATGTATATGTCAACGGCTTTACGGAGAAGCTTTCACCGCAGGAGAAGCCTGAGATCGTAAGAAAGTTAAGTGATAGGCATTTCGGCATCGGCGGAGACGGTGTGATCTTCATTAATCCGGCAGAGGAAGCGGATTTCGAGATGGAGATGTACAATGCGGACGGCAGCCGCTCGGAGATGTGTGGCAATGGTATCCGCTGCGTGGCAAAATACGTCTATGATAAGGGACTGACAGACCGGGAAGACATTACCATCGTCAGTGCCGGTAAAATAAAATATTTAAAGCTCACGGTGGAAGGCAGGACCGCCACGGACAGAGGGCATGTAACTATGGTACAGGTGAACATGGGACAGCCGGTCCTGGCACCTATGGAGGTACCGGTGATAGCAGAAGCTACTCGGGAGACCCCGGTGGGACCTGCTGTAGTGGATGCGCCGGTTACGGTGGACGGCGAGAAATACCGTATGACCTGTGTCTCCATGGGCAATCCCCATGCCATTGTATTTATGAACGGGGTAAAGGATCTGGATATCGAGAAAATCGGTCCGAAGTTCGAGCACCATCCCTGTTTCCCCAACCGGACGAACACCGAATTCGTAGAGATTCTGGACCGGAAAAATGTATTCATGCGCGTCTGGGAGAGAGGCACCGGGGAGACCCTTGCCTGCGGTACCGGATGTTGCGCTACGGCGGTGGCATGCGTGTTAAATGGTTTGACGGACGAGGAAATAACTGTTAAACTATTAGGCGGTGAACTGCACATCAAATGGGACCGCACAGCGAATCTGGTCTACATGACCGGACCTGCGAAGATCGTATTTGAGGGCGAAGTTGACCCGTACTCCGTCTAAACCAGATTTTGAATCGACAGCAAGGTGACAGCAATACTGCACTAAGGATAATAGAGAGGAGAACGTACTATGTTTAAAGTAAACGACAACTATTTAAAACTTCCCGGAAGCTATTTATTTTCCACCATCGGTAAAAAGGTAAATGCGTATTCCGCAGCACACCCGGACAAAAAGATCATCCGTCTGGGAATCGGAGATGTGACGCAGCCTCTGGCACCTGCCATCATTGATGCACTGCACGGTGCGGTGGATGAGATGGGAAAAGCGGAGACTTTTCATGGTTACGCTCCCGACCTTGGCTATGAGTTCCTGCGCAATGCGATCGCCGAAAATGATTATAAGGCAAGAGGCTGCGACATTGCACCGGACGAGATCTTTGTATCCGACGGAGCAAAATGTGACTGTGGCAATATTCAGGAGATCTTCAGCCTGGACAATAAGATCGCGGTATGTGACCCTGTTTACCCTGTATACGTGGATTCTAACGTCATGGCAGGCAGAACCGGCACTTACGATCCGAAGTCCGAGACCTGGAGTGATGTGATCTATATGCCCTGTCTGGCAGAGAACGGTTTCGCACCGGAACTGCCGAAGGAGACCCCGGATCTGATTTATTTATGCTTCCCCAACAACCCTACCGGTGCCACGATCACCAAAGCACAGCTGCAGGAATGGGTGGACTATGCCAATAAAGTAGGTGCTGTCATTCTGTATGATGCAGCTTACGAAGCATATATTTCCGAGCCGGATGTGCCTCACAGTATCTATGAATGTGAAGGAGCCAGAACCTGTGCCATCGAATTCCGTTCCTTCTCCAAAAATGCCGGCTTTACCGGAGTGCGTCTGGGCTTTACCGTGATTCCCAAGGATTTAAAGAGCGGGGATGTCAGTCTCCATGCACTGTGGGCGAGAAGACACGGCACCAAATACAACGGAGCACCCTACATCGTACAGCGTGCCGGTGAAGCCGTATATTCTGCGGCAGGTAAGGCACAGCTGAAGGAGCAGGTTGCTTATTACATGAACAACGCACATTATATCCTGAACGGCTTAAAAGAAGCGGGATTTACCGTATCCGGCGGTGTGAACGCTCCCTATATCTGGCTGAAGGCGCCGAACGGCATGACCAGCTGGGAGTTCTTCGATTATCTGTTAGAGAATGTCAACGTGGTAGGTACCCCCGGATCCGGATTCGGACCAAGCGGTGAGCATTACTTCCGCCTGACGGCTTTCGGAAGCTACGAGAATACCGTAGAGGCAGTGGACCGACTGAAGAAGATCCGTCTGTAGGCTGTTGGGGATAGCAGACAATTTATCCATAGGTGAAGTATGTGCGGCTGCTTAGAGAGAAACAGCCGCTTTTTGCCATAAAAGGAGCAGGGAAAACATGTGGGAAAAACAGAAAAAGATCATACAATGGAGCAGTCTTGCATTGATCCTGCTGACAGGGATTATTGTATGGCGGGTCAATTATGAGATTGATTTTATGATGGACGATGAATGGTATTCCACGTTGTTGTATGCGGATACACCGATCCGCAATCTCGGGGATATTGTCCATGCGCAGATCTGGCATTATTTTAACTGGGGCGGCAGAAGCATGGCTCACGCGCTGCTGCAGATGATCCTGTTAACCGGTGAGAGCTGGGCGGATATTCTGAACACGGCAATGACGTTTATACTGGCGTGGCTGATCTGCCAGGCTGCCGGCAGAGTTCGTATGCCCTATTATTTTGCGGCACTGGGAATGCTGTTTGGACTGAATGCCAACTGGAAAATGAGCATGTTCTGGGAAGCGGGTGCAGCGAATTATCTGTACATGACAGGATTTATCCTGGCGTTTCTGCTCTGCTATCTGAAATATGAGGAGAAGAATCTGTGGGGGATCACAGTCTGGATCCTTCCACTGGGACTGATCGCTGGCTGGAGCAATGAAAATATGGGGCCGACGGTCTGGATCTTAAGCCTGGTGGTAATGCTACTCCGCCGCAGAGAACAAAAAAAGATTCCGGCATGGATGTATCTGGGAAATATCAGCTGCCTCGCGGGAAGCATTCTGATGATCGTGGCACCGGGGAATTTTGTCCGCAGCGGGGAGACGGCGGAGAGCACCCGGGGAATACTGTGGAACCTCTATCTGCGCTGCTACAGCGAGGCAAGAGGAGCATTGGAATATCTGTTTTCCACGTTGCTGCTTACGGCGGTTGCCCTTGTGATATGCAAGGGGATTTTAAAAGAAAAAATAGGAAGAGATAACGGACTGCTTTTGCTGGGAGCACTGCTGTCGTGGGGAGCAATGATATTGTCGCCCCATTATCCGGACAGAGCAAGCTTTGGAACAATGGCACTGTTGCTCTGCGTGATATTGTCTATGGCGGGAAAAGCGGTGGACAGGCAGAAGGAAAATGCCTGGATGTATTACAGCTGTGCGATGCTGGTATGGCTGAGGGGCATGTATTATCTTGCGGAATTCCTGGGATTATGCTGGGGATGGATCAGATAAGGACAGGCGGAACAGTCTGCACAGATTAGATAGATTAAGATAGATGGAATAAGGAAGGAGCCGGAGCATGGGCGAAAGTATATTGAAACTGCAGCAGATCCGGAAATCTTTTGATCATACGGAAGTATTAAAGGGAGTGGACCTGGAGGTGGCACAGGGCGAGTTTATTACGCTGTTAGGAGCCTCCGGATGCGGCAAGACCACCACACTCCGGATCATTGCGGGACTGGAGCTGCCGGATTCCGGAAGTGTGATCCTGGAGGGAAGAGACATTACGGACTGGGAACCCAATAAGCGGGACGTAAATACGGTTTTCCAAAATTACGCATTGTTTCCGCATATGAATGTGGCGGATAATGTAGGATACGGACTGAAGATCCGTAAAGTGCCGAAAGCAGAGATCGCAGAACGGGTGAAGCAGGCCCTGCGGCTGGTACAGCTGGAAGAATACGGGAAACGTATGCCGGATCAGCTGTCCGGTGGCCAGAGGCAGCGGATTGCCATCGCAAGAGCTGTGATCAACGAACCGAAAGTATTGCTGTTAGATGAGCCGCTGGGTGCACTGGATCTGAAACTGCGCAGGCAGATGCAGCTGGAACTGAAGCGGCTGCAGAAACAGCTGGGTATCACGTTTATTTATATTACCCATGATCAGGAAGAAGCCATTAATATGTCGGACCGCATCGGTGTCATGCACGAAGGAGTACTGGAGCAGTTGGGGACTCCGAATGAGGTATACTATCAGCCCAGGACCAGCTATGTGGCGGATTTTGTAGGCAATGCGAATATTCTGCATCTGGGATCCGAGACGCTGGCGATCCGTACGGAGAATATTCTGATGAATGGGGAAGAGGGCTGTGTCCATGAGGCGTCCGTGGTGGAAAAAAGCTTTGCCGGCGGACAACTGCGGATCCTGTTCCGCTTGCCTGACGGACAGCTTCTGACAGCCAGCCGCTATGGGATCGATCATAATCTGCAGCCGGGACAGACGGTAAAGATCGGCTGGGATGCGAAAAATGCTGTGAAGGTAATAGATAATGATGAAGACGAAAAAAAGTAGTGGCAGGCGGGATGCCGGGAATATAGGACTGCTCATACCTATGTATGTGTTCACTGTGCTGTTCGTGGCGTTGCCGATCCTGTATATGTTCCTGCTGAGCTTTTTACAGCGTGCGCAGGTCTGGGGTGTGGATTTTACATTTACACTGGATAATTACAAACGCATATTGGAACCGTTGTACCTGAATACTTTTCTGCAATCTCTGAAGCTGGCATTCACGTCCACACTGCTCGTGGCGCTGATCGGCTACCCGTATGGGTATTTTATGGCACAGATGAATGCAGTATGGAAGCGCAGAATGCTGCTGCTTATCATGATCCCGTTCTGGACCAGTGGGCTGATCCGCCTGTATGGCTGGATCATCGTGTTCCGCAGTAACGGCGTATTGGATAAGATTTTGATGGGACTGCATCTGACGGATCAGCCGTTAAAGCTGCTCTACACTTATCCGGCAGTCGTAGTGGGCATGGTATATGCTCTGCTGCCTTTTATGATCCTGGCAGTGTATTCCAGTGCGGAGAAACTGGATCATTCTCTGGTGGAAGCCTCCAGGGATCTGGGAGCATCCTCATGGAAAGCGTTTTGGACAGTCAGCTTCCGGCTGACCCTGCCTGGACTTTTGTCCGGAGTGGTTCTTTCTTTTATCCCATCCATGGGTCTGTTCTTCATCGCGGATATTCTGGGAGGCAATAAGATCGTTCTGGTGGGAAGTGTGATCCAGGAGCAGATCACCAAGGGACGTAACCAGCCTTTTGCGGCGGCACTGTCAGCTGTATTGATGGTACTGACTTCCGTGATGATCCGCCTGTATCGTAAGATTACCGGAACCTCGCAGTTAGAAGGGATGCTGTAAGTATGAAGAAGAAAAAATGGCCCTTTATTTATGTGGCTGTGATCACGATCCTGACCTATATTCCGATCCTGTTAACAGTGGTGTATTCTTTTAATGCCTCCAAACTGACCTCTGTGTGGGAAGGCTTTTCCCTGAAGTGGTACCGGGAATTATTCCGGGACAGAGATCTGGGAGAAGCCCTGGCGGGCAGCCTGATTCTGGCGGTGCTCAGTTGTACCTTCGCTGTGCTGATCGGTACTTCGGGGGCACTGGGGATGAGTCGCAGGAAGAGAAAACTGAATGAGGCTGTGGCTTATGTGTCTACCCTGCCGATCATGATCCCGGAGATCATTCTGGGTATGGTATTTTTGTCCGTATTTTCTCTGATGGGTCTGCCATTCGGTATGGTCACGTTGGTGATCGCCCATACTACATTTTGTGTGCCGTATATTTTTACGATGGTAAGGGCGAGGCTGGTGGGAATGGACCATTCCCTGGAAGAAGCGGCCTTGGACCTGGGAGCGTCGAAATGGCAGGTATTCCGGGACGTGATACTTCCGCAGATCCTGCCGGCGATCCTGTCGGGAGTACTGCTGGCATTTGCCATGTCTTTTGATGATGTGGTGATCAGCATATTTGTCACCGGACCGAAGGTCAATACTCTGCCGGTGAAGATCTATACGAAATTGAAGACCGGTGTGACACCGGAGATCAACGCACTTGCAACAGTCATGCTGCTTGTGATATTGTTGTTCCTGGCGGGAGTGTATTCCCATAATCATCATGGGAAAATAGAAGCGGATGTAGAAAATCTGCATCGAAGGAGGAGATTATGAAGAAAAAGCTGGCAATGCTGTTGGCAGCGACCATGCTGGTCACGCTGTTTACCGGCTGTGGAGCAGGCGGGAAAGAAGACAAGGGAGAACTGAATCTCTATACCTGGGATGGCATGTTCCCTCAGGAGATCCTGGACGGTTTTGAAAAAGAGACCGGTATCCGGATCAATTATTCCAACTTTGATTATGATGAAGATATGCTGGCAAAGCTGGAGGAGACCAAGGGCGGTGATTACGATCTGGTCATTGCGGATGATTATATCATTGAACTTGCGATACAGGAGGGACTGGTGCAGAAGCTGGATACATCCAGGATCAGCGGCTATGATAATCTGAATCCGGTGTTTATGTCACAGTTCTATGATCCGCAGAATGAATACACTGTGCCCTACGGAGCGGGCATTCCTTTGATCGTATACGATCCGGGACTGACGGATGTGAAGATTACGGGATATGAAGATCTGTGGAATCCGGAATTGGAAAACAATGTGGCACTGACTGCAAATTACCGTGTCATTGATGGAATTACCCTAAAGACCATGGGAGAATCCTTTAACACAGAGGACCTGGATGTGATCCGGGCAGCGGGAGATAAACTGCTGACACTGGCTCCCAACATCCGTGTGATCAATGACAATAATACGCAGGATTATCTGATCAGCGGGGAAGTCGCAGCGGCATTTCTGTACACTTCCCAGGTGTCCACGGCACTGCAGGCCAGACCGGACCTGGAGGTAGTATATCCGAAGGAAGGTCTCGGATTCGGTATCATGGCAGGGTTTGTTCCTGCGAAGGCACCCAATGCAGATGCGGCATATGCATTTTTAGATTATATCAACCAACCGGAAAATGCGGCAAAATGCTTTGAATATATCGGCTATTACTGCACAAATAAAGCCGCGGAAGAGTACATTTCTGACGATATGAAGAAAATGATCGTATTGCCGGAAGATGCTGCGGAGGGCGAGATCGTGCAGAATATCTCCCAGGAGGCAGAGGATCTGCATGCGGAGATCTGGAATCAGTTCAAGAATGCATGTAATTAACCTTCCGTTCAGCCCGCGCCATTCGCTGAATGGATGAAAAAAGTTCTTGACAGATTTCTTTCGTGCGCATATTATAAACCTAAGTTGAAAAACTAATTTGTAAATGCTATGAAAGAGACTCTTGCCAAGGGAAACGACAGGAATACAGCGTCACCGACTGAGAGCGCTGTTTGCGAAAGCTGGCGAAGGGAACACTCCGGAGCAGGTGATCTGAACTGCAGAATATCACATGCAGCTAGGATGACACGTTGCACGCGTTAAGTGACAAGAGTGGATAGGCAAAGGCGCCTGTCAATTCGGGTGGTACCACGGATTAGATGATTCGTCCCGGGATATGTTTTAACATGTCCCGGGGCTTTTTGTATTCAAAAATAAGCTGTACAGGGAGCGCACATTCGGGACACTATATAACAGGAGGTGCGATATGTACAGAGATTTAACAATGAAAGAGATCAGTGAACAGCAGATCGGACAGACTTTGCAGGTGGCAGGCTGGGTGGAGAACATCCGTGACCACGGCGGCGTATCCTTTATCGATCTGCGGGATATGTATGGTGTATTACAGGTGGTCATCCGTAAGCCGGAGCTTTTAAAGGGCATCACCAAGGAAATGTGCCTGTCCATAACCGGTCTCATGGAGCACAGAGACGAAGAAACCTACAACCCGAAGATTCCTTCCGGCACCATCGAACTGGAAGCACACAAGATCGATGTGTTGGGAAGAGTATATAAACAGCTTCCTTTCGAGATCCAGACGTCTAAAGAGATCCGGGAAGATGTGAGATTAAAATATCGTTATCTTGACCTTAGAAATGCAAAAGTAAAGGACAACATTGTATTTCGTTCCAAGGTGATCAGTTATCTGCGCCAGAAGATGACGGACATGGGATTTTTGGAGATTCAGACCCCGATCCTATGTGCTTCTTCTCCCGAGGGCGCCAGAGACTATATTGTTCCCAGCAGAAAATTTAAAGGAAAATTCTATGCGCTGCCCCAGGCACCGCAGCAATATAAGCAGCTGCTCATGGCTTCCGGCTTCGATAAGTATTTCCAGATCGCTCCCTGCTTCCGTGATGAGGATGCCAGAGCAGACAGATCTCCCGGAGAGTTCTATCAGCTGGATTTCGAGATGAGCTTCGTGACTCAGGAGGATGTCTTCAAGGTCGGTGAGGAAGTATTGCATGATACCTTTGTAAAGTTTGCTCCCGAAGGCAGCAGGATCACCGAGACACCGTTCCCCATCATCAGTTACAAACAGGCAATGCTGGAGTTCGGCTGTGACAAGCCGGATCTGCGCAATCCTTTGAGAATTATGGATGTGACGGAGTTTTTCCAGAGATGTACGTTTAAACCTTTTATCGGCAGAACCGTCCGTGCCATCAAAGTACATGCGGAGATGTCCAAAGGCTTCCATGAGAAGCTGTTAAGCTTTGCGACTTCTCTTGGTATGGGTGGACTTGGTTATCTCGAAGTGGCAGAGGATATGAGCTACAAGGGCCCCATCGATAAATTTATCCCCGAAGAGATGAAGGGAGAACTGGCAGAAATGGCAGGACTTTCTGCCGGAGATACCATCTTCTTCATTGCGGACAAAGAGGATAAGGCGAACTACTATGCAGGTCATATCCGTACCGAGCTGGGCGAGAAGCTGGATCTGATCGAGAAGGATGCTTACCGTTTCTGCTATGTGAACGATTTCCCGATGTTTGAGCTGGATCCCGAGACGAAGCAGATCGGATTCACCCACAATCCGTTCTCTATGCCCCAGGGCGGTCTGGAAGCATTGAATACTATGGATCCGCTGGAGATCCTGGCTTATCAGTACGACATCGTATGCAACGGCGTGGAACTGTCCTCCGGCGCAGTACGTAACCATGACATCGAGATCATGAAAAAAGCTTTCGCCATCGCAGGTTATGACGAAGAGACATTAAAGACCAAGTTTGGAGCACTGTATCAGGCGTTCCAGTTCGGAGCACCCCCTCATGCGGGAATGGCTCCCGGTGTGGATCGTATGATCATGCTGCTTCGGAACGAGGATAACATCCGTGAGGTGATTGCTTTCCCCATGAACGGCAATGCACAGGATCTGATGTGCGGGGCTCCCGGCGAAGTGACGGAGCAGCAGCTGCGTGAGGTACACATTAAAGTGAGAGATTAGTGCGGAAAGAACAGGAAAGGAATGGAAATTAGTATGGCGAACGTGATCAGTGACGAGACCATAGAATATGTAGGCATTCTGGCAAAACTCGAGCTTTCTGACGAAGAGAAGGAAGCAGCGAAAAAGGATATGGGAAGAATGCTGGACTATATCGACAAACTAGGCGAACTGGATACTACCGGTGTGGAACCTATGTCCCATGTATTCCCGGTTCAGAATGTCTTCCGTGAGGATGTGGTGACCAATGGGGATGAGAGTGAACAGACACTGGCCAATGCACCCGGCGAGAAGGACAACATGTTTGTGGTACCAAGGACTTTTGATTAGGGTGTTAAAAAAGGAGAATGGATATGGATATTTTATCCCTGACAGCAGTAGAGCTGGCGAAGGCGATCCGGGAAGGTAAGACTACGGCGGTGGAAGCGACGCAGGCCGTTCTGGATGAGATCGCAGCCGGTGAGGATACCTACCACTGCTATGTGACCGTGGAACGGGAAAAGGCTTTGAAACAGGCAGAGGAAGTACAAAAGAAAATCGAAGCGGGAGAACTGACAGGCCCCCTGGCCGGTGTCCCTTTCGCTATCAAAGATAATATGTGTACCGAGGGAACCCTGACCACCTGCTCTTCTAAAATTTTAGAGAATTTTATTCCGACCTTCAGTGCGGAAGCAGTGCTGAATCTGGAAAAAGCCGGTGCAGTCATCCTGGGCAAGACCAACATGGATGAGTTCGCAATGGGAAGTACCACAGAGACTTCCTATTACGGTGTGACGAGAAATCCGAGAAACCCGGAGCATGTTCCCGGAGGTTCTTCCGGCGGTTCCGCGGCGGCAGTAGCAGCGCAGGAATGTTTTGCGGCACTGGGCTCAGACACCGGCGGCTCCATCAGACAGCCCGCATCCTATTGCGGGGTGGTCGGTATGAAACCCACCTACGGAACGGTATCCCGTTACGGACTGATCGCCTATGGTTCCTCTCTGGATCAGATCGGACCGCTGACCAAGGATGTGACAGACTGTGCCACGGTGCTGGAGACGATCACTTCCCATGATCCCAAAGACTCCACTTCCATGAAGCGGGAGGATACGGATTTTACCTCTGCGCTGGTAGCGGATGTGAAAGGAATGAAGATCGGTATTCCCAGAGACTATTTTGGAGAAGGACTGGATCCCGAGGTCAGGGATGCAGTACTGGCAGCAGCGGAAGTGTTGAAAGCGCAGGGTGCAGAAGTGGAGGAGTTCGACTTAAGTCTGGTAGACTATGCGATCCCCACTTATTATACGATCGCGGCTGCAGAGGCCAGCTCTAACCTGGAACGTTTCGATGGTGTAAAATACGGTTACCGTGCGCAGGATGCGGAGGATCTGCACACCATGTACAAGAGAAGCCGTTCTCAGGGCTTTGGCCCCGAGGTAAAACGTCGTATCATGCTGGGATCCTTTGTATTAAGCTCCGGTTATTATGATGCTTATTACCTGAAGGCACTCCGTGTAAAAGCGTTGATTAAAAAAGCTTTTGATGAAGCTTTTGCAAAATATGATGTGATCTTAGGACCTGTGGCACCCACCACGGCACCGAAGCTGGGCAGCAGTCTGGCAGATCCCATCAAGATGTATTTAGGAGACATCTACACCATCTCCATTAATCTGGCGGGATTGCCCGGTATCAGCGTTCCCTGCGGTACGGATTCCCAGGGCCTGCCTATCGGCATGCAGCTCATCGGTGACTGCTTCAAAGAGAAGACGTTGATCCGTGCAGCCTATACCTATGAGCAGAGCGTGAAGTAGAACAACGGAAAATATACACATATATAAAGTAACAATGCAGATACGGAAAGGTATTTATTATGGCAAAACAATATGAAACAGTGATCGGTCTGGAAGTTCATGTAGAGCTTGCCACGAAGACGAAAATATTCTGCGGCTGTTCCACAGCGTTCGGTGGCAGACCCAATACCCACACCTGTCCGGTATGTACCGGTATGCCGGGATCTCTTCCGGTGCTGAATAAACAGGTGGTGGAATATGCGGTGGCAGTAGGCCTTGCGACGAATTGTACCATCACACAGTATTGCAAATTTGACAGAAAAAATTATTTCTATCCCGATAACCCTCAAAACTATCAGATCTCCCAGCTGTATCTGCCTATCTGCCGCAATGGTTCCGTAGAGATCGAGGTGGCAGGAGAGGACGGCAGCACCTATACAAAGCCGGTGCGTATCCACGAGATCCACATGGAGGAGGATGCCGGTAAACTGGTGCATGATGACTGGGAAGATTGTACATTGGTAGATTACAACCGTTCCGGCGTGCCCCTGATCGAGATCGTATCAGAGCCGGATATGCGCAGCGCAGAGGAGGTCATTGCTTATCTGGAAAAATTACGTCTGCTGATCCAGTATCTGGGAGCGTCCGACTGCAAGCTTCAGGAAGGCTCTATGCGTGCCGATGTCAATCTGTCCGTGAGAGAAGTGGGAGCGGAAAAGTTCGGAACCCGTACCGAGATGAAGAACCTGAATTCCTTCAAGGCCATCGCCAGAGCCATTCAGGGGGAGCGGGAGCGCCAGATCGATCTGCTGGAGGCCGGCAAAGAGGTCATTCAGGAGACCAGACGCTGGGATGATAATAAGGAATATTCCTATGCGATGCGTTCCAAGGAGGATGCGCAGGATTATCGTTACTTCCCGGATCCTGATCTGGTACCGGTCTATATCAGTGATGAGTGGCTGGAAAGCATCCGCAGCAAACAGCCGGAATTCCGCACCGAGAAGATGAAGCGTTACAAGGAAGAATACGATATTCCGGAATATGATATCGATATCATCACCGGCTCCAAGCATCTGGCAGATATCTTCGAAGCTTCCGTGGCACTGGGAAGCCAGCCCAAGAAGGTGTCCAACTGGCTGATGGTGGAGACTATGCGCCTGTTAAAAGAAAAAGAGATGGAGCCGGAGGATATCCGTTTCTCACCGGAGCATCTGAGCAGGCTGATCGGGCTGGTAGACGGCAAGGTTATCAACTCTTCTGTAGCAAAAGAAGTATTCCAGGTGATGTTTGAGGAAGATGTAGATCCCGAACAGTATGTGGAGGAGAAGGGGCTGAAGACCGTCAATGACGAAGGTGCATTGCGTAAAGTCGTGGAGGAAGTCATTGCCGCGAACCCGCAGTCTGTGGAGGACTACCACAACGGCAAAGAGAAAGCCATCGGCTTCTTGGTAGGTCAGACCATGAAAGCAATGAAAGGCAAGGCAGATCCCGCCAGCGTCAACCAGATGCTGAAGGAACTGCTGTGAATTGAGAGTTAGTTGAATACATTGGCAAAATCCACGAACTCCCGGAGCATGCGATACACATGTCTCGATGTAAGGTCTCCGGATGTGAATTTTCTACGAAAAGTGATGAGTAGTTCTCGTCATGACGGGGCCGCCTACAGTCGACATCCATGTCGACAATCGGCTGACGCGGACATCGTGTCCGCTTTCCCCCTGTCTTTCAGCACTTTTCTAGAAAATATCAACATCCTCCGATAAACATCTTCGACATGGCACCGCATACTCCGGGAGTTCTGCGTTTTGGAAAGCTTTCAAAAACCAGTAGCCCTGCCAAGGGCTACGGGATTATTTCACTAACTTTCAAGTTATGCCAGCACCTGATCCAGCTTCTGACGGAAGTCGGCTTCGGACATGGCACCGCCGAAGGTTACAGCGGGCTCTCCATTTTTGAACACGATGAAATGCGGAATGCTTACCACACGGTACTTCTGCGCGATCGCCATGTTGTCATCCACGTTGAGTTTGCCGATCTTCATCTTACCGGCATAAGCTTCGGCACATTTCTCCACCACAGGTCCCATCATCTTGCAGGGACCGCACCAGTCAGCGTAGAAGTCTACCAGGACGGGAAGCTCCGACTGCAGAACCTCCTCTTCAAAATTTGCAGCAGTAAAAGTGTATTCCATAATGATCCTTCCTTTCCCGGCTGAATGTAAGCAGCCGATATGTCTTAAGTTTTTGTAACGATTTAGAACCACATTCACCATATAAAACTTCTTATCTGCTTGAATGCAAGCATTCGCAGATCGTAGTTTTGCATGACTCTGAATAGTTACAAGTATTTCAAAAAAATGAGTGTATTATGAATTGTTATCTAAAAATAATATATTTGCAGATAGGGTTGCCAATGGAAGAGAATTTCTCCTCGTATTCCGTCATGACATTACCTTCCATCAGTGAAGCGTCACTATGCAGATCATAAGTGATCACTTTTGCCTGCCATCCGGCAGGTTCCAGTTCCTCGACTGCAAAATCGAACAGAGGACGGTTGTCTGTCTTGAACTCCAGTGTGCCCTCTTTTTTCAGGATCACATCATAGCGTGCCAGAAACTGTCTGGAGGGTAGGCGTCTCTTGGCATGGCGGTCCTTCGGCCAGGGATCGGAGAAGTTCAGATAGATCCGGTCGACCTCTCCCTTCCCGAATACCTTGTCGATATCTTCGGCATCCATGCGGATGAATTTAAGATTGGGAAGCTCATCTTCCTCCATTTTCTGGATCGCACGGAGCAGAACACTGGAATATTTTTCAATGCCCACATAGTTGATCTCCGGATTTGATTTGGCGAGGGTATGCAGGAAACGTCCCTTTCCCATACCGATCTCGATATGAATGGGGTGATCGTTACCAAAGATATCATGCCAGGTTCCGGGGCAGCTTTCCAAAGTATCTTCCGGTACCACGTAAGGACTTTCTGCGATCACTTCACGGGAGCCGGTAATATTGCGTAATCTCATATATTTGATAACCTTTCTTTATTTAATGACTTTTCTTGATGAATGCTGCAGATTCGTGTAGAATCTGTATTGTCAATGTACTTTATCTTGGAAAGCTTGTCAAGTGACCCTGTTGGAATGGATGACTATGCATGCCCCTGGCGGAACAGGTGGTTGTGCACGACCCTGTTGCATCGGGCGGTCGTGGCTGGTTTCATATAAAACCCGGAGGAAAGAGGATGAAATGGATGATCGCGTCGGACATTCACGGTTCGGCATACTATTGCAGAAAATTATTAGAGGCATATGAAAAAGAGGAAGCGGAGAGACTTCTGTTGTTGGGGGATATCTTATATCACGGTCCCCGCAATGACCTTCCGGAAGGATATGCACCGAAGGAAGTCATTGAACTTTTGAATGCCCGTAAAAATGACATCTATTGCGTCCGGGGCAATTGTGATACTGAGGTGGACCAGATGGTGTTGGAATTCCCTGTGTTGGCGGATTACTGTGTGATTGCGGAAGGGGAGACGGCAGTCTATGCCACACATGGACATATCTATAACGAACAGAAGCTTCCGCCGCTGCATCCCGGGGACATATTGCTGCACGGACACACTCATGTGCCGAAGTGCGCTGTACACGAAGAGGAATCTTACATTTATATGAATCCCGGATCGGTGTCACTGCCCAAGGAAGACAGCTGGCATGGATACATGATCTGGGAAGGCAGCGAGTTTGTCTGGAAAGATTTTGACGGACAGGAACATATGCGAAAAAAATTAAGTTAGCACTTTGGTTTTTAAGTAAAATGGTGTATGATAGAGAATGTGCATTATCATACACCATTTTTATAAAGGTTTATAAAGATATATCAGGAAGGATTTATACATGCGTTTTTTTAAGCATTTATCATATAGAACACTTTTTACGAAGGCAGTCATGGGAATCAGCGTTATCTGCCTTTTTGCGTCTGATGGACTTACAGTTTCGGCTACCACCATCAAAGAGGAGAACATTGCCTACAATCAGTCACTGGCAGTGCAGTCCAATGCAGTGGCGAACTGGCCTACCGGACCGGTGATCAGTGCGGAATCCGCAATTTTGATGGATGCGGATACCGGCGCTATCTTATATGCGAAAAATATTCATCAAAAGGAATATCCCGCCAGTACCACGAAAATATTAACGACCCTGATTGCTTCAGAACGCTGCAGCATGGATGAGATCGTGGATTTCTCCTATGATGCGGTACATGATATCGACCCCGGAAGCAACCATATCGCCATCGAGCCGGGAGAGCAGCTGACCATGGAGGAATGTCTGAATGCGATTCTGATCCGTTCAGCGAATGAGGTCTCTTTTGCGGTGGCGGAACATATCTCGGGGACGACCTGGCAGGACTTCGGTGATATCATGAACGAGCGTGCGAAGGAACTGGGATGTGTGGATTCTCATTTTGTCAATCCCAACGGTCTTCCCAATGAGGAGCATTACACCAGCGCCTATGATCTGGCGATGATCGGCAGAGCTTTTTTTGCCAATGAAGCATTATGCAAGATGACCATGACGCACATGCTGCACATTCTGCCGTCGGAGAGACAACCGGATGACATCATGGAAGTCAATAAGATGGAACTGATCCCGGGCGGAAAATACGCATATCCCTACCTGGTAGGATGTAAGACCGGTTATACCGATGTGGCGAGAAGCACCCTGGTCTCCTGTGCGGAGAAGGACGGCATGAAGCTGATCTGCGTGGTGATGAAGGATGAGAACCCTAATTATTATGAAGATACGATTGCTCTGTTCGACTATGGATTCAGTAATTTCCAAAGAATGAACATCTCTCAGACGGAGACGAAATATAATATCGACAATGCGGGAGCTTTTTACAGCGGCAATGATATCTTCGGAAATTCCAAACCGATTCTGCAATTGAACCAAAACGACAGTATTACCCTGCCCAACACGATTACGTTCCGGGATGCTGTGTCCGCAATCTCCTACGACAATACCGCGCCGGGGCAGGCTGCCGTGATCACCTATACCTACAATGATGTGGTACTGGGAACGGCATCCATAGATTTCACGGCTTCGGAAAAAGGAAGCAGTGTGTTTGGGGACGAGACCACAGGAACAACGGATGGGGCAGAAGCTACAGCAGCGACGCAGGAGCCGGACAGCACCGGGGCTACGCAGCCGACAGAAGGAGCGGCGGCTGATGAGCCGGCCGACGAGGGCGGAGGTATTCCCACTGCCACACAGCCGGCAGCTTCCGGGGAAAAAGATACGGCCTCCGGCGGTCCGGCAGTGATATTTATCAATGTAATCAAGGTATTTTTCTGGATACTGGGGGTCGCTGTAGTGATCTTCCTGATACTTTTGATCCGGGCGTTTATTAAGAACTATCAATTCGCACATCGCAGTACCAGGCTGACGTGGCGGTTTGGCCGCAGGAGAAAGCGCTCCAGATCCCGGTACCGCTCGGTGAACCAGGACCTGCAAAGCAGGCGGAGAGAAGCTATCAGACAGGCGAAAAAGCGGCGCAAGCCCAAGAAACCAAACCGCTTCCGCGATCTGGATTTTTAAAAAAATTAAGGCATGTCCCATCACAACGGGGCATGCCTTTTAAGTTCAGTGTTGCAAATTTCTATTTGCTCAATAAATATTCCGCCAGATCCACTGCGGTATCCGCATGTTCCGCATTGGCGTAGATGCCCATGACGATACCGTCTCCGCGGAAGTAATAGTTGTCGGTCAGATCCGTACAGCCGGTCAGGCAGATGCCTACCGGGATGGGATCCTGCATCTCTTCCGGGTGGAGAGGATTGGGATATTCCGGAGTATAATCGGTATTCAGATCATCGTTTGCTGCCTCGATCGCCAACACCACTTCTCTGTCCACGTAATAGAAATAAGGTTCCAGTGCCTGGAGCTGTTCTTCTGTGAGGATATCCCGCAGATCATAGAACAGGCTGCTGTTGGCATATTTTTGGAAAGAATTGAAATCCGTGATCATGCTGTCAAGCTCATTTGCTGCCACATATACCATCAGCTTCTGGGTAGAAGTGACGGAGGCCTCGTCCATGCTGTCTTCCACGATACGAATAGAAGTATCAAAGGTGATATCGCTGGTATTCAGATCGATGCCCTCTTTTTCGGCGAAATCCGTAATGAAATCCGGCTGCTCGGAGGATATCTGGTCTAAGAGACTTGCGTTTAATAAAACGGCGTTAAAAGCTGTATCCTTTCGGTTTACGAACTGGTAAATAAAGCTTACGAGCATACCGATGATGATCACGGAAATGATCACATGCCATTTATAATAATACCAGAAATACGCCAGCTTCTGTTTAGGAGTGCCGCTTTTCAGTGCTTCCCGTTCTTCTTTAAATTCATCCATTACCGCCATGGAAAAACCGCCTTTCTGCGCTCAATATAGATTTATGATAAAGGTTCCATGTCTGAAAGTCAATGAAGGAAGTGTAAGAGGATTCTAAAAAAAGAATTAAATCGCCCAAAAAATCCGGGCATATCTTGCAAGTTTTCCACGGATGATATATCATAATAGAAAACGATTGTCAGGAGAAACAGAATCCGGACAGACGTAAACAGAGATTTCCCGAAGGAATGGAAGAACGACACGGAAAATTTCTGCTACAGAATAAAGGAAGAGAAAAGGAAACGAAACATGAGTGATTCTTACGTAGAATGTCTGGTAAAAGCAAAGCAGCCCGCATGGGCAAAAATTTTAAAAGTATTACTGGTTACCCTGACGGTGTTAAGCTGTCTGGTAATGTTTGTATTTATCATTTTCCTGCCCATAGCTCTTGTCGCAGGTGTGGGAGCATATTTCCTGAATATGTTCACCGATCTGGAGTATGAGTATCTCTATCTGGATAAGGAGGTGTCTGTGGACAAGATCATGGCCAAGAGCAAGAGAAAGCGTGTAGGTACTTACAGCATTGACCGTATGGAAATATTTGCACCGGTCTATTCCTACCATCTGGACAATTTCAAGAACCGCCAGGTGAAGGAGAAGGACTATAGCATCGGCGAAGTTCTGCAGCCGGACGGCCGTTATGCAATGTATTATGAAGGTGGCGAGAAGATCATCTTCAGTCCCAACGAGGAACTGGTGAAGGTACTTAAGAGTGTAGCTCCCCGTAAGGTATTCAGTGAATAATGATCAGTGAGTGATTCATGAACAAAAGGATTCCGGTGAACAGGATGCATCGGAATCCTTTTTTGATACAAAAATATGCAATATCCGGTTGACAGTCATAGAAAACTTTGCTAAACTCATGGAAATGCTATAAGCACAGCAAATACTTATTATAAGCATAGCTTATATTATCAAAACAAATCATTCACAAATCTTATTAAATGAACACAGGAGGAGAGAAAATGGGACAGATTATTGGTGAAGGCATTACCTTTGACGACGTACTTCTGGTACCGTCTTATTCTCAGGTAGTCCCCAATCAGGTGGATTTGACCACATGGCTGACAAAAAAGATCAAGCTGAACATTCCTATGATGAGCGCAGGGATGGACACCGTTACCGAGCACCGCATGGCGATCGCCATGGCAAGACAGGGTGGTATCGGTATCATCCATAAGAACATGTCTATCGAGGCACAGGCAGAAGAGGTAGATAAGGTAAAGCGTTCCGAGAATGGTGTCATCACCGATCCTTTCTCTCTGTCTCCGGAGCATACTCTGGCAGACGCAGATGCATTGATGGCGAAATTCAGGATCTCCGGTGTGCCTATCACCGAGGGCAGAAAATTAGTCGGCATCATCACTAACCGTGATCTGAAGTTTGAGACTGATTTTACCAAGAAGATCAAGGAATCCATGACCAGCGAAGGCCTGATCACCGCTCCCGAAGGTATCACTCTGGAAGAAGCGAAGAAGATCCTGGCAAAAGCAAGAAAGGAAAAACTTCCTATTGTAGATAAGGACTTCAACCTAAAAGGTCTGATCACCATCAAAGATATTGAGAAGACCATCAAATATCCTCTGGCAGCCAAGGATTCCCAGGGCAGACTGCTCTGCGGTGCCGGCGTAGGTATCACCGCAAATGTACTGGATCGTGTGGCAGCTTTAGTAGCAGCCAAGGTTGATGTCATCGTACTGGATTCCGCACACGGTCATTCCCAGAACGTACTGAACTGTCTGAAGATGATCAAGGAAAAATATCCCGATCTGCAGGTGATCGCAGGTAACGTAGCTACCGGCGACGCAACCCGTGCACTGATCGAGGCTGGTGCAGATGCCGTTAAGGTAGGTATCGGACCCGGTTCCATCTGTACTACCCGTGTGGTTGCAGGTATCGGTGTTCCCCAGGTATCCGCTATCATGGACTGCTATAGCGTGGCAAAAGAATACGGTATTCCCATCATTGCTGATGGCGGTATCAAGTATTCCGGAGATATTACCAAGGCAATCGCAGCCGGCGGTAACGTATGTATGATGGGTTCCATGTTCGCAGGATGCGAGGAGAGCCCGGGAGAATACGAACTGTTCCAGGGCAGAAAATACAAGGTATACCGTGGCATGGGTTCCATCGCGGCTATGGAGAACGGCAGTAAGGATCGTTACTTCCAGGAGAATGCAAAGAAACTGGTACCCGAAGGTGTCGAGGGCCGTGTGGCTTACAAGGGCAGCGTAGAAGATACCGTATTCCAGTTACTCGGCGGTCTTCGTTCCGGTATGGGTTACTGCGGTGCACAGGATATCGAAACCCTGAAAGAGACCGGCAGATTCGTGAAGATCTCCGCAGCATCTCTGAAAGAGAGCCATCCTCATGACATCCACATTACCAAGGAAGCTCCGAACTACAGCGTGGATGATAAATAAGTTTTACAAAAAAGAGATGAGAAAGGTGATCGTAGGTCAGACTTACGATCGCCTTTTTCTGCATACAAAATATTTGCAATAATTGACAAAATGATACGAATTTTTCAAGCAATTTAATAAATATAGCAAAAAATGTAAAATAATAGCTTGTATCAATTTCGGGATACATGGTAGAATATAAATATTCGGGAAGAAATTTCTGAATATTTTACAGAGAAACAGGGGAGCAAAAAAGTGGCTGAGTTTGCATTACGTGAATTGATAGACGAAAATCGCCTGCAGCATCTGCAGAACGAGTTCTGCAAGGTGACGGGAGTCACAGCGGTCTGTGTGGACAAGGAAGGCAGAGCCATAACAGAGCCGTACATCGATAAGTCCCTGATAAGACCGGATGGGGAAGATCCGATCTTAGGAGAATATCGGAAGAAAGCAGCGCAGGCATTAGACAGAGTACAGGAAGGATCCCTGGAGGAACAGGTGGTGGAAGAGCTGCCGGATGGCGGACATGTGGCAGCAGTTGCCGTCAGTGTAGAGAATCAGATCATTCTGTACTGGCAGGTATATGATCTGAAGAAGCTCGATACCATATCTTTTTACCAGATTCTGGATCTGTTGCGGGATACCAGTGCAGATATCTACAGAGACCGTATGTCCTGTTTCAGCGCGGAAGCCGAGAGCAGAAGGAGCAGATATGCAGAGGAAGAGATGAGCCGCAATCTCCATACGATAGAGGCTACTACGGAGATCGTCCAGCTCCTGGACAGCGATGAACAGATTGAACTGACCATGAGCCGATGGCTGAAGATTTTGGCACAGCACATTCAGGTAGACAGCGCAGAGATTTTTCAGCTGCAGGCAGACACGGATACGATGAATGTCGTCTGTGAATGGCTGACACCGGGACTGATCTCTTATTTTGACAAGACTAGCGGGATCCCCGAGAATTCTTTTCTCCATACAGAGAAGCCACTGGTGGTATCTACGGACAGTGTGGGTAAGCCTGACTCTGAGGAAATTGAAAAGATAGGCATGAAAGCCGTGATGATATTTCCTATCCTGAAACAGGAGAGCGGCAATATGGTGCTGTCTCTGAACCACAGAAGACAGGGGCATGTCTGGAGCATGGCGGAGATTAAATTCACTTCTGACGCGGTGAAGATCTTACAGAGTATCCTGACCAGACGGATCCAGAAAAATTCCCTGGCAGGTTCCTACGCCGCACTGGAGGAGATCCTGGACAACGTGGGATGTGCCATCTACGTAACGGATCAGAATACGGGCAGGATGCTGTTCGCCAACCAGATATTGAAGAATACCTTTGCCAAGGAACTGATGGATCATAATTTTGATGCCCTGCTGCAGTCCAGTATCCACAAGGACAAAACCAGAACTGTCAGCGTGGTATATCATGCGGAGAAGGAGACCTGGTACGATCTGTTGTGCAAGGAGATTGCCTGGGTGGATGGCAAAAAAGCCAATCTGTACTCCCTATATGATATTACGGATAAAAAGCTGTACCAGCGCCGGATCGAGCAGCAGGCATACACAGATTTTCTGACGGGACTGTATAACCGCATGTGCTGTGAGAGGGATCTGGCGAGACAGATCGATCAGGCGAAGAAGACCGGAGGAAAAGGAGCGTTATTGTATCTGGATCTGGATGATTTCAAGCATATCAATGACGGACTGGGACACCAGTACGGTGATGTGCTGTTAAAATCCATCTCCCATGCACTGAAACGGATCAATGGCATCGAGAATACCTGTTACCGTATGGGTGGAGACGAATTCGTCATTATCATTCCGCCGGACAGCTATCCCCGGTTTGGAAATATTGTGGAAGATATTAAGAAGATCTTCAGCAAGCCCTGGTTTTTGAAGGATGCAGATTATTACTGTACCATGAGTATGGGTATCGTCACTTTCCCGGATGAAGGAGATTCCGTGACAGATCTGATCAAAAAAGCGGATATTGCCATGTATGAGGCGAAAAAGACCGGTAAAAACCGTGTGGAAACGTATCGGGAAGGCAATGATTCCGTATCGGGACGCCGTCTGGACATGGAGAAGAACATGCGTGATGCCATGGTGGAGGGGTATCGGGAGTTCGAGGTCTATTACCAGCCTATCATCGATATTCAGGGCGGCAAGGATGTCTGTGCCGGAGCCGAGGCACTGATCCGCTGGAACAGTGCAAAGCTGGGATTTATCTCACCGGCGGAATTCATTCCCCTGGCGGAGTATCTGGGACTGATCAATCCCATCGGCAATTATGTACTGACGGAGGCCTGTACCCGCTGTAAGCACTGGAACGATACCGGATATCCGGATTATAAGGTAAATGTCAACCTTTCCGTGGTTCAGCTCCTTCAGACGGACATCGTGGAGACGGTGGAAAAGGCGCTTGCGGACACTGGCTTATCGCCGAAGAATCTGACACTGGAGGTAACAGAGAGTCTTGCGATCAACGATATGGATCGTATGAAAGAGATCCTGAACCGGATCAAGGCACTGGGTGTCTCACTGGCACTGGATGATTTCGGAACCGGTTATTCTTCCTTAAACCATATTCGTGAGATCCCCATTGATGTCATCAAGGTGGATCAGAGCTTCGTCAAAGATCTGGCGGGGGATGCCTATTCCCAGTCCTTTATCAAGATGGTGGCAGAGCTGGCACAGACCATTGGCGTCAGTGTCTGCGTGGAAGGTATTGAGACTCCGGAACAGTTCAAAGTGCTGCAGGGCATGAAGGTCAAATATATTCAGGGATACTATTTTGACCGTCCTATGGAGAGACATGCGTTCGAGGCAAAATATGTGAAGTAACAGTTCAGCCATAGAATAGCAAATGCGACGATCGGGTGCTTGCAGACGCTTTTATGAAGGCTTTGGGGCAGAACTGTTACGGAAGTAACAAAATTATCAAAATCCCTCTTGTCAAGTATCGGGGAACCATGCTACTATTGATATAGCTACACGACTGGCGGAACGCAGCCTGCTGCAGTGGAGATTACCCACAGGGAGTGTAGAATAGTGAAAGCCGACCGCCTGGGCACCGTCTATTTTTGGTGCTTAGGCGGATTCTTTTATTAAACGGAGGAAAAACTATGTTACAACTGGAACAGGAACTGAAAAGCAATGCTTATCCCGGCAGAGGTATCGTGATCGGACGCTCTGCAAACGGTAAATATGCCGTAACCGCTTATTTTATCATGGGAAGAAGCGCCAACAGCCGCAATCGTGTGTTTGTGACAGAGGGAGAGGGCATCCGCACCCAGGCTTTCGACCCTTCCAAACTGGAAGATCCCAGTCTGATCATCTATGCGCCGGTACGTGTCCTGGGCAACAAGACCATCGTGACCAACGGTGACCAGACAGACACTATTTACGAGGGAATGGACAAACAGCTGACCTTTGAACAGTCCCTGCGCACCAGAGAATTCGAGCCGGACGGACCGAATTATACACCGAGAATCTCCGGTATCATGCATATCGAGAACGGCAAGTATAATTACGCCATGTCCATTTTGAAGAGTGACAACGGCAACCCTGATTCCTGCCTGCGTTTTACCTATGCTTACGAGAATCCCCTTCCCGGAGAGGGACGTTTCATTCATACTTACATGCACGATGGCAATCCCCTGCCCAGCTTCCAGGGTGAGCCGAAGTTAGTGGAGATCCCCGATGATATGGATGCATTTACTGATATGCTGTGGAATAGCTTAAATGAGGACAACAAGGTATCCCTGTTCGTTCGCTTCATTGATATCGAGACCGGCAAATACGAGACTAAGATCGTGAACAAGAATGTGTAATGAGCGCAAGAAGGAAACCTCAAAGAGGCGTTTTGCGAATGCAGATTCTGAATAGTGAATATCGTAGAATAGGAGAAAAATAAGATGAACGAGATTCAGTTAAAATACGGATGTAACCCGAACCAGAAGCCTTCCAGGATCTTCATGGAAGACGGCAGTGACCTGCCTGTTACCGTCCTGAACGGCAAGCCCGGATATATCAACTTCCTGGATGCTTTCAACGGCTGGCAGCTGGTCAAGGAGCTGAAGGAAGCTACGGGACTTCCCGCAGCCACTTCTTTTAAGCATGTATCTCCCGCCGGTGCTGCGGTAGGACTGCCCTTAAATGACACCCTGGCGAAGATCTACTGGGTGGATGATCTGGGAGAGCTGTCTCCTCTGGCATGTGCTTATGCAAGAGCACGTGGCGCAGATAGAATGTCCTCCTTCGGTGATTTCATCGCATTATCCGATGTCTGCGACGCAGATACCGCACGCCTGATCAAGAGAGAGGTATCCGACGGTGTCATCGCACCCGGATATACCGACGAGGCACTGGAGCTGTTAAAGCAGAAGAAAAAGGGTGCTTACAATATCATCCAGATCGATCCTGCCTACCGGCCCGCTCCCATCGAGCACAAGCAGGTATATGGTATCACTTTTGAGCAGGGTCGTAACGAACTGGACATCAATGGTGACCTGCTGTCCAATATCGTGACTGTGAACAAGGAGATCCCGGAGAGTGCCCTGATCGATATGAAGATCGCACTGATCACTCTGAAGTATACCCAGTCCAATTCCGTATGCTATGTCAAGGACGGTCAGGCCATCGGCATCGGTGCCGGACAGCAGTCCCGTATCCACTGCACCAGACTGGCCGGCAGCAAGGCGGACAACTGGTTCTTACGTCAGTCTCCCCAGGTGCTGGGTCTGCAGTTCGTAGACAGCTTAGGCAGAGCCAACCGTGACAATGCCATTGATGTCTACATGGGCGATGAGTACATGGATGTGCTGGCTGACGGTACCTGGGAAGGTATCTTCAAGGTAAAACCCCCTGTATTTACCAGAGAGGAAAAGAGAGCATGGCTTGACAAAATGCAGGATGTGACTCTGGGAAGCGATGCATTCTTCCCCTTCTCCGATAATATCGAGAGAGCTCATAAGAGTGGTGTAAAATACATCGCACAGCCCGGTGGATCCGTGCGTGATGCAGATGTTATTGCATGCTGCGATAAATATAACATGGTGATGGCGTTTACAGGCATCCGTCTGTTCCACCATTAAGACAGATATTTGCGGGCAGGACTGTAACAGGACCTGCCTGTATTTCATTTTTATGTGGGTAGCGATCCGGAGTTTCGCTGAATAGAATAAGAGAGACGGCCTGGGTAAGGTTACCGGGAGCATTACAACGAGGAAGATGAGGAAAGCGTAGTTATGGACAGACGAGGGGCAGAGAAAAGCAGAGAAATGATGCTGGAGGAATTGCTGGGATATGACCGGATCACGATCCAGTGTCACGATAATCCGGATGCGGATGCGATAGCGTCCGGGTTTGGATTGTATTGTTTTTTCCGTGATCAGGGAAAAGATGTGAGACTGCTGTATGCCGGGAAAAACAAAGTGAGAAAGGCAAACCTGACGCTGATGGTGGAAAAGCTTGGAATTCCGCTGAAATATCTGGCGCATCCCGGAGAGGAGCCGGTGGACGGACTTCTGATCACAGTGGACTGTCAATACGGTGCCGGCAATGTGACCGTAATCCCGGCAGAGGAGATCGCAGTGATCGATCATCATCCTCTGGAAGTGATCTGTACGGAGAAAATGCGATTACAACCTAATCTTGGCAGCTGTGCGACTCTGGTATGGACCATGCTTCAGGAGATGCATTATCCGGTGGAGAAAAATAAAGATCTGGGGACCGCTTTGTATTATGGGCTGTTCATGGATACCAATCAGTTCTCGGAGCTGTCCAATCCGGTGGATATGGATATGCGCGAGAGCCTGAACTTTGACAAGAATCTGGTATCCCTGTTCCGCAATTCCAATATTTCCCTGAAGGAGCTGGAGATCGCCGGGGTGGCACTGTTACGTTGTAATTACAATGACGATTACCAGTTCGCTGTGATCCATTCCCAACCCTGTGACCCCAATGTGCTGGGACTGATCAGTGATTTCCTGCTCCAGGTAGCCGGAGTGAATACCTGCGTAGTCTACAATGAGGACAGCGGCGGATATAAATTCTCCGTCAGAAGTTGTATCCGGGAGGTTAATGCCAGTGAATTGTCGAATTACCTCTCGGAGGGGACCGGTTCCGGCGGTGGTCATGTGGAAAAGGCCGGAGGCTACATCAGCATGAAGCTGTATGAGGAAAAATATCCCACACTTCATTCCGAGGCTTATTTCAATAACCGGATGACGAAGTATTTTGACAATTTTGAGATCGTATATGCGAAAGAACGCAAATTCCCTGTAAAAGAGGGTAAAAAATACCGCAGGCGGAAAGAGCCGATCGCCTGCCTGAAGGCAGCGGATCTGGCAGAACTCGGAAACGTGGTATCTATACGTACCGAGGACGGTACGATGGATATCGACACCAGACAGGATATGTATTTCACCCTGGAGCGTACCGGGGAGCTGCATCCGGTTCCGACCGGGAGATTTCACCGGATCCTGGAACTGTGTGATCTGCCCCTGCCGGAGGAATATTGCAGCTCTATGGGATATATCCCGAGAGTCAAGGACGGCAGGGATGGCAGTAATCATCTGCTGACGGAATATGTCCGTATGGGTATGCCTGCGGATGCTTTCTGTATCTATGCCCTCGAGCTGAAGCGGGGAGTAAAGATATTCCCCATCTGGGATGAGGATACTTATATGACGGGCAGAGCCGGAGATTATCTGGTGGCCAGTGAGGATGATCTGCACAATATGTTCATAGAGCCTGCGCAGAATCTTCTGAATAATTTTGAAGAGATGACATAAGAATCGCAAAAAAAGGTTTATAAAATTTTCCTTGTGTGGTAAGATTAAGGTTACGAAAACAGTATTAAGTAAACGAAAGGCAAGGATATTACCATGAGCGAACTGGAAAAAGAAATCGTAGATTCCGCAGAAGTGAAGGAATCTAAGAATTTTATAGAGCAGATCATCGACAAGGATCTGGCGGAGGGTGTATACGATACCGTACATACCCGTTTCCCTCCCGAACCCAACGGATATCTTCACATCGGACATGCCAAAAGTATTCTGCTGAACTATGGTCTGGCTCAGAAATACAACGGCAAATTCAACCTGCGTTTTGATGATACTAACCCCACCAAGGAAAAGTCTGAATTCGTGGAGTCCATCAAGGCAGATGTAAAGTGGCTGGGCGCGGACTGGGAGGATCGCCTCTTCTTCGCATCCAACTATTTTGACCAGATGTATGAAGCAGCCGTAAAGCTGATCAAAAAGGGCAAGGCGTATGTCTCTGACTTAAGCGCAGAGCAGATCCGTGAGTACAGAGGAAGCCTGACCGAACCCGGCAAGGAGGATCCCGGCAGCGTAAGAAGCGTTGAAGAGAATCTGGCACTGTTCGAGGATATGAAGGCCGGAAAGTACGAGGACGGCTCCAAGGTACTGCGTGCCCGCATCGATATGGCATCACCGAATATCAATATGCGTGATCCCGTTATCTACCGTGTGGCACATATGTCTCACCAGAATACCGGTGACAAATGGTGCATTTACCCGATGTACGATTTTGCACATCCCATCGAGGATGCCATTGAAGGCGTGACCCACTCTATCTGTACTTTGGAGTTCGAGGATCACAGACCCTTATATGACTGGGTGGTAAGAGAGCTGGAATACCCGCATCCTCCCAAGCAGATCGAGTTCGCCAAGCTGTACCTGACCAACGTGGTGACCGGTAAGCGTTATATCAAGAAGCTGGTAGAGCAGGGTATCGTGGACGGCTGGGATGATCCCAGACTGGTATCCATCGCAGCACTGCGCAGAAGAGGCTTCACACCGGAATCTATCAAGAAGTTCGTAGAGCTGTGTGGTATCTCCAAGGCACAGTCTTCCGCAGATTATGCGATGTTAGAGTACTGTATCCGTGAGGATCTGAAGACAAAGGCGCCCCGTATGATGGCGATCCTGGATCCCGTAAAACTGGTCATTGACAATTATCCCGAAGGACAGACCGAGATGCTGCCTGTAGTCAACAATCCGGAGAATGAAGCACTGGGAAGCCGTGAGGTTCCTTTCGGTAAGGAGTTATATATCGAGAGAGACGATTTCATGGAAGAGCCTCCCAAGAAGTATTTCCGTATGTTCCCGGGCAACGAAGTGCGCCTGATGAACGCTTATTTCGTAAAGTGCACCGGTTGTGTCAAGGATGAAAACGGTAAGGTTGTGGAAGTACATGGTACCTACGATCCGGAGAGCCGCGGCGGCAACAGCCCGGACGGTCGTAAGGTTAAGGGAACGATCCACTGGGTAAGTGCAGCCGAATCTGTGAAAGCACAGGTGCGTCTGTATGAGAATATTATTGATGAGGAGAAGGGGGTATACAACGAGGACGGAAGTCTGAATCTGAACCCGAATTCTCTGACCACTCTGACAGAGTGCCGCTTAGAGCCTGCATTTGCAAAGGCACAGGCATACGACCGCTTCCAGTTCGTGAGACAGGGCTTCTTTTGCGTGGACTGCAAAGACACCAAGCCCGGAAAACCGGTATTTAACCGTATCGTATCTCTGAAGAGTTCTTACGTACTGCCTAAGTAAGTTTGGAAAGGAAGAGACAAAAGAATGTCAGACAAATTGTTCGGGCTGGCCGGACTGGGCCTGGATAACCTGGAGGATATGGATATCTTCGGACAGGAGAAAAAGGAAGAACAGGCAGCGGCCGAGGCACCTAAGATAGAAGAAAAGGACCTGATCTACAACAAGAATTTCACCTGCCCGGTATGTGGAGAAGACTTTTCCACCAAGATCATGAAGACCGGCAAGGCGAGACTTTTAGGCACCGATCAGGATCTTCGTGCAAAATACGAAGGAATCGATGCGGTAAAATATGATGTGATCCTGTGTCCCCATTGCGGATATGCAGCATTGAACAGATATTTCAACAACATTACCAAGGTACATGCCAAACTGATCAAAGAGAATATCAGCAGCAAAGTACAGCTGCACACCTATGATGACGATATCTATACCTATGAAGAGGCGATCGAACGCTATAAGCTGTGCCTCGCAAATGCGGTGGTAAAACGTGCCCATGCCAGCGAGAAGGCTTATATCTGCTTAAAAAGCGGATGGCTCATGAGAGGATATCAGGAATATCTGGAAGAATCCGGAGATACGGACATGGCCCGTCTCCGTGAAGTGAAAAACATGGAAGAGACCTATCTGAAGAATGCTTATACCGGCTTCACGGAAGCACTTCAGACCGAAGGATTTCCCATGTGCGGTATGGATGAAATTACGGTGGAGTTCCTGATCGGAGTATTGGCCACCAGATTTCAGAAATACGATGTGGCAAGCCGTATGGTGGCTTCAATCCTCACATCTCCATCGGCCAATGCCCGTACCAAGGACAAGGCAAGAGAGTTGAAAGACCAGATCCTGGAGGAACTGAAGAGTCAGAAAAAGTAGGACAACATTATGTATGATATGACGATCCGGCTGCGTACAGACAGTGACAAATGTCTGTACCAGCAGATATATGAGCATATACGACAGGAAATCAGGGAAGGGAAGCTTCTGGCAGGAGAGAGGCTTCCCTCCACGCGTTCTCTGGCAGAATATCTGCAGGTGGCCAGGAGTACGGTGGATTATGCTTATGACCAGCTGTTAAGTGAAGGATATATCGAGGCGAGACCCTATAAGGGATACTTTGTATGCAAATTGGAGGGAATCTTCACTCTGGAGCAGGAAACTGGCAGGGTGCCGGAACCGGAGGCATGGGATCCACAGGCAGAAGACCTGGACGAGGAAAAAAGGATTGACTTTTCCCCCTATGGAATCGATATGAACGGTTTCCCTTTCGGTGTCTGGAAACGGATTACAAAAAATATCCTGAATGACAGCAACAGTGAACTGTTTGCCCAGGGAGAGGCGCAGGGGGATTATGATCTGAGACTGACGATCAGCCGTTACCTGCATTCTTCCCGAGGGGTGAACTGCCGTCCGGAGCAGATCATTGTGGGCGCGGGAAATGATTATCTGCTGTTACTGTTGGAGAAAATATTGGGGAGACATGTGGGAATTGCCATGGAGAATCCTACGTATAAACGTGCGTACCGTATCTTCCGGTCATTCGCCTATCATATTGTGACGGTGGATATGGATGATAAAGGAATGCGTGCGGACAGACTGGAACAGGAACCGGTCAGGGTGGCCTATGTCATGCCCTCCCATCAGTACCCTACCGGAGCGGTGATGACGATCGGCCGGCGGGCGGAGCTGTTGCGCTGGGCGGAGAAAAAGCCGGACCGCTATCTGATCGAAGATGATTACGACAGTGAATTCCGGTATCGCGGGAAACCGATTCCGTCCCTGCAGTCCTCGGACGATAGGGGAAAGGTGATCTACATCGGTACTTTTTCCAAGGCGATCGCACCGGCGATCCGTGTCAGCTATATGGTGTTGCCGGAGACACTGTTGGAGGTGTACCGCAGGGATTGTTCTTTCTATTCCTGTACGGTATCCAGAATCGACCAGCGAATCCTGAATGAGTTTATCCGGGACGGTTATTTCGAAAGGCATCTGAACAAGATGCGGATGCGTTATCGTGCCAAACACGACCAGCTGTTAGAGGGACTGGAGCCTTTTCAAAAAAAATTCCGGATCTCCGGGGAAGATGCGGGGCTGCATCTGCTGTTGACGGCGAAAGGAAATGTGACGGAAAAAGAGCTTCTGGATGCCGCTGCAGCGGAAAATGTGAAGGTCTATGGGATGTCAGAGAATATGGTGGCATCCGCTGCGGACAAAGCGACAGTGCTGCTGGGATTCGGAAGTATGGATGAGGCAGACATGAAAGAAGGCCTCCGCCGGTTGCAAAATGCATGGCTGTGAGACCTTCTCAGGATACTGCTATTATTCTTCGGTTACGGGAGGCTCTTCGTCCTCGGCGTCCTCTTCATCGAAAAATTCTTCCACATCTTCGACGGTTTCGCCTTCTTCGCCGGACAGATCGGCTGCCTGACCGGAGAGCGGTGTGAAATCAGAGGAGGAAGAGGAAGCTTCGGTTTCAGCGGTTTCTTCCGTGGGTGCGGAAGCCGGAACGGAAGCATTCAGAGGAACGTAATTGCGGGAGAACTCCGTGCTCTCGTCCAGATCCTCGTGGAAATCATCGTAATCGTCATCTGCGTCGGTGGATTCCATCAGCAGAGAGTTTTTTTGTTGCATATAGTAGTAAGCAGCTGCGGCTGCGGTACCTACTGCTGCAGTGAACAGCAGAAATTTGCCAAATTTTTTAGCCATAGGGTTGCTCCTTCCATGTTGTAGTGTATGTAACGGTTCGGAATTTTATACATTTGTCCATACAGTTATATGATAAACCTTATTGCGTAAAATGAAAAGGGATATGTTGCGATATGAATGAGAAATTTTTTGATTTAAAAAAAGAAAAGCAGGATCGTATGATCAATGCCGCACTGAAAGTATTTGCACTGCACGGTTACCGCCATGCCTGTACGGATGATATTGTAAAGGAGGCGGCTATCAGCAAGGGTTTGTTATTCCATTATTTCGGAAGCAAACTGGGTGTATATGCATTTGTCTATGATTATAGTGTCCGTTACCTGTTGCTGGAGTTGTCTACGGCGGTGGATGCGAAGGAGACGGATCTGTTTGCTCTGCTGCAGCAGGTGGAATGTGGCAAAATGCATGCCATGTGCGGTTATCCTTATCTGCAGCCTTTTCTGAACCGGGCGCAGACGGAAAATGTCAGTGAAGCATTGCTGGCGGTAGAAGAGAGAAAACAGCAGCTGGAAGATTATCTGGAGTCTGTTTTCGCAAGAGCGGATCTGGGTAAATATGCTTCCGCAGAGGATGCCGTGAAACTTCGTAAAATGCTGGAACTGACCATTAAGGGACTGATGAACGAGAGGATTTTAGAGGATGCTTTTCAGCCAGAGATGTTGTATGAAGAGATCACAGAGTATCTGAACTTAAGCAGAAGACTGGCGGAACGTTCCACACAGCCCTCTGACGAAGCGTTTTCAGAAAAATAGCATCCTATTTGCATCATAATTTTGAAGAAAATGATAACTATTTAGACATCTTATAGGCGGGATCTGCGGGATATCCGCCTTTTAATTTCTGCATGCCGCGCTGGATGGCATCTTTGGAGTTCTTCCAGTCGGCGTCCTTATTTCGGTAATCGAATTTTTCCACCAGCCAGGATACATCCTCAGAGATCCGCTGCATATTCGCTTCCATGACGGGCAGGAGGCAGTCGTAGAATTCCTGCTTTTCCTTATCGGAGAGCTTGCGGTCGGCGGCTTCACAGAGGTCTCCGAAGTGAGGCAGGCAGAAGCCTTTTCCGTTTATGATCTTATTCCGGAAACTTTCGTCATTTTTCCACAGATAGAAAAAGGTGTCCAGGTATCTTTCATAAGTATCCTTGTACTGGGAACAGATATAGCAGGAGTCCTCTTTTGCGCGGATCCACATACCGATGGTATTTTCACTGCCCTCGGCTTTTTTGAATTTTCCCAGAAGAGAACTTTTTCCGGGACGGAAGGAAGCAAATTCCTGCTGCATTTCCCGGATCATACGCTGGTAGTGCGTTTTCAGGATCCAGGCGTTGCCGAGAGTATTGCCGTAGTCGAACATCTTCTGAAAATGATAGCGGCAGAATCCGGCCTTGTCGGTCTGTTCTCTAATATCCGCTTCCATGTAGGAGGAACCGGAGCCTAAGACGAAGTCTAACAGATCCTGTTCGATATTGCGGTGAATGTAACAAAAAGGACACTCATCCTGGGCGTTTACGGCATCATTTAAGGGAATTGTGTATAACTGTTCTTTCATAGAAAACGATCCTTTCCTGACGATATTCTGTCTGTATGAAAACTATTGTAAACGATGTTTGAAATAATTGCAAAAAGATTACTGATTTGTAAAATAATGTCATTTAAAATTAAGAATTGTTTTGTTGTAATACATTTCATTTCAAGCTACTATGATAGTACAAGTGTAAAGCGAAAATAGAAAGATGTGATTTATTTGATATTCAGCAGTATTGAATTTCTGCTGTGGTTCCTGCCGATTTTCCTGATTGTCTATGGAATCACACCGCATAAATACAGAAACCTGACACTGCTTATAGGTAGCATTGTCTTTTATGCAATGGGAGATGCAGGAAATCTTGCACCTTTGATGCTCTCCGTTTTATGTAATTATTTTATCGGACTGCATCTGGCAAAGCGCAGCCCCAGGACGTTATGGCGCAAGAGGCTGTTGTTCGTGACAGCATTGAGTATTAACATTGGCATTCTGATCTGGTTTAAGTGCCGGGGAGGTTCTGCGGGACTTCCTCTGGGGATCAGTTTTTATACCTTTCAGATATTGTCTTATCTGATCGATGTATATCGCGGAGATGCAGATAGGGAGTATTCTTTTTTAAAATTTGCAACTTATGTGGTCATGTTCCCGAAGCTGATCTCCGGCCCCATTACCCGTTATGGTGAGGTGAAAGACAGCCTGTACAACAGGACTTTTACTATGCAGGGACTGGAGGACGGCATGAAGCTGTTCGTCTTAGGACTGGCAGCCAAAGTGCTGTTGGCCGACCGCGTAGGGATCCTGTGGCATGAAGTACAGGTAACCGGATTCGAGAGTATCTCCACTCCGCTGGCATGGCTGGCAGCCATTGCTTATTCCATGGAGATCTATTTTGATTTCTGGGGATATTCGTTGATGGCAATGGGGCTTGGCAGGATGCTGGGAATCGAACTGCCCAGAAATTTCCGCAGACCATATATGGCCCGGGGGGTCAGGGATTTTTACCGCAGATGGCATATGACACTGGGGCAATGGTTTTGTCGGTATGTCTATATTCCGCTGGGAGGCAGCAGACGAGGGGAACTTTGCACGATTTTTAATCTGTTGGTGGTATGGATGCTGACAGCTTTCTGGCATGGCGCCGGCTGGAACTTTTTCTGCTGGGGCGGATTGCTCTGGATCTGCATTGTACTGGAACGGCAGCTGGGAAGATTAAAATTCGTACATAAAATGAAAGTACTGCCGCACATTTATCTGTGGCTGATCATTCCCGTAAGCTGGATGTGCTTTGCTATTACGGATCTGTCACAGCTGCAGGTCTATCTGGATAAAATGATGTGGCTGGTACCGGGGATCAGCGGCGGATATGAGGATGCGTGGAAAGCATTGTCTACCTATGGTGGGCTGTTAGTCGTATCCGGGCTGGCATGTACGCCGGCAATCGAGAAGTTGTACGATTACGGCAAGGATAAGATCCTAATGAAAATATTGCTGGCAGCGGTATTCTGGTATTGCGTCTGGAGACTTATATTAGAGGGAAATAACCCGTTTATGTACTTTAGTTTTTAGAAAATCTGGATAGGATAGGAAATATGTTACAGAAACTACGACAATGGATAAGAAAATTATCCTTTCCCATCAGTCTGCTGCTTATGGGAGCCCTGTTTTTTACATGGACGGACAACTGGCAGGTGTATACGGATCCCCTTCGAGAATTGTATAACAGGGGTGTGCAGCTGGCAGGCGGTGCCCGGATGGATCATACATCGGAACCCGGACAACAGGACGGAACCGTATCGGGGGATACGGTCCCGGAAGGCACAGAAGATCCCACAGGGGAAAGTCGGACACCGGCAGTCGGAGAGACATCGGCAGATACGCAGACAGAGACAATGACAACGGAGGAACCACAACCGACAGAGCCTTCGGAAGAACTGCCAAAAGAAGTGGTCTACCATACGGTGGATGACAGCTATTTTGATGATGCTGTATTTATCGGGGATTCCCGGACAGTGGGAATGTATGAATATGGTGGACTGGAAGAGACCTCCACATTTTATGCCTCTACCGGACTTACGATTTATAAGATGTTCGATTCGAAAATAGTAGCGGTGCCGGGGCAGAAGAAAAAGATCACGGTGGAAGAGGCACTATCCGAGAAACAGTTTGCCAAGATCTATCTGATGATCGGTATTAACGAGATGGGAACCGGTACGGTGGAATCTTTCATGAAGGCTTACGGGGAGGCAGTACAGCATTTGCAACAGCTGCAGCCCGATGCGGTGATCTACCTGCAGGCGATTATGAAGGTGACCACGGAGCGCTCCGGGCAGGGAGACTATATTACCAATGAGGGCATCGAAGCCAGGAATGAAGAAATCGCGAAGCTGGCGGATGATGAGAAGATATATTACCTGGATGTGAATCCGCTGATCTGTGATGAGACCGGAGGAATGGTGGCATCCTATACTTATGACGGAGTGCACCTGAAGGCCCAGTATATTCCCATCTGGCTGGACTTTTTGAAAGAACATGCAGTGGAATAAATTTTTTCTTGACTGTGGAACGATGAAAAGCTATCATGTAACTAATAAGGTCACATGGGTGTGGGCAGGTAGATGACTATCTGCCTATCTCTATGCGGCAAATATTACAAGTTCACATGTCTATGACATAGGAGGAGAAAAATGAGCGAGAAGACTACACTCGGCGAAAATGGCATTTACGATGCCAGATCCTTGGGCGTGCCCAAGATGCTTCTGCTGGGACTTCAGCACATGTTCGCAATGTTTGGTGCCACGATTCTGGTACCCATGCTGACAGGTCTGGATGTTTCCACAACACTGTTATTTGCAGGTCTGGGAACTTTATTGTTCCATCTGCTGACCAAGAGAAAGGTACCTGCATTCCTGGGTTCTTCCTTTGCTTTCTTAGGCGGTTATGCCGCAATTGCACCTATGGCAGACGGTGCGGACAATTCCGCATTGCTTCCTTATGCCTGCTTCGGTGTAGCCTGTGCAGGTCTGCTGTACCTGGTATTATCCCTGTTGATCAAGATCTTCGGTACCGGCAAAGTAATGCGTTTCTTCCCGCCCATCGTAACCGGACCTATCATCATTGCCATCGGTCTGACCCTGTCCCAGTCCGCTATCAACAACTGTTCCGCAGACTGGCTGATCGCAGTGGTCGCTATTGCACTGGTAGTAATCTGCAATATCTGGGGTAAGGGAATGGTGAAGATCGTTCCGATCATCATCGGCGTTGTTGGTTCTTATGTGTTGGCAGCTATCTTAGGCCGCGTGGATTTCACACCCGTTGCGGAAGCTGCATGGATCGGACTTCCTATCCACTGGAATGAGACCGCTTTCTGGGCACTGTCCGACGGCAACACTTCTTTGTTAATTACTTCCATGATCACTATTATGCCGATCGCACTGGCTACCATGGTAGAGCATATCGGAGATATCTCCGCTATTTCTTCCACCGTTGGTATCAACTATATCAAGGAACCCGGATTGCATCGTACGTTGTTAGGTGATGGTCTGGCTACCATTATTGCATCCCTGTTCGGTGCTCCTGCGAATACCACTTACGGTGAGAACACCGGTGTACTGTCTCTGACCAAGGTATTCGACCCCAGAGTTATCCGTATTGCAGCAGGCTTCGCTGTACTGTTCTCCTTCTCTCCGAAGGTAGCAGCATTGATCGGCTGTATGCCTACCGCTACCTGCGGTGGTGTATCCCTGGTACTGTACGGTATGATCTCTGCAGTCGGTGTCCGTAACATCGTAGAGACTCAGGTAGACTTTACCAAGAGCCGTAACGTTATCATCGCCGCTCTGATCCTGGTACTGTCCATCGGTATCAACTACAGTGCAGCAGGCGCTATCGCATTCCATATCGGCGAGATCACCATCAGCCTGTCCGGACTGGCAGTAGGTGCGCTGACCGGTATTATCCTGAATGCAGTGCTGCCCGGCAAGGACTACAAGTTCGATGAGGACAAGCCCGATGACACCGGCGTATGCTTCGCGGTAAAGGGTCAGGAGAACTAAGACATTTTTGCTGAAAACAGCATAAACTGAACAAAGAAAGTAAGAGAGAGCATCCATGACAGAAATATAGAGCCATGGATGCTCTCTTTTTCAGTTGTGCGCTTCGCAAGCAACACAGCGCAACCACTATGCCTAAACCTCTGATATCTCCGTGATCACTTGGTCAAGTACTTCAAAATAATTCTCGAAGGTCTTGCGGCAGCATCCGGGATCGTCGATCACGATGCCCTCCGTGCGCAGACCGGTGAGGGCAAACCCCATAGCCATGCGGTGGTCGTCGTAGGTGGCTACGGTACAAGGCTTTGGCGTCCCCGGATAGATGATGATGCTGTCCTGCGTCTCTTCGCAGCGGATGCCCATACGGGTCAGTTCTGTACAGATGGCATGGATGCGGTCACTCTCCTGGAAACGGATGTGCCCGATGCCTGTGATACAGGTGGGGCTGTCGGCAAACGGTGCGATGGCTGCCAGTGTGATCGTCTGATCGGAACAGGAGGACATGTCCACCGTGATACCATGGAAAGCGGGAGTCTGCGTTCCGGCGTCCGATAAAGCTGAAGGAGGCAGCAGGAGGACTCCCTTTTCCGTATCCTGTGCGGTACATCCCATTTTCTCTAAGATACGCAGGAATTCCACATCTCCCTGCAGACTTTCAAAATGCACATGCTCTACACAGACCGGGATTCCCAGTAACGGTACCATCGCATAGAAATAACAGGCGGCAGAGACATCCGGCTCAATCTGATAATCTAATGCTTTATAATGCTGACCGGCGGGAATACGGAACTGATCCGGCGTGGGACGCTCCACGCAGACTCCGAACTGCTCCATCATCTTCTGCGTCATTTCGATATACGCCATCCCATGGGTACCCTCTACCTGAATCGTAAAATCTTCCGAAGACAAAGTCGAAGCAATCAGCAGCGCACTCAGAAACTGACTGCTGTGCCCGATATCGATGGAGATATGATCCTGTCCGAACCCATGAGCGGTCAGCGTAAAAGGAAAATGCCCATCTTCTCCTTCGCAGCGGACCTCACACCCCAATTCTGCCAGAGAGGACAGAAGCGGATCCATGGGGCGCCTCTTCATCTGCTCTGAAGAATCCATGTGAAAAACACCTTCCGAGACACCTAACGTAGCTGTCAGAAAACGCGCTGCCGTTCCTGCACTTCCCACATTTAACGCAGCCTCTTCACAGGGAAGCTTTCCTCCCAGTCCTTCTACCGTGACGATACAGCTCTCCTCATCCACCGTCGTCTCAAATCCCAGATCCTGCACACACTGCAGAAAATGCCTCGAATCATCCGAGAACAACACCCCACGCAGCGTGGATTTTCCCTCCGCCAGCATCGCCAGGAGGAGACTGCGGTTCGTGATACTCTTAGAACCCGGTACCCGGACTGAGAGAGGTTCAGTCGTTTTTTTGATATCACTATATATAGTAGGAACGCGGTAAATTTTATCTGCCATGTAGTTGATTGGCTCCTTTTGATTTAATATATTTTATATTACAATATTTCCCTAAAATATGACAATAACCCAGTAGTCACGACAGCAAGTAAGAATAAGCAGGCCGTAAGCAGACGTCGGTACTTAGCGGTCGTACTGTGACCGCTTATGTACCGTTACGCTCTGCGACAGAGCGAGAGCGTGCCGCGTTTCTTACTTGCTGTTGGGGCTACGGACTCACTATCTAAATCATACCATTTTCCATTCCCCTGTACAACTCTCAAAAATTTTTAAAAATAATTGTTGACATTCCTAGCGGAATAGTATAGTATAAATCCATAACATCCATATCAGATAAGTAGGAAATAAAAACAAACACAATTTTCAAGTTTAAGGAGGATTCTATTATGAGTAAGATTTACACATCCGCAACCCAGCTGATCGGACATACACCCCTTTTAAAGGTGACAAACTACTTGAAGGATCAGAATATCGAAGGCGTAGAACTGTTGGCAAAGCTGGAGTACTTCAATCCCGCAGGAAGCGTTAAGGACAGAATTGCACTGGCAATGATCGAAGATGCCGAGAAGAAGGGTATTTTAAAAGAAGGTTCCACCATCATCGAACCCACCTCCGGCAACACCGGTATCGGCCTGGCAAGTGTGGCTGCAGCCAAGGGTTACAGAACCATTCTTACCCTTCCCGAGACCATGAGTGTGGAGCGTCGGAACCTCCTGAAGGCATACGGTGCAGAGCTGGTACTGACCGAAGGCGCCAAGGGCATGAAGGGTGCTATCGCCAAGGCAGAGGAGTTAGAGAAGTCCATCCCGGGAGCTGTGATCCTCGGACAGTTCGATAACCCCGCGAACCCCGCCGCACATGCAGCTACCACCGGTCCCGAGATCTGGGAAGACACCGATGGCAAGGTTGATATCTTCGTAGCAGGTGTAGGTACCGGCGGAACCGTGACCGGCATTGGTACTTATTTAAAATCCAAGAATCCCAATGTGAAGATCGTAGCAGTAGAGCCTGCAGATTCTCCCGTACTTTCCGGCGGACAGCCCGGACCGCATAAGCTGCAGGGTATCGGCGCAGGATTCGTTCCTTCCGTTCTGAATACCGGCATTTATGATGAGATCTTTACCGTTACTACCGATCAGGCATTTACCACCGGCCGCCTCATCGCTCATAAGGAAGGTATCCTGGTAGGAATCACCTCCGGCGCAGCTCTGTACGCAGCAGCACAGATCGCAAAACGCCCTGAAAATGCAGGCAAAACAGTCGTAGCATTGCTTCCCGATTCCGGTGACAGATACCTGTCCACCCCGATGTTTGCAGAAGCTTAAGACGAAATTTGCAGAACTGGACAGACTTGCATTCTTGTGTTAGAATGTATGGCATGGTACTAGGAATTCAAGGAATTTGCGCTTTTCTCCCCTTAAAAGCGCGAACCTGGAATGGAGGAACTTATGGAACCGATCATTCAGATCAAGAATGTAACAAAAACTTTTATTGGTAAAGATAATCAGGTAGAAGCCTTAAAGGGTATCAGCCTGGATATCAACAAGGGAGACATCTACGGCATCATCGGTATGAGTGGTGCCGGAAAATCTACCCTGGTACGCTGCCTGAACTATCTGGAGAAGCCCACCACGGGAACCGTAGTCGTAGAAGATCAGGATCTTTCGACACTGACTGAGGCAGAACTTCGTAAGGTTCGTACAGGCATTGCGATGATCTTTCAGCATTTTAATCTGCTCATGCAGAGAAGTGTTCTGGACAATGTATGCTTCCCCATGGAGATCGTGGGTGTGAAGAAGCAGGCAGCCAGAAAGCGCGCTATGGAACTGCTCGAGATCGTAGGACTGAAGGAAAAGGCAGACGCTTATCCTTCCCAGCTCTCCGGCGGACAGAAGCAGCGTGTGGCAATCGCAAGAGCTCTTGCCAATACGCCGAAGATCCTGCTGTGTGACGAGGCGACCAGTGCGCTGGATCCCACGACGACCAAGGAGATCCTGAAATTATTACAGGACATCAACAAACAGTACGGCATCACCATCGTGATCATCACTCATGAGATGGCTGTGGTACAGGAGATCTGTTCCCATGTAGCCATTATCGATGCCGGAGAACTGGCAGAGCATGGTACTGTGGAGGAGGTATTCTCCAGACCCCAGTCCGCAGCTGCAAGAAAGCTGGTGTTCATGGTGGATCCCAAGGCAAAGGAAATGTCCGGCAAACGCTGTATCCGCATTGTTTTCACGGAGAATTCTTCTTTCGAGCCTGTGATCGCCAATATGGTGCTGGAGTGCAAGGCTCCCGTTAATATCCTGTTAGCGGATACCAAGGACATCGGCGGTATCGCCCATGGACAGATGATCTTACAGCTGCCGGAGGATGAAATGGCGGCGAACAAGATGATCCATTATTTACAGGAGAGAAAACTGGAAGTGGAGGAGCTGAAAGACTATGTGGGATAATGCAACGATTATGATGCTGGTGGAAGGCACCTTTGTTACTTTGTATATGACCCTTGTTTCCACATTTATGGGGTATGTACTGGGACTTCCCATGGGAATTGCGCTGGTAATTACCGCCCCCAAGGGATTACGCCCCAACAAGATCATTTACAAGATCTTGGATGTGATCGTTAATATTGTACGAAGCATCCCGTTCCTGATCCTGCTGATCCTGGTCATTCCTCTGACCAGAATTATCGTGGGACAGAGCTATGGACCGACCGCAACGATCGTACCTCTGACACTGGCGGCAGCACCTTTCATTGCCAGAATGGTAGAATCTTCTCTGTTAGAGGTAGATCCCGGTGTCATTGAGGCAGCGCAGAGCATGGGAGCCAATATCTGGACCATCATCTGGAAGGTAATGCTGGCAGAGTCCAGAACTTCGCTGTTAGTCAACGCAACCATTGCACTGGGAACAATCTTAGGCTATTCCGCTATGGCAGGTGCCGTAGGTGGTGGCGGACTTGGTGATATCGCCATCCGTTATGGCTACTATCGTTATCAGACAGACATTATGCTGGTGACCGTAGTGCTGCTGATATTGCTGGTACAGTTGTTGCAGTATATCGGAATGACGATTTCCAAGAAGTTAGACAAGAGAATCAGATAAGGCAGTTTAATAAAAGGTTGAGACAGGTGCAGATCACCTGATTCACAATAAAGTTAATTTTATTAACGAAAGATTTAGGAGGAGAAATATTATGAAAAAGAAAGTAATCGCTTTGATCGCTGTTGCAGCATTGTCCGTGAGCGCACTGACCGGCTGCGGCAGCAAGGGAACCGATGACAAGACCATTAAGGTAGCAGCAACCGCTGTACCTCACGCTGAGATCCTGGAGGCAGCAAAGCCTCTGTTAGAGGAGCAGGGTTATACTCTGGAGGTTCAGGTATTTGATGACTACGTACAGCCCAACGAAGTAGTAGAGTCCGGTGAATTCGATGCTAACTACTTCCAGCACATTCCTTATCTGGAGAGCTTCAACGAGGAGAAGGGTACTCATCTGGTAAATGCCGGCGGTATCCACTATGAGCCTTTCGGACTGTATCCCGGAACCGAGACCAGCCTGGACAACATTGACAATGCAACTATCGCAGTACCCAACGATACTACCAACGAGGCACGTGCTCTGTTACTGTTACAGGATAACGGTTACATCACTCTGAAGGATGGTGTGGGTCTGACCGCTACTACCAAGGATATCGTTGAGAACCCTCACAACATTAACTTTGTAGAGCTGGAAGCAGCACAGGTTCCCAGAACCCTTCCGGAGGTATCCTTTGGTATTCTGAACGGTAACTATGCAATGGAAGCAGGCCTGACTGTTGCAGACGATGCTCTGCTGTATGAGAGCGCTGATTCCGAAGCAGCAGCTACTTACGTTAACGTGATCGCTGTTAAGGAAGGCAACGAGAATCTGCCTAAGATTAAGGCACTGGTAGATACTCTGAAGTCCGATGAGATCAAGCAGTTCATTAACGACAAGTATAATGGTGGCGTTATCCCTTACAAGTAAGGAGAAGCGACAGTAAAGTAATGCGAAAATCCGGAGAGCATTCCGAAAAATGGGAGGAGATTTTTCCGAACAGCATTCGAGTGGGTGCTCTCCAGATTTTTCTGCTGTTTCCACAAATCCTATATGAACTATGGGAAAAGAAAATAAAGAAAAATAAGGTAGAATCTGTGGAAAGCGTAGAAAATCGGAGCAGTTTTGAACCGCTTTGGCATAAGCCGGCTGATATGAAAAGCAAAACAGAGCAGGAGGATGCTCGGAAATGAGGATAGGATGAAAATTTCAACCAAAGGAAGATATGCAGTACGCGTCATGCTGGATCTGGCATTGAACAACAACGGAGAGTGTATCAAGGTAAAAGAGATAGCTGCCAGACAGGGGATTTCCGAAAAGTATCTGGAGCAGATCATTGCTGTGCTGAATAAGGCAGGGTATGTGAAGAGCGTCCGTGGTGCACAGGGTGGTTACCGCATTGCCAAAGACCCGGCAGATTATACGGTGGGAATGATCCTGCGGCTGACGGAAGGATCGTTGGCACCGGTGGCCTGTCTGGAAGACGGTGCGGACATCTGTGAACGCTGCGATACCTGTGAGACCCTGGAGGTATGGCAGGAACTGTATAATGCTGTGAATAAAGTAGTAGATGGCGTAACTATAGCAGATCTCGTAGAACGTAGAAAAAAGAGACTGGAGAATCTGGATTACTCGATATAGCACGAAACAAAGCAGCCCGGCAGAAAATCTGCCGGGCTGTTGTCAGTTCCCAGAGAATGAAGGGGGTCATTCTCACTGACTTAATGTTAACTGATAATAGAATCGGTTAACATTAGTAGTATATCTATAGAAAAAGAGAAAGTCAACTTCATATGAATAAAGGCAGCCATATTCCATCGACAAATATTGCGTAGAAGCAAGTATACATAACCAATCACAAATGTGGTTATAAAAACTACATAAAAAGACTTAAAATACCATGAAATGCAATGCGATGTCAAAAACTCGTTGCTTTTTACCCTGCAACGTGGTAAGCTAAACTCTGAAAAGAAGCAGAAAGGTGTATGCGATTATGAATGAAGCATTTCATATTATATCAGACGGTTCCTGCGATCTTCCGTTGGAACTTACCAAAGAGAAGAATATCACAGTGGTTCCCTTCTATGTATCTTTTGAAGAGGGAGAATATCAAAAAGAAATGGTAGAGATCGGTGTACGTGAATTCTATCAGGAAATGGTGGATCATCCGGATGTATATCCCAAGTCCTCTATGCCGTCCGTACAGGATTACCTGGATGCATTTCTGCCTTCTGTCAAAGCGGGTACACCCATTATCTGTATCTGCATTACGACCAAATTCAGTGGCTCCATGCAGTCCGCGCTGAATGCGAAGGCGATTCTGGAAGAGGAATATCCCGAATCACAGATCTATGTCTGTGATTCTTGTGTGAACACAGTTCTTCAGGGAATCTATGTACTGGAAGCAGTAAGGCTCAGAGATGCGGGTGCAGGATATCAGGAGAGCATTGATCGCCTGAATGAGATCAAGAGCTCCGGAAGAATCTTTTTCACGGTCGGAAATATGGAATACTTAAAGCATGGTGGACGCATCGGCAAAGTAGCAAGTGTAGCGGGAAGCCTGCTTGGCATCAAGCCTATCATCACCTTAAAAGAAGGCGAGATCTTCCCGTCCGGTATCGGCAGAAGCCGCCGCAAGACCGTGGACAAGACTATCGACCTGCTGCTGGCATATCTGGCAGAGGAGAAGACAGATATTGCAGATTACAGTATCTGCATAGGATACGGCTACGATAAGGAAGAAGCCGTGGAGTTTAGGGACAGACTGGTAAGCAGACTGAAGGAGAAGGGATACGACATCGACACCATTCCCATTTTCCAGATCGGTGCTACCATCGGCGTACACACCGGACCTTATCCGCTGGGAATCGGTGTCGTGAAGAAATCCATTAGAGAGTAACTCTTAATTTATTCTTTGCAGGCATCTAACAGTTCCTGCACATTTTCAAAAGCATAGTCCGGCAGATACTGGGTATTCGGCTCCCCCTCGGGAGTCAGAATATCCTTTTTTTGTGCCTCGCCGGTGAATAGGACGCAGGTGTCCACGCCGCCGTTAATGCCGCAGGCAATATCGGTATACAGACGGTCACCGACTACCAGTGTCTCCTCGGGGGTAAAACCGGATATATCCAGGCATAAGTTTACGACTTCTTTGCTGGGTTTGCCCAAGTAAATGGGCTGTTTATCGGTGGTAGCGGTGATCATATCACAGATCGCACCGCAATCGGGGATAAAGCCGAAGTCGATGGGACAGCGCAGATCCGGATTGGTGCCGTAGAAGGGAACGTCCTGGGTGAATAAAACTTTGCAGACTTCCGTAAGCTTGCCGTAATTTAATTCACTGTCGTAGGCAACCACCACGCAGTCGATATTCTCTTCGCAGACCTCGGTGACATGAAGTCCATTTTTACGTAGTTCAGCTATGAAGGAAGCAGTTCCCAGTACAAAGATTTTTTTCTCTGCATAATTTTCCTTCAGAAAACGCAGCGTCATATAGCCGGAGGTGATGAACTGATCCTCCGTGCTGTCCAAGTGAAATGCATCGTGGAATTTCTTCACATAGTCCAGCCCGCTTTTTGTGGAATTGTTGGTAATGTAATAAGCCCTGCCACCGATGTCGTTGATATAGCGGATCAGATCCGCACTGCCTTCGTACAGGGTATCGCCCACGGCGATCGTTCCGTCGATGTCGAACAGGAAAAGCTTTTTATTTTTCAGACGAGCCAGTTTAGCGGCATCGCTGTACCTATGCTTCGGGTCAAAAGTATTCATAATTGTCCTCATTTCTAAGCGAAAACGCTCAGACTCATGTTAGCAATGAATGTAGTCACTGTCAAGGAAAAGACAGCGCGCGGAGGGAAAATGCGCGGAGGGAAACGTAAGTGGAATTGCGTAAGCATTTATGGTATGATAGGCATAGATGCGCGTGGTGGGGTACGCAGTAAAGCTGCCTGATAATGAAAATAAAAAAGGATACGATCAGTGATATGGATGAGAAGAAGGATAAAGGTTTACAGGGAAACGAAAAAATAGAGGAGGCAATTCTGGCATTACAGCAGGAGCCCACGGAAGAGCTTCTGGCACACGCGCTGACAGTGGTGCGCAGACGGATGCGGGAGCAGGGGCAGTTCATCGTGGCAGTGGAGCCGCCTTCCGCAGATGTGCAAGAAGCGGTGATGCAGGCAGCCGGAACCGCTATGCGTTTACAGGCGGTGCAGACCTCCGATGGGAAAAAATGGTGGTCGGCGTTCACCGGCTTCGAAGAACAATTAAAAGGAAGCGGCAGTGTGATGTCTACGTTCCTCACGGATATCGAGCAGCTGTTTCGCATGACGCTGACCGCAGAGGGCATTGAAGGTGTGATCTTAAACCCCTGGAACCGGACACTGATGTTAGACAAAAATCTCCTCCGTATCATTCTCGGAGAATAATAAAAAAAGGGAGAATCAGAGCATGACAGAAAACTATGAACTGCCGGTGTTGTTCACGGAAGAAGAGCGGAAGGCTTATGCTTCCTGGGGCATCAAAAAAGAGAAATTACTGATGCCGTTTGCCATAGCGACAATCTTGATCTATGCGGTGACGGCGGCATTTGTCGTAATGAAAGTCTGGGGCGTGCGGGACAGTGATCATGTGCTGTTCCAGATGCTGGTACTGGGCGACTGGATCCCGGAGCTGACGGGGACGCTGGCGGTCCTTATGACGATCCTGCTGCTGGGACCCTTAAATTTTATACTGGATAAATTGTGGAAGAAACCGGCAGAACCTATAACGCTGATCGTAGAACCGGAAGGAACGAACGTGAAGATTCACAAGGCTCAGACCGGCAGAGAAGAGAATCTGAAGAATCGGAAGATTGCGACGGAGACGGAGAGTTATCCGCTGGCACAGTTGTTCGCTTTCTTAAACCCGAAGGATAACACAATCTGTTATCAGAAAAAATGGCACATAATTGGAGAAAATACCATAGAAAACATATATCCTGCAAAATACAGACATCCCTGGATGGATCACCCGGAAAATAAAGCAAGCGCAATCACAGATGTGCAGAGACTTACAGATATTCTAAAAGGGTACGAAGCGTCCCTGGAGGCTGCCCGCAAAGAACAGGAATGGTTAAACAATCAAAAATAAGAAAGAGGAAAAAGCATGAAATTTATCTCATGGAATGTAAACGGACTGAGAGCCTGCATGCAGAAGGGCTTTTTAGATTTTTTTCAGGAAATAGATGCAGATATTTTCTGCCTGCAGGAGACCAAATTGCAGGAGGGACAGATCGATCTGGATCTGCCCGGATATCACCAGTACTGGAACTATGCAGAGAAAAAGGGCTATTCCGGTACGGCGATTTTCACAAAAGCAGAACCGCTTCAGGTGACCTACGGCATCGGCGTGGAAGAGCATGACCATGAGGGCAGAGTGATCACGGCAGAGTACCCGGAGTTCTATTTTGTGACAGTCTATGTACCGAATGCCCAGCAGGAATTAAAGCGCCTCGATTACCGGATGCAATGGGAAGCGGATTTCCTGGCATATCTGAAGAAGCTAGAAGAAAAGAAGCCGGTGATCTATGCGGGTGACCTGAATGTGGCGCATCAGGAGATCGACCTGAAGAATCCGAAGACGAACCGCGGCAATGCGGGATTCACCGACGAGGAGCGCGCCTGCTTCTCCAAAGTACTGGAAAACGGATTTATCGATACCTTTCGCTATTTTTATCCGGACCAGACCGGAATCTACTCCTGGTGGTCTTACAGATTCCAGGCGAGGGCGAAAAATGCCGGATGGAGAATTGACTATTTCGTGGTATCGCAGTGCCTGCAGGACAGACTGGCAGATGCGAAGATCCACACGGAAGTTCCGGGATCGGATCATTGTCCGATCGAGCTTGATATACAATAGGCAGAAGACTGCAAAAGGAGACCTATGAGCTTACGTTTCTATTTCGGACCTTCCGGGTCCGGCAAGAGTCACAGAATCTATGAAGAGATCATGCAGCGGGCGGCGCAGGAGCCGGGGAGGAATTTCCTGATCATCGTGCCGGATCAGTTCACCATGCAGACCCAGAAGGATCTGGTCATGCGCAGTGACAGAGGCGGCATTCTGAATATCGATGTCTTAAGCTTCGGCAGACTCAGTCATCGTATCCTGGAGGAAGTAGGAACGAAGGAAATGCCTGTACTGGATGACACCGGCAAAAGCCTGGTGCTGCAGAAGATCGCGGCAGATCTGAAGGAGCAGCTGCCTGCCATGGGAAGTCTGTTGCATAAGCAGGGCTATATCCATGAGGTGAAAAGTGCTATCTCCGAATTCATGCAGTACGGCATCAGCACACAGGATATGGATAAACTGATCGCCAGCGCTGAAAAAAGGGGCGCACTGGCAATGAAGCTCAGAGACTTAAAGACTCTGTACCGGGGATTTCAGGATTATATCAGAGACCATTTTATCACTACAGAGGAGACACTGGATGTGCTGCGCAGATCCCTGGTAAAGTCGAAGATCCTTCCGGACAGTGTGGTGGTATTCGACGGGTTTACGGGATTCACCCCCATACAGAATCGTCTGATCCAGGAATTGATGCGGGTGTGCGAGGAGACCATTGTCACTGTGACCATTGGTGAGGAAGAAGACCCTTATCAAATGGACGGCGAGCAGAAATTGTTCCATCTGAGTAAAAAGACAGTGGCGGATCTGGTGAAGCTGGCGGCGGAGGCAGAGGTGACACGAGGGGAAGATGTATTTGTAAAGGGCGGTCCCAACCGTTTCACCGAGGCACCGGCGTTATGTTATCTGGAGCAGAACCTGTTTCGCTATCAGTATGAGCCTTATATGGAGAAACAGCGTGAGATCCATATGTTCGAGGCACTTTCTCCCAGAGAGGAAGTCCATCAGACGGCATTGTATATCCGGAAGCTGATCCGGGAAGAAGGACTTACTTACCGGGATATTGCTGTGGTCATCGGAGATCTGGAGGGGTATGCTTCCTATGTGGAGACGGAATTCGGGCAGCTGGAGATTCCCTGTTTTCTGGACAGGACCAGAAGGATTGTCTTAAATCCCATGATCGAATACATCAAAAGCGTCTTGCAGTTATATATCAGGGATTTTTCGTATGATACCGTATTTCATTTTTTGCGCAGTGGCATGGCGGATATCTCCAGAGAGGAAATTGACGAACTGGAGAATTATGTGATCCGCACCGGGGCGAGAGGGTATCGCACCTACAGCCGCCTGTTCACACGAAAAACTGAGGAGATGCAGCAAGGCAGTGGGCAGGAAGACACAGAGCGGGCGGAAGAGGCCCTGGAGCGTCTGAACCGTATCAGACAGCAGTTTGCGGATACCGTGGAGATCCTGCATATGGCTACCCGGGCAAAAGCCGGCGAGTATGTGGATCATCTGTATGATTTTCTGGAGCAGAATCAGGTACAGCAAAAGCTTTTGAATTATCAACAGCAGTTCGAGCAGGAGGGCGACCTGGCGAAAGCCAGGGAATATGCACAGATATACCGTCTGGTCATGGATCTGCTGGATCAGATCTATGAACTTTTGGGTGAGGAAGAGATTTCCCTGCAGGAATTTGCGGATATTTTAGAGGCTGGTTTTGGCGAGATCACAGTAGGTACGATTCCGCAGAATGTGGATCGTATTGTGGTGGGTGATATGGAGCGAACCCGCTTAAAACAGGTTAAAGTATTGTTTTTCCTGGGGGTAAATGATGGAAACATCCCGAAAAATGCCTCCAAGGGCGGCATTATCTCCGATATGGACAGAGAATTTTTAATCGAATCCGGAACAGAAATGGCACCGAGTCCCAGACAACAGATGTACATTCAGAGACTGTATCTGTATCTGAATATGACGAAACCCTCAGAACGGCTGTATCTGTCTTATGCCAAGGTAAACAGTGATGGGAAGGGAATCCGTCCGTCTTACCTGATCGATACGGTACGGAAGCTTTTTCCGCAGCTTGCTGTGGAATATCCCCAAAACCGCAGCCGTATCGAACAGATCGAGGGCAGACAGGAAGGTGCCAGATATCTGGCGGAGGAACTGCGGGAATATGCGGACGGAACGCTGCGGGAAGAGGAACGGCAGGATTTTTATCTCATGTACCGTGCCTATGAAGCAGATCCGGAGGGCAGAGACCGTCTGACGGCGGCAGCATTTAGAAGATATAAGGAGAGCGGTCTGTCAAGGATCGTGGCGAGAGCATTGTACGGCAGGCAGCTGGAGAACAGTGTGAGCCGCTTAGAGACCTATGCTGCCTGCGCCTGCAGACATTTCCTGCAATATGGCCTGTCTCTGCAGGAGAGAGAAGAATTCGGCTTTGAAGTGTCGGATATGGGAAATGTGTATCATGCGGTACTGGAGAATTTCGCAGGAAAACTTGCAGAATCCGGTCGGACATGGTGGGATTTTGATGAAAATTTTGCGACTCAGGCCATCAAAGAAGCAGTGGAAGGGTATGCTGCGACTTATGGGGAGACCGTTCTGTACAGTTCTGCAAGGAATGAATATGCTATTACCCGGATGAGCAGGATCCTGACCCGGACGGTGCTGACCTTGCAGCAGCATCTGAAGCAGGGAAGCTTTCAGCCGGACGATTATGAGTTGTCCTTCCGGTTCGCGGAGGATCTGGACAGTATTCATGTGGATCTGTCTGAAGAAGAGAAGATGCACCTGCAGGGACGCATTGACCGTATCGATGTATCGGAGGACGCGGAGCATGTCTATGTCAAGGTCATCGATTACAAGTCCGGCAATAAGAAATTCGACCTGGCGGCACTGTACTACGGCCTGCAGTTGCAGCTGGTGGTATATATGAATGCGGCAATGGAGCTGGAGAGCAGAAAGCATCCGGATAAGGAGATCGTACCGGCGGCACTGCTGTATTATCATATTGATGATCCTACGATAGAGACTCCGGTGGAACTGACCCAGGAGCAGATCAACGAAGAGATTCTGACAAAGCTTCGCATGAACGGTGTGGTGAACAGCGATCCCTCCGTGGTGGAACGTCTGGATCGATTTTTACAGGACAAGTCCAAAGTCATTCCGGTGGAAAAGAAAAAGGACGGAAGCTTCAGCGCCAGATCCGGAATCTTAAGCCGTGAGGAGCTGCAGGTGGTATCTGCTTATGTGGATACGAAGATACGCCAGATTGGCAGGGAGATCCTGGACGGTAAAATAGCGGCAAATCCTTACGAAAAAGGAAATGAGGAAGCATGTACCTATTGCGCCTATAAAAAGGTCTGCGGCTTTGACGGCAGTATTCCCGGATATGAGAAGAGGCAGCTGGAGGATCTGGATAAGCAGACGCTGATGCAGCGGATGCAGGAGACGACGGAAGCGTAGGATAAAAGAAACAGGAACAGAGGTAGCGTATGGGAATGAAATTCACCCCGGAACAACAAAGAGTGATCGAACTGCATAACAGCAATATTCTGGTATCGGCGGCCGCGGGAAGCGGTAAGACGGCAGTGCTGGTGGAACGTATCATCCGCATGATCTGTGACGGAGAACATCCGGCGGATATTGACAGATTGCTGATCGTGACATTTACCAATGCCGCTGCAGCAGAAATGAGAGAACGGATTGCCGCGGGCATCACTGCCAGACTGGAGACAGATCCCGGTAATGAACATATTCAGAAGCAGTCTGCGCTGTTACATAATGCACAGATCACAACCATTGACAGCTTCAGCCTGTTCCTGATCCGGAACCATTTCAATGAGATCGGACTGGATCCGGATTTCCGCGTGGCGGATGAGGGAGAGATTAAGCTGCTTCAGCAGGAAGTACTGGCGCAGCTTTTAGAGGATGCCTATGCCGGGCAATTTGTCCCGGAAGCCCCGGAACAGTTCCATGCCTGTGTGGAGTATTTCTGCCCGGGAGGCAGGGAGAGCGTATTAGAGCAGCATATTCTGAATCTGTCCCGGTATGCGGGAAGTTTTCCCTGGCCTGCGGAATGGCTGGAGGAGCGCAAAAATGACTATGCCGCAGGAGATATGGAAGCACTGGTTCACAGCGATTACGGACAATATCTGACGGAACGGGTGAACCGTACCGTGGAGGGATGCCTGGAAAAACTGCGGGAAGTAAAGCGGCTGTGTGAACTGCCGGACGGCCCGTATATGTACGGAGAACTGACGGAGGCAGAGATCGAGCAGCTGGAGAGACTGACATCCTGTAAGGACCTGGAGGAACAGGCGGCCAAAGTTCCTACGGTGACATTTGGACGCCTTCCTTCCAAGAAGGATGACAGTGTGGATCCTGCCAAACGCGAACTTGCCAAAGCAATTCGAAACAGTGTGAAGGATACCTTAAGTGACCTTTCAGAGAGCTATTTTAAGACCCCGTTAGAACTGGCGGTGGAGCAGGGAAAAGCCTGCAGAGAGCCGCTGCGAATACTGCTTGACCTGGTACTGGAATTCGACAGAAGGCTTCTCGCAGCCAAGCAGGAGAGACATCTGATCGACTTTTCCGATATGGAGCATTATGCGCTGCAGATTCTGTTAAAGCGGGAAAAAGTGGAAGAATCCGGTGGCACAGGGACGGATCGTACCGAAACGAAATATCGGATTGTGCCAAGTGACGTTGCAATGGAGTACCGCCAGTATTTTCAGGAGATCCTTATCGATGAGTACCAGGATAGCAATCTGGTGCAGGAGTATCTGTTAAGCGCTATCTCCGGGGAAGAAGAGGGTCGTTACAACCGTTTCATGGTAGGTGATGTGAAGCAGAGCATCTATAAATTCCGTCTGGCGAGACCGGAGCTTTTCCTGGAAAAATACGACACCTATCAGGAGACCGGAGATCTGTGCCGGATCGATCTGGCGAAGAACTTCCGAAGCCGTATCCAGGTGGTGGATGCGGTAAACGATGTATTTTCCCGTATCATGAGCAGGGAGATTGGCGGTATCGCTTACGATGACAAGGCGGCACTGTATCCCGGAGCAGGGTATCCTGCACAGGAGGATCCCGCCTACGGCAGCGAACTGCTACTGATCCGCAAGCCGGAAAAGGGAGAGCGCGAAGAGAGTGGCATCGGAGAGCAGCATGCCGAGGGTGCGGGAATCCTTGTGGATTACGATAATGTACGACAGTTGGAAGCACTCGCCATTGCCGCCCATATAAAACAGTTGAAGGGCAGTCTGAAGGTGATGGAGAAATCCACGGGAGAACTGCGTCCGGTGCGGTATTCGGATATGGTCATCCTGCTTCGCACCACCAGCGGCTGGGACGAAGAATTCAAAAAGATACTGGAACAGCAGGGAATCCCTGTCTACATCACATCTAAGACCGGATATTTTGGGGCGCTGGAGGTGCAGGAGTTGCTGCAGTTTTTGCGGGTGCTGGACAATCCGAGACAGGATATCCCATTGTTTGGCGTGATGCAGTCCGTCTTTGGTGGATTCACCCAGGAAGAGATCGCGCAGATCCGTAGCGGTGGGGAAGGGCATTCCAGAAAACGGATGACACTGTATGAGGCACTGAAGGAAGTGGCACAGAGCGGCCGGACAGAAGACACTGAACTTTCCATAAAAGCGAATGACTTCTTACAACGTATCGATCACTACCGCAACCTGACGCCTTATACCTCCATTCGCGACCTGTTGCAGCGGATCCTGGATGACTATGACTATCTGAATTATGTGACGGCACTTCCCACCGGCAGCAAGCGGCGTGCAAATGTAGAGATGCTGCTTACGAAGGCATCCGCTTTCGAGAAGACCAGTTATTTCGGACTGTTCCACTTTATCCGTTACATGGAGCAGCTGGAAAAATATGACGTAGATTACGGTGAGGCGGATACTCTGGATGAAAATGCCGATGTGGTCAGGATCATGAGTATCCACAAAAGTAAGGGACTGGAATTCCCGGTGGTATTTGTCTCCGGACTGTCGAAACGCTTCAACATGCAGGATGCGAACCAATCCCTCATCGTGGACATGGATCTGGGAGTTGCGGTGGATTATGTAGATTCCGTACGGCGTATTAAAAATAAGACTCTCCGCCGGGCAGTCCTGTCTGCAAAAATGAAGGAAGATAATCTGGCGGAGGAATTACGTGTGTTCTATGTGGCACTGACCCGTGCCAGAGAAAAACTGATCTTAACCGCGGTATTGGACAAGGCTGACGAAAAGTGGGAGCTGGCGCAGATGACCGGACAGGAGAGGCTGACTTATCTGGATTTCTGCGAGGCGGGAAGCTATATGGATTTCCTACTGCCGATCCTGCCGAAGACGGGAATCGCGGTGAAGACACTGAGAACGGAGGACCTGGCGGCAGAGGAACTCGGAGAGCAGCTGCGCATGGGCGATCGCAGAGAACAGCTGCGGCTGATAGCCTGTGGAGAGACACCTTTGACCGGGGACCCGGAAGAAAATGAGCGGAAGCTTATGCATCTGCGGGAGCGTTTTGCTTATCAATATCCACATCCCGGGTTACAAAAGCTGTATACCAAGACAACAGTGTCAGAGTTAAAGATCGCAGCCATGGCGGAAAAGGACGAGGCGGCATTCCATACCTTTGAAGAAAAAGAAGTGGTTCCCTATATCCCGGGATTCCGCAGAGAGCAGGAGAAGGTCAGCGGTGCAGTACGGGGAAATGCTTTCCACCGTGTCATGGAGCTTCTGGATTTTATGTATGTATTTGTCGAATCAGGACTGTTTGAAAAATGCCCCGGAGATTATGAGACATACCGTAAGAGACTGGACGCGGAGAGACTTAAGAACCGGTTGGAAGAATTCTTACAGCGGGAAACGATATCTTTACGCCTGACGGAGGAATATGCCAAAGCAGTCAGTCTGCCGAAGATCCTCAATTTCCTGGAGCAGGAGCTGGCATACCGCATGTGGCGTGCGCAGGAACAGGGGCTTCTATACAGAGAGCAGCCCTTTGTGCTGGGCATTGATGCAAAACGCCTGGATCCGGACCTGCCCGAGGGAGAAAAGGTGCTCATTCAGGGTATTATCGACGTCTTTTTCATAGAAGACGGTGAGATTGTTCTGCTGGATTACAAGACCGATGTGATCGACTCCCTGGAAGCTCTCTGGAACCGCTACAACGTTCAGATTCAGTACTATGAGGAAGCGTTGACGAAGTTGATGCAGATGCCCGTGAAGGAGCGGATCCTGTATTCCTTCTACTTGGAAAAATATGAGTAAAAAGGAGATATCCACAATGGATATCTCCTTTTACATACGAATGAAATTATGCGGTGATCACAGTGCCTGCCTTGCCCTTAATGGCATCCTTGACATGATCCATGGAGGTGATCAGTACTTTGCCGGCAGGAACCTTCTCCAGATAAGAGATAGCTGCTTCAATCTTGGGAAGCATGGTGCCTTCCTCGAACTGTCCTGCTGCGATCAGATCCTTTGCTTCTGCTACGGTGAGAGTCTCCAGTGCTGCCTGATCCTCCTTACCGAAATTCTTATAGACATAGGGAACTGTGGTCAGGATGATCAGCTCGTCACAGCTTAAATCGGAAGCAAGCTTACCGGCGATGGCATCCTTCTCGATGACTGCGGAAGCACCCTTCAGCGCATGCTTCTGCTCGATCACGGGGATTCCGCCGCCGCCACAGGCGATAACTACCTGATCTGCGGCTGCCAGCGCACGGATGGCTTCGATCTCTACGATATCGATAGGCTTGGGGGCAGCAACGACACGGCGGAAGCCCTTGCCGGGATCTTCCTTGACATAATTGCCCTTCTTTACTTCAATCTCAGCATCTTCCTTGGACATGTAACGACCAATGACTTTGGTGGGCTCATAGAAAGCCTCATCATAAGGATCTACCGTGACCTGGGTGAGGATGGTGCTGACAGGCTTGGAGATCCCGCGGTCCAGAAGCTCGGCACGAAGAGAGTTCTGGATATCATAGCCTACATAACCCTGGCTCATAGCGGAGCAGACACACATAGGTGCGGGGGTATAGTCGATGTACACACGGCGTAACTCGGTCATGGCCTTATGGATCATGCTGACCTGCGGACCGTTACTGTGGGTGATCGTCAGCTGATAATCTGCCTCCACCAGGTCTGCCAGTGCCTTGGCGGTTACTTTTACCGCATCCCACTGCTCGGTAGTGGTATAGCCCAGGGCATCATGTCCCAGAGATACGACAACGCTTTTTTTGCTCATAAGATTACCTCTCTATATGTATTTTCCTAAGAATTTCTTCGTCAAAAGATGTTATCAGTATAACATATTTTCTCCAGGGTGTATAGCCATTTCTATACAATGAAACCTTCCAGAATCGTAGTCAGCTCTTCTGAGCGGGCTGCCAGTGCGGAAGTGGCTTTGTCCAGATCCTGAATGGCCTGCAGCTGTTTTTCGGCAGCAGTCTGTACATTGGAGGACCCGGCAGCAGTTTCTGCGGATACTGCGGAGATACCGGAGATGGCGGACAGAGTGGTGCTGCGCTGGTGCTCCATTTCCGTCACGCCTGCATTGATCTGCTGTAGGAATTTCAGAAGCTCTGTTACCTTGGAATCTATCTCACGGAAGGAGTCTGTGGTACTGCCGACGGACTGGTTCTGATCCGCTACAATGCCTTTGGCCTGTCTGGCAACCTGCGTAGCTTCGTCAGTGGTAATCTCAATCTCTTCGATGATCCGGGAGATCTCACCGGAGGAGTGCAGGGACTGATCCGCCAGCTTCTGGATCTCCTGAGCGACCACTGCGAACCCTCTTCCGGATTCGCCGGCTCTGGCAGCTTCAATGGAAGCGTTAAGGGACAGGAGGTTGGTCTGCTCTGCAATCTCATTAATGGCTTCAGTGATGGAGCCGATGGCTTTGGATTTCTCGTTCAGCCTGCCGATGGTATCTACGATGTTGGAGGTGATCTGCATGGTGGAAGAGGTATTCTCCTTCAGATGTTCCACGGATTCGATACCGGTATGGATCGCAGCGGTGGTGTCGGTTGCAAGCGCACTGATCTGGTCAGAATATGAGGATACGCTGCCGATGGTGTCGGACAGAGAGTCCATCTGCTGCAGGCAGTCCTCAGAGCTTTCATCCAGTTTTTCAATACCCTGGCGCATTTCACCTACCTGATTCTGGATATCCTGGGAGGTCGTCAGAAAATGTGAGGAAGCCGCAGACATATCGGTGGCAGCCCGGGATAATTCTTCATTGACATCCTTCAGCCCGGATACCAGCTTCTTCATGTGTGCGATCATATCACAGATGCCATCAGCTAATAGCTGGAATTCATCATTGCGCTTGGAGTGGACTTCAATCGTCAGATCTCCGTCAGAGACTTTTTTCAGGCGGCGGATAAAATAGTAGATGGAGCCGCCATACTGCCCGGCCAGCAGAGAACCCAGTAAGATCGCCACAGCACTTGCTGCAACGACAAGGATCAGAGACACATTTTTAATCTCCGCTGTCTGACCGATGATATTTGTCTGAGGGATCAGGGCACAGATCATGGCATTACGGGCACCGATCTTGGAATAGAGAAAGAGATATTCTTCGTCTGCCTCTTTCACATAGGAGGAGCCGTTGTCTTCCTCAGAGGCAAATGCTTCATCTACATAGGATTTGCCGACAAAGGTATTTTCTGCCGCTGTATCGGACCGGGAGGAGAGGTATTCGTTGCCATCGCAGGTGACAAAGCCTACGAGACTGCCCTCACCGCCATCCAGGGAGGATAAGGAGGTATCCAGGACACTCGGTTTGAAATCAATGACCAGGATCGCCGGAGCATTGGAGAAATATCTGGCGAGGCGGACACTGTATTTGGAGGAATCCGTGCCAAGCTTTGCATCGACCTCGGACTGGTTGCCGAAAAGGTAATATTTTGCCTTGTCCGCAGATAAGATCTGACCCTGGGAGCTTTCAAGGTACGCACTTAAGAGACCGGTCTCCTTCGTTTTCGTGGTAGAGATCGTCTTCTCCTTGTCAGAGAGCACGTAAATATTGGAGAGCAGGGCATCCGTGGTCACAGCTTTGATAAAGGTATCTTCATAGGTGTTTGGAGTATTGTACAAGGTAGTGGCATCGTTATCATACAGACCGTTCAGATACTGCTTCAGGATATCGTCATTCATATATCCCTTGTAGTTGGACTGAACCATGTCAAAAGAAAGCGTCAGGTACTGATTCATCATGCTGACGGTCTGGTCCACGGAGTCGCGGTAGGTTGAGATGATCTGTGTGGTAGCCTTCTGATAGGATACGAAGCCTAAGACAATGATGAAGACCACAGGGATCAGAAAAGCAAAGATCAGCTTAAAGCGTATCCGCTTCCAGAGAGGGATAGGGTTTTTCTTGGTATTTTTTGTCAAAATAGACACCTCCGATGCAGATTAGTATTGATAGACACATTTTACCAAAAATTTATCTAAATATCTACATCAATATGAAAACGATTTCTTAAATAAGCCTCTTTGTCAGGCAGAATCGCTTTTGCTTTACATAATATGTTACAAAGTAATATAATGATACAAGGGTTAAAAGGTCTAAGCCCACATGAGTTTGCTCATAAGTGGATGAAAGACCTTGGGTAGGATTTTGGGAGTGCACAGCACGAAGTAATGGCAGGAAGGAAACAGGGATCGATATGCAGAAAAAAGAACGTATGGCAAATCTGGAAGTACTGCGCTGTGTGGCAATGATGATGGTCGTGGTGCTGCACTATCTGGGCAAGGGAGGACTGTTGCCGGATCTGACGGCGCCTTTATCAGTGCAGGATATGGCAGCCTGGCTGTTGGAAGCATTCTGTATCGTAGCCGTGAATGTGTATATGATGATCAGTGGATACTTTTTATGCGAAAGCTCTTTTAAACTGAGCAGGCTGCTTACGTTGTGGCTGCAGCTGTGGCTGTATTCTGTGGGCATCGGTGTGCTGGCGGTGGTGACAGGGATCGTTCCCGCGGCGGAAGTGAGTACGCATTATTATCTGACATTATTGTTCCCGGTGACCATGGGGCATTACTGGTTCCTGACAGCGTATGTATTTTTATATATCCTGTTACCCTTCGTGGGAATCGGGCTCAGACGGATGACGAAGCAGCAGTTTCAGGTGGCCCTGGTGCTGTTATTTGCTGCATTTTGTCTGATAAAATCCATTCTGCCCTTCCGGTTGGAGGAGGACAGCAAAGGCTATGACTGCATCTGGTATCTGTGCGTGTTTTGTGCAGCCGCTTATCTTCGCAGATTCGGAATTCCTTTTTTACAGAAAAAATCCCGGGCGCTGCTGCTGTATCTGATCGGCGTCATCGGAACTTTCGGAGAGGCAATGCTGCTGCATTTATTTTATCTGCGGACCGGCAGCCTGGAACTGATTCTGAAGATTCCTTATGAATATAATCATATATTCCCGTTCTTAGCTTCCGTCGGGCTGTTTTGCCTGTTCCTGGACAGTGACATCCGGGGGAAGATCGGCAGCGTGGCGGTGAAGATCGCACCCTATACGTTAGGGGTGTATCTGTTGCATGAGAACCTTGGGGTGCGTTATGTATGGCAGAAGTGGCTGGGCTCGGATCGCATAGACGGTGCCGTATCGTTGCTTTTATGGACTGCCATTGCAGTGATCGTGGTATTTGTACTGGGAATTCTGGTAGATGTTATCCGCAAAAATATCTGTAGCGGATTGCATAAGATATTCCTGCACATTCGTCCTTATCGCGTTCTTACGGAAAAAATACAGACCATAGATACTATGTTCAAAAGAGAGGTAACACCGTGACAGATAACGTAAAAAATAAAATGGCGGGAGCCGTCGGTCAGAGTCAGAGGCGCCTTTGGGATTTCTTGTTCGTGGCTGTTCTGGTACTGTATCCCCTGCGGCATATTGCCTGGGGGCTGGATCTGTGGGATACCGGCTATGGTTATGCGAACTTTGAATATATGGGAACCCGGCATATGGATCCCATGTGGCTGTTTTCCACTTATCTGACCACTGCCATCGGACATTTTCTTAGTCTGCTGCCCGGAGCGAAGACGTTGATCGGCATGAATTTTTACACGGGCTTAAGCATCAGTCTGCTGGCAGTCCTGGGATATTATTTTTGTACGAAAGTGTTGAAAATTCCGGCATGGCTTACATTTTTGGGCGAATTTACAGCGGTAAGCTTCTGCTGGTGCCCTACGGGATCTTTTTATAATTATGTGACCTATATATTTTTCCTGATCTCCGTGATCTGTCTGTATCTGGGACTGTCCCGGGGAAAAGGAGGTTTACTGTTTGCCGCAGGGGTGGCACTGGGCTGTAACGTGCTGGCAAGGTTTTCCAATCTGCCGGAAGCGGCGATGATCGTAGGTGTGTGGGCATATGGAATCATCTGCTGGCTGGAAGAGCAAAAAAGCATTGCGCAGGATTGTGTTGACGTTGCGGGAAATGCGGAAACGGAAAATAAGGAAGCACGAAAAAAGGCAGCAGGCAGGAGGCTTCGTAAGAAGCTGTTGCAGGATACCGGTATGTGCCTGGCGGGGTATCTTACTGCACTGCTGGTATTATTCGGTTACATTCAGATCCGCTATGGCATGGATGAGTATGTAAGAGGCATTCAGAGGCTGTTTTCCATGACGGAGGTAGCAACGGATTATACCGCCGCATCCATGATCCTGGGGATGTTCGACTGGTATCTCCAAAATCTGTACTGGGAGCTTAGGATGTGCGTCTTCCTGATCGTGGGAATGATAGCGGTGGGATTCTTGGAATTCGCCGCAACTAGTGTAAGAGACTCTTATGCAGGGAAAGACACGATAAAAAAGGCGCTGCGGATCCTGGAATGGGTCGTAAGTGCGGTACTTGCTGTGATCATGGTATTCTGGCTGTACCGGCAGGGGTTCTGTGCTACGGAATATACGAACTACGGCGCTATTATCTGGCCCGGTGTAACGTTTTTAACGCTGACGCTCCTGGTGACGCTGTGGCGGATATTCATGCCTTCCGCACCGGGGGAGGAAAAGCTGCTCAGCGGACTGATCTTCCTGATCGTGCTGATCACTTCTCTTGGAAGTAACAATAAGCTTTATCCCAGCATGAACAATCTGTTCCTGGCATTGCCTTATATGTATTGGCAGTTTTACCGGTTCTGCAAATATGCCGGAAGCTTCCGATGGAAGCGGATGACCATATCCCCGATTCCTGCAAAATGTCTCTTTGGTGGTTTTTTCCTGTTATTTTTTATCCAGGTGGGACTGTTTGGCAGAAGCTTTGTATTTGCCGAGGGTACCGGTGTACAGGAGATCAATGCGCAGGTGACCAATAACGAGACTTTGAAGGGTGTGTGGATGAGTGAGGAACGCGCCGGATGGATGCAGGAGATCTCAGAGTATGTGAATACCGGAGGACTTGCGGGAAAGGATGTGCTGCTCTACGGTCAGATCCCGGCATTGTCCTATTATCTGCAGATGCCTGCGGCATTCAATCCCTGGCCGGATCTGGATTCCTATCAGATCGCACAGCTGGAAGAGGATATGCATAAGATGCAGGAACGGATGGACGAGGATGCGACTTACCGTCCGGTGGTACTGTTAGAGAAAAAATATGCTGTATATCTGGAAGCGGGAGAGAATGATCTGGAGGCATTACAGCCCACGGAAAAAGAACGGAGTCTCATCGTGAATAATGCCAAACTTTTGTTGATCGGTGAGTTCATGGATGCATATGGATACGAGAAAACCTTTGAAAATGAGAAATTTGTGATTTTTGAATAAAAACAGAAAACAGATCCCCGGGAGATTTTCATCTTCCGGGGATTTTGAAGTTTGAATTCAATGTCTTATAACAGCTGTAAGCCGTTCTCCTTTGCAGTCTCCATAACTTCATCGGACCACAGAGAACACTGTACTTCGCCGATATGAGCTTTTCTTAAGAAGAACATACAGATACGGGACTGACCGATACCACCGCCGATGGTAAGAGGAAGCTCACCGTTAATGACTGCCTTGTGGTAAGGAAGTTCGGCACGTTCGGGGCAGCCAGCCTTCTGTAACTGGTCTAACAGAGCCTTTTTGTCTACACGGATACCCATGCTGGACAGCTCCAGAGCGATATCCAGGACCGGATAATATACCACGATGTCCGCATTCAGTGACCAGTCATCGTAGTCCGGGGCACGACCATCGTGAGGCTTGCCGTTCTCTAAGGTCTCGCCGATCTGCATGATGCAGACAGCACCCTTAGCCTTGGCAATGTAGTATTCGCGTTCCTTCGGAGAATAATCAGGGAACATTTCCTCCAGTTCACTGGTAGTTACGAAGAAGATGTCGTGAGGAAGGATCTCCTCAATGTAATCGTAATGGATGGACATATATTTCTCCGTCTTGCGCAGAACTTTGTATACGGTGCGGACGTTCTCCTTCAGAGTTTCAAGATTCCGTTCATCCTTGGTGATGATCTTTTCCCAGTCCCATTGATCTACATAGATAGAGTGGATGTTGTCGGTGGTCTCATCCTGGCGGATGGCACTCATGTCGGTGTAGAGCCCCTCACCGGGTTTGAAACCATACTTCTGCAGGGCATAGCGCTTCCATTTGGCCAGAGACTGTACGATCTCTGCTTCGCGGTCTCCCTGCGCAGCAATATGGAAATTTACAGGACGCTCCACACCGTTTAAGTTATCGTTCAGTCCGGATGTGGGATCCACAAATAAAGGAGCTGATACGCGCAGCAGGTGCAGGCGCTCTGCTAACAATCCCTGGAAAAAGTCCTTCACTGTCTTAATGGCAACCTGTGTCTCGTACAGGTTCAGCTGAGACTTATAATTTTTAGGTATGACAATATCTGACATACTGACCTCTCATTCTGCCGCCTGGCGGCTTGTGTTACAAAATACTCCTATATTATTTAACTGCGAAACGCATGATTTTGCAAGCCTTTTTTCGGAAAAAAACACTTGCAAAAATCGAACATATGTGCTAATTTAGATACATAACAGAACAAATGTTCTGATTTTGGAAATTTTCGGTAAGAGGCGGTGATAACTTGGAATATCTTATACAAAATGGGGAATTGTCCATCATGCAGAAGCTGGAGATCCTGACGGATGCAGCTCGTTTTGATGTAGCATGTACGTCCAGCGGTGTGGAGCGTAAGGGAGACGGGAAGCATATGGGGAACTGTGCGAAGGCAGGGATCTGTCACAGCTTTTCTTCCGACGGCAGATGTATTTCTTTACTTAAGATATTGATGACCAATGAATGTATCTTCGATTGCAAATATTGCCTGAACCGGAAGTCCAACGATGTCCCCAGAGCCACTTTTACCCCGGAGGAGATCTGTACACTGACCATGGAGTTCTACCGACGGAATTATATCGAGGGACTGTTCTTAAGCTCCGGCATTGTACAGGATCCTACGTTTACCATGGAATTATTATACCGGACCATTTGGCTGCTTCGGAATCACTACCATTTTAATGGCTATGTCCATGTGAAGGCGATTCCCGGGGCAGATCCGGAGCTGGTGCAGCGGATGGGATACCTGGCAGACCGTATGAGCGTGAACCTGGAACTCCCTACAGCGGAGGGACTTCGGACACTGGCACCGAATAAGCACCGGAAGAATATTCTGACCCCCATGCGGCAGATCCAGAACGGCATCCATGCGAATAAGGAGGAACTGATCCTGTACCGTAAGAGTCCCCACTTTGTATCCGGCGGACAGTCTACCCAGATGATCATTGGCGCGACGCCGGAGACGGATTATCAGATTTTAAATGTGGCGGAGAGCCTGTATCAGAAGTTTGAGCTAAAGAGAGTCTTCTATTCTGCGTTTGTAAAAGTCAACGAGGACAAAAGCCTGCCGGCGCTTCCGGGAGGACCACCGCTTCTGCGGGAACACCGTCTGTACCAGGCGGACTGGCTGCTCCGGTTTTATGGATTTCGGGCAGAGGAACTGTTGGATGAGAGAAGACCGTATTTTAATGTCATGTTAGATCCCAAGGAGGACTGGGCAGTGCGGCATCTGGAATGTTTTCCGATGGAGATCAACAGAGCACCTTATGGGGATCTGCTTCGGGTGCCGGGGATCGGCGTGAAGAGCGCCAGGCGGATCCTTGCTGCCAGGCGGAGTACGAAGCTGACTTTTCAGGATCTGAAGAAGTTAGGAGTGGTATTAAAGCGGGCAGTGTATTTTATTACCTGCAGCGGCAGGATGATGTATCCTACGAAGCTGGAGGAGGATTATATTGTGCGGAATCTGACGGATCCGAAGGACCGGATCCGGTTCGGAAGCGACGGTATGAGTTACCGGCAGATGACTTTATTTGATGATGGGATGTTCCCGAACGGGGTACGGCAGGAGGAGAAACGGATCATATGAAGATTTATCACTGTGAGGATTCGCTGGAGGGAATCTTCACCGCTATTTATAATACTTATGAAGATCACTGTATCATCCGGGATACTATGGTCACCACCATCGAGGAGAACCTGCTGTTCTCGGAGTCGGTGGAGGTCATACCGGATCCGGAGAAGACGATCAAGGTGATCCGTACGTTAAAGCGCAGATTCGGGGAAGCAGATTATGAGACCCTGTGTCTGGCACTGGCATCGCCGAAGCCGGAGAAGGCACAGGCGGTATACCGGACCATTGCGAAGGGACTGGCTGAGAAGTGTACGGCGGGGCATCTTATGGATGCCATTGCAGACACCTATGTGAACCAGACCTTCAGCCTGGCAAGGGCAGCCGGGAATGAGTATCATCATCTGAAGGGGTTTTCCCGGTTTGAGGAACTGGAGAATACGATCCTCTACTCAAAGATCGCACCGAAGAACAATATCCTGACCTTTTTAATGGTACATTTCGCCGACCGTTTTCCCATGGAAGATTTTCTGCTGTTTGATGCGGGGCGATACCTGTTCGGGGTACATCCCGCCGGGAGACCATGGTATACGCTGCAGGGGAAGGATGCCTGGGAGAGAGTACAGTCTAAGACGGAGAAGCTGTCCACGGCGGAGCTGCATTACCGGGAACTTTTCCGCTCCTTCTGTCATACAATAGCTATAAAAGAGCGGGAAAACAGGGAATTACAACGAAATATGCTGCCCCTCAGGTTCCAAGAATATATGGTGGAATTTCAGTAGATTTCGCCAAATTGGGATTTATATTTTACCGCGGTAACGCAACAAATATACAAAACGCCGAAAAGGTTTTCCATACGGCGGACATATATTGTGAAAATGATAACAGATTGGTAAAAATGCCCAAAATGTGCGTTTTCTGGAAGAAAAAAACCGCTTTACATTTGGGGATGGTTGGCTATAATAGTAATGATTTCAGACGTGAGGGGAAAGTACCCGGTGTATTATTTTACTTACGATCGAACTTACTATTGAAAGGAAGGAACAAGAAATGTTAAAGACGATCCGTTTGACACCTGAAGACGTGAAGCATTTTGTTGATGTAGCTTCAAAGTGTGATTTTGATATTGATATATGCTATAACAGATACGTAGTCGACGCCAAGTCATTCCTTGGAGTGTATGGATTGGATTTCACGAAGCCATTGTCTGTATCTTATGACGGCTACAATGATAAATTCGAAGAGCTGTTGAGACAGTATGCGATCGCGTGCTAAAACATCTTGTGATAACAGAATGTGATTTGACTCCCCAGGTAAGATAGAGTACTATTTACCTGGGGAGTTTTCGTATACCGGGCATGTGAGAGTGTGCAGCCCGGAACAAGTCGCAGGCATGCGGTTATGATAGGAATTTGTCAAGGGAGGTGAAGCCGCATGGCAGGAGAAGTCAGAATATCGGTACGTAATCTGGTGGAGTTTATTCTGCGCAGTGGCGACATCGATGACAGGAGACAGGGCTCACCCGAGAATGCAATGCAGGAGGGCAGCCGGATCCACCGCATGATCCAACGCCGCATGGGCGCGGAGTATCAGGCGGAAGTGGCGCTGAAATACACCCATCCCACGGAGAACTATGTTATCATCGTGGAGGGACGGGCGGACGGTATCATTGAACAGAACGGAGAGACCACCGTCGACGAGATCAAGGGAACCTACAGAGATCTGGCGAAGCTGAAGGCACCGTTACCCCTGCACATTGCGCAGGCAAAGTGTTATGCCTATATGTACAGTCTGCAGAAGGAACTGCCTTATATCCGTGTACGTCTGACTTATTGTAATATAGAGACGGAAGATATCCGTTATTTTTATGAAGATTATGAATTCGCGAAGCTGGAGGCATGGTTTCAGCAATTGATCGGTGATTACCGTAAATGGGCGGATTATACCTGGCAGTGGAGAGAGCTTAGACAGCAGTCCATTGCCGGACTGCAATTCCCCTTTGATTATCGAGACGGACAAAAGGAACTGGTCAGTTATGTGTACCAGACCATTTATCATAAGAGAAAACTGTTCCTGGAAGCGCCTACCGGAGTGGGCAAGACCATATCCACCATATTTCCTGCGGTGAAGGCGATGGGGAAGGACATGGGAGACAAGCTGTTCTATCTGACAGCCAAGACCATCACCCGTACGGTGGCGGAGGACACTTTTTCTCTGTTGCGGGAGAAAGGACTGCGATTCAAAAGTATTATTCTGACAGCGAAAGAGAAGATCTGTTTTCAGGAACGTACCGAATGTAATCCGGAGCAGTGCCCTTATGCCAAAGGACATTTTGACCGGATCAATGATGCAATTTATGATCTGTTGACCCAGGAAGAGAGTTTTACCAGAAGCAAAATAGAAGAGTATGCCCTGAAACATCAGGTATGCCCTTTTGAATTCGGACTGGATTTAAGTCTGTTCGCAGATGGGATTATCGGAGATTATAATTACCTCTTTGATCCCCATGTGTATCTGAAGAGATTTTTCGGGGACGGCAGTCAGGGGGATTATGTCTTTCTGATCGACGAGGCACATAATCTCTTAGAGCGGGGCAGAGAGATGTACAGCGCACCTCTGCGGAAGGAAGACCTGTTGGAACTGAAGCGGGAGATAAAACAGACAATCATGTCGGAAATGGAGGAGGCAGCATTTAAAAAACGCGATAAAGACGAGATTTCCGGACAAATGACATTAGAAATGACAGATGCGTCAAAACAACTGCCACAGGTTAGTATCCCGGAGGAGAGCGATGGAACAGATTCTCTGTATATCAAGGGGCATAAGCTGAAGAAATCCGATGGAAAAAGTACTTTTGTGCGGGAAGGCTATGCGGAACGGATCAGCCAGATGCTGGAGAAGTGCAACGCTCAGCTGTTGTCCATGAAGCGGGATTGTGATGGCTACCGGCTGGTGGATGACATAGACATGTTGGTACAGCCTCTGACCAGGCTTCACGGCATCATCAGCGATTATCTGGAGGAGCAGGAGAAGGTCAGCCTGGAGGTGAGGGAGAACCTGCTGGACTTCTACTTCAAGCTCAGCCATTTCCTGGATATTTATGAAAGACAGGACGAAAACTATGTGAAATATACCAGAATGTGTGAGGATGGAAGCTTTGAGCTGAAGCTGTTCTGTGTGAATCCCAGGGAAAATCTGAAGGAATGCATGCTCAGGGGACGCAGTACGATCCTGTTTTCTGCCACATTTCTGCCGATCCAGTATTACAAGAATCTGCTGGGTGGCGAGAAGGAAGACTATGAGGTATATGCGCACTCAGTATTCGATCCCGAGAAGCGTACAATACTGATCGCTGGGGATGTGACCAGCAAGTTCACCCGCAGATCCCGGGAGGAGTACTACAATATTGCCCGCTATATTCATGAAGTCGTGAAGAACCGGCACGGCAATTACATGGTGTTTTTCCCGTCTTATTCCTTTATGGAGCATATTTATGAGATTTATGAGCAGTATTTTATGACAGAAGAAGAGGAATGTCTGGTACAGCAGGAATCCATGAATGAGAAAGAGAGGGAATACTTCCTGAACCGCTTCCGGGGCAATGAGGACTGCGACCTGCAGAGCCTTATCGGAATGGAGATCGAGGAGGAAGAGGAACAGACACTGATCGGGTTCTGCGTGCTGGGAGGTATCTTCGGAGAGGGGATCGACCTGAAAAAGGACAGCCTCATCGGTGTGATCGTAGTAGGAACCGGACTGCCACAGGTAAGCTGTGAACGGGAAATCCTCAAGGACTATTTTGATGACAATGGGGAAAACGGCTTTGATTATTCCTACCGTTATCCCGGAATGAATAAAGTCCTGCAGGCGGCGGGACGTGTCATCCGGACCGCGGAAGATGTGGGGATTATCGTCCTGCTGGATGAGCGTTTCAGGCAGTATTCTTATCGCAGAATGTTCCCCAGGGAGTGGGAACAGGTAGTGCCTGTGACCGTGGATACGGTGGCTAAAAAGGTGGAGCGATTTTGGGACGCCTGGTTGTGGCAGCAACGATGACATTCGATATGATAACAGAGTTGATATACAACATGACAATCCACATAACCACATATGACACGTGTGTATATGTGGATAACTCGGTGGATTTTGTGGATTATTTGAGCTTTTTCATAAAAAAAAACGACAGATGGATCAAAAATGGTGTATAATAGCAAAAGAATTGATGTGGACAAATAAATACAAGCAGTACTGAACCAGTCAATGATAATATGATGTCGGGGTCAAAAGCCCCAGCATCCCACTTTTATGCTCATATCGGGGCGGGTCCTAAGGTCTTTCACCCACCTATGAGCAAGCTCATGTGGGCTTAGACCTTTTGACCCTGGCATCATAATATTATGAGTACAAAGTATGAAATTAAGGCAACCTGAAATTAAGGCAGAAAGGAATGGGGACTAATATGTGGGCTTATGAAAGTGTTTTTTATCAGATCTATCCTATGGGATTCTGTGGAGTTCCTTTTGAAAATGATGGAATACAGAGACATGAGATCAAACGTGTGGAGGAGTGGATCCCCCATATGCAGAAGCTGGGAGTGAATGCCGTTTATTTCTCTCCTGTATTTGAATCGGATACCCATGGTTACAATACCAGGGATTATCGGAAGATCGATGTGAGGCTGGGAACCAATGAGGATTTTAAGGAAGTCTGCGATGCACTGCATGCGGCAGGAATCCGGGTTGTGTTAGACGGTGTGTTCAATCATGTGGGCAGAGGCTTTGCACAGTTTCAGGATGTGATTAAAAACCGGGAGAACTCTCCCTATGTGAACTGGTTCTACCGCATCGATTTCGGCGGCAATTCCAACTATAACGACGGACTGTGGTATGAGGGCTGGGAAGGCTGCTTTGATCTGGTGAAGCTGAACCTGCAGAACCCGGAGGTAGTGAACTACCTGTTAGACAGCGTGAAGGGCTGGATCGATGAATTCGGTATCGACGGTCTGCGTCTGGATGTGGCATACAGCCTGGATGAGAATTTTGTCAGAAGACTGCGGGAAGTGACCGGTGCCTACAAGCAGGATTTCTTCTTATTAGGCGAGATGCTTCACGGAGATTATAATCGCCTGATGAATGATCAGATGTTGCATTCCGCAACGAACTACGAGTGTTATAAGGGACTTTACAGCAGCTTCAACAGCATGAATATGTTTGAGATCGTGCATTCTCTGCTGCGACAGTTCGGACCGGAGAATTGGACATTATATAAGGGAAAGCACCTGTTGTCCTTCGTGGATAACCATGATGTGACCCGTGTGGCCAGTATTTTAAATAACGAGAATCATCTGCCCCTGATCTATGCCATGGCATTCGGCATGCCCGGTATTCCCTGTGTTTATTACGGAAGTGAATGGGGCTTTAAGGCTCGCAAGGAAGACGGGGATCCCGCGCTGCGTCCCTGCTTTGACAAGCCGGAGTGGAATGGTCTGTGTGACTGGATCAGTAAGCTTGCGGAAGCCAAAAAGCATTCCGAGGCATTGAATTACGGAGCTTTTCGTTCGGTGCTGTTGACCAATAAGCAGTGTATTTTCGAGAGAAAGTCGGAGCATGAGAGGGTAATGGTGGCCATCAATGCAGACGGAGCGGACTTCATGGCACATTTTGATGCCGGCTGTGGAACAGCGGTGGATCTGATCACCGGAGAGAAACATGACTTTGGCGGCGGCAGCCTTCTGCCAGCGTACAGTGCATATTTCTGGCGGATGGAAAACTAACGGAGAATTTATTTATGAAGGTACTGATCTTATCCACCGGAACCGGTGAGGGACATAATTCCGCTGCAAAAGCGGTGAAAGAACAGTTTGAAAAACGGGGCATTCCCTGTGAGTTGGCAGATGTACTGAATTTTGCTTCGGACAAGGCCAGCGCTTACGGACGCCGGATCTACATCTGGAGCACGGTCCGGGCGAAAAAGGTGTTCGCCGGAGCGTACAGGGTAGGCAGGGCCATTTCGTCTGCCAGATTAAAGTCACCGGTGTATTTTGCCAACGCTTTGTATGCGGATAAGCTGTGCAGCTATATCACAGAGAACGGATATGATACGGTGGTAATGCCACATCTGTTCCCGGCCGAGGCAATGACCTGGCTGCTGCGACAGCATAAGCTGGACGTACAGACTTATTTTATTGCCACGGATTATACCTGTATCCCTTTTACCGAGGAGACAAAGGTGGATTACTATTTTATCCCGCATGAGGAACTGGCGACGGAGTTCATCAAACGCGGCATCCCTGCGGAGAAGCTGGTTCCCACGGGAATTCCGGTATCGGAGAGGTTCCTGCAGCTTCCGGGAAAAAGAGAAGCGCGAGGACAGCTGGGGATTCCGGTAGATAAATCCTGTATCCTTATGATGACGGGCAGCATGGGGTACGGTCGTGTGGAAAGCATGACGGCGAAGCTGGTGGAGCAGACCGGCGAGGATACTCATTTGTATATCCTGGGGGGAACCAATGAAGAGCTGAAGAAGACACTCCGGGATACCTATGCCGATACAGAGCGGGTGCATGTACTGGATTTTACCCCGGAAGCGCATCTCTACATGGCAGCGGCGGATATTCTGTTCACCAAACCGGGTGGACTGACTTCTACGGAAGCGGTGGCAGCGAAGGTTGCATTGGTACACACTAAGCCGATCCCCGGATGTGAGGATCGTAATATTGCTTTTTTCACACAACATGGGATGTCTGCATCAGGAGATACGGAAGATGCCGTGATACAAAAGGGACTAAAGCTTCTGCGAGATCCGGAGGCACAGGCCGAAATGCGGAAGTGTCAGGAAAAATACGGAAAGCCTTACGCAGCAGATGCAGTCTGTGAATTCATCTGCGGACAAAAGGAAGCAGCACAAGAGGAAGCTTAGACACAGAGGAAAACGACAGACAGGAGAGACAGATGATCATACGTGAACTGGGAATGACAGTCTTCGGATTGTTATGCGGAAGTATATTGTTCGGCAGGGCATTGCCGAAGTGGATCAAAGGAATTGATGTCACTGAGGTCAGCAACGATCACAATCCGGGGACTGCCAATGCCATGAAATACGCAGGAGTGCCTGTCGGGATCCTGTGCCTGCTGGGAGATCTGTTAAAGGGAGCACTGCCGGTATACGTGGCAGTTGGCAGGGGGCTTGTGACAGACAGCTGGTTCCCGCTTATTATGGCGGCACCGGTACTGGGGCACGCCTATTCCCTGTTTTATCATGGAAATGGAGGCAAAGCCATTGCGGTATCCTTCGGCGTGTTGATCGGACTGGCACCGGTACAGCCGGAACTGCTGCTGTTGCTGATCATATTGTATTTGTTGGGTTCTGCCCTTCTGATCAGACCGCACACCAAAAGAACCCGTATCACTTACATTTGTTTTGCCGTGGGAGCAGCGGTCCTGCTGATGATACAGAGAATACCACGGCAGGTATTTGGGGGAGCACTTCTGATCTCTGCCATTGTGATCCATAAAAACAGTATCCGTCAGGAGCTTCTGGAGGAGTCGACGGAATCTTTGGAAAGTCTTTAGAATTTCTTACGGTTTCTCTATATTGACGCATGATATTATATGCCGTATAGTATAGCCACAGAGCAATACTATACGGCATATAATATTGTAAGGAAAGCCGGATAGCCGCAAATTTCAGAGAGGAGCGATAGGATGCTTTTTAATACAGGAGCAGCTCTGCTGGATGCTATCGTGCTGGCGGTGGTCGCCCGGGAACCGGAAGGAACCTATGGGTACAAGATCACCCAGGAGGTCCGGCAGGTGATCGAACTGTCGGAATCCACCCTGTATCCCGTGCTTCGGAGACTACAGAAGGACGAATGCCTGGAGGTCTATGACAGGGAATGCAGCGGCAGGACGAGACGCTATTACAAGGTCACCAGCAGGGGCTGGGCACAGCTTCATTTATATGAAAGCGAGTGGCGAAGCTACAGCGGGAAGATCACAGGACTGTTTGAGGGAAGACCGGTGAAGAGGTCAGAGGCATAAAGATGCACAGATGGGAGAAAAAGTAGGATGAACAGAACGGAGTATATGAGGCAGCTGGAGAGCCTGCTGCAAAATATTTCCGCTACAGAGCGGGAAGAAGCGTTACAATATTATAATGAATATTTTAACGATGCGGGACCTGAGAATGAACAGAATGTTATTGAGGCACTGGGGAATCCTGCGAAGGTGGCGGAGAATATTAAAAAAGATATTTTCGGGAATGGGTACGGAGAGAACAGCTACCAGACAGCAGGCGCAGACAGCCGGTCAGTGATCACTTATCCGGCAGATCCGCAGACAGAAAATGGTAATGGAGAACAACGTAACCGGCGGAGTGATACGCCGAAAACTGCACAGGCACAGGTGGTATCTCCACAGAAAAATGAAGGAATGTCCACCGGTATGATCGTGCTGATCGTAATTTTATGTATTTTGGCATCCCCGGTGATCCTGGGAGCAGCTTCCGCCGGTATCGGCGTGGCAGCAGGGCTGATCGCCGGATGGTTCGGACTGATCATCGGTTTCGGGGCAACGGCAGCAGCACTGATACTGGTTTTGATCGCACTGGTGGCAGCAGGGATCATCAGTATGTTTACACATCCCTTTGTGGGAATGTGTCTGATCGGTGCCGGACTGATCTGCGGAGGTATCGGACTGCTGTTCCTGATGCTGACCGTGGCCATGGCGGGAATCGCCACACCGGCGATCTGTTGTTGGATCGGAGGATTATTCCAGAAAAGAGGTAAAGCAGAAGCATGAGAAAATTTATGAAGGGCTGTGCCATCACAGCGTTGATATTTATATTATTGGGACTGATCCTGGGGGTGAGCGGAAGCCTGGGGAATGGCTCCACGCATTTTTCGCCGGGGGAGATCCTGTCAGCGGTTACCCTGGGAAGAATCTCCGAAGAAAAGGTAGATGACTGGAGTGACGGTGTGACGGAGCAGATCCGGGAAAATATGGGCGATGTGCACTATGATCTGGAGGACAAGGTGGATTATGACTCAGATTATGAAGTAAAGTCGGGAAAGATAGAGCTGTATGTTCTGGGGGATGACAGCCAGGGCATCACGGATCTACAGGTGCAGGCCGGTGGCTGTGTCATGAAGATTCAGGTGTCGGAGGACAACTGCTTCCGGGTAGAAGCCGACGGAATGCGAAAGTTCCAGGGATATGTGGAAGGCGGTACGATGGAGATCTGCGGAACCTCAAAAGCAAGCAACAACAGTGAGGGTAATCTGGGCGGTTCCATCTGCCTGTACGTGCCGGAGGGATATTATTTTGAAAATACCTCTTTGGATCTGGGCGCCGGAAGCCTCAGTGTAGAGGAATTGCAGACGGGGGCGCTGGAAGCCAATGTGGGCGCCGGCAAGATGACGTTTGAGAAACTGGAGGCTGACCAGGCAGAGTTAGACTGTGGTGCCGGTCAGATGACAGTAGAAGAACTGAGCAGCCGTGTGGCAGAGGTGTCCGTAGGAATGGGATCTATCCGTCTGACCGGAGATGTGACCGAACGATTGGACGGAGAGTGCTCCATGGGAGAACTGAAACTGACACTGGCAGGAGCGCAGACAGATTTCAACTACGACTTAAGCTGCGGTATGGGTGAACTGAAAGTCGGTGATGACAGTTACAACGGCCTGGCACAGGAGAAACAGATCAACAACAACGCTTCTAAAAATATGGAGCTGGAATGTGCTATGGGCAGCGTTGTGGTGGAGTTTAAGTAATTTTAACATTTTTTTACAACAACGCCGCCAGATACTTTTCAAACACTACGCCCTCCTGCACGGGTGTTCCCGCCTTTTCGCTTCCGGCGATGCACAGACCTACGAAGTTTGCTGCCTTCTGCACGGAGGATAGTAAGGTCTCCCCGCGGACGGCATCGGCGGCGAGAATGGAGGCGAAGATGTCTCCGGTGCCGGGGCGGGAGGCTCCGGCAATGGGGGTGGAAACAGTGGTATAGACGCCGTCATCCCACAGGAAGTTCACCAGAGAATCGCCCTGGCGGATGCCGGTGATAACGATGGAGGCACCATTGGCAGTAGTGCCCGTGGAGGCTTCGCCGGATGTAACAGACTCCTGCTGGCAGATATCAGCCAGCCGTTCACACAATCCGGACAGCTCCTGCATCGTCCATTCCCCATCCTTCCAGGGAGTGCCGGTCAGCAGGCAGGCTTCCGTGATATTCGGCGTGATAATATCCGCAAGAGGCAGCAGATCCTTCATCTTCTGAACATGCGTCTCTGTAATGGAGGAGTAGGCCCTGCCGTGGTCTCCCATGACCGGATCCAACAGAAACAGGGGCGGCCGGAACATTTCCACGAACTCCCGTACAATGTTGATCTGCTCTTCATTTCCTAAGAATCCACAGTATAACCCATCGAAGGTAAGTCCCAGTTCGTTCCACACTTTTATATAATCTCGCATATGAGAGGTGTAGTCATCAAAATGGCAGAGAGGAAATCCCAAATGGTTCGATAAAACAGAAGTAGGCACAGGGCATACCTGTACCTTCATTACGCTGATCACGGGCAGGGACACGGTGGTGGAGCAGCGCCCGAAACCGGCAATATCGTTGATCATAGCAAGGCGGGGAACGAAATCCCCGCCTTTATGAGCAGTAGTATTACAATTGTTAGCATTACATTTCATGGAATAATCCTGCTTTCTTCAGTGCCGGACGAAGTGCCAGATAAAGGACGGTTGCCAGAACAACTGCCCAGACAGCATTAAAGGCAGTAACACCGGTTGCAATCTTTGCCAATGCCTTGGAAATATCCTGAGGCACCCCTAACAAATATGTCTTATAGAAGTACCCTACCAAAGGATCGGCTACAATATTGAATGCCATACCGCAGACAGAAGCTAAAAAAGCGACACGAGCCACATATTTTTTCGGATGCTCAGCACTCAGGTGGAAAATCTTGTGAGCTACCAGACCTACGATCATGCCGATGCACAGTTTTAATAGGAAAGTCTTGGGAGCACTGGTTATATAAGCAGTAGTCAGGTCAGCGATGGTCATACCCACGGCACCGGCAAGTCCACCCCAGTAACCACCCAGAAGCAGAGCAGCCAGTACACAGAAAACATTGCCGAAGTGCACTGCGGTTTTTTCCAGACTGCCGGGAACGGGAATGTCAAATTTCAAAAAAGCAAAGCCGATGTAGCAAAGAGCCGCCAATAATCCTGCCTGAGCCAGTTTGGTTACATCCACCTTTTTTTCTGTGGAAGGAACGCCTGCAATCGCATTATACAATCCCTTGACCGTCAGCAAAATAGCGAAGAATACCAGAACCAGGCTGTAAGAGTAAGGGCGCTCTGCGGACAGCTTCTGGTCGGACAGAGTGGACTTCTGAGCGGACAATTCATCCTTCTGCGCATTCAGGACATCCAGATCACCGTCTGCTGTGCCGCCGGTGACTGCCTCAATGGAAGCTTCTACTTCTTCCAGCTGTGCCTTGACATCACTTAACTGGCTGCCATAGGCAACGGACTCTTGATAACTGTTATTGTGGGTAATGACTGCCAGGACGATTCCCAGGATCAGGAGAATGGCTCCCACGATCAATACGCCGTATGATTTTTTCTTTTCCATAATGATGATCTCCTCTTGTGGTTTCTATTTCATAATTCCCATTTGTTCGGTGGGATATGTTAGGATTCAGTGTATAGAAAAAGTGGCTTGCTTAAAAGAGCCAGAATATGTTTTTTTTACCATGCCAGTTTTGAACGCTGATCATACAATCTGTAGGAAAATCTGCAGGAAAACAAGATTTTCTTGACAAAGGATTGCTTCCTGTACTATATTTTTTATTAGAAGTTTTACAGATCAAAAGGCAATGACGAAGAGGAGTACACATATCCCCTTACCAGAGAGAGCGGCTGCATGTATGCGCTGGAAGGCTGCTTCAAGACAGGAATGTGGAAGGTAGCTTCCAAGCCGGAGAGCCGAGACCGGATATTCCGGGCGTAAGTTTTCACGAGTTATCCCCGTTACCGGATAGGACTTTGTAAGAAGTCGCGAGGCAGCGCAAGCTGTGAACAAAGGTGGTACCGCGTTACTGACGCCCTTTGCTGACGAGAGTCGGCAAAGGGCTTCTTTAGTTTCAGGAGAATTTAAGGAGGACAAAATGAGCAAAGAATTAGCCAAAACCTATGACCCAAACGGCATAGAAGACAGACTGTATCAGAAGTGGCTTGACAAAAAGTATTTCCATGCGGAGGTAGATCACAGTAAGACTCCTTTCACTATCGTGATCCCGCCCCCAAATATCACAGGACAGCTCCACATGGGTCATGCACTGGACAACACCATGCAGGATATTCTGATCCGCTATAAGAGAATGCAGGGCTACAACGCACTGTGGCAGCCCGGCACCGACCATGCAAGTATCGCTACCGAGGTCAAGATCATCCAGAAGCTGAAGGAAGAAGGCATCGACAAACACGATCTGGGACGTGAAAAGTTCTTAGAGAGAGCCTGGGAGTGGAAGAAGGAATACGGCGGACGTATTATCGAACAGCTGAAAAAGCTGGGCTCCTCCTGTGACTGGGACAGAGAGCGCTTCACCATGGATGAGGGCTGTAATAAGGCAGTCACCGAAGTATTCGTGAAGATGCACGAAAAAGGCTATATCTACAAGGGCGCCCGTATCGTTAACTGGTGTCCCGTATGTAATACCTCCATCTCCGATGCAGAGGTAGAGTATCAGGAGCAGGCAGGACATTTTTGGCACATCAAGTATCCGCTGATGAACGAGGATGGAACTCCCAGCACCACAGAGTTTCTGACCTTTGCCACTACCCGTCCCGAGACCATGTTAGGTGATACCGCAGTAGCCATCCATCCCGATGACGAGCGTTACACCCATCTGCATGGCAGAAAGGTACTGCTTCCTATCGTAAACCGTGTGATTCCTATCGTTGAGGATGCTTATGTAGACAGAGAGTTCGGTACCGGTGTCGTGAAGATCACTCCGGCTCATGACCCCAATGACTTTGAGGTTGGTAAGCGTCATAATCTGTCCGTGATCAATATCCTGAACGATGATGCCACCATCAATAAAAACGGCGGCAAGTTCGAGGGCATGGACCGTTACGAAGCAAGAAAAGCCATCGTGGAAGAACTGGATCAGATGGGCCTGTTAGTAAAGATCGAGGATCATGTACACAACGTAGGTACCCATGACCGTTGTAAGACCACCATCGAGCCCATGGTAAAAGACCAGTGGTTCGTTAAGATGGATGAATTGATCAAACCTGCAAGAGAAGCTGTAAAAAATGGTGAGATCAAGCTGATCCCCGAACGTATGGAGAAGAACTATTTCAACTGGACGGACAACATCCGCGACTGGTGTATCAGCCGTCAGCTGTGGTGGGGACACAGGATTCCCGCATATTACTGCGATGACTGCGGTGAAGTAGTCGTAGCCAAGGAGATGCCGAAGGTATGTCCCAAGTGCGGCTGCACCCACTTTACACAGGATCCCGATACGCTGGATACCTGGTTCTCCTCCGCACTGTGGCCTTTTGAGACCCTGGGATGGCCGGAGCAGACCGAGGATCTGAAGTATTTTTATCCTACCGATGTCCTGGTAACCGGTTATGATATCATCTTCTTCTGGGTTATCCGTATGATCTTCTCCGGATACGAGCAGATGGGAGAGAAGCCTTTCAAGACCGTATTGTTCCACGGACTGGTACGTGACAGTCAGGGACGGAAGATGTCCAAATCTCTGGGCAATGGTATCGATCCGCTGGAGATCATCAGCCAGTACGGTGCCGATGCACTGCGTCTGACCCTGATCACCGGCAACGCACCGGGCAACGATATGCGTTTCTACTATGAGAGAGTAGAGAACAGCCGTAACTTCGCCAACAAGGTATGGAATGCTTCCCGTTTCATTATGATGAACATGGAGCAGGCGCTGGAGAAGACCGGAAAAGATATCACCACCCCTGCGGCAGCAGATTTACAACCCGTAGATAAGTGGATCCTGTCCAAGTTAAATACTCTGGTAAAAGATGTGACCGACAACATGGATCACTTCGAGCTGGGTATTGCCGTACAGAAGGTATATGACTTTATCTGGGATGAATTCTGTGACTGGTACATTGAGATGGTAAAACCCCGTCTGTACAGCACCGACGATGCAGTCAGCCAGAATGCGGCACTGTGGACCTTAAAGACCGTCCTGATCGACGCCCTGAAGCTGTTACATCCTTACATGCCGTTCATCACCGAGGAAATCTTCTGTACCATTCAGAATGAAGAAGAGTCCATCATGATCAGTAAGTGGCCGGAGTACAGCGCGGATCGTGCATTCCCCGCAGAGGAGAAGGCCATCGAAACGATTAAGGAAGCCGTTCGCGGTATCCGTAACATCCGTACCGAGATGAACGTGGCACCCAGCCGTAAGGCAAGTGTATACGTAGTCAGCGAAAATGACGAGATCCGTAAGATTTTTGAGGAGGGTAAGCTGTTCTTCGCAAGCCTTGCTTATGCGAATGAGATCATGATCCAGGCTGACAAGACCGGCATCGCAGACGATGCGGTATCCGTAGTGATCCCCGGTGCAACCCTGTACATTCCGTTTGCGGAGCTGGTAGACATCGCACAGGAGATCGAGCGACTGAAGAAGGAGCAGAAGAGACTGGAAGGTGAGCTGGCACGTTCTAAGGGAATGTTGTCCAATGAGAGGTTCCTGTCCAAGGCTCCCGAAGCGAAGATCGCAGAGGAAAAGGAAAAGCTGGCAAAATATGAGCAGATGATGGAACAGGTGACAAAGCGCTTAGAACAGCTGGCATGAACTGCAACGAAACGTACAGAGTAAAAAGAACGTAAAGCATAAGGAATACGATGAGATTCGGTAATGACATGATAACGTTTGAAGAAGCGGTGGCATATCTGAAGGATATGCCCCGCTTTACTGTTAAAAAAAATCCTGCGGACAGCAGGGACCTTAAATGGTTTTTAAAAAAACTTGGAAATCCGGAGAAGGATCTGCGGATCATCCATGTGGCGGGAACCAATGGAAAAGGCTCCGTCTGTGCCTACATGAGTTCGATCCTGCGGGAAGCAGGCTATCGCACGGCCGTATTTACTTCACCTCATCTGGTGGATATGCGGGAGCGTTTTGCCGTCAATGGTAAAATGATATCCGAAGAAGCTTTTTTACAGGTTTACTGTGCAGTAGGGGATGCGTTGCAGGAGGCAAATTCCGTTAACCTGGGAGTCTTGCTGCCGGGAGAAGAAGCTGCCCCGGAATTTGTACTCAATTTTTATGAATATCTTTTCTGCATGGCATTACTCTGTTTTGCGGAAGAAAAGCCAGACTACTGCATCATTGAAACCGGACTGGGGGGGAGACTGGATGCCACGAATTACGTGGACAATAAGCTCCTGACCGTCATCACGCGGATCAGTCTGGATCATGTACAGTACCTGGGAGACACCACGGCGAAGATCGCTATGGAAAAGGCAGGGATCCTGCGCCCGGGTGTTCCGGTGGTGTACCTGGATGGGGATGCGGATGCCAGTGCGGTAATTTGCCGCAAAGCGTCAGAACTTGGTGCCCCACAGATACCGGTGTCGAAAAAGGACTATACTTTCCTCGGATTTCGGAAGAAATACATTGATTTTTCCCTGCGCTCTGAGTATTATAATTATATTAGTCTTACTTTGCATACCATTGCACGTTACCAGATGGAGAATGCAGCGTTGGCGGTTCGGGCCGTGGAAGTGCTGTTTCGCAGTACGGATACGGAGGAGCACGGCGGCAGGCTCTGTGCAGGAGCCGGGTGTCCCACTGCGGAAGAGATCCGTCAGGGAATCCTTGGCTGCTTCTGGCAGGGACGCATGGAGGAAGTGCTTCCGGAGGTGTATGTGGATGGTGCGCATAATGATGACGGCATCCGGGCTTTTCTGGATACCGTGGAACAGGACGGCTGCACGGAGGGCAGGAGACTGTTATTTGGTGTGGCGGCGGATAAGGACTGCAGGCATATGATACAGAGGGTGATCACGTCGGGATTATTCGACCGGATCGCTTTTACGCATATGCGGACGGCGAGGTCACTTTCGCTGGAAGAACTTAAAGGTTTACTGGCAGCTTATCCGGAAGACCGGTTTACTATGTATACGGAAGCGGATGCGGCGTTTCGGGAACAGCTGGCGGGCAAAGCGCCCGGCGAACGGTTGTACATTGCCGGAAGCCTGTATCTTGTCGGGGAAATAAAGGAGTCTTTGGACCATGATCAATTTTGAAGAAGAACTGAAGAAATTTCATCCCAGCCTGGAAGTGGAAGATGCTGAGGAAGCTATCTACAATCAGGATCTGACCGATGCAGCGGATCTTTTGGTGAAGATGATGAAAGAAGCAGAAGAAAAAGAAGAGAAATAAGGAGGGAAAGCATGTTTTGTTATAACTGCGGCTGCCATCTGTCAGAGCATGATTTCTGTACATCCTGTGGAGCAGATGTATCCCTCTATAAAAAGATCATGTGCATGTCCAACCGTTTTTACAACGACGGATTGGAGAAAGCGGGAGTACGGGATCTTACGGGTGCGATCAACAGCTTACGGCAGAGCCTGAAATTCAACAAAAATAATATCGAAGCCAGAAATCTTTTAGGACTGGTATATTTTGAGACCGGAGAGGTCGTGGCGGCACTGAGCGAATGGGTCATCAGCAAAAATATGCGGCCCGAGAAAAATATTGCGGACGATTATATCAATATGCTGCAGTCCAATGCGACCCGCCTGGATGCCATTAACCAGACGATCAAAAAATATAATCAGGCACTGGTCTATTGCAATCAGGACAGCAAAGACCTGGCCATCATCCAGCTGAAAAAGGTGTTATCCCTGAATCCAAAGTTCATCCGGGCACATCAGCTTCTGGCACTGCTCTATATGGACAGCGAACAGTGGGACCGTGCAGAGAGAGAACTGCATAAGTGCATGGATATTGACCGCAATAATACTTTGACGCTCCGTTATCTGAAGGAAGTGGAGACGCAGCTGACCCCGGATGAGAACAGCAAACAGACCGGCCGGCGTAAAAAGGATGATGCGGTGCGCTACCAGAGTGATAACGAGATCATCATACAACCGTTGAATGTAAAGGAACAGAAGAGCGCGGGAATTTCTTCCCTGATCAATATTGCCATCGGACTGGTCATCGGTCTGGCGGTGATGTATTTCCTGGTGGTTCCGGCGGCAGTGTCCAATGCGAATAATGAGGCACAGAAGACCATTACCGATATCGGTAATCAGTTAGATACCAAGACTTCCCGGATCCAGGAGCTGGAGACGCAGATGGAAGCGCTGCAGACGGAGAATGATACCCTGAATCAGGAGCTTCAGGGATATGTGGGAGCCGATGGAACCTTACAGACTATCGACAGCCTGCTGGCAGCAGCAACCACTTATCTGGAGACACAGGATATTACACAGACCGCGGCGAACCTGGAGACGATTTCCGCTTCTGTGAATGTGGATGACACCTCCGAAGCGTTCCAGAAGCTGTACAAGACGTTGCTTGGACTGATCGGCCCGCAGCTGTCGGCGCAGTACTATGAGACAGGTTATAATGCATACCGCAGTGAGGATTATGCAACGGCTATCGAGAATCTGTCCAAGGCGGTGATCTATGATGAGACGAACAAGGATGCCTGGCTGAGCCTGGGGAATTCCTACCGCAAGAGCGATGACGCACAGAATGCGATCACCACCTATGATAAGATCATAGAGCTGTTCCCGGAGACCGAGACGGCCAGAAGTGCGCAGAGATATCGTTCCCAGCTGGCAGAAAATACCGCACAGTAACGGAATTTAAAACATACCATCAGACAATTACACAATACACGAAAGAGAACTTGCGACAAGAGGCAGGTTCTCTTTTTTTATAGCAAAATGAAGAAACGCTGTGCAACAGCAGAATGAGAGGAAATATGGAAGATTTTCAAGACTTTCAGATCATTGATAATTGCCTGATGGTGCGTATGCCGGAGGAAGTGGATCACCACAGAGCCTCCTATATCTGTGAAGGGGCAGACAGGCTTCTGGTCAGGGAAAATGTGGAAAATGTAGTGTTTGATTTTGAAGATACCCGATTTATGGATTCTTCGGGGATCGGAATTATTATGGGACGATATCGCAAGATTTCCTGCTTCGGAGGCCATGTCTATGCGATCCATACGGATCGGCAGATCCAGCGTATTTTCCGGATGTCGGGACTTCATAAAATCGTCGAGATCCTGCCGGGATAAGAGAGGCGGAGCAAAGACATTGTCGAAAATCACAGAATATGAAAGAAATCATGCAAAAAAATATGAAAAACAGTGCAATGATAGGCGCAGAAATGAGGAGAACATGGTGGCAGAGAGGGAAGAAGTGCAACTGACAGAGGAAAGAGAGGATTTACAGTATCATAAACAGAGGAAGCGGAATGAAATGGAGATCGTATTTGATGCGGTTTCCTGCAATGAAAGCTTTGCCAGAGTGGCAGTGGCGGCATTCATCACCCATCTGAATCCGACGCTGGAGGAACTGGCGGATATCAAGACCGCGGTGTCGGAAGCGGTGACCAATGCAATTATCCACGGTTATGAAAATCTCGCAGGGTACAGCAGGCATGGGGAAAGCATTCCGGCGTACAGCATCGTCCATCCGGGAAAAGTGCGGATGCACTGTGTCCTGGATGGAGATATGTTATCCATCGAGATCACAGATCAGGGAAAGGGAATCGAGGATATTAAGAAAGCCATGGAACCTTTATTTACCACGAAACCGGAATTGGACCGCTCCGGCATGGGGTTTGCTTTTATGGAAGCTTTTATGGACGACCTGGAGGTAGAGAGTACGCCCGGTAAGGGAACGCGGGTACATATGCGGAAAAAAATGCGTTGCGGAGACTGGATCGGAAAAGAGGACTGAGGAATGGAAGAAGTATCAGTACTCATCGGAAGATCACAGAGTGGAGATAAAGAAGCAAGAGAAGTACTGATCGAAAAAAATCTCGGACTGGTACACCATATCGTGAAACGATTCCTGGGGAGAGGTTATGACCCGGAGGATTTGTTCCAGATCGGTGTCATCGGTCTGATGAAAGCCATTGATAAATTTGACCTGAAGCTGGAAGTGCGGTTTTCCACGTATGCCGTTCCGATGATCACAGGAGAGATCAAACGGTTTCTGCGGGATGACGGGTTGCTGAAAGTGTCCAGAACCATCAAGGAGGACGGATTAAAAGTCAGACTGGCGAGGCAGCAGCTACAGAGCAGACTGCACAGAGAACCGACGCTGCAGGAATTGTCAAAAGAGGCAGAGCTGAGTCAGGAAGAGATCATCCTGGCTATGGAAGCGGGAGCGGAGGTGGAATCTCTCTATAGCAGTGTGGGGCAGGAGGACGGCAGCGAACTGTGCCTGGCGGACCGGGTGGTGGCCGCGGCCCACGGCTGTGTGGGAGCCAGCATGGGAAGCAGCAGTGCGGTGGAGAATGATGTGGAGAAGGACAGGCTGCTGGACCAGATGCTGCTGGCACAGTTGCTTGGGGAGCTTCCGGAGAGAGACCGGGAGTTGATCCGTATGCGCTATTTTCAGAATAAGACCCAGACGGAGATCGCCGGGATCCTGGGGATCAGTCAGGTGCAGGTCAGCCGCCTGGAGAAAAAGATCCTGCGGGAAATGCGGGAAATGGCCGGATAAATCGAAATTTCATTAAGAATTCATAAACATAATTTTTCCTCTTCCTTTCCGTCGGAAATTCGATTATATTATATAAAGGAATGTAATTAGATAGGGCTGAATACTGTAAGTTTAGAGAGACAGTATGAAAAAGGAGAGCAGGGGTACTTATGAAAAAACAAAATGAAAACGGACGGATCTCCGAGGATCGTCTGAGCAGAGCAAATAAGCGTAAGAAAAACAACACCATAGCATCCATTCTGGTCATGACAGGATGTCTGTTAGTACTGGTGCTGGTAACCTATGTTGCCGGAATCCTGTATTCCTGGATCGACAGCAAGTTCCAGGATAACGCCAATGATCTGGCAGCAGCAGCGGAAGCGGGCGGTCAGACGGAGAGTGCAGCGGAGGCTGCCAGGACTTATACGCAGGAGGAAGTGGACGCACTGATAGCGGAAGCAAAGCAGCAGGCCGAGGATGAAGAAGAGAACAAGATCCTCTCCGGGATCCGTGACGGTCTGACCTCCGGCACGACCATGGTAGAGACCTTACGACCCTACTATCCCAATGAACTGGTCGTGGTGAGCAACGGAACTTTTAATTTTGTTCCCATTCGTGACGACTTGCAGAAAAATGACTATGCATTGGAGAACCTGAACATTTTAGAGGACGGCGAAGTGCAGTATATGCAGGACGGACAGGTGGTATCCCACAAGGGAATCGACGTCTCCAAGCATCAGGGCAATATCGATTGGACGAAAGTCGCTGCGGATGGCGTGGAGTTCGCATTTATCCGTGTGGGCCTCAGAGGATACGGTACCGAGGGTAAGTTAGTAGAAGATGAATACTTCGAACAGAATATCAAGGGTGCCCTGCAGGCAGGTATCAAAGTAGGTGTCTACTTCTATTCCCAGGCGATCACGGATGCAGAACTGTTGGAAGAGGCGAATCTGGTATTAGAGAAGATAAAGCCTTACAATGTTGAGCTTCCCATCGTCTACGATGTGGAGAAAGTAAGCGGCGGCAAGGGACGTGCCAACGATCTGTCTGTGGAAGACAGAACCCGCCTGACCGCATTGTTCTGCCAGACTGTTCAGGATGCCGGCTACAAGCCCATGATCTACCACAACATGGAGATGGCTACGCTGATGCTGGATCTGGGACAGCTGGAACAGTATGATAAGTGGTTCGCTTACTATAATGATGATCTGTATTATCCGTATGCCTACAAGGTATGGCAGTACAGTGAAAAAGGCGCTGTGGACGGCATCAATGAGGAAGTGGATCTGAATATCTGGTTCGGGGATTTCTAATGACACATAGGAAAGAATCATTTCTTTAATGCTGGGTTTCTGACACCAACAAGTCAGGGTTTAATGCAAGGCATTCTTCGACCGTAACAGAAGGGTTTAATGCAAGGTGTTTCACTACCGAAAAGGTGAAAGTTTAATGCAAAGAGCGAGGATTATGTTTCTTCGCTCTTTTATTATACAACAAAGGAGAAATGAGATAGTTGAGCAAATGTTGAGTAAATAGTATAATATATTAGATTAAGTCGTATTTTCAGAAATTCCAGGGCACTCGCTAACCTATAATTGTGAAAAAAAACGGGGAGAGAAAATCATTGAGATTAAGAATTAAAGAATGGACATTAAACTTAAGTTCCAAAGATAACATAGTTATTCCTTATAAATATATTGCGGAGACATTGCTGACAAAAAGAGGAGAAGATATTCCTGATATTATTATTCTTAATGAGTATGTACCACAAAATAATTCCTGTAAAAAATTGAAGAAGTTATTTGAAGATAAGGGATATTCATCCTTTTATCAGGGGGAGAATACAATTAATCAGACAATAATGTTAGTTCGAGAAGAATTAAAGCCCAGTCAGGTTAATGAACCGGTTAAGATTGATCCGTTAAAAGGTGAAATTTTTAATATTTGGCCATATATCGTTCATGTTCAGATTGCATTGAAAGGGACCATATATAATGTTATAGGTTGTAGAATTCGAATAGGACAAACAATAAATTATTGGAAGGAAACGATATCTGATAAATTAAAGCAAGAAATAGAACAAAAAAATAGAGAAGAGGCAAAGGCGAGGAAACAACAATTTGACATTATTTTGAATTATATTAGTTCCTTAAAATTAGAAAACATAATAATGGTGGGAGACTTTAATAACTATAGAGATAATACTCCTGTAGCAGATTGGAATTTAAATGTGATCGATCAGGCAATTCAGGGAAAACTGATTAGGGAAACGCCCAAAGACAGCGGATCATGGAGTGCGTGTTATAATGCGGAGGAAAAAAGCATATTCACATCGAAACTCGGATGGAAGAGTCAGAGTGTTTATTATTTTCGCCTGGATCACCTGTTCATATCACCAGAGATGTCCCCGATGATAAGGGATAAATCGTATGACTGGGAATTTGCGCTTCAAGAGATAACGAATGAGAGCCCGAATTGCGTACTGGATAAGAATAATAATATACAAATAAAACAGGGATTCCCGGATCATGCAATTTTTGCAGTGACTATTGAAACAGAATGATGGAGATGACTATATGGATTTACAAAAGCAGAAAGAAACACCAAAGCAGAAAGTAATGACCCTGAATGCGGAACAGATGTTTCGTTATTGCGAAAAGAATGCTTCCGATGTATTTATGCTGGATCTTACAGATTATTCGTTACAAAAAAATGTTGTAGAGCAAACGGAGGATAGAGAGGATTGTCCGCTTTTTCATCAGATATATCGAGCAATTGAAGAGATGGAGGAGCTAGGGACGCTTGAGATTACTGACAAAACAATATATGATAAATTGATTATTATTGATTTTGATAAGGTGTTTCGGGATGATATTTATGCAAATAATGATCTTACACAATTAAAAAGAAAAGAAAAATTAGATAATGCGCAGTATTTAGTCGAAAATGGATTGGATATTTTGTTTGAGGATGGGAAGGACAAAATACATTTTGAAGCTTTTGATAAAAGCGGAAGTATGAGCAGAACAAGCAGAATATCATTTGTGGCAGATGAGCTCAGGGAAGAACTGGATAAGAGGCTTAATCTGGGTATGGATTTTACTCAGATTGATTATGTGGACAGCAAATATTATGCATATAGGGGATTATATTTATCTTCTTCAAAAAGAATATGTCATGAGGATATAGACTTGAATGAGAGTACGGTTGTCATTATTAAAGATGAGCGGATGCGTGAATATAAAGACCTAAAAACAGGAGATGTGGCTGAGAAACCTTTTACCGACCGAAAGTATGATCGGGATATTCCGTCCATTGGCACAGCTGAAGTAGAAAAAATTGCAAAAGTAGATGATGAAAGAGAAGAGATTTACTGGAAATTTGATGAAAAAAACTGCACTGAGGACAAGAAAAACAAGTTACCATCTTTATATGTGGATATTCCTTTTGACGGAATGGGATTTATCTCACCGACGTATGCTGAAAAATTAAATGAAGCTCTTGGAATCAGTGGGGCAACTTCTTTTCAGATAAGGATGCCATTTGTAAAGGGAATGCTTCACACAGTAGACGTTCATGGATTTTTAAAAAAATACAATAAGCATGGGAATAAAGAAAAATTAGTGTATGAAGATGCGTTCGGGTGTGAAAGAGATTTAAATAATGCCCAGATCTTTATCACCGAAAGCATGTTCAAGGCCCTAAAATGGATAAAACAATATTTGAAAAACAATAATGCAGAATATGAATCAAATAAAAATGATCCCATGAAGTTTTATTTTGCAAAGTTTGAAGAATTTGATCATGGACTGTACATTTCGGCGACAAATCTGTCCTATGGAAAAAAAGCTATCACGCATTTAAACTATCAGGTAATAAATACGCTGAAGTTTGAAAAGAAGCAGCAGTTTGATGCGCTAATAAAGAAACATCGTGACTATATTAAAGATCCGATAAAATTCATACGGGAATATGGAGCTGCTGAATCTGAAGATAATGCGTCGCTGGCGAGAACGGTTATTCCTAATTGGAAAAAAGCAGTGTTAAAAAATGAAAAATTACGCTCGGATATATATATAAAATCTCAATTACAAAATATTCAAAAAGGATTATTAACTCAATTAGTGGAGGGCAAAATTATTGTAGAGGGACAGAATAGATATCTTTGCAGAGATTTGCTTCCGCTCTTAGTGAGTCTGTTAGAAAAATACGAAGATGCTAAGGATTTTTATTATACATATTTATTCACAGGTTTTTATATGCCAATGGATGGTAAAGATTCAAAGGCGGAAGAATTAGAGTTGGGACACCTTTCCTACTATGCATTTTTTAGAAACCCCCATTTATCTCGTAATGAGCAGGCTTTATTAAGACGCTTTACTGAAACAGATGAAGAAACATATGAGAACAACGTTCATGTTACTAATGTTTCATATGAAAAATATATGGAATTTTATAAGTTATATGAGAAATATTTCGGTAAACTTACCGGCATTGTCATGGTTCCAAGAGGCTCTGCGGTTCCACTTATTTTAGGTGGTGCTGATTTTGATGGAGACCTGGTAAAGGTTATATATAATCAAGAAGTGGTCAAAGCTGTTGCTAAAGGTCGCACTTATGAAGAAGAATCAGGTGAAAATAAAAAAGGCATTAAATACAAATATTATAAACGCAGATTACCTGTAATAAAAATTCCAGATTACAAAGACCAAAATGATAATGTGAACGAGAAAGAACAGAATAATAAGGATACTTCCAAAAAGAAAGATGTGAAGGTACCCTGGAGCCACATTATCAATACATTTTCAAACAAAATAGGATTGATATCTGATACCGCGATATCCATAGGACAAAAAGAATATGGGAGAGGAAACGAATCTGAAATTGAATTTGCCTCTAAAGAGCCATCTTGTGCGAAGTGTACATTATTAACCGGACTTGAGATAGATGCAGCCAAAAACGGGAAACATCCTAACTTAGATACTATTTTAAAGAAAGATATCGAGAAAAGTTCTTATATATCATTCTTACATAATTTTAAAAAATTAAAGGGTCAAAGCAACTATTCTATTGACAGGTTAAAAGTAAATGAAGGGAGTAAAAAGGAGGAGTCGGATATAAAGTATATTGAATTTTATGTTACGGCCGAAGGAACAAAGGCCAGATTTAAGCTTACAGATGACGGTACTTATATTAACGAACTTCCAAAGGTGTTTAAAGAGAGTCTGGAAGAGTACAAGAAAGCCTTCACTGATAATACCCGAAAAAATGCAAAAAAGGTTACGCATTCCTTTTTTGAATATCCGAAGAATCTATCTGAGAAAGAGAAGAAAGCAATTGAAGAATACAAGAAAGCGTGTCGGAGTGTACTTGACTATTATCATTTCTATGCAAATATCTTTTTGCCGAGGTTGAGAAATGAGAAAGAAAAAAATTTTTATGCACCGGAAAATATAGAACGCAATCTTTTTCAAATTTATGATGAAGAAACAGCGATGGCTATTCGGCAAAAAGTTGTACCGAGTATTTGCAGGAAAATAAAGGAATCTGTTAGCAATCAAAATTCAATAGAAACAATGATAGAACGTCTGGAGGAGGAACAGTGGGTTCTTTTGCCCCAAAAAGAAAGAGATAAGGCGCTAACGAGGATAATTGGAAACGAAGTTAAACCAGTTGCTTTTGAGGAGGAAGAAATAAAATTTTTGTGTCATTTTAATCAGCAAGGCTATAAGATGTTGTGGCTGATATTATCTTTGGCAGCAGGGCCGCAATATAAATCGTTTGGTACTTTTAAGGATACTATCGAAAAAGGTAAGCCTTATAGTGAAGGAGACAACATTAAAGAACTTGATAAGAGCCTTGAAAATATTGTTTGTGATTATTATAACAATAGTGCGATAAATACAGAAGCAAAAATTTATAAAGTCTGTCTCAGTGAACTAAGGGAAATATCAAAGAGTAAAGAACTGGAACGCAAACTAAAGATTTCTGCATTATATGAACTTACCGAAGAATCTGCGCAATATAGAAAATTCTTTTGGGATACATTTTGGTGGGATAATTTGGACAAGGTTATTAGGAAAGAGAAAAAAGATGTTAAATGAGAAGATCGAATTTGAATCATATATGAAAGATCCGGAATCTGAAAATCCAAGAATACTTCCCAAAATATTTACCGGGGAGTATAAAACGAAAAACTGTGAATTAAATGGTTTAGAACAGATTCTGGTGTCTATTGCCCGGGGGTATATTTTTACATATTATACCAGAGACAATATTACTACGGATGACGGTCGTCACTATAAAACAGAGATTATCGAGGAAACAAGGATAATCCTTCAGCAGTGGTTGGGTTTTGAAGAGGTAAATGTCGATTCGGATAATATTAAAAAATGGAATGACCTTTATCCAGCTGCAAAGGACGGCTGGCTTAAAAAGTATTGGCACTATTGGTATGAAAAAAAGAGACAAAAGAAAAAGGATTTAGATTTGAATACGATTTGGAAGAACGAACTTGTGGAAAAAAAGGGAAAAAATTTACAGGGTTATGACTATCAAGAGAACGTGTCGACACTTAACGCTGTAATTGCATCTGCTTTCAGGCAGGGACCATTGCGCGAACGATGTTTGATTTTCAAAAAGGATACTGCGAAAAATACCAAAGAAGGGTTTGCATACCTTTATACCGTTAAGGAAGAAGCCCAAAAACCCAGTAAACCGACAGAGGAAAAATTATTAAAGAATATTGCTGCGTATCTGATTTTGCGGGAGTACCATCCTGAGGGTCAGAAATATTGCCTGCTTTATCGCCACCGACTTTTGAACTGGTATGGAATTGATGACAGCAAGAATGCGCAGGACACCTGGTACTTTAAACAATGTTTATGGGGAGATGAAAAGGTACCTATAATGGATGCTCACAGTAAAGACAGGGGTTGGAACTTTATTAAGTTTTCTATTAATGAAAGCTTCCTGGAGCACTTTGATTTTCGAATTATAGACAAATCAGAGATACAACAGATTGACCAGGAGAAATATTGGATTTTAGATGATACGGGAGCTGGTAAAGATAGTTTTAAGATTTTAAATAATACTCCCGGAAAAAAATAACAGAAACAGATGTTTGGGAGCCGGGGATATTAAATAATACTCCCGGAAAAAAGTCAGATGGATTGCCATCTGGCTTTTTTTCTTATTTTCTAATGCAAAATGAAACAAATATTCAGGAGCATTCCTGTTAAGTAACAAATAACCGGTTTGCAAAAAATGAGTGCCTACCATAGAATAATGATTGTTAACTTGGCGGTTAATAAAAATCATTGTTCAGAGGAGACACCCACAAATGAATTAT
>NZ_VUMU01000012.1 GCF_009695995.1 Waltera intestinalis
ATCGCAGCTTTTTGGAAGAGTTGCTCCCCTGGTCACCAGCGCTTCCGGAAAACATTCGAAAATAGAATTTACAGCAGGCCGCAAAAGCGGCTTATAGTTGTCAAGGTATTCGCTATGGAGCGTTTACTCTAATTCTTCCATTACAGGTGCATTCCACTTTTTCATCATTACATACCTCCGTCTTTTTACTTACTCTGATATCATTTTAAGTTTTTTTGTAGTTTGTTAAAGGAGTGTAACAAAATTGATAAAAAAGGGGATGTGGATGGAAAGGTGGAAATAAAAAAGGTCATGGTGCGATATCACATCATGACCTTATATTACGCAGTAATTAGCTTAATTGATTTGTAGACTCATCAGGATTTGTTTGTCCAGGTTTATCCCAAGAAAGATGTCCGGATATAACACCATCACCGATATAACCGCCATCGCTATAAATGCCAGTCCAATTATGAGCAGTCTCATTGATATTTAATTCTTCCATTGCAGGAGCATTCCATTTTTTCATAATCTCATACCTCTTTTCTAATATTTTGATGTTGAAGTCATTTTATCGTAGCTTTGTTACTTTGTAAAGAAATGTAACAAAAGTGATAGAATTGTACTAATATGGTCAGTCCTGATATTTTTCCATGACATACACAAAGCCCAGATATAAAAATGTATCTTGATTTTTTGGAGAGGGGTAATCACCAACATTGTTAAAAAAGCAGGTGATTTTTTCGTTGTCTAGGTAAGGAAAATGTGTATTATCGCATAAAGTTTTAGTGAGTTCCGGTTTAAGCCTATTCCAATCCCTGATGATTCGAACAAACCAGTCAGAGTTTTGCACTCCATAGCGCATCCAGTTATCCAGCAGTGATGCAGGCAGCAGGTCCTGTAGGTTACCACGGATGAGCCAGCGGGGAGTGCCCTGATAAGCAAATAAATGGTAAGGCAGGTGGTAACAAAAACTCATCATACGGATATCCTTGGTAGGATCACGGATGATGATACCGTGGTAAAGTCCCATCTTGGTCTCCAGTTCCCCAATATAGGTTAAGAAGGGTTGCCGGTAAAGCATTTCTTGATAGAGCCAGTGGGGAGAAGGCAGATTTTCGAAATATTTTGTGCCTCCGGCGAGAAAACGCTCTTTCAGAGGATAGTCATCCAGAATGGCGGCAGTCAGAAACGGATTTTCCGGTGTGTAGGTGAACTGGGGATTCCGGTATGTTTTCGTGGCAAATTGGAAGTAACGGTAACAGCCCCGTAATGCGTCCTTGCGACTTTCCTTGACAGTGAGGGAATATCGGTTTAAGTATTTCAAAAACGTAACATAGTGGTGGTTGGAATACAGGTCATATAGCACATCATCTATGTATCCGTGGGACACAGTGCTATTTCCACTTTGTCCTGAAAGGAGAACTTTGCAACTGTCAGAGGAAGCAGTTCTGTATATTTCGCAAAGATTGGGCAAGTTGATAAAAGCCTTAAAGGGTACCTCCATGATTTTTAGCACTAATTCCAATTCCTCCAGACAATTCTTCCCGTGATTATTCAGAAAGTGGGGAATCATATTGGGATAGTGCTCAGTGATGGAAAGTACATCCTTTTCTTCATTCAAAACATTGTTGCGGTTGCGGTCACTGGGGGCCTCTTCAGATGGTACGTAGGTGTAGGTGTAAAGATTTTTACCTTCTTCCTGAAGCTGCTTGGCAGCAAGAGTACCTACTGTGGCGGAATCCAGGCCACTGCTGAAGGAGATACCGATTTCACCATCTGTGCGGAGGGCATCTCTAACGCAATCCTCATACAGTGTGCGGAAATAAGCCCCATATTCTGCTGCAGTTCGGAATGTGCATGGTGCCGGCGTGGACTGGGGATGCCAATAACGATGCTCGGTGATTCCTTCCGGAGTACATTCCAGATAAGTGCCGGGATTTAGCTTATAGACATCCTGATAGGGGGTGTCGGCCGGTATCATGTTGGGCATCAGTCCCGGAGCGGTAAGAAAATCCTTAATAAAAAGTTCATTGTGTCTAATTTCAGGGCAGAGAGATGTTATGGGCTCCAGCAGTGTAGAAAAGATGACAGAATCCTCTCTGCGGTAATAGTAAAGGCAGCGGCTGGAAAGTTGGTCGGCTACAAGGTACAGTGTCTGTTTAGCCGGTTCATAGATGGCAAAGCTGAACAGACCTCGCAGATGATGTACGCATTCAATTCCCCATTTTGCATACGCCTGGTAAAGAAGGGCGCCATCGGGCAACGAGCTACCGGACATGGAAAGTTCCGCAGATAATACTTGCAGTAATTCCTCCCGATTATCCAGCAGACAGTCGGCATCAAAATAGAAATTCTTTTGTTGATGGAGACAGGGAAGCTCTTCGAACCGAGACTCCGGTGTAATGTATTGAATGCCGCAGCCCATGAGAAGATTCTGCTTTTCCAGGACAGAGATACGCTGCAATTTGCATTTTTCTTCATAGGGTTTTCGCATGATATCGGCAGCAGATTGTGCAATTTCGTGATGAAAGGAAATGATTCCCCAAATGGCAGACATATTAATCCTCCTTCTCTGAGATGGGAAGACGGAATGAGAAACGGCTTCCTTTTCCTACGACACTTTCGCAGGATACACATCCTCCGTGACGTTCTACAATCGCTTTGACGATAGAGAGTCCCAGACCGCTTCCGGTAGCGGAATTAGGTGTGCGTGCTCTGGATACGGTATAGGTGCGGTCGAAAATGTGGGGGAGCGCTTCCGGAGGAATTCCCATACCGGTATCCTCTATCGTTACAAGCACTTCCTGCTCGGATTCCATAAGTTGTACCTTTAGGGTAATGGAACTGCCTGCCGGGGAATATTTTGCCGCATTGGTAAATAGATTGTCCAGGACCCGAACCATTTTCTGAATGTCTATGGAGATGGAAGCATGTAAATCATCCGGAAGCTCCAGTAACAGATTGTGGTTATCATATCGGCTGTCTGGTAGGGCGTCATAAAAGTATTCTTCGAAAAAAGCAACAGCATCCACTGTAGTAAAATCTAGCGCCTTAGAGGTATCCTCCACACAAAACAGATAATACATATCCTGAATCAGGTTTTCTAAAGTCCGGGTGCGATGATTTATCAGCTGGAGTGATGTCTGCAGATCCTCCGAACTGATTTCCTGACCGGACAAAAGGTAATCAACGGCACTGCGAATGGCAGTGATAGGTGCTCGCAAATCATGGGAAATATTGGCGAGCATTTCTTCCCGTTCTTTTTGTATTTGTTCCAGCTTTTTGTTTGATTCCAGAAGCTGATTATTAGAAAGCAACAGCTTGGCTGAGAGCGATTCGATGGTTTCGCTTTCTAGCGCAGGAGATTGAAATACACTTCTTTTCATACTGCATTGCTCCTCTTAGTTTACAATAAAGCGATATCCCTTGGACCATACGGTCTCAATCATATGTTCTAATGTAGGATTGCCTTCAAATTTTTTCCGTAATCTGCTGACATTGACCATGACAGAACGGCGGTCGCTTTCTTGATAGAACCCAAACAGGGCAATTCCCAAATCCTCAAAGGTGACATCTGTGTTGGGATGTGAAGCAAGATAAAGCAGTACCTCATATTCCCGATTGGCAAGCATCAAATCTTCTCCCTGATAGAATGCCTTGTGGGCTAATTTATCAATGGTTAAGTCATGAAATACCAGAGTATTATCATTTTGGGGTGTGTTGACATGGGCTGCCCGACGAATGTGAATATCGATACGGGCTTTCAATTCGCGGAGACTGTAAGGTTTTACAATGTAATCATCTGCACCGATAGTCAAGCCTTCTATTTTGTCATCTTCACTTCCTTTTCCGGTCAGAAAAAGAATGGGCGAAGAACAAAATTGACGTATCTGATGACAAACCTCATAACCGTTTAGCTGAGGCATCATGATATCCAACAAAATACAGTCGGGCTTCAGTTTTTTTGCATATGCGATTCCCTTTTGGGGAGAATCTGTTGCATATACTGTGTAGCCTTCTCCGGAAAGGTATTTTTTATTGATGGAGAGGACTTCTATATCATCATCAATTAGCAAGATGGTAGCCATGGGACACCTCCTTTATACAGCTAGCCGGTTAAAATTACAGGAACAGTATAACATACATTTGGTCAGGAGAGTAGGATAAAATGCAGAAAGTGTGGAAAAATATCGGTTTGCCATTTGTGGATTTTTGTTATATAATTAGGAAAAGTTAGGTATTGTTGCTTTTGGAAGTTGTGAGGTGTTATGATATGAAGTTGTCAGAGGGATATCTAGTGAAGGAAATTGCAGGGAGCTATGTTCTGCTTCCGGTGGGGCAGAATGTGGTAGATTACCAGCACATTCTTCATGCAAATGAAACCGGATATTTTATTGTGAGTCAGCTGAAGACGGAGGTTGCTTATGATGATTTGTTGGAGAGACTGGCTGTTGCATACGAGGCTGATGCGGAGGATAAAGAGGCATTAAAAGCAGATTTAGATGCCTTTTTAGAAAAATTGCGGGAAAAGAAATTACTGTGTGAGTAGGAGTCTATGAAAAAATATCGAATTGCGGGACTGCTTCTGGGTATTGATGCGAAAGAGCAGTTCCTGCACAGGGAATTACAAGATTTTGAGGTGGAGAGTGAAGAGAAACCGGATATTTGGGTAGGTATCTCTGTACAACAGGATAAGCGTGTCTATCCCGAGAAAGTGGTTATTTCTGCAAAATTATTACAGGTGTATGAGGAAGCAGAGCGGTATGTTGTGCGATATGAAGCTTCTGATTGTGTGGAATGCTATATATTAGAGAAGGGAAGCAGAAAAGCCCATATTTATTTGAAAAGTGAGAAGGTTGTATGCCATACGGAAATCATGTATTCCATACGAGATTCCTTTTTCTTTTATATGCAGCAGCTGGGAAGAGTTAAAGTGCATTCAGCTTCTATTGTATATCAAGGGAAAGCATGGCTCTTTTCAGCGCCGGCAGGCACCGGGAAAAGTACCCATGTACAGCTTTGGAAGAGGAAGGAATATCCGGTGGAGGATTTTAACGGAGACATTGCAGCATGTTACATGGATAACAATGGGCAGGCTGTGGCTGCAGGCCTTCCATGGTGCGGAACCTCGGGGCTGTATCGAAATGATACCGTTCCTTTGGGTGGAATCCTTTTCCTGGAACGAAGCTGTCATAACGAAGCATATGCTACAAAGACCATGGAAGGAGTGTTGCGTTTGACTGCCAGATGTCTGACCCCTGCTTGGAGTGAAGGGCAAATGGATAGAAATGTGAATCTTGCCATGGAACTGGTAAAGCATTGCACAATGGGCGTTCTGTATTGCACCCCACAGGAACAGGCTGCGGAAGTGGCAAAGGAGTTTATTGACAAAATTTTAGAAATAAAGGAAAAATGTTGACCCTTTTTATTGTGTTAAGACGTCTTATTCATTGTAAGATGTAAGCGATTACATTTTATGACTCACTGTCAAAAATAAACAGAAGGGAGGAGAGTAACTTATGAAGAGATATGAAAAACCTGTTTTAGTAGAAAGCGATATCCTGGTAGAGAGCGTATTTGCCGGAAGCGGGGATGAGGAAATTGGCGATCAGGGAAAACGGAAATGCCGAAACGGAAGAACCAGTTTTAACCCCGGAGCAGATAAGTGTCAGAGATGCCTTGGCGGTAACTATATTCAAGATATCGTCGGTAAGTCATGCCCTGAAGGACTGTAAAAGACGCAACAGTATTACTCGGAAATTGTTTCGTGGTCTTTCCATTTTGAACGGAGTAAAATCAGACGATTGAGGACAGGGCGTACAGGACGCAGGAACATCCAGATTTTCCACAATAGATTGTACATCTGATTGGAAGTGCAATCTATTTTTTTGCCTTTTCGCAGATAAGATTTGACTACACCGTAAACCTGTTCCTGGGGGATGGACCCTTCTATCCAGGTCTGGTTGTCGCCTAACATAAAATAGGAAAAGGAAGATTCCGTGGGAAGGACACGGTAAACTCTATGAACATAGTATGCGCCTGTGTGACGCTTGTATAGGGCAATCTCCCCCTTTTTTAGGGGAAAGGTTGGTTTGCCGATAAACAGGGTATCACGGTTTCCAAGAAAAAAAGGACTCATACTGGTGCCGGTGGGCTGAACAGAAAGGGTCTGCCCCTCTTCGAGCAACGATAACAGATGGGGAAGCGTGTCGGTATTATTTTGAGAGGATATATTTCTATTGCCTTGAGAAGAATTTGCAGTGGACATGGAAAAATCCCTTTCTTCCTATACATATTTATAACATGATTTGACTATAACAGCTTCATTGAAGAAAAGCAATCCTGTACTTTACTTTCTGTTCCTTACTGTAGTATAATATGTTGTAAAATTGATATATATCGTATGTTATATTGAAAGATACGATGTAAGGGGGATTGTGAGTGAACAAGTCAAATGCAGGGGCTAATACGAATACATTACAGATACTGCTTGATGTGCTGATGGTGGTTTGCGCATTTGCAATCGATTATTGGTTAAACGGTTCCTCATTGGATGACCAGACCCAGGTGGGCATGATGGTTCTGGTGGCGGTGTTTCTGCTGATATTTATTCTTTCCAATAAAGAGGAATATTTATATAATGTAACGATGTTCTATTATTTGGACAGGGTGTACCGAAAGGTTACGAAGTCTTTTCTCATGGCTACCATTGCTACTGCGGCATTGATGAACTTTATTGCACCCAGTGAAGAAGCAAGGAAATTTTATCTGCTTTTTCTAATCAATGCATATGCTTTGGCAGGGGTGAAGATGTTCATTTCCAGACCCTTGAATCGATTTTTGACAAAGGGAAGTATGCCCAGAACTGCTTTTGTGGGTAGGCGGGGACAGTTTAATAAGTTCCGATATTTTCTGGACAAGACCAGTATTCAGGTGAATCCCATAGGATACATTGCCATGCAGCGTACGGATTTAGAGAATGCTGCGGAAGAATATCTTGGATGCCTGGAGGATTTGGAACAGTTAATTCGGGAACACAATTTGGATCAGGTGTACATCATCCAGAAAAATGGAGAGGAATTGCCTTTTACCCAGAAATATGTAGATCTTTGTATTGATATGGGAGTGACGGTCCGTCTGGTGGTTGATTTTTACAAGCGCAGGCGTGCCAACAGCTATGTGAGTACCGTAGGGACCTATCCTGTGATTACTTATCATACGATTACATTGAATTCCTATGAACAGATGATAAAGCGAACTATGGATATCCTGGGAGGATTGGTAGGCATTATTGTGTTTTCCCCGATTATGTTGGTTACCGCTATTGCTATCAAACTGGATTCTCCGGGACCGGTACTGTTTAAACAGACAAGAGTGGGTCAGAACGGAAGACATTTCAAGATTTATAAATTCCGCAGCATGTATCTGGATGCGGAGGAGCGTAAGAAGGAACTCATGGCACAAAATGAGATGGAAGGTGGTGTCATGTTTAAGATGAAGGATGATCCCAGAATTACACGTGTGGGAAAGGTCATCCGAAAGCTGAGTATTGATGAACTTCCCCAGTTTTTCAATGTAGTGGAAGGGACTATGAGTCTGGTGGGAACGAGACCGCCTACTTTGGATGAAGTAGAAAAATATCAGCGGAAGCAGTGGAGACGCATCAGCATCAAACCCGGAATTACGGGTCTGTGGCAGGTGAGTGGGAGAAGCAAGGTAACTAATTTTGACGACATTGTTGAGATGGATGTAGAGTATATAGATAATTGGTCTTTGCTATCTGATATCAAAATCATGCTGAAGACAGTGGCGGTTCTCCTAAAGCATGATGATGCATATTAAGCATTGATAGAAATAAATATTTTTTATTACAAAAAGCTGAACCTTTTTTTCTGGTACTATAGTCTTATTATATAGATTGGAAAAAGAGAAATACTACAGATGTGTAAAGAATGGAAAGGAAGGCTTTGTAGTAATGAAAAAATTAGTGAAAGATAACGTGGTTACCTTATTTGTATCAGCAGCATTTATAATTGTAGGGATTTTGGCAGAGCCTTTACTGGCGGTACTGGGTGGATTGATTGGCATGACCTGCTTACTGGCTACTGCAATGGAAAGGCACAGTAGTGAGGAATTGGTACAGGAGGCGTCTGTACAGCAGAAAGAATATCGAAATCATAAGGCTCAGGTTTCATATGGTGCATTCTAATTATATTTTATAGGCAATGATATGACACCAAATGAAATCATGTAAACATAGCAGCATCAGTTTGGAAAATAATTCTGAACGGATGCTGTTTTATTAAGCAGTTTTATGAAATGGAAAAGAGTTGATTTTAGAGAAAATGGATAGTATACTTTTTAAAAGATAGGGGTTGTTCAGAACTACTTAATATTAGGTGTGACCGGAGGAAGAGTAAACATGAAAATCTTTGTGACAGGCGTGGGAGGACAGCTTGGACATGATGTGATGAATGAATTGGCGAAGCGCGGAATAGAAGGCATTGGCTCTGATGTGGCGCAGACTTACAGTGGCGTGCAGGATGGCTCCGCTGTATGTACCATGGCATATCATCAGCTTGATATTACGGACAAAGATGCAGTTAACGCGGCTTTGCATGAGGCGAGACCGGATGCTGTGATTCACTGCGCAGCATGGACAGCAGTGGATTTGGCTGAGGATGATGACAAGATAGAGAAAGTTCGTGCCGTGAATGCGGAAGGTACCCGCTATATTGCTGAAGTATGTAAAGAACTTGACTGCCCAATGATGTATATCAGTACGGATTATGTGTTTGACGGGCAGGGGACGAAGCCCTGGGAGCCGGACTGCCGTGATTACAAACCTATGAATGTGTATGGGCAGACGAAGCTTGAAGGTGAGCTTGCTGTTTCGGGGATTCTGGATAAATATTTTATTGTTCGCATTGCGTGGGTATTCGGCAGAAATGGGAACAACTTTATTAAGACAATGATAAATCTGGGTAAGACTCACGATACGTTACGAGTGGTAAGTGATCAAATTGGTACGCCGACCTACACCTATGATTTGGCAAGACTTCTGGTAGATATGATTCAGACCGAAAAGTATGGATATTATCATGCCACCAATGAGGGTGGATACATTTCCTGGTATGAGTTTGCCTGCGCTATTTTTGAAGAAGCAGGGATGAATACCAGGGTAATTCCGGTTACCACAGAGGAATACGGACTTTCCAAAGCGGCAAGACCTTTTAACAGCCGTCTCGAGAAAAGTAAGTTGAGAGAGACCGGTTTTACCCCTTTGCCGGATTGGAGAGATGCGCTGAAAAGATATATTGAAGTGTTGAGGGAAGACGAAGAGTAAACGTAAAAAAGAAGGTAAAAGGATAGCAGAAGAAAATCCTGTAAATTCAATTAAAAATTCTGCATTTTAAATAAAAATTTGTTGACAATGCATCCGCAAACAAGTATACTATCATAGTGTGCCCGTATAGGCATGCTGGACACGCGGATGCATTATTTTTTGTGTGTCGCAAATAATAAACACTATTATAATAAGAAAGAGGTGAAACAGAATGCCAACATTTAACCAGTTAGTAAGAAAAGGACGTCAGACCTCTGTTAAGAAGTCTACTGCACCTGCTCTCCAGAAGGGTTACAACTCTCTTCACAAGAAAGCAACAGACGTTTCTGCTCCCCAGAAGCGTGGTGTATGTACTGCTGTTAAGACAGCAACTCCTAAAAAGCCTAACTCTGCTCTTAGAAAGATCGCCAGAGTACGTCTTTCCAACGGAATCGAAGTTACCAGCTACATTCCCGGTGAAGGTCACAATCTGCAGGAGCACAGCGTTGTTTTGATCCGTGGTGGTCGTGTTAAGGACCTGCCCGGTACCAGATACCACATCATCCGTGGTACCCTTGATACCGCCGGTGTCGCTAACAGAAAACAGGCTCGTTCCAAGTACGGCGCTAAGAGACCTAAGGATGCTAAGAAATAAGTAGTATCCGGGGCGTTTTGAACGTCGGACCGAGAGTTCGATGAAAATCCGTAAGGATTTTTGGAGACGATGCGAACATCGTCTTTGTACCACAAAAACGAAACTAAGAAAAGTGTTGGAATTCTGTGATACAGATATAACAGCGCGAACACTTGGGGAAACACATGTGAGTACCTATGATCTAACGTAAACAATTTGTTAAGGAGGGAAGAACCGTGCCACGTAAAGGACATATTCAGAAAAGAGATGTATTAGCAGATCCTTTATACAACAACAAAGTGGTTACCAAGCTTGTCAACAACATCATGTTAGATGGCAAGAAGGGTGTAGCCCAGAAGATCGTATACGGAGCATTTGCTAAGGTTGAAGAGAAGAGCGGCAAGCCTGCTCTGGAAGTATTCGAAGAGGCTATGAACAACATCATGCCTGTTCTGGAAGTAAAAGCAAGACGTATCGGTGGTGCTACCTATCAGGTACCTATCGAAGTTAGACCTGAGAGACGTCAGGCTCTGGGCCTTCGTTGGTTGACCATGTTCTCTCGTAAGAGAAGTGAGAAGACCATGGAAGACAGACTTGCTAACGAAATTCTTGACGCAGCCAACAATACCGGATCTGCAGTTAAGAGAAAAGAAGACATGCACAAGATGGCAGAGGCAAACAAGGCTTTTGCTCATTACAGATTCTAGTAGGAGGGAAAAAACTTGGCTGGAAGAGAATATCCGTTAGAGAGAACCAGAAATATCGGAATTATGGCTCATATCGATGCCGGTAAGACCACTACTACCGAGCGTATCCTGTATTACACAGGTGTTAACTATAAGATCGGTGATACTCACGAAGGTACTGCTACCATGGACTGGATGGCTCAGGAGCAGGAGAGAGGTATTACCATTACATCTGCAGCTACCACCTGTCACTGGACTCTTGAAAAAGAGACCAAACCCATGCCCGGTGCTCTGGAGCATCGTATCAATATTATTGATACCCCGGGTCACGTAGACTTCACCGTTGAGGTTGAGCGTTCCCTTCGTGTACTGGATGGCGCTGTCGGCGTCTTCTGTGCAAAGGGTGGTGTAGAGCCTCAGTCCGAGAACGTATGGCGTCAGGCTGACACCTACAATGTACCTCGTATGGCATTCATCAACAAGATGGATATCCTGGGTGCTAATTTCTACGCAGCAGTAGATCAGATCCGTACCAGACTTGGTAAGAACGCTATCTGCCTTCAGTTGCCTATCGGTAAGGAAGATGAGTTCAAGGGAATCATTGATCTGTTCGAGATGAAGGCTTACATCTACAACGATGAGAAGGGTGATGACATCACTGTTACCGATGATCTTGGAGATATGGCTGATGAGGCTGCTTTATATCATGATGAGCTCATTGAAAAGGTTTGTGAGCTGGATGATGATCTGACAATGATGTATCTGGAAGGTGAAATTCCTTCTGTTGAAGAGATGAAGGCTGCTTTGAGAAAAGCTACTTGTGAGTGCAGAGCCGTTCCTGTATGCTGCGGTACTGCTTACAGAAATAAGGGCATTCAGAAGCTCCTGGATGCTATTATCGAGTATATGCCTTCTCCTCTGGATGTGCCGGCTATTAAGGGTGTTGACTTTGACGGTAATGAAGTAGAGAGAAAGTCCTCTGATGAAGAGCCTTTCGCTGCACTTGCATTCAAGATCATGACTGACCCGTTCGTAGGTAAGCTCGCTTACTTCCGTGTATATTCCGGTACGCTGAATTCCGGTTCTTATGTACTCAATGCTACTAAGGACAAGAAGGAACGTGTAGGACGTATCCTGCAGATGCATGCGAACAAGCGTGCAGAGTTGGAAAAGGTTTACTCCGGTGATATCGCAGCAGCAGTTGGATTCAAGTTCACCACTACCGGTGATACCATCTGTGATGAGCAGCACCCTGTAATCCTGGAGTCCATGGAGTTCCCTGAGCCCGTTATCGAGCTGGCTATCGAGCCTAAGACCAAAGCTGGTCAGGGCAAGATGGGTGAAGCTCTTGCAAAACTGGCAGAAGAAGATCCTACTTTCCGCGCTCATACCAATCAGGAGACCGGTCAGACCATTATCGCCGGTATGGGTGAGTTACATCTGGAGATCATCGTTGACCGTCTGCTTCGTGAGTTCCATGTAGAAGCTAACGTAGGTGCGCCTCAGGTTGCATATAAGGAAGCGTTCACCAAGGCTGTTGAAGTGGATTCCAAGTACGCTAAGCAGTCCGGTGGTCGTGGACAGTACGGACATTGTAAAGTTAAGTTTGAGCCCCTGGAGGCTAACTGTGAGAAGTTTGACTTCGATCCGAAGGCAAATATTCTGATCAACGATCCTCCTACCCTGTTATTTGAATCTACTGTAGTCGGTGGTTCCATTCCTAAGGAATACATCCCCGCAGTAGGTGAAGGTATCCAGGAAGCAGCTCAGGCTGGTATTTTGGGTGGATTCCCTGTACTGGGTGTTCATGCGAATGTATATGATGGATCCTATCATGAGGTCGACTCCTCCGAGATGGCATTCCACATTGCAGGTTCCATGGCATTCAAGGAAGCAATGCAGAAGGCAGCTCCTGTACTGCTTGAGCCGATCATGAAGGTTGAGGTTACCATGCCCGAGGAATACATGGGCGATGTAATCGGTGATCTGAACTCCCGTCGTGGTCGTGTAGAAGGTATGGAAGACATCGGCGGTGGTAAGATGGTTAAGGCTTTCGTTCCCCTTGCTGAGATGTTCGGTTACTCCACAGACCTGCGTTCCAAGACCCAGGGTCGTGGTAACTACTCCATGTTTTTCGAAAAGTATGAGCCCGTTCCTAAGAACGTTCAGGAAAAGGTTCTTGCTGCAAAGGCGAAATAAGCGCTAAATCAATAAAAATAACTTGAAAAACCTCTGATTATTTAATATAATCAGAAGTAGCGAGTTGAAAAAATAAAACTACGAAACTGTTTAATTATTTTAAGGAGGACTTAAATAATGGCTAAAGCTAAATTTGACAGAACAAAGCCCCATTGTAACATTGGTACCATCGGTCACGTTGACCATGGTAAAACTACCCTGACCGCTGCAATCTCCAAGGTTCTTTCCGAGAGAGTACCTGGTAACGAGAAGGTTGACTTCGATCACATCGATAAGGCTCCCGAAGAGAGAGAGCGTGGTATCACCATTTCTACCGCTCACATCGAGTACCAGACCGAGAAGAGACACTATGCACACGTTGACTGCCCGGGCCATGCTGACTACGTTAAGAACATGATCACCGGTGCTGCACAGATGGATGGTGCTATCCTCGTTGTAGCTGCTACTGATGGTGTTATGGCTCAGACCAAGGAGCACATCCTTCTGTCCCGTCAGGTAGGCGTTCCTTACATCATCGTATTCCTGAACAAGTGTGATATGGTTGACGATCCCGAGCTGATCGAGCTGGTTGAGATGGAAGTAACCGAGCAGCTGGAAGAGTACGACTTCAATGACTGCCCTATCATCAAGGGTTCCGCTCTGAAGGCTCTGGAAGATCCCAGCAGCGAGTGGGGCGACAAGATCATGGAACTGATGGATACTGTAGATTCTTATATTCCTGATCCTCAGCGTGATACTGATAAGCCTTTCCTGATGCCCGTCGAGGACGTATTCACCATTACCGGTCGTGGTACCGTTGCTACCGGTCGTGTAGAGCGTGGTGTTCTGCATCTGAATGATGAAGTTGAAATCGTTGGTATCAAGGAAGAGACCAAGAAGACTGTTGTAACCGGTATCGAAATGTTCCGTAAGATGCTGGATGAGGCACAGGCTGGTGATAACATCGGTGCTCTGCTTCGTGGTATCCAGAGAACTGAAATCGAAAGAGGACAGGTTCTGGCTAAGCCCGGTACTGTTACCTGCCACAGAAAGTTTACCGCTCAGGTATACGTTCTGACCAAGGATGAAGGTGGACGTCATACTCCTTTCTTCAACAACTATCGTCCTCAGTTCTACTTCAGAACCACCGACGTTACCGGCGTTTGCGAACTGCCTGCTGGTGTTGAGATGTGCATGCCTGGTGATAACGTAGAGATGACCATCGAACTGATCCATCCTATCGCTATGGAGCAGGGTCTTACCTTCGCTATCCGTGAAGGTGGTAGAACCGTTGGTTCCGGCCGTGTAGCTACCATCATCGAGTAATCTTTGATAGATAGTATATAGCTTTTATGCTGGGGAAGTACTTGTACTTCCCCAGTTTTTTAAACAATAACTCAGAACAGTAATTCGGAACAGTAATTTAAAACAACAATTCAAAATATTAATTCAAAGATCAGTTTTTCTTTTAGCCATTTAGTGACACAGCTCTGTGTCGGATATTTCAAGATATTTACTTCAATTATTTGTATAATAGCATTATTTTTTAAGAGATTAGTTTGTAGAAAGTATACGTGCATAGGAAACATACAAGTAGTGATGTGAAAAATACATGCGAGAGAGGGGAATTATGGATTAGGTATGTGCCAGAGGTAGGAGAATACATGCGAAAAAAGAAAAAAGATGAAATAGGTATGTGCCAAAGGTAAGAGAATACATGTGAGAGAGGGTGAAATTATGAAATAGGTATGTGCCAGAGGCAAGGAAATACATGCGAAAAAAGAAAAAAGATGAAATAGGTATGTGCCAGAGGCGAGGAAACACATGCGAAAGAGGTGAAATTATGGATTAGGTATGTGCCAGAGGTAAGAGAACACATGCGAAAAAAGAAAAAAGATGAAATGGGTATGTGCCAGAGGTGAGGAAACACATGCGAGAGAGGGTGAAATTATGGATTAGGTATGTGCCAGAGGTAAGAGAATACATGCAAGAAAGGGAAAAATAGAGATAAAATGAAAAGCACTAAATGAAAAATGTACGGCGGGAGGAAAAGGCTATAAAGGATTTACTATATGAACAATTGATAAAAAGAGAACATTGGTTAAGGGATTTGAAACAAAATTTGGAAACAAGTATACAGAATGCACCATCAGGCAATCTGAAAATAATTAACTGCAGAGGCGTTGAACAATATTATTTGGACTCTGCTGAAACTAGAACATCCTATCCAAACGGAAAATATCTGCGAAAATCTGATTTTGAATTGGCAGGTAAACTTGCACAACGAAATTATGATGAGAAATTGCTGTCAGAGGTAGAAAAGCAATTAAAGAACATACAAAATATTATTAAAAAATATGAAAAACAAGAAATAGTACAGGTAGAAGAACTATATAGTGTCTATGACAGAATGAGTCCATCCAGGAAAAAAATGGTGGATTCGAGGATAATGTCGGATAAGGAATATGTGAATCAGTGGTCAGCACAAATATATTCAGGTAAAGATTTTGAAGAAGGACAGGCAGAAATCTACACAGAAAAAAAGGAAAGAGTCAGATCAAAGTCAGAAAAGATCATTGCAGATATGTTGTACCATAAAAATATCCCATACAAGTATGAATGCCCTGTAACCCTAAAGGGATTGGGAATGATATATCCGGATTTTACCTGCCTGCGGTTAACAGATCGAAAAACGATTTTATGGGAGCATTTGGGAATGATGACAGATCCGATTTATTGTCAGAAAGCTATGAAAAAAATAGACATTTACTCCAAGAATGGGTTCATACAAGGTAGAGACATTATATATACATTTGAATCAGAAAAATACAGTTTAAACACAATGAGTGTGGAAAATCTCATCAGTCAAATATTTAGTACATAAAAAATGTATGAAAAAGGATGCCCGAAAAAAATTCGAAAAAGGATATAAATCAATTCCGTATAATCAAACAGCTTCTGATAATATTTGTTAATAATATTTTGAAATGCAATTTTTGATAAAAGAAATATGTATGTTATAATGGAACATATAAGAAGTGAATAAAATACAGAAAAATCAGTGAAAAGGTAGAGAAATGGCAGATAGAAGACTTTTGACTTTAAGAAAAACAATAATGTTTTATATTTGTATATGGAACATTTTTTTATTGATCGGCTGTGCGAAGACTGAGATGGTGTCTGAGGACAATACAGTAACAAATGGAAATATTGTCAGTACCACAGGAACTATTGCAATAGAAACAGAAGCAATAGAAACAGAAACGCAGGATGCAATCCAACCATCTTCCGATCAACCACCGGAAGCCGCGCCGGAGTACAAGATCATCATGGTAGGGGATATACTGCTTCACACTCCGGTGGAGGAAAGCTGTCTGCAGCCGGATGGAAGTTACGACTATGATTCTCTGTTTTCCCATACAAAAGAGGAGATTGCTGCAGCAGATCTTGCCCTGGTGAATCAGGAGGTGATCATAGGCGGTGCGGATCTTGGAATCTCCGGGTACCCCTGCTTCAATGCGGATTACAGTCTCTGCGATTCATTGGTGGGAGCAGGCTTCGATGTCATCTGTCATGCCACGAACCATGCTATGGACAAGGGACGTGCGGGGCTGGTAAACTGCGCGGAGTACTGGAGGGACGAATACCCACAGATCACTGTCCTGGGTATTCATGATATTGCGGATACCTCCACTTCCTGTGGCGCAGATCCGGCAATCATTGAGCTGGGAGACATGCGGATTGCAGTCCTGAACTACACTTATGGGACCAACGGTATTTCTCTGCCGGCGGATATGCCCTATGCGGTGGATCTGTTGAGTGAAGAGCAGGTGGCGGCAGATATTCAGAGGGCAGAGAAATTGGCGGACTTCACCATCGTATGTCCGCACTGGGGAACGGAGTACAGGCTGACATCAGATGCTTCCCAGGAGAAATGGACCAAGATATTTGCGGAAAACGGTGCGGATTTGATCCTGGGTACCCACCCGCATGTCATTGAACCCATAGAATGGGTGACAGATGAATCGAGCGAGCATGAAATGCTGGTCTATTATTCCCTGGGCAATTTCGTGAACTGGACCTCCGGCACCGGAGAGGGAGTCGCTAACCGTATGGTAGGCGGCATGGCCGAGGTAACGCTTACGAAGAACGAGGATGGGGAAGTGGAGATCGCAGATTATGGGGTGAAAACGATAATCAGTCATGTGGCTTCCGGTCCCGAAGGTGTGACGACATATTTTCTGGAGGATTATCCGGAAGAACTGGCAGAGGAAAATGAGATCGTTTCGCAGGATCCGGAGTTTTCCAGAGAATACTGTGTCAATTTGTGTGATTCCGTATGGGGAGACCTGTGGAAGACAGAGTAGACAAGTGACATATAGTCTGTTAAAATAAAAAAAGTTGTTGATGCAACAACAAAATGCGACCTATTTTGCAGAATAATCAATAAGAAATATTTTTACTGCCGGCAAGGCGGCGTGTTATAATAAAAATACATATAGGGGTACGCAAATGAGAAGAGAGAAGGCAAAGGAGGAGTTACAATGAAACAACAGTTGGAACCGTTGTTTACGCCGTGGAAGATCGGAAACTGCGAGATTAAGAACCGCATTGTTCTGACATCCATGGGTGGCACAAACCTGTTGGGATGGATGGAAGTGAACCATTTTGACAAGGATGGTGCGAAATTTATTCTGGAGGTAGCGAAAAATAATTGCGGTCTGGTGCTTCCGGGATGTCAGCCGGTATACAATCCCATGTACGGACAGTGGCTGTATAAGAAGAAAAAAATGTATGAGGATCTGGCAAAGTGGATGCCAAAGTTCCACAAGACAGGAGCAAAGCTGTTCGTCCAGCTGACGGCAGGTTTCGGCAGATCATTTACCATCAGTGAAATGATGGAGACCCTGTACACCAATAAGGCATTGCGGGTACTGGCGAAACCTTTTATGGATCTCGACAAGATTACAGCCGCACCCAGCCCGTCTCCGAACCGCTGGTCAGATAAAGTTCCTTCCCGGGAGATGACCGTGGAGGAGATTCAGGAGTTCATCACCGCATTCGGTAAGACAGCAAAATTATTAAAGGATGCCGGTGTGGACGGTGTGGAGATCCATGCGGTACATGAAGGCTATCTACTGGATCAGTTTACTTTAAAATATGTGAATCAGCGAACCGATGAATATGGTGGATCTTTTGAAAACAGATATCGTTTTGCTGTAGAGATCGTAAAAGAGATCAAGAAGGTCTGCGGGCAGGATTTCCCTGTGTCTCTTAGGTACAGTGTGGAATCCAAGACCAAGGGCTTCCGTGAGGGAGCACTTCCCGGAGAAAGCTTCACAGAAGCAGGTCGTGATATGGCAGAATCCGAAAAAGCAGCGAAGTATCTGCAGGATGCCGGTTATGATATGTTAAACTGCGATAACGGTACTTACGATGCCTGGTACTGGGCACATCCCCCTATCTATATGCCGGAGAACTGCAATCTGGAGGATGTGGCGCATATCCGTAAATTCGTGGATATCCCTGTGGTATGCGCCGGACGTATGGATCCGGAGACGGCTGCGGCTGCTATTGCAGACGGAAGAATCGATGGTGCCGGATTCGCCAGACAGTTCCTGGCAGACCAGGAATGGGTGACCAAGCTGATGAATGATAAGGAGGACGACATCCGTCCCTGTATTCTGTGCCACAACGGCTGCTTCAACATGTGTCACTATAAGGGAGTTCCCAATGATCAGGCATTATCTGATTCCCTGCATCTGGCACGCTGTGCGGTAAATGCCGAGACCATGCAGTGGGAGAAGCACAAGATCGTCCCCACCACCAGCCCGAAGAAAGTACATATTATCGGTGGCGGTATCGGCGGCATGGAGGCTGCCAGAGTACTGAAGCTGCGGGGACATGAGCCGGTGATTCACGAGCAGACAGATCATCTGGGCGGAACCTTTATTGCTGCCAGTGCGGAAAGCTATAAGGGAAAACTGCGGGATCTTCTGACCTGGTATCGGAAGCAGATGGCAGATTTGGAAATCGAGATTCATTACAATGAAAAAGTGGAGAGCATCGCTCCGTTTGCCGGTGCTCCCGTGATCATCGCTACCGGAGCAGTGCCCAGAGTACTGAAAAAAGTGCCCGGTCATGAGAAGATGGTTGAGGCATGCGAATACCTTACCGGTACTCCCGTAGGAGAAAAGGTTGCCGTCATCGGCGGCGGACTCACCGGCTGTGAGATTGCTTATGAACTGGCGCTGCAGGGCAAACAGCCTGTAATCGTAGAGATGAAAAACGATCTCATCGCCCAGACCGGAGTATGCCTGGCCAACAGTTCCTATCTGAGAGAGTGGTTCGCCTGGAAGAAAGTGCCCGTATATCTGGAAACTACGCTGCAGGAAGTAAAGGATGACAGCATCGTATGCAAGGATGCTTCCGGAAAAGAGATCACAATTCCCTGTGACAGTGTGATCAGCTCCGCAGGATACATTCCCAATCCACTGGCACCGAAGGGCAGCAATGTCAGCCTGGTAGGTGACTGTGACGGTGTAGGCAATCTGCGAAGTGTCGTATGGCGCGCTTATGAAGTTGCCATGAAGATTTAAAGGGAGGGAAATCAATGAACTTAACAAAAGAACAACAGGAAATATATGATGGAAAACAGGGAGCGACCCTGGCGAAGGTCATGCAGACGCTGGTGCGCTACGGCGAGCTGTTCGGTGCGGACGGTATGGTGCCTGTGACCAGTAAATATAACCATCTGGTAACCTCTTTCGGATTGAAAGCACTGGCGCCGGTGTATGAACTGATGAATCAGCTGATCGAATCCGGCAATGTATCCAAACAGAAATTTTCCGCCGATCCGAGACCACTGGATCCCAATGTGCCCAGTTCTTTTTTACAGGATTTTGTGTTCAAGAATTTCATGTACTCCAAGCAGGATGACTACGAGAAACAGCTGACACAGCTGGGTATCATGGAAAAGGATGCTTACACCTGCACCTGTTACATGGATGAAGTGGGAAATACCCCGGCCATGGGAGAGGTGCTGTCCTGGTCTGAGTCTTCCGCAGTGGTTTATGCCAACTCCGTATTGGGGGCAAGATGCAATCGTAACTCCGGTATCATTGACCTCATGGGTTCGGTAGTGGGCTATGTGCCCCGTTTCGGTCTGTTAACGGATGAGGGCAGAAAAGCCACCTGGATCGTGAAGATAGAGACAACGAAGAAGCCGGAAGCACAGCTGCTTGGATCTGCCATTGGTATGAAAGTCATGGCGGATGTTCCCTATATCGTAGGACTGGACAAATGGCTGGGCGGTAAGCTGGATGATGCAGCGAAAACCTATCTGAAGGATTTCGGCGCAGCGACTGCTTCCAACGGTGCGGTAGGTCTGTACCATGTGGAAAATATCACTCCGGAGGCTGTAAAATACGGAAAAGATCTGATTGCGGAGGATGCAAAGGTCTATGTGGTAGATGATGCGGAACTTCAGAGGGTCTATGAGAGCTATCCGGTGATCTGGAAAAAGAAGGATGCCAAGCCGAAGCTGTGTTTCATGGGATGTCCCCATATGAGTTTACAGCAGCTCATCGACTGGACGGAAAAAGTCTCTCAGAGCCTGAAAGAAGCAGGTAGAACCAGAGTATGTATTCCTACCGTATTCACGGCGGCACCCGCGGTACTGAAAAAATTTCAGGAGACCCCTTATGCGGAGACGTTAAAGGCAACGGGAGTTATTACTTCCTATATCTGCCCGTTAATGTATATGAACAATCCTCTCAGCGAGAAGATGCCGGTCATTACTTCCAGCAACAAGCTGCGGACCTACACCAGTGCAAGATATTATACCGATGCTGAGATCTTAGAGCAGATCACGAAGGGAGGAGCGGACAAATGAAAGAATTTAAAGGAAGAATCGTAGCCTCCGGAACTGTAACAGCCAAGGCACTGGTATCTCACGGGGGTCTGAACACACTGGCATCTTTCCAAAAGGCATTACAGTTCGGCGATAAAAAAGCAACCTGCGGAGATCAGAATAATCCCGACCTCTATGGTAAACAGATGGCGGGCAAAGCCCTGTGCCTGCCGACGACTATCGGATCTACCACCGGCGGACTGGTACTTTACTGTGCCTGCTCCATGAACAGACAACCGGCATGTATGCTGTTTTCCGAACCTATTGATTCCCTGGCAGCAGCCGGAGCAATCCTGGCAGATGTGTGGCTTGACAATGTGCAGATGCCTGTCATTGACAGTCTGGGGGAAGAATTTCTGGAATATGTGAAGGATGACATGAATATTACCGTAAAAGAAGACGGTACGGTAGTAGTGGAATAATGCTTTAGATAACAAGCGGCTTTCGGAGATCCTCCGGAAGCCGTTTGTTGATGGATTTCAAAATCGCTGATAATGCACCGCACATATTATTTGGTCAGCTCAGCAACGACCTGATTGATGACCTTGCCGTCAGCCTTGCCCTTCAGTTCGCCCATAACAGCCTTCATGATCTGGCCCTTATTTTTCGTAGCCAGAACATCTGCGAATTTCTCTTCCAGAATTGCCTTGACTTCCTCAGCGGAGAGCATCTTGGGAGCAAATTCGCTCATGATCTCATAGCGCTTCTTGTATTCCTCCAGCAGCTCGGTACGGTCTGCGGGGCAGGTATCGATCTGCTCCTTCACGGATTTGATCTCTTTTAAGATGGCTTCGTTGGCCATCTCATCGGGAATATTGTCACGGCAGCCGTTGTCGATCCCTTTTTTCTTTACAGCGGATACCAGCGCGGAGATAGCATCCTTTCTGAATTTATCCTTTGCCTTCATGGCAGCGATCATAGCGTCCTGTAATTCTTTTAATTTCATTGTGGTCTCCTCTCTGGAACAAAATCTCCAAATGTTTTCTGTGTTTTATTATACTCTCACAGATGAAAACTGAAAAGAAGAAAATGGGAATATCTGTCAGCTTATATCCGGGTTGTTTACACAGATATACCCTCAAACTCTTCATAGCGTGGGTATCAGCAACAAAATAAGTAACTAATACCCATAAACTAGTTACGCTGAGGAGAAAGGACACAGGAGGGTGTTCGCCGCATCACTCTTAATTTCCATCCATGACTGTTTTGCATATCTTCTATGCTTGTGGTACAATAAACAGAAAGCAGGCATTTTGAGGAGAAAATTGTATGAAAGCACAGGAATTATTATTTCAATTGCAAGATAAAGGTTACCGTGATTTTCAGAGCAAATTAATCCCGACGATTCCTGTGGAGACGATTATCGGTGTCCGCATTCCCGCTATTCGTAAGCTTGCGAAGGAGTATGGAAAGGATCCGGAGAGCGTAGAGTTTCTGAAGCAGCTGCCGCACACTTATTATGATGAAAATATTTTGCATGCGCTGCTGGTGGCGGAGATCAAAGATTACGAGGTTTGTGTAAAAGAAGTGGAGCGTTTCCTGCCTTATGTAGATAACTGGGCGGTGTGTGATATTTATTCACCAAAAGTGTTTCGCAAAAATAAAGACAAACTCATAGACAAAATAAGAGAATGGACAGCTTCGGACCACCCTTATACCTGCCGCTTTGGAATGGAAATGCTGATGACACATTTCCTGGATGAGGATTTCCGGGTGGAATATCTGGAGATCCCGGCAGCGGTACATTCCGAGGAATATTATGTGAACATGATGATCGCGTGGTTCTATGCCACGGCACTGGCAAAACAGTGGGATGCGGCCGTTGGCTATATCGAGAAAAAATGCTTGGATCCATGGACTCATAACAAGACCATACAGAAGGCGAGGGAAAGCTACCGGATCACTCGGGAGCAGAAAGAGTATCTGAAAACATTAAAGGTGTAAAACAGATGCAAGAAAGCTATGAGGTAGGATATGAAAAAGAGAAACAAGGCAGAAGTGTTATCAGGTCAAAGAATCAAAATAGCGGCGTTGTTAACGGGAATAAGTTTGTTGCTGTTATCTGGCTGCGGCAATAAAGCACAGGAAGCGGAAGGATCACAGGTACAGACAGACATCGCTGTAACTGCCACAGAACAGACTGCTGCGGCAGAAGAGCAGGCAGAGACAACAGATCCGGAAACATTGGATTATGCATACCGGCTACATATTACGATCAATCCCGAATTCAGGTTATATCTGGATAAGCAGTCAAAGGTAGTGGCGGTTGCATGCCTGAATCAGGATGCGGAAGATCTGTTCTCAGAGACGGACCTCACGGGGATGGATGTGGAAAAGGCTATGCCTGTGATCATACAGCAGGCAGTGGCAAAAGAGTATCTGGCAGACGGTAAAAATATCACCATAGATCTGGAAAAATCAACGGAGTCCGGGCAGGCAGACACAGTGGAACAGGTGATCGCGGCTGCAGTTACTGAGGAATTAAAAGAACAAGGTGTGGATGCCGTCTTAGAGCTGCAGGATGCCGGTACGCCGGTCATCATCGAAGGAACCGACACAGGAGCCGGGGATACTGTTCTGGATAAGACAGATAATACAGGTAATTCAGCTAATTCAGATAAGGCTGGAAATGCGGCGGAAAGCGGAGCAAACAATGCAGTTCCGGAAAACGGAACTACAGGTAGTGGATCGACAACAAACGTTTCACAGAAGACAAAATGTAGTGCCTGTGACGGAACCGGAATCTGCCAGGAATGCAAGGGTGGTACAGCACCTTGTAAGCGTTGTGGAGGATCCTTGTGGGAGACCTGCGGTACCTGCGGAGGCAGTGGCAGACAGACCTGTCCCGGATGCGGCGGCAGCGGTGTGGATGCTACCAGCGGAACCAGCTGCAGACATTGTGGAGGCAGTGGTGGAAATACCTGCCAGCAGTGCGGTGGAAGCGGTGGTAAGTCTTGTAGTATCTGTCATGGCAAGGGTGTGATCTCTGATGACTGCATTCTGTGTCACGGAGACAAAAAGTGTACTGTATGCGGCGGTAGTGGGGAACTATAAAACAGTAAAACAATCAAGCTGCAAATGAAAAAACGTAAAGCATAAAAACGTAAAAGATAAGTCAGTAAAAGATAAGTCAGTAAAGGGATGGAACAGCATGAAAGATCATCACATGGAATTTCGCAGGGCACGCAGAGAAGAAGCAGAAGAAATCCTGCAGTTATACCGTTCCCTGATCGGAACCGAATATTGTGTCTGGACAGAAAATTATCCCACAGAACGGGAAGTGGAATTTGACCTGTCGAGAAATGCATTGTTTTGTTTGTATGAGAGAATGCCGGAACCTGATGAGAGAGAACGATTAATAGGCACAATCTCCATAGACGATGACCCGGAAGTGGAGGCACTGTCCTGTTGGTCAGAGGATCTTACCCCGGTGGCAGAGCTGTCCAGACTGGGAGTGGCAGCAGAATATCAGAATCGCGGCATTGCCAGGATCCTGTTGCAGGAAGCTATGGCGGAATTGAAATCACAGGGTTATAAGGCGGCACACATATTAGTGGCAAAGGACAACGTGAAAGCCCTGCGTTCTTATGAAAAATTGCATTTTACCACGGCAGGGGAATGTGAGCTTTTCGGGCATTACTACTGGTGTTATGAGAAAGAATTATAGAAGTGATCACTATGCAAATCAATGAAACAGAGAGGAAAGACGATATATGGTAACGATCGATCTGATCACAGGCTTCCTGGGATCCGGAAAGACTACTTTTCTGAAAAAATATGCAGAATACCTGATGGATCAGGGACTGCATATCGGTATTCTGGAAAATGATTTCGGTGCCATCAACGTGGATATGCTGATGCTCCACGAACTCAGGGGAGATCAGTGCGAACTGGAGATGATTGCCGGAGGATGCGATGCGGAGAGCCACAGGAGACGTTTCCGTACGAAGCTGATCTCCATGCGAATGTGTGGTTATGACAGGGTGCTGGTGGAGCCGTCGGGAATCTATGATGTAGATGAGTTTTTTGATGTACTTCGGGAGGAGCCACTGGACCAGTGGTATGAGATCGGCAATGTCATCGCCATACTGGATGCAAGACTGGAGAATAATCTCTCACAGCAGGCGGACTATCTGCTGGCATCGGAGGCTGCCAATGCCGGAAAAGTGATCCTGAGCCATGCGGATGCAGCCACCAGGGAACAGTGTGAGGACACGGTGGCACATCTCAACCGGGCACTGGAACAGATCCGTTGCGACCGGAGAATCGACCCCAAGAAGGACATCTTACAGAAAAATCTCACGGATCTGACAAAAGAAGATTTAGAGGAAGTATCCGAATGCGGTTATCGTCTGGAAAGTTACCGCAAGATGGATTTAGAGAATGGACAGAGCTTCGACTCTTTATTTTTCATGGAAGAGAAGATTAAGCCGGAGGCTTTGGAACGGGCGGTGCCCAGACTGTTTTCCGACAAGTCCTGCGGAGAAGTATTCCGTATCAAGGGCTTTGTGAAAAACGGAGCAGGACAATGGATGGAATTGAATGCTACACCGGACAGTCATACGATGCAGTCTGTCGCAGTGGGGCAGGAGGTGCTGATCGTCATCGGAGAGCACTTACAGGAAGATAAAATCAGAGAGATTCTGAAGGAGGAAGAGACATGTCAATCTTAAGTCAGTTAAACAGTGTACCGATGTACCTGATCTGTGGAGGGATCATTGCTTTTGTGGCGGTAGTCTGTGTGATTTTTCTGGTGAGGGCATACCGCGCCGGACAGGCACTCGGTATGGATACCACGAAAATGAAGCGTACGATCATCTCCAGTGCGACCTTTTCCCTGTTGCCCAGTGTGGGGATCCTGCTGGGTGTCATCGCCCTGTCGGGAAGTCTGGGAACACCCTGGCCGTGGCTTCGATTGTCCGTGATCGGTGCACTGCATTATGAGACCCAGGTGGCGCAGGCAGCAGCGGAGCAGGTGGGAATGAGCACATTGTCTGCTGCGGAAATGACACCGCAGGCATTTTCCACGATCGCACTGCTCATGAGCATCTGCATTATCTGGGGCATGACATTGTCCATTTTCCTGAATAAAAAATATACACAGAAGCTGACCTCGAATAAAAAATCCGGCAAGCCGGGTTTCGGAGATATGGCAATGACCGCCATGTTCATCGGACTGGTCAGCACCTACATCGGAAGATATCTTGGCGGTTTTATATCGGAGAACGGATTGTTTACGTTTCACGGAGATTACATTCCGTTAGTGGTAATGGCGGTATCGGCACTGGTGATGGCAGGGTTTGTATACCTCATTGAGAAAAAAGGAAAAGCCTGGGTGGACAGCTTTTCCATTGCCGGAAGCATGATCATCGGTATGACGGCAGCGGTGCTGGTGGGGTTGCTGTAACGACTGACAGAACAACCTACATAGTACCGGGTAGCGTATCTCCGAAACGGAAAGGAATATCAATATGAGAACAGATAGCATGAAGGCAGATAGTATGAAGGCAGATAGTACGAGAACAGATAACATGAAAGCGGATAGCATGACAATAGATAATACAGAACTGAATAGTGGAGAAGCAACAAAGGAACAGACCGGGCAGACTCCGGATACCTGGCAGGCCTACACAAAGAAAACACATGTCATCGGGCGGACTGTGAGTATCATTACGCTGGTGATGTTGGTGGGAGCACCGTTTCTCATCGGTAAGCTTTTAGGTGCGTATCCGGATCTGAGTGCTGTCGGCAAGGGGTTCCTCTCTGTGGGAATCGTATGGCTGGTCAGCAGCATCGCGGAGTTTTTGATCTACACACCGATGCTGGGAGCCGGCGGCGGATACCTGGCATTTATCACCGGTAACCTGATCAATATGAAGATCCCCTGCGCGGTCAATGCGAGAGACATGGTAGGAGCGAAGACCGGAACCCCGGAAAATGAGATCATCTCCACGATCTCCATTGCCACATCTTCTCTGGTGACAATCCTCGTCCTGGCGCTGGGCGTGTTATTGATGGTGCCGCTGCAGCCCGTGCTGCAGAGCGAAGTATTGCAGCCGGCTTTTGAAAATGTGGTTCCGGCGCTGTTCGGTGCCATGGCGTACAAATATTACCGGAAAAATATGAAGATCGCTGCATTGCCGCTGATCCTCATGAGCCTGTTATTCATTCTGGTACCATCCCTGATCGGCTCCACCAGCTTTATGATCGTTCCTTCCGGCGCGATTGCCATCGGTGTGGCATATCTGCTGTTCCGGAAAAAGAATACACAGAAAACGACAGAAGAATAATTAAGAAAAGAGGACAGATATGAAATACATAGGTTTGATACTTCTTGCAGTGTTGGCTGTGATCGTATTGTTACTGTTGATCGCAGTGCTCCGTACCTTATTGATGCCGTCGAAGACTTCGACTTATGTGGCAGACGAACCGGAGGAGGAAGCGCTGGCACTGGCAGAGAAGCTGTCGAAAATGATTCAATATGACACCACCTCCTATGCCAACGTGGCAGAGGTGGAGAAATTCTTAGGCTTCCATAAGGTGCTGGAGGAACTGTTCCCTCTGGTACATGAGAAGCTGGAGAAGACAGAGATCGATGGGAATCTGTTATTTTACTGGAAAGGAAAAAGCTCTGAAAAACCGATCCTGCTCATGAGCCACCAGGATGTGGTGCCGGCGGAAGGTGAATGGGTTCATGCACCTTTTTCCGGAGATATCGCAGAAGGAAAAGTATGGGGCAGAGGCGCATCCGATACCAAGGCCTCTGTAATGGCATTTTTCCAGGCGGTGGAGGAACTCCTGTCGGAAGGGTTCGTCCCGCCCACCGATGTCTATCTGGCAAGCTCCTGCACGGAAGAGTGGGGCGGTGACGGTGCACCGAAGATTGTGTCAGAATTGCAGCGCAGAGGGATCGAGCTGTTCCTGGTATGCGATGAGGGCGGTGCAATCATCACCGAACCCATCGGCGGCATTCACGGCAATTTTGCAATGGTAGGCGTATTTGAAAAGGGCAAGGCAGATGTGAAGTTCACTGCACGGAGCAATGGCGGACATGCCAGCGCACCGTCGAAGGGAACGCCCATTGCCAGATTATCCGCTTTTGTCAATGAGGTGGAGACGCATTCCCCGTTCCGGAAAAAGCTGCTGCCGGAGGTATCGGCAATGTTCACAAAACTGGCTCCCTATGCCGGATTCGGAATGAAGCTGGTATTCGGCAATGTGTGGCTGTTCGGCCCGGTATTAAAAGCGGTCATGCCTGCGATCAGTGCCCAGGCAGGTGCAATGCTGAAGACGACGATCGTTTTCACGGTGCAGAAGGGCTCCGATGCCTATAATGTGCTGCCTCAGGAAGCCTATGTGGGCGCCAACATGCGTTTTATTCCTCATCAGGGGGAGAAGGAGAGCCTGGAGATCATCAAAAAAGTAGCAGGTAAATACGGTCTGGAGACCGAAGTGCTGCATGCTAATGATTATACGCCGCCTGTGGATATTCACGGAGAAGCATTCCATCTGGTGGAGCAGACCATCGCAGATACTTTCCCGGGACTGCCTTCCAGCCCTTATGTGATGACGGGTGCGACCGATGCACAGTTTTACCAGCCCATCTGCAAGAACTGCATCCGTTTTGCACCGGTGATCTATGGACCGGAGCAGATGAAGGGAATGCATGGATTGAACGAAAATATTGAGTATAATTGTCTGCCCGGAGCTGTCAGATTCTATAAGAACCTGATCCGCGCGGAGAAATAAGGAGCGACACTTATGAACACCATGACTACATATTCTGGCAGAAAGTTTGATCCCATGCAGATGACACCGGGGGATGTATATATTGAGGATATCGCTCATGCGCTGAGCTTACTGTGTCGGGGCGGTGGACAGCTGAGCTATTTTTATTCGGTGGGACAGCATTCGCTCAACTGTGCTGCGGAAGCGAAAGCCAGAGGGTGGTCTAAGAGGCAGCAGCTCGCCTGTCTGCTCCATGATGCCAGCGAGGGATATATTTCGGATATCATCCGCCCGGTGAAGATCTATCTGACCAATTATCTGGAGATCGAAAGTAAGATTATGGGAACGATTCTCACACACTTCGGACTGGATGATCTGACGGAAGAGGAGAACCGCCGCTGGAAACAGATCGACGATGAGATCCTGGAACTGGAACTGAAGACATTGCTTCACGGCGAAGAGAACAGAGCAGTGCCGCCGCTTTTTTCCGTGCCGGATCTGGCGGAGCATACGCCCGGAGAGATTGAAGTCAGATTCTTACAAGAGGCAGAGCGGCTGGGGGTGCACGGAAGTGATCGTTGAGAAGAAGCCGGAGCGCAGTTATTCTACGACAGTAATGTACATTCTGGCATATTTGGATCGTTATGGCTATCCGGTATTGATTCTGATAGCCGGAGCGCTGGCAGATTTCTACCGGGGGAGTAACGGAGAGTGCGGATCAATCGGTTACGGCATTGCCACCGCCTATGCCAAAGAAGGTGCCAATCTGGTGCTGACCGGACGCAATGTACAGAAGCTGACGGATGCGAAGGAAGAACTGGAGGCAAAGTACGGTATCAAGGTACTTCCCGTACAGGCAGATGTCAGCGCCGGTTCAGACAATGAAGCAATCGTACAGAATGTGGTGAAGCAGGCGATTGACACTTTCGGAAGGATCGATGTACTGATCAACAATGCCCAGGCTTCCGCTTCCGGTGTAACCATCGCAGATCATACCACCGAGCAGTTTGACCTGGCGGTATATTCCGGTCTGTATGCAGCATTCTACTATATGAAGGCTTGCTATCCTTATCTGAAGGAGACGAAGGGTTCTGTTATTAACTTTGCCTCCGGAGCAGGTCTCTTCGGTAATTTCGGACAGTGCGCTTATGCGGCGGCCAAGGAAGGTATCCGCGGACTGACCAGAGTCGCAGCTACCGAGTGGGGTCCCGATGGCATCAATGTCAACGTTGTATGTCCTCTGGCATGGACCGCACAGCTGGAGAAATTCGAGCAGGCATATCCCGATGCTTTCAAGGCAAACGTCAAGATGCCTCCTATGGGACATTACGGCGACGTGGAGAAGGAGATCGGCCGCGTCTGCGTACAGCTGGCTTCTCCCGACTTCAAGTATATGAGCGGTGAGACCCTGACACTGGAAGGCGCTATGGGACAGAGACCGTAAGTGGGTTTTTCATCTATTGCGGGATGCGTCCTACGGTACGAAATATCAGCATTTCAAGCTGATCCGCAACAATACCGTTATGATCATTGCACACCGTATGAGTATCGTGGCAACTGCAGACAATACAAAGCTTCAAAAATCCGGGACAGTTCCTTTCCCGGATTTTTTTATTATTAATGTAATAATGTTATGAAATACATGCATAAAGCTTGAAAAAAAGATTTGAGTATGTATAATTGTCAAAGAAACACATGCGTAGAAAGCGAAAAAAGAAATCAGGCATGTAAGGAACAAAATAAAACAGAAAATGTGAGGAATACCATGCAGATAACAGCAATGAAAAAAGATGATTTTTACAGGCAGATGTTCAAACTGACCATCCCGATCATTATACAGAATCTGCTCAGTGCAGCGGTAAATTCCGCGGATGTCATTATGTTAAACTATGTGGGACAGTCCGCAATATCCGCAGTATCCCTGGCGTCAAATTTTTCGAATGTCCTGTTTATGGTATATTACGGACTGGGGACGGGAGCCACTCTCTTGTGCGCCCAATATTATGGAAAGGGGAACCTGGAAGCAATTCATACTGTAGAAGGAATCACACTTCGTTTCTCTATGGCAATTTCAGGTATTGTTGCGCTGATTGCATTTTTCCTCCCTCAGAAGATGATGCTTCTCTTTACACCTGATCAGGAGCTGATCACTATCGGCGCCTCTTATCTGCGGATCATGGGCATCACATACCTGTGCTGGGGCATCACGGAAGTGTATCTTGCCATTCTGCGAAGCGTAGGTCGTGTGACGGTCAGTATGGCGTTGAATATGCTGGCTTTCGTATTGAATGTCATTCTGAATGCCACATTTATCTTCGGACTGTTCGGCATGCCAAAGCTGGGAGCTACCGGTGTCGCCATTGCCACAGCCCTGTCCCGACTGGTGGAACTGGTGGCATGCGTTATTGTATCTTCCTTTAGCAAAAATGTAAAACTGCATCCGAAGTACCTGCTCGTTCACAGTAAGGTGCTGACACAAGATTTCATGCGTCTGTCTCTGCCCGCACTTTGCAACGATGTGTCCTGGAGTGTGGCGTTTTCCATGTATTCCGTGATCCTTGGGCATCTGGGAACAGATGCGGTGGCTGCTAATTCACTGGTGGTCGTAGTGCGCAATATCGGTACGGTGTTCTGCTTTGCCATTGCCAGTGCAGGTGGCATATTGCTGGGAAATATTATGGGACAAGGCGATCTGGAGAAGTCGAAGAGTTACGCTTCCCGGATGTTGAAGATGACGGTAATCGCCGGAGCTATAGGCGGCCTGATCGTACTGGCAATTACACCCTTTGTGTTACGGTTTGCTACATTGAATGACACTGCCATGCATTATCTGAAATATATGCTGCTCATCAATACTTATTATATTATGGGCGCTGCCGTGAATACGGCGCTGATCGCCGGAGTATTCCGTGCCGGCGGAGATACGAAGTTCGGACTGATCTGCGATACGATCGATATGTGGTGCTATGCGATCCCTCTGGGATTCTTCGCCGCATTTGTACTGAAACTCCCGGTGCTGTGGGTCTATTTCCTGTTATGCACGGACGAATTCGTCAAATGGCCCTGGGTCATTAAGCATTACCGAGAGGGTAAATGGGCGAAGAATATTACCAGAGAAGAAGTATGATTCTAAGTTAAATTACATGGCCTTTTCCTGCTCTTCCTGAATTTCGGGGAAAACAGATAACATGGGCTTTACATCTTCTTTTTTAATGATACGTGCCACGTAATTTTTCGTGATCTTCATTACTACGGGAGACAGGGCTATGACACCGATCAGGTTGGGAATCGCCATCAGACCGTTGAAGGTATCGGACAGATCCCAGGCAAGCCCTAAGTTCATGGTGCAGCCGATGAAGATCATCAGTACGAATGCAATCTTGTAGACAATGGTGGATTTCGTACCGAATAAATATTCACATGCCTTGGAGCCGTAGTGACTCCAGCCCAGTACAGTAGAGAAGGCGAACAGCAGGATCGCAATGGCGATGAAGGCGGGACCGAAGCTGCCGAATACGGTAGCAAAAGCCTGACCCACCAGAGCGGAACCGGACACATCCACCAGTACGGCACCGGTATCCAGGTCGATCAGTCCGGAGGACAGAACCGCAAAGGCTGTCAGTGTACATACGACCATGGTGTCGGCGAATACTTCGAAAATGCCCCACATACCCTGGCGTACGGGCTCTTTTACGTTGGAACTGGAATGCACCATAACGGAGGAACCAAGGCCGGCTTCGTTGGAGAACACGCCGCGCTTCATGCCCCAGGTCAGAGCCAGCTTCACACCGGAACCTACGATACCGCCGCCCACGGCGCGCAGACCGAATGCTCCTTTGAAAATAGCGGTAAATACGGTACCCACGTGACCGATATTTGCAAAGAAGATTACCAGTGCACCGATGACATAAGCGATGGCCATAAAGGGAACCAGCTTCTCGGTGACAGCTGCGATTCTTTTTAATCCGCCGACAATGACCAGCGCACCGATGATCACCAGAACAATGCCGGTGGCGGTAGCGGGAATGGAAAAGGCAGAAGTCATGTTCGCAGCAATCGAATTGACCTGACTCATGTTGCCGATACCGAAGGAAGCCAGCAGGCAGAAAGCAGAGAACAGCACAGCCAGTACGGCACCGATCTGTTTGCAGCCCTTATAGGAGCCGAGACCGTCCTTTAAGTAGTACATGGCACCGCCACTCCATTCCCCTTTGGAGTTCCGGCGGCGGTAGTAGATACCCAGTACATTTTCCGAGTAGTTCGTCATCATGCCAAAGAAAGCCACGACCCACATCCAGAAGATGGCGCCGGGACCGCCGGCGACCAGTGCACTTGCCACCCCGACGATATTACCGGTACCGATCGTGGCAGCCAGTGCGGTGCACAGCGACTGGAACTGGGAAATGGACTGATCTCCGGCCTCCGTATGTTTCGTTACATGCTTGTCGTGAAAGATGCCGCCCACCGTATTTTTGAACCAGTGTCCCAGATGGGATAACTGGAAAAAATTTGTCAGGATCGTCATCAGAATACCGGTACCTACCAGCAGTACCAGCATGGGGACACCCCATACGAATCCATTGACGGCACTGTTCACATTGGCTATGAGTTCTACCATATACATTCTCCTCCTTTGTTTTCAGGTAAAAGAAAAAGCGCAGACACCCGAAGATGTCCACGCTGACATAGTTACCTGATCTGTATTTCGTTTCTGATTTTTTCCCAGTATAACATATAGGAAAAGATGCCGCAAGAGAAAATTTTTCTAAAAACCCCTATTGACCTAAAGTTAGCTTTAGGTATTATGATAAAACCATCCCGTAAGAAATGTCTCTAACGTGGAAAATCAAGCATATCGAAAGCTACGGCGCCAACAGCGGCTTCCCTGTATACGGCGGAAAACTGTAAGGCGAACCGTCAGTGTGACGAAAACAGGAAATGCGAGCGATTACGAAAAGTAATGGCTCGCATTTTTAGCTTTGTATTGTTTTGTACTATAAAGTTTCCCCGGGCTGTGTCGATATTATTCATATAGGAAAATACAGACACCATGGATGGAGAAAAAGCTACGGATGGCGGCCTTGAGAGAGGCAGCCATCCGCTTTTTGCGGCAGTAATCGCTGTCGGAGAGGGAGATATTATGGCAATTACAGGAATCAGCTATGGAAGGACTTTCGTGTATGAGACACAGAAGAGAGTGAATGAGGGAGTTTTGCAGAGTACGTCAGATGCGGAAAATCGTTTTGCGGAAAATCTGGAGGCTGCGGAGGAAAATGACAAGGCACTGGCGCCGGTGACGCGGGGGGTGCGGCTGAACCGTCGTATCGAAGGCAAGGATAAGGTGCCTTATGGGGAGATGGCGGAGAACGGTGTTATCGAATATGAAGGTGTGGTCTTTGTCTGTGACTATGATCATAACCGTCTGACTCTGGGGGATACTTCGAATGAGAAAAACTGTATCAACATTCCGCTGTCCGGCGGTGGAAGTCTGCTGGTTAACCGGAATAACATCGATGCCCTGTCCAAAGCCATCGGTATGTTCAGCCCGGAGGATGTGAACCGGATCCTGCGTGCACTGGCACAGGATAAGAAGATCCGGGAGATGGAGAAAGAACTGGATGATATGGAGAACGGTGACAATGTAGACAGCAACGAGGAAACTTCGGAGACGCCCGATGCGGACAAAGCAGCGGAAACGGACCTGGCCGGAACCGCCGGAGAACCGGAAAAAGAGGATCTGAGTCTCATGGAGCAGATCCGCGAGAAAATGCAGGAAATCTACGACAAGCTTCAGAACGGCGATACAGAGACGAAATTCCGGATCGGCAATCAGGAATTCAGCATCAAAGAATGGGACAGTTTTCTGGAGAAGTTCGACAACGTACAGGATGCAATCCGGGAGGCATTGGAAGAGAAAATCGAAAAACAGACGGAAGAACATTTCGAAGAGGAAGACTTAGAGGAGACTGCCGATAAGAAACCCGATGTCAATCAGGATTTTTACGATATTCCCGGGGAGATTTTCCGTACACTTTTTTGAACAGATCCTTGAAATAATTGCTGTCGTTGAAGCCGTATTCCAGAGCAATATCCGTGATGGAACTGTTGGTGGTAAGAAGCGCCGTCTGGGCGTGCTTGAGCCGTACATAGTTTAAATATTCCTTGAAGCCCATACCGGTGATCAGCTTGAATTTTTTACTGAAATAGGTGGGGCTTAGGGAAGCCACGGAGGAGACCTCTTCCAGTGTCAGTGGCTTGCGGAAATTGTTGTAAATGTATTTTGTGGCAAGCAGGATATCCGCATCCCGGGAATTTAGCAGATCCGGTTCCTTTTCATTCATGACGGAATGCCGCATCAGCATGAGCAGGAGCTCTTCCAGATAGCAACGCTCAAAATGCTCGGAGTATTGGTCGAAGCGGGAATTCTCGGTGAGCATACGGGTCAGCAGAGAGCGCAGATATTCCTGGTATACCGTAGGAACGCTGCCCATGAAGGAATGTAGCTGTAGCCCCTGCCCGGATATGGAAGTGAGGCTGTCGGCAGACCAGTCCGATAAATGCAGATATTCTTCTTTGAAATAGATCATTACGATCTCGCAGACCTCTCCGGCAGAATACAGAGAATGATGCAATTCTCCCGGGGCAATGAAGACCAAATCTCCTGATTCCATCTGGTAGACGGTATCTTTTAGTAGGAAACGGCAGCTGCCGGACCAGAGATAGAATATTTCATAAAAGCTGTGATAATGATCGGGCTGCAGGGGAGAAAAATCACCTCTGCGGCCTTTTTCCACGATGATCCGGTCAATATCCTTTCTGCCGCGTCTGCCTTTTTTAGTTGTGATATCCATAGCTGCTCCTTCACTTTTTAAATCTACTGACATTGATACAGTCAGAATACCACAAAAAAACAGTACTTTCAACATAAACAAGCTATAAAAACAGCAGTAAATATTAAAAAATTACGCTATTATAATAATTGAAAAAGGAACCCGCCTCTTTCAAAAATATACTTTTCTCTCTATTCCCCTCGGTATACTCCCCCTCGCCGAGGGGAATTTTAATTCATAGGAAATTTCTTCCTATGAATTAAAAACGCTCCGCGGGGATCGCGCCGTTCTCGTTCTCACGCATCCGATAGCCCACACCAATCTCAGTGAAGACATACTGGGGCTGTGCGGGATTCTGCTCCAGCTTTCTGCGGATGTTCGCCATGTTGACCCGGAGGATCTGATTATTATTGTCCATATAGGGACCCCAGATAGCATTCATGATATAGCTGTAGGTCAGGACTCTGCCGGAATTTTCCGCTAAAAGTGTAAGCAGCTGGTATTCGATCTGGGTCAGGTGCACCTCTTCGCCCCGCAGGCGGATCAGTCGTTTCTCGAAATCAATCTCCAGATCCAGTGTCTTATATACATGACCGGGAGTCTGGGCGTGGCTGTGCCGCAGAGAAGTGCGGATCCTTGCCATGAGCTCTCCGGTGCCGAAGGGTTTTGTGATATAATCGTCCGCACCCAGATCCAGAGCGGAGACCTTTTCCTGCTCCTTGGTGCGGGCAGATATGATGATCACGGGAACATCGCTCCAGGAGCGCAGCTTTTGCAACACATCCAATCCGTCCATGTCCGGCAGCCCTAAGTCTAGCAGGATCACGTTGGGGCAGAAAGAAGTGCTGAGACTAAGTCCCTCTCTGCCGTTTAAGGCATGCATGATCTTGTAGCCTTCCCGGTCCATGGTAGCGGTGATGAAATTACTGATACTTCTATCGTCTTCGATTAAGAGAACTTTGATCTTATTCATATCTGTGATCCATATCCTTTCCGGTATTTTCAAGAGTTCTGTCTTATGTGGCTGAGAGTACACTTATTTTTCTGAAGCGACAGCTCCCACCTTGGGCAGTGTGAAACAGAATTCCGCGCCATCCGCATGATTCCGGCCACTCAGCGTTCCGTGATGGGCGGTGATGATGGTCTTGCAGATGGACAGACCGATACCCATGCCCTTGCGGGAATCCGAGCTCTGGGAATTGTTGTAGGTACTCGTCTCGAACAGATTCTGTAATTTTTCTTCCGACAATCCTTTTCCGTAGTCTCTCACAATAAAAGATACATGCTCCGGATGATCCTCCACGATGAAATCAATGGGCAGGATACTTCCGGAATGAACGATGGCGTTTTCCAGCAGATTGATGGTGACCTGCTCGATCAGCACCGCATCCATGGGGATCATCAGAAATTCCTCGGGGATCTTGACCCGGATGGCGGCATCGGGATAGCGTTTTTCCAGTTTCTCCAAAGCTTCTCCCACCACTTCCTCCACCGGTTCCTCTGTGGTATTGATGCTTAAGCTGTCTCCCTGGATACGAGTGACGGACAGCAGATTTTCCACCATATTCAACAGCCAGTTGGAATCCTCATAGATATTGGTCATGATCGTACGCTGCTCGGTGGAGCTTAGATCGTTCTGACTTTCCAGAAACAGGGAGCTGTTGCCGATGATGCCGGTGAGCGGCGTGCGCAGATCGTGGGAGATGGCGCGCAGTAGATTTGCACGCATCTTTTCCATTTCGGCCTCTGCCAGCCGCTTTTCCCGCTCTGCGATCATCTCGGACTGGATGGTCATATGGGAGGTCATGGTACACAGGATCAGAGTGATTCCACTCATCAACAGGAAGGTGATAGGGTAGCCGGTCAGTGTGAAATTAATCTTATAATACGGATAGGTGAACAGATAATTGATCGCTATTACGGAAAAAAGGGTGCAGGCAATGCCGTAGCTGTAGCCCACCGTCCATCTGGCGATGATCACCAGTGCCAGAATGTAGAACAGTGCTACATTGGCATGGTTGTCCGGTACTATATGCTGATATAAAAAAGAGGCAAGAGTGGCGCACAACATACAGGCGGCACAGATCAGGATACTGATGGCGTGTCTGGTAAAGGGTGGTTTTAAGCGGAAGCTTTTCCGCGGTGATTTTTTAACGGAAAGTGATCGGAACACGGTGTGATCCTCCATGAAATATTGTTAGTCGTTTTGTAAATTTATTATAACTATAGTACCATTACTTTGCAATGCAAGGTGTAAAGAAGTAGTTAAGGATATTTGAAAACCGGTATATTTTCCCCTAAAGCTACGGCAAAAGGCAGGTATCCTCAGGAAAATCCAAGACACAAAAAATAGGAACATATACTTTCGTTAGGTTGACATCAGGAAAAACATTAGATTAAAATGTAGTATGGCGGCGGTCCTGAAAGGGCGGACCGTCTATGTGGACAGAAGAGGAATAGGTTATGTTTCTGACAGGATTGGCACTATTGCCGGCCATCGCACTGGTGGTATGGATCTATAGACAGGATAAGGTGGAGAAGGAGCCGAGGGGATTATTGTGGAAAATATTCCTGTTTGGTGTATTGTCTGTGATCCCCGCCATGATACTGGAAATCATTCTGGATGAAGTATTTCTGGTATTTATGGATGCAGATACGCTGTGCTACGTGATCCTGGATAATTTTATCGGGGTGGCACTGATCGAGGAACTTTGCAAGATGCAGGCGGCCAAATGGGCGGCATGGAAGCATCCGGCATTCAATTACAAATTCGATGCCATCGTGTACTGTGTGACTTCGGCATTAGGATTTGCAGCCATTGAAAATGTTCTGTATTGTCTGGGCGGTGACATTGGGACGGCAGTGACCAGAGCCCTGTTGTCCGTGCCTTCCCATGCCATCGATGGCGTGATCATGGGATATTTTTTCGGTGTGGCGAAGGAGGCAGAACTTGCAGGCGATAAAAAACGCAGGAAACGCTACCTGAAGCTCAGCGTGTTCATGCCGATGATCGAACACGGTATCTATGATTCCGCATTGTCTCTGGATGCGGACTGGATCTTCGTTTTCTTTTTCCTGTTTGTGATCGTGGTGGATGTCTGGACCTATAAATTTGTGAAAAAGCAGTCTGGGCAGGACCGGGAGCTGTCTGCATAAAGATTGCGTTAAGACCCCGTGAAAATTTTATAAATTCACGAAAAACGGTAGGATCGGGTCTTTGCTTCATGTTAAGATAAAGAAAACATAAAGAAAGGAAAGACCAATATTGAAGTTATTAAATCCAAAGATCCGGCAAAAATTTGCAGAATCCTTGAAGGCGGTCCTGCCGGTAGTAGGGATCGTGATCGTATTAAGCTTTACTATAGCTCCCATTACCTCCAGTATCCTGCTGTGCTTTCTGGTGGGGGCGGTGATGGTCATGGCCGGTATGATGTTTTTCACCCTGGGTGCGGAGATGTCCATGACCCCCATGGGAGAAAAAGTGGGTGCCAGAATGACCCAGAGTAAAAACATTCTGCTGATCGTAGTGTTATCTTTTCTGTTGGGAGTGGTGATCACCATTTCCGAGCCTGACTTGCAGGTGCTGGCGACACAGGTGCCTTCGGTTCCGAATATGACGCTGATCCTGGCAGTGGCAGTGGGGGTTGGAATCTTCCTGGTCATTGCCCTTCTGCGTATGTTGATCGGTGTGGCCCTGCCGCCATTGTTGACCTTTTTCTACATAGTAGTGTTTGTTCTTGCATTTTTCGTACCGGAGAACTTCCGGGCAGTGGCGTTTGATTCCGGAGGTGTGACCACGGGACCCATGACCGTTCCTTTTATCATGGCACTTGGTGTCGGTATTGCGTCCATCCGTAATGACCATCATGCGGCAGACGACAGCTTCGGTCTGGTAGCACTGTGCTCCATCGGCCCGATCCTGGCGGTCATGGTGCTGGGGCTGATCTATAAGCCGACCAATGCGGATTACCAGCCGGTGGCGATCCCGGAGATCGCTGATTCCGTGGAACTGGCGCAACTTTTTGCTCATGGGATTCCGGATTATATGAAAGAGATCGCACTCTCATTACTTCCCATTGTATTGTTTTTCGGTCTGTTCCAGATATTTGCCCTGCGGCTGTCGGGGAAGATACTGGCGAAGATTCTGATCGGTCTGGTGTATACTTATATCGGTCTGGTACTGTTCCTGACCGGTGCAAATGTGGGCTTTATGCCTGCCGGTAATTACCTCGGTCAGGTCATGGCAGCCAGATCCTACAGGTGGGTACTGGTGCCGGTGGGAGCACTGATCGGTTACTTTATCGTAAAAGCGGAGCCAGCGGTCTATGTACTGAATCATCAGGTAGAGGAGCTGACGGACGGTGCCATCTCTGCCAGATCCATGGGGGTTTCTCTGTCCGTGGGCGTATCCTTATCCGTAGCACTGGCGATGATCCGCGTGCTGACGGGGATCCCGATTCTATGGTTTTTGATCCCGGGCTATGGTGTGGCGATCGGACTATCCTTTTTTGTACCGAAGATATTCACAGCGATCGCCTTCGACTCCGGCGGTGTGGCGAGCGGTCCCATGACAGCTACCTTTTTACTGCCGTTAGCACAGGGTGCCTGTGTGGCGGTGGTCGGCAATTTAGTCGCAGATGCTTTCGGTGTGGTAGCAATGGTAGCCATGACACCGCTGATCACGATCCAGATATTGGGAATGGTATATCAGTTAAAGCAGCAGAAGAGCGGTGCAGGCGTATTTGCCGGTGCGGCGGATGCATTTGGTGCTTTGGATGAGAATGCCATCATTGAACTGTAGGAGGTGTGCCCATGAGTGAATTATATATGATGGTCACCATCACCAATCGTCAGCTGACGAGGAAATTCGTGGAATGCTATAAAGAAAGCGGCGCACAGGTCGGCAGTGTTACCGTCGGCATGGGAACCGCGGCGAATGAGATCTTAGATTATTTTGGACTGGACGGCATGGAGAAGAGCGTATTGTTCCATCTCGTCACAGATGCTGCCTGGCGGCAGATCAAGGCTGCCCTGCGCAAGAAAATGCAGATCGATCTCCCGGGAATGGGAATCGCATTTATCATTCCCGTGAGCAGTGTCGGTGGCAAGAAAGCATTGAATTATCTGACCTGCGGGCAGAAATTCGTAAAAGGAGAGGAGTCCACATTGAAAGAGACGAAGAATGAGCTTCTGGTAGTGATAGCCAATCATGGATATACGGAACTGGTCATGGATGCAGCGAGAGAAGTACATGCGGCAGGCGGCACAGTCATCCATGCCAAGGGCACCGGAACAGAGAATGCACAGCAGTTTCTGGGCGTGACACTGGTGCCGGAAAAAGAAATGTTGTTCATTGTGGTAAAAAGTGAGCAGAAAAATTCCATCATGCGTGCTATAATGGAAAAAGCAGGACTGGAGAGTAAAGCACAAAGCATAGTATTCTCCCTTCCTGTAACAGATACTGCAGGCATGCGCCTGATGGAGGAGATGGGAGAGACATGACAAACGACTTATCCGGACCCAGGAAGCAGTTCCTGGACGTGCTCCGGGTACTGGCAACCTGTGCAGTGGTGCTGATGCATGTACTGACAGGTGCGACAGATGTGACAGATGCGTCGATAGTGCCGGAATACCGGTCATTATTGCTGTCAGTTATGGATCTGGTGACCTGGTGTGTTCCTATATTTTTATTGATCTCGGGATATTTGTTCCTGAATCCGGAACGTACATTGACTTATCCGGTCATGATTAAAAAATATTGCAGGAGGATTGCGCTGGCGATCCTCCTATTCGGCGTTCCGTATGCAGCTTCCGAGCTGGTAGTGGCGGAGCGGACCTTCCGGATCAGGATGATCCCGGAGGCACTGAAGATGACTCTGATGGGACATACCTGGTCCCATATGTGGTATCTGTATCTGATCTTGTTTTTATATCTGATCACGCCGCTTCTGAAAAAAGTGCTGCGTGTGCTGCCGGTGTGGGGTGTTGTAGCAATGATGGCAGTGATCTTCTTAGGAAGCAGTGTGGCACCGTTTCTGAATAAGGTACTGGATGTCAACAGTATTCCGGTATTGCCGGATGGCGGTGTGTATTTCCTGTATTATCTGTGTGGATATTTCTTCGCGGTGAGAGAAGTATGTGTGGACAAGGGAAGGAATGTATGGCTGACAGCTGCAGTAGCGGTTCTGGCTCTGGGAATGATCCTGAGCAGAACACTTGCGGGATTCTCCATTCAGATGGCATACAATTATCCGTTTACAGTACTGCTTGCAGTGCTTCTGTTCGCTTCAGGATGGAATGGGGGAGGAGACAGCGCGGCTTTGGCTGCCCGGGAGAAGGACAGAATACACCGGATCCCCTGGCAGGAGGCGGGAGCCTTGAGCTTCGCCGTATACCTGGTACATCCGGTGTATGTGAACCTGTTGTATAAATTCGTGAAGATTACACCCTTTACGGTGTTGGAACAATGCGGTGTGCAGTCTGTAGCCGCGGGACAAGCGGTATTGATTTTGCTGCTGGCTGCATTCTGCCTGGTAGTGCTGGCACTGGCAACGGCTACTGCGTGGGTGCTGCGCAAGATCCCGGTGTTAAGAAAATATGTGCTGTAATTACTTCCGCTGCCAGCGCCCGGAAGCACCGCAGGGCAGTACCAGCCCACTCTCGGTGACGGGGAGGCCGATCTCTTCGGCTTCCACATGACCACCGAACTTTTTCGTCAGGGTGGAATTCATCATATAGGACAGCACGGCGGGCTGCAATCCTGTAGTGTACGAATTGATCAGGAAGAACAGCGCATCATCGGATAAAAGCTGTGCGGTCAGTCCTACGAAATCCCAGATATTATCTTCTATTTTCCAGATCTCACCCTTGGGACCTCTGCCGTAGGAAGGGGGATCCATGATGATGCCGTCGTATTTGTTGCCCCGGCGGATCTCACGCTCTACGAACTTCATACAGTCGTCCACCAGCCAACGGATAGGAGCATCGGCAAGCCCGCTGGCAGCAGCGTTCTCCTTCGCCCAGCCGACCATACCCTTGGACGCATCCACATGGGTCACAGCAGCTCCCGCAGCTGCAGCGGATACAGTGGCACCACCGGTGTATGCGAAGAGGTTCAGTACCTTCACGGTTCTGCCTGCATTATGGATCAGACCGGAGAACCAGTCCCAGTTCACAGCCTGCTCCGGGAACAGACCGGTATGTTTGAAACTGAAGGGCTTCAGATGGAAGGTCAGAGGATCAGTCTTATCGCAGGCTTCCTTCTGAAAAGGCAGAGTGTAATGAATCGCCCATTCATCCGGCAGATGGAAGAACTCCCATTCTCCGCCGCCCTTGGCACTTCTGTGGTAATGACCGTTTTTCTGCTTCCAGCCCTTATGATCGTGGGGCGTCTTCCAGATGACCTGGGGATCCGGACGGACGAGAATATAATCTCCCCAACGCTCTAACTTTTCTCCGCTGGACGTATCCAGCACTTCGTAATCTTTCCAATTATCTGCAATCCACATATAGAAACCTTTCTGTGTGTATACTTTGTAACTTATTTTTATAGGACATAGTAATAGAATATAATACCGGAAAGACTTTTTCAAGGAATACTTGCAGAGAGTGGTTATATGGTTGAAGAACTGAACGACTTAAAATGTGGAATGACGGAAAACTATCAAATCAGACTTTCATGCATTACAGCGATAGCAAACTAATCTGTTGACGATAAGCCATTTCTTGTATATAATAAATCGTATCACTGTATACAATTAAGAAAATGTACAAGAAGAAAAATTTGAGGAGGATATTATGACAGGAAATACGCTGGGCTGGGTAATTGTGGCATTCGTGCTGTATTTACTCATGATGATCGCTATCGGAGCGTTCTACGCAAAGGGAAACAACAATTCCGAAGATTACTTTTTAGGAGGCAGAAAGCTGAACGGCTTCGTCGCTGCACTGTCCGCGCAGGCATCGGATATGAGCGGATGGCTGTTAATGGGGCTGCCGGGAGCTATTTACTTAACCGGTGTCGGAGGTGACGGCTGGATCGCCATCGGACTTTTCATCGGCACGACGCTGAACTGGCTGTTCATTGCCACGAAGTTGCGCAGATATACGATCCGCGCCAACAATTCCGTGACGCTGCCGACTTATTTTGAGAACCGCTTCCATGATGAGAAGAAGGTATTGATGACGGTTTCTTCTATTACAATTGTAGTATTTTTCCTGGTATATTGTGCTTCCGCACTTTCTGCCGGAGGTCAGCTGTTTGAGTCCGTGTTCGGTATTGATTATCATGTGGCACTGACCATCGGTGCGCTGGTAGTTTTGGTCTATACCTTCCTCGGCGGATTTACCGCAGTATGTGTGACAGACTTTATCCAGGGTATGCTGATGCTGGTCGGTATTCTGGCAGTACCGCTGTTCGCTTATCATTTTCTGACAACCGGCGGCACTACATTGTCAGCCGGTCTGGAAGCCAGCGGTGCCGACAGTGCCAACTTCCTGAATCTGATGAAGAACGGTGACGGCAGTAATAATATCGTCAGCGTGATCTCCGGTCTCGGCTGGGGACTGGGATATTTCGGAATGCCCCACATCCTGGTGAGATTTATGGCAGTCCGGGATGAGAAGGAAATGACTAAGTCCAAGACTACAGCCATCAGCTGGGTAGCATTATCCCTGGGATTTGCAGTATTTATCGGTATCCTGGGCAGAGCTTATCTGCCGGAGCTGGTGAATGGCAATAATGAGAAGGTATTTATTGAGATGATCAAGAAAGTATTTACCGTGGAGATGCAGGCTCCGTTCATTGCAGGATTGTTCCTCTGCGGTATTCTGGCAGCGATCATGTCCACGGCGGATTCCCAGCTGTTAGTCAGCGCTTCCAGCGTAGCGGAGGATATCTTCAAGGGACTGCTCAAAAAGGATGCGGATGACAAGACGGTTATGAATGTGAGCCGTGCCACAGTACTGGTAGTAGCTGTGCTGGCTTACATCATCGCATGGAATCCGAACAACACCGTCATGGGACTGGTATCCAACGCGTGGGCAGGTTTAGGTGCCGCCTTCGGACCGTTGGTAGTGATGTCCTTATATTGGAAGAGAACCAACTTCCCCGGAGCGGTAGCCGGAATTGTCACCGGAGCACTTGCCGTTATCATCTGGGATTATATTCCCCTCGTGGGCGGACAGACCCTGGGCAAAGCTACCGGATTGTATTCTCTGGTAGTAGGCTTCGGGCTGGGACTTATCGCGATCATCGCAGTCAGCCTCGCTACCAAGGCTCCTTCCGAGGAAATGCTGCAGGAGTTCGAGGACGTGAAAGCAAACCGGCTGTAACAGACCGTTGATGAAGTAAATATTGATAAACCGAATACTGACGGGCGGCCAAAACAGCAGCCTGTCAGTATTTTTATGTATTTGTGTTGGCGAGGGTATAGGAGACAAAACCAGGTCGATATACCCACTGGCTTTCGGGCCAGCGGGGCGCAGAAAGAGATTTTGTTAAGATAAGCCCCGACGTCATCTGAGAGCATCCAGGGGAGGGTTTCACTTGTCGTAAAAAATAATGGGCAATATTATATATAAGAAGAAACTCACAAAAATACAGTGGCGAACCTGTGCAAAACGGCAAAAAGAAATTGTATCAAAAAAAATACAATTTTTTAAAAAAAAGTCTTGCAATGCCCATAAATTCAATGTATACTAATCCTTGCTGTGGCATGATAGCTGTGAAGCGTGAGGTTGCCGGTTCCCAGTAATGGAGATCGGGTTTTCCGTGGAGCGAATGTCAAGTTAGAAAACTGACGGCAAGTCACTGTACCAATTAACATCTGCCTTGAGCAGTAACAACGTGTAAGTTTATGGCCGGAGAGAAGAAAGCGTTGCACAAAGGTCGCAGACACACACGGGAAAGTGTACAGTCACCGCTTGTCCGTACAAAAAGTAAGTATTTACTTACAAAAGTGCGAAAAGGAGGCGACTTTTTTTATGGCAAATCAGGTAATGAGAATTACATTGAAAGCTTATGAACATCAGCTTGTTGATGCATCTGCCAAAAAAATCATCGAAACTGTTAAGAAGACCGGATCTCAGGTAAGTGGTCCCGTGCCTCTTCCTACCAAGAAGGAAGTTGTTACCATTCTGAGAGCAGTACACAAGTACAAGGACTCCAGAGAACAGTTCGAGCAGAGAACTCACAAGAGACTGATCGACATCATGGCTCCTACTCAGAAGACTGTTGATGCTCTTCAGAGACTGGAAATGCCTGCCGGTGTTTACATCGACATTAAGATGAAGAACAACTAATAAGTTTTTCAAAGTAAAGCCAAACAACAAAAACCTCTACTTAGACGTAAGAACACAGGGCGATTGATTCGCCGGGGAAATACGCACAGCGTATTTCTAAGTGTTTCACAGAAACACTTTGGTCCGCTATGTAGAACACAGGAGGTAAAAATGAAGAAAGCAATTTTGACAACAAAAGTTGGAATGACCCAGATCTTCAATGAAGATGGCGTGCTCGTTCCCGTAACCGTGCTTCAGGCTGGTCCCTGCGTGGTTACTCAGGTAAAGACCGTGGAGAATGACGGCTACAGTGCTGTACAGGTAGGCTTTGTTGACAAGAAGGATAAGGTTGTTAACAAGGATGCCAGCGGCAAGAAGCAGATCGTACACAGACATGGTGTTAACAAAGCAGAGCAGGGCCACTTCAAAAAGGCTGGCGTAAGCTCCAAGAGATATGTAAGAGAGTTCAAGTTTGAGAACGCTGAGGAGTACACCCTTGGTGCAGAGATCAAAGCTGACATCTTCGCTGCAGGCGATAAGGTAGATGCTTCTGCAATCTCCAAAGGTAAGGGCTTCCAGGGCGCAATCAAGAGATTTGGACAGCACAGAGGACCTATGGCTCATGGTTCCAAGTTCCATCGTCATCAGGGTTCCAATGGTGCATGTTCCTCCCCTAGCCGTGTATTCAAGGGCAAGGGAATGCCTGGACATATGGGTTGTGTAAAGGTAACTGTTCAGAATCTTGAGGTCGTAAGAGTAGATGCTGAGAAGAATCTGCTTCTGGTAAAGGGCGCAGTTCCCGGACCTAAGAAAGCTTTAGTAACCATCAAAGAGACCGTTAAGGTTGAGGCATAGTTTAGGACGAAAGGAGGACCAATCAGATGGCAAACGTATCTGTTTACAATATGGAAGGCAAAGAAGTTGGTACAATCGAATTAAACGATGCAGTGTTTGGTGTTGAAGTGAACGAGCACCTGGTACACATGGCAGTTGTACAGCAGCTTGCAAATAATCGTCAGGGAACTCAGAAAGCAAAGACCCGTTCTGAGGTATCCGGTGGCGGAAGAAAGCCCTGGAGACAGAAGGGAACCGGTCATGCAAGACAGGGTTCAACCAGATCTCCCCAGTGGGCAGGCGGCGGCGTAGTATTCGCTCCCGTTCCCAGAGATTACTCTTTCAAGCTTAACAAGAAAGAGAAGAGAGCAGCTCTGAAGTCTGCACTGACCAGCAAGGTTCAGGGAAGCAGCCTGATCGTAGTTGATGAGCTGAAATTCGACGAGATCAAGACCAAGAACTTCACCAATGTTATGAATAACTTAAAGGTAGAAAAGGGACTGGTAGTGATCGCTGATAACGATATTAACGTAGTTATGTCTGCTAGAAACGTAGCTGATGTAGATACCACCCTGGTAAATACCATCAACGTTTACGACGTAATGAAGGCTAAGACAGTTGTCCTGACCAAGGATGCTGTTGCAAAGATTGAGGAGGTATACGCATAATGGCTGATATTAAATACTATGATGTAATCCTCAAACCCGTTATTACCGAAAAGAGCATGGCCGGCATGGGCGAGAAGAAGTACACCTTCCTCGTTCACACCGAAGCTAACAAGTCTCAGATCAAAGAGGCTGTTGAGAAGATGTTCGAAGGTACCAAGGTTAAGAGTGTTAACACCATCAATATGGATGGCAAGAACAAGAGACGCGGAATGGTTACCGGCAAGACTGCCAAGACCAAGAAGGCAATTGTTCAGTTAACTGCAGATAGCAAAGAGATCGAGATCTTCGCAGGTCTGTAAGAATAAAGCTACTGCTTAAGATTCAAGTATGCGGCACTTAAGTGCTCGCGCAAAAAATCATCGTAAAGGAGATACAGTAATGGGAATTAAGACATACAACCCCTATACACCTTCCAGAAGAAACATGACTGGTTCTGACTTCTCTGAGATCACCAAGACCTCTCCCGAGAAGAGCCTGTGTGTTTCCCTGAAGAAGAACTCCGGCCGTAACAATCAGGGTAAGATCACTGTAAGACATCGCGGCGGCGGTTCCAGAAGAAAATACAGAGTAATTGATTTCAAGAGATACAAGGATGGCATTCCTGCAACCGTAATCGGTATCGAGTACGATCCTAACAGAACAGCAAACATCGCGCTGATCTGCTACGAAGATGGTACCAAGTCTTATATCCTCGCTCCCGAAGGTCTGACCGACGGAATGAAGGTTATGAACGGTGCAGAGGCCGAGGTCAGAGTAGGTAACTGCTTACCTCTGTCCGAGATCCCTGTAGGTACTCAGGTACACAACATTGAGTTATATCCCGGTAAGGGCGGTCAGCTGGTTCGTTCCGCCGGTAACAGCGCACAGCTGATGGCAAAAGAAGGTAAGTACGCTACTCTTCGTCTTCCCTCCGGTGAGATGAGAATGGTTCCCCTGGTTTGCCGTGCAACTGTTGGTGTTGTAGGTAACGTTGATCATAGCCTGGTTAAGATCGGTAAAGCCGGACGTAAGCGTCACATGGGCATCCGTCCCACCGTACGTGGTTCCGTCATGAACCCCAACGACCATCCTCATGGTGGTGGTGAAGGTAAGACCGGTATCGGTCGTCCCGGCCCCAGCACACCTTGGGGTAAACCTGCTCTTGGTCTGAAGACACGTAAATCTAAGAAGGCTTCCAACAAGCTGATCGTAAGAAGACGTGACGGCAGAGCAATCAAATAGTTAAGGAGGAAAGATCATGGCTAGATCACTGAAAAAAGGACCTTTCGCAGACGCAAGCCTGTTAAAGAAAGTCGACGCTTTAAATGCATCAGGACAGAAGCAGGTTATTAAGACCTGGTCCCGTCGTTCTACAATTTTCCCTTCCTTCGTAGGACATACGATTGCTGTTCATGATGGTAGAAAGCATGTTCCCGTATACGTTACTGAGGATATGGTAGGCCACAAGCTCGGTGAGTTCGTTGCAACCAGAACCTTCAGAGGCCACGGCAAGGACGAGAAGAAATCCAAGGTTAAATAATAATTTTATTGACCTGGAGCTAAAAATATGCTATCTTATATAGATGGCTGGGAGAGCTATGCGCTCTCCCGAGGGTCTTCCCTCGAAATTATATATTAAGAGGAAAGAAGACAGGATATTTTTGTGCGCAGCACTTAGGATACACACGGGTGCGTTGCGCGGTTTCAGTTTGAAAGGAGGACCAAATCTATGGCTAAAGGACATAGATCCCAAATTAAGAGAGAAAGAAACGCTCAGAAAGATACAAGACCTTCAGCTAAGCTGTCTTACGCAAGAGTATCTGTTCAGAAGGCTTGTTTCGTATTAGATGCCATCAGAGGCAAAGACGTACAGACTGCACTTGGTATTCTGGAGTACAATCCCAGATATGCTTCCAGCCTGATCAAGAAGCTGCTTGAGTCAGCAATCGCTAATGCTGAGAACAATAACGGTATGAATACCGAGAACCTTTACATCGCAGAGTGCTATGCAAATAAAGGACCTACCATGAAGAGAGTAAAGCCCAGAGCACAGGGTAGAGCTTATAGAATCGAAAAGAGAATGAGCCACATTACCATCGTTCTTGATGAGAAGAAGTAGGGAAAGGAGCTATTGAAAAGTTTATGGGACAGAAAGTTAATCCTCACGGCCTGAGAGTCGGTGTTATTAAAGATTGGGATTCCAAGTGGTACGCTGATGCGGAGTTTTCCGATTATCTGGTAGAAGACTACAACATCAGAAAGTTCCTGAAGAAGAAATTATACAGTGCAGGTGTTTCCAAAATCGAGATCGAAAGAGCATCTGACAGAGTAAAGGTTATCATCTATACTGCTAAGCCCGGTGTTGTGATCGGTAAGGGCGGTGCTGAGATCGAAGTAACCAAGAAAGAGCTCTCCAAGTTAACCGATAAGAAGGTTATGGTTGACATCAAAGAGATCAAGAGACCTGACAGAGATGCACAGCTGGTAGCTGAGAACATTGCTCAGCAGCTGGAGAACCGTGTATCCTTCAGACGTGCAATGAAGTCCTGCATGGGCAGAACCATGAAGTCAGGTGCTATGGGTATCAAGACCTGCTGTTCCGGTCGTCTGGGCGGTGCTGATATCGCTCGTGCTGAGTTCTACAGCGAGGGAACCATTCCTCTGCAGACCCTGAGAGCAGATATCGACTACGGTTTTGCTGAAGCAAACACCACCTATGGTAAAGTTGGAGTTAAAGTTTGGATTTATAAAGGCGAGATACTTCCTACAAAAGGAAATCAGATGGAAGGGAGCGATAAATAATGTTAATGCCGAAGAGAGTAAAACGTCGTAAACAGTTCCGTGGATCCATGGCCGGAAAAGCTTCCAGAGGTAACACCCTGGCATATGGCGAATTTGGTCTGGTTGCTACAGAACCCTGCTGGATCAAGTCTAATCAGATTGAGGCAGCCCGTATTGCGCTTACCCGTTATACCAAGCGTACCGGTAAAGTATGGATTAAGATTTTCCCCGATAAGCCCGTAACTGTAAAGCCTCTCGGTACTCGTATGGGTTCCGGTAAAGGCGCTGTAGATTGCTGGGTAGCAGTTGTTAAGCCCGGACGTGTAATGTTCGAGATCGCTGGTGTTCCCGAAGAGGACGCTCGTGAAGCATTACGTCTTGCTATGCACAAGCTCCCTTGTAAGTGTAAGATCATTGCTAAGGCAGATGTGGAAGGCGGTGTGACAGAATGAAATCAAATAAATTTGTAGAAGAATTGAAGACAAAGTCCGATGCAGAACTGGCACAGGAGCTGGTAGCTGCTAAAAAAGAACTTTTCAATTTGAGATTCCAGAACGCAACCAATCAGTTAGATAATACTGCAAGAATTAAAGAAGTAAGAAGAAACATTGCACGTATTCAGACTGTTATCACCGAGAAGTCTAGAGCGTAACGCGTGGGTGCGTAGAAAGGAGATCAAACCGTGGAAAGAAATTTAAGAAAAACACGTACTGGTAAAGTTATCAGTAATAAGATGGATAAAACTATTGTAGTTGCAATCGAAGAGCATGTTAAGCATCCCCTTTACAAAAAGATCGTAAAGGACACCTACAAGCTGAAGGCTCATGACGAGAATAACGAGTGCAACATTGGCGATATCGTAAAAGTTATGGAGACAAGACCCCTGTCCAAGGACAAGAGATGGAGACTTGTTGAGATCGTAGAGAAAGCTAAATAAATTAGTTTGTAAGAAACCGTGAAAGCGGTGAAGGAGGAATAACATGGTTCAGCAGGAAAGTAGACTAAAAGTTGCTGATAACACTGGCGCAAAAGAGTTACTTTGCATTCGTGTTATGGGCGGTTCTACCAGAAGATATGCACAGATCGGCGATGTGATTGTTGCTTCCGTTAAAGATGCAACACCAGGCGGCGTTGTAAAAAAAGGTGATGTAGTAAAAGCAGTTGTAGTTCGTTCCGTAAAGGGCGCTCGTCGTAAAGACGGTTCTTACATCAAGTTTGATGAGAATGCTGCAGTTATCATCAAAGATGACAAGACTCCCAGAGGAACCCGTATCTTTGGGCCGGTTGCAAGAGAGCTTCGTGAGAAACAGTTCATGAAAATTGTTTCCCTGGCTCCCGAAGTATTATAAGGAGGTTGCCACATGTCTACAATGAAAATTAAGAAGGGCGACACCGTTAAGGTTATCGCCGGTAAAGACTTAGGTACAGAGGGCAAGGTTCTCTCTGTAGACGTAAAGAATCATAAAGTCCTGGTTGAGGGCGTTAACAAGATCACAAAGCATGCAAAGCCTTCTCAGGCAAACCCCAATGGCGGTATTGTTGAGAAAGAAGCTCCTATTGATATTTCAAACGTTATGCTTGTTGTAAAAGGCAAGACCACAAGAGTTGGCTTCAAGGTTGAAGACGGCAAGAAAGTACGTTTCGCAAAGTCAACAGGCGAAGTGATTGATTAATCAATAGGAAGGAGGAAATATAAGTGAGCAGACTGAAAGATTTATATAACAATGAGATCGTCGATGCTATGGTTAAAAAGTTCGGTTACGCTAATGTAATGGAAGTTCCCAAGCTCGACAAGATCGTTATCAACATGGGTGTTGGTGAAGCAAAAGAAAACGCTAAGATCCTTGAGAATGCAGTTGCTGATATGGAAGCTATCACCGGACAGAAGGCAGTTCTGACCAAGGCTAAGAATTCCGTAGCTAACTTCAAGATCCGTGAGGGTATACCTATCGGATGTAAGACCACTCTGCGTGGCGAGAAGATGTATGAGTTCCTGGATCGTCTGGTTAACCTCGCTCTTCCTCGTGTCCGTGACTTTAGAGGCGTTAACCCTAACGCATTCGACGGCAGAGGTAACTATGCACTCGGTATCAAAGAGCAGTTCATCTTCCCTGAGATCGAGTACGACAAGATCGACAAGACCAGAGGTATGGATATCATTTTCGTAACAACTGCTAAGACCGACGAAGAGGCACGTGAGCTGCTGAGACTGTTCAACATGCCTTTTGCAAAGTAATCAAGGAGGTAAATTCTGATGGCAAAGACATCAATGAAGATTAAACAGCAGCGCAAACCTAAGTTCTCTACTCAGGCTTATACTCGTTGCAAGATTTGTGGTCGTCCCCACTCTGTACTGAGAAAATACGGAATTTGCCGTGTTTGCTTCCGTGAACTGGCATACAAGGGCGAGATTCCCGGAGTTAAGAAGGCTTCTTGGTAAGAGTGAAAAGATTTTCTAAGCCAGCAAAATACGCTGGCTAACAAAATCTATATTTCACTCCCAAGAGAATTCCTGGCGGAATTCTCCGAGACAAAAAGAAATTCTAAGGCGTCGAAAGGCGTCGAGTAAGAATTTCTAAAAGTTTTGGTTATAAGAATTATCTTATAATATAGATGGTATATACAAAATGTATGTACTTAGCATGATTCAAGTCAAATAATAAGGAGGAAACTAAATCATGACAATGAGCGATCCTATCGCAGATATGCTTACAAGAATCCGTAATGCAAATACTGCAAAACACGACACCGTAGATGTACCTTCTTCCAAGATGAAGCTGGCTATTGCACAGATTCTGCTGGATGAGGGATATATTAAGAAGTACGACATCGTTGAAGACGGTGGTTTCAAGACCATCCACATCACTCTGAAGTACGGCGCAGACAAGAACGAGAAGATTATCTCTGGTATCAAGAGAATTTCCAAGCCCGGTTTACGTGTATATGCCGGCAAGGAAGATCTGCCTAAGGTTCTCGGCGGTCTGGGTATTGCTATCATTTCTACCAACCAGGGTGTTATCACCGACAAGAAAGCTCGTGAACTTCAGGTTGGCGGCGAAGTATTAGCATTCGTATGGTAAGGATGAAAAGATTTTCTAAGTCAGCAAAATACGCTGACTAATAAAATCTAAGTTTCATCCCTAAGAGAATTCCTTGCGGAATTCTCCTGTGTAACTATTGTTTTTCTATAGAATTATAGGAGGTACGGGCATGTCCAGAATAGGTAGAATGCCAATCGCAATTCCCGCAGGTGTAACTGTAGAAGTTGCAGAAAATAATAAAGTGACTGTAAAAGGTCCCAAGGGTACTCTGGAAAGAGTATTACCCTCTGAGATGGATATTAAAGTAGAAGGAGCAGAAGTTCTTGTAAGCAGACCCAATGATCTGAAGAAGATGAAGTCTCTTCATGGTCTGACCAGAACTCTGATTCACAACATGGTAGTAGGTGTTACTGAAGGTTTCGAGAAGAAACTGGAAGTAAATGGTGTTGGTTACAGAGCGGCTAAGTCTGGCAAGAAGCTGACCCTGAACCTTGGTTACTCTCATCCCGTAGAGATGATCGATCCTGAAGGCATCGAGACTGTAGTCGATGGTCAGAACCTGATCACTGTTAAGGGTATCGACAAAGAAAAAGTTGGACAGTTTGCAGCTGAGATCCGCGACAAGAGAAGACCTGAGCCTTACAAGGGTAAGGGTATTAAGTATGCCGATGAGACCATCAGACGTAAAGTTGGTAAGACTGGTAAGAAATAATAGATAAGGAGAGTATGAAGATGGTTAGTAAAGAGTCCAGACAGTTAGTACGTGCAAAAAAGCACATGAAAATTCGTAACCGCTTCAGCGGCACTGCTGAAAGACCTCGTCTTGCAGTGTTCAGAAGCAATAATCATATGTATGCTCAAATTATCGACGATACAGTTGGTAATACTTTAGTATCTGCATCCACTCTTGAGAAAGAGATCAAGGCAGAGCTGGAGAAGACCAATAACGTTGATGCAGCAGCATATCTTGGAACTGTTATCGCAAAGAGAGCAATCGAAAAGGGCATCAAGGAAGTTGTTTTCGACCGTGGCGGTTTCATTTATCAGGGTAAAATAGCAGCTTTAGCCGATGCAGCCAGAGAAGCTGGCCTGGAATTCTAGGAAAGGAAAGAGGAATACACCATGAAACACACAATCATAGATGCAAGCCAGTTAGAGTTAAATGATAAAGTTGTTACCATCAAGCGTGTAACCAAGACCGTTAAGGGTGGTCGTAACATGAGATTCACCGCACTGGTAGTAGTCGGCGACGGCAACGGCCATGTAGGCGCTGGTCTGGGAAAGGCTGTAGAAATTCCCGAAGCTATCCGTAAAGGTAAAGAAGACGCTGTTAAGCACATCGTAGAGATCAATCTGGATGAGAACAATTCCATCACCCATGATTTCATCGGTAAGTATGGTTCTGCTAACGTTTTACTGAAGAAGGCTCCCGACGGTACCGGTATCATCGCAGGTGGTCCCGCTCGTGTCGTTTGTGAGCTTGCAGGTATCAAGAATATCCGTACCAAGTCTCTTGGCTCCAACAATAAGCAGAACGTTGTTCTTGCAACGATCTCCGGTTTAAGCCAGATCAAGGCTCCCGAAGAAGTAGCAAAGAATCGTGGAAAGTCTGTTGAGGAAGTTCTGGCGTAAGCCGGATCTTCCCGTTAAGTTGACAGGGCCAACAGAAAGGAGTAGAGTATGGCAGACAAGAAGTTAAAGATCACTCTGGTAAAGTCCACTATCGGTGCTGTACCGAAGAATAAGGCAATCGTGGAGTCTATGGGACTGCGTAAGATCGGCAAGTCCGTAGTACTGCCTGATAATGATGCAACAAGAGGACAGATCCGTCAGGTGAATCATTTGATCAAGGTAGAAGAAGCATAATCAGATAAGGAGGTGTTAGGAATGGAATTATCCAATTTAAGACCTGCAGAAGGTTCCAAACACAGTGATAATTTTAGAAGAGGCCGTGGACACGGTTCAGGAAATGGCAAGACCGCAGGTAAGGGTCATAAGGGACAGAAGGCTCGTTCCGGAGCTCCCAGACCCGGTTTCGAAGGTGGTCAGATGCCTTTATACAGACGTATTCCTAAGAGAGGTTTCACGAACAGAAACACTAAGGAAATCGTTGCTATCAATGTAAGTGCTCTGGAGTGCTTTGACAACGGTGCTACCGTTGATGTAAACGCATTAGTTGAAGCAGGAATCATTAAGAACCCCAGAGATGGAGTAAAGATCCTTGGAAACGGAGAACTTACCAAAAAGCTTGATGTAAAGGTAGATGCATTCAGTGCATCCGCAAAAGAAAAGATCGAGGCTCTTGGTGGAACTGCTGAGGTGATGTAATGCTTACAACACTGAAAAACGCATTTAAAATCAAAGAAATCAGACAAAAGATTCTTTTTACACTGGGAATGTTAGTTGTGATCCGTATCGGATCACAGCTTCCCGTACCCGGAGTGGACACGAAGTTCTTTTCTCAATGGTTTGCCCAGCAGACAGGCGGTGCGTTCAGTTTCTTTGATGCCATTACGGGCGGTTCTTTCCTGAACATGTCTATTCTGGCATTGAATATCAACCCTTATATTACATCTTCCATTATCATGCAGCTGCTTACAATTGCTATTCCTAAGCTGGAAGAAATGCAGCGTGATGGTGAAGACGGCCGTAAGAAAATGGTCGCTATCACCAGATACGTAACCATAGCGCTTGCACTGATCCAGTCCACAGCAATGGCAATCGGTTTCGGCAGACAGGGCTATCTGATCGAGTTTGATGCTCTGAATGTAATTACCGCTATCACAGCACTTACCGCCGGTAGTGCTTTCCTGATGTGGGTGGGTGAACGAATCACAGAAAAAGGTATCGGAAATGGTATTTCCATCGTACTGGTGATCAACATCATTTCCAGACTTCCTCAAGATCTGAGCAATCTGTTTGAGCAGTTTGTGTTCGGAAAAGCTCCGGCAACCGCAATTCTTGCAGTAGTGATCATCTTTGCAATTATTATTGCCATGGTGGTTCTCGTTATCATCTTAAATGATGGTGTGCGCAAGATTCCGGTACAGTATGCCAAGAAAATGCAGGGCAGAAAGATGGTCGGCGGACAGACCTCCAACATTCCGTTGAAGGTAAATACTTCCGGCGTTATTCCCATCATTTTTGCACAGTCCATTATGCAGTTCCCGATTATTATCTGTTCCTTTATCGGATATAACGGAACCGGCGTGTGGGCAGAGATCCTCAAGGGTCTGAATTCCGCTTACTGGTGCAAACCCAGCCAGCCGATTTATTCCCTGGGACTTTTGCTTTACATTGTATTGATTGTATTTTTTGCATACTTCTATACATCCATTACATTTAATCCTTTGATGATTGCCGATAATATGAAGAAGCAGGGCGGTTTTATCCCCGGTATCAGACCCGGTAAGCCGACCAGCGATTATCTGAATAAGATTCTGAATTATATCGTATTCATCGGTGCGATCGGTCTGATCATTGTATCTGTGATCCCGTACTTCTTTAACGGTGTGTTCGGTGCAAGCGTATCTTTCGGCGGTACCAGCCTGATCATTATCGTAAGCGTAGTACTGGAGACCATGAAGCAGGTAGAATCTCAGATGCTTGTTCGTAACTACAAGGGATTCCTGGAAGATTAGCAGCATAACAGTAACCGGATGATTTATGATCATCCGGTTATTTTTGTATTATGGGAAAATCTATTGCAAAAAAGCCGCATAAAAGTTAAAATATAAATGTTGGGCTGTATTTGTAGCTTATCCATAGAAGAGCAGAGCCTGCAGCTGCAGGCAGATAGGAGCAGATATGAAGATTATCATGTTAGGCGCACCCGGCGCAGGTAAAGGTACACAGGCAAAAATGATTGCTGAGAAGTATGGAATTCCTCATGTATCCACAGGAGATATTTTCCGTGCAAATATCAAGAACGGAACCGAGCTTGGTATGGAAGCGAAGAAATACATGGATCAGGGTCAGCTGGTTCCCGATGAACTGACTGTCAAGATCCTCTTAGACAGAGTTGCACAGGATGATTGCAAGAACGGCTATGTACTGGATGGATTCCCCAGAACCATTCCTCAGGCAGAGGTACTGGACAAGGCATTGACCAAGTTGGGAGATGCTATTGATTTTGCAATCGACGTAAATGTTCCCGATGAGAATATCGTGAAGAGAATGTCCGGCAGACGCGCATGTCTGTCCTGCGGCGCAACCTATCATATCGAGCACATCCCGCCCAAGAAGGAAGGCATCTGTGATAAGTGCGGACAGGAACTGGTACTGCGTGATGATGATAAGCCTGAGACCGTATTGAACCGTCTGAAGGTATATCATGACCAGACCCAGCCGCTGATCGATTTCTATACCAAGAAAAATGTATTAAAGACCGTAGACGGCACCAAGGATATGAAAGAGGTATTTGCGGATATCGTAGCAATCCTTGGCTAAGAAAAGTCCGGATCCCTGACAAACAGCAGAAAAATCCGGAACGGAAAGGTGAATAAAATGGCAGTAACTATCAAATCACAGCGTGAGATCGAGCTGATGAGAGAATCATGTAAAATTTTGGCGGATGTATTCAGCCAGATGGAGAAGGCAGTGCACCCCGGTGTATCCACTCTGGATATCAACAATCTGGGTGAGAAGCTGATCCGTGCCCACGGCTGTATTCCCAACTTCCTGAATTATAACGGATATCCGGCATCTATCTGTGTATCTGTGAATGATGAAGTCGTACATGGTATTCCTCACAAAGATCATATTCTTCACGAGGGTGATATTGTAAGTCTGGATGCAGGATTGATCTATAAGGGATATCATTCCGACATGGCACGTACTTTCCCGGTAGGTCAGGTCAGTGAAGAAGCAAGACTCCTGATGGAGAGAACCAAGGGAAGCTTTTTCGCAGGAATCGAGATGGCGAAGGCAGGCAACCACCTGTATGATATTTCCAATGCCATCGATGCTTATATTAAACCTTTTGGTTATGGCATCGTAAGAGATCTGGTAGGCCATGGTATCGGCACCAGCCTGCATGAGGATCCACAGATTCCCAATTTTGCACAGCACAGACGTGGACTGAAGTTACAGGCAGGTATGACGCTGGCAATCGAGCCCATGATCAATATCGGAAGACCGGATGTGGCATGGCTGGATGACGACTGGACAGTTGTCACCGAGGATGGATCCCTATCCGCACATTATGAGAATACGGTCCTGATCACGGACGGCGAGCCCGAGATCCTGACCATGTATTAAGAGTAATCCACTGCGATTATAATGCGTAAGAAAGGTTAGACTTACGGTATGATAGGAGAACTTGCAACTTCAAAAGCCGGTCATGACAAGGACAGATTGTACATGATCGTCGGTGAAGAGGGAGAATGTGTTTATCTGTGTGACGGAAGGCTGCGTGGTGTAGAACATCCGAAGAAGAAAAAGAAAAAGCATATCCAGATCATACATTCTTCGGCACAGGACACACTGATCCAGATCATAAAGCAGAATCTTCCGGGGGAGCGGGACGAGATCGACAGACAGATCCGCAAGACCCTGGAGGATTATCTGAGTAATAAGTAATGTAAAGAAGTAAAAAGTAGAAAGCTATGGAGGAATTTTATGTCTAAAAGTGATGTAATTGAAATCGAAGGAACCGTTGTGGAGAAACTTCCCAATACCATGTTCCGTGTAGAATTGGAGAACGGACACAGAGTGCTGGCTACCATCAGTGGTAAGCTTCGTCAGAACTTCATCCGTATCCTTCCCGGAGATAAGGTAACACTGGAATTGTCTCCTTACGATCTGAGCAAGGGACGTATTATCTGGAGAGATAAGTAAGTACAATCTGGAGAGAAAATAGCTATGGCTAAAAAAATACGTAACTTTGCTGCTATTCTGGCGATCAGTGCGGTAGTGGGAACAATGCTTTTGATATTGGTATTCCTGCTTCCGGTAGGGCCGATGCGCAGGAATGTGGAGAAAAGTGTTGGGGATATGCTGAAGACCGGCGATGAGATCCCGGAAGATGCATTCTCAAAGTACTTGTGGAAAAACAGAGAGACTTACACCGATGCTATCATGGTACAGAATGCCATAGAGAGACTGCCGGATAAAAATGCTTATGAACATGCCATGTGGATGTACCACTATGATCTGGAAGAGGACGTGTGGACGCCGGAAGATTCCTTGAAGGCTTTTTGTGAATCCCATGAGAATGTCAATAACATGTACCTTCATATTTATGCGAGGTACTGGCACGGCTATCTTTTATACTTAAAGCCTTTGCTGCTGCTGTTCTCCTGGAAGCATGTGGTATGGCTGGAACTGGCGGTACAGATCGCACTTATGATCTGGGTACTGATCACGGCAATACGAAAACAGAATGCAGGTGTCGCAGCTGTGACCCTGGGAAGCTTTCTGTTCATGAAACCGGTACTGGTGCTGATCTCTCTGACCATGTCGGTGTGCTGGATCCTGACGCTTCTGGCAGTGGAATATATGCTGTTACATCATGACGGATTGCATGAGAAGGGACAGTATCCGGAATTCTTCCTGATCGTTGGAATTCTGACGTCTTATTTTGATTTTCTGACGTATCCCATCACTACACTGGGAATTCCTCTGTGCTGTTACTTCTTATTAGAAAATGACAGAGCATGGAATAATATCAAAAAGCTGATCGGCTTCTGCGCAAGCTGGGGAATCGGCTATGCGGGAATGTGGGCAGCAAAATGGGTCATTGCAGACCTGACTTTACATACCGGTACGATCAAAGATGCTATTTGGTCCATTATCGGTCGTACAGAGGCAATCGGCGGCAGACCGCGGATGAACGGAGGGTTCTATGTGATCGGACTGAATCTTCACGAATATCCGGTTTATATGGGAATCGCCGCAGGCATCCTGGCCGCAGTGGCAGTAGGACTGATGGTAATGATCATTGTTATGGGAAGATGGAAGAATGTGTATGCACAGTTACTTCCGGTCGTTGTCACAGCTGCAATTCCTTTTGCCTGGATCATTGCCGTACAACATCATTCTGCGTTGCATGCAAGGTTTACCTTCCGGATTTTAAGTGTTGCAGCGGCTGCAGCCATTACTTTTATTGTTTTGATCGTAAAGCAGGCAAAAAGTTCACAAAAAAGTTGAAAAAACCTAAAAAATATTGAAAAAAGCGTAAGAATACGCTTGCAAAGGAAAGACCGTCATGCTATAATGTAAGACGGTCTTTTTTGAAAGGAGGGTTTAACATGAAAGTTAGATCATCAGTAAAACCGATTTGCGAAAAGTGCAAAATCATCAAGAGAAAAGGACGCATCAGAGTAATCTGTGAGAATCCGAAGCACAAACAGAGACAGGGATAATCACCGCTTGATCGTCATTTGATCAGGTATGTGAGTTCTTGTCCGGTTATTATGTGCGGCTGAATTGATCATTATCAAAAATATCAATTTTCATAATAGATTTGGATAGAGCTTACGGGAGATTACTTGTTGATACCATGACGAAAAGAATTTCTAAAATTATCGTCGTGGAAAGATCGGATCGTGTCCGATTGGGTGAGAGCCCCAATCAATTAGTAACTATTGAGCGTACAACTAACAGACCAAACGTACGCACGCACAACAAAAGTTGTGAGCGCAGAAATGTTGCGCAAAGCGTAAGAGATTACGCAGGAAAATGGAGGAAACGTAAATGGCTCGTATCGCAGGTGTAGACTTACCTAGAGAAAAACGAATTGAGATCGGTTTGACCTATATCTATGGAATAGGCAGACCTACTGCTGACAAGCTGTTAGCAGAAGCAGGTGTAAATCCTGATACCAGAGTGAGAGATATTACCGATGATGAGGTAAAGAAGATCAGTGAAGCTATCGAAAAGCTTGGCGTTATGGTAGAAGGTGATCTGAGAAGAGAAATCGCTCTGAATATCAAGAGACTTCAGGAAATCGGCTGCTATCGTGGTATTCGTCATCGTAAAGGACTTCCTGTTCGTGGTCAGAAGACTAAGACCAACGCAAGAACTCGTAAGGGACCTAAGCGCACGGTGGCAAATAAGAAGAAGTAATTGAGATCAAAATGTAACTGTGAGAGGGAAGCAAATGTAAGCATCCCCAGGAAATGAGAAAGTAGGTTAGTTTAAAATGGCTAAAAAAGTTGCAAAGAAAGTAACAAAAAAGCGTGTAAGAAAAAACGTTGAACGCGGACAGGCACATATTCAGTCTTCTTTTAACAATACAATCGTAACGTTAACAGATGCTGAAGGTAATGCTCTTAGCTGGGCAAGTGCCGGTGGTCTTGGTTTTAGAGGTTCAAAGAAATCTACTCCATATGCTGCACAGATGGCTGCTGAAACAGCAACAAAGGCTGCTCTTGTTCACGGATTAAAGTCCGTTGACGTATTCGTAAAGGGTCCTGGTTCAGGACGAGAAGCAGCAATCAGAGCTCTGTCTGCAAGTGGACTGGATGTCTTAAGCATTTGTGATGTAACTCCTGTACCTCACAATGGATGCCGTCCTCCTAAGCGTCGTCGCGTTTAGTGAGAAATCGTCAGAAGACGAAACAATTAATTTTAATGAAGTAACATTAGAACAAGTTGGATGAAAGTGCCGCATTGCGGCACTGTAAACAACCCTCGGAAGTCACTTCCGAAGTATAAAGAAGGGAAAATAAAAAAATGGCAGTAAATCGCGTACCTGTACTGAAAAGATGTAGAGCCCTTGGCCTTGAGCCTTCTTACCTGGGCTATGACAAGAAGTCTAACAGAACCTCTGCAAGAGCAGGCAAAAAGGTATCTGAGTACGGACTTCAGTTAAGAGAAAAGCAGAAGGCTAAGTTCATCTATGGCGTTCTGGAGAAGCCTTTCCGTAACTACTATGAGAAGGCTGATAGAATGAAGGGCATGACCGGTGAGAACCTGATGACCCTGTTAGAGAGCAGACTGGACAATGTAGTGTTCAGAATGGGTTTTGCAAGAACCAGAAGAGAAGCAAGACAGATCGTTGACCACAAGCATGTACTTGTAAACGGTAAGTGTGTAAACATTCCTTCTTACCTGATCAAGGCTGGCGATGTTATCGAGATCAAGGAGAGCGCTAAGTCCATGCAGAGATACAAGGATATCCTTGATGTTACTGCTGGAAGATTAGTACCCGAATGGATCGATGCTGATGTTGAGAACTTTAAGGGAACCATCAAGAATCTGCCTACCAGAGAGATGATCGATGTTCCTGTTGACGAGATGCTTATCGTCGAGTTGTACTCCAAGTAAGTTTTATGTAACCCCAATGAACATTTCCTGTGGAATATTATTCCATGGGATATTGTTCGTAAGAACATGTCAACATATAAAGTTCGCAAAGGAGGGTATTGGCAGTGTTTGATTTTGAAAGACCTAATATTGAGGTTAGCGAGATTTCAGAAGACAAAAAGTATGGTAAATTCGTAGTAAAACCCCTGGAAAGAGGCTATGGTATTACTCTGGGTAACTCCCTGAGAAGAATCATGCTGTCTTCCCTGCCCGGTGCTGCAGTGAGCCAGATCAAAATTGAAGGTGTTCTTCATGAGTTCAGTTCTATTCCCGGCGTAAAGGAAGATGTATCTGAGATCATCATGAACATCAAGAGCCTTGCGATCAAGAACAACAGCGAGACCAACGAGGCTAAGACTGCATATATCGAGTTTGAAGGCGAAGGTGTTGTAAGAGCTTCTGATATCCAGTGTGACCAGGATATTGAAATTCTGAACCCCGACCTTGTAATCGCTACTCTGAGTGGTAAAGATACCAAGCTTTACATGGAGTTAACTATTACAAGAGGCCGCGGCTACGTAAGTGCCGACAAGAACAAACACGAAGATTTACCAATCGGCGTAATTGCCATTGATTCTATCTATACACCTGTAGAGAGAGTTAACGTTACGGTAGAAAATACCCGTGTAGGTCAGAGTACTGATTTCGACAAGCTTACATTGGATGTATACACCAACGGAACCCTGGCTCCTGATGAGGCAGTCAGCCTGGCAGCTAAGGTGCTCAGCGAGCATCTGAACCTGTTCATTGACCTTTCCGAAAATGCTAAGACCGCTGAGGTTATGGTAGAGAAGGAAGACGACGAGAAGGAAAAGGTTCTGGAGATGAGTATTGACGAGCTGGAGCTTTCCGTTCGTTCTTACAACTGCTTGAAGAGAGCAGGTATCAATACTGTAGAAGAGTTAACCAATAAGACTTCAGAAGATATGATGAAGGTTCGTAACCTCGGACGTAAATCTTTGGAAGAAGTTCTGGCTAAACTGAAAGAGCTGGGATTACAGCTGAACCCCAGCGATGAGAACTAATTTCAGCTGAACATAAAAAGTTAGATTTCCGTATCCGGTAAGCCCAAAGTGTTCGGATGCGGTTTATCTCTAAATGGCAAAAAACAACGCATTCGGTAAGTAAGTCCAAAGTGCATGGCCGGATGTACCATGAATGGAGAAAGGAAAATTATCATGGCAAAGTACAGAAAACTCGGCAGAACATCTGCACAGAGAAAGGCATTATTAAGAAATCAGGTAACTGCAGTGATCAACAACGGCAAGATCGTTACCACCGAAGCTAAGGCTAAGGAAGTACAGAAGATCGTTGATGGACTGATCGCTCTGGCAGTAAAAGAGAAGGATAACTTCGAAACTGTTAAAGTTACCACCAAGGTTGCCCGCAAGGACAAGGACGGCAAGCGCGTAAAGCAGATCGTTGACAAGGAGACCGGTAAGGTCCTGGCTGAGTCCCATCGCGATAAGGATGGCAAGCTGGTTAAGATCGAGAACGGTGTTACCGTTACTGTATACGACGAAGTTGAGAAGGAGATCAAAAAGGATCTGCCTACCAGATCTCATGCACGTCGTCAGATGCTGAAGGTTCTGAACCCTGTAGTTGAGGTTCCCACTGATGCAGCAGGCAAGAAAAAGAACACCAAGGAAGTTGACCTGGTTGCAAAGCTCTTCGATGAGTATGCTCCCAAGTATGCTACCCGTAAGGGTGGTTACACCAGAATCGTTAAGATCGGTCAGCGTAAGGGTGACGCAGCTATGACTGTTGTTCTGGAGTTAGTTTAATCCATAACTTATAAGCAGACATAAAAATAGCGCTTTCGGAAATGAGTTGGTTCATTTCCGGAGGCGCTTTTTGTGTATGCGAAGTATACAAATCGAGTAGGAGACAGTCTACTCGATTATTACAGGAAAATGATTGCTGACAAGCGGCTTACTCCACTACCTTCTGAAAATGCTGATAATCCTTGCAGGAGTTCCAGTGACCTCCCCAGGTGAAACCATGTTCCTTAAATAACTGATAGCACAGATCGTTTTCGTCAATTTTGTAGGGGAAGGAAGAGGTTCTGTCTGCATAGGCGGAAGCGTTTGCAGGAGATACCTTTTCGCTGCCATCCTTATTGTAAGTAATATAAGGATTATAAAAGGGATTGATATCGATCGCCAGCCCTAATGCATGCTTAGACAGGGAGGAAGTTCCTTCCACCGGGCGGTAGTTGAAGCAGGAGGTATTGTTATCCTCCATGGATGCGAGGTCATCCCCATCATATTCATCGATCAAAAGTACCTTTTCCAGCTGATATTCATTACAATACAGCTCGTAGAAGATTTCTGTCAGGTCCTGCGCGATCGCCTTGTTACAGATTAATTCCCCTTCTGCAGGATTTCCTTCAAAATTATAATGCCTTATATGTACATAGCGCAGATCGTCATAGCTGATTTCGACAGATTTCAACAGTGTTTCCGAAGAACTATCAGAGTTATTCACAGTGGCTGGATAAGAAACACCTGTTATGTATCTCTGTAATTTTTCGGATAACGGCTCATAATAGAAGCCGTCGGACAGCGTGATCCGCTGGTCGGTCAATAGCTCTCCGTTCAGGGAATAACCGGTCAAAACAGTAGTTTCTGCCATGGAAGATCCTTCCTGCAAGTTTTCTGTCGCATTTTCATTGGAATTGTCGACGACTGGTGTAGGCTCCGGGGTAGGTGACGGCTCTGCCGTCTGATAAGCCAGGGAAGGATTGTCCACCGCATAATCCTCCAGAGTGTAGGAACTGTGTTGGGATACCCTTAGCAGTCCTCCGGCCACGACAGTGATGAGCGCAAGGATACCCACCATCTTCCATATTTTATTGCGATCGATCGGATTCATAGAATGCCTCCTCGTTTTATTTTCTGAAATGTTCTGCAATAGAAAGATACAACCATAACTATAAAGGTTTTTGGAAAGCAGTACAAGAGATTTTGAAAAAGTCGGGTCAGTTCCCTGTTAAGTGTTGTAAATCTGTGCATAATCTAGTAAAATAGGAACGATATCTTGCAAAAGCAGAAGACAGCTGATTCTCCGGCACTAAGCGAATATGGAATGGAGATTATTTATGGAGATCATTAAAGCAAATAATGTAGTATATGAATATATTCGTCGGGATGAAGAGGGAAATGTGGAAGGGATCACAAGAGCAGTGAATGATGTTTCTCTTGATATAGAGCAGGGACAGTTCATAGCTATCCTCGGACATAACGGTTCCGGCAAGTCTACTCTGGCAAAGCATATGAATGCCATCTTAAATCCGACAGAGGGAACACTCTGGGTCGATGGTATGGACACGAAGGATGAGGACAACATCTGGAAGGTCCGTCAGACAGCCGGCATGGTGTTTCAGAATCCGGATAACCAGATCATAGGACAGGTAGTGGAAGAAGATGTGGGATTTGGTCCGGAGAACATGGGGATCCCCACGGAGGAGATCTGGCAGCGTGTGGAAGAGAGCCTACGTGCGGTAGGTATGTACGAATATCGAAAGTATTCCCCGAATAAGCTGTCCGGTGGGCAGAAGCAGAGAGTGTCTATTGCCGGAGTACTGGCCATGCATCCCAAATGCATTGTATTAGATGAGCCAACTGCCATGCTGGATCCCAGTGGACGTAAGGAAGTCATCCGTGCAGTCCGTGGATTGAATCAGGTGGAAGGCGTTACGCTGATCCTGATCACTCATTATATGGAAGAGATCATTCATGCGGACAAGGTATTTGTCATGGATAAGGGGAAAATTGCCATGCAGGGTACCCCCCGGGAAATCTTTTCACAGGTGGAGCAGCTGAAAAAGCTACGGCTGGATGTGCCGCAGGTAACGCTGTTATCGTATGAATTGCAGAAACGTGGAATTCCGCTGCCGGATGGCATATTGACAAGGGAAGAGCTGGTCAATGCACTGGGCTATGGAAAAACCGACAGGAAATAGTGGCGGGGATGGCAGCAAATGAAAGTACCCGGGAAAGGATCGAAAAAATGTCTATCATATTAGATCATGTGAATTATGTATACGGTGCAGATACACCGCTGGCAGTTCATGCCCTGAACGATGTCTGCCTGAAGATACCGGATGGACAGTTCATCGGTATCATCGGGCATACCGGTTCCGGTAAGTCCACGCTGATGCAGCATATGAACGGATTGATCCGTGCTACCGACGGACATATCTATTTTAACGGAGAAGATATCTACGACAAGGATTATGATATGAAGAAGCTCCGCAGCAAGGTAGGGTTGGTGTTCCAGTATCCGGAGCATCAGCTGTTTGAGATCGATGTATTCAGCGATGTCTGTTTCGGACCGAAGAATCTGGGACTGGATAAAAAAGAAGTGGAGCTTCGTGCATACGATGCTCTGAAAAAAGTAGGATTGCCGGATGAGCTTTTCTATCAATCACCCTTTGAACTGTCCGGTGGACAGAAGCGTCGTGTGGCGATCGCCGGAGTACTGGCAATGAAGCCGGAAGTGCTGATCCTGGATGAACCCACTGCCGGGCTGGATCCCAAGGGAAGAGATGAAATCTTACAGCAGATCAAAAAGCTGCAGACCGAGACAGGACTTACGATTCTGCTGGTATCCCACAGTATGGAGGATGTGGCGGAATACGTAGACCGTATTATTGTGATGAACAAGGGAAGCGTCATGTATGACGATACCCCGAGAGAAGTGTTCAAACATTACAAAGAATTGGAAGAAGTAGGACTGGCGGCACCGCAGGTCACCTATATCATGCATGATCTGCAAGCCAGAGGCGCAGATGTGGATGTGAATGTAACAACGATCGAGGAAGCAGCGGAAGAGATTGCCAGAGCCTGGAAATCGAAGAATACGTAAGAGAAGCATGAGGTAAGATGCGGGTTCCGACCCGGGAAGTGGAAGCGGGCGGAAACCCAGTAAGGAGCAATATGCTTAGAGATATTACATTAGGACAATATTATCAGACAGAATCCCTGATCCACAGGATGGATCCCAGAGTAAAGCTGGGAGGTACGATCCTGTTCATCATTTCTCTGTTTTTCTTTAAAAATTATGCAGGGTATGTGATTGCGGCACTTTTCCTGGGATTGGTGATCCGTCTGTCGAAGGTACCTTTTAAATTCATGGTAAAGGGAATGAAGACCATTGTTATGCTCATGCTGATCACAGTGGTGTTCAATCTCTTTCTGACACCGGGAACACCGTTACTCACAATCTGGAAGCTGACCATCACGCAGGAAGGTCTGAAGATGGCCATTTCCATGGCAATCCGCCTGACACTGCTGATTATTGGATCCTCTGTGATGACACTGACCACCACACCGAACAATCTGACGGACGGTATGGAGAAAATGATGGGACCCTTAAAAATATTCAAGGTGCCCGTACATGAAGTGGCCATGATGATGTCCATTGCACTTCGTTTTATTCCGATATTATTAGAAGAAACGGATAAGATCATGAAAGCACAGATCGCCAGAGGTGCGGATTTCGAGAGCGGCAATATATTCAAACGTGCCAAGGCAATGGTGCCCCTTTTAGTACCGCTGTTTATCTCCGCGTTTCGCAGAGCCAACGACCTTGCCATGGCAATGGAGGCCAGATGCTATAGAGGCGGAGAGGGCAGGACGAAGATGAAACCGCTGATCTATCATAAGAGAGATTACATTGCTTACGGCTGTATTGCCGCATATATGGTGATCAGCATTGTGGTAGGAAGGTTACCGTTTTTACCGTAAAAACAATCATAGGCATCAAAACAGAGAAAGCGGGTGAAATGCAGTGGAATCGGAAATGACAATAGAACAGCTGTCAAAGCAACCGGAAAAAGAGAAAAAGCGTGTCCGCCTGACTGTGGCGTACGACGGTACGAATTATCACGGCTGGCAGATCCAGAATAACGAGATCACCATCGAAAGCGAATTGAACCGGTGTCTGACTGATCTGTTGCGGGAGCCTGTTGAGGTCATCGGTGCCAGCCGTACAGATTCCGGTGTGCATGCACTGGGGAATATCGCTGTGTTTGACACGACCAGCCGGATGCCTGCGGAGAAAATTTCTTATGCACTGAACCAGAGACTTCCGGAGGATATCCGGATACAAAAGTCCGAACAGGTGCCGCAGGACTGGCATCCCCGCAGATGCGACAGCCGCAAGACCTATGAATACCGGATCTACCGGGCACAGTTCCCCATGCCGGTGAAACGTCTGTATTCGCTGTTTACTTATTATGAACTGGATGTGAACCGGATGCAGGAAGCTGCGGCTTATCTGGAGGGAGAACATGATTTCAAAAGCTTCTGCCAGACCGGTGCCCAGGTGGAATCCACCGTACGCACCATCTATTCCGTGGAAGTGGAAGAGCAGGGAGAAAATGATCTGGTGATCCGGGTCTGTGGTAATGGCTTCTTATATAATATGGTGAGGATCATTGCCGGAACCCTGTTAGATATCGGACAGGGCAAGCGGGACCCTATGGATATTTTCACGATCCTCGAGGCAAAAGACCGCAGTGCAGCGGGACCTACCGCACCGGCCCATGGACTGACGCTGATGAAATACGAGTTCCTGTGACAGTTCAGCATGCGTCATCTGCAAAGCCGCATTGTTACGTTTTACGGCTGAACTGTAAAAAGTTTTAAAATTATCTTGACACTAATTGCTTGGTGCCATATAATATATGACTGTGACAGTGTTTCAATATGCTGAGTCAAAGCCCCGACGAAGCATTGAAATAAAGTATTCAACCGTTTTGGGAAGAAGTAAAATGTAGCCGGACATCTGCAGATTACTATCAGACCGGAACACTGAAAAAGTCGATCAGGAATCGGCGAAAGTAATATGGAGGGAACACAATGAAAACATTTATGGCTAGTCCAGCTACAATCGATAGAAAATGGTATGTAGTAGACGCTACTGACATGACCTTAGGCCGCCTGGCATCTGAGGTTGCTAAAGTGCTGAGAGGCAAGAATAAGCCTATCTTCACTCCCCACATCGACTGCGGTGACAACGTTATCGTTATCAATGCTGAGAAGATCAAAGTAACCGGTAAGAAGATGGACCAGAAGGTATATTATCATCATTCCGATTACGTTGGTGGCTTAAAAGAAGCTACCTTGAGAGAAAAATTAGAAAAGAAGCCTGAGCAGGTAATCGAGCTTGCAGTTAAGGGCATGCTTCCCAAGGGACCTTTAGGAAGACAGATGTTCACCAAACTTCACGTATATGCAGGACCTGAGCACAAGCATGAAGCTCAGAAGCCTGAAGTACTGACATTCTAAAGGACTGAGAGGAGGAAAATAAATCATGGCTAAAACAGAAAGATACTACGGAACCGGTAGAAGAAAGAAATCCATCGCCAGAGTATATTTAGTACCCGGTAATGGTAATATTACAATCAATAAGAGAAGCATTGATGAGTACTTCGGTCTGGAGACTCTGAAGGTTATCGTTCGTCAGCCTCTGGCAGCTACTGAGACTGCTGAGAAGTTCGACGTTCTGGTTAACGTTCGCGGTGGCGGATACACCGGCCAGGCTGGTGCGATCAGACACGGTATTTCCAGAGCTCTGCTTCAGGTAGACGGTGATTTCAGACCCGTTCTGAAGAAGGCTGGATTCCTTACCAGAGACCCTCGTATGAAGGAAAGAAAGAAGTACGGTCTGAAGGCTGCTCGTCGCGCACCTCAGTTCTCAAAGAGATAATTCAAGCGAATATCGAAAAAAGAACAAAAACCCCGAAAATCCAGTATTTTCGGGGGTTTCTTTATATTTGGTAAAGGTGAAGAATACAGCAGCTTCCGGAAAAGAGGCGGATAAGATGCAGATGAACGAGTTGAAGAAGCCATGGAAGAATGCTGAAGGAACTGTGGAGGAATATGATCATGTCAAAAGATGAGTATTTGATTACCGATGCACCGCTGAAAGCGCTGACGGTTTTTGCAATGCCGATGATTCTCGGCAGTTTTTTTCAACAGGTATACAATATGGCTGACTCCATTATCGTCGGTCAGTTTGTGGGTTCCTCTGCACTGGCAGCGGTTGGTGCCTGTGCAGCCCTGACGAATGTTTTCATTTGTGTGGCACTGGGTGCCGGTGTCGGTGCCGGTGTGCTTGTAAGTCGCTATTTCGGCGCAAAAGAGTATGGCAAAATGAAAACCATTGTGTCTACGTCGCTGATCAGCTTTTTACTTCTGAGTATCCTCCTTGGTATCTTTGGCTTTTGCTTTTCCCATGCGATGATGAGCGGGTTACAGACCCCTGCCGATATTCTGGACGAAGCGGTACTGTACTTGCGGGTCTATTTTGTGGGCTTTCCGTTTTTGTTCATGTACAATATTCTCTCCACCATGTTCACTTCCATCGGTGAATCAAAAATTCCGTTGGGGCTGCTGATCTTTTCATCCATCCTGAATATTGTGATGGATCTTTGGATGGTAGCCGTTCTGGGGCTTGGTGTATTCGGCGCGGCGCTTGCAACCCTGATTGCCCAGGGAATTTCCGCTGTTTTTTCACTTTTGATTTTCTTATACCGGATGCGGCGATACCAAAGCCCGTTTCAGTGGTTTGACGGGCGCAAGCTGCGCTCGATGCTTCGGATCGCAGTGCCCTCGGTCCTGCAGCAGTCTACCGTGTCGATCGGTATGATGATTGTACAGGCAGTGGTAAATCCCTTCGGCACACAGGCACTTGCAGGATATGCGGCGACGATGCGGGTGGAGAATGTTTTTTCCCTGATCTTCGTGTCCATCGGTAATGCAGTTTCGCCGTATGTTTCCCAAAACCTTGGGGCAGGCAAAACCGAGCGTATCAAAAAAGGTTATCATGCGGCATTGGTGTTGGACGTGTGTTTTGCGGCGCTTGCCTTCCTTGTCATTGAAACACTGCACACGCAGATTTCTTCGCTATTTCTTGGAAAAGACGGAACAGCGCTGGCTTATCAGGTGTCCGGAGATTATATGAGATGGCTTGGTTACTTCTTTATCTTTATGGGAATTAAAATGGCAACCGATGGAGTTCTTCGCGGACTTGGCATCATGCGACCATTCCTCATTGCCAATATGGTAAACCTTGCGATCCGCTTGTCTGTGGCTTTGATCTGTGCACCGCGTTTTGGCATCGACTTTGTCTGGCTTGCCGTTCCGGCCGGCTGGCTTGCTAACTTTCTGGTTTCCTATGCGGCACTCAGAAAATCCTGGCCGGGTGAGAAAGTGGAGCCATCTCGAATATTTTTATAATCCTTGAAATTGTCCCTGAAATATGCCATCATTAGTCCATGGGATGCAAAAGCATAAAAGAGTTAGAAAGAGCAGGTATCATATATGAAAAAGAAGATCATTGTTGCAGTAGTGGTAGTTGTTGTGATTTTGGCGGCGATCGCGATTATCTCTGTCCTGGCACAGACACCGCGCTGATCTGACCGGAAAGGAAGCAGGACAACGCTTATGAAACTGTTATACGGTACCGGCAATCCGGCAAAGGCAGCTGCCATGCAGAACCGCATAGCCGGACTTGGCATTGAACTGATCAGTCTGCAGGATCTGCAGGCACAAGGGGTGGAGATCCCCGATGTCCCGGAGACAGGCAATACACCTCTGGAGAATGCCAGGCAGAAAGCGCATGCTTATTATGAAGCTTTTCGTATGCCTGTATTTTCCTGTGATTCCGGGTTGTATTTTGAAGATGTCCCGGAGGTGGTCCAGCCCGGGGTACATGTGCGTACGGTGAACGGTGTGTGTCTGACGGATGAGCAGATGCTGGAGCACTATATCGGACTGGTAAAACGCTATGGCAGGCTTACGGCAAAATACCGCAATGCCATCTGCTATGTGCAGGATGAGGAACATGTATATGAGGCGATGGAGCCTGACATGGAAAGTGAGAAATTCTGGCTGGCGGATGTACCTCACAGCAGCATCCGCAGAGAGGGTTTTCCGCTGGACAGCATTTCCCTGGATCCCGGAACCGGAAAATATTTCTATGATCTGCCTGAGACAGCGGTTGACCGGGTGGCGGTAGAGGAAGGATTTCTTACCTTTTTCCGGAGGATCTTACAAGAGGGAACGGTGAATATAAACGGCAGCAGATGGTGAAATAACAAGTGTGCAGAGCGTCCCGCGGCGCTCGGATAGGAGAGTATATGACAGTAACAAATGCAGTGGAAACAACAATGATCTGGGGAACCGTAAGCGGTGCAAGCATGGTGGGGATGGTGATATCTCTGCTATTATCCGTGGGGTTACCCATATTTTTAGGTATCTTTATCTATAAGAAGACAAAGGCATGGGTGCCGGCGTTCTTCATCGGTTGTGGAATTTTCGTGGGCTTTGCCATGATCTTAGAGCAGATCTGTCATGCCATCGTGCTGACGGTGACCGGAAGCGTGATCCGGGACAATATCTGGCTGTATGCGATTTACGGTGGGCTTGCAGCAGCACTTTTTGAGGAGTGTGGCCGTTGGATCGCTATGACATTCTGCCTGAAAAAACATCTTACCCGGGAAAATGCGTTGATGTACGGCGCCGGACATGGCGGCATTGAAGCTTTTCTGATCCTTGGTATGTCTTCTATGAGCAATCTCCTTACCGCAGCCATGATCAACGGTGGTCTGATGGAGAAGACTATGACGGCATTGGAGCCCGCACAGCAGGAGGTAACCTACCATCAGCTCTCTGTTCTCTGGACCACACCGGCTTACCAGTTCTATCTCGCACCGGTGGAGCGGATCAGTGCGATCGCTCTGCAGATCGCGTTGTCGATTCTTGTATACAGTGCGGTGAAGACAGGCAGAAAGCTGCATTTGGCAGCAGCCTTCGGACTACATTTTGCAGTGGACTTCTTAACTGTGGTATGTGCTTCTGCGATTCCCACCTGGGCACTGGAACTGGGGTTGTTAGTGATAGTGGCTGCAATCTGCGTGGCGGTATACAAACTGATCTATGTGCAGGCAGCAGAAGAAAAATAAGATAAGAGGCAGCAGAAATGAAGATCAACAGAGAAAAAGCACTGGTGGCATTTAAGGAATACACGGACCGTTATGACAGTAGCCGGGACATGATCCGCCTGAAAATAGAACACACTTACCGTGTCTGCGGACTGTGCCGGCAGATTGCAAGATCCCTTGACCTTCCGGAGGAGGACGTGGATATTGCGTGGCTGACCGGACTGCTTCATGATGTGGGACGGTTCGAACAGCAGCGGGTATACGGAACCTTTATCGATGCAGATTCCATCGACCATGCGAAGTATGGAGCACGCATCCTGTTTGGACGCACCTGGGAGCAGAAAACAGGACTGGCATCGGGAGGCGAAGAGAGTCTGCCCGATGGAATTCAGGCAGATGCCGGGATAAACATTCGGGATTTCGTGGAGGATGCATCCGAAGACGAACTGCTGTGGACTGCAGTATTTTATCACAGTGCCTACCGGATCCCGGAGGGACTGGATAAGCGGACGGCAATGTTCTGCCATATTTTACGGGATGCGGATAAGATTGATATTCTGAAAGTTAATGTGGAATTCCCTCTGGAGGAAATCTACAATGTGGACACCGAGGTATTATATCAGGAGGAAGTGACACCGGAAGTACTGCAGAGCTTTGATGAGGAGCATGCCGTACTGCGTTCCCTGAAAAAAACGGCGGTGGATAACGTGGTGGGACACATTTCCCTGGTGTACGAGCTGGTCTATCCGGAGAGCTGCCGCATTGTGAAGCAGCAAGGGTATCTGGATCAGCTGATGAATTTTGAATCACGGAATCCTCATACGAGAAAGCAGTTCGAGCATATCAGAGAGCATATGGGAAAATATCTTGCAGCTAAATAAGTCAGATCCGGCAGAAACTAAAATAAGAATCTCATAGATGATGGGAATACCGTTGTCTGTGAGATTTTTGTATAGTGGGAATTTTCCTGCACAGACTAAATAAGACACATCAATTGTCTGTGAAAGGAGATTAGTATGGATGGATTAACAGCCGGAAGCGGCGGCACAAAAGCGTTTCCCCTGAATGAACTGCCGATAGGATTCGGTATGGCACTGGCAATGAACGAACAGGCGATGCAGGGTTATGCGGCGCTGACAGAGACGGAGAAGGAGCATTTGATCCTCCGGTGCCGGGATGCCGGATCCAAAGAAGAGATGGAGCGGATCGTGGCATCACTGGTGCCGGGAGAATCGGCGGAGAGCGTTATTGCCAGCCTCCGTCAAGAGTAAGGATCTGCCCGGTGAGATAGGTCGGTGCCTGGATGAGCTGGAGGACAAGCTGCCCCACTTCCTCCGGCTGTCCCAGACGGTCAGCGGGGATCTCTTTCCGGAGAGTGTCCATTTCCTCGGGGGAGAAGCAGTGGTTCATGGCAGTGTCAATGACGCCGCAGGAGATGGCGTTGACCTGGATATTGCTGGGTGCCAGCTCCTTGGCGAGAGCTTTGGTGAAGCTGTTTACGCCGCCCTTGGAAGCGGAGTAAGCGACTTCCATGGAAGCCCCAACGTTTCCCCATACGGAGGAGATATTGATGATACATCCGCTGTGCTTTTGCAGCATCAGAGGAATTGCCAGTCGGCTGGTGTAGAAACAGGAGCTTAAGTTCGTATTGATAATATGCTGCCATTCATCAACGCTCATATCCGTGAGCAGACCGATGTAGGAGATTCCGGCATTATTGACCAGAACATCCAGATGATCCAGGGAAGCAAATATTTTTTCAATTGCAGAGGGATCTGATGCATCCGCAGTAACGGCGGTGCAGGTGATGCCGTATTTTTCTTCTAAAGAGGCGGCTGCTTCCTGAAGTTCGGGGAGGGTATGACAGCAGGTGAGGATCAGGTCGTACCCGGCACCTGCCAGAGCTTCCGCAATGGCTCTGCCGATGCCCCGGGAAGCGCCGGTGACCATGGCTAACGGTGCATTTTTCGTTATATTCATTAGAAAATGTCCTTTCTGGATTTGTGATGCCCCGGTGCGCAAAGCTGCCCCGGAACAGGAACATATAAGGAGTGTAGCACAGATGGGCTTGCTTTTCCATAGGGGAACTGCTACACTGGACAAAAGGAGAGAAAATTATGTACGATTTGATCATTATCGGTTCCGGTCCCGCAGGTCTGTCCGCAGCAGTCTACGGAAAGCGTGCGGGGCTGAACCTTCTTATTATAGAAGAAAAGCCCATGAGCGGCGGACAGATTCTCAATACCTATGAAGTGGATAACTATCTCGGACTTCCCGGGATCAGTGGTTTCGATATGGGGATGACTTTCAGACAGCATGCAGAAAAGCTGGGAGCGGAATTTTTAGAAGCCACGGTGCACAGTGTGGAAGAACGTGGCGACTATAAATGCGTCTATGCGGGAGATCAGGAACTGGAGACCCGTACGGTGATTTTTGCCACCGGTGCGGAGCATGCGAAGCTTGGTGTGCCCGGTGAGGAAGAATTAAACGGCATGGGTGTGTCCTACTGCGCTACCTGCGACGGAGCCTTTTTCCGGGGCAGAACGGTGGCTGTGGTCGGCGGCGGAGACGTGGCGCTGGAGGATGCCATCTACCTGGCGAGAACCTGTGAAAAGGTGTATCTGATCCACAGAAGAGACAGTCTGCGGGGGGCCATGGTATTGCAGGAGGAATTAAAGAGCCTTCCCAACGTGGAGATCCTTTATGACCATGTGGTCACGGAGATCTGCGGTGAGGATATGGTGGAAAAGCTGCGTATTAAAAACGTGAAGACGGAAGAAGAGAAGGATCTGGAAGCAGCAGGCATCTTTATCGCTGTAGGTATCCATCCCAACACGGAATTACTGCAGAGCCTGGTGACAGTCGGTGAGGATGGTTATATTCCGGCAGGTGAGACCGGAGAGACTGACAGAGCAGGTATCTATGTGGCGGGTGATATCCGTAAGAAACCTCTGCGCCAGGTCGTAACGGCAGTGGCGGATGGTGCTAATGCTGCGGTCAGCGCCGGGAACTATTGCAATAGTTTTCGTAAACAGTCATAAATCAGTAATACAAACCTTAAAAAAATTTAAAGAAAAGCGAAGAATTTTAGAAGAAAAGAGTCACCCATGTGGTGGCTCTTTTTACGTAAAAATGCTGCGAACCCGCATGAAATGGGGATTTTTGGAGACTTTGACAATTAATTCACTATATTGACAAATGGGATTTTGCGTGATATATTTGTTAACAGATGTAACAAATTCGTAACAAATGATTTGAAAATTTAAAGAAATAAGTTAAGAAATTAAGACAGCTCCAAGAGTTTCAGGAGGATAGAATGGTTCGTAAATCTGTAAAAATTACCGTGTGTACCATGGCAGCGGTTATGGCTTTTTCCGGAATGAATATTACCGCAGATGCAGCAGCATCTTCATCGGTACTTCCCAGCGGCGGTATTGAGCTGACCCTGGCAAAGGGCAACAAGTTAGAGAGCCTGTCTGCCGGTACGAACAATAGCAAGCAGATCGAAAGCATTATCGAGACCGTGATCCGTGATGATCAGATGGACACCACCCCGGAAGCATCCGAGGAAGAGACTTTCAAGAATCTGGTAATCGCACAGGTAAATGATTATGTAAATGTAAGAAGCATGCCCAGTGAGCAGGGTGAGATCGTCGGTAAGTTATATGACGATTCCGTAGGTCTCTTCATCTCCGAAGAGAACGGCTGGTATCAGATCTCTTCCGGTTCCGTAACCGGTTATGTAAAAGCCGAGTACTGTGTGACCGGCGATGAAGCAGTAGAGCTTGCCAAAAAGGTAGGTACAAGATTGGCGACCGTTAACACCACAACCTTAAAAGTACGTACCGAACCTTCTTTAGAGGCTTCTGTATTAGGTCTGGTTCCCTTAGAGGATGACCTGGTAGTATCCGATGAGACCGATGGCTGGGTACAGGTAGATACCGAAGAAGGTCTTGGATGGGTCTCCACAGAATTTGTTTCTCTTCATACGGAGTTCGTTGAAGCGGAATCCAAGGAGGAGGAAGAAAAGCGTCTGGCTAAGGAGAAGCAAGAGAGAGAAAGAGCCCGCGCCGCAGCGGCAGCGAAGGCAGCGGGAAGCAGTAAGAGTTCTTCCGGTAGTGCCCCCGCAGTTACCTATACAGCCAGCGGAGACAGCGAGATGGGTACTGCAGTTGCCAACTATGCATTACAGTTCGTTGGTAATCCTTATGTATACGGCGGATCCAGCCTGACTAACGGTACCGACTGTTCCGGATTTGTAATGAGTGTATATGCGAACTTCGGTGTAAGCCTTCCTCATTCCTCTTCCGCAGACCGCAGCCAGGGTGCAGCAGTTGACGGACTGGCTAATGCACAGGCAGGAGACCTGATCTGTTATTCCGGTCATGTAGCACTGTATATCGGTAATGGTCAGATCGTTCATGCATCTACCGCCAAGACCGGTATTATCGTTTCAAATGCTGATTATAAGAAGGTACTGGCAGTTCGACGGATATTCTAATCGTAACAATAAAACTAAGGCACTGTGTGAAAATACACAGTGCCTTTTTTGTATGTATGCCCAAAGTGCGCTAATGGGATAAAACATATAGAGTTGTACACTGAATTGTGCAATTTGTCAAAATATTATTACGCGATGAAAAAAGGATTGACAAAACAAAACTATACAAAGTATACAAAAAAACATACAGATGCGTAATAACGATAAAATAACAGCAAAAATACATAGAAAGTTATCCACATTGAAAAAGCCCTAAAATAGGATAAAAGTTACTTATACACCAAGTTATACACATTATCCACAGAAAAAAAGGTGATTCTGAGATGAGGATTTTACAAAAAAGCAGGAACAAATGTTTTGTGAAGATGTAATAAAAATCAGAAATTGACACGATTTGTCGATTTTAAGGTTGACATACAGAATGTCAAAAACAAGTAAAAAACTCCTCAAATTGTTGCAAAACGTTGCACTATTATGCTATAATGACTATACAATAAATGCAAGGGTTGCTACAGTGATCTTTGTAAATAAATACTTGGAAGGGATGATCAGCATGAAGTTTATTATTGTTGGCAGAAACATCGAAGTTACACCAGGATTAAGAGCAGCAGTGGAGGAAAAGATCGGCAAGCTGGACAAGTATTTCAATCCCGATACAGAAGTACATGTAACATTAAGCGTTGAAAAGGATCGTCAGAAAATTGAAGTAACCATTCCGGTTAAGGGAAGTATTATCCGTTCGGAGCAGGTAAGCAACGATATGTATGTATCCATTGATCTGGTAGAAGAGATCATTGAGAGACAGCTGAAAAAATATAAGAACAAGATCGTTGACAAACAGCAGGCGGCCGCTTCTTTTAGCAAAGCCTATGTAGAGAATGACTATACGGATGATGAGGAGATCAAGATCGTTCGTACCAAGAAATTCGATATCAAGCCTATGTATCCCGAGGATGCCTGCATCCAGATGGAACTTCTGGGACACAGCTTCTTCGTATTCTGTAATGCAGAGACTGATCAGGTGAACGTAGTTTACAAGAGGAAAGGCGACACTTACGGACTGATCGAGCCGGAAGTATAAGCCGTAAAAACAGTGTAAAAAGGTACAATTAAATAAGCAATGACAGACAGCCTGCCGGACTTACGGCAGGCTGTTTAAAATTGCATCAGTTATTTTGTTATTTTTTTGACAAAATCATTGCAAAACCGATTTCGCTATGTTAAAATAGGAACAGTGAAATGATAAAAAAATAACAATCTAAAAACATTTCAGAAAGCAAACCAAGCAAAACAAAAAAATGGAGGACAAACAAATGGCAAAGAAAGTTGTATTAGCAGGCGCTTGCCGTACCGCGATCGGTACTATGGGTGGAACCTTAAGCACAACTCCTGCACCGGAGCTGGGTGCTATCGTGATCAAGGAGGCTCTGAAGAGAGCAGGCATTGCTCCCGAAGCAGTTGACCAGGTATATATGGGATGTGTTATCCAGGCAGGTCAGGGACAGAACGTAGCACGTCAGGCTGCGATCAAGGCAGGACTTCCCATTGAAGTTCCCGCAGTTACCATGAACGTGGTGTGTGGTTCCGGTCTGAACTGTGTGAACCAGGCTGCACAGATGATCATGGCAGGTGACGCTGACATCGTAGTAGCAGGTGGTATGGAGAACATGTCCATGGCTCCTTACGCAATTCCTCAGGGACGTTATGGTTATCGTATGGGTAACGCAACCATGGTAGATACCATGATCAAAGATGCACTTTGGGACGCTTTCAATGATTATCATATGATTAAGACCGCAGACAATATCTGCGAAGAGTGGGGACTTACCCGTGAAGAACTCGACGAGTTCGCATTAAAGAGCCAGTTAAAGGCTGAAGAAGCTCAGAAGAACGGTGCTTTCAAGGCAGAGATCGTTCCCGTGGAAGTTAAGAAGAAGAAAGAGACCATCGTATTCGATACCGATGAAGGTCCTCGTCACGGATCTACCATCGAAGGTCTGGCTAAGCTTCGTGCTATCAATCCCGGTGGATTCGTTACCGCAGGTAACGCTTCCGGTATCAACGACGGCGCAGCTGCTATCGTTGTAATGAGCGAGGAGAAGGCTAAGGAGTTGGGCGTTAAGCCTATGGCTACTTTCGTAGCAGGCGCTCTGGCAGGCGTTCGCCCTGAGGTTATGGGTATCGGTCCTGTGGCTTCTACCAAGAAGGTAATGGCTAAGACCGGTATGAAGATCGAAGACTTCGATATCATCGAGGCTAACGAAGCATTCGCAGCTCAGTCCGTAGCAGTTGGTAAGGAACTGGGTATTGATGTAGATAAGCAGCTGAACCCCAACGGTGGTGCTATTGCACTGGGTCATCCCGTAGGAGCTTCCGGATGCCGTATCCTGGTAACTCTGCTGCATGAGATGCAGGCAAGAGGTGCCAAGACCGGTCTGGCTACTCTGTGCATCGGCGGTGGCATGGGCTGCTCCACCATCGTTAAGATCGAGGATTAATTTTATAAATATTCGCTGGGGCGGTAGAATCTCTATCGCCTTAGTGTGGTTTTGAAAACACGAATAGAAATGTGAAATGAGGTAAAAACATGGATTACATTTTGTATGAGCAGAATGGTAATGTGGCAACCATCACCATTAACCGTGAGAAAGCACTGAACGCACTGAATTCTCAGGTGCTGGATGAACTGAACGCTACATTGGATGCAGTAGATCTGGCAACGGTTCGCTGCCTGGTGATCACCGGTGCAGGTGCTAAGTCCTTCGTAGCAGGCGCAGATATCGGAGAGATGAGTAGCCTGACCAAGGCAGAAGGCGAAGCATTCGGCAAGAAGGGTAACGATGTGTTCCGCAAGATCGAGACCTTCCCCATTCCCGTGATCGCAGCTGTCAACGGCTTCGCTCTGGGTGGTGGATGTGAGATCTCCATGAGCTGTGATATCAGAATCTGTTCCGATAATGCAGTATTCGGACAGCCCGAAGTAGGACTGGGAATCACTCCCGGCTTCGGTGGAACCCAGAGACTGGCTCGTCTGGTAGGTGCAGGCATGGCAAAGCAGATGATCTACACCGCACGTAATATCAAGGCAGCAGACGCTTACAGAATCGGTCTGGTAAATGAAGTATACAGCGCCGAGGTTGATGCTGATGGCAATGTAGTAAAGAGCGCACAGGAAGTAATGCTGGCAGCAGCACAGAAGATGGCAGCGACCATCGCCAAGAACGCTCCCATCGCTGTACGCAACTGCAAGAAGGCTATTAATGATGGCCTGGATGCAGATATGGATCAGGCAGTAGTCATCGAAGAGAAGCTGTTCGGAGATTGCTTCGAGACAGAAGATCAGAAGTATGGCATGGCTTTCTTCCTTGACAAGAACAAGGAAAAAGTAAAAGAGCCTTTCCAAAATAAATAGTTACAAATAATGATAGAATGTATGGAAAAACAGGAGGATTTACCATGAAAGTAGGTATTATCGGTGCAGGTACCATGGGACAGGGCATTGCAAAGGCATTTGCCCAGGTAGACGGATATGAAGTAGCTCTCTGCGATATCAAGCAGGAATGGGCTGAAGGCGGCAAAGCCAAGATCGTAAAAGGCTATGCAAGACTGGTAGAAAAAGGAAAAATGACCCAGGAAGCAGTTGACGCTATCGTAGCTAAGATCACTCCGGGTCTGAAGGAAGACCTGTGTGCAGACTGCGATCTGATCGTAGAAGCTGCATTCGAGAACATGGAAGTAAAGAAGACCACCTTCGGTGAGCTGGACAAGATCTGCAAGCCTGAGTGTGTATTCGCTTCCAACACATCCAGCCTTTCTATTACCGAGATCGGCAATGGACTGACCCGCCCTATGATCGGTATGCACTTCTTCAATCCCGCAGACCGTATGAAGCTGGTAGAGGTAATCGCAGGTGTGAATACTCCAGCAGAGACCGTGGATACCATCAAGAAGATCTCCGAAGAGATCGGCAAGACTCCCGTACAGGTGAACGAGGCAGCAGGTTTTGTAGTTAACCGTATCCTGATCCCTATGATCAACGAAGCTGCTTTCATCAAGATGGAAGGTGTATCCGATATCGCAGGTATCGATGCCGCTATGAAGCTGGGAGCTAATCATCCCATGGGACCCCTGGAGCTGGGTGACTTCGTAGGTCTGGACATCTGCCTTGCTATCATGGATGTTCTGTACAAAGAGACCGGTGACAGCAAGTATCGTGCATGTCCTCTGATCCGTAAGATGGTACGTGGCGGCAACCTTGGTGTGAAGACCGGCAAGGGCTTCTATGTATACAATGCAGACCGCACCAAGACTCCTGTGGATGCACAGTAAAGTATAAACAATCCGTAGGCATCAAAGTCGGGGTTCTTAGACCCCGACATCATGATAATTACAACCAAGTATAAATAACAATGGAGGATTAACATCATGGATTTTACATTATCCAAAGAGCATGAGATGGCGAGACAGTTGTTCAAAGAGTTCGCCGAGAACGAAGTAAAACCTCTTGCACAGGAAGTTGACGAGACCGAAACTTTCCCCAGAGAGACCGTTGAGAAGATGGCTAAGTACGGCTTCATGGGAATTCCTGTTCCCAAGGAGTATGGCGGACAGGGCTGTGATACCCTGACCTATGCTATGTGCGTTGAGGAGCTTTCCAAGGTTTGCGCAACTACAGGCGTTATCGTTTCCGCACATACCTCTCTGTGTATCGATCCTATCATGACCTTCGGTACCGAAGAGCAGAAGCAGAAATATGTTCCTGATCTGGCAAGCGGCCGCAAGATCGGTGCTTTCGGTCTGACCGAGCCCGGTGCAGGTACCGATGCCCAGGGTCAGCAGACCAAGGCTGTATTAGATGGCGATGAGTGGGTCATCAATGGTTCCAAGTGCTTCATCACCAATGGTAAAGAAGCAGATGTTTATATCGTGATCGCAGTTACCGGCATCGTAGAGAAGAGAGGCAGAAAGATGAAGGAGATCTCTTCCTTTATCGTTGAGAAGGGAACTCCCGGATTTACCTTCGGTACCAAGGAAAAGAAGATGGGTATCAAGGGTTCTTCCACTTACGAGCTGATCTTCACCGACTGCCGTATCCCTAAGGAGAACATGCTGGGCAAGCAGGGCGCAGGCTTCAAGATCGCAATGCACACTCTGGATGGCGGACGTATCGGTATTGCTTCCCAGGCACTGGGTATTGCAGAGGGCGCTCTGGAGAGAACCGTTGCTTACACCAAGGAGAGAAAGCAGTTTGGAAAGTCTATTTCCGGATTCCAGAATACACAGTTCCAGCTGGCTGATATGGCTACCAAGGTTGAGGCTGCCAAGATGCTGGTATACAAGGCTGCACGCAAGAAGGATGAGTACAAGACCAATCCTAAGATCTCTTACTCTGTAGAAGCTGCTATGGCTAAGCTGTATGCTGCTGAGGTTGCTATGGAAGTTACTACCAAGGCTGTCCAGCTCCACGGTGGTTATGGTTATATCAGAGAGTACGAAGTAGAGCGTATGATGCGTGACGCTAAGATCACCGAGATCTACGAGGGTACTTCTGAAGTTCAGAGAATGGTTATCTCTGCAGATCTGTTGAAGTAAGCGTTGTTGAATGAATAATTAGAAAAGTAAGGAGAAAATACAATGAAGATTGTTGTTTGTATTAAGCAGGTGCCCGATACCAAGGGCGGTGTTAAATTCAATCCTGACGGAACTCTTGACAGAGGCGCAATGCTTGCTATCATGAATCCCGATGATAAGGCTGGTCTGGAAGCTGCACTGAAGCTGAAGGATGAGTTCGGCGCAGAAGTTACCGTACTGACCATGGGTCTTCCCAAGGCAGCAGATGCCCTTCGTGAGGCATTGGCTATGGGCGCTGACAATGCAATCCTGGTTACCGACAGAGTACTGGGCGGTGCTGATACCTGGGCTACTTCCACCACCATCGCAGGTGCACTGAGAAATATCGATTATGATCTGATCATTACCGGACGTCAGGCAATCGACGGCGATACCGCACAGGTTGGTCCTCAGATCGCTGAGCATCTCGGACTTCCCGTAATCTCTTATGCACAGGACATTAAGGTTGAGGGAGACAAGGTGATCGTTCAGAGACAGTATGATGACAGATATCATGTAGTAGAAGCTAAGATGCCCTGCCTGATCACTGCATTATCCGAACTGAATAAGCCTCGTTACATGACTCCCGGCGGAATCTTCGATGCATGCAAGGCAGAGATCACTACCTGGGGCAGAGCTGATCTGAAAGATGTTGATGACAGCAACCTTGGTCTGAAGGGATCTCCTACCAAGATCGCAAAGGCATCCGATAAGGTTCGTAAGGGCGCAGGTGAGAAGATCGTTCCCGATTCACCCGAAGACGGAGCAGCTTACATTGTTGCTAAATTCAAAGAAAAGCACATCATCTAATATAGGAGGCAAACCATGGTAACCAATAATATTGAAGAATACAAGGGTGTATATGTGTTCGCCCAGCAGGTAGACAATGAGATCAGTGGTATCGCATTAGAACTGCTCGGCAAAGGTAAAGAGCTGGCTGCAAAGCTGGAGACCGAGGTAACCGCGGTTCTGATCGGTTATAACGTAAAAGGACTGGCTGATAAGCTGGCTGAGTATGGTGCAGATAAGGTGATCCTCGTAGATGATCCCGAACTGGAGACTTACAGAACCGAGCCTTATGCACATGCACTGGCATCTGTTATTGAGAAATATAAGCCTGAGATCGTTCTGGTAGGTGCAACCGCTATCGGACGTGACTTGGGACCTACTGTTTCCGCAAGAGTTCAGACCGGTCTGACCGCAGACTGTACCGTACTGGAAATCGGTGATTTCCCTCTCGTTGCTATCCCCGGACAGGAGCAGAAGCACAATCAGCTGCTGATGACCCGTCCTGCATTCGGTGGTAACACCATCGCTACCATCGCATGTCCTGACAACAGACCTCAGATGGCAACCGTTCGTCCCGGCGTTATGCAGAAGATCGCTCCTATCGCAGGTGCAAAGGCTGTGATCGAAGAGTACAATCCCGGATTTACTCCGAACAACAAATATGTAACCATCAAGGAAGTCGTTAAGGCTGTATCCGATACCGTTGACATCATGGATGCCAAGATTCTGGTATCCGGTGGACGTGGAGTTGGCAGCGCAGAGAACTTCAAGATTCTGGAGGATCTGGCAGAAGTTCTGGGCGGTACCGTATCCTGCTCCCGTGCAGTTGTAGATAACGGCTGGAAGCCCAAGGATCTGCAGGTTGGACAGACCGGTAAGACCGTTCGTCCTCAGATCTACTTCGCAATCGGTATCTCCGGTGCTATTCAGCACGTAGCAGGTATGGAAGAGTCTGATCTCATTGTTGCCATCAACAAGGATGAGACAGCTCCTATCTTCGATGTAGCTGACTACGGTATCGTAGGAGATCTGAACAAGATCGTTCCCGCTCTGACCGAACAGCTGAAGGCTGCAAAGGCTGAGAAGGCAGCGAACTAAGAGCCGTTTTTTGACGGATATTCGAACCCTCCCTGTTGATCTCAGGGAGGGTTTTATATTGCACTTCGGACGCTTACATAGTAAAATATAATGATACCAGGGTCAAAAGGTCTAAGCCCACATGAGCTTGCTCATAAGTGGGTGAAAGACCTTGGGACCCGCCCCGATATGAGCATAAAAGAGGGATGATAATCCCACGATATGCGAATATTGGGTGGGATTGTGGAGCAATCCGCAGGTATCATACAGAGCAAGAATGTGAGATGATATTTTATGGCAAAACAAAAAGAAGTAAAAACCAACGCCATGCGTATCCTGGAATCTCTGAAGATTCCTTATACCCATCACACCTATGAGTGCGAGGAATTCGTGGATGGGCTTCAGATAGCAGACAAGCTGTCCCTGCCCTATGAGCAGGTCTACAAGACGCTGGTCACCGTGGGCAGCAGCAAGAATTATTTTGTATTCGTCATCCCCATTGCGGAGGAGCTGGATATGAAAAAAGCAGCGAAATCCGTCGGAGAAAAAAGCGTGGAGATGATCCACGTAAAAGACATCAATGCCATCACCGGCTACATCCGCGGCGGATGCACAGCCATCGGCATGAAAAAAAAGTATGTGACCAGAATTGATGAAAGTGCGAAGACACAGGAACAAATCTATGTCAGCGGCGGCAGGATCGGCTCTCAGATCCAATTGAAACCGGATGACCTTGCGAAAGCAGCGAAAGCGGAGTTCGCAGATATTATCAGACACGAAAATTAATGCATCAATTGTAGCAAAAGGATGCTGAAAATAAAGGAGTACACATGGAAAAACAAAAAAACATCCTCGATTACGATACCGTAGCACTGGACGAAGCACAGGATGCGGTGATCATCATAGACCAGACCCTGCTTCCGGGTAAGATCGAACTGATCGCATTACATACGGCACAGGAGATGTGGGATGCTATCTATCTGCTGAAGGTCCGGGGAGCCCCGGCCATCGGTGTAGCGGCGGCATTGGGCATCTACCTGCTGGCGAATCGCATCGAGACGGAAGACTTCGAAGAATTTTATCAGAAATTCACAGAATATAAGGAATATCTGGATTCTTCCAGACCCACCGCAGTTAATCTGTCCTGGGCACTGAAGCGCATGGATGCTGTGGCTGTAAAGGCTGGTAGAGAAGAGCACAAGACTGTCGCAAAAGTGAAGGAAATCCTGCATGACGAAGCACTGCAGATTCGGGCGGAAGATGTGGAAGTATGTCGCAAAATCGGAGAGTTTGGACTGGAACTGGTAAAACCGGGAGATGGTATTCTGACCCACTGTAATGCAGGACAACTTGCAACCGTAAAATACGGTACCGCAACCGCACCGATTTATCTGGGACAGGAGAGAGGTTACAACTTCCATGTATTTGCGGATGAGACCAGACCGCTGTTACAGGGAGCCAGACTGACTGCGTTTGAACTGCATTCCGCAGGTGTGGATGTGACACTGATCTGTGACAATATGTCCGCTTCCGTCATGTCCAAGGGTTGGGTGCAGGCAGTGTTCGTAGGCTGTGACAGAGTGGCAGCTAACGGAGATACTGCGAACAAGATCGGTACCAGCGTGGTGGCAGCAGTGGCAAAACAGTACGGTGTGCCGGTATACATCTGTGCACCGACTTCCACGATTGATATGGCGACTGCCACCGGTGCGGATATCTGCATCGAGCAGCGTAAGGCGGAAGAAGTTACTGAGATGTGGTACAAGGAGCGCATGGCTCCGGAGGGTGTAAAGGTCTACAATCCGGCATTCGATGTGACAGACCATGAACTGATCGCCGGAATTGTCACGGAATACGGGGTGGCGAGAGCTCCTTACACGGAGAGCCTGAAGGAGATCATGGAACGCAAGGCACAGAGAGGCTGATGGTGTAGATATGAAGCGAAATGTAAGTCTTGCGGAGATATCCGACGGCCGTTTATACAAAGCAAGTGATATGGTGAAAGCGGATTGCGGTGGTTGCAATGGCTGTTCCCGGTGTTGTCACGGCATGGGCAATTCCATTATCCTGGATCCCTATGATGTGTACCGGATGACTACAGGAATGGGGAAAAGCATGCAGGAACTATTAGCGGCATCGGTGGAGCTCAATGTGGTGGATGGTGTGATCTTACCGAATCTGAAAATGCAGGGGACCAAGGAAGCCTGCGCTTATCTGGATGAGGAAGGAAGATGTAGCATCCATCCGTACCGGCCTGGAATCTGCCGGCTGTTTCCGCTGGGAAGATATTATGAAAACGGAGGATTTTCCTATTTTCTCCAGACCGGGGAATGTGCGAAGGAGAACCGCAGCAAGATAAAAGTCAGTAAATGGATCGATACTCCGGATCTGACGAGAAACCAGCAATTTACCCTACAATGGCATGACCTGTTACATGCCATGGAAGAGAGACTGACAGGAGAAGACGAAGGGAAACAGCAGGAGGAAAATCTGCTGCTGTTGCGTCTGTTTTATTTATTTCCGTACAAAGGGACAACAGATTTTTATTCACAGTTTACGGAAAGGATGGAATATTGGAATGAACAGATCAGATAAGTTAAGTAAGCTCCCCATCGAAAAGCGGTTAATGAGTGTATTTCGCAGAATTTCTCTATTATTAAGTGCAACAGGTATTATTGCCTGTGTCGCCATGGGAATCGTTAGTTACCAGTATTCCTATGCGTTGCGCCATTACGGTTTCGCACAGGGTGACATCGGTAAGGCGATGATCGTTATCGCGGAGATGCGGAGCGAGACCCGTGCCGCCATCGGCTATGATGACGATACGCTGATTGCTAAAGCAAAAAATGCCCATGACCTGACGGCGGAACAGCTGGATACCTATATCAGTGCCCTGGAAGATGATATGATCACGGATGAGGGAAGAGCTACCTACCAGCAGATCAAGGATGGCGTAGCTTCTTATCAGCAGATCGAGGCACAGATACTGGAACTGGGAACAGCTTCCGAGCCTGCTAAGCGGATGCAGGCACAGCAGATGGCAGGCGAACAGATGGATCCCGTGTTCCAGCAGGTCTATGCAGATATGACGAGCCTGTTGGACAGCAGTGTAACGAACGGAAATGCCATGGAAGCCAAGCTGAATGTTTTCTGTGTAGTTATTTTTATCGTAATCCTTCTGATCATCGGGGTAGGCTTTGCAGGATCTGAAAAGGTGGGAAAAAGAATAGCCAAAGGAATCGCCGGACCGCTGAAAGCGCTGGCAGACAGACTGGATGGCTTCGCAGCAGGTGATCTGACATCTGATTTCCCCAAAGTGGAGACAGAGGACGAAATGGCAGCGATGAACCGTGCGGCTACAGCAATGGCGACAAACCTCAGGATGATCATCGAGGATATCAACCAGGCATTAAATGCTATGGCAAACGGCGACTGGACAGTGAAGTTCCGTTATCCCGATCTCTATGTGGGCGATCTGGATGAACTAAAAGAAGCGCTGAGAGATATTAAGTATAAGATGAATGAGGCACTGTACAATGTCAATGAAGTATCCGGACAAGTATCCATGGGTGCCGGAAGTCTGGCAGATGCGGCGCAGTCTCTGGCTGAGGGGGCAACCGAGCAGGCAGGAGCCGTACAGGAGCTTCAGGCGACGATTACCAATATTACTTCTATGGTAGACAATACCGCAGAACATACGAAGAATTCCAGCAGACAGGCACAGGAATATTCAGCTAAGGCGGATGAAGGACGTACCGAAATGAATCACCTGATGGAAATCATGGGTCGGATCAATGAAACTTCCGAGAAGATCAGCAATATCATCGGCGAGATCGAAGATATTGCAAGCCAGACCAATCTGCTGTCCCTGAATGCTTCCATTGAAGCAGCCAGAGCCGGAGAAGCAGGCAGAGGCTTTGCTGTTGTGGCAGACCAGATCGGTAAGCTGGCAGAGCAGAGTGCTCAGTCCGCAGTCAATACCAGAAATCTGATCGGCGATACCCTGGAGGAGATCCATGCCGGCAATGAAGCTGTGGATCATGTATCCCAGACCTTAAGCACTATCGTGGACGGTGTCCGCAAGATCGCACAGGATTCCGAGGAACTGACCCAGATCGCAGCTACCCAGGCGGATGCCATGAATCAGGCAGAGAGCGGTGTGAACCAGATCTCCGAGATCGTACAGTCCAATTCTGCGGCAGCAGAAGAGCTCTCTGCTACCAGTGAAGAACTGTTGGCGCAGTCTGAGAATATGACCAATCTTGTAAAACAGTTCAAACTGATCGATGAGGAGAAGATTCAGGCGAGAAAAAAGGAGGTTAAGCATGCCGGTATTTGATTTCAGCAGTACTCCGGAAAATGAAAAGAAGCAGGATCCCGTATGCACCTATACTACGTTTCGCTCCAATGAGGGATCAGCCTCTGCGGAGAAACCGATTTTGATCCTGGATAACAGCAGTGAAAAATGGAACCATCATGCCGTAGGTGTATTCGGTAATCAGAGCAAACGGACCAATTTCGAATTTAAAGAGGAAGGCAGCAGCGCTTATGCCGATATTTTGCAGATTGATGCCCGTTTTGTCAGTCTGATTCGCTGGCTTGGTGAGAACCACATTAACGTGCGTCTCTCCGGAGAAAACAGGAATGACGGCTATGCAGTATATAAGATCCGAGAGACAGCTTTCGGTGGGGGTACCAAGCTGTCTGCAGAGGATGGATTTTTACAATTCATGATGGAGCGGCTGTTTTTAAGCAGTGCTCCTGCGGAAGAAGAACAGGGCGAGGACGAAGGGGAAGACGGCGATGATATGAAACTTACCAGCCTTCAGAGTATCTCCGATTTCATGACCTGTGCCGGAAGGACCATGCCGGAAAATATCCGCCTGTGGGCGAGAAGAAACCTGGCAGTGGCAAGATCCCACGAGGTATCTCCCGAGGAGAGAAGGCATGCACAGAGAGCCTTGTCCATTATGATGAACATTCAGTGGAAGGGCAACTATTTTGAGGCTATTGACCCCGTGGAAGCCAGACGGATCCTGGATGAGGAATTGTACGGCATGGAGCGGGTCAAACAGCGTATTATGGAGACCATCATCCAGATCAACCGTACCCACACTTTACCGGCCTATGGTCTGCTTCTGGTGGGACCGGCGGGAACCGGTAAATCCCAGATTGCTTATGCGGTGGCAAGGATTTTAAAGCTTCCCTGGACTACACTGGATATGAGTTCCATCAACGATCCGGAGCAGCTGACCGGAAGCTCCAGGATCTACGCCAATGCCAAACCCGGTATCATCATGGAAGCTTTTTCCATGGCGGGAGAGTCCAATCTGGTATTCATCATCAACGAGCTAGACAAAGCGGCCAGCGGCAAAGGTAACGGCAATCCGGCGGATGTACTGCTTACCTTGCTGGATAATCTGGGATTTACGGACAACTATATGGAATGTACTGTGCCGACCTTCGGGGTCTATCCGATTGCAACGGCTAACGATAAGGAGCAGATCAGTGCCCCGTTAATGTCGCGTTTTGCAGTGATCGATATACCGGATTACACACCGGAGGAGAAGAAGATCATTTTCTCCAGATTTGCCTTGCCAAAGGTACTGAAACGCATCGGACTGCAGGCAAATGAGTGCACTATCACCGAAGAGGGACTGGATGCGGTGGTGGAGATCTATTCCAACACCAGCGGTATCCGTGATCTCGAGCAGGCGGCGGAGCATCTGGCTGCCAATGCCCTGTATCAGATCGAAGTGGACGGATTAACAGAAGTCGTATTTGACGCGGAAAAAGTGAAGAAATTATTTCTGTAAGTAAGAGAAGCAGGTAGTCGCAGGATGCGGTTGCCTGCTTTTTGTGCAGACTATTATAGAAAAACGAGTACAGGAGAGGGAACATGGCAAAGAAAGTATTAGTGATCACGGTGAAAAAGCCAACCTTTGGCTCTTACACAGTTGTGAATCTAAGAGAGAAAGAGGAAAAACCATGACATTACCACAGATCATCAACAGTTTACTGGAAAACGATATGTATAAGTTCTCTATGGGGCAGTGCATTTACCACCAGTTCAGCGCGTATAAGACTACCTGGACGTTTAAATGCAGGAATACAGATGTACTTTTTACAACGGAGATGGTGGAAGAGATCAAGGCGCAGATCCGGGCGTATTGTGACTTACGTTTTACGGAGGAAGAATTGAATTATCTGGAAAATGTAAAATGGATCAAAGGTTCCTATGTGGATTTCCTGCGCCTGTGGCAGCCCAGATACGAAGATTTTGAGATTGGAAGGGATGCAGCCTGCGGTCTGACCATCGAGACAAAAGGCTCCTGGTTAAATACTTCCATGTATGAGATCCCGACTCTTGCCATCGTCAACGAAGTATTTTTCCGGATGAATTATGATTATAACAGACTGTATGCTTCCTTCCGGGAGCGGTTGGAGGATAAGATTCAGAAACTTGTAGATGGGACCTATTGTTTAGGCAACTTCAGTGAATTTGGCCTGCGGCGCCGCCTGTCCGCGGAGACACAGGAACTGGCGGTGCAGGAGCTGGTGGCGCACAATAAGGACTATCAGGATTCTGCCTGCATCGGTACTTCCAATGTCTATCTGGCGAAAAAATGGAATGTGACACCGGTGGGTACCATGGCGCATGAATGGATCATGTGTACCGGGCAGGGCAATCACAAGCACAATCCGGCATATTCCAACTGGTATGCCCTGGATGCCTGGGTGAAGGAGTATGGTGTATTAAACGGCATCGCTCTGACGGACACTATCACTACAGATTGTTTCCTGAAAGATTTTCAGCTGACCTATTCCACCCTGTTTTCCGGAGTGCGGCATGACAGCGGGGATCCCTTTGCCTGGGGCGAGAAGCTGATCGCCCATTATGAGGCTCTGGGGATCGATCCAAAGCGTAAGACACTGTTGTTCAGTGACAGCCTGGATTTCGCACGGGCGGATAAGCTGCGGAAGACTTTCAAGGATCGCGTGACGGTGGCGTTCGGGATCGGCACTTATATTTCCAACGATACCTGTGAGGAGCCTTTGAATATCGTTATGAAGACGACAGCCTGCAACGGCATGGATGTGGCGAAGATCTCCGATACGCCCGGCAAGGAAATGTGCAAGAATGAGGAGTATGTGGATTACCTTACCAGGTGTATCAAATGGAGACTGGAGCACGACAGATAGGAGCAGCGAAAACGATGGAATATGAACATATTGAGCACACCTTTGCACCGGTGTATGATGCAGATTCGGAGGTGCTGATTCTGGGTACCTTGCCATCTGTGAAGTCGCGGGAGAATCACTTCTATTATGGACATAAACAGAACCGTTTCTGGAAAGTAATGGCAAATCTGTGTGGGGAACCGGTGCCGGAGACCATTGAAGAGAAAAAGGCGATGCTCCTTGCACATCATATAGCCATCTGGGATGTGATCCAAAGTTGCGATATCAAGGGCTCCAGCGACAGCAGTATACGGAATGTGGAACCGACGGATATCCGACACATGTTGACGGAATCTAAGATCACGGGAATCTATACCAATGGGAATAAGGCGGGAGAACTGTACCGGAAGTACCAGTTGCCGCTTACAGGGAAGGAAGCCACAGTGCTGCCCTCTACCAGTCCTGCGAATGCGGCATGGTCCCTGCAAAAATTGTGTGAAGCCTGGCGAAATACCATTGACATAACTAACAAAATTTTATATGATAATATAAATGATACATGAAGTACCAAAAACATACGGGTAAAAGGGGATTATAACATAGAACAGGCCGCACGTCTTTTATGGATGTGCGGTCTGTGTTATAATAGGGAAATAGAGGAACCTTCTTTTGTGGCAAGAGCATCCAAGAACCCTGCCTCTACATTGCAGATTGATAGATATAGGTTTTATACACATTTTTGGAGGAAAAATGTTAATATACAATGGATTGAAAGCAGGTTTTATGGTGGATACAGAAAATGATGTTTTAGAAACTAAGCTATATAATGCGATAAAAAATAAAATGAATCGTACCACCGGTTTAAGTGAACTCAATTCCTGGAGAAATTCTCTGAAGGAAATGTACATTACCTTGAATGATTCTAATATTCCTTCAGACGTCGGAGTTGCAATAGAATATAACATCAAAAAGAGTAGATTTTTTGATTTCCGGATATGATAAAAACAATAAAGGAAATGTTATCATTATTGAATTAAAACAATGGGAAAAATTGCAGGCAATTGAAGGTCAAGATGCGATTGTTGAAACATACACAGGAGGTGCGAACAGGAGGGTAGTACATCCAAGCTATCAAGCCTGGTCGTATGCAGAACTTATAAAGGATTACAATGAATATGTGCAAGATGCAGAAATTGAATTACATCCATGTGCGTATGTAGACATAGAAATGTGTTGAAATCCATGAGAAAGGTTAGAGCGTTAAGCCGGTTGGCTGGAGGTAATCCTCGTGGCTGTAATGTAGGCATATATTAAAAGTGATGAAGCCGTGGCGAGAGCTGCGGCTTAAATTTTATGGAACCGCATAAAAGAGAAATATTACGGAGAAACAGACGACGGAAGAGAATAGAATCACTGCAATCACCAAAGAGAAGACAGATGTAGTAAGACCTGCTTTTGCAATGGCTGTGGACAATGATTTGCTTCGGAAAAATCCGTTTGATTTTGAATGTGCAAAGGTGTTGATAGATGACGTTGTAAAGCGTGACGCATTAACGGCAAAGCACCGGTTTGCGTATCTCTGAATTTAAGCCATTCCTTGGCTAGAAAAGTGCTCTACTACACACTTACTACACGTATTTTGAGAAATAGCTCGGTATGGTTACTTTAAATGGATAATTGACATTATGGTATATATGCCATATAATATTTACAAAGGAGATTATATGACAGAATTTAAACTGATAGCATATGAAAAGGAAAGTGGCGAAGTCCCAGTAGAAGAATTTCTGGATTCTGTTAATCCTAAGATGCGAGCTAAAATATTTGGATTGCTGGGTATATTACAAGAAAAAGGAAATATGCTTAGAGAACCTTACAGTAAACATCTAGATGACGGAATATTTGAATTGCGTTGTAAATTCGGGAGTGATATTACCAGAGTCTTATATTTTTTCTATTATGAGGGGAAAATAATACTGACGAACGGATTTGTTAAAAAAACACAGAAAACTCCTAAAGAGGAGATTCAGATTGCAAAGGATAGAAGAAAAGATTTCATAGAAAGGGTGATGAAGGATGAGAACATTTGATGATATGCTTTCTAAGCAGTTAAAAGATGATGAGTTCAGAAAAGAATATGAAGCTATTCAGCCTGAGATGGATGTTATAAGAGCTATCGTAGATGCTCGTACTTCTCAGAATATGACACAGAAGGAGCTTGCAGAACGTACTGGTATTAACCAGGCAGATATCAGCAAGCTTGAGAATGGAACAAGGAATCCTTCGGTTAATTTGCTTAAAAGATTAGCGGATGGTATGGGAATGGCTCTTAAGATTGAGTTTGTACCTAAACAGAAAGCGTGATTATATGACCTCACTGGAATGTTGTCTGGTGAGGTTATTTTTATAGGTTTTGAGTTATTTGAATAAAGTGATTATATATACAGAAAGGGGAAAATATGGATTTTTTTAATGAAATCATGAAGTTTGGTGATATATTTGAAAGTCAAGAAACGATAGATGAATTGAAGGACATATCTGACGAGATAAAAAAGTATGATGTTTATGATGTCTTAGCAAGAATATCAGGTTTAAATTTAATGCCTCATAACCAAAATAAATCTGTTTTATTAGATTCCTTGATAGCAGGTATTATTCGTGAAGAGGAAAATACATACGATTCCACATATAAGATGAGTGCTGGAAAGTTTAAGAAATTAATAGGAAAAATAAATGAAACTAATTTAGCATTGTCTATTGACTCGAATGAAAATGCTTTCTACCAGAATGTAATGTTGATGGATAATTATACGGTTTTTAATGGAATTGATAATACACCCGCTTATAATCTTCAAATGCTTATAGATGCTAAAACCAGATTTGCATATTTTAACGGTATCAGAATGACATTGACGGCTACTGAACCTATATTCATTGACAGTGATAATATCGTAGATGGATATTATTGCCTTTGGACATATGAAGGAAATGAATACGAATCTGGAACATTCACAGCAAACTCTACATCGGCAAATTCTCCGTGGAATACAATGAGTTTAAGGTTTAATGTGTATTAAGGAGGAGTTGCGCTATGCAGATTAGTGCTTTATACCCATCTTGGAATTGATGATGCAGAGGAAGAAATGAAAAAAGTATGTAATGCTTGATTAGTAAAATCGAATTTACTAATGTTGAATTTACTAAAAATAAGCAAAACCATTGAAAACACTGCATTTTAGCGATTAGTAAATTCATTAAAAAAGTCCAATTTACTAATTATTTTACTAATTTTGAGGTAAAAGATATGCTATTTTATACCAAGATATGCCGTAAAAAGCTATAAATCATTCTGTTAGGAAAATGGCTGAAAACCCCATAAATCAAGGAAAATCAAGGATATGCAAGATAAAATTAAAGTATTATTTATATGCCACGGCAGAATCCGTACTTTTGTCTGAAGTGGCTTAAAATCAAGGCTTTTGGGGAATGAGAATGGTATTTGTACCCCCATTGTACCCCTATTTTGATATTTCACTGATTTATTAACCGGACTACCCTCGATAAAAATGAATATGATTTGTATCAGGTAAATAACTCGCATCTTGAGTAAACACCTCTCGGTTGAGATAATTGAAAAAGCTGAAAAAGTTCACAACTTTTTACACTTTTTAAACCGAGGAGGATATTCCATATGGATACACGTTTG
>NZ_VUMU01000013.1 GCF_009695995.1 Waltera intestinalis
AAGCAGACCGTAAGCAGACGTCGGTACTTAGCGAGGGTACTTTCCTCGCTTATGTACCGTTACGCTCTGCGACAGAGCGCGAGCGTGTCGCGTTTCTTATACCCTGCCAAGGGCTACGGGATTATTTCACTAACTTTCAAGTTAGTTTGGTGTAAAAACTTTAAAACAATGAACTCCCTGAATGGAAGACGGCAGTCCACCGCAATGAGCCTCACTATGCCTATGTGCGGCTATGCTTTCGTATCTTTCCATTAACTACGCTTGGCAGCATGTCCCAGCTAGAGGAAAAATGCCACATTCAGAACAATGTCCACTGCAGCATCCGCGGAGAAGATGCCTGCCAGCAGATCCCCCCGGAACATTTACGCATCCGATCTGGCATAGGCGTTTTTCATCTGCCCACTGAGTTCATACAGGACTTTGTCCAGAGTATCGGCTGCCTCACACTGAAGCATCCCCGCAATCTTTTCGTTGGCCTCTTCCTGTATTTTTTTACGAGTTTCCTCATCGGTCTCCTGCTCCAGCAATGTATCGTAACGGTTCAGGAGCTCGTGACTTTTCGCTGCCACCTTTTCCTGATAACGTTCGATATGGAACACGGATTTGCTATAAGAAGCATCGGCCATGGCTGCGATCATACGGCTCATCCAGTAGAAGTTCTCGGTGGAGACTTTTCCGGTGGTTCCGGACATGTAGCCGGGTGTCGTATCTATGTCAGTGTAGAACGGAGCCAGTACATTAAATGCATTGGATGCAAACGCCAACCACTGGAGCGGCTCGCCCTCCGGGCGCATCTGGATCAGAGCCATGACATCATTACGGTTGATGCCAATGGAACGGTATGCTCCGCACATAGTTTTATCCCCATACGAAGCATACGGATCATAGGGGGTTCCCTGATAATGGGAAGACAGCACGTATTTTACATCCTCCACCGTGATCTTCTTCTCAGGCACCATGCACCAGGGCAGATCATCCGAAAAAGGAGTGTAGTCCGCATCCGGACCATCCCAGACGAGTGTCCGGGGATTCAGGGTCCGCAGCATGTACCAGGCTCTTGCGGTATTATATACATGGTCGGAATCGTCATGGCTGCCAAAGGCATCTCTGGCAGAAAAGCTGCCGTCCTGTGACAGATCCAGATGATGCTTTTCGATAAACTCTTTCAGATCCGCAGAGCACATATGATTCTCCTGTGCGTTCAGGGCATCCTCCAGATCAAAAGCATCGATTCCGAACTGGTTCGGCATCACCACATATGCTTCATCCGGCACTCTGCGGGCAATCCAGTGATGACCGCCGATCGTCTCCAGCCACCAGATCTCGTTTTTATCGGAAAAAGCAATCCCGTTCATCTCATAGGTGCCGTATTTTTCCAACAGACTTCCCAGCCTCGTGACACCTTCTCTGGCACTATGAATATAAGGGAGCACCACAGATACAATGTCCTCCTCACCGATACCTCCGGGAATCTCTTCTGCACCATCCTGCGCCGGAACATATTCCACCAACGGATCTGCTCCCAGGACTCTGGCATTGGAAGTGATAGTCTCCGTGGCCGTCATGCCCACACCTGCCGCATTGATACCGTGTGCCGCCCAGATACCTTCTCCCTCCAGCGCATTGGGCACTGCGGTATAACGCAAAGCCTCCTCGGGCAGATCGATCTCCACATGAGAAAGCACAGATTTATATTTTCTCGGCTGTTCTTCCGGATGTACCACCACAAATTTCTTCGGGGTAAACTGTCCGGAGGGGGAATCATCGTTCCGGGCGATCATGGTGGATCCGTCATAAGATGCTTTTTTTCCTACTAATATGGTTGTACATGGCATAATCATTACCTCCTGCTATTATGCTACAAAAAGTTTCCCGTGAGTAGCAAAAATCTGTTTCCTGTCTGGAACCTTACACCAGCTTCTGTCCATTCACCACAACATTCCGGATCGTCTCCGGTCTGCCCTGCAGGGGCTCAAGTTTCGTAAACTGTCTGCAGCCGGTGACTTCGATATTTTCCATAGACAAATCTCTGAAATACGGAATGTCCTCCTCATTTTCCATGGCAATGGTCTCATTACGGTTCAGAGAATTCAGGACATAAGACATCGTAAGGATCACTGCCTCGCCCTTGATCTCGCTCATATGGATATTGCGGAGTGTGATGTTTTCCACTACACCGCCGCGTCCCAGCGCACTCTTCATGCGGACACCCACATCGGTTCCCACGAAAGTACAGTTCTCCACCAGAATATCTTTTACCCCACGTGACATCTCGCTGCCGATGACAAAACCACCATGGCCTTCATTCACGAGACAATCATGAATGTAGACATTGCTGCAGGGGCCTTCAATCCTGCGGGCAATGGCATTTTTGCCGGATTTCATGCAGATAGCATCGTCACCGGTCTCAAAGGTGCTGTGGTGAATGTGCACATTGGTGCAGGATTCTACATCGATGCCGTCACCATTCTGTGCAAAGTACGGATTGCGGATCTTCACACCGTCCACAGTAAGGTCCTCGCAAAAATAGGGATGTATGTTCCATGCCGGAGAGTTCATAAACGTTGCGCCCTGTAACAATACCTTTTTACAATAACGCAGGCTGACCATTACCGGACGGTAAAAATCATAATAAGGTGCCGCAGCAGCCAGTGCCTCTTCGGTGGTTCCCTGGATGTTATGGCGATTGCCTTCCAGAATGGACTCAGTAGGCATCCAAATCTCAGTCTCTTTTGTCTCGATCACATAAGGACTGATCTGAAACAGCGCATCCCACTGTTTTGCCGTCATCTTGAATTTCTTGACCGGTCGCCATTTATCACCGCTGCCGTCAATGATCCCTTCTCCGGTGATAGCTATATTTTCCACATTTTCCGCAGTAATCGGAGATACGGTTCGGATGCAGTCCTGCCCTTCGTAACTGGTAATGCGCAGGGGATAATCCTCTTTCGATTTGATGAATTTTAACATAGCCTGACTGTCCAGGTGCAGATTAACACCGCTTAACAGACGGATCGGTGCCACCGCCCAGATACCTGCGGGAATTCTCACCATACCACCGCCCTGCTCAGACACCTCATGGATGGCACGATTGATGGCTTCGGCATTGTGCCTGCCGGCTTCCTCACTGAATTCTCCGCTCTTTGCACCATACTCCGCTATGGATACCTCCCTTTCGGGGAAACAGGGGAGTTCTACTTTATAATCCTGATTATACACAATTATTATCTCCTTGAAATCTTTTTATTATATTGCTTTCACGTTTTTTGATTCTATCATTTTCTGCATCGGATTTCTACGCGGTTTTTTTGTTTTTCCCATATGTTCTACTGCGTATTTGTGAGATTGTTTTCTTTTCATTTTTTCCACTATCTATTATAATGATATTTGCATTACCGGTTTATTTTACCGGTCACGGAAAGGCATATAGCATTATGAAATATTATCTTGCCCCCATGGAGGGACTGACCACTTATAATTTCCGCACCAACTGGAACCGCTACTACGGCGGTATGGATAAATATTTTACCCCGTTTATCTCCAACCGGCACATGAACAGCAGAGAGCGCAACGATGTGCTGCCGGAACATAACGAGGGCATGTACACGGTGCCGCAGATTCTGACCAATAAGTCAGAGGAATTCCTGTCGCTTGCAGAACAGCTTGCCGGATACGGCTACCATGAGGTCAACCTGAATCTGGGCTGCCCTTCCGGAACAGTGGTAGCAAGAAATCGCGGTGCCGGGTTCTTAGGTACGCCCCGGGAACTGGAGACTTTTCTGGACGAAATTTTTGAAAAATGTCCGTTGGAAATCTCCATCAAAACCCGCATCGGCATGGAGTATTTGGATGAGTGGGCTCCGTTACTGAAAATATATCAGAAATTCCCCTTGAAAGAGCTGATCATCCATCCCAGACTGCAAAAAGAAGGATATCAGGGGGTGCCCCATCTGGAGGCTTTTGCGGAAGCTGCCGACACCTTACAATGCCCGCTGTGTTATAACGGGGATATTACCTCTCCGAAGACACTCGCGTACGTCCTGGAAAAACTGCCCATGGTCGATACCGTCATGATCGGTCGGGGGATCTTGCAGAATCCGGGACTGTTACAGCAGTTGAAGGCTGCTTCCACTGATTTCGATGGGGTGTCCCTGCCGTCTTCGGAAGATTGTCTGGATGTTTTGAAGGAATTCCATAATTCTCTCCTGGCGGGATATCAGGTGATCATGTCCGGCGATACCAATACTCTGTATAAAATGAAGGATCTCTGGACTTTCTTAAGCCGCAGCTTCGAATCTCCTGACAAATACGTAAAAAAGATCCGCAAAGCCACGGATGTCAGTGACTATAAACTGGCAGTCAATGCACTGTTTAGGGAGTGCGCTCTCAAATCATCCTAAAATAATTTTCTTGCGCCTTTTAAAAAAAATTTATTTCTTATGCAACTTTTCTGAAGACTGTACAGTCTAATCATCAGAGACCTGTAAGAAATGGTTTTATTACGAAAGGAGTTTTATTATGAAAAACAAATTTATCTGTGCACTTTTAACCACTGTTATGGTATTATCTTTTGCTGCCTGCGGCAATGAGGGAAACGGAGCTGCTGCCTCTGCGGAAAGCACCGTAGCTTCCGAAAGTCAGGTTACAGAAAGCAATACAGAAGCCAATACTGAAACCGCATCCACCGAAAGCACCTCTACGGCGGAAGGAGCCTATGAAGACAACTTTGCAGTTCCCACAGAAGATGCTACCGCTTTCGCTAAAAAGATCCAGGATGCCGTAGCCGCTGAAGACCTGAATGCTCTCGCTGATCTGGTCAATTATCCGGTCTATGTTGCTCTGGGCGATGGCAGTATGATCGAAACCAGGGAAGATCTGATTGCCTTAGGTGCAGACAAAATCTTCACCCCTGAGCTGAAAGATTCTATGGCTAATGCTGATCTGTCCGAATTAAGCCCCAGTATGGCAGGATTCACCCTCTACAGCACCGGTGACGGTCCTAACATCACCTTCAATGTCCAGAACGGAGTACTCGGCATCAGCGGTATCAATTACTAATCATTCTCGTACAAATCGGGGGAGCCTTTCATCAGGCTCCCCTTACTCGTGTCGAAACTACTGTTGTCAACGGTACCATAGTGATGTCTATGTTCCCGTCTGTCTTACGTGTGATCAGCGTTGCTCCCCGCTGGATATATTGCTTCGCGATGCCGGAATATCCCAGATAATCAATGGACATTCCGTAAGTCATGCGGATACCTTTATAGGTCAGTGACAACGTATTCAGATGATCGTGTCCACAGAAGATCCATTTCAGCCAGCCGTTATCCACCGCTTTTTCGAAAAAATGGGGTGGTCGGTTCGATATTCCGAAATACTCATCCTTTTCTCCGATACTGCCGTGTTCATAACTCACACTGTGATCGCCTAGTTTCATCTTCTTGTAGGCTTCCTTGAACTCCGCGGGCGGCATGTGGAAAAATGCCATAGCCGGTACTTTTCTCTCGTTCAATTTCTCCATACACCAGTCCGTCTGGTCCTCATGGATGCAGTCGAAACCGCTGAAAAACCAGCCGTCGCCATACATGTTAGAGTCCAGGTGGATGAGTGGCAGGAGAATTCTGCCTTCTCCATCGATCAGATCTAATACAAAATTTCCGACGCCTGCAATGGGGTTTTGAGGACTATGCTCATATCTTCCTTTGGTAAAAACAGCGTATTTTCCCGTTGCAAAAATCTCCGCCAGCTGCTCTTTATTGCATGCAGCCCCCATCTCACAGTCATGATTGCCGAAGACAAACGTATAGGGAATCTGAAAACCATCCAGAAACGCTAACAGCTTTTGCGCCTGTTTTCTATTATTCATCGTCCCGCTTTTTGGGAAAAACGGAAACACGGAATCCCCGGTCAGGACGATCAGATCCGGTCCCGTCCGGCGGATCAGCTCCGTCACCGCTGCCAGCGCCAGTCTGTCCTTTTTCCCGGAAAACATGCCGAAACCAAGGTGCAGGTCTGTCAGCTGTAATATTTTATAATCTCTGTCCGTCGGGATGCGAAGGGAAAAAGTCTCTTCGTCCCGAATTTGAAAATTTTGAGAGGTATACATAGGAATCTCTTTTCTGTCACTTAATCTGTTTCACTATTGTATTTGAGTTTTTTTGAAATCAGCTCAATGGGATCAACGCACCGATTGCAGACAGCAGCGTAGACAGCACCATCAGCACCTGAAACGGCACTGTGCCGATCACGCCGCAGATAGGACTGCTGCCGGCTTTTTTCCTGGACTTTCCATAGGTCAGCACCAGCATGATGCTCACCAGTACCACAACGCCACTCATGATCCGGGTCAGAACGATAAAGCTGTTCACGCCAAACACAGCAAACAGGATGCAGGGGACTGTGGCGATCAGCCAGCTGATGCGGTTGCCGCTGCCGATCTGCTCATGAACCACATCGCGGAGGGCGAGAGTATTGCTCCAGAACGTGGTAAGTAAAGCAAACAGGGAAAATACGCCTGCCAGGATCATTGCCCAGGTACCGATGCTCTCTCCCAACTGCATGTATGCCAGTTCTTTTTCCAGTGCTCCCTTGGTTCCCAGGAGAACCGTACCCGTCACGATCAGGACAAACACTGAGGAAAGCCCAAAACCGATGAAGATGGAGCGGCGGATCTGTTTCGCGTTGCCATCCAGACCTTTCACCACCTGGATCACTGCCTGATTGGCAGATGTGGCGAATACCACCATGCTGTACAGCGCCAGCAGATTATTCCAGTGGAACTGTGCCCGTTGCAAAGAATTCAGCGGATGCAGAAAAGTTCCTACCGTCATCACTGCCACAATGCCCATGAGGACAATGACTGCGTACTTCTGCGCGATGCCCACGGCTTTCATGCCGATAAACACCACAACTCCGGCGATCACATAGTACAAAACCTGCGCCGCCACAAAAGGCATTCCGAACCAGTTCACAAAAATCTGGGCGCCACCGTTGATGTTGCCGCTGACACCGATCATAATTGCCAGTCCATAGACAATAAATACACTCCAGCTGAAGATCTGCTTCATTTTCCCATGAAACAGCTCTCCTTCAAAGCTTTTCACCAGCTGGACACCACCGTTATTATAAGACAGTTCGGCAATGATCAGGTGCAGGATCACGTTCACACAATAGGCGATCAATACCATCCACACGACATCCAGCATGCTGTTCTTCGTGGCAAGATACGGAACGGCGATGATGCCGGTACCGATGCTGTTGCCGACGATCATGCTGATGGCTTCAAAGGTCGTGAGATGGGCTTCGGATTGGATAGGTTGGGACATAGGGAGGCCTCCTTTGTATAAAAACACTACTTTACTATGCAATATAATTCTTTCGATATTCATCCGTGTCTACCCGGATAGGTACAAAAAAATCTGTTGCTAAATGGGGAATGTCTCTCTGCGAGATTACTTCTATTCCTTCGGCTCCGGTAGCATCCCCTTGATCTTCACGCCACTCAGATCCACATCCAGCACGATCTTCACCACCCAGAAAAACAACAACAGTACCAGCATCGGGATCACGCAGGAAGTAATGATCATCACGGCAACCGCCTCGATAAAGTGATTCAGGGAATTCTCCACCTTCTGTACCAGTTCTTCGGTAGAAATTGTCACATTTTCCACAACATTTGTCACCGAATCTTTAGCGCCGGAAATGGCATCTTTTGCCCAGTCGAAAATGTTTGAGACAGATCCGGAGTTATTGTTTTCCTTCTCCTGCACATTACCTGTAACAGTTCCAGAAGCTTCTGTTGTTCCGATTCCGGTTGTTTCCGTCGCATTAGTATCATCCACCACACCACTGTTTTCCAGTATGCTCTGTGTGTTCTTGGCATCTTCAATGGTTGCTTCGATCTGGGCCTGATAGGTGTCACCGATGAGGTCGGAGATCTTCACACTGGCGGGAACCACGAGGGAGATCGCCAAGCCAAACACCGCCAGTTTTGCTGCCAGTTTTCGCACGGTGGCATTTGCAAAAATCAGGTTGAGTATCCACAAGCCGCAGGCAATCGGAATCAGGTAGGTAAATGCCACATAACCGGTAATCGTCACGAGATATTTTTCCAGATAGATAGCGCAGAGGACCACTAGCAGGTATCCGCTGACATCTGCCATTTTCTCCGCGATTGGTGTTGCCGTGTCGCCCGGAAGCAAGGTGATCAGCGCCGAAGTCACCGTGGATGCCGCCGTCAGCTCCATGACAGTCTGTTTTTTCTCATCCAGAGAGGCAATGGTCTTCTGATGATTCTCCGGGGCGGAGGCGTATTTTCCTACAACCGTTATGGATAAAATAGCAACCAGCAATAATACTGCTGCTGTAATGCATTTCTGTTTGACAAAGTTCATACTAATTACCTTCTTTCCTTCACGATTTCTATATTATTTCACGCAAATATCCTGCTATTACATTTTTCAGGACGTAATTTAGGCTATACACTACACTTTTCAGGACGTAATCTCGTGCCATCTCACACTTTTCAGGACGTTACTTCAAAAACCGCCGCAACAACTTCTCTTTTTTCTCATCATACCTCTGATACCGTATCGGCAGATCCATCCATGTCTTTTTGTCCACGATACTCCGATAATGGCTAAAGGTCTCGAATCCGGTACGGCCGTGATACCCACCCATGCCGCTCTCACCCACGCCGCCGAAAGGCATGGCGCTGGTGGCGAGATGAATAATGGTGTCATTGATGCAGCCACCGCCAAAATGGCAGTGATCCAGGATCCGTCTCTGGGCTTTTTTATCTTCACTGAAGAAATACAGTGCCAACGGATGGGGATGTTCCTCCACACAGCGGATCGCCCAATCCGCAAAATCTCCCTCGGCAGCTTGGGTTCCAGAAACCTCCCCGCTAAAATCATTTTTAACACCGCTGCCGTCGCCGGAGCATAGGCACTGGGTTTTACCACTGCGGTATTCCCTGCGGCAATAGCATCGATCAACGGATCCAGTGTCAATAACACCGGATAATTCCATGGACTCATGATCAGCACGGTGCCATAGGGTGACGGAGACCGGAAGCTCCTCGCCGCGAACTGCGATAACGGTGTCGGCACTCTCTTTTCCCGCATCAGCCCCCGCAGGTGTTTCTGCATCCAGGTCAGCTCCGAGAGCGTCAGTCCGATCTCGCACATGTAGCTTTCCATCCGGCTTTTCCCCAGATCCTGTCGCAGTGCATCGTTCAATTCTGTTTCATGGCGCTGCAGGGAATCCTTTAACTTGCCCAGCTGTTCTGCCCGGAATTCCCGGGAAAGCGTGGCTCCCGTAGCAAAATATTCTCTTTGTCTGCGTAATATCGTCCGGATCTCCTGCTCTGTCATAGTGCCTCCTGTTTTATCTCCATGCAAAATTTACCATTCCGTACACATAGATGAACAGCACTGCCGCCGGCACAAAATATTTAAACACCGGTTTCATCCACGGCTGGACCTTTAAGCCCTTGCCGGCATTTGCTTCCTCCAGGAATTTGTCCCAGCCCCAGCCGACCTTATAGCAGCAAAATACCGCCAACAGGATCGAACCTATGGGCATGATGTTATTCGACACCAGGAAATCCCAGAAATCGAGCCAGGTCGTCCCCGCTGCAAACGGCTGAAAATGAAATACACTGAAGCCCAGTGCTGTCGTCAGGGCCAACAGGAAACATCCGGCACCACACGCCACGCACCCTGCCGGTCTGGACCATTCGGTCAGTTCCCGGACCATGGCCAGAATATTTTCACACACACCCAGCACTGTGGACATGGCTGCGAACACCATGAACAGGAAAAATAAGGTTCCCCACCATCTGCCGCCTGCCATGTTGTTAAATACGGTCGCCATAGTATCGAACAGAAGACTGGGACCCGCCGTCACTTCCACATCATAAGTGAAGCATGCCGGAAATATAATGATACCGGCGATCACTGCCACCAGTGTATCCAGGATAATAATATGGATAGACTCACCCATGAGAGAACGGTCCTTGCCGACATAGCTTCCGAAGATCGCCATACCGCCCATTCCCACGGACAATGTGAAAAATGCCTGATTCATGGCGCCCACCACCACAGAACCGGTGATTTTGGAGAAATGTGGGATCAGATAGAAGCTCAATCCCTCTCCTGCTCCCGGAAGTGTAAAGCTGTGCACCGCCAGCACCAGCATCAGCACGATCAATGCTGACATCATATATTTGGTAATACGCTCCAGCCCACCCTGCAGATGGAAGCTTAAAATGACAAAAGCGATCAGCAAGGTGACTAACAGATATGTCACATTCACCGAGGGCGTCGTGATCATTTTTTCAAAACCGAAATCCTGATTCTGCCCTGTCAGAAATTTTACAAAATAATAGAGGATCCATCCGGACACCACCGCATAGAAAGCGATCAACGCAATGTTTCCGATGAGACAGACGATGCCCCACAGATTCCATTTTCCCCTGCCGCCGGATAATTTCCGATACATATAAAGTGGACTCGTCTGCGCCGCACGCCCCACGGAAAATTCCATGATCATGGTGGGCAGGCCCAGCACGATCAGGCAGATCACGTAGATCAGCATGAAGCTTCCGCCACCGTTCTGCCCGCACATCCACGGGAATTTCCACACATTTCCGCAGCCGATGGCACACCCCGCCGACAGCATGATAAATCCCAAACGACTCCCCAGTCTTTCTCTGTTTTCCATACCTCTGATCCTTCCCAAAACCACTTATTCTAAACACGGGATACGGCATATATTTTTGCTGTTTTCCCATATTTTCGCCATCTTTTCGCATTGACAGCCCTATTTTCTCATTATATAATTTTCTTAAATATTTGAAAAACAAATTATTTACATTGCATTGATCGAAGAATTGAATTTACAATGTAGAAAGAGTATCTACCCTATGGATGTCAAAAATCTGGAAACCTTTGTTATGGTGAACGAACTGAAAAGTTTTACGCTGGCGGCCGGACGTCTGGGTTATACCCAGTCCACCGTATCCTTTCAGATCAAACAGTTGGAAAAGGAGCTGTCCATCCCTCTGTTTGAACGGATCGGGCATACCGTAACCCTGACCAATGAGGGGGAGAAGCTGCTGCCCCTGGCCCAGCAGATCCTGCGTCTCGCCGCTGAAGCCACCCACATCAGCGGCAACACCGCCCCGGAGGGTCTGGTGCGGATCGCCATTGCAGAATCCCTGGCCAGTTGGGAATTTCACAGCCGTTTTAAAGATTTTCATGAAAAATATCCCGGAATCCGGTTGAAGATCATTGCTACCAGCACCGATGAAATGTTCCAGATGCTGGGACAGAATCAGGTGGACATTGTATACACGCTGGACCGCCGTATTTTTAATCACAATTATGTGACCGCTTTCGAAGCTCCGGTGGATATTCACTTCGTCACCGGTGCCGGTCACCCCTTAGCCGGACAGACTCAGATCACCCTGGAACAGATTCTGGAATATCCGCTGATCCTGACAGAGAAAAACATGAGTTACCGGGCTGCTCTGGATGATCTGCTCTCCCAAAACGGTAGGGAGACCATGCCTATCATGGAGGTGGGCGATACCCAGCTGATCCGCAATCTTCTGTGTCAGGATCTCGGCATCTCCTATCTGCCGGAGTTCGTTGTAGCGGAAGATCTGGCAAAAGGAAATCTCGTCAGTCTCCCCATGACAGAGATTCATCCGGATATCTGGCGACAGCTTTTATATCATAGGAACAAATGGATCTCACCGGAATTGAAATGCGTAATAAAATACCTGCAGGAGGAATAATCCCCTGCAGGTTTTCTATTTGTCTTCTTATTCCTAGAATCCCATCAGCAGGCCAATACCATGTACCAGGAAGGCTGCCACCCATGCCACAAAACACTGCCAGAGTACCACGGCAATGGCCCATTTTCCACCCAGTTCTCTGCGTACAGAAGCGATGGCTGCCACGCAGGGAGTATATAGCAGACTGAATACCAGTAATGTAGCGGCTGCCAGCGGGGTAAGTACGGTGGCAATGCTGCTGCCGAACAATACTTCCAGGGTTGCTACCACACTTTCTTTTGCCATGAATCCACTGATCAGAGAGGTACAGATCCGCCAGTCACCCAGACCGAGCGGTCGAAACAGCGGTACCAGCAGACCGGATACCATAGCCAGCATACTGTTTGCCGAATCCTCAACAAGATTCAGTTTCAGGTCAAAGCTCTGCAGGAACCATACCACGATGGTGGCAATGAAGATCACAGTGAATGCTTTCTGTAAAAAGTCTTTTGCCTTTTCCCACAACAGCTGCCCTACATTTTTGGCTCCCGGCAGACGATAGTTCGGAAGTTCCATTACAAAGGGCACCGGTTCTCCCTGGAATAACGTGCTCCGGTATAAAAATGCTACCAGAATTCCCATCAGGATACCAAACAGATACAATGCCGACATGATCAGTCCGCCCTTTCCCGGGAAAAATACGCTCACGAAGAACGAATAGATCGGTAATTTTGCAGAACAGCTCATAAACGGTGTCAGCAGGATCGTCATTTTACGGTCTCTCTCACTGGTCAGTGTTCTCGTGGCCATGACCGCCGGGACCGTACATCCAAACCCGATCAGCATCGGCACAATGCTTCGTCCGGACAGACCGATCTTTCGAAGCAGCTTATCCATAACGAACGCCACACGGGCAATATAGCCGCTGTCCTCCATCAGAGACAGGAAGAAAAACAGAGTGACCACGATGGGCAGGAAGCTCAGTACACTGCCCACGCCGGTAAAGATACCGTCTATTACAAGGCTTTGGACCGCACTGTTGACATGAGCTGCCGTCAATGCCACATCAGTGATCTCCGTCAATTTTCCGATTCCCAGTTCCAGCAGTCCCTGGAGCCATGCTCCGATGACATTGAAAGTCAGATAGAATACCAGCACCATGATCAGGATAAAACAGGGAATTGCCGTATATTTTCCGGTGAGGATCCGGTCGATCTTCTCACTTCGGATCCGTTCCTTACTTTCTTTGGGTTTTACTACTGTCTGCTCACATAATCTCTCGATAAAATCAAAACGCATATCGGCAATGGCCGCACTTCTGTCCACGCCACGCTCCGCCTCCATCTGGCAGACAATATGCTCCAGCATTTCTTTTTCATTTTCATCCAGCTGCAGCTTCTCCAGGATCAGATGGTCTCCTTCAATGGCTTTGTTGGCTGCAAAACGCAGGGGCAGCTTCGCAGTCTCCGCATGATCCTCGATCAGATGGCATACCGCATGGATGCAGCGGTGTACGGAACCGTCATGATCGTTTTTATCGCAGAAATCCTGCCGCAGCGGCCGTTCCTGATATTTTGCCACATGGACTGCATGACGGATCAGTTCATCCACGCCTTCGTTTTTCGCAGCGGAAATGGGGATTACGGGTACTCCCAGGAACGCTTCCATGGCGTTCACATCGATGGAGCCGTGATTGCCGGTGACTTCATCCATCATGTTCAGGGCTACGACCATGGGAATGTTCATTTCCAACAACTGCATGGTCAGATACAGATTACGCTCGATATTCGTCGCATCCACGATATTGATGATAGCTCTGGGTTTCTCATACAGGATAAAATTACGGGATACGATCTCTTCACTGCTGTAAGGGGACATGGAATAAATACCGGGCAGGTCTGTCACCAAAGTATCCGGATACCCTTTGATGGAACCGTCCTTACGGTCTACGGTAACTCCGGGGAAATTTCCCACATGCTGATTCGAGCCGGTGAGCTGATTGAACAGTGTAGTCTTGCCGCAGTTCTGATTTCCCGCCAGGGCGAACGTTAGTGTCGTTCCCTCCGGCAGAGGATTCTCGTCTTTTTTCGAATGGTATTTTCCATCCTCACCTAAACCCGGGTGCTCCGCATCCGTCACCCGATCCAGCCCCTTATGTTCTCTTGTTCTCTTCGATATGGGTGCGATCTCGATCTGATCCGCTTCCGCCAGCCGTAACGTAAGTTCATAGCCGTGCACCTGCAATTCCATGGGATCCCCCATCGGAGCCAGCTTTACCACCGTCACCTCTGCTCCCGGGATCATACCCATATCCAGGAAATGCTGTCTGAGTTCTCCGGAACCACCGACAGTTTCGATCACGGCGCTTTTGCCGATTTCCAATTCTTTCAGTGTCATAACACTTCTGTATCCTTTCGTATCTCAACATTTTAATGTACTGTGTTGTAACAGAAGTATTATAGCGCATTTGGTATTGAAAATCAGTATCAATTTGCATTTTTTATTTCCATGATTTTTTCAAAAAATTGTTCAAAAATGTAGAAAAAATTGACGAAAGCAGTTATACTTAAAATAGCATCAATAAAAATAGGGAGGGAACTTATAAATATGAAAGAAAATAATAAATATCGTTATACGGATACCGCGGAACGCAATATCAGAATGAACCGGTTCTATATTATCGCTACTTCGCTTTTGGCGATCGTGTTCCTGTTTTATCTGTGGTTAAAACTGGTAAATCACAACATTGCACCCATTGTTACATACGCAAATACCATTCTGATCGCCGTTTTCTGTGTGGTAAATGTCGTGACACACCTTCGAAATAAGGCGACACAACTATTAAAAGTCTTCGCTACCATCGAGATCGGCATTGAGTATCTGTTAGTCGGTTTACAGACAGATGCAAGTTTCATTCACTATGCGCTGATTGCCATTTTCATATTACAGATTCCTTATTATGAGAAAAAATCTCTGAAGAAAACCGCTGTGGGATTATTCGTGCTCTACCTGATCGTCATGATCGTTCAGGCTACGAAGGGAATCTACGGTCAAGATGTGAATGCCGTCTGCTCTACCCTGCTGGTATTCCTGATTGGAATCATTATTTTGGAAACCGGTAAGATTGCTATATTATTTAACAATGATGCCATCGGTTTTTCCCGGGAAGAACATAACCATGTAAAAGAAGTACTGGATAATGTTCTGGACGTATCCCAGATCGTACATCAGGAAACCACCAAAACCACAGATCTTATGAACCAGCTGGTACAAACTACGGAATCTGTAGCCAACAGTATGCAGGAGATCTCCTCTGCCACCAATATGACTGCCACCAGCATCGAAGAACAGAGCCAGATGACCGGTATGATTCAGAATGCTATCGAGCAGACCGGTCATATCTCCGAGCAGATGGTGCAGATCGCCGAAGAATCTAACGAAAGCATCCGTAAGAACATGGCTGCTATGGAATCTTTAAAACAGCAGTCCGCCATGATCAAGGATACCAACCATTCCGTCACCGACGCCATGGCAAAATTACAGGAAAAGACAAAAGAGGTGGAAACTATCGCCGGAAGCATCATGGCAATCTCCAGTCAGACAAATCTTTTAGCCCTGAACGCTTCCATCGAAAGTGCCCGTGCCGGTGAAGCCGGACGCGGTTTCGCCGTTGTAGCACAGCAGATCCGTCAGCTCGCAGAGCAGACCAAGAGCTTTACCGAAGAGATCACCAAGATTACCAACGAGCTGAATGTCAATGCCAACATGGTAGTCAACACTATCAACGGTTCCATTGAAGCTACCGAACAGCAGGGCGAAAAGATCCTGGCCGCTTCCGAGACTTTCGAACAGCTGAACAAAAATATGGAAGCACTGGCTTCCCAGGTGGAAGAAGTAAATCACCACATTCTGGGCTTGTCAGAATCCAATAATAAGATTATGGAAAACATCTCCCAGCTGTCCGCTGTAACTGAAGAAGTTACCGCCAATGCCGAGCAGGTGCACACCATGAGCCAGAACAACCTGGATTGCGCAGAACAAGTAAAAACGGCAGTAGAACATATCCGCTCTACCACCGATGAGATGGGGATCTCCTAATTATCAATGAAAATGAGACGAAGCAAATGAATAAGCGAATTATTTCCATACTAATGACGGCAATGGTTTCTTTGAGTCTACTGGCCTGTGGCTCAAACAATGCAGGGGAATTCAAAACTATTCCCAATATTACGGAAGCAGAAACAACGTCCACCGCTGCCGAAGCAGAAGAAATATCCACCACTGTCGAAGCAGAAAACACATCTACCGCCACAGAAGCAGAAGCTGGGCAGAATGAAACAACCACTGAAAACGAAATCACCGAAACCACAGAGGTGATAACCAAAGACTCCACAGAGACTCCCCGCAACAGCGGAAGTGTCTAAAGAAGCAGAGAATAACATCATTTCTCCTCTTTCCTATGAGGATTTCAATATCAATGGATTTGGCTATAGTAATTACGTGGACTTATATGGAGCCGGAAATGGCTATGAAGATGTAGAACGTATTGCTATTATGGCTACAAATTGTACGGCATATACGGAATACCCCGCGCAAATGTCATCCGACACGACGGACTCACGTGGTATAAAGTTAGGCGACTCCAGGGAACAGGTAATTGCTGCTTATGGAGAGCCCCGAAACGAGGTTGTATATAAATCTAAGGCCTATAATCATGATGGTCTGGAAAGCCAGTATAATTTGTGCTATTGCTATATTGATGAACACTACCCTGAAGTCTTTTTCAATTTACCCTTCAGTATGGATCAAAATGATAATGTGCTGGATTTTTCTATTGCATATCGGTTCAATTCCTTGTTTCCTAGCTTTTCTCAGTCTACCCGCAGCATACGGTAACCGACGCCGATATGCGTCTGAATGTATTGCGGACTGTCCTTTTGCGGCTCCAGCTTTTTGCGCAGTGTCGCCATAAATACTCTCAGGGAAGCAATATCGTTTTCCCAGCTGCTGCCCCAAATCTGCTGCGTGATATAGGTGTGCGTCAGCACCTTTCCGACATTATGAGAGAGCAGACACAAAAGCTTGTATTCAATCGGGGTCAGGTGCAATTCCTCCCCATTTAGATAAGCGCAGCCGGCGGCATAATCAATTTTAAGCTTGCCGTTTTGGAAAACGGGTGAGTCGGCGTCGCCGCTTGCCTGAAGAAGCAGCAGCCGTCTTTGCGTGACCCGAAGGCGTGCCAAAAGTTCCTCTACGGAAAAGGGCTTTGTCAGATAGTCGTCCGCCCCGGCATCCAGCGCCGTGATTTTGTCTTTATCCTCGCTGCGCGCACTGATCACAATAATGGGCATATTTGACCATGAGCGAATATTTTCGATTACCTGCGTGCCTTCGATATCCGGCAGACCCAGATCCAGCAGAACGATATCCGGATTATGGGAGGTTGCCTCCATAATGGCACCGTGTCCGTTCTCCGCGGTCAGGTAGCGGTAATCGTGCGCCTTTAATGTTGTTACGATCAGATTGCGGACGGGACGGTCGTCCTCCACGATGAGTACAAGGGGTTTATTCATTCAGAGTCACCTCGCTGAGCGGTAAAGTAAAGGTAAATATGCAGCCGTGCGGTACGTTATCCGTAAGCGTCAGCGTTCTGCCGTGCAGCTCTACGATGGATTTACACAGGGTAAGCCCGATCCCGAAGCTTCTGCGGCTGTCTGCGACGGTATTTTTCCCGGTGTAAAACATTTCAAAAATATGCGGTTTCATATCGTCTGCAATTCCGTTTCCGTTATCGGTGACTCGGATCACGGCATCCCCGCCCTGTTTTTCGGCACTTACGCAGATCTCGGAGCCTTGTTCGGTATATTTCAAAGCATTATCAATAAGGTTGACAATGACCTGCACGATAAGCTGTGCGTCCATACGGGCAAGGATCAAATCGTCGCACCTTACCGTCACCTTGTGTCCGACGGATTTTTTCTTCAAATGCGAAACGGCTTCGTTGACCACTTCGTCTACAAGCTGGTCGGTAAGCTCCAGCTTCAGGCGTCCGTCATTCAGCCGTGTAACATACAGCAGATTTTCCACCACGCCGATCAGCCATTCGGAATCATCATAGATATCTTTATAGATCTGCTGCTTGGTTGCTTCGTCCAGGCAGCCCCCGTTATGCAAAAGCGTGTCCGCATTACCCGAAACGGAGCAAAGCGGCGTGCGCAGATCGTGTGAGATCGACCGCAAAAGGTCGGCGCGCAGCTGCTCGCTTTTCGCAAGATCTGCCGCCCGTTCCTTTTCGGCGGCGTTGTGAGCATTATCCATTGCCAGCGCACATTCGTTCACGACCGACAGCACGATGCTGCTCTCAAACGAATCGGGCTTTTCGGGTCTCATCGGTATCCCGATTACACCGTATACTCTGCCGCCTGCACGGATCGCAAGATAAAGACATTCGGATTTGCCAAACTGTGCTGTCGTTGCTCCTGCACGGCGGCCGTTTTGAAGCACCCATTCTGCGGTCTGCCGCTCTGCATCGCTTAGCAGCTTTTCAGCGTGTATATCCTTTTTTTCGGCATACAGCCGCCCGGACAACATTCCGTTTTCGCCTTTCGTATAGGCAACAATACTGCGGTCAAGCAGCCGCGAGAGCTGCATACATGTCACGCTTAAAACATCATCGTTGCTTTTTGCTTTTTGCAGCAGACGGTCAGTGTCAAACAGCACCTGCACACGGAACGCGGAGCGAGCCGAGAGCCTTGCATGATCTTTCAGCTTCGAGGCAAGCGTGCCGGTGAGAACGGAAGACGCCAGCATGACTGCAAAGGTAACGGGATAGCCTACGGCATAGGTCTGAAAGGACAACCTGGGTTCGGTAAGGAAAAATCCGAACAATACAACACTTAGAAGTGAGCCTGCCATACTGCAAAGGTATCCTTTGGTCAAAACGGAGATCATCAGCACACCGAGGATGTATACCGTAACGATATTGGTATCGGGAAAGCCGAGATGATCGAACAGAAACCCGATCGCCGTGCATACGGCAAGCGCCAGGACGGTTATGGCAATATCCCGCAGCGACGGTATCTCTGCACTAAGGAACAAACGGCGTCTGTGCGGCTTTGTATAGTTCAGCGCATCGGGAATAATATGAATGTCAACATCAGGGGCGGAGGCGATCAGCTTTTCGGTGAGAGTCGGTCTTCCGAACAGCCCTCTGCGTCTGGCACTGCTTTGCCCGATCACGATTTTTGTGACATCGGAAAGTCGGACATATTCCGAGATCTGCAGCGGTACATCCTCGCCGTGCGTCATAACGATCTCGGCGCTGAGCCTTTGTGCGAGCTGTATGTTCTGCGAAAGTCGGGACTGATCCTCATCATTTATGACCGTATCCGTCTGCACATAGATGGCGGTAAATCTTGCATGAAGGACCTTAGCCATCTTTGCGGCGGTGTGTATGATCCTTGCATTGGACGGCGAAGAGGATAGGCAGACAAGGATATGCTCGTCTGCGCCTTTTTTTGACTGCTCGGTTTGTGTTCTCATCCGGTTCACCGTCCTTTTGTTTTATTATACATCAAAATCGTGAAATAATATACCGCAAACTAATACTCATCTTCTTTCCCGTCGGAAAGAATAATATCGACATTTCCGTGCGTTTCACGAAAACGGCGGATCGCACATAATATTTCACTTTCGGACAGTCCCTGCGGTAGCAGAATTTCGGAAGGCTCACGGGATTCGTTTTCCTTCAACAGTGCTTTTCTGTTTTCTTCAAGAAATCGATCCAGCCTGCACATGATATAAAATCCGAAAGCAAATATGCCAAGCAGACTGACGATCAGCAATAGCTCAGCCATCCTCATTCACCTCTGTTAAATGCGAAAACACTTTTGCAGTTCTTTGTAAGCACCGAGAACCAAAAGAGTGATATTGTCCGTAAGAACGGTTTCCGGTGAAACTGCCATATTTATCTTTCCGTTCTCCTTGGTCGCCATGATATTGATGCTGTATTTTCTGCGGATATCCAGCTCTCCGACGGTTTTTCCGATCCAACCCTCCGGAACCTCTGCCTCAAAAATGGCATGAGCCCCATCGACCTCGATGTAATCCCGTATGTGATCGGCGGTATAGCGAATAGCAGCCCAATTTGCTACTTGCTTTTCAGGGTAAATTACTTCGTCCGCTCCGTTACGCAGAAGAAATTTCTCCTGAACATCACGCTCGGCGCGGGACACAACAAATTTTGCGCCGAGTTCTTTCAGCAAAGAAGTGGTTTCCAGCGAATTTTGAAAATTTCCTCCTATGGTGACTATGCACACATCAAAGTTTCCGATTCCGAGCGACTTTAAAAATTCCGTGTTTGTGCTGTCACCTATCTGTGCGTTAGTAACGATCGGCAGAATTGCATTGACCCTTTCTTCGTTGCTGTCTACCGCCATCACCTCATGCCCGAGTTTATTCAGCTGTAAAGCAATATGCCTACCGAATCTGCCGAGACCTATTAACAATATGTTTTTCATAATATAGTAACTCCTTTACCCGACTGTGATTTTTTCGAGCGGCAGCTTTGCTCCGCTCTGATTTTTGTTGGAAATCGCCGCGTAAATCAGGGTAAGTCCGCCGACTCTGCCGAGATACATCAAGACGATCAAAATAAGCTGAGAAAGAACACCGAGCTGCGGTGTGATTCCAAGGGTAAGCCCGACCGTTCCGACAGCGGACGCCGTTTCGTAAAGGCAGGTGCTAAGCGGCAGACCTTCTGCCGTGCTGATAACAATGCCGCCGACAAAAAACAGCAGGAAATACATTACGGCAACGGTTGCGGCGTTTTTCACTGCCGAACCATCAATGCGCCTGCCGTAGACTTCGGCATCGTCCTTTTTGCGACAGACGGAGAATGCACTCAGAATCAGAACGGCAAGCGTGGTTGTTTTCATACCGCCTGCCGTGGAGCTGGGCGATCCGCCGACAAGCATCAGCAGAATCATAATTGCCTTAGAGGAACCGGTCATAGTGGGAAGATCAACGGTATTGAAACCGGCGGTTCTCGGTGTGACAGACTGAAAAAGCGACGCAAGAATCCTTTCGGCGAGCGGCAGCCCCGTAAAATCACAGAAGAAAAAGAATACTGCGGGAGCGATAATGAGGATTGCCGTTGTTACCAATATGACCTTACTTTGCATACGGTATTTTTTGAAATGCCACTTGTTTGTGTAAATATCGTCCCATGTCAAAAATCCAATACCGCCCACAATAATTAAAAGCATAATTGCAATGTTTATTGTAGGCTCTCCGATGTATCCCGTAAGAGACGGGTATTTGTTTTCTGCGGTGCCAAGTATGTCAAAGCCGGCGTTGCAAAAAGCGGAAATCGAATGAAATGCCGCCATCCAAATTCCCTTGATACCGAAGTTTCCGCAAAATGTCGGCAGCATGACGATCATTCCGATAAGCTCGATCAAAAAAGTTCCCCGTACAATAAAGCGGGTCAGGCGGACGATCCCGCCGACCTTCGGGGCAGAGATGGCGTCCTGCATGGTACTGCGCTGCATCAGCGATATTTTTCTGCCGGACAGCATAGCGAAAAATGCCGCAACTGTCACAACACCGAGCCCGCCTATCTGGATCATCAGCAGTATTACCGTCTGCCCGAAAGCGGACCAATAACTGCCCGTATCCTGCACAACCAGCCCCGTAACGCAAACGGCCGAGGTCGATGTGAACAGCGCCTCGTGAAACGGCGTAACAACTCCGGCAGTCGATGAAAACGGCAGCATCAATATCAGTGCTCCGAGCAGAATAACCCCGGCAAAGCCCAAAACGATCAGTTTAAAGGATGACAGTCGCTTTTTTCTATGTGTAATTTCAGGCATATATACTTCTCCTGTTTTTGTTTGTTTACAAAGAGTATATTATGAAATATAAAAAAACGGTGTAATGATCCGGTGTGCTGTATTAAGATTGCATTAAGGCGCTCATTCTTTGAAAAAACAGTGCAGAGTATAGCAAACGGCACAGACAAAGGCGGATCGTTTGTAACCGTTGTGCGGCTTGAAACAAAGCTCAGAGCCACTCTCACAGAACAGCAAAAGGCTCCGTTCGAACAAATTAAAAAAACGGATGCAGAAATTACGACCGGCATGAGCTACAAGCGTTCACAAACGGATTTCGATTTTCATCGCGGCTGATGATGGAAGTGTACGAGCCGACACCTGAATTAGAACCGTAACAAAGTAAGATAATTGTTACAGTTCTTATGATGACAGTTGCCTATGTATGCAAGTGGATGGAGCATTCTGTTAGGGGTGTATTATGCTACTTTGCAATATTCTTTGCCATTTTTATAATTGTATGGGTAATTCAATTTGTAATTTGGAAAAGACGTATCTCAAAAATCAATTCTAAGATAACGTATAAGAATTAAAAATTTCTTTAAAAAAACTGCAAGCATTTTGCAAGCACAGAAAACGGGAAGCCTTGATTTATAAGGCTTCCCGCTATTTCTATATCACTCAAACTCCCTAACTTAATCCTTGTCTTAAACATTTTTGTTAAGGCGTTCTGTTATGATTTGGCTCCATTTGGTTTCATCTGCACCAATCACATGTGCTGTATGAGCTAATGTTATCAAATTGTTATCAGTATTATGTTATCACATGTTAAATAGATCTGCATGTGTTCCTGTATCGACCAAGGTCAATGTCAGAATACCATCTTCTTTTAAATATATTAGTAGCCAATCCGGTTGAATGTGGCACTCTCTAAATCCTTGGTATTTTCCTTTTAATTCATGGTCTCTATACTTTTCTTCTAAAGGAATATTATTCTGAAGCATAGTGACGATATCCTCTAAAAGAGATATATCAAGGCCTCTCTTCCTAGCTAATTTCAAGCTTTTCTTAAATTTGCCAGTAAGTATCAATTCATACTGCATCCATCAAGGTCCTCCATGGCATCAGAAAAGCTACTGTATCTCTTTGTTTTAGGATCCTTGCTAATTCTTTTCGCTTCTTCCATAGCCTCAATAACCTCTGGCTTATATTGTGGAACTACTACATCAAATGGAAGACCACCTCTCATAACACACTGTCTGAGGAATATATTCATTGCGCTGGACATATCCATTCCTAACTGCGAAAAGAGCTCTGTAGCCTGCTTTTTTAAATTTTCATCAATTCTTACCTGAGTAGGTACTGTAGCCATTTGAACACCTCCCATATAACACATTTTCCTATAGTATATACTCATTTCTTAATACCTATTATATGAAGAAAACCATCATTTTGTCAATATTTAGGTTTACATTGTAATCCAAATGTATTATTCTGTTTTCCAATACTCATTAACATTCCTTAATGTAGCACCTATTATTTTAGGATTTCTTTTGTTGGATGTCCATATCATTTCGTTGGGACAAAGAAAATGATACAATTCAACGATGAACCCTTTAGACAGCAAAAAGGGGGTTCAAATGAACACCCCTATGAAGTCTGCTGCTCTTTAATTTTATGTATATGCTGACGCATTATTTTATTATTACACCATCTGAAATCTTGGTTAGAAAGCTCTCTAACTGAGTCTTTTTTCTTCCATAACACTCATATATGCTGGTCTGATGATTTTATCCGTGCAAATCATCTCTTCTATTCTGTGTGCACTCCAACCTACGATTCTAGCTACTGCAAACATGGCTGTATAAAGTTCTACCGGTATACCCAGCATATCGTAGACAAATCCACTGTAAAAATCTACATTGGGACTGACACCTTTATAGATATGTCTTTTATCTGCTATGATCTTTGGAGCAAGCATCTCTATGTTTTCATACAATTCAAGATCTTTTTGCCTTTTCTTTTCCTCTGCCAGTTGTTTTACATAATCTTTAAATACTCTCTCCCTCGGATCAGAAATAGAATATACTGCATGTCCCATTCCATAGATTAAGCCCTTTTGGTCAAATGCATCTTTATCAACAATCCTTCTTAAGTATGCTTCTATCTCATCCTTATCTGAATAATCCTTTATATGCGCCCTAATATCATCCATCATTTCCATTACCTTAATGTTGGCGCCTCCGTGTTTTGGTCCTTTTAGCGAACACATTGCTGCTGCCATCGTAGAATAAGTGTCAGACCCGGATGACGTAACGACTCTTGTGGTAAATGTAGAATTATTACCTCCTCCATGTTCCATATGCAAAATGAGTGCCGTATCTAAAACCTTTGCCTCTGTAAGGGTATATTTCCTGTCTGGTCGCAGAAGCATCAATAGATTTTCCGCGGTGGAAAGCTGTTTATCGGGATGATGAATATACATACTCTCATTTTTTTCATAATGATTGTAAGCATTATATCCATATACTGCCAACAATGGGAACTCACTGATGAGCTGGATGCACTGACGCAGCGAATTGCTGACACTTGGTTCTTTTACCTTTTTATCATAAGATGCCAGGGTAAGAATACTTCGGGTCATGGAATTCATGACATCCTCCGAAGGTGCTTTCATAATGACATCCCTTGTAAAATTGGTTGGCAATGTCCTACACTCTCCAATAATTCTATCGAAGTCTTCCTTCTCTCTTTCATCAGGCAGTTTTCCCATCAAAAGAAGATATGCTATTTTTTCAAATCCAAACTCATTTTGTCCTAAACAATGAATCAAATCTTCCACTCGATAGCCCCGGTACCACAATTCCCCATCGCAGGGAATCTTCTGATTATCAACAATTTTTGAAGACACTATTTTTGATATGTTGGTAAGTCCTGTAAGGACACCTTTCCCATTTTCATCTCTAAGCCCTTTGTTTACGCCATATTCTTCAAATAACCGCGGAGCAATGTTATCATTTTTCAGACAAACTGCTTCCAATTCTTCAAAATAATCATTCATCTGCTCCGTTGTCATCTCTATTCACCTCCAGATTCTCCACCTCACTGCTCATAATAGTTTCCAACTGCTTCATAAGCTGTAGTAACTGAATCAAATTATCCTTTCCAAACTTTTCGAACACCTTCCCGTAATACTTCTTAAGTGTTTCTTCCTGCGCCCTTAACAGGCTTCGTCCGCTTTCAGTAATTGTAACATAGGTGCCCTCACTGCCGTTACCGTCATGAGACCATAATACATATCCTACGTCTCGTAGCTTTTCTACCATTTTAGAAATCTGTCGCATCGTCATCTGAAGCTTGTCCGCTAAATCCTTCAGATAGACTCGTCCTGAATAAATGTCGGATGTCTCCTCCATTGCAATATATTGTAATGCAATGTATTCCGGGATACTCATTTTCATAAAGACATCTTTTCTATGCTCCCGGTTAAACAAGTGCCTTTGGTATATCAATTCGTTGGACAGCTTTATAATATCTGTATTTCCTATAGTTTCTGCCATATTACTCCTCCTTTATTTAAAATAAGGGAAGCAACAGACTGTCACTTCCCTTCGTAAAAGAGAATGGATTATTTTAATAGCCCATTTCCGGTTGTGCCGGCATTGCAGGTGCTGTTTCCTTAATATTTGCCACAGCAGCCTCCGTTGTTAATAAGGTTGATGACACACTAATCGCATTGGAAAGTGCACTTCTTGTAACCTTGACAGGATCAATAATTCCTGCATCGACCATATTGACGTACTGTTCAGAAATTGCATCAAAGCCTATGCCCTCATCTGACTCCTTTACCTTATTGATGATGACAGCACCCTCTAGGCCTGCATTTTCAGCAATGGCACGAAGCGGAGCCTCCAATGCCTTGGCTACAATCTCTGCTCCTGTTCTCTCATCACCCTCCATGCTTGATATCATGTCATATACTGCCTTTTGTGCGTGAACATAAGCAGATCCGCCGCCACTGATGATGCCCTCTGACACAGCAGCCCTAGTGGCATTTAATGCATCCTCCATACGATACTTAGCTTCCTTCATCTCTGTTTCAGTTGTAGCTCCAATCTTAATAACTGCAACACCACCGCCGAGCTTAGCCACCCGGTCTACCAGCTTATCCCTGTCGTACTCAGAAGCATCTGCAGCCTGTCTCTTAATCATTGCGATTCTTTCTTCAATGTCCTGTTTCTTGCCCTCGCCATCCACGATGGTTGTATGTTCCTTTGTTACTTTAACTGATTTAGTCTGTCCAAGCATATCAACTGTGATATCCTTTAATTGCATGCCAAGGTCATCGAGTACTGCCTGTCCACCTGTCAGAATTGCAATATCCTTTAACATCTCCTTACGACCATCACCATACCCCGGTGCCTTTACAGCTACGACCTTGAGTGTGCCTCTCAACCTGTTTACGATTAGTGTTGTAAGTGCTTCACCCTCTACGTCATCTGCAATAATCAGCATTTCTCTTCCCTGCTGCATTACCTGCTCCAATATAGGAAGAATATCCTTTATATTAGATATCTTTTTGTCCGTAATCAAAATGTATGGATGATTCATATTAGCTATCATCTTTTCTTTATCATCACACATGTAAGCAGATAAATAACCGTTGTCAAACTGCATTCCCTCTACAACCTCTATCTCTGTCTGCATCGTCTTTGATTCTTCTATTGTGATGACGCCATTCTCTCCAACCTTTTCCATTGCATCGGCAATCATTGTTCCGACTTCATCATTACCTGCAGATATTGCAGCAACCTTTGCAATGTGATCTTTTCCGGTTACAGGCTTGCTCATTTTAACCAGTGCTTCAATAGCTGTATCTGCTGCTTTCTTCATTCCTTTTCGCAAAATAATTGGATTTGCACCTGCTGCTATATTTTTCATACCCTCGCCTACTAGAGCCTGTGCCAAAACAGTTGCCGTTGTCGTGCCGTCTCCTGCAATGTCATTCGTTTTGGTTGCGACCTCTTTCACAAGTTGTGCACCCATATTCTCATAAGGATCTTCCAGTTCAATCTCCTTTGCAATCGTAACACCATCGTTCGTAATCAAAGGAGTTCCGTAAGATTTATCCAATACAACGTTACGTCCCTTAGGTCCGATTGTCACCTTTACAGTATCTGCCAGCTTATCAACGCCTGCTTCCATCTTTTTTCTTGCATCGATATCAAACAAAATTTCCTTTGCCATGTTAATTCCTTCTTTCTACATATAAAATAACTGTATTTTTATTTTACTACTCCACAATTGCAATAATATCGGACTGATTTACGATGATATATTCCTCATCCTCCAACTTAACATCTGTACCGGAATACTGAGAATAAATCACACGGTCGCCTTCTTTTACCTGCATTTCTGTTTTCTTTCCATTCTTTTCACTTCCAGGTCCTACTGCAATGACAACAGCTGTCTGTGGCTTTTCTTTTGCACTATCCGGTAATATAATTCCGGACTGGGTTTTTTCTTCTGCTTCCTGCTGTTTTAAAACAACACGCTCTCCTAATGGTTTTAACTGCATAATCATTACCTCTTTTCTTTATTGTTAGCACTCTCTTGTATTGAGTGCTACTTATTTTGTAAAAAATATATGCTTCATATGAAGCATATATAAACAGTTTGTTTCCAAACTGTTTGTTTAAAAAGGATTATAGCACATAAAAAACCTATGTCAACCCATTTTTTCAAAAGAAATAAAAAAATTGCACACCGATTACTCGGTGTAACAATTCCTAGTCATTCTCCAACAATCTGTCTATATTATGACTAATCCGCTCAGACACCCGGTTAAATACCGCCAAAGAACTTTCATCAATTCCTTCCACCACCTTGGCGGTTAACTCTGCCCAGAGAATCTCCATTTCCTGACAAAGATGTTCCGACGCATCAGTCAGCTCATATTTCACATATCTACGATCTTTATCATCTCTTTTGCATACAATGTATCCTTGTTTAACAAGATTCTCTAAAGTAGTAGACATATGACCTTTATTCATCTGCGTGTACCGACATATATCCGTCAATGTTGTTATATCATCATAATGAGATAGCAAATAAACAACTTCCAGTTCCAATCTGTTTAGGTTTGTCTTATTTTTTACATCAACCATAGCTTTTTCAAGAAGACGATTAAACTTTCCACCTCTCAAATTTTTTTCAATATTCATCAAAATTTCACTCCTATTTTGTTTTTACTCTTTTTACAAAATATCAAATTAATCCATCAAAATTTTTTTCATGGGACATCTTATCGTTTATCATATCATATCGCCTACATTTTTTCCACATAAACCACCCCAGTATTTCACTGCCCGAGTGCCATCAAATCCTATTTCTATACTCTTACTTCAAATCCGTTCTTGAATATGAATCTTATATCATCCTTAGCTTTTACAACCACTTCCTGCACAAAGCTGCTCCAAATCCCGGCATCGAACTCGCAGGTTATGCCGTCCTGCTTCTCCAAAGTGCGAATGAACCCTTTAAACAATTCTCGCTTTGCCTTCTTGCTTTCTATCTGCTCGGCGATGTCATCATACTTAGCTTTTGACTTTTCATACCTTGCCGTAAGTTCGGCATAGCGTTTTTCATACTCATCTTGGTCTAATGCCACACGGCTGTTCTCTGCAATGGCAATCTGCATCTGCTCTGAGATGATATTAAGTTCTGTGATGCTATCCTGTAAATCCCTGTCAAGTGAATCCGTCTCACAGACCATTTCCATCATAACTTTGGTATTGGCAAGAATCTCATCTCTTTCAGAAAATAACTTGTTGGCTGCCTTAATGAATAATTCCTTTAACTCATCCTCGTTGCTATGATGACTAATTTCTAAACAAGGCTACCCTAAATCCCCTCATCGAACAGACATTGATATTTATATTGCAATGTCCTTTTCCCTCCTCGCTGTAGAATTCACTACCTGTTCGCATTTCTGTTTTTCAACAACCTTCTGCTTAGCCTCCATCCGCTCTTTTATAGACTTCGGCCTTACAAATTCCTTGAACTCTTCCACTAATCCTTTTACATTAAAGAAATTTTAATAATTAATCATCCACTGAATCATAAAACTTGACTTCTAGCATATCTCTTTTCCCTTCTCCACATAAATCCAATTAAATCTGCTTTGAAACAAAATGTACAATTTCTTTCCCCGGCTCAAGAATATATGGTATCAACTCCAAAGGATATACCTTAGTACCTTTCTTTAAATCCTCTAGTGGAACCCAGCAGAAATCCAAGTCAATTCTCTCATTATCCAGCTCATCATATCCATGAAACACTCCATCTAATGGAATATTATCATCGACCAGATGCACATTATAATATAAGCTTATCTGATGACACGGTCTTTTACCCCATGGAAAATAGATTTCACCTATTGCCAATAGATTATCTACCTCTATCTTAGCATGAAGCTCTTCTTCAAATTCCCGCTTAAGAGTTTCCATGCTTGTTTCCATAGCTGCAACATGTCCGCCGATAATTGCATAATTGTCATTTTTCGGACGTTGTAACAGAATTTTCCCATCATGTATCAATATACCGCCAACTCTGTATGAAAACACAAAATCATCATTTTTAAATAGAATATCCATATAATCGCCTCCAATCATTACATACTATTACATATTCCCTAATCATTACTCCGCCCACAAATAGAGCCAAAGTAGAGCCATTTTGTAAAACAAATGCCGGAAACCCGCATAAATACAGGCTTTCGGCATTTTAGTCCGTTATTCAAACTCGATTTTGGCAACTATATATTATGTCTATCAAATTATATATTGCTATATTTTGTATTATTATTCTTAATATTCTATGCATTCTTTATCGTTTTGGCACTTTTTGCAAGCATTTTGCAATCATTATTACTTCGAATCACTCCTCAGATATTTCTCTATGTACTCCCGGCACCCATCCTCTAAAATATGAAATGCACAGCTATTGTCGGTTAAAATCTGCTTACGGTTTGTTGTAACCATCTCATATATTTTATTAGCCTTCTTATGAATTCGCTCTGCATTGTTCATACAAAACTGATATTCTTTATTTAACAATAGTCTATATTTCTCATCCTCAACATCTTTGATCACCAATTTTTCAATACATTCATCCGGAACCGGAACCATATGATTAAAGCGCAAAGAGCCTTTCACTTCTTTTTCATCTCCCGGAACACGAATCAAAATGTTCGCCTCCTGCTTCTTATCAAAAGATGATACAGACACATAATAATTCATCCCATTTACTTGCATAACAGCACCAAATGCAAACTTATTACGGTCTGTATACCGGATATTCGGTACTTTCGTAACTCCTCTTTTTTCCTTTTCGTATCTTTGGAGAAATTTATTATACTCCTCGTTTATGCGGTAAAAATCCATTTATATCCTCCATAGTATAACAAAACAGGGAGATAAGATGCTTATCTCCCTGAAAATTAACGATTCGCATTTTAAGCTGCGAAGCACTTAAATTAAAGGTTCACATTCAAAGTAGTGAAGCACTTAAATTAAAGGTTTGCACTCAAAGTAGCAACGCACTTAAATCGAGCAAATTTCTTTGCTCACTTATATTATATGCAGTTCTGTCGCAAAAATCAATAAAAATTTTAAATATGCGAATATGCGTTACTTTTTCTTCCTATTCAAGAGCTTTAGTAATTCTATAATATCTGCTCTCCAAAGCCTCTCTTCCTCCTTCCATTACATCACATATAGCATCTCTTATCTCAAAATCTTGTAAAGCACCTGAATGAGATGCATTTATTTCTCCACCTGCAAATTCCATATGAATCACTTGTTCTGAATTTGTATTCACAACAATATTGGGATTATGTGTTACCACAATAATTTGCTGACTTTGTTTCTTTTCATTAATTCCTTTTACAATAAAATCAGTAATATTTTTTGTGTCCAAGTCATCCTCAGGCTGATCAATAATAATAGGTTCTTTTTATGTGTGAAAAGGCGTTAATACTATTTGTAAAACTAAATTATTCTTTCAGTTTCCTATCATTGAATATACTTAGAAGCGAAACCATAAACAACATCAGGGTCAAAAGGTTTATAAATAATATCTGCCGCACCAAGAGCAAAAGCTTGCTTTTCAAGCTCATTATCCGGTTCACCGGTAACCATAATGACTGGTATATTATAATTGTCCGTTTGCATAAACGAAAGAACATCGAGTCCACTTTTCCCCGGCATATAAAAATCCAAAAAAACGAGAGCAATCCTATCTGTATATTTTTTGATGGTATCAATTGCCTCTTCCCCATCCGCCGCCTCTAAAACAGTATACTCTTTGCGGAAATAAAAGCTTAAAATATCGCGGTTAACTTCCATATCATCTACAATTAAAACTGCCGGTCTATCCATTTTCCTTATTCCCCATAATTATAAATCATGTTACTAAAGCCTTCATTCGCAAAATACTATTGCAAACATAATTATTACTCCATAATAGAATTACCATTCTTTTGAATGCAGGCATTCTAAGAATGGTAATTGGTCTAATCTGATTCAATAACGAATTAATAGTTCTCTTGTCTTACTTCAAAGAACGCCTGTGGATGATTACAAACCGGGCAAACCTCCGGAGCTTCCAGTCCAACTACAACATGACCACAGTTTCTGCACTCCCACATCGTAACTCCACTCTTTTTAAACACTTCCATTGCTTCCACATTGTGAAGGAGAGCACGATATCTTTCCTCATGCATTTTCTCAATCGCTGCAACACCTCTAAACTGTGCTGCCAATTCCGGAAATCCTTCTTCATCTGCTTCTTTAGCCATTCTGTCATACATATCTGTCCACTCAGCATTCTCGCCTTGTGCAGCATGCAAAAGATTCTCAGGCGTATCACCCAACTCTCCGAGTGCTTTAAACCAAAGCTTGGCATGCTCCTTCTCATTCTCTGCTGTCTTTAAGAACAATGCAGCGATCTGCTCATACCCTGCTTTTTTTGCAACCGAAGCAAAATATGTGTACTTATTTCTTGCCTGTGATTCACCTGCAAATGCTTCCCATAAATTCTTTTCTGTCTTTGTTCCTGCATACTTGTTAGCCATAAAAAACCTCCTGCTTTCTACTTTCTTATTTTTAAACTGTTCAGAGCTAAGACGATTCAACTTCTTAACCAGCTTGTATTCAAACAGGCTTTAGTGTGAATCCTATTTTGGTATCTGAATCGTTTACTTTCTATATACTATGTTTTACCAAGTGCGACTTGCCATCTGTCTAAACTGTGCAACGGTAGGTGTATGTGAATTAAGACCACCATCACAGGTAAGTACCTGTCCATTCATATACTCTGCCTCATCGCTTGCAAGGTAAACACAAAGATGACCGATATCCTCCGGATTACCATAGCGCTTGCCAAGAATGTTAGAAAGGAAAATATCCTTTAATGCATCCGGAATACGAGCCTCATTCTGTGGTGTGACAATCAGTCCCGGCCGAACACAATTACAACGGATTCCACTTGGACCATACATACAAGCCACATATTCCGTCAGCTTATCAACTCCCGCTTTGGCACAGGCATAAGCAATTGTTCCCAGATCTCCAGCAACACTCGCCATAGAACCAATATTGATAATATTGCCACCTTTCTCATTCTTCATGATGATTGGCAAAGCCTCCTTAATCATGTTGAAGGTTCCACCTAAATCGGTTGCTACCACGGCGTTAAACTCTTCTAAGCTAAGCTCGTCCACACGACCATCCTTCATACCCATTCCTGCAGCATTATTAATTAACACATCGATGCGGCCAAACTTCTCTGCAACATCAGTAATCAAGCTGTGCATAGAATCTGTATTCGTCAAATCAAATGCGTGGAACCATGCTTTGCCGCCCTCTGCTGTAATTTCATCGACCACCTTCTGTCCACGCTCTACATTACGACCCGTAATGACAACTGTAGCTGCTTCCTTAGCACAAAGCTTCGCAATCCCAATTCCAATTCCACTTGTTGAGCCTGTTACAATGATAACCTTATCCTTTAAACGCTCCATTCTAAACCTCCTGAAATTATACTTACAAATCACCAAACAGTTACATAAAATAGGTTGTCCATCGCATTTTTAAGTATACAAATTATATTATAAAAATGAGACATCCCACTCTGAATATTATAGCATTTCTCATAAAAAAAATAAAGACAAATTACAAATTATACAACACTATTCACAACAAAGGTAACTTTTCAGAGACATTATTTTTAAAATCTTATTGCTATGAATGCTGCGGTTGAAGCTTCAAGAAGTGGTGATGCAGGCAGAGGTTTTGCTACTACTAATTTATCCACTGAATAAACGCAGTTTTATCCGAACTGTTATAACCCGCATTTCGATAGAAATTCAATGTACTTTCCTCCTTCGAACCGGTAAGCAGCATCATCTTGTAGCAATGGTTCTGTTCAGCTATTTTCTTATTCGTGGTAGAATGACCTTGTAAGAAAACCTGAATATATGGGGCATACCGTGAATTTCCGCACCAAGAAACTATCCTATAAGGATAAGAATTCTGTGCACAATTCACCGGAGGACTGGATTATTTTTGAAAACACACAGGAAACAATTGTGGACGAAGAAACACGGATTACTGTTCAGAAAATCCGTGAAACCAAGCACCGTCCTAAGTTTTCCTGTTTCACCAGCAATAAGTTTCTTAATGTCTGCTTTAATTCCATTTTCTAGTGGCAACAGACCATACAAATAAGAGACAGATAAAGAAAAAGACCTTACCAAAATTCCTTTCCAGTTTGGAAAAGAACTTCAGTAAGGTCTTCTTTAAATGCAATTAATATCATATTTCACTTAACACATTTGCGTTAGATTCTGTTGCCAAATCGTTGCCAAAACTTAACACTTTTTGTTTGGAAGATGTGTAAATAAAGGCTCGATTTTCACAAAAGGTTATTCAAACTCGGCAAGTTGTTTATCTTACTTAAATTATTTTGTTTAAGTTTGATTTGAAAATTGCCGATATTTTACTTCATTTATACATTTTATTTTGGCTTGCTGATTTTCTGTTGCCAAAGTGTTGCCATGACTAATTATACCAAAGCTCATAAAGAAAGCAACTCCTTTTCTTCAACATGATACAGCTGAACCGGAATATGTCGCTCATAATCATTTTGATGTTACCTCAGCAATGCAAGCACACCCTCATTGCTCTGGTTAGCTTGCGCCATCATAGCATATCCCACCTGTTCCAAAATATTATCCTTAGAATATTTTACCATTTCCTCTGCCATATCTGTATCCCGAATTCGGGATTCTGCAGCAGTTGTGTTCTCCACAATATTTTCTTCGTTTGCAATGGTGTGCTCCAAACGATTCTGCTGCGCACCGATTTTAGCGCGATTGGCAGAGACTTTTTGCAAAGCTCCTTTTACAGAATCCATGGCACATTCTGCACCTGCTACTGTTGAAACATTCAGTTTACGAATGCCTAAGATATCCGTATCCATTGCATCAATCGTAACGTACATTCCCACGCCTGCTTCGCAGCCGGATTGAATCCAAATGCTTTGAGGCTTCGATGCCTTTTTGATAGAACCTGATGGATTATATTTTACATCCAACCAGGCTTTACCACTTAAGATTGATGATGGGCTGGTTTTACTATTAAATCTGATATTACAACCAGCCACATTAGCCGGATTACCAATAGGAGCAGCCATTACCCCAAGTGCACGATACAAATTATCCTTAGTCGTATTTCCATGAGAAAACACTGTAGCAGATATAATGCTGTCACCATGCACAAAATGCAAATAGTCACTATCATTTTGAATGCTAAAATTAAAATTGTTTAGTTTCTCATTGCTTTCGTCATCCAGCCAAAATACTATATCATCATTCGGAGTAAGGTCAGCCGGACTCGTCGCTATATTACTTATATTAGTAGCCGTTGAATCTTCTGCTTTACAAAAAGCCATTCCAAGTCTATCTGTATCATCTGTAATATACTTAAAATACAGCATTTTATCGGTATCCTTTATATCCACGTTCTCCCCCAGCATGGCTTCTAAATCAGAATATTCGAGATGGATGAATTCATAGCTACATTCTATACCTGTATTATAAAAGCAGGCATTACCGCTGTTATCAATGTAATTCTGTATATTCGAAGAAACCGCCATATCGGCCCCACACCTTACCAGATACTCAAACTCTACTCCGTCTAAAGCATTAGCAATTTGGGTTATATCTTCAATCCCATTCAGTTGAAATGAACTTTTGGTATAATCTAAGAGAATATTATAAGTTCCTGCAGCTGGTTTTTTAGCATCCAAGCCCACAATATCCCAGGTAGTTTCAGCAATGACATTATTTCCCGAATCACTCAGCCATATTTTAGTGGTATCGGCGTGCATTGTTATGACTCCATCTCCCCTATTCGGTAAGTCTTTCGGAGTATTAAACAATACGCCGTATAGGGTTGTCCCACTGTCATCAATCGAAAAACTTTTGAGAATGGAATTCAGACGTCTCTGCTCTTCTTCATCACCAGTAAAGATTTTTCGCTCATTGAATGCTGTAGTATCCCCAATCCTGTCGATCTCCTGCAGAATCTGGCTGACTTCTTCTTGAATATACTGTCTGTCCTGGTCACTGTTTGTTCCATTGGCAGACTGAACGGAGAGTTCGGAGATACGATGCAACATATCGTTCACTTCTGCCAGTGCCCCGTCTGCCACCTGGCAAAGAGAGACCCCATCTTGAGTGTTCTCTACCCCCTGCTTTAGACCTCGTATCTGTCTGCGCATTTTTTCAGAAATAGCTAAGCCTGCGGCATCATCTGCCGCCCTGCTGATTTTATATCCTGATGACAACTTTTCAGTTGATTTTGTCTTACTTTTTAAATTTATCCCAAACTGTCTCTGTGCATTTATAGCAGTAAGATTATGTGCAACAATATTCATGGTCTTTCCTCGTAGCATACACTATTGTTTCATTTTATAATATCGGTCTTTTGTTCAAAATTATTTAGAGAGGTATTCTTTCTTAGTATTATTTATTTGACCATTATTTACTGAAATACAAAGTTGTCGCTCTCTAGCATACAAGAATTATGCCATATCAATTCATAAATTACATTCTCATTCCAAAAATGCAGAGCAAACTTCCTGCTCTGCACCACATTACACATATATCAGCTCTCTTATCACAGCCTCCTCTGCTACACTCCGCACATTATTCATGAGTCCTACCCACTTCATCTGGTCGCTTGCCTTTAATTCTTCCGTAATCCCCGCACCGTCTTTCATCTGCTCCATAAGAAGCTCCATTCTCTCATAACATTCCTCATCAACCACATGCAGGTACTCATTTATTTTTCCATTCATGAGAAGTCTGATATATTCCCCTCTGCGGTGGTTTTTCAAATACTCCCACCGCATCCGTCCATATCTACCAATCTCATAATGCGTACCCTCCGGCAATTCTAAATCCGGATAATATAATTCGTCTACCCAAGGGTGTACCCTATTCCGTTTTCTCCAATGATATGCTTCTCCATAATCTGCTCCTATCTGCCACCTCTGTCATTCCTGTAATAGTGGCTCTGTCTGTTATTTTCACGCTCCTTTACTTCCATTTGCTTCTGCTGTAACCTTGCCCTAAAGCTGCCCGACTCTGCCTTATTTCCGGTCTTCTGTTCCCACCTTGTAACTGCCGACTGATAATCGCTGTATTTAGCTTTGGAAGCTCTGTATTCAGCCAAGAACTCCTTTACATTCTTATAACCATAAGCCTGCACAATACTTGATAGATACTGCTTCATACTGGCTATCTGCATTTTTAACTGCTCCGTCTGTTCCTGAAGCTCCTTGCGCTGTTTTCCCTTGAAGATACCCTTTGTTCCGGCAATCTCCTTCTCCAAACTTACAAGCTGTTGCTCCCTTTGATAAATGGCTTCGTTCTGCTTCTCCAGCTTATTATAAATATCCGCAAGCCTTGGATACTTGGAAGCAAGTTCAGATTTCTTAGGCATTTCCGGTATCGGTTCACTTTTCGCCATCACAGGCTCATTGACTGTCTGAACTTTCGTCTGCTCTGGTTCTGACTTTGCAAACGCTTCCGTAACCTTATCAGCCTTTTCCAAAGCCATTTTAAGCACCTTACTAATCAGAAGCTCCAAAGCATATATTGCCGTCATAATCAGGCTTTTAAACAGTGCCGGATTTCTCCCTGACTTCTGAATGGAAGCCTTTGCTTTCCGTGCGATTTCACTCTGCTTCACTTCCAGAATCTGTTTCTCCGGCACACCACTCACTAATGCCCTGTCCACCGTCTGGTTCCACATGGTACGAACCCGATTGTCCGCTTCTATCTGCTCTGCTTTCGGATTATTTTTGCCAACCTTCTTCATGGGCAGATACACACCATTCTTATCAAACACTTTCAGCTTCTCCTCGTCATCCCGCACATAAATATTGATAAGGTCTGTATAGGAACGCTTTGCTTCATCAAGGAAACTGTCGCACTTAAATCGGCTGTCCTTGATGGTAAAAATATTGCGCTCATACACCTCTCCCTTGGGAATGATTCTACAGCCACAACGAAACTGTCCGGCTTCATCCAATATCTCTTTTTTGGTGCGTACATGCTTTCCGGTTTCATCATAAAACATGTTCCTTGTGGCAATCTTCTCCATAGGCTCATCAAGTAGCTTTCGCTCCGAAAAGATAAGATGAATATGATAATTGGTCTTGCGTTTGTTGTGGTGCAGGGCAGCGATACACTCCACACCATACTTTTGCTTGAAGTGTTCCGTAAAAAGTTTCAGCAACTTGTCCGGCTCATAATCAACGAAACTTTCCGGCAGAGCAATGATAAGCTCCCTCGCTTCAATGCAGGTTCCTTCCGTTCCGCTTTTCTTAAATTCCTCCTGATTGCACCTAGCAAGTTCTGTCCAAAATTTGCGGTCAGTTGTTTCATAAACTGCGTACAAATTTTCCTGTCTTGCTTTGCTCGATATATAACTGATTCTGCCTTTTACATTTGGCAGTTTTGACATCTGTATAAATGAATTTCTTACAATAGGCATTGCCCCCTTCCTTTGAAAAATGGTGGAAATTATGCCATCGTGAGTGGACACATAGGTGTCCGTTTACGAACTTATTGCCGTATCCGGCATGGACACAAATGCGACAGCATTTGAACGCAGGTAAGCATTGTAAATGCTTATACAGCGATGCTCTTTCGCTGTACTGCGAAGCAGCCGCGTTCATGAGCAAGTAGCGTAGCGGATTGCGAATGTCAGCCCCCTGCAAGGGCGAAATACACAGAGTACAAATCTCCGATTTGTGCGATGGGTGTATTTCGCTCTCAAACGCCGAGGGCTTGTGAGAGAAGTCCGACTCCTGCCGTTTGTTCCCTCGCAATGCTTTTTCCTTAACCATATTCACAGGAGCGTGCCACGCTCCCGTCATACACACCGAAGGGAAAAATTTACCACCTGAAATCACGATGCATTCCTACCTTTTCCAGATACTCCTGCCGTGCCTTTTCCCGTTCTTCCTCGGTCGGTGCAGTTTTGTATTTTGTATATAAATCCCGCCTGACCATAGCTTCCAGTTTGTCCTCCAAGCCTTTCTTAATATCCGGCAAAACATCATCTATTTCCACCAAATGATACTTCAAGAGTGCGAAGAACAGTTCCTCGGAAATCTGTATGTTTTTCACTCTATCAATCCATCCTTTCCATCATCTTCTGTGACGGTTGCGTACGATTGCGACGATTATTTCTATACCAATACCGCTATATAAAATACCGTCGCAACCGTCGCTAATCGTCACGCTCTCTGTTCTAATGTCAGTTTAATCATTCGTGAACTGTGTCCTCGTTTACTCTCGTACCGGATACCATAATCCACAAATAAACGCTCCATGCTGATATTTAATTTTCTTGTAAGGATGTTTGGCTGCATATCCATCTCCGGCAAAAGCTGTAACAATTCCGAAGCGGTTCCGCTCCACTGTGGCTGTTCCTCTGATACCACCTTTGCAATCGCTTCCAGCACCGGATCAGCAGGTTCTTTCCAAAGCTCCGTTTCTGCTTTTGTCAGCTTCCACACACACTGTTCCCTGTCAAAATCAAGAAGCAGTCGCTGGTCTTGCTGGTCACGCCCTGCCACCTCTAAAACCGCCTTATTATCCGTCCTCTTTTCCTTCTGCATCACAAATGCTCCGTCCGCAGCTCCCAGCAGTCCGTTTGTGCCGGAAATCATATCAAAGCTGTCAGAGGACTCCATCTTTCGTGTGTGGTGCACCACCAGCAGACAGATACTATGCTCATCACTAAAGGCTTTCAGCTTAGTTACAATCTCATAATCACTGGCATAGCTGAATTTATCTCCACCAACTTCCCTTACCTTCTGCAAGGTATCAATGATAATCAGCCTTGCGTCCGTATGCTCTTTTACGAACTGGTTAAGCTGTTCTTCCAATCCCTCATTTAGAGTTTTGGACTGTGTGGCAAAGTAGAAATTTTCACTGCTTTCCATACCAAACATCCTTGATAAACGCTTCTGCAATCTTGCATAATCATCCTCTAATGCCAGATACAAAACAGTGCCCTTCCGCACCTGATAATCCCACAAATCAAGCCCCATGCTTACATGGTAGCCAAGCTGTGCCATAAAGAAGGATTTACCTACCTTTGGTGCACCCACAAATAGATAAGTACCTGCATAGATCAGTCCATCCACAATCGGTATCTTGGGTGGATAAACAGTATCGTAAAGTTCTGTCATGGATACTGTCTCTAATCCATCAATTCTATCTCTTTTCTCTGTCCAAACTTCTGTACCACAGCCACGATTATTTGTGGCTTGCAGATTGCCCCTATCGGGCAAATCTGCTATACTTTCCTTGTTAGTTTTACATAGTGGCTGCTTCCCATCTGCGCCAACAGATGAAACCGGAGCAGTCGCTTTTTCTTTTACACTCATTCACTCTCTCCTCTCAATCCATTCATGGTTTCCGCTATCAGTTGGATTGTGTAAAGCAATTCATCATTTGCTTCACTGCAACGCTCCAGACGCTTCAATTCCTCATAAATATCTGCCATCTGATTGCGCAGTGCCTTATACACTCTCGGATTGCCCTGTACCACCACATCCCGGCACTGCAACCGTCTGATAATATAGTCCTGCTTGGTAAGGCCGGATAACGTCACTAGATCGTCAATCAGCTTTGCTTCTTCCTCTGATACCCGAAACGCTACTGCCTTGTTTCTCCATCTACCCTTGTAATCTAAGTTCTTGTCCATGCTTCGTCTCCTTCCATTCTCTCCACATCCAGTTTATCTGCCATTTCCGTCTGCTTCGTCGGAAATAAGTGTGCATACCGGTAAGTAATATCAATACTTTCATGTCCTACCCTTTCCGCAATCGCCAAAGCAGAAAATCCCATTTCAATTAGTAATGAAATTGCGCTATGCCTTAAATCATGAATACGGATACGCTTTACTCCTGCAGCCTTTGCCCCTCTGTCCATCTCATGGTGCAGATATGACTTAGTAATCTGGAACAGCCTTTCATCCTCCCCAATCTCATACAGCATACCGATATACTCCTGCATTTCCTCACACAAAAACTTCGGCATTTTGATTGTCCGGTTACTTTTCTTGGTTTTCGGTGTGGTAATCACATCCCTACCGTTTAACCGCTGATAGGACTTATTAATGGTCAGCTCCTGACGCTCAAAATTAAAGTCATTTGGTGTAAGGGCAAGCAACTCCCCACACCGGATTCCCGTCCAGTAGAGCATTTCAAACGCATAATAGGAAACAGGCTTATCCATCATCACATCCGCAAATTTCAGATATTCCTCCTTCGTCCAGAACAGCATTTCCTTGTGTTCCTCGCTTCCCATAGATCCGGCTCTCTGCGCCGGATTGGTAGGAAGATGATAATATCTTACTGCATGATTGAAAATTGCACTGAGCTGGCTGTGAATGGTTTTAAGATAAGTCGGAGAATACACTTCCCCATTCTCTCCCTTATAGGCAAGAAGCTCATTCTGCCAGGCAATTACATCCTTTGGCTCAATCTCCGCAATCTTACGCTCCCCGAAATAAGGAAGTATCTTGGTACGGATAATATGGCTTTTGGATTCCCATGTGTTTTCCTTTACCCGTTTTTTCTTGTCGGCTTCATAAATCTCAAAGAAGCTGGCAAAAGTCATATCCAGCTTGGACTCACTTTTTAACATCACCTCCCTCTCCCATGCTTGTGCTTCTCGTTTGGTTGAAAAACCACGTTTCTGTGTCTGTTTCCGCTCGCCCTTATAATTGGTATAGCGATAAATGACACGCCATTTGTCACCGTCTTTATATACAGCCATAACATCATCTCCTCTCTATTCGCTGTAACATAACTTCTTGCGGAAGAAGTTGGTATTCACTCTTCCGGTAACTGTCAGATAGCCGAGCTTCTGCATTTCCGCATTCAACTCTCTAACAACCTTGTAGGCATAGGACTTGGAAACATTAAGTTCCTGTGCCACTTCGTCCACAGTCATAAAGTTCTTACTCTCCATGTGGATTCCCCCTTTCTTCAAAATATTGTTTGCCGCTCTCCCTTACACCTTCCTGACAGGTTGCCTTGCGTGGTACTTTGTCGTGTTTCCATCCCTTCGTACGCTCACTTTCGGTCATCGCATATTTTTCCGGATGGTATCTGCTCGGACGGTCATTCAGTTTTAACTTAACTTGTTTTGTTTAAGTTTCTGTTTTGTATAATACTAAACATTTTCCGTTAAGTCAAGTGGTTTGCAGAAAATTCTTAAATATTTTTATTTAAGTTCTTCTTGCTATCCTTATTGACACATGTTATACTCTACTTAAACATTTCTGTTTTACTTAACAGATTAATGGCAACAACATGACAGGAGGCAATGCCTCTGCTCCTGCAATAGCAGTTGCATTTTCCTTCGGAAAACAAGGAGGCATAACTATGGCAATCGGACAACGAATTCGATTTTTCCGTAACAGAAAAGGCATGACACAAAAGCAGCTTGGAGAAGTCCTTGGCTTTCTTGGCAAGACTTCTGATGTCCGTATGGCACAATACGAATCAGAAGCAAGAGTACCCAAGCATGACCTCGTAAAAGAAATGGCGAATATCTTTGATGTCAGCCCCCATGCGCTTACCGTACCGGATATAGATACCCACATCGGTCTTATGCACACCTTTTTCGCATTGGAAGATATGTATGGACTGAAAATTGACGAAATGGATAGTGAAGTAGTCTTACGTCTGGATAAGTCCGACTATTCCATCTATTCCTCCATGAATAAAATGCTCCGTGCATGGCTCGCCGAAGCTAAGAAACTGGAAAACGGAGAATGCACCAAAGAGGAATATGATGACTGGCGTTACAAATATCCGGAACTGGATACACACCAAATCTGGGCTAAGGTTCCTTCACAGGAAATCAGTGATATGCTTCTCGCCGGATTAAAAGAAATGGAAAAAGAAGAAAAGAAAGAAACGAAACGCAAAAAGAAAAAATAAGCATGAAAAAACCTTACCAATTTTCAGTTGTCATATCTGAAAATCAGTAAGGTTTTCTTATGCTCATAAAGTAATCTTATTCATTGAATAAAGGAAATCTGTTGCCAAATTGTTGCCAATGCTTAAACAAATTTGTTTGGAAGTCGCATAAATACTGGGTTCTTTTGGAGCTTCTCCTTATTCAAACTCAATCGTTCCGGGCGGCTTACTGGTAATATCATACATTACCCGATTCACATGGCTCACCTCATTGATGATCCTGCTGGTCACCTTCTGTAATACTTCATAAGGGATCTGTGCGCTCTCTGCGGTCATGAAGTCAATGGTCTTCACGGCTCTCAGTGCGATGGCGTAATCATAGGTTCTCTCATCACCCATAACGCCTACGGATCTCATATTGGTCAGGGCTGCGAAGTACTGGTTGATCTCGCGGTCCAGACCTGCGTTAGCGATTTCCTCGCGGTAGATGGCATCTGCATCCTGTACGATCTTGACCTTCTCAGCGGTCACTTCGCCGATGATACGAATACCCAGTCCGGGACCGGGGAACGGCTGACGGAATACCAGATGCTCCGGAATGCCAAGCTCCAGTCCTACCTTACGGACCTCATCCTTGAACAGGTTGCGCAGAGGCTCGATGATCTCCTTGAAATCTACATAGTCGGGCAGGCCGCCTACGTTGTGATGGGACTTGATCACTGCAGATTCACCGCCCAGTCCGCTCTCTACCACATCGGGATAGATGGTTCCCTGTACCAGGAAGTCCACAGCACCGATCTTCTTCGCCTCTTCCTCGAATACACGGATGAACTCTTCGCCGATGATCTTTCTCTTATGCTCCGGCTCGGATACACCTGCCAGCTTGCTGTAGAAACGCTCCTGCGCATTCACACGGATGAAGTGCAGATCGTAATTGCCGTTGGGACCGAAGACTGCTTCTACCTCATTGCCCTCATTCTTACGGAGCAGGCCGTGATCTACGAAGACACAGGTCAGCTGCTCGCCGACTGCCTTGGATAACAGTACTGCTGCCACGGAGGAATCCACACCGCCGGACAATGCACAGAGGACTTTACCATTACCAACCTTCTCACGGATTGCCTTAATGGACTCTTCCACGAAGGAATCCATCTTCCAGTCACCGCAGCATCCGCAGATATTACGTACGAAATTATACAGCATCTTGGAGCCTTCCACCGTGTGGAGTACTTCCGGGTGGAACTGGATCGCATACAGTCCGCGCTCTACACACTCTGCTGCTGCCACAGGGCAGTTTGCAGTGGTTGCTACGGCACGGAAACCGGGTGCCAGCTTCGAAATATAGTCAAAATGGCTCATCCAGCAGATCGTATTCTCGGATACATCGGAAAACAGCTTGGAACTGCGGTCTACCTTCACCTCAGTCTTGCCATATTCCCGAACGGCTGCACGTTCTACCTTACCACCCAGCACATGGGTCATCAGCTGTGCACCGTAACAGAGTCCCAGCACGGGAACTCCTAAGTTAAACAGATCCTCGGAGCAGGTAGCTGCACCGGGTTCATAGCAGCTTGCAGGGCCGCCGGTCAGGATGATTCCCTTGGGATTCATCGCTTTTATCTTATTCAAGTCTGTCTTGTAAGAGTAGATCTCGCAATATACATTGCATTCTCTGACTCTTCTGGCGACCAGCTGATTGTACTGTCCGCCAAAATCAATGACAACTACCAGTTCTTTTTCCATGGTTGTCCTCCAGTATATTTTTCTGTCCTCTATTATAGGGTATGGTGCAGGGGAAGTCAAACCCTACTGCACCAGTTCTTCCAATTTTCCGAAGGTATAACCCATTTCTTCCCATTTTGTGAGCAGTTCATCCAGAATCTCCCCATTGGTCTTCGAGGTATTATGTAACAGCACCACCGCTCCGGGGTGGATCCTGCCTGTCAGCTTGGAAAAAGCTTCCTCGTGGCTGGGCTGGGCATCCACGTTCCAGTCCACATACGCGAGACTCCAGAAAAAAGTGGCATACCCCTGATCCTTTGCCATCTGCAGATTCGTCTCACTGTATTTTCCCTGGGGCGGCCGATAGTACATCGCCATCTCCGTGCCGGTGGTCTCCTGAAAAAGAGTTCTCACGTCATCCATCTCCTTCCGGAAAACCGCTGGATCAGAAATTTTCGACATGTCATAATGATGATAGGTATGGTTTCCCACCGTATGTCCGTCCTCCACCATGCGCTTCACCATCTCCGGCGCCGACTCCAGAAAATGTCCTACCACAAAAAAAGTCGCCGGTGCATCATGCTTTTTCAATGCATCCAATATAGCGGAACTATTACCGTTCTCATAGCCACAATCAAAAGTGAGATAGATCTTTTTCTCCTCCGCATCTCCCACATAATAGGCATTGTACTCTTTTAGTTCTTCCGCAGATGCCGTGCCGGTGGGCCGCGTTCCTTCCGTTCCGAATCCCAGTCCCCAGTTCTCAGCAAAAAGTAAAGTCTCCGTGTTCTCTAACACAGTTCCCGTCGTCTCCTGTGTCTTGTTTTCATGTTGCACACGTAAGCCGTAAGTAATGGCTCCTATTCCTCTTCCCAGAATAAACATACACACAAAAAGAAGCAGAAGCCAGAGTGTTTTTCCGTGTTCTGTGAAAAAACGTTTCATGTGGTATCTCCTCTCAGAACTATCCGCTACTACTATATGCAGTCGTTCTGTCCGGCATAACCGCATCCTCTTACTTCTACTTCCCTTTTGCATTGATACATCTTTATCTGTTTCACTTTTCAATAAAAGATCATCAGCTATTTAGTCTTGCGCAGTTTCTTCCACTGCACAACCTTTCCTGCAAACACAAATGCCCAGAACAGGAAAGTAATACCTTCCGCCACACGCCAGTACCACATGCCGGAATACCACACTTTGACAGTTCCCTGATAGCCCGCCGGCAGGATTGCCCGGACATGACCGTTCCCACCTACAGTCACCGGGAATACTTCACCCGTTGCTGCATCCTTGGCATGATATCCCTTATATAGAAGCATCGGCAGATCGATATAATGATCGCCATCCTCTGCAGAAGTCGTCACTGTTGTCAGAGTATTCAGATTTTCCTTCTCGAAAGCTTCCACTGTCACTCCGTCCGACGGCCATGCATCATGATAATAGAAATCCCATTCCACATCCAGAGGCAGGTACTCAGCTCCCAGAATGCCGGAATGTCCCATGGATGCCATGGAATTTAATCTCAAAGGTTGATCTCTGGTCAGCAGCAGGTCATTGGTCTGGTACATGGAGAATAAAATGCATCCGCCGCAGATTGCGGCAAAAAAAATATATTTAACCACTTTATCCTTCCACCGGAGCATCCAGTATCCCGCAGTACAAGCCACCAGCGTCATGGCTATTGCTGCAATGATCGTCAGTCTGGTAGGGAACTGGATCATCGTCGTCAGAAGCTCCAACACGGAATTGGCTTCCTTCAGCGCATTCCAGGGGAAATAGTAAGTACTTACCGCAATTGCCACACATCCTAGAACAAATGCAACCTTGGCCGCCTTATCATGTGCCGGATCCTGTTCCTTTTCTCTGTTGCGGATAGCAAAATACACGATCACTCCCAACAATACGGCAGCTCCGATATAAATAGGCTCCGTATCCACCATTCCCAGCTCCTGGAATCTGGAATTGCTTCCGGCATTCTGCATGGTGAAAAATATCTGTGCCCCCAGAATCCCACGATCCTGAATATATACGCCGCTGTTATTGGAATAACGGTATTGATCCGCCAGCATCATATCTAACATCGGAAGCAGGAACCAAATATTGGCCAGGACTGTTCCCACCACGACCTTTACCAGTTCCAGAAACGTTTTCTTGCGAAATACCTTACGGATACACAATAAGCACAACAGAATTGTAAATGCACCCGCAATCTCACAGCTTAATACATGGCTCTGGATGATACCGGAAAAGCCAAGCACCGGAAGCAGCCAGTAATGACGGTACTCCTTTTTCTCCGTATCTTCCGCGAAGATCAGATAAAAACCATAGCACAGTAACGGCAGGAAGATCATGGCCGTATATTCCCCCACAGCGCTGCGGTTGTAAATATTGTATACACGATACGGCGCCAGAGTATACAACATACTTCCGAGCATTCCGGTCATGCGGTCACGAAAAATTCCACGAAAACTGATATATGCCACGATTGCCGTTGCAAGATTGACCAAAAAGATATATCCGCCGTAAGAAACACTCATAGGGAATCCGATCAGACGAAGCAGTGCCGGAATCACCAGAAATGTATCACAATAAAACAGCGAATTGGCATAGCCATGCCCGTATAGCCACATTGGCTCTACTCTGGTAGGGAAAATGCCCTGTGCCATACTCTGCCCTAGAAATTCGATACGAAGCAGATGAAAGCCCAGATTGGCTCCCACTATAATATAATCCACAAATAACGGCAGGGAAGCCAGGATCGCCAATGCGGGAATTCCGAAGTATACCAGTTTCTTTTCCAGTGCAAGAGGATATTTTCCCATATACACATACAACATGATCATAGAATCCAGCAGCAAAAATCCCAGGAGGAACATCACAAGCAGCATTCTGTAGGACGCAGTGGTTTTCACCAGTCGGATATCCGTAATAGTAAGCTTTCCGGTTCCGTAGTAGTCTGCGTGGATGTTTACTTCATCCGCTTTCAGACGGCTTGTCACATAGACCTCACAAGAGCTTTCCGTTCTTCCGGAATACAGCGAAAGTTCATTTTCCAGTAGTTCTCTGTAGATTTTACCATTGCTTGTAATATTGATCTTATTTACACCGTTATCTTCCGATTCATATGTCACATAATAGCAATAGGTGCCGGGTGCCATGGAAAAACCGCTCATTTCGAGCCAGGGACCATCGATATTGATGCTTCCATCCACCGAATATCCGTTCTCCTCCCGGACCACTCCTTCTTCCGTTGTCACCTGCGCATCTGACAGAGTACTGATGGTCTTGTTGCCGCGCAAAATTCCGATCACAGGCACCAGCAGCAACAGGACTTCCAGAAGCAGCAGGATGCGGAATTTCTTATTGTTCAGAATTTCGGATTTCTTCCACATATCCATTTTTATGCTGCCTCCTTTCGTACTTTTTGTTTTGTATCCTTCTTCCGTACAATAATACAGTAGATAATAATTCCCGCAATACCAAGCGTACTGATCATCACCGCTCCCCATTGCGTTGCACCGGCTGCGGCACTCATCTGAAACTGCGAAGCTTCGACCAGAACCACATCCGGCAGATCTTCTTTCTGACGGATCCACAGAGGAGCTCTGTCAAGCAGCAGTTTATTCGTTAGGAATTGTGTTGCTACAAAAGCCACTGCGATCACTGCTGCCTCCAGAATCGTCGCTTCCGTTGCAGACCTTCTCTGCCGATAATCTTTCATAAGACCACATCCCATAAACGTAAGTCCACAGATTGCCAGAATCATAAAGATCACGGGAGATTGCATGCTAAATGTCAATATCTGGAACACGGCATTCTGTCTGAGCCAATCCCAGGGAAAGCTTCCGAGGCTGAGAAGGATTCCCAACATTCCACACCAGAATAATCCGGCAGTGCTGTCTTCTTTACTGTTTTTCTTCTGCAGCACTCCACTGAATTTCAGCCACAGTAGGAAAAAGAAGAGTCCCGTAAGTGCCGGACCGACACCAATGGCTGCCGTATCCAATAATCCATTACTCTTATAATCGTAGGTGGCGCCTCCCCGCAAAAAGAAGGTCAGATAATGCAGGAGAAAAGCTCCCTTTTCCTGAAAAGGACGGCTTCCCACATATCTCGCCACATCACGGTACGCCACAAGGTATCTTAGCAGCGGCAGTAGAAACCACAGATTGCACACAAGTGTCGCCACCACTGCCTTTCCTAATGTCAGCCATCCTTCTTTTCCTAACAGTTGTCTGCGATAATATATGCAGCAGAATATTAACAACAGCATTCCCACTTCCAGTACTGCAAAAGAGGACTGCAGCAATAAAGTGACTGCTATGGCCAGGAGAAGCCATTGTGGCAGTTTTCCCTGTTTCCGGCTGACTGCCCTTACCAGGAACAGTAGCATCACCGGCAGAAAAGCGTAGCCTAATGCTTCCCCGATAGCGGCCCTTCCATATAGAGTATCGAGATACCACGGTGCCCAGCAATACAGTGCCGTACCGATCACCGCTATTTTTTTACTCGGAAAGCCTTCTGCCAGTGCCTTGTAGGAAAGACACACTGTCACTGCATAAATACATACCAGAAACATCCGGTAAACACTTTCCAGTGTAGCTCCTGTCATTCGCAGAAGCGCAGGCAGCAGCCAGAACAGATTTCCGTCAAGTCCTGCCGTACCATGCTCATACTGCCAGTTTACAGGCATTGCCATCTGGAATATCCCCGCCGATAGATAATCCTTCATATTCTCAATACGTACCAGCTGGTACGGAACCTCTGCGGAATTCAGGCAATAATTTGTAAACAACGGGAGCGCTCCTGTCAGAAAAATACCAACCAAACACCAGAAGGTACTATTTCCCTTTGATTTCATTTTTTCTATCATCCTCATGAATTTTTTCTCTCCCGTTTTTTCTCCATCGCCACACCCGCGATCAGACCCAGCAGGCTGAGACAACTCACCACTTCTGCCACTCTCCAATACCAAGGGCTTACGAATGTTACCTGAACAGTTCCCTCATAGCCTGCCGGAACTTCCACGCACACTGCGAAATTATCACTGGTGGTGATAGTCAGTTCCTGTCCGGTAATCTTGTCATATGCCCGATAGCCATAATAATACAAAAGCGGTAATTCCACAATTTCTGTTTTATCGCCCCGGTTCTGACAATGCATTTCAATTTTGATTCCGTCCTTATGATAATCTGTAATAGCGACCATCTCTCCGGCATAAGGATCATGGGTCCAGAACAATGTAGCATCTGCGCCGTAGGGAAGATATTCCGCCCCGGCAATATAACCGCTTCCCATTCCTTCTTCTCCGTAGATCCGGTAACTGTTGCCCGTCTGAAGCATATCATCCATCAGGTAAATACTGCTGCACAGAGTCAATACCATCATTCCGGCAAAATAGAGCTGCAATCCGTGCGTCTCGTACTGTCCCTTGATCTCTTTGGCCACAACACCTGCCACCAGTACTGCACACAGTGTTGCAATCGTCAGAAATCTGTTAGGGAACTGAATACTGGACACCAGCATCGCGGTAATGCCATTCAGGCTCTGGATCTTGTCCCATGGGAAGACCGACAGACACATACACATAGCCAGAACGGCAAAGCCTCCTGCAATGTTGCCCAGTGCCTTTTCTTCCTTTCGCAGGTGTGCGGTTTTACGGAAAAAGAGCATTCCCGCCCAAAGTAACAGTGCCACAGTCAGTGCGATTCCCATTCCCATCGGCTGACTCTCTGCCATTCCGTTATCTGCATAGAATACATTGTAGCCGTTCCGGAAAAAGGTAAACAATATGTTGGGCAGGTATAAGCCTCTGTACTGGATCGTTCTGCCGGAGACATTCTGGATCGTAAAATCACCCCGCAGCATATAGTCAGCAAAAGGTACTAAGAACCACGCACTCAGCAGCACACTGTAGATCACCGTTTTTGCCAGAGAACAGAACGTCTCCTTGCGGAATACCTTTTTGATCAGGATCAGACAAAGCAGGATAGTAAATGCTCCCACCTGTTCTCCCGTCAGCAGATGCGACTGCACCAGTCCGGTAAAAGCTATCGTCAGCGGAATCCAGGAATAACGATATTCTTTGTTCGCTATGTCCTGAGTAAACACACGATAAAATCCATAAGCGATCAACGGCAGGAAGAGTATTCCGAAGGTCTCCCCCAATGATCCACAGATAAACGTCTTGGAAAGACGATATACCGACAAAGTATAAAGTACTGTACACAAAAAACCGATATAACGGTCTTCAAATATTTTGCGAAAGCTGTAATAAGCTATCAGTATGGTAAGTGCGTTGATGAACAAAAGGAACAGACGGTAGCTGGTAATATAAGAAAAGCCGATCAGACGGAACAGTGCACCCACATACAAAAGTGTCTCCCCGTAAAAGATCGAAGATGCATAGCCGTAACCCTGCTGCCATTTGGGGGCGATCCGCACCGGAAACTGTCCTGCCAGAATGCCATCCTTGATGCCCATCATACGAAGCATATGGTATCCCAGGTCTCCACTGGACAGCATGGCATCCTGCAACAGAGGCAGAGAACTGAACAGCAAAAGAAGTACCAGACCGAAATGAATTCCCTTCTGCGGAACAGATAACGAATACTCTCTGTCGTACTGCACATAAGTATATAACAGATTCCACAGAATGGAGAGCACCACAACACCAAACAGGAAAATGACTGCCAGACCGTTGGTTTCCCGAATGGTAAGCCCCGTGATCGTATAGCTCCCTTCTCCACCGTAGGTAACAGTAACACGTATATTATCCGACTTCTGCAGCAGCCATAACGGATAATCCGTCTCATGCAGTCCCTGATAGAGGTGCTCTCCGCTGTTGCGGAGCATCCGGTATCCCACAGTATCATCCTCAATGATACAGAAATTCTTCATATTGGTATCCGTATCATAATGCAGCTGGATCCGGTAGAGACCCGGCTTTAATGAAATATGCTCTATCGTCATATTGTCCTGATAGACTCCGGTATTTACCGTTACCCCTTCGGACGGATATTCATACACCTCATTTCTGCCAAACAAGCCGACGATCCCCAATAGCATCAGCAGTATTTCCACCAGCAGAACTCTTCGGAAAGTTTTTCTTTTCCCTATCTGCAGTGCTCTGATTTTCTGAATAAATTCCATATGTAAAGCCCCTGTTTCTTTCGTTATAATATTCAATTTATTCTATCATTATATCAATCAATATGCAACAAAGACGGACCTTACGCATAGGTTAATCTAACTCCTTCGTATGGTATGGAGCAACGCCATGGACTGCAAGGAAATGATCCTGTCAGAGGACACCTATGACATTATCACAGACTTTTCCGCATCGGAATTTCTGGGAGATGACAATAATTGTTATGAACGCATCGGAGAAGATTTTTTGATTTTGTATCTGGGCAATCTGGGAATCCGCAATCCGAAGATTGATTTTTTCCCCTATCACAATATGCCGAAGCTTTATGGGCTCATGCAGCTATCTCCCTCCGGTGAGACGCCACCCGGTGCCGCTCCCTTTGATCCGGCAGACCTGATCGCCAGTGGGATCACCCAGGTACAGCGTCCGCCCCTAAGTCTCACGGGGCAGGGCGTGATCCTGTGTTTTATCGATACCGGTATTGATTACCAAAATCCTGTGTTTCTGGACGAGAACGGCAACAGCCGTGTCCTGGCGATCTGGGATCAGACGGTTCAGACCGGAGCGCCCCCTGATGGGTTAAAATATGGTTCTGAATACCGCAGAGAGGATATTAACCTGGCGTTGCGTTCCGAGGATCCTTATTCCATCGTTCCCTCCCGGGACGAAAACGGACACGGCAGTATCCTCGCCGGAGTCGCAGCCGGCAGTGTCGTCAGACAAGGCAATCCTTATATCGGTGCTGCACCGGGTGCCGACATCGTCGTGGTGAAGCTCAAGGAATGTAAGCAATATCTGCGCAGCTTTTATCTGGTGCCCGAGGGTGTTCCCGCCTATCAGGAAAATGATATTATGCTGGGCATCAAATACGCGGAATCCTTCGTGCGGCTCTTCGAGCGTCCGGTAGTCATCTGTCTGGGTCTGGGAACCAACCAGGGAGATCACGCGGGCAATTCCTCCCTGTCACGGTATCTCTCTTCTCTCGCTGTCCGCAGAAGCCGTGCCGCCGTCGTCTGCGGGGGAAATGAAGGGAACGCCTCACACCATTACCATGGAAGACTAAGCGCTCAGACACCTGGGGAGGATTCCCGGAATGTGGAGATCCGGGTCAGCGAAGGCTGTATCGGATTCTGGCTGGAGCTTTGGGGTGCTCTGCCGGATGCTTTTAATCTGAGCATCCGCACTCCCGGCGGGGAAAATATTCCTGAACTGCGCCTGGGATTGCAGCAAAGTGTGACCTATTCCTTTATTTATGAAAAAAGCAGAGTCACTATCGACTCTGCTCTTGTGGAAGAAAATTCCGGCGAGGAACTGATCCTTGTACGCATCCAGGATCCTACCCCCGGTATCTGGACCTTTCATGTCTCTGCTTCCGGTAGTTTATATAACGGTAATTTTCACATGTGGCTGCCTATCACAGAATTTCTGTCTACTCCGGTATATTTTCTCAATCCGGATCCCGACATGACTCTGACGGAGCCCTCGATGGCGCCGGAGGTTCTGAGCATTTCTGCTTACAATGCGGAAAATAACAGTTTTTACGCAGAATCCGGCAGAGGCTTCGGACGCACCGGGCAGATCCGTCCGGACTTATCCGCTCCCGGAGTCAATATCTCCACCATTGACGGATGCCGTACGGGAAGCAGCATGGCTGCCGCTATCACTGCCGGAGCCGTAGCACAGTTTTTCCAATGGTCAGTCATTGAGGGCAATAACCGGCTGGCGGAAAGCCGGGAAATCCGCAGTTATTTCATACGCGGTGCCGTGCGTACGCAGGATCTGAACTACCCCAACCGGGAATGGGGCTACGGCAGACTGAATTTAGAGGAAACCTTCAATGCCCTGCTCCGGGTATGACTATATGATCTCTTGCAGGGCATAGACCGGCTGCACACTGCAGACGCCGTTAATCTTACGCACGCTGCGCTCCAGTTTTTCCAGTTCCTTTTCCGAGGTCACATCCGCTTTTACGAGGAAATCATATTCCCCTTCCACCTGATAGCAGGATGTAACCTCCGGCTGCTGCCGCATTTTGTCCATAAACCCGGCATGATATTTTTTATGCTGCATCGTCACCTCTAAAAAAACTTCCATAATCCACCTCTTTTCCCAAGTCTTTCACTCGCCCATCGTATACGCATGTATAAATCCCATCCTATACACAGGCACAAGCCCATGCACAACTCATCCTACAATCGAGTAGGATAGCTCCTACTCGATTTGTATACCTTGTACACCATCTCGCTTAAAAGCTCGATGATGTACATTCGCCAAATACAGATTTGTGCTTGCACAAGAATCTGTATTTGTCTCATTGTATACACAAAAAAAGGAGAAACATCGCACACGCGATATCTCTCCTCTTTGAAAGTGATTGCATCATACCATATTCTTTTCTTACTTACAAGTCGTCTGATAAATCTTATCAGAATTTTAATATTTCGGGCAATAGAGGCTTCTGTTTTGTACGTTATCTTCCATTTTCATCAGTGTTTTTGGAAAAAATCCTGGCATACCCATAGGACAACGGGCGGTTCGGGCGGTTCGGGCAGACTCTCCTGCCGCACCCGAGACAGATTCCTGCACATTTGGTAAAAGGATCCTTCGTCAGCTCCGCATAAAATACCACGCTTTTTTTCGGGATCATGCAATATGCTGCATTACAGGTAACCGGCAATGCAAGCTCCTGCAGAAGCATGGGCAGGTTCGACAGCCGCAGCAGACTGCCTATTTGGGGTTCCGAAGTCTCAGAAATCTCCCCACCTAAAAAATGCAGTCTGGCAACATGCAGATTCCGATGTACAGCCACCCACTCTGTATAAGCCCGGTAGCTTTTTAATAATAATTCACCGGACAGCAACTCGATCATATAACTCTCTGTCAGAAATCCGTTCTGCAAATACTTTTCCTGCAGTGCATCGATCCCTTTTCCCAGGGTAATGCCTACAGCCAAAAAAGACTGATCCCTCCCGGGAAAAGTCTCTTTGATTTCTCTGTCCTGCCATCCCGCTTCTGTCTCCAGGCAGGGGATCATCTCACCTGCCAGCCTCTTCAGATTGGGATATTCTTCCGGATCATAATGATATTTTTCCATCACACTGTGCAGAAATTGTTCGTAACTGCACAGTGCTGTAATTTCTGAAAAAAAAGTCTGCATGTTCACCTGTTCTCCCGGAATACCGGCTATCTCATGACGCCGACATATTTTTACTGCATCCGGTTAATTGTTTTTAATGCGCAGGCATCTGATGGCATTGAGAACAGCCAGTACCATCACTCCTACATCTGCGAAGATAGCAACCCACATGTTGGCGATACCCAGCGCACCCAGGATCAGGCAGATGGCTTTGACTGCCAGCGCAAATACGATGTTCTCGTAGACGATACGCAGACATTTGCGGGAAATCCGCATAGCCAGGGCAATCTTGGCAGGATTGTCATCCATCAGGACCACGTCTGCAGCTTCAATGGCTGCATCAGAACCAAGTGCTCCCATGGCGATACCGATGTCAGCACGGGACAATACCGGTGCATCGTTGATACCATCGCCCACGAATGCCAGTTTTTCCTTCGCACCCTTCTCCTGCAATAGCTTCTCCACGCAGCTTACCTTGTCTGCGGGAAGCAGCTCACTGTGTACCTCATCTAATTTTAACTCACCGGCCACATGTTCTGCAACTGTTTTGCTGTCACCGGTCAGCATGATGCATTTCTTCACGCCGGAATTTTTCAGGGAGGAAATTGCTTCCTTCGCGCCATCCTTGATCACATCGGAGATCAGGATGTATCCTGCATAGTTACCGTCTACCGCCACATGAACCACTGTACCTACACCGGTATTTTCCGTATAAGCCAGGTTCAGGCTCTTCATCAGCTTTGCATTGCCGGCTGCCACCTGTCTGCCGTTCACTTTGGCAGTTACACCATGTCCGCTGATCTCCTCCACATCACTGACGTTAGAGGCATCCAGTTCTTTTCCATAAGCGTTCTTCAGACTCTTGCTGATGGGATGACTGGAATAACTCTCCGCATAAGCAGCATACTCCAGCAGTTCTTCCTCTGTAAATCCCTGACCGGGATAGATACCCGTTACATCGAATACACCTTTGGTCAGGGTACCGGTCTTGTCAAATACCACATACTTAGTCTCAGACATCGCTTCCAGATAGTTGGATCCCTTCACCAAAATGCCGCAGGCACTTGCCGCACCGATTCCTCCGAAGAAGCTCAAAGGAATGGAAATGACCAGCGCGCAGGGACAGCTGATTACCAGGAAGGTCATAGCACGGATGATCCAGGTGCTCCAGGCTGCCGGGTTGTCCATGATCAGGTTGATCACAGGAGGCAGGATGGCCAGGGTCAGGGCACTGTAGCAGACAGCCGGGGTATAATATCTTGCGAACTTCGTAATAAAGTTCTCAGATTTCGACTTCTTCATGCTGGAGTTCTCTACCAGATCCAGGATCTTGGATACCGTAGATTCTCCGAATTCCTTGGTAGTACGGATCTTTAATAGTCCTGTCAGGTTCACACAGCCGCTGATCACATCCTGGTCCACAGTGATCTCTCTGGGAACACTTTCACCGGTCAGGGCACTGGTATTCAGAGTGGAAGTGCCTTCCACAACCACACCGTCGATGGGAACTTTCTCACCTGGGCATACCACGATAATGGTTCCGATCTCTACATCATCAGGATCTACCTGCTCCAGACTGCCGTCTTCGGCCTCGATATTAGCATAGTCGGGACGGATATCCATCAGTGCACTGATATTCTGGCGGCTTTTGCCTACAGCGACCGACTGGAACAATTCGCCGATCTGGTAGAACAGCATAACTGCCACGCCCTCGGAATATTCTCCCAGTCCCATAGCACCTACTGTCGCTACTGCCATCAGGAAATTCTCATCAAACACTTCACCATGCATGATGCCCAGAACGGCTTTTCTTAAAATATCATATCCGATCACCGCGTAAGGGATCAGGTACAGCAATCCCAGCCACAGTCCTTCCAGCGGAACAAAATGTAAAATAACTAATAAGATTGCCGCTACAATAATGCGGATCAATACTTTTTTCTGTTTCTTTGTCATAGGAATCCTCCTTGCTTTCCTACAAAATTATCAAGTCTCCCGGTAAAGAGAGTATCTGCTCTCCTTCCGGAATTCATCCTATAAATAAATCTCGCAATCGTCCTCTACTCTCTTGCAGGCTTTTACCACATTCTCCATAACGGCCTTCTCATCGCTGCCGTCAGCGAATTCCACTTTCATCTTCTGGGTCATGAAGCTAACAGTTGCATCGGTAACGCCTTCTACCTTCTTCGCTGCATCCTCCATCTTCAGAGCACATGCTGCACAATCTACTTCGATCTTGTAAGTTTTCTTCATGATAATATCCTCCTCTTTCTTCATTAGCATTTCCTGCTTTTTAGATGCTAATGATTTGCATTTAGTTTTAACATTCATTCATATGAGCCACTGTTCATATGTTTATATTACCATATGCCGGGAAAAAGTCAATACTGTTTTTAAATGTTTTGTAAATTGAAAGTTTACGCGAGCAATGAGCCGCGCATAGGCATAGTGAGGACAGCGATGGGCGCTTGCGCACAAATCGCTGTCTTTACTTATGCCGTGATGCGGCGAACGCCGCGCTATTCATAAGATTGGCAGCGCCTTTTGCTGCCAATCTTATGAATAGCGTGGCTCATTGCGGATGCCATCTGCCACCCGGGGAGATCTGTTTGTATTAAAAACACCATTTTCTGCTAAAAAAATACAAAAACAGGAGATTTTGCCATGTAAAAAGCTGTTATTTTCGCTGAGCGTGCAAAATGAAGAAATTCCGTACAAAAATTCCTGATTTAGAAGTTTTTTTGTACGGATTTTGCTATTTTGATGCGATTTTCACCAAAGCAATAGAAAGAGGGCTACGGGGCTGTTTCGCTAACTCCCTGCTTAGTAGGGCAAGCATATTACTGCCCTGAAAGTGCTTTTAGAAATCCAAGCAGTATTTTTATTGAAGAATTCATGAAAACGTTCTGACAATTACCGCTTCGGCATAGGATGCTTCCATTCCGGCAGTAAGTATCAGTCACTATAAAAGAAAATCACTTCAAACTTACTGCTTATACAGCACAAAATAGATTTCAGGCGGTAAAGATCGGAACAGCAAAACCAAAATACCACCCAGGAAGACAACAAAGTCATCCGGGTGGTATTTCACTAACTTTCAATTTATTTCTCTTCCACCGGAATCTGCTTCAGATTCTCCACAGGCTCCAGGATCTCATTACTGCGGATGTCAATGATAGGTCCGCCGGTACCTTCGATGTATTCTCTGGTAATGGTGACTCTTCCGATATTGTCATCCTTGGGGATCTCGTACATGATATCCAGCATGAAATCCTCAATAATGGAACGCAGGGCTCTGGCGCCGGTGTCACGTTTCATGGCCTTTTCGGCAATGGCATCCAGGGCATCGTCCGTGAACTCCAGTTTCACTTCATCCAGTTCCAGGAGCTTTTGGTACTGTTTCAAAATGGCATTCTTCGGCTCTTTCAGGATCTTCACCAGCATCTCCTTGCTCAGTCCCTGCAGAGTACAGATGATAGGCAGTCGTCCGATGAACTCCGGGATCATGCCGAACTTACGTATATCCTCTACGGTCACCTTAGATAAGATATCGGTATCTTTATCGTATTTGTCCTTTAGTTCGGAATTAAAACCGATGGATGCGGTCTTGGTCAGGCGCTCCTTGATGATCTCATCCAGATCCGGGAATGCACCGCCGCAGATAAACAGGATATTGCGGGTGTTCACCGTAGCCAGGGGCACCATGGCATTTTTGCTATTGGCACCGACCGGTACTTCCACCTCGGCACCCTCCAATAATTTCAGCATGCCCTGCTGTACACTTTCACCGCTGACATCCCGGGAATTGGTATTTTTCTTCTTGGCGATCTTGTCGATCTCATCAATGAAAATAATACCTTTCTCCGCTTTCTCTACATCGTTACCGGCGGCTGCCAGCAGCTTGGATACTACGCTCTCGATATCATCACCGATATATCCGGCCTCCGTCAGTGACGTAGCATCGGCGATCGCCAGAGGCACATCCAGCAGTTTCGCCAGTGTTTTAACTAAATAAGTCTTACCGGAACCGGTGGGACCGATCATAAGGATATTGGACTTCTCGATCTCAATCGCATCCATGGTGTCGGTAGCCACTCTCTTATAATGATTGTATACCGCTACCGAAATGACTTTTTTGGCTTTTTCCTGTCCCACTACATATTCATCCAGGCTTGCCTTGATCTTATGAGGTGCCGGAATATCTTTGATGTTGAATACAGGTTTGGGACCTTCGGCTTTCTTTTTCTTCTTGAGTTTCTGCTTGTTGGGGATGCCGCCGTCTCCCTGGAGGTCTGCTAGATTCACAAAGCTGATGTTGGGGAATCCGTTCTGTCCGCCGAACTGGTTCAGATCGCCCGGATTATTCAACATGCCCTGGTAGTCGAACTGGCTCACAGTCTCCATGGTCTTGTGCATGCAGTCATCGCAAATGCAGATATGATTAGGCAGCTTGAACATTCTGCCGGCTTTGCTCTCCGGTCTGCGGCAGATGAAGCAGACATCCTCGTACTCGCTGCTATCCTTTTTGTCCTCTGTCTTTTTTTCAGCGGAATTTTCACCCGCGGTATCCGCTACCTGTGTGTTCTCGTTATTTTTTTCGTTATCTTTTTTTTCGTTATCTTTTTTTTCGTTCAGAGTGGTCTCTGTTTTCTCTTCCTCAGGAATCACTTCTCTATAATCATCATTGTAATTATCTGTCATGTTATTCTCCTCTTTGTCTATTGCGCAGTGCTTATCTCGGTATCACTTCGTGCTACCTCGATATCCGGGCTTCGCCCTACACGTATCGTGCCTTACGTAATCCCGCCTGCAAGCAGTCGGTTTTCGTAATCCACGATCCTTGCTGCTTTCTTCTCGCAGTGCTTATCTCGGTATCACTTCGTGCTACCTCGATATCCGGGCTTCGCCCTACACGTATCGTGTCTTACGTAATCCCGCCTGCAAGCAGTCGGTTTTCGTAATCCACGATCCTTGCACTGCTCATGCCTACGCTTATTATATCTAATTCGAATGACTGCTACAAGTGAAGTTTTTCTAAACAAAATCCCCGGGAGATTCAGACGATCTTCCGGGGGGTTTCTATCTTTCCAATATTCGGTATTCGGAACCGCTATATTTATTTTTTATCTGCAGGTCTGCTGCCCAGTGTCAGATTCAGTTCGATAGATACATATTCACCGTTCTGAGGTCTCTGTACCGTTATGGTTGCGGAATCACCGGCTGCATAGTACTGTAACATCTTCTGAAGATCAGAGTAGGACGAGATGCTGCTGCCGTCGAATTTGGTAATGATATCACCTTTCATGATACCGGCATTCGCTGCTGCACTTCCTTCCTCTACGGATACTACATAGATACCTTCCGGCATGTTGTACATCTGAGAGATCTGGGAAGTTACTTCCTGCAGAGAGATACCGATGTAACCGACTTCATCCTCAGCTACTTTGGTTCTGGTCTGACGCTCCATCAGGTCTGCAATGATGGGACTTGCAGAAGTGATAGGGATTGCATAGCCCATACCTTCTACGGTAGTACCACCGATCTTGTTGGAGTTGATACCGATGACCTCACCGTTCATGTTCAACAGTGCACCGCCGGAATTACCGGGGTTGATGGCTGCGTTGGTCTGGATGAAAGTACCGGTAGCACCGTTCTCCAGAGTGATCTCACGATTCAGGGCACTTACGATACCGTTGGTAACGGACTGGCCATATCCAAGAGCATTACCGATAGCAATCACCGGCTCACCAAGCTTCAGGTCATCACTACTGCCCAAAGTAGCAACGGTAATGGCATTCTTGGTATCATCGCTCAGATCATTTAAAGATACTGCGATCACTGCCAGATCCATATCGGAATCCAGTCCTTTGACCTGTGCCTGTGCTTCACTACCGTCGATAAAAGTAACGTTCAGCGTATCTGCGCTCTCTACTACGTGGTTGTTAGATACGATCAGCAGTTCATCATCCGTCTTACCTACAATGATACCGGAACCGCTGGCTGCTTCTTCCTGTGTATACTGCTGTCCGAAGATATTTGCTGTCTCAGTAAAGTTATTCACAATCGATACCATGGCAGGCATAACCTTTTCCACCACATCAGATACATCAGACTCTACATAAGTAACGTTGGTCGCAAGCTGCGGTGTACTCTGGCTGCTCTCTGTTGCAGCTTCGGAAGTGACCTCATCTACCACTGCGGTATCCGTACCGGTCTTAAGCATCCCGGTGCCCTGCTGTACTGCATAGAACCCGATGCCGGCAAACAGTCCGAAGAAAAGTCCCAGACTGACACTTACCATAGCTTTCCGGAAATAACCTCCATGTTTTTTGGGATTCTTAGGTTCTGTATTGCTACCGGTGCTTCCGCCCATCTGGTATGTGGTGTAACCGTTTGCACTTTCCGCAGCGCTTACTCCGCTGAATGTACCGGTTGTATTTTTATCTCCGGTTTCATAACCGGAAAAATTATCATTCTCGTACATAATGCTTCCTCCTATCCTATCTGTAAGTGAGAAATTTTTTACTATTTCCATTTCTTCCTCTCACCTTATGAACATAGTATATCCACCAAATGTGACCGAATTGTGATAACTTTCTGAAGCAATTATGAAAGATCAAAAAAACCGAAGAAGTTTTCACCTCTCCGGATTTTTCTTGTTATTCAACCGTAACGGATTTTGCCAGGTTTCTCGGCTTATCCACATCACAGCCACGTCCCACTGCCACATAGTAAGCAAACAGCTGCAACGGAATGATTGCCAGGGAATTGGTAAAGTACGGATTCGTCTCGGGAATGTATACCACATAATCCGCTGCCTTCTCGATGGCTTTGTTGCCCTCGATGGTAACCGCCATGACAAAAGCGCCTCTTGCCTTTACCTCTACCATATTACTGATGGTCTTCTGGAACAGAGCCGGCTGGGTTGCCAAAGCCACTACCAGGGTGCCATCTTCGATCAGGGAAATGGTGCCATGCTTCAGTTCTCCGGCTGCATAAGCCTCGGAATGAATATAGGAGATCTCTTTTAACTTCAGGGATCCCTCCAGGGAAATCGCATAGTCGATACCACGTCCGATGAAGAAGATATCTCTCGCTCCCACATAACGGTTGGCGAAATGCTGGATCTTCTGCTTCTGGCCCAGAAGCAGCTCGATCTGATCCGGCAGACATCTTAAATCTGTCAGCATACTCTGGAACTTCTCCTGGTCAATGGTTCCACGCACCTTGGCGAACTTCATAGCCAGCATGTAAAGTGCGGTCAGCTGTGCACTGTAAGCCTTGGTCGTTGCAACGGCGATCTCGGGACCTGCCCAGGTGTACATAACACTGTCCGCTTCTCTGGCGATGGAGCTGCCGACGACATTGACAATACCCAGTACCTTGAAGCCCTTTGCCTTGGATTCCCGCAGAGCTGCCAGCGTATCCGCAGTCTCACCGGACTGGCTGATGACGATGACCATATTGCCCTTCTGCAGGATGGGATCACGATAACGGAATTCGCTGGCTACATCCACCTCTACCGGGATTCTTGCCAGACCTTCAATGACATATTTTGCGGTAACACCGGTGTGATATGCGGAACCGCAGGCCACGATATGAATCTTTGTGATCTCCTGAATCTCCTCATCGCTCATATTCAGTTCTTCGATGACGATATCATTATCCTTGATACGGGGAGAAATGGTATCGTTGATCGTCTTCGGCTGTTCGTAGATCTCTTTCAGCATGAAATGCTCATAGCCGCCCTTTTCCGCAGCATTGGCATCCCAGTCGATGGTCACGGGGGTTTTCGTGATCTCTTCTTCGTCCACTGAGAAGAATCTAAGACCGTCTTCCTTCAGTTCCACCACTTCCTGATTATCTACATAATATACGGTTCTGGTATATTTCAGAATTGCGGGAACATCAGATGCGATAAAGCTGCCGCTCTCACTCTTGCCTACGATCAGAGGACTGTCTTTGCGGGCAGCAAAGATCTTATCCGGCTGATCGGCAAACATGATACCCAGCGCATAGGAACCCTCTACACGATGCAATACCTTAGTGATCGCTTCCAGAGGATTTCCCTTATAATAGTAGTCTAACAGATGCGCCAGTACCTCGGTATCGGTCTCAGAGATGAACTGATACCCCTTATCCTGCATCTTTTTCTTCAGTGGAATATAGTTCTCAATGATTCCGTTATGTACTACAGCAATGGTACCGGCGTTATTCATATGGGGATGGGAATTGATATCACTGGGAGCACCGTGGGTTGCCCAACGGGTATGCCCGATACCGGAGGTTCCCTTCATAGACTCGCCTCCGTGTGTCAGGTTTTCCAGAACCTTAAGTCTCCCGACAGCCTTTTTGGTGTTGATCTTCTCCCCATCAAAAATAGCCATACCCGCGGAATCATATCCACGGTATTCCAGTTTGGACAGACCGTCTAAAATGATCGGTGCTGCCTGTTCTGTTCCAATATATCCTACGATACCACACATAGTCATACATCCTTTCTGTTCTGTTTCCAGTATTCTTTGTTGGAAGTAAAAGCAAGGACCCATTTTCCGGGGAGCCTGCGATAGTTCTTACCTAATAGATAACCTGCATATTTACAGGCACATTGTATATAAAAATGGGGCAACTTGCCGGACATATGATTTTTCCGCAAATATGCTGTCACATCTTTCACCATTCGTTTTCCCTCGGACTCCGAAGGATATGCTGCGAAGACTTCCGGATGTTCTGCCTGGGATACCCCCAGGTCAAAATTCCTTTGGAACTGCTGTACATTGGTATAATTATGGGAATGAACCACCCGGGCATCCGCCGCATAAGCGATCGCATACCCCGCTTCCACCGCTTTCGCCGCATAGATCATATCTTCATTAAATATGGTATGTTTTACGAATCCACCCAGTTCCTCATAGATCTCCCGTCGATATGCCGCACACACATTGGAGCAGAAAAATGTCTTGATCCCCAATGTCTTAAGATCTTCTGCGGATTTGATCCGTGACTGTGCCGGATAATTAAAGTCCCTGGTATAACATTCCACCGGTGCACAATCTTCTCTCGGCAGCTGTCTTGCATAGGATACCGCCACCTGATCCCGCAGCGGTTCCGTCAGTTGTTCGATCAGATTGTCATCTGCCGGCATAGCATCCTGGGTCATCATGACAAAAATATCTGCGGAAGATTTTTTCACACCCATACGTCTGGTGCCGCCGTGATCGAATTCTCTTTTGGAGACATGATATACCTTAATGTTCTGATATTTCTCCAGAAATCTGGTTCCATAGATCAGCTGCTCAAAATATTTTTCCTCGGTGTTCAGCAGGATCACTTCATGTACCGGCACGCTCTGGCTGTCAAGCTTATCTAATAATGTAAATAGTTCTTTCCCCGGTTTATACAGGGGAATGATCACATCGATCTCCATTGCAGAGCGCTCCTTACTTTCCCAATCTCTGGTCTATTATACTTTATCCCCGTCTGTTACACAAGACTTTTTCATATGACACGAGGGAGCTCCGGTGCTCTCCGGAAGACTCCCTCGTCAATTCCTTTTCTTATTTATTCAGATAAGGTGCCGTATCGGATGCAATCTTTCTACTGTATTCCTTTACGCTGTCGGTTACGGTGTAGTTCGCATCATCAAACAGGAACTGATGCAGCCATACGACGTTACTCTCCAGATCCATAGGCACTACGCTGCTTCCCTTCGCACCGATATTACCGGTAGCTCGCATGGTCTCCTCCGGGAAACCTCCCTCGTCCACAATACGATATTTTGTGATGTTAGCCAGCAGATTCAGAATATCCTTGGAATCCAGGCTGGTGTAAATATCACCGATGGCACTGTTAAATACCTTGGACAGGGTATCGTAATCCGCCTTCTTCGCCTGATCTTCAATCGCCTGGATCACTTCACGCTGACGCGCAGCACGCTTGAAGTCATTACCTGCGGTATAACGGATACGGCAGTAAGCAGTCGCCTGCAGACCGTTTAACAGCTGTACCCCGGTCTCTGTTACCGGTGTGTAGTCACATTTTAAGACCTCAGCAATACCGATCTGGTAGTTATTGATATGCTTGATCTCCTCGGAGTCCACATCGATATAGACACCGCCCAGACCGTCGATAACCTCACTCAGTCCTCTGTAGCCCACGGTTACAAAGTTCGTAATATCCATATCCAGATTCATGTTTAACATCTTGACTGCCTGCTCCGCTCCGCCATAGGAATAAGCTGCATTACACTTCTGATAGGAGTCGGTACCGATGTTCAGATAGGTATCACGATATACACTGATCAGTTTGATATCGCCGGTATCCATATTGATGCTGGCGATCATAATACTGTCGCTTCGGCTGCCCTTGTACAACTGGCTGTCCTTTGTCGCATCCACACCGAACAGTGCAATGTTCATATAACCCTTCATTGCTTCGTCCTGTTGTACTTCTTCCGGAATCCGGAGTTCCTCCGTCTCTAATACCGTTACCTTGGGGCCTTCATTATTTGTGTGGGTCATTACCAGATACAGTACTGCTACCATGATCAGGATAACCGCGATCTCTACACCGAAGATGATAACCTTTCTTCTCTTCTTGGCAGCACGCTGCTTGGCAGATACTCTCTTCTGTCCGTTGCCGGATGTTGTCCTCTGTCCGTTGCCGGCAGATCGCTGTCCCGCAGGTCTCTGTCCCGCAGGTCTCTGTCCATTTCCGGAAGGTCTTCTTCCGCTTCCGGCTGGTCTCTGACCATTGCCGCCATTGTAGTTAGAATTTGTTGCCATCTTGTCTTCTCCTTGTGTTAATAAGCATTTTTATTGATAAATCCTGTAAAAAATGTCATAAGAATGATCTTAATGTCAAACCCGAGGGTCCAGTTCTCAATGTAATAAATATCATACTCGATTCGCTTCTTGATGGAAGAATCACCACGCAGGCCGTTGACCTGTGCCCATCCCGTGAGGCCCGGCCTCACCTGATGTTTTACCATATATCTCGGGATCTCTTCCTTGAACTTTTCCACGAACTGAGGGCGCTCCGGTCTTGGTCCCACCAGGCTCATATCTCCTTTCAGTATGTTGAACAGCTGCGGAAGTTCATCAATGCTGGTTCGTCTTAAGATCTTGCCGATTCCGGTGACCCTGGGATCGTTTCGCACCGTCCAGCCCTTTTTCTCCTCCGCTGCAGTCTGCATTGCCATACTGCGGAATTTGTACATATAAAATGATTTATTATGAAGTCCTACCCGTTCCTGCTTGAAGATCACAGGTCCCGGACTGGAACATTTTACCAGAATTGCCGACAACAGCATGATCGGTGACGTAATGATGATGCCAAACAGGGAACCGACAATATCCATGGCTCTCTTGATCATCATATTTCCGGTGTTGGTCAGCGGCACATACCGAATATTGATCACCGGAAGTCCCATGAGATCCTCCGTGTAAGGTCTGCTGGGGATCAGACTGCTGTAGTCGGGGATGAATTTCGTATGCACGCCGGATTTCTCACAGATATCCACAACACCTTCCAGATAATCATAATCTTTCAGAGAAAGCGTGATCGCGATCTCGTCCAGCTTGTTCTCCGGAAGAATATACTCCAGATTCCCCAACGTTCCCAGGACTTTCACTCCCTTATAGATAGTCCCTCCCGGAATGTGCTCATCCAGAATACCGCATACAACATATCCCCACTGGGGATTGCTTAAGATTCTGTCAATATACTCTTCTGCCGCTCTGGAATATCCCACCAGCAAAATATGCTTCAGATTGTATCCCCTTTTCCGGAGTGTCCGCAACGCTTTTCTCATTATGATGCGGGATACCGAAGTCAGAAATACATTCAGCACATAAAAAATTGCCATGACGGATCGTGAAAAGTTGATCTCACGGATGATCATATACAGTATAATGATCAATGCCGCCAGGCCGATGGTATTTGCCTGCAGAATGCTGTAAATCTCATGTCTGCGGCGGACGGTTCGCTTCGGGGAATACACGCTGCACCGGTAATATAGGAACATATAACCGGGCACAATAAAAGGAAGCAGCTTATAATACTCCTGCACAGGCAGGACACCGATTCCGGGACCGTCGTTCAATATATAAAATTTGATATAATAGGCAAGGACAAAGGATATGGCTGTGATCAGCGCATCCATTATCACAAGAAGCCTGTTAAAGACTTTCTGGTTGTCTTTTATCATATGGGTCACCCAATCTGTAAGTCTGAAAAGCTTCTTTTTAACGATTTCATTCTACAATAACGGTATTTTTTTCTCAACTTAAGAATTTATGAAGCCAATTCTTAAGATTTCATAAGAATTCGAAACACATTGCAATACAGCTGCCACTGGATCTTCACATAATTCCCCAGATGATGCCACCGGAAGGGAACTTTGTGCTGTCTTCCCGTGGTTCCTACAGATCTTTTCAGGCCAGCTGCCAGTCCTTTCAGATATAGTTTTCCCATTCTTTTCTTACAAAAAAACAAAAACTTTATGCCAAATCCAAGCAAAAAAAACGGCAGGTTCAGAATACACTGCAAAAGCGGCATATTCTTGCCGATCACATAAATACTGTTGGCAGACGCAAGTAACGTTTTCCGGGGATTGTATCTGGATCCCGTGGAAGCACTGCCATAATGCAGCACAGCCGCCTTCGGTTCATACCGGTTCTCATAGCCGTAGATCCGGGCACGGTAGCCGATATCCAGATCTTCCAGATAGGCAAAATGTTCTTCATCAAAATAACCGATCTCTTCAAATACGGATCGTCTGTAGATTGCGGCACCGCCACAGGCGGAAAACACCGGGACAGACTTATCATAATCCGCCGCCGGTCGTCCCTTCCCCCGGGAATAGGCCCAGCCCAGCACGCAGTAACGGTCTCCGGCATCATCAATGAGCTCCGGTCTGTCCCACATCAGCATCTTCGCACTGACGGAAAATATCTTTTCGTTTTCGCGGATAGCATCATATAAGCCTCTTACAAAACCGGCTTCTGCCTTTGTATCATTGTTCAGAAGGATCACATATGGTGTCTTCGCTTCCCGGATCCCCAGATTCACTGCATGACAGAATCCGGTGTTTTCCGGTAAAGATATCAGGCGCACACCTTCCCCACACCATTCCTTTTGCAGATATTCCACGCTGCCGTCCACGGAAGCATTATCGATGATCAGCACTTCATATCCGGGGGCATTTTGCTGCTCTCTGCACAGAGAAGTCATGCACTCTGCCAGATATTTCATTCCGTTGTAATTAGGTATAACAACCGTTATTTCACTCATAATGGTTCAAACTCCTCCGGATATTCCGGCAGATAGAGTAATCTTCCTCTTTGCCGTAACGCTTCGGACAACTGCAGACTTAAGGTTCGGATATCCGCAGCCTCCGGCAGCGTAGTAATATTAAATATCGGCTGTTCTTTCGGTAGTCTCCGAATCTCGGTATACGGAACTCCCACGATTTCTTCAAACACTTCCCTGCATTCGGGACGGATACGGATACAGCGAAGATCCAGCGCTTCCGCATCCTGGGACAGCTCCGCGCGGTGCAGATATCCGCCGAATCCCTTCGGCAGTCCTTCATAAAATACGGTTCCGTCTGCCGTCATTCTGCCGCCGATGATCTTGCCGTGTTTCTTCCCGGACAATACTCTGCCGCCTACAGCTGCCACATCCGGCCTGGCTTCCCATACTTCTTTATATGTTAACCGATAAAATCCCACATGTCTGGTCTCTGTCGCGGTGGCTGGGATATGACGGCGGTCCGCATGATCCTGCAATGCTCTCATTCCCGCATCATACGCATATTTTTTGCTGTTTGGATTGGCTGCTGTGGATGCCTCATGACATCTCCAGTGATACAGCACCTTCGGAATATGGAGTATTCTCTTCTCCGCAGTCTGCCCTCCCTCTGTCAGCACTTCCGCTACACAGCGCAGTACCAGATCATAGTCCTGGGCACCGTCAAATTCCGGACGGAATTGCAGGCTTTTCAGCAATTTACTCTCCATTACCAGAAAATGACAGATATAGTTATTGCTTAGAATTAAATCGTAATTAAATTCTTCTTTATGATTGGGTTCATAGTATCTGGTCTCTCCTCCATCGCACTTATCCTCATCCGAATAGGCGAAGGCGACTTTGACACCTCTGTCATATGCTTTGGTGATCGCATCAGCCATTTCGTACAACGCATCCGGTGTCAATACATCATCATGATCCAGCAGACCGATATACTCTCCCTTCGCATAGGGAAGCGCCTGATTGGTATTAGCAGCGATTCCCGCATTTTCTTTCAGATGCACATAGTGGAGCCTGGGATCTGCTGCGACAGGTTCTGTCTCGCCATCCGTCGGCTGCTCCTTCAGGAATCCCTGCTGCTTCAGTACCTCCTCCACACTGTGATCCTCCGTGGCATCTGCCAGGATCAATTCCCAATGGGGATAGCTTTGTTTCATAACGCTTGTTATCATTCTGTTCAGATATGCTTCCGGCGTTCGATATAAGGGTACCACAATACTGAACGTAATCGGCTTCTCCCATTTTCTATCACTCTGCCTTACCAGCTCTGCTTCCGAACAGGGCACAAAAAAATAGCGGTCTGTCTCTGTCAGGCGCTCCCTCACAGAGATCCAGGTTTCCCTCAGGCCGTTACGTTGCAGATAATATAGAGTTTTCTTAAGGTTTGCCTTGTTTAGCTTTGCCACAGATACCTCCAGCTTTTCATAAAAGAGCAAACCGCCCTGCTCGGGCGATTCGCTCTTTTGAAAACTAATATGATTTATGGAGCACTGCCTTACAGTACTGCCTTTACATCCTCGGTCAGCTTCTCTACCTTAGCCTGTGCATCCTCTAAGCTGGTTCCCTTGACACCCATGTAGAACTTGATCTTGGGCTCGGTTCCGGAAGGACGTGCACAGCACCATGCATTGTCAGGAAGCTCGAAGTACAGAACATTGGACTTGGGAAGTCCTGTGGTAGTCTTCTCTCCGGTCTCCATGTCGATGATAACATCGTTCTGGTAATCACGGAACTTCTCTACCTTCAGATCTCCGAATGCCTTAGGAGGATTCTTACGAAGCTTCTCCATGATCTCGGCGATCTGTCTTGCGCCATCGATACCCTTCATGGTGATGGTGTACTGGGTCTCCTTGAAGTAACCGTACTTCTCATACATGGCTACCATCATATCCCACAGAGTCATGTTGTGCTTCTTGCAGTAAGCTGCTACTTCGCACAGACACATCACTGCTACGATCGCATCCTTATCTCTTGCGTGGGTACCTGCCAGGCAGCCGTAGCTCTCTTCCAGGCCAAATACGTAGTTGTTGCTGCCGGTCTGCTCGAAGAGCTTGATCTGCTCGCCAATGAACTTGAAGCCGGTCAGTACCTCGATCAGCTTTACGCCGTAAGCCTGCGTAATAGGTTTGGTCATGTTGGTGGTAACGATGGTAGTTACCAGTGCGGGATTCTCGGGCATGGTACCGGTCGCAGTCTTCTCTCTTAAGATATATTCTGCGATCAGCATGCCGGACATATTACCGGTAAATGCCACATACTCGCCGGTCTTGGTATCTTTTGCATACACACCCAGACGGTCTGCATCGGGATCGGTTGCCAGAACGATATCCGCATCCTTCTCCTTCGCCAGACGAAGCGCATAGGTAAATGCCTTGGGATCCTCAGGGTTCGGGTAATCCAGTGTGGTAAAGTCAGGATCCGGATTCTCCTGTTCGGGAACTACATAGACATGCTTGAATCCCAGCTCAGACAGGATACGTCTTACCGGCTTGTTACCGGTACCGCATAACGGAGTATATACGATCTTGATGTCATCTGCCATTTCCCTGATCACATCAGGATGAATGATCTGCTTCTTCAGCTCTGCCATGTACTTGTCATCGATCTCTTTGCCGATCACTTCATAGAGTCCTGCTGCCACAGCATCCTCTCTGCTCATGGTCTTCACGGTATGATAATCCTTGATGGACTGTACTTCGGTAATAATGTCCTTATCGATAGGAGCGGTTACCTGTGCGCCGTCCTCCCAGTATACCTTATAGCCGTTGTACTCAGGAGGGTTGTGACTGGCGGTAACTACAATACCTGCAGTACATCCTAACGTCCGAAGGGCAAAGGACAGCTCCGGTGTAGGTCTTAAAGACTCAAAAATGTATGCCTTGATGCCGTTGGCTGCCAGACATCTTGCTGCCTCATCGGAAAACTCGGGAGACATGCGGCGGGAGTCGAATGCGATTGCCACACCCTTACTCTGTGTACCGCGCTTGATAATATAATTGGCAAGACCCTGAGTTGCCTTACGAACGGTATATACGTTCATACGGTTGGTTCCTGCACCGATCACACCACGTAAGCCGCCGGTACCGAATTCCAGTTCCTTGTAAAAACGATCTTCCACTTCTGCTTCATTATTGCGGATTGCCAGAAGTTCCTCCTTGGTCTTCTGGTCAAAATAATCATCATTTAACCAGAAATTCAGTTCGTCCATATAACTCATTTTCCTATCCTCCTGTTTTATCGCTATCTTTCAATATCTTCAGTAAACGCTCTCCGGTGATATTTTACCATAGATTCCCTCTACTGAAAAGAATTATTTAACGTCCGCTAACTGCCGGATCCTTCAGTGCGTAATCGCTGCGGTCCAGAGAGAAATTCGGATTGTAATAGGGATCCCCCGACTCCAGTTCAGCCTTCCATTTTTCACGGAAATGCTCGGATTCTCTGTTGTAGCGCTCTGCCTTTTCTCCCTGATCATCCAGTCCTCTGGAGATGGATTCGTAATGATACAGCTCCGCAAAAGGAGTCCACACATTCAGAAGTCCCAGTTTACGTAATTTCAGGCAGAAATCCACATCATTTAAGGAGATCACAAAGCTCTCATCCAGACCGCCCACCTGCTCATACAGGCTCTTTTTCACCAACAGACAGGCACCGGTCACCGCTGTAACGTTCTGGGTATAACACAGACGTCCCATGTAGCCTAAGTTCTGTACCGGGATGCGATAATGGGTATGTCCTGCCGTGCGGTGTGCTCCCAATCCGATGACCACGCCGGCATGCTGGATCGTCTTGTCCGCATAATACAGTTTGGCGCCTACGGCACCCACATCCTCTCTCTGAGCATACATCAGCATCTCTTCCATCCAGTTGGCTGTGATAACCTCCGTATCATTGTTCAGCAGTAAAATATACTCACCGGAAGCATAAGACGCTCCCAGATCATTGACCGCAGAATAATTAAAGTCACCATGATATGTCACAATGGAAATCCGTCCGTCCCCGCTGTGCAGGATACCGCCGTCATGGCCGCAGACTGTATGCAGCTTGCATCTTTCTTCATAAGAATCATCGCCGGACAATCCCAGCAGTTGGGAATAATAGTCCTTGATCTCCGGTGTGGTACTGTTATTTTCCACGACAATGATCTCGTAATTGCTCCAGGTGCTGTTCTTTTGGATCGAGGTAATACAACGCTTCAGATCCTCAACGTGATCCTTATTGGCGATCACGATGGAGATCTTCGGATCTCCCAGGATCTGATACCGGATCCGGAAGATCGTGGCGCAGGCTCTGGTACTGGTGATCTGAAAATGCTTAAAGCCATGCTTTTTCAGATGATCTGCCACAGCTCCCTTTGCCGCCTCAATGGCATAAGGCTTCGCGTCAATGCTGGCTGCGGTACTGCCCTCATGGCTTCTCCAGTAGTACATCAGTCTGGGAACATGAACGATCTTTTCCGCTCTGTCGGTCAGACGCAGGATCATATCGTGATCCTGGGCACCGTCAAATGCGGTGCGGAACAGTTCCTCTCCCTCTAACAGTTTTCGGGAAAAAACGCTGAAATGGCAGATATAATTATTCGCCCGCAGATTGTCCGGTGCATAGTCCGGCTTAAAATGCATGGTCAGCATTTTATTAATATCATTTTCCTTGAAAGTGGTCTCATCACAATAAAGATAATCCGCACCCTGCTCATTGATCTCCTTCACATACGCATACAGTACGGAAGGATGTAAAATATCATCCTGGTCAAACAGGCCGATATAATCTCCGGTAGCCAGCTTGTAGCATTCGTTGGTGTTATAGGAGATACCGCCGTTATGATCCAGGTGCTTATAGACGATACGACCATTCGCCTTCGCCGCGTACTCCCTGCAGAGTTCTTCGATATAGGAGTGCTCCGCGTCGGAACCGTCCGCCAGACACAGTTCCCAGTTGGGATACGTCTGATTCATGACGCAGTCCAGCATCTGGATCTGGAATTCCCTTTTATTGTTCCACAGCGGAACCAGAATGCTGATCTTCGGCATATAAGGGAATATCGTCTCTTCTTCCTTTTTCCGCTGCTCCGCATCAGGAAAGCTTCCGGTTCCGTAGGACTCCATCAGGCTCTTCTGGCGACTCTTGTTGCGGATCTTACGCAGGATATCCTTCGGTCCGCCGCAATGGGACAAGCGATCCCTCTGTCTCTGTGCGAAATGGATCAGACTTCTCGCCGGACCCGTGGCTTTCCAGAATTTATTCATTTTGATCCGGTCCAGTTTGAACTGCAGGTCCTCTTTTTCCGATTCCAGCACTACGATCTTGTCTGCCAGATCCGCACATTTTTCGTGCTCCCTCTCGTAGGCTTCTTGATAATTGATCTCAGACATGTTTTTCCTCCGTCAAATATTTTCCCGTTGTATTCCACAGTTTCAGCTTACTGATCCGATGAACCGCAAGAACGGCGATTCCATAATTTCCCGGAGGCAGCTGCCCTGTTTTCCGTTTCACACAGAAACCTCCCAGCGCCACATTTTTCTGGTCCGGAAGATTCTCCTCCAGTTCCTGCCGATATGCAGGTAAAATCTTCATGGACCATACCTTCCGGTCCGCCTCCCGCTGTCCCTGCGTATCTTCGGGAAGCAATACTAAAAGTTTATCATAACACGCGTTATCATCTCCCAGGATCACACTGTATCCCTGGATCCGCTCCGGCCCTGCAGTCTCCACCCGTGCCATCAGGCAGTCATCCTGTCTTGCATTTTCCAGAAGCTCCTGCCAGCTCTCACATCTCCATGCCGGCTCCTGTAAAATATTCCGGTCCGTAAGATATGCCGGAACCACACGGCTGTCCAGTCCTTCCCGGTTCAGTCCCATAGGGTAAAAAGGATCCACTCCGCGGAACTGGGGATGCATCTGGTAAAGCAGTTCTCTCTCTTCCGTCAGGCGTCGCATTTTCTCGGGACTTTCGTCGCTTCCGCGGCTCAGGGATTCATGATGATATGCAAAACAGTCATTCAGCACCACATTGTAATATCCCATTTCCACCAGACAAAATCCCAGATCCACATCATTATAGGCCACCCGCAGTGCCTCCCGGAATCCACCCGTCTCCCGGAATACCTCTGTCCTTATCAGCAGACAGGCACCCGTCACTGCCACGCAATTCAGATCAAAGCGATTTCTGCCAAAATAATAAGACTTATCGTCTTCCATGAACTGGAGCTTATGCACCGGTCCCACCGGCAGATTGACAATACCGTCGTGTTGTATTTTCACGGAATCCGGATAATACAGCTTTAGGCCCACGCTTCCCACATAAGGCTGCATAGCGCGGATCACCATTTTGTCCAGCCAGTCATTGCCGTACACTTCTATATCATCATTTAAAAACAGCAAAAACTTTCCTTCCGCCAGTTCAGCTCCCCGGTTGCACATCGCTGAAAAATTAAATTCCGCCGGTTCATAAATATAACGAACAGGGACACCACTTTCCCGGATCCGTCCGATCAGATCTTCCGTTTTTTGCTTATTTTCCGCACTGCTTCCGTTATCCACCAGCAAAATTTCAACAGGGATCCTGCCCTCAGACCTTCTCGTCAGGGAACGCAGGCACTTCTCCAGTACCTCCGGATTATCTTTGGAGGGAATGATCACCGAGACTTTAAGCTCTCCTGCGAATAACTCTTTGGCACCTTCCGCCGCCCTGGAGGCCAGTTCCACCGCCAGCTGCGGTGACTCCTTCGTCTGCTGGTAATTTTCCCAGGGAGTGCACTCCCGGCAGTCCCGGTCTGCACGTACATCCGGTCCCTGGATTCCTATTCCGTCTGCAGAAAAAGTTCCATGGAACAACACGGTTTCCATATGACCGATGGAATGACAATCTCTCTCGAACCCTCCGGCTCCCAAAAACAGGCGATCCATCAGCGGACGGATCTCTCCGGCATCTGTAAAAATAATTTCTTTTCCAGTGCTCTCGTTCTCTGTCACGACCGGATTTTCTCCCGTTCTCTGCAGCAGACTGCTCCGTACCGCAACGACACTTCCCACATAGAAAAAGGCTCTGTACAGATCCGGTGACCAACAGGGTTTGTACCAGGGAATGCAACGCTCTCCCTTCTCATTCATCAGGTCTTCATCACCGTAGACGATTTCTGCTTCCGGATGCTTTGTAAAATAAGCGTTGATCCGCTCTGTCGCATTATCTGCCAGTCGTCCCGCCGCCTGTCGGAAAATGACGAATTCTACAAGTCCCGCAATTTCCCGGGGTTCCGCGCTTTCCCGGTCCTGTTCCGCTGCCCACTGTTCATAGGTGACCTTAAGCTGCGCCAGTTCTTTTTCGTATTTTTTATCCTGCTGTGCAATCAGCACCTGCTTCACCGCTGTCCGAATACCCAAGCTGCCGCTCCCTTCTTCTCCACTCCCATCATATCTTTTGCCATTGCCTGAGGGATCTGTACGATCTCCATTTTCACAGACAACGTATTCTCCGCCTGCCGGTTCAGCACATCTGCCCGGATCGTCATATTGGGATCCTCCGTGGCAAATATCACGCTGGGATGGTCCGCTCCCTCTTCGGATTTCAGGATTTTTCCGTTGGTAGTGAACACTTTCTTATCCTGCAGAGGAACCGGCTGTCCGTTCATGGACAGTTCCCGAATCTTACAGATGCAGGAACACATTGCCGGATCCAGCCGCAGATAATGTACGTTACCGTCGAATTTCACGGTAAACTCTGCCTCTTTTTCCGCAACATAGACATTTTCCGGGAAATAAGAATTTTCTTCGGAAAATCCCTGTCCCTTGTCTTCATAGATCTGTACCCGCAGTTCTCCTTCCGACTGACGGAAACGCCCGATCCATTCGGTGGGTTTATAGATTTCGCCGCCTAAGAGATTCCGGATCTCACCCATGGACAATTTCTGTCCGGTGACATATTTCTGGAATTCCCGCTCCTGCTCTCTGTACTGTCTTGCCTCATTTTCCGTGATGTCCAGACGATCTAAGATCCGGTCCAGTTCCAACGCATTGCGTCTTTCATTCTCCAGAACATAACAGTAAATTGCCCGGAACGCCAGTGCTTTCGTATCTATGACACAGTCAAAGGTCCACTCGTAATCGATCAGTGTCCAGTGATCCCCGTCCACCAGAATATTGGCAAAGATCAGGTCAAAATCCGCTACCGGAACTTCTTCCCCGAATCCTACCCTCTCCAGATACTCCGCAAACAGGCTGTGGAATCCTTCGATATCCTGTCTGTCCAGACATTCATCCATCAGTTCCGACAGCGGTCTGCCCGATACGAATTCAAATTCCGCATAAGGGATGCCGTCCTCTTCTCCCGGATGACAGACATTAACGTCCAGCCGGCTTCCGGCATAACGTCCTTTTAATTTTTCATACGCTTCCATCATATGGCGCACATGCGCCTCGGCTTCTTTGGTCAGCGGATATTTCCGCACGATCCGATTCCCCCGGTCATCCCGCAGGATCTCCGTACGGATGCGGAAGCTTTCCGCACGGTCGTTGGAATATCTGACATATTTCAGGTCCAGAGGCTTGCCGATCACTGCCAGATAAGAATTGGAAAATACAGAAAAAAGACCCTCTTCCACGATTCCGTCAAAAGCACTTTTTTCATCGAATAACAACATTCTGTCACGGTCGAAATTCCGCAGATTATTGGACAGTTCTCCCCGGCCCGGCAGATATGCATCCGAATAGACCGTGGTCATGAATTTATAATCGGGATACGGATAATAAAAACTGCGTTCTCCCACACCGCAGGCATCGAATATCTTCTCCAGTTTTTTCCGGGAAAAAGTACGCACGACGCCGCCGTTCGGATAATTTTCAATTCCGGAAAACCAGTCTCCCAGGTGATCTTCCTTGCAGCCCGCAAAATATTTCAGTCCGTATTTGTTCTCAATAGCGATAACGATTCGTCCACCCGGTGCCAGATGCTTTTGCAGAATTTTCAGAAAATCTTCATAAGGTGTGCTACCGCCTATGTAAGCCTGTCCGTACTCAAAGACACCAATGAGGCAGATATAGTCATAATCCGCGGGCAGATCCGGTTCCACATCCGTAAAATTGCCTATGTGGATCGTCACATTTTCACTTTCACTGTGCCGGTACGCATTGATCAGACTGCGCTTTTTTGAGAGATCCACGCAGGTCACCGATCCGGCTTTCCGGGACAGGGCTCCTGTAATGGCTCCGCAGCCGCTGCCTACTTCCAGCACTTTGTCCGTCTTTTTGATCGGAAGAAAATCCACGATATTTTCCCGCAGAGCCGACAGATGATACAGGATCGGCCAGCTTTTTCTCTCTGCGATGATCCGGTCATATTCCACGGTACTGTATTTTTTTACAATCTCCAGAATCTCGTCTTCCACACTGCCGTCACAATAATAATCCTCTCCGGGATACTTATCCAGATTCAGTGTTACTTTGCCGATGGTCTCTGTCATTCTTTATTTCTCCTCCGCATCCCACACTTTCGTGTTGGAATCCATGTCATAATAGCCTACGGTGTTTTTATCGGATACTACTGTAATATTCAGGGCATCATACAGTCTGTGATAGACTTCAAAGGTATCCTGATTGTACCCCGTCACTCCCAGAGACAGCAGATATTCTCCGCCCTGCAGATTCATCTTCTGTGTAAAAGTCACATTTTTCACATCACCGGGTTCCACACTGTCTAAGAACGCCTTCTCGATCATGGTATTGGTACCGGTGATCTCCACACCGATGACATTTTTCACGGAAAATGCAAAAATCGGTGCCGGTATAGGATCCATAAAACGAACCTTCATATGGATGGTAAACATTGTCCCCTTCAGAATGGCATTGGTAGGCACACCCCTGTCATCCGTAATGTAAAATTCTTCGATCTGTGCCTGCTTTGTACCGTATTCCAGGGCATTGGGATTCTGTCCCTTCGCCTCCGCGGAAGCCTCAGCAGCATCTTTGGCTGCGCCATCCGCCTTTTTCTCAGCGGCTCTCTGCAGATCTTTATCATCTAAGAGATTCTCCGATTCCTCACCGGCATTTTCGGATTCATCGTACTGTCCCACCAGTACCCGTTTATAAGTATCGATCATGGCCTTGGGGCTGCCTTCTCCCAGAATATTTCCCTGGTTCAGCAGATAGACGCGGTCGCAATATTTACTGATACTGCTCAGATCGTGACTGACGAAGACGATCGTCTTGCCCATTTTCTTGAATTCTTCGAATTTATGATAACATTTTGCCTGGAAAAATACATCACCGACGCTCAGAGCCTCATCTACGATCAGGATCTCCGGCTCGATATTGATCGCCACTGCAAACGCCAGGCGGACGAACATACCGCTGGAATAGGTCTTTACCGGCTGATAGACATAATCTCCGATATCCGCAAAGCTTAAGATCTCCGGCAACTTTGCCTCGATCTCTTTTTCGGAAAATCCCATCATGGTACCATTCAGATAGACATTCTCGATACCGTTGTATTCCATATTGAAGCCGGCACCCAGCTCCAGCAGAGCGGAGATACGCCCGTTGACCAGCACCCGTCCGGAAGTCGGATTCAATACTCCGGTGATGATCTTCAGGATGGTGGACTTACCGGAACCGTTGGTACCGATGATTCCCACGGTTTCCCCCTGATAGATCTTCATACTCACGCCTTTCAGGGCATAGTGGAGCTTATGTTTGGTCTTTTTACCGAATCCGAAAGCTTCCTTCAGACGGTCCGAAGGTTTATCATATAATTTATAGATTTTCTGGACATTATCAACTTCAATTGCCAGTTTTCTCTTATCCTGCATAATGTCTTAATCCTTTTCTTTCAGTGTTACACTGTCTTTATGGTACCACATGGCCAGAGAACGGTTGGCCTCATTGTCCGCATCCTCGGAGATTTCTCCCATGCACAAAAACCACGGGCGGAACTGATAGGCCGGCAGCTGCACATCTTTTTCCGGTCCGGACAGAATTGCCACCCGCTCCAGATATTCCTGATGGAAATTATAAGCCTCCCCGGTGTGCACATAATAATAGGCTCCGTAGGAAGAATAATGTCCTGCCTGATTGGGAGATGCCCGGAAGATCACAAGGCATGCCACACCGATCAGCACATAAAACCACCAGGCTGCTGCGCCGTTTCGTACAGACAGCTTCTGTGCATACTTATCCGTCCTTTTTTCCAGTATCTGTTTCAACCAGCCACACCAATAGATCTCATTTAAAAACAACAGCATTAAATACGTGATTTTTACTGCATTCAGGGTTCTGGACAGTCCCGCATGTCCCAGGGAATACAGGCTCGGTGTATAGCCGGTCGCATACAGACAGAAGGACAAGGCGAGTACGATCCCCGGATAACGAAAACGGTAATCCGTGCTTTTCACTGCCTGCCAGATCATAGGTACCAGCAATAACATCACCATCAGAACCACCGGTCCGGTATATTCCGGAATGTGTTTCACGGCTTCCAAAAATGATCTGCCGATGGACTCCAGCGGTCCGTAACCCCAGCCCACATAGCTACGGGCACGTACGGAATTTCCCGGAGCCGCCACATTCAGGCCGAAGCCTATGATATACACCAGTGTAGACGGCAGCAGCCACAGCCCCGTCCTGCGCCGTTCCACTACCACGCTGACCAGAAGGATGGTCAGAAGACACAATAATCCCTGCAATGCCGTGACGAAATTGCTTCCCGCCGTAATCATGGCAAGCAGAACCGATGCAGTGAACAACAGACCTTTCGCGGTTCTGCCCTCTGCTCTCTCCAGACAGATGGCCACAGACAAAAACAAAAGTCCGAAGCCATGCATTCCCACATAGTGGATCCCGCCGTTATACCAGTAGAAGCCGCTCTGCGCGGAATAGATAAACATAAATTCCGCTATGGTGATCACTGCCTGAATTGCCAGGCTGCTCCATTTCTCCATTCGGAAGACTTTCCGCAGGATCACGTGGGTAAACACCATGCTTCCCGCCAAAAGCAGTAACAGAATGAACACCGGTCCTAAGAAATAATACTGCTCTCCCCAGACAGCCGGCATCAGTGTCATGAAAAGAATAGAAGAATACGTTCCCTGCCATGCATACCACTGGGTTCTGGAACAATCCAGTGCACCGGAGATTGCCGCCCATTTCGACTGCTCCTGCTCTATGGCAGCTCTGGCAAATCTTCCAAAGTTATAGTCGTCATAATAAGGAACCGCATAAATCGTCAGTCGAAACAGTGGGATCAGTGCTAACAACAGCAGTCCGCAACAGCCCATTGCCAGCAGTACCCTGCCCGGCTTCCATAACAATATTTTTCTTAACTTTTCAAGAGCACCCTTCAATTACTTTCACCCTTTCTGTTTCCCCCACAACAGTTCCGTAATGCAGTACCCCATTCCTTGAGCTCTCGGAATTGCAACAATTCCTCGTACTATAGCACATCTGCGAAATGCACTTTCAGTCTCTTAAAGATCACAGCACCCAGTCCGAACAATACCACCGTCACGATCCAGAAATACATCGTGGAGAAGAAATCCCGGAAAAACCATTCTTTCTCGTAGATCGCACTGCGGTAGCCATTCACGATATAGACCAGCGGATTCAGCTTCAGGATCATGATCCACTCCGGAGACAGCGCGTCCAGATTCCATAAGATCGGAGTGGCCCACATGCCGATCTGCAATCCGATGCTGATGATCTGGGACAGATCCCGGAAAAACACCACTACCGCACACGTGGTATAGCTGAGTGCCAGCACAAATATAAACAGGCAAAAACTGTAATAAATGATCTGTATAGTGTAGATTGTGGGGTAATAGCCGTAAATAGCCGCCACGATCAACAGGAGACACACAAAAAATACATGGATAAAAGTAGCCGCAATAATCTTGATGATCGGCAGGATGCTGATCTTAAATACTACTTTTTTCACCAGATAGTTGTACTCTAAGAGTGCATTGGTGCCGTTGTTCAGTGCCTCACTGAAGTAGAACCAGGGCACCAGTCCCGCTGTCAGGAAAAGTACAAAAGGCACTTCCACGCCCTCCCGCAGGGGTGTGCTGGTATTTCCCATGATCTTGTCGAAGACGATGTAATACATCGCCACGGTTACCACCGGCTGTGCCATCGCCCAGACCGCGCCCAGGTAAGAACCCGCATATCTCTTTTTAAAATCGTTTTTCGCCAGCTTCCAGATCAGATGTCTATTCTGGAATAACTCTACCGGCAGTCCGGTAAATTTATCGTACCAGTGGATAAACGCAAAGCATGCCGCCGCAATGACAACGCAGGAGATGATCTTCTTTGCCAGCTCCTGGCTTTGATCCACAGCAGGTCCCGGATTCTTATGGAACACGATGAGCAGAGCCATGATCACTGCCGCTGTCACGAACAGGGCAATGCCTGTTTTCTTACTGATTTTCACACTTTTTTTCATGCTCTTTTTCCTTCATGTACTGTTCCAGAGTGCCCCACTTGGTATCCTTCTCGGATAATGTCAGTTCCATACCTTCGGGGATGGGCCATTCCACACCGATATCCGGCGTGTTATATGCAATACCGCCCTCATCATCCGGATGATAAAAATCGGTACATTTGTAGCAGAACTCTGCGTAATCAGACAGTACCAGAAATCCATGCGCGAAATTTTTCGGAATAAAGAACTGCTTCTTGTTCTCCTCAGACAAAAGTACACCATACCACTGTCCGAAAGTCTTGGAGCCTTCCCGCAGATCCACAGCCACATCATAGACTTCTCCGCGGATCACACGTACCAGCTTGTCCTGCGGAAAATGCTTCTGAAAATGAAGTCCTCTGAGAACTCCTTTTTTAGAAGCAGACTGATTATCCTGTACAAACACTTCCGGGATTCCCGCTGCTTTAAGATCATTGTAATTATAAGTCTCCATGAAATACCCTCTGGCATCACCGAATACCGTAGGGGTAATGATCTTCAATCCTTCGATTTCACATGTTTCTACTGTTATCTTGCCCATTTATTTCATCCTCACTCTTTATTATTTTTATTCATAGGTGATATTCATATCGACTCTGCCTTCGATACCGTCCACTTTTCCCTTGGAGGTATACTGCCAGGTCTTGTAATATCCCTGATATAACGGCACACTGCGGTACTCCGCAAGCCAGATATGATAGTTCTCCAGTCTGGCGGTCTGCAGATTATTGTTGTACCAGTTGCGGCTGGCATAGACGCCTGCCGTATATCCGGCATTTTCTACCGTCCGGCAAAAAGCCTCACATACCAGGGTTCTGGTCTCCGCATCCAGTCCGTCCGCCCGGCCGTTTCCTCCGGCACCCTCCGTATCAATAAATACAGGATAGCTCAGTTGGAAATCACGGATCAGCTCAAGCACGGCAGAAGCCTCTTCCACCGCCTCTTTCTCATCTGTAGCCTGGGTAAAAAAGTACACACCCACCGGAATCCCAGCGGCTGTTGCACCTTTCATGTTGGCGACAAACTGTGGATCCTCCACCAGACTTCCCGTAACCGAACCGCGGTAGCCCGCACGAACGATGGCAAACTGCACTCCGGCATTTTTCACCTTATCCCAGTCGATAGTGCCGTTCCACTTGGACACATCGATGCCGACCTTCGCATTGCCGGATGTAGTCTGCAGCTTTTGGATCTCGGTCTTGTCCGCATCTGCCAAAGCTCCTGCCACAGCACTGTCCTCGGCATCCGCATCGACTTCATCCTCTGTCTTGATCAACAGAGAAATATCATCAATGGCCAGATATTCCACTTTTTCTTTTACATGCACTTTGGTCTCGGTGATGGGAACTTTATATCCTTCGATGGGTAATAGTTCCATATAATAATCGCCGGAATCCAGATCAGCAATGTAGATCACGCCGTCCTGATCCAGATCCTTGTAATCTCCCAGACCGTCCACCCGGACATAGAAACTCTCTCCGGTCACCGGTACACCTTCATTGTCCACGATCTGGATACGCAGATCCTTTTCCACGGAAGTCGCCACCAGTGACAGGCGGTGGCTGTTATCTTTCGCCGCCTCCAGGATCGGATTCACATCCGGATCAAAAAACGTATTATCTTTTAAAAAGGCTTTCAGGTCGTTGCCGATCCTGCCATCCGCTTCCGCGGTGTCCGTCTCCCCAGTGCCTTCCGGCACGGGATCCACTGCTTCGCCGTCACCTGCATTCTGCGCTCCGGACACCGCCGTGTTCTGGCCGGATGTGGGGGACAGTTGTTCCCTGTTCACATACATTACCGCCAGTGCCACCAGCAGGATCACCGCCATGGAGGCCAGGATCCCCATTTTCCGCAGCTTAGAGTCCATTTGCTACCTCTACCAGATATTTACCGTAATTCGTCTTCAGCAGCGGCTCTGCCAGTGCCAGCAGCTGCTCTTTATCAATAAATCCACGTTTGAAAGCGATCTCCTCGATACAGGAAATATACAATCCCTGTCTCTTCTGGAACGCTGCCACGAAATCTGCCGCATCCAGAAGTGCATCGTGATTGCCGGTATCCAGCCATGCGAATCCACGACCCAGAGTCTCTACCTGCAGAGTTCCTCTGTTCAGGTACTCGTTATTAATACTGGTGATCTCGATCTCACCTCTTGCGGAAGGCTTTACGTTCTTCGCAATCTCCACTACATCGTTATCATAGAAATACAGTCCGGGAACTGCATAATTGCTCTTGGGATGCTCAGGCTTCTCCTCGATAGAAAGTGCCTTGCCGTTCTCATCGAACTCCACTACGCCGTATTCTCTGGGATCGCGCACATAATAACCGAAGATGGTCGCGCCTTTTTCTCTGGCGGCTACTTTACGAAGCACTGCCGAAAAGCTCTGCCCGTAGAAAATATTATCTCCCAGTACCAGTGCCACTCTGTCGTTACCGATGAATTCCGCTCCGATGATAAAAGCATCCGCCAGGCCACGGGGTTTGTCCTGCACCGCATACTCGAGACGCATGCCCAACTGACTGCCGTCTCCCAATAACTCTTTGAATACCGGAAGATCTCTCGGGGTGGAAATGATCAGCACCTCTCTGATATCTGCCAGCATCAGGGTTGACAGGGGATAATAGATCATCGGTTTATCGTACACCGGCATGATCTGCTTGGATATTGCTTTTGTCAGGGGATAAAGTCTGGTTCCGGAACCTCCCGCCAGTATAATTCCTTTCATAAAAACCTCCTTAAAATACTTGTTTTTTAACACACCGAATGGGAACGACGTTCATCGTTCCCATTTAGCAGATATTCTTTACTTTTCCTCATACATTTCATTGTAGTATTTCTGGTAATCGCCACTGGTCACATTGTTCATCCAGTCTTCATGCTCGAAGTACCAGGCGATGGTCTTGCGGATGCCTTCCTTGAACATGGTCTCGGGATACCAGCCGATCTCTGCCTTGATCTTGTCCGGTGCGATTGCATATCTTCTGTCATGTCCCTTACGGTCTTCCACGTAAGTGATCAGATCATTGTTGATATGCGCCTTGCGGGGATCGGAATCGGGAAGCATCTCCTGTAAGGTCTCGATGATAATATGGATGATCTCGATGTTCTGCTTCTCGTTGTGTCCGCCAATATTGTAAGTCTGGAACAGTCTTCCCTGCTCCTGTACCATGTCGATGGCCTTCGCATGATCCTCTACATACAGCCAGTCGCGGACATTTTTGCCGTCTCCGTATACCGGAAGCTTCTTGCCGTGAAGAGCATTGTTGATGATCAGAGGGATCAGCTTCTCGGGGAACTGGAAAGGGCCGTAATTGTTGGAGCAGTTGGTGATATTGGCAGGGAAATGATAGGTATCCATATATGCCTTCACCAGCATGTCCGAGCTTGCCTTACTTGCGGAGTAAGGACTGTGGGGATCGTAAGGCGTGGTCTCATAGAAGAAAGCATTGTCATCATCGGGAAGAGATCCGTAGACCTCATCCGTAGATACATGCAGGAACTTTTTGCCCTCCTTGAAGCTGCCGTCTGGAAGCTCCCAGGCTGCCTTGGCACAGTTTAACATCACTGCGGTACCCAGCACGTTGGTCTGTACGAAGATCTCCGGGTTGCGGATACTTCTGTCTACATGGCTTTCGGCTGCGAAATGTACCACGCGGTCAATATCGTTCTCCGCGAAAATTTTGCTGATGGCTTCCTTGTCGCAGATATTTGCCTTCACGAAAGTGTAATTGTCACGCTTCTCCACATCCTTGAGATTCTCCAGGTTTCCCGCATAGGTCAGGGCATCCACATTAATGATACGGATCTCGTTATCGTATTTTTTGAACATGTAATGAATGTAGTTGGAACCGATAAAACCGGCACCGCCTGTTACCAGATAAGTTCTCATTTTCTCTCCGTTCTGCGCAGGTGTGCGCATTTTGCTATAGATAGCGATATTTTACCATAAAATAAAGGGGATATCAACACGGGCTATCGTCCTACTTGCTCATGTGTGTTTGATTTGCTAATAAAGCACCAGACCTGCCTGCAAGCAGTCGGTCTGGGCTTTATTGCAAATCTTAATATCCCAGGTAGCTAATGTTGAGGTCGACTTTGCCGCTGATACCGCTGACTTTTCCGTCGGATCTGTACTGCCACAGATCATATCTGCCGGTATAGGTCGGGGTCTTGGCATACTGTGCCAGCCAGATCTTGTAACCGCTCAGAGCACCTGCATCCATCTTGGATGTCAGCCATGTCTTGTTGGCATAGACACCGGGAGTATATCCCGCATTCTTGATTGTGTTGCAGAATGCCTTGCAGACTGCGGTTCTGGTAGCAGAATCGATGGCATCGCCTCTTCCGCCGCTGCCTTCCACATCCAGGAATACCGGATAAGAAATCTTATATCCGCTGATGCGGTCCAGTACCATGGATGCTTCCTGTACTGCTTCTACCTCATCCACTGCCTGTGTGAAGAAGTATACACCTACCTTAAGACCAGCTGCCGTAGCTCCCTTGATATTGGTCTTGAACTTGGGATCCTCGATCAATGCTCCCTGAGATGATCCACGGTATCCCACACGAATGATCACATAATTCACTCCGGAATTCTTAACCGCATTCCAGTCAATGCTGCCGTTCCACTTGGACACATCAATGCCCATAGTACCTGATCCCACTACCAGGGAACCGTCACTTGCGAAGTTATATTTTGCACCCTGGATGACCTGCTCACCGGTCACCTTGCTACCGTCTGCCTTGAAGAAATATACCTTACCGTCTAACGTCTGCCAGCCGGTATATCTGGCCTCCTCCATGAGGAAAAACTTTGTGGCAGTGTAATAATCCGCATAAGCTGCTGCCCGATATTGGTTGTCACCGATGGATACATACAGCTGTCTGCCGCTGGTATCCTTTAACGGTGTTTTGGTATCCTCTCTGGGATTCACATTGCCCGCTACCGTAACTGTAAAGGTGGCTTTTGCTTCCGCGCTGCCCTCCTTATATGTGACAGTGATGGTTGCGGTTCCTTTTTTCACACCGGTAACGGTGATCGTTTTGCCACTTACAGCTACCGTGGCAATATTCTTATCTCCGGAATCTGCCGTTATGGTTCCGCTTCCGCTGACGGTAGCTGTTACAGCAGCCGTAGATTTCGGATAAACGGTTACAGCTGTCTTATCCAAAGTGATCTTGATTCCATTTGTGACCTTCACTGCCAGATCCAGTGTCTTCGTTACGGATCCCATAGTTACGGTTACGGTAATGGTAGTATCTCCTGCCGCCTTACCTGTTACTGTAATTTTGCCGTTTTTCTCATCAACGGTCGCCGTTGCAATCTTATCGTTTTTGTTAGCTGTGATCCTATAAGTAGTTGCACCCGTATAATCTGTCACCTTGACCTGTGCTGTCGCCGTAGCTCCCGGTGTGACAGTTACAGATGTAGTTTCCAATGTAGCATCGGGCGCCTTATCTGCCGTAACGGTAACTTCCCAGGTATATGTCTTCTGCGTACCACCTGCCTGTGCAAATGCTACCGGAAGGCTGCCGCTTCCCATAGACTGGGTCGCTGCCTGTGACTCATTCGAGGAAGGAGTTGGCGTAGGTGTCTCTTCTGCAGGCTCAGATGTCGGGGTTGCCGTTGGTTCCGTCGTAGGGGTTGCTGTGGGCTCTGTCGTAGGGGTTGCCGTTGGTTCCGTCGTAGGCGTTGCCGTGGGATTCGTACTCGGAACAGGGCTCGGCGTAGCACTGGCGGGCACTGTGTACGTACAGGTAATCGTAACCGGTCCGCCTGCTTCCTTTCCGGTAAGCACTCCGGTTTTTTCATCAACCGTCGCAATTGCCAGATTAGAACTACTCCACTTCATATCGGTTGCACCGGCATCAGGGGGTGTCAATGTCTTGGTTTCACCCTTCTTAATGGTTATTTTTGCATCTGCTATACGAAGGAATTTTCCGCTGTAAGCCGTCTGTTTTTCCGGATTGACCACGGTATCCTTTGCTACCTCCCGATAGGTAGGAGGTAATTTCTTACTTTCTACCCACTGCACGGTATCTTCCAGAATAGACTCCACCACAGTATCATTTTTCATGGTGTCCTCTTTTGCCGCATTGACCTCGGATTCCTTCTTGATCTCGTTTGCCACATCGACCTTTTTATAAGCGATATCCTTTCTGACTTCTACCTTCTGGGTACCGGTAGGCAGTGTATAATCCTTATATTTTTCATCGGTCAGGGTATTTACCGCTACCGTATAGTTGCCGGGGGTAATGCCCTTCTTGTAGATAATACCGTCCATATCGTCATCGGTCCAGGTATCAGATTTACCTTTGGGATCCGTGATCGTCACGCTGAAAGGTACATTGGAGATCAGTTTACCGCTCTTTTTATTGGTAAATTTGATCTTTAGATCCTTCTGCACGGAGACCAGTTCCAGTTCAACGGTACCACCGTTGGTATACTCGGCCTCATCATATTCTTTTTGTTCCTCATTCTCATCATCGACTGCATTGGCTGCTGCGATCTTCGCAAGCTTTGCATCTGCCACTGCCAGCATACCCTGCTCACCGATCATCTGGATGCCGTCCAACTGGCTGCCCACACTGACGAACTCCGATACCTGATGATCCACCATACGTGCGCTGGCATATACACTGCCTGTCACAATGGCCAAGATCAGCACTGCCACACCGGTTGCCGTCATAATGCGGTCCATGGTACTCATGTTCAGGAATTTGGTCCAGATAGCAGCTATTTTATTGCCACCCTGCTTTTTACTCTTTTTCCCTTTACCGCCACGAGCAGGTGCCATATCATCGTCGGCATAGTACTCTTCATCGCCGGCGTAATATTCTTCGCCGTCCTCGTCTCCGATATACTCCTCGTCATCGGCATAGTACTCTTCACCGTCCTCGTCTCCAGTGTACTCCTCGTCGTCGGCGTAATATTCTTCGCCGTCCTCGTCTCCGATATACTCCTCATCGTCGGCATAGTACTCTTCGCCGTCCTCTTCTCCGGTGTACTCCTCACTGTCGGCATAGTACTCTTCGCCGTCCTCTTCTCCGATATACTCCTCGTCGGTGTACTCCTCATCGTCGGCGTAGTACTCTTCGCCGTCCTCTTCTCCGGTGTACTCCTCGTCGGTGTACTCCTCATCGTCGGCGTAGTACTCTCCGCCGTCCTCTTCTCCGGTGTACTCCTCGTCGGTGTACTCCTCATCGTCGGCGTAGTACTCTCCGCCGTCCTGCTCTTCATCCCAATCGTAACCATCCTGTACGTCTTCTTCCCAGTTACGGTCCGGACGTTTTGTATGGTTAAATAATTTTTTCATTTTATCTATCCCTTCTGCTCATAATTCTTCAATGTACTTCAGTGTAACAATTCCGTAACATTATAACATTCTATTTCCGCCGCTTCAAGCTGTTCGTCCATTTCTTCAGAATTTCTTAAATCTTTCTAATATTGTGGACTTTCTTTCCGTATAATAGTAAAATCAGAATAACTCTTTTTACCACTTAAAAACAGATACTTGAAACGGAGAGATGGAATGAAACGAGACGAACACGTGAATGACATACCTGATATTGAGATTGTAGACCTGGAAAATGAAACTGTGCAAGACACAGATTTTGGAAAATCCGATATTTCCGATGATTTCGAAGGAAATCCGGATGATGAATATGAAGAAAATGACCGGGAAGAGGAGGAAGAGGAACATCCCGCTCCTAAGGGTATCCGGCGTTTTCTGAATCTTCATGTCCTTTTTGCCCTGGTATTGCTTGTAGTGGTAGGCCTGCTGGGTTATCGCATTACGCATTGGGGACAGCGGGTAAGCCAGTCGGATATTTTCAAGGATGGACAGGGATCCTATGATGACAGCTGGGATTCTATCCTCCCCCTGACCGATGAGAACGGTAAAATGATAGTAAACGATGCTTCTAATATTGTCGTGTTCGGAAATGCACCCTTTGCCGATGACCGCGGTTCTTCCGACAATCTGGCCAGCCTGATTGCCAAGGAGACCGGTGCTACCGTATACAACTGTTCCATCAGCGGAAGTTATCTGGCCGCGCAACACACCAATTTTGATTCCACCCTTGCCCCTATGGATGCTTACTGTCTGTATTGGCTGGTGAATCTGGCTGCCGGAGTTCCCCTGGACGGCTATTACAATGATGCTGCAGAAGCTTTGGGTGACAAGACTCCACCCGAAGCGGAAGAAGTCGTAAACACTCTGAAAACTTTGGATTTCAACACCATTGATACCGTGGCGATCATGTATGATGCCACCGATTATCTGATGGGAAATGCTATGTATAATGATGACAATCCTACGGATCCTACGCAGTTCACCGGCAATCTGGAGGCAAGCCTCGAAGTCCTGCAGCGTCTGTATCCGCAGATCCGTATTATTGTAATGTCCCCTACTTACGCATATGCAATAGATGAGGATGGCAATTATGTAAGTTCCGATATCTATATTTATAACGGTCGCGATGTTTTATCCACTTATGTGATCAAAGAATGTTATTCCTCCAACCTTCGCAGTGTTTCCTTCATGGATAACCTGTACGGAAGCATCACAGAAGATAATGCCAAGGAATACCTGACCGATAACCTGCATCTGAACGTAAAAGGACGAAAGCTCATCGCCAAACGTTTTGAGTACTTCCTGAACTACTATTCCAAGGGTTACGCTTCACAGGAATAATAAATAGAATCGTTGATCGCATACTTCTGCCACCCGGATGCCAATGATATGCTCCTTTCAAATAGACAGCGGGCATATCATTGTCTTCCCGGGTGGTATTTTTTTGTTTTTGGTATTTTGGGCTTTTTTGGCTTTTGGTTTTTTTGCTTTGATGTTCCGGTCTTTACCACCTGAAATTCATTTTGTGCTGTAGAAGCAGTAAATTTGAAGTGGTTTTCTTTTGCAGTGACTGATAATTACTGCCGGAATGGAAGCATCCTATGTCGAAGCAGTAATTTTAACAAATATCTTAGGCATTTTTCGATAAAATTACTGCCTGGATTTCTAAAATCACTTTCCTGACGGTAATATACTTGTCTTACTAACTTGAAAGTTAATTAAATAATCCCGTAGCCCTTGGCAGGGTATAAGAAACGCGACACGCTCGCGCTCTGTCGCAGAGCGTAACGGTACATAAGCGAGGAAAGTACCCTCGCTAAGTACCGACGTCTGCTTACGGTCTGCTT
>NZ_VUMU01000014.1 GCF_009695995.1 Waltera intestinalis
AAATCTTGGAATTTTCAGGGTTGCATTACTGTTTATTTGTCAAAGATCAGTGATTCTTCGTTGCTGTTGTTCTCAGCGGCAACTCTGATATCTTATCATGACCGCTTTCGTTTGTCAACAACTTTTTAAAAACTTTTTTGTCTTGAAAAGCTTTTGTTTTTCGCGACATTTTTTATCTTATTATACCTTATCGGTATCTGTCAACAACTTTTTCAAAAACTTTTTAAGTCTTATCGGAAGCTGTTTCGTTGTCTTGGCACTGCCGCAACAACGAAACTAAGTATATCACCCTATCTTCCACTTGTCAACACTGTTTTTTATTTTTTTCAAAAAATATCTACAATAGTTGAATTGTATATTCATTTGATGCATTTTTAAGATGAAGTGCTATCGTCTGTACAGCACCTGCCACATCTTCGTTTACTTCCAGTAATAATACCAGTTCCTGTGTCTGTCCGGGTTCCAGTGTCTCCGCATAGGTAGACATGTCATTCGGCAGCATGGTAGTCAGCGCATTTGCTCTGATGCTGTCATTCACTGTAATAATATATCTGGAGTTCGTATTCAGCAGATCGATCGTCTCTTCCTGCTCTGTTCCATTCGTCAGATGAAATCTGAGTACCAGCAATTTCTTCCCCATGGATGCGTCCAGCGCAAAATAGTCATCCGCAGCCCCGTCCTCAGGGTAAGAATCTGCTACCATATAATCCTCATAGGTAATGCTGACACCTTCCGGCAGACCAAAAAAATCTTCCATACTGGCAGTAATCTCTTCCTGCGCCGTGGGCATCGTCACTTCCGTGGTACCGGTGCTACCCGTCTCTTCCGCTTTTCCCTCTTCCTGTGATGCTTTTGTTGTTTCCTTTGCCGCTTCCTTTTCCAATTTGGCGATCACCACTTCGGGATCTACCAGGCGGCTGCGATTATTGGCATCGTATTTTAACAGTGTCACTGCCGCATATTCTCCAATCCGCTGGGATTCCTCTTCCGTCATATCCGGAATCTCGTTGCCGCAGGCTGTCATGGATAACATCATTGCACATAATAAGGCTCCGCACACCATGTTTTTATTACGCCCTGTCATAATTTTATTCCTTTTCTTCCTTCCTGTCCGTTGCATCACTCATTGCATTTCTTTTCCAGTATAATATAGATTCCGGCAATTACAAGAGCAATTACGCCTACCACGAAGAAAAGTATGGTCTTCTGCAGGATCGGTGCGCCCCAGTAATCATATAAAGCTATTTTACCACAAGTACATAGAGAAAGCACTAAGCCATAGATTCTGACGGGCTTATCCTTTTTCACGAAACCGGCAGTCACGCTTACCAGTGCGATCAGCATGATCAGAATGCTGTTGATCACAGGGATATTCGTCTTGACAATCAGTGCCATATAGGTCAGGAATATCACGATGATCAATTCTCTGTGTTTAAAATTCTTATAATATTTTTCCTGCAGGGTCAGCACTAGATAAGCCAGTACAAAAACAAACATACATAAATAAGTAATGTAGGAATTCCGATAGATCGGATTTGCCAGAGCGATCAGTGCTCCGATCTGTCCGATCAGGACGGATACATTAAATACGAGGATTCCCTTGTCCCGCATACAATTCACATTATTGAACAGCAGAATGCTCACGAAGAGAATTCCGGAAAATGCCGGCAGTTTTATCATAGGCATCAAATGCGACAGAGCAAAAAATGCCAGTGAAAAAGTCAGCACGATCTCCTGGTAGGTACTCCATTCATGCACAAGGAACATACTGAGGATCGTTCCTGCCAAAAGCACATAAGCATAGGGAATCTCCTTCCCGTTCATCAGAAGCAGGATACAATATACCGTAGTAAGGATGGCATCCAGTGCCGCAAGGCCCCCTTTTGCCAGGCGTGACAGTACTTTTACTGCTATCAGCAATACCGTAGCACAGATCACGATCCCCCAATCATTCTCTATTACTGAAAATCCACAGGAAATCACGAAACTGAAGAAATAGCAGGAAAGCCATTTCTGCCATCCCTTTTCCGCCTTCCGCATAGCAATCACAGTCAGTATTGTGATAACAAATGCTATTCCGGTCAGGGCAAAAATGCCAATATATCCATCCGTCTCTGCTGCTCTCCAATAATCATCCATACCGGCACCCGTCATAATTCCGGATACCAGAATAAATGCAATGTAAATAGCAAGCAATCCTCCACTTTTCACCACACGTCCGGTCTGCTTTTCTATTTGCGCATAACGGCTCTGTACGACAAGTACCAGATGTGCTATCAGGAAAAACACACTATAAGCTACAACCGCAACACCAACCGACATGCCCTGTGTCCACACAATACAGCCTACAGCCGTCGGAAACAGCACTGTGGTACTGGCAAGCAGGATCAGCTGTGATGCTGTATGGAATCTGTGCACCGGTACACAGGCGCACAATATACTCAGAGTCAGGATCAATCCCATTACCATCAGGACCTCCGCCATCGATAACCCGGAGGACATGGATAGTGGGTAAGCACAGAGCCAGCAGGAAGCAATTCCCAGCAGTCTGTGGATCAGCGAATCCCGTTTCCGGCTCAACAATACCGTGCCTACGGTGATCACACCAATGATCAATGCTGCGGGAAGCATCCCGAAATTATGTAAGGACAGCGTATTGATCATGGTGGACAGGTACAATGCCGCCATGCCGATTGCCGAAAATATCTGTGCTAGCTTCGGTAATCTTCTCCGGATCAACAGCTCTGCCAGCAGCACTACGCCCAGGGATACCACATAGAGAGAGATTCCCTTGATCCATCCGTTCATGAAATACATTCCCATCAGCACCAGGGCTGTCAGGATAAATACGCCTCCCACCACCGACAGAGCTATGGTTCCAATGAGATATTCCGCATTCTGCTTTTTCTTCGTCCCCTGTACTACAGTCTCTGTCGCCGGTTGTGCGGAAAACTGCCCTGACGATTGTGCAGTAACCTGTTCTGCCGGTTGCCCAGTGAACTGTCCTGCCGGCTGTTTCTGCATGGGCTCCTGCGTGGGAGGCTGTGCAGTCTCCTGTACCTGCCCTGCGGTAGCGTTTTCTGCTCTTGCCGCATTCAGTTGCTGTCTCTGATGCCAGTATTCCACGCTTTTATCCAGCTCTGCCTGTAACTGCTCCACATACTGGGGCTGCTTCTGTATTCTGGGAATCAACTGCTGTACATACTGTGTAAAAATCGGATCATTGGAACGCATCAGGTATTCCCTTGCCTGCTGTTCCAAAAGCTTTGCTCTGTCCTGCTGTGTATTCTGTTCCATATAATATCCTCCCCGCATTGCATAATCTAATGCACCACGTAATCTTTGTATCTCTCCATGTCCTGCCTGTGGCAGTCCGCATGGATCAAAATACCGTCTTCCCTATACTCCGTAGAAAAAACCTGCGCCTCTTCCATAAGATAGGAAGCTACATTCCCCGCGCTGTACGGGATCAGGAAAGTACAATCCACATTATCCGCATAGACCTGCTGCTCAATGGCTTCTGCCAGTTCACGGATACCGGTATTCTGCCCCGCGGCGAGATACCAGTGCTCCTGTCTCTTCTGCGGCAGCGGTTCCATGCCGCATTTGTCTGCTTTATTATACACCACGATCTGCGGAATGTCACCTGCTCCCAGTTCCTTCAGAGTATCGGCAGTGACCTGCATCTGCTGTCTGTAATTTTCATCGGAAAAATCCACCACCTGGACCAGCAGATCTGCGTATTTTACCTCTTCCAGGGTCGAGCGGAATGCCTTTACCAGACCGTGAGGCAGCTTATGAATGAACCCAACCGTATCCGTCAGGAAAAATGGCTTATTATGCCCCGTATCTATACTGCGGACGCTGGTCTCCAATGTGGCGAACAGCATATCTTTTTCCATGACTGTTTTCTCCGGGAGTTCTCCGAACTGCTCTACCATACGGTTCAGGATTGTGGACTTTCCCGCATTGGTATAGCCCACCAGCGCTACCTGCGGAGTCCGGGACTGCTGTCTTTTCCTGCGCTGCACATCCCGTGTCCTGCTGACATCCTCCAGCTCTTTTTTCAGTTCCGTGATCCGGTGTTCGATCTTACGTCTGTCCAGCTCCAGCTTCTTCTCACCGGTACCCTTGTTACTCATACTGCCGCTTGCGCCGCCCTGACGGCTCAGTGCATCGTACATGCCCACCAGTCTCGGAAGCATATATTGCAGTCTCGCTGTCTCCACCTGCAGTTTGGCTTCTCTGGTCTGTGCACGTATGGCAAATATGTCAAGGATCAGATTCGTACGATCAATAACGGTAAGCTCCAGCTCCTTGCCCAGGTTACGTACCTGCGAGGGTGTCAGGGAATTGTCAAATACGACCTCCTGTGCGCCTCTCTCCTCCGCCAGTCTGCGTACATCATCCACCTTGCCCGTTCCGATATACAATGCTTTGTTCACATGGTCCAGCCGTTGTACGATCTGACCCACGACTTCTTTCTCCGCGGCTTCTGCCAGACTTGCCAGTTCTTCCATGGAATGCTCAAAATCCGTTTCTTCCCCGATGTCCACACCGACTAACAGCACCTTTACCGGTGCCTCCTGCATCTGTTCTTCCCTCATATAAAAATATATCCTTTTAAAATCATTATTTTGTCTCTAATTCAAACCAGAATTCCACACCGTTGGTGTAATTAATCACACCGTAAGGCTGGTTCATGGAATCCATGATTGCCTTCACGATGGACAGTCCCACACCGCTGCCGCCGTATTCTCTGGTTCTGGCTTTATCTACTTTATAAAATTTCTCCCAGATATGGCCGATAGAATCCTCCGGGATCGGCTTGCCGGTATTGAATACCGATACGCGCACCCTGCCATCCTTCTGTTCCATTTTGACATCGATGATCTTCTCACCCTCGCAGTGATTCACCGCGTTGGAGAAAAAGTTCATAAATACTTCTTCTATTTTAAATTCATCCGCCCAGGCATAGATGGGAGGATACTCTTCCATCCGCACCGTGATATCGTTCTGTTTGGTCAGAATTGCCGCCGACTGGATATAATTCTTCACCAGTGCCGTAATGTCGAAACGCTCCATAGTCACCACATCGTTGCCGAATTCCAACTGGTTCAGCGTCAGAAGCTTTTTCACCATGTTGTTCATCTTCGCCGCTTCATCCACGATGACATCACAGTAGAACTGTCTGCTCTCGGGATCATCATTGACGCCCTCCTGCAGTCCTTCCGCATAGCCCTGGATCAGAGCGATGGGAGTTTTCAGTTCATGGGAGACATTCGCCAGGAACTCCTTACGCATTTCATCGATAGCTTCCTTTTTCTCCACATCCCGCTGCAGCTCATTATTCGCAGTCTTCAGTTCTGAAATCGTCTGTTCCAGTGAATCGGACAGTTTATTAATGTTCTCACCCAGCAGATCAATCTCATTATGAGCCCTGCCCTGATATTTTGCTTCAAAATCCAGCTGTACCATCCGCTGTGAGATATCGTTCAGCTCCAGGATCGGCTTCGTCACACGTCTGGAGACAAACCAGATAATAATACCACCCGCCAGTGCTCCCAGACAGCCGATCATCATATAAAACCGATTGGCGATCCTGGCACTCTCCTGAATACTGGAGAGCGGTGTCTGCATGATAAAAGAAATTCCGGTGTTCAGCCTTCCGTAGATCTCTAAATATTCCTTATTCTCCTGCCCGGTTCTCTGGATCACATAGTCATCACCGTTCTCGATGATCCGCTCATTATCCAGAAGTGTTCTGAAGCCGAACACATAGCCGATCAGACGGTTCTCCAGTCTCTCACCGCCGTTGATGGATACATATTTCATGTTGGAATTCACATCCATGACACATACTGTCATGTTATAGCTTCTGCACACATCATCCAGTTCACGTGCGAATTCCTCGGAACCATAGCTGTCGCTCTCCGCCGCCTGCTTGATCGTCTCATAAGCATCGTGAATGACATCCAGCTTACTCTGCATATAGACTCTGCCTAAAAACATGTAATTCAGTAGCAGGCACAAAAGGATCGTCCCGATCATCAGCCCGATAAATATCCAGGCGAACTGTCCTCTGATGGAATGCACTTTTTTCTTCTGCTGTTTATTCTGCTGTTTCATCCATTTTGTACCCCATTCCCCATATGGTCTTGATGAGATTGCCTTCCTCGCCCAGCTTGCTGCGCAGCTTCTTCACATGGGTATCAATGGTACGGGCATCCCCGAAGTAATCATAGTTCCATACGTTGTTCAGTATCTTCTCTCTGGACAGGGCGATTCCCTTATTTTCCATAAAATAGGTCAGAAGTTCGAATTCTTTATAGCTTAAGTCCACATCTTTGCCGTCTATGATCACGCGGTGTGCTGTCTTATCCACAGTGATCCCGCCGCAGGTCAGTGCTTCATCCTGCCCCAGCTGGTTCGTCCGGCGCAGGATCGCTTCCACCCGCGCCACCAGGATCTTGGGGCTGAAGGGCTTAGAAATATACTCGTCCACTCCCAGCTGAAACCCCTGCAGCTCGTCTCTCTCATCTCCGCGGGCTGTCAGCATAATAATAGGAACTTTGGAGTTCACACGGATCTCCCGGCATACCTGCCAACCATCCATTTTCGGCATCATGACATCCAGAATGATCAGTGCAATATCCTTATCCTTATAAAAAATATCCAGTGCCTCCTCGCCGTCTCCGGCCTCCAGCACCTCAAAATTACTCTTCACCAGGAAATCCCGGACCAGCTTACGCATCCTGCTCTCATCATCTACTACCAGTATTTTCAGTCTGTCCATACATACCCTCACCTTTCTGTTGTAGACATAGTATAGCGCGGAAATATGTCAATTCTGTGAAACTTCGGTCTCCGTATTTCCTGTATTGCCTGTATTTTCTATATGTAATTCTCTCTCTTTTTCCCGCACTGTCTGCTCTCTCCTAGTCAGTTCCTGTTCCCAGGATGCGTATTTATTCTGAAGATTCCGTTCGTAATTCAGGATATTGGGTTGGTCGGAATTCAATGTGATCACAAACATGGCAATGATTGCCACGAGCATCACGATATTCATGATCACCGACAGGCAAAGACCCACCTTTTTGCCCCCGTCTTCCGGCATCGGCTGGATCCGTCTTCTGGCAGGGGACGTCTTCGTCCTGACATCAGCAAAGCTCGTCCACAGAGGGATCGGAGGTACTTCCTCCCCCAGTTCTTCTTCCCGGGCGCGCAGCTCTCCCTGCAGCTCCCTGAGGTACTCCAGTCCTACCGGGGTGCGGAACACCCGGTCTTCCAGCGCTTTTTTATAAATGGCAAGAACCGACTGAATATCCGCATGATCAATGTGCTTATCCAGATAGGCGATCTTCTGCCGTTCCTGCTCCGCAAGTCCGGCATCCTTCTCGGAATAGAAGGCGAAGCCGGACACTACATGTTCTCTCTGTTCTACATCCATTTACAGTTTTTCCTCCGTTGTATCTGCCGCATTCTGCAGTAAGATATGCTCTCCCTGCACCAGGGGATAATGCACGGGAATCTCCCCATCCAGGTTCTCCCGGTACATATCTACAGCTGTGATCTGGTGGTTCTCATAGGTAGTGTAATAATAAATCCCCCTGTCTGCATTGCAGCAGGAAGTATAAATGGTGATCTCATACTTACCGTTTTCCAGACGGCAGCACCCTCTCGTCTGAGCCACACTTCCTAAGATATGGAAAAACTGACTGACGCTTTCAGACTCCGAGGTCCCCGATACAGAATTCATTTTCGTAAAAGCCACCCGGACAAAACGGGAGGCAGAGGACAGATCGCCGGGCAGCCCCATAGCTCCCATGCCACGGCTGTACGGCTGCAGCTGAAGCTGCTCTGAAAAATGGTTCACCGGCTGGTCCGGAGACAGATAGCTGTAATCATTCAACCGGAACAGCTGCTTGTCAAAGGGAGGATTGTTCGTCAATACTCCTACGGGATTGTCATAGATGTTCAGTCCCTCCCGGGTTGCCTCTATCGTGATCGCCTCGTCTCTGTCTGCCAGGATCCAGTGCAGCTGTGATGTCGGAAACTGCTCACTGAACTGCGTATCCACCAGATTGATGTGGGCTAACAGCGTCCGGGCTTCCTGCACCGTAGCACACTGTCCCAGAATCCAGGGAATGAACTCGAACTGTGCGATATTGTCTCTGCCCTCCTTGGGCTTACAATATACGGCGTTGCCCGCGAAATTAAGGCCTGCCATGCCCAGACCCTTCTCATTGACCGCATCATAATACAGCGGATAATCCCCTACCATATGAGCGATACCGATCATGGCATAATGCTCAGTCAGTGCATTCTGATGCCGTAACTGAAAAGAGTAATTACGCGGTGTCACCACCACTTCTTCTCCATAATTAAATTCATAATCAAAAGTTCTGCCAAAATAAAAATCCTGCGATCTATAAGTTGCTGCTGTGCACATAGTGATCTCCTTTACTGTTTTCAAATCAATGTAGATTACTCTTAGTCTATAGCATTTGCAGAATGATTGCAAGTATGCGAAAAACGTTGACGCATCGTAAAAAAAGTGTTAGTATTAAGGGACAAAAAGAGTGCTACCGTACAGCAACGGTTCGCCTCAGTTTATGGTTCTAAAAAAGCAACCTACAACCTTGGTCGGGGCGGTTGCTTTTTTAATGTTTTCGTTTCTGACTGGTCTGCACTCAAAAAGGTTCCACCGGAATCCTCCGGCGGAACCTTTTTATGTTAGTTTTTACACAACTAATTGTAATAATGTTTTGGATCAAACTGTGGTTAAAATTACTGTAACAGAGACAGTACACCCTGGTTGGACTGGTTAGCCTGAGCCAACATAGCCTGACCTGCCTGAGCCAGGATGTTGTTGTTGGAGTACTTAACCATCTCAGTAGCCATATCGGTATCACGGATCTGGCTCTCTGCGCTGGTGGTATTCTCAACTACGTTGTCCAGGTTGTTGATGGTGTGCTCAAGACGGTTCTGGGCTGCACCGAGTGCAGATCTCTGAGTAGATACCTTCTGAATAGCAGCCTTGATGGTGTCGATTGCATCACGGGCATTGGTATCATCGGAACCGTCAACCTTTAAGCCTGCAACACCAAGACCGTCAGCGCTCATAGCATCGATGTTGATAGAAATCTGATTGTTGTCAGTTGCATCCGCACCAACGTGAAGTTTTAACTCCAATGCTCCAGTAACTGTACCTGTCGTAATTTTACCAGCGGTAACTGCCTGCTCTGCATCTGTTTTTGAGATAGCTGCGCCGTTCTTATCGTACAGCTTTGCTCCATCTTTCAGCGTTACGGCAGTAGCTCCATCTTTAATCTCAAAATAATCAGTTAATGCATTTGCTGCAATCTTATTACCATCTGCATCATAGTACTGAATATCCTGGGTCTTGCTGTCCGCGGTTGCTTTTACTTCTGCAGTATAGTCAATATCATCTTTTGTCGCAGCCGTAGTCGCAGTCGCATCTGTAAACAAACCTGTTACAACGCCTGTTTGAGGATTATAAGCATTCAGTATTTCATCATCTGTTGCAGCGGTATTTGCTGATTTATATAAAGTTTTTCCGCCAGCTCCAGTTGCACTTGCCGGAGTCAAAGTTTGACCTGCCTGTACTGTTGTTACGTGATAAGCAAAAGTATTAGCAGGTTTTGCAGTCTTGTCGCCCTTCAACAGATAGGTCTCGTTGAACTTTGTGGTCTCAGATACACGATCAATCTCAGTAGTCAGCTGATCGATCTCGTTCTGGATGTAACTTCTATCGGTCTCGGAATTGGTTCCGTTTGCAGACTTTACAGCCAGCTCGTTCATTCTTTGTAACATATCCTGAACTTCGTTCAGCGCACCTTCAGCGGTCTGTACTGCACTGATACCGTCCTGCGCATTGGTAGAAGCCTGTGTCAGACCTCTGATCTGCTTTCTCATCTTCTCACTGATGGACAGGCCTGCTGCATCATCAGCTGCACGGTTGATCTTGTAACCGGAAGACAGTTTCTCGGTGGACTTTGCCTGAGAAGCGGTGGTTAATCCTAACATTCTGTTAGAGTTCATTGCTGTTAAGTTGTGTTGTACTACCATAATAATTTACCTCCATGTGTAAAAAGTGTTGCAGATACATCCGTTTATCTGCGGTGTGTGGTTAATAGTTACTGCGGCCCTAGGATTCCGCATTGTTAGCAAGCTTTTGTCCCACAGTATCTAAAGTTATTTGTTCTGTACGATCACGACGTTGGATTTTTTCTTCTTGGCGGTGCCTTCCGGATTCTTGTAATACTTCGGGATCGTCGCCAGAAGTTCCGGATCCTGAATCCGTTTTTCAATGGCCTTGCTTCGTACGATGTTCACATCCTTGGGAGCGTCGATCATGATACGTGTCTGTCCGCCGCTGCTTCCCAGAAATACAATCTTCACATCGTCTCCGATCATCAGAAACTCTTCATCTCTCACCGATAATCTCAGCATAGCCATTCCTCCTTGAATCGTTTATTTCCTTATAATTTACTGTTTTTCGGAAATACTGATCATAAATGTAACAAACTTGATATTGTGTTACCTTTCTACTGATCAGAGCTGAATTTCCTGGAAAATCCTGTCCCGGTCTTCCTGCTCAATGCCAAGATAGCGTTTGGTCACTTCATAAGACGAATGATTATAGATGCTGACCAACATTGCCGGCTGTACGCCCTGTCGCCAGGCATGATATACGAAGGTTTTACGAAGGGAATGACAACAGATCACGCCGGGGATATTGTAATAAGCTGCCACCTTTTTGATGATGCGAAAAGCCTGTACCCGGCTGATAGGTTCGTTTTTATTACTGTGGGGAAAAAGATACTTCTCTGGCTGAATAGGTTTTTGCTCCTTTTGAAGCTGTGCCTGATAATTTTGAAGACATGCGTGAATATTATGATTGATATAGATGCAGGAGGTCTTTCCCGTCTTCTGCTCAATGATCTCAATATGCTCCTGCCATCTGTTTTGAGAAAAGTTATAAACATCTTCCCACCGCAGAGTAAGCAGATCCGAAATCCTCAGTGCAGTATTCAAGCCCAGGATCACTAACAATTGGTTCCTGGCATTGGGGTGGATTTCCTTATAGTAGTTTTTAAAATTTTTCAGATCCTCCAGGTTACGAATTGGTTGTGCTGTATTCATCTGATTCCTCCTAGAAATTAGTGTAGGCCGCATAAAACCAGCGTTTTTTATATATCTGTGAACTATAACATATACTTTCTGGGGCTGCATTTACTTTGGCAAATGAGGGGTTCAATTTTTTTCAAAAAAGGGGTTAAGTTTTCTGCGAGCGTACCGATATACTATGTGGAAGCAAAAAGGTAACACAATATCAATTGTGTTACCTTTTTTATTTACACATGCATCTATTAATTCAAAAATGGAACCCCAAATCAGCTTTGGAGTCCCATTCTATTTTTTAATTCAGATTCAATTTCTGTCCCACGCGGATCTTATGTAAATCCTTGATCTGCGGGTTTTTGGCTTTCAGTTCCGCCAATGACATATGGTTGCGTTTGGCAATGGCAGACAGGGTATCTCCTGCTTTCACTGCATAATCGCCACTGTTAAAATATACGGTCTCCTTCGGTTGTGCCGCGGTTACCGTTACCATGTAATCACCGCCCTGCTTTAGAGCGAACACGGACTGACCATTCCTGGTCACGGGGAAGGAGCCACAATATTCCAGTTGTTTCTTCTCGGCATTATAGCGATAAAGATTTGCGTATTTTCCGCTGTTTTCTGCTCCGACATTCACATGAATGTTCACAGTTACCGGAAATGCTCCGGTATCTTTTACAGACAGCTGTTTTGTAGCTTCTGCCTTCTTGGATGCCGCCACAGCTGCCGGGATATTCCGGGCTTTGCTGTCCACGGTGAGATCAATGTTCTGTAATGCATTCAGGGCTGTACCTTTCAGATCCTGTCCGCTGATGCTGACCGTCACACCGTTGCCGCTATGAAGTGCCAGTGTCATGTCCAAGCCTTTGATGCTTCCCAGCACTGCGGCAGGGAGTCTGGTCTCTCCGGAGCATACGATATTCATGTTCACGCTGTTAATATTCGGATTCTGTGTCACTTCCGCGATCTTTGCCTGTACGTTGGAAGTCACGGTATTCCAGTCTACTGTCTGTACCGGTGCAGATGTATCCTTGTCCGCAGAGCTGCTCTCTGTTTCCGGTGCTGTTGCAGGTGTCAGGGTTGCGGTCGGCTGCGGGGTAACTACGGGTGCCGGGGTAACTTCTCCGGTTTTGTTCAGGTACATATCGTCCCAGGATCCCCAGGCTCCGGCAGATGCAGTTGCCCGGATTCCTACCGTAACTTTTGTTCCATCCTTAGTGATCTTGATATTCTGTACCTCCGGATTGCTCCAGTTCTTCCAGCCGTTTAATTCGCCTTGTGCTGTCTGTGGCTTACCATCTACGGAGACATAGACCTCGTAGCTGTCTGCTGCTAAGTTTCCACCACCCTGAAGATATCCTCCGAACCGATAAATTCCTGCATCCAGCGTAATTGTCTGTGTTACATCATAGGTAAAATCACTGTCATTGTAGAAATGCAGATATCCGTTTCCATCTTTGGAGTCCTTGCCATCCATCAGGACTTTAATACCGGTTCCGCTTAATATCCATGCGTTCTCTCCATCCTCAAACCGGGGATTGGTCAGAAGGTTCTGCGGATTCACGGTGATCACGCATTTTGTCTGATAGGTCTCTCCTTCCAGAGATACTGTTCCGTTCACAGTATATTTTCCTGCTGCGTTGGTGTTGACTGCGGCAACATCCTGTGCGTTCCAGGTTACGTTTTCTGCTCCGGAAGTGTAATCTGAACAGGTAACTTTTACAGTCTCCGGTAAAGTAAAGGTACTTCCTAATTCTATCTCGATTGCATCTGCATTTTTAACAGTGCTGATTTTTTTAGCCGTCTCTGCACCTGTTTTTACATAACTGAATATCTTTAAGGTTTCCAGGGGATGGCCAGAGGCATCAAACAATGCCTGATTGTCTATTGCGGATCCGCCGTACCATTTTCCGGCATCCTCGGCATCATATTCTTTCGCATAGGAAGCTGCCCAGCCGGAACCATATTTTTCCCAGGCTGCCTTATTTTCTGTCAACACATTCGCAGCATTCTCTGCGTTTTCATCGTATACCTTTACAGGAATCCATGCAGGCTCCCAATAGAATACGCCGATACCTTTGTCCATTTCTGAGACGGCATTGATCACCTCACGCAGTTCCTTCGCCTGTCCGTAGATGCTGAAATCATAATCCATGCCTGCATCGTTATTGCCTTCGCGGACGGTGTTTGCATGACCGTCACTGTCCTCTAAGCCGGTCGCCCAGGAGGTCTCCGCTACCATGACTTCTTTTCCATATTTTTCCGTAATCTCATTTAACTGGTTCTTAAGGTTATCCAGGGTTCCATGCCAGTAAGGATAATAGGAAGAGGCGAATACATCATACTCCACACCGGCATCGGCCAATGCTTTAGCGTAAGTCATATAATTTTGTTTCTCAGGATTTGCGAAATGCACTACTGCCTTGATTTCTTTGTTCCGATCCTGCTCCACCTGTTGGATTGCTTCACATCCGGCGCGGAAAATTACTGTGGTGTTGGCATTCTCCAGACCGCTCTCTCCGGCAATTCCGTTGTTTGTCTCATTACCGACCTGTACCATTCCGACATCGACGCCTGCATCCAGTAAAGTGTTCAGGCTATTCATCGTATAATCTTTTACTGCTGCTGTCTTTTCCGCAATCGTCATGTCTGCCCAGGCTTTCAGTGCCTTCTGCTTGGCAGGATCAGCCCAGAAATCGGAATAGTGGAAATCGATCAGGACACGCATTCCTGCATCTGTAGCCAGTTTACCCATGTCCACCGCTTTCTGCAGGTCATTATTGCCACCGCCGTAGCCGTTACCGGATGCATCGTAAGGGTTATTCCATACACGGATACGTACGTAGTTAATACCACTGTCTTTTAACAGCTTGAAAAATCTGGCATCATCCAGTTCATTTCCTGCAAAATCATAATATTTTACACCGCTGTCTTTCAGAGCTCTGTAGGATGAGATGTCCACACCGCCGATGAAATCACTCGTCAGTCCGTTTACCTTTTCCACATTGATTCCGGCTTTTACTACAGTTGCGCTTTTTAATTCATCTTTCGCTTTTTTCAGATTCGTGATCTTCTCTTCGATCTCTGTGACGGTTGTGGAAGTATAATCGCCATTCAGTGCCTGCAGGAAGTTCTCGCTTGCTGTCATGGATTCCTGCAGAGTTTTCCAACTGTCAGCAGTATAATCTGACTCGTTTAATGCTTTATATTCCGTGATCAGATTCTGCAATTCTTCTGCTTTTACTTTCTTTGCAGCCTGAATTTCAGTGTCACTTGCTTTCGTCACCAGGATGTCATCTATCTTCAGATAGCCGCCTGCTGCAATATCCAGAGAAATGGTAATGGTGAGCTTCGTACCTGCCTCCACGGTTAATGCATCGGTCTCTGCAAGAGTATAAACATCCCAGCCTCCTGCGGTCAGATCCGCCGATACTTTTCTATCTCCGGCTGTAAGGCTGATGGTTCCGGTCACGTCCTCTCCGGCTGTCAGGAAAGATGCTTTATAGTTACCGGCATCGGATGCTGTCACCGTAGTAGCAGCTGTCAGATTCTGTGCCGTTGCCGAGTAGTAGTTCCAGACAGTTGTAGTATTATTACCGGCGCCGGAGTCTCTTGTGCTGAATCCGAAGCCTTCTTCGTAAGTGTCAGAGTATCGATATAGATCCATGCACCATTTTTACTGGCAATCTGGAATCCGACTTTATAGTTGCTGACAGCTTCTGCCACCGTAAATTCATCTTTGAACATGGCATATTCTTTCGTCAGTTGTGTCGATTTCTCTGACACATTCCAACTGCCGTCTTTTGTTGCATGGTACAGAGCAATCGTGCCGCCACTTCCACTGCCATCTTTAATGTATCCCGTTACAGTATAGCTTCCGGCTTCCAGCGAACCGATTTCCTGATACATGTAGACAGTTCCATCTGCTTTATCAAAATCGATCTCCAGTCCGCAGCCGCCTGCCTGCTTGGCCCAAATAGAATATTTTACCTGACTTGTGCAATTCCAGGTATCTCCTTCAAAATACCAATTTTGATTCGCCCAAAAGTCTGCGGCATCTGTGCTGTCTCCCATTTCGTCATCGCCCATATCACCGTCCGTAAACAGATTCGTCTCCTCTGCTTTTACCCGGGTCAACGGTCCGAATTCACTTAAGCTTCCTGCGATAAGAGCCGTTGCACACAAATGCCAGACTTCTCTTCCAGTCTTTTTTCTTCATAATGCACCTTCCCTTTCTCCTTTCCGACCGGTGTCCCGCACCGGCCGGAACTGCTATATCCCACTCAGCATCCTCCCTGTGGTGCGCAACTTGTTTGCGCAACCGTTTGCTCAGCTATGTTTGGATTATAACATGTGCATTTTGTATTTTAAATTGACAATAATTCTAATATTCATTAACTATTTTTGTGTATTTTGTCCAATTGTGCATCCATATTCCATCCATTTCATCTTCTCTTCCATCTTCTGACGTAAAAAGAGATATGCGCAATACGTTGCGCATATCTCTTTTTGTGTACTTTCGATTTAGGGATTGCACCGTTTGCAGGGAACGTATCCCATATTGATGACCTCTTCTCTGCTGCCGGTGTAGATCTGTTTATTTTTCTCTTTCATATCATCCACACTGGAGCATGTGGGATAGTGGAATTTCTTGGTGTTGGTATTCAGCACATAGGTGGTTTCCCGGGATTCCTGCGGTGCCGATGATTCCGGTGAGGTCTGCACCGTGGTGTCGGTCTCAGGCTGTGGTGCCGGTGTCTCTACCGTGACAGACGCTGCTGTGCTTTGGTAGGTTCCGCTGTCCTCCGCCCAGTTATCTCCGGTGGCATAGTCAATACCAATCCCCGGCTGCACATTGTAGGCAAATACACAGAAACAGATTCCCTCTCCGGCATCTTCCACGGAATAAGCTTCCATAAGGACGCCGTCTGATAACAGGTTATCCCCGTCAAATATGGGAGTGACGCGGTACAGAACATGGTTCCCTGTATTTTTGACATAATCGCAGACTTTCGACTCAAAAGGGAGCATTCCCTGCACGTTGAGATATCTGGTTCCTGTGATCAGGTTCTGCGGGTTGGCATTTTCCGCCGCCAGCATATAGGCGATCAGGTGGCAGCGATTGTATAGGTATTTTCCGTCCACGTTATTGTATTTCACCAGATGCCAGCCGGTAGGCTTCACGGCTCCGATCTCACCTCTCGGTTCTGTCGGCATCAGATCCTGTCCCACGTTGGCATATGCCACGCCACAGCGCCCCAGGCTGTCCAGCTCGCTGTAGGTTTCGAAGGACTGTGTGGTCAGCTCCGCTTCTGTGAAATAAGGTTTGTTGCCATTGACTTCTGTATAAGGCGTGCCGGAGTATGCCGGAATCTCCCGGAGGGAAAATGCTGATGTGCCCTCTCCTGCCGGAACGTCTGTTGCAGATGTGACCTGCTGCGATTCTTGTGTATCCGAAGAGCTTTCCAGTGGCTGTCCGGATTCGAGTTCCGATACTGCAGTCTTCGATGCTTCCAGCAATTCGGAGGGAATCGTCGCCGGCTGCTCAATCGCATAGGTATTGTCCTGCGGCGTGACGGTGCTTTCCGCACAGCCGGTGAATGCCAATAGCAGTGCCAGCCATAATGACAATTGTGTTATCAAACGTTTCTGAGGTCTGTTGTGTTTCATTTTCATAGCTTGTCAATTACTCCTTGTAAAACTCTTTGGAAATTATACCACATTTTTCATCTGACCTCTTCTTTTCATTGACATTTTTTTCAAAAAACAGTATGCTAAAAATATCTAAAAACACTTCAAATAATATGCCAATCATCTAAACATTTAGGCTTATTATTTGAGGTGTTTTTTTCTGCTCATTGACACACGTATTTACACGTATTATAATTTAAGAAAGGATATCAATGAAAACAAACGAACTGCTAAAACTATTAAAGAAAAATGGTTGTTCTCTTATCCGCCACGGAAGCAATCATGATATTTGATATAGCTCTGTGACGGGAAAACAGTTTGCTGTTCCTCGACACAAAAAGGAAATAAAAACGGAACTGCCATTGCTATTTTGCGCGATGCCGGAATGGATTCTTAGAAAGGAGATTCTTATGTCTAAATATGTTTATCCCGCTATTTTTACTTCTGAACCAGATGGAGGTTATTCTGTATATTTTCCCGATCTGGAAGGTTGTTATACCTGCGGCGACACACTGGCTGATGCTCTGTTTATGGCTGAAGATGCCCTCGCGCTTATTCTCTATGGATATGAAAAGGACCAACGCCCCATTCCACAGCCCTCCAAAATGTCAGACATCAAAGTTACTGCGGATTCTTTTTTAAGTATGGTTGCATGCGATACCCTGGAATATCGCAAACGTTTTAATAACAAAGCTGTTAAAAAAACATTGACCATTCCCGAATGGCTGAATGAAGCTGCTGTTGCAATGAATATTAACTTTTCACAAGTATTGCAGGATGCTCTTTTGCAGCGAATCAGTCCTCAATAATGCACACACGAAAAATAAAAAGTGCCGCAAAAACGGCACTTTTTCTATGGAGTAGACGGGAGTCGAACCCGTGTCCAAAAGCCTATTCCCTGTCCTTCTACGAGTGTAGTTTATTCTTTGACATTCCCTCCGCGCCCCGGGAATAAACACCCTGAGCATTTCAGTAGCTTCATGTTACGCCCATATGCGCAAAGCTTTGCATATGTCGTTTCTCACATGTTTGAAGCCGGGATCCTAAGGTGTGAGTGCCCTAGGGCCGACTGCTGCCATTAGGCAGCGTATGCTAAATTATCGTTAGCGTTTAATTTTAATTTGGCCATTTAACGCATTACCATGCGACTCGCTTCTCCAGCTGCAAAACCCCTGTCGAAACCTTTACTACCCCTTATTCAATTGTCAGACCAAGTATACTTGATGGCACACACACTGTCAAGCACTTGCGGTAAAGCATTGCAGGATCAGAGCCTGCGGATCACAGATTACGGACCTTGAATTCCTTCTCTGCCTCTCTGCGCTGATCCTTTTTGGCAATGGCTTCTCGCTTGTCATAGAGCTTTTTACCACGTGCCAGTCCGATCTCTACCTTTACCTTACCGTCTTTAAAGTATACCTGTAAAGGGACTAATGTATACCCTTTTTCCTTGATCTTGCCCAACAGCTTGTTGATCTCGTACTTGTGCAGCAACAGCTTTTTCACACGAAGGGGGTCTTTGTTAAAAATATTCCCCTTCTCATAAGGACTTACATGCATTCCGTAGACGAATACTTCTCCGTCTTCAATGCGGACGAAGGCCTCCTTGATGCTACATTTTCCCATCCGCATGGACTTTACTTCCGTACCGTGCAGGGCAATGCCGCACTCATAGGTCTCATCGATGAAAAAATCATGATATGCCTTTTTATTGTTTGCGATCAGCTTCTGGGACTCTTTTCCTTTTGCCATGGCTACCTCTTAAAACCTTGTAACTATTCAGAAACCCATTCACAAGGCGCCCCTGCGGAGCTTCTTTTTCGGCTCTGAATAGTTACAGTTTACTATATTTTCCGTAATTGTCAATGAACTAACAGTTCATTTAATCCGCAGATTTATTGATCCACCAGCCGGAAATTGATGGTGCGCATAAAACGGTCGCAGTCTTCCACTTCGATCCGTACCGGCATTCCCAGTTTGAAGCAACGTCCGGTTGCTTCTCCCACCATCTCACAGGCTGCCTCATTGTAGTGATAATAGTCGCCCGGGATCGTGGAAATATGGATCAGCCCTTCCACGGTATTGGGCAGTTCCACATACAGTCCCCAGCCGGTGACACCGGAGATCACACCCTCATATTCCTCTCCGATGTGCTGTTCCATATATTCCACCTTCTTCAGCTTGTCCGTCTCCCGCTCTGCTTCATCGGCACGGCGCTCCATCTCGGAAGAATGCTTAGCCACCTCCGGCAGAATATCCCGATAGTGCTCCACTCTCTCTTCCTTCAGGCGTCCCCGCAGCTGTTCCTTGATAATACGATGGATCTGCAGATCCGGATAGCGGCGGATCGGCGAAGTAAAATGACAGTAATACTGACATGCCAGTCCAAAATGTCCGGTACACTCCGTGCTGTATTTCGCCTGTTTCATGCTGCGCAGGGTCAGTCTGGCGATCATAGGCTCTTCGGAAGTTCCCTCAATCTTCTGTAACAGCTTCTGAATCTCCTTGGGATGGATCTCCTCCGCGGAGACCTTGCTGTTCTTCCGCCCCAGCGCCTTCATGTAATACCCGTAATTGCTGATGAACGTGGACAGCTTCTGGATTCGCTCCGGATCCGGTACATCATGGACACGGTAAACGAAGGGCAGCTCCTGCCAGTAAAAATGCTGTGCCACTGTCTCATTCGCTGCGAGCATGAAATCCTCGATCAGCATAGTCGCCACATTCCGCTCGTAAGGCATAATATCCAGTGGATGCCCTTCCCTGTCCAGTAAAATCTTGCACTCCGGGAAATCGAAATCAATGGATCCCCTCTTCTGTCTCTTCTTCCGCAGTTTGTCCGCGAGCTCAGCCATTTGTCGGAACATAGGAAGCAGTTCCCTGTACTGGGAATAGTCTGTTACGGTTCCTGCGCTTTCTCCGGCGGTTCCATCCGGCGCACCGGCGTTATGCTCTACACACTCCGGCTCCTCCAGCAGCTTCTTCACCACGGTATAAGACATTCGCTTATTTACCCGGATCACAGATTCGCAGATCTCATAGTCCACGATCTCGCCCTCTTCATCCACCTTCATCAGGCAGCTTAATGCCAGACGATCCACGCCTTCGTTCAGGGAACAGATACCGTTGCTCAAGGCATGGGGCAGCATGGGGATCACGCGGTCTACCAGATAGACGCTGGTGCCGCGTTTTAATGCTTCTCTGTCCAGTGCGGAATTCTCCTGCACGTAGTTCGTCACGTCTGCAATGTGTACTCCTAAGTGGTAATATGTCCCGTCAAAGGATACACTGACAGCGTCATCCAGATCCTTGGCATCCTCTCCATCGATGGTGACCATGGTCACATCCCGCAGATCCCTGCGGCCGGCACAGTCCGCCTCGGATACCTCCTGGGATACCCTCTCTACCTGGTTCATGATCTTCTCGCCGAATTCCACCGGCAGATCAAAGCCACGTACGATAGACATGATATCTACACCGGGATCGTTGATATGTCCCAGGATCTCCACCACTTTGCCCTCAGGACTCTTCGTATTCGTGCCGTATCCGGTGATCTCCACCACGACCTTATGTCCGGTCATGGCTCCCTTCGACCACTCCTTCGGCACAAAAATATCCTGTGCTATCTTCGTGTTATCCGGAATGACAAAGCCGAAATTACTCTTGGACTGCTCATAGGTTCCCACTACCTGAGTCATTCCCCTGGCAATGATACGAAGGACCTGCGCTTCCTGCCGTTTGCCGGTCTTCGCAGGCAGAAGTGCCACTTCCACGGTATCCTTATGGAATGCTCCACCCTGCTTGTCCTCCGGAATGAACAGATCCTCGTCCCTTCCTTCCACTTCCACAAATCCAAAGCCTTTGGCATTGCTGATAAAAGTTCCTGTCAGCACCTTACCGTTGGACTTCATATATTTACCCTTAACGGTCAGGGTAAGCTTTCCTTCCGCTAAAAGTTCCCGCAAGATCTCACGAAACTCTTCCCGGTCTTCTTTTGCGACCTGAAGAAACATTGCCAGTTCCTTTTCCTTCATCGGAACGTAAAAATCATCCTTCACCAGATCACAGATTACTTTTTTTCTCTTCTCTCTGATTTCGTTATTACTCATGTAACCTCTCTCAATATAAAAAAGAATCTCGCTTGCGAGATTCTCCGCCTGCGGCGGGTCGCTTTTGCGACATATTTCATAACCGCCGCAGTGCGATCCCTGCGGAGCGTTTTTTATTCATAGGAAGAAATTTCCTATGAATAAATAAAACACCCTTGTATGCCATGCACACAAGAGTGTCATCCTTCGTAATGATTAAAATACGTTCAGATTCAGTACGGCTGCAAGTAACATGAAGAATACTGCAAGGATCTTCGTGATCTTCACCAGCATACCTTCCATGGAACGTCCTTTATTTCTGCCCCAGTAGGTCTCAGCAGCGCCGCTGATGGAACCCAGTCCTGCGGATTTACCTTCCTGCATCAATACTAACACTGTCAGTGCTACACATACCAATATAAAAATTATGTTGATTACTACTCTTAATGCTTCCATTTCACACCTCCTAATGTCAAGCAGATTTTATATTACCATATATTGTACACAATTGCAACAACATTTTACAAGACAGTATCGAAAAGACGGCACAAAAAAGAACCCCCGGAAATCTTTACGATCTCACGGGGATCCTTTATTTTTATTCTGAATGATCAGATCCGCAGATTACTCTGCGATGTCACCATACATGAAGTACCAGTAACCATAAGCGGAATGCCAGATACCGGTGATCTTCTCGCTCTGCAGCCAGAAGTCATTGTAGTAAGCAACAGGGATGCAGCCTACCTGCTCCATCAGAACATCCTCAGCCTCATGAAGAGCTGCGGAACGCTCAGCGGTATCCATGGTGGAAGCTGCCTTCTCCATAGCTGCATCATAGTCAGCGTTGGAGAACTTACCATCGTTGTTACCGTTGCCGGTGCAGAACAGGTCTAACATATTGGAAGGATCGCTGTAGTCTCCTACCCATCCGTTACGTGCTACCATGTACTCACCGTTACGTCTCATCGGAGTGAAGCTGGACCACTCAACGATATTTACTTCTACGTTAAGACCAAGCTCGCCCCATGCCTGCTGTAAGTACTCAGCAACAACCTTGTGGTAACCTGCATCATTGGTAGTATAGGTGATGGTAGGAAGTCCTTCACCATTGGGGTAACCTGCATCAGCTAAGAGCTGCTTAGCTTCCTCAAGGTTAGCATCGAAATCCTCGGAGATATAGCTCTGACCACCGTTAGCATTTGCATTGAAGGAGCTGCCGTCGGTATCTACCCAACCCTCACCTACGAGGTTGTATGCGGGAGAGTAGGTTCCCTGCATCAGGGTATTTGCTACATAATCACGATCAATTGCCAGGCTCAGAGCCTTACGAACATTTACATCTGCGAATGCAGGATCTTCCAGGTTCATGGACAGATAGTAGGTTCCCAGGATAGGCTCTACATGGAACTCAGGGTTGCCCTGTAAGCTGGGGATCTCCTGGGTAGGAACATCCTTGATGAGCAGTACATCACCGGACTGGTATGCAGTATAAGCTGCGTTGGAATCCTCCATCAGTACGAATTTGATGCTGCCAAGCTTGATCGCATCAGCATTCCAGTAGTTAGGGTTCTTGGACATGGTAATGTGAGAACCGGGTACCCACTCGGTAATGTAGAAAGGTCCGTTGGAGATATAGGTCTCAGCTGCGGTAGCCCATGCATCGCCGTTAGCCTCTACGGTTGCCTGCTGAACAGGGCTCAGGGTAGCGAATGCTGCCAGAGACTCGAAGTAAGGGCAGGGATTGGAAAGCTCTACAACTAAGGTCTTAGCATCGGGAGCGGATACTGCCAGAGCATCCAGATCACCTGCCTGTGCCTCGTCAAAGCCCTTAACCATACCCAGAACAGTCTCAGCATAAGGAGCTGCTACTACGGGATCGCATACACGCTTCCAGCTGTATACGAAATCGTCTGCGGTCAGATCACTGCCGTCAGACCACTTTAATCCATCACGAAGATGGAAGGTCCAGGTAAGACCATCTTCAGATACTTCCCAGGTCTCAGCCTGTCCGGGAGCGATCTTACCATCCTGGTCAATCGTCAGAAGACACTCAAAAGAGTGAAGCAGCATATTACCGCCATCTACTGCACTGTTCAGTGCGGGATCAATGGTCTCGGGATCGGGACCGATCTGAACGGTAAGCTGTTTGCCTTCGGTACTAACTTCAGTTGCTGCTGCATCGGTCTTGGTGCTGTCAGTTGCACTGGCACTGCCGGTTGCAGAAGAACCATTGTCGCTGCTGCCGCATGCTGCCAGAGAACCTACCAGCATTGCTGCGGTGAGCAGCATAGCTAACTTCTTTTTCATAAAGTTATCCTCCTCTTTCTTTTCATACAAAAGCACTATGCTTTGTATAGCTTTATATTAAACAGCTAAATTGCTCAGCTGTCAATACCTAATTTCAGACATTGATCTTTTCCACATGGTGGCAAGCCACGTAGTGGCCCTTTTCCACTTCTCTCCATTCGGGTTCCTTCTGTGCACAACACTCATCCGCATAAGGACATCTGGTGCGGAAACGGCATCCGGTAGGAGGATTTAAGGGGCTGGGTACATCTCCCTGCAGAACAATACGTTTGCTTGCTCTTGCCTTGATGGGATCTGCGATGGGGATTGCAGAGATCAGGCTCTTGGTATAAGGATGCAGGCTTCGTGCTACCAACTCGTAGCTGTCTGCCAGCTCTACCATTTTGCCCAGGTACATAACGCCGATACGGTCGGAGATATGTTTTACGACAGAGAGGTCATGTGCGATGAACAGATAGGTCAGTCCCATCTGCTCCTGCAGCTCCTCGAACATATTCACCACCTGTGCCTGGATCGATACATCCAGTGCGGAGATCGGCTCATCGCAGACGATAAACTGCGGGTTCACTGCCAGTGCTCTCGCAATGCCGACACGCTGACGCTGTCCACCGGAGAATTCATGAGGATATCTGTTCGCATGCTCAGAGTTCAGTCCGACCTTCTCCAGCATGGATATGATCATATCATGACGTTCCTTCTTATTAGCAGCCAGCTTATGGATGTCGATGGCTTCTCCTACGATATCTCCTACGGTCATTCTGGGATCCAGACTTGCATAAGGATCCTGGAATACCATCTGCATCTTCTGACGGTAAGGCAGCATATCCGCCTTTACTTTATTTTCAACGTCCAGGATCACATTGCCGTCAAATGTGATCTTGCCGCCGGTGGGCTCATATAATCGTAAGATAGAACGTCCGGTGGTGGTCTTGCCACAGCCGCTCTCTCCTACCAGTCCGAGAGTCTCACCTTTATTCACAAAAAAGCTGACATCATCCACGGCCTTCACGAACTTACGGTTTTTACCCATGCCGCCTGCGGGGAAGTATTGCTTCAAATGTTCAACCTGAAGTAACTTATCGCTCATTGGTATTTCCTCCCTCCATCTCAGCTTTCTGGTTCATAAAGCAGTGTGCATAATGCGTCTCGCTGAAATCCGTCTTAGGAGGATTCTCTCTCAGGCAGATCTTCATGCAGTTCTTACAGCGGGGGGCGAATTCACATCCTTCGGGAGGATTCAGAAGATCCACCGGGTTACCCTCGATGGGGATCAGCTTCTCATGCTTTGTGCTGTCCAGACGGGGGATACTCTCCAACAAGCCCTTGGTATATTCATGCTTCGGATGGTAGAAGATCTCGTCACAGGTACCGGTCTCCACGATACGGCCGGCATACATGACTGCAATACGGTCACACATGCTCGCCACGATACCCAGGTCATGGGTGATCATGATGATTGCCATGCCCAGCTTGTCCTTCAGCTCCATCATCAGCTCCAGGATCTGCGCCTGAATGGTAACGTCCAGTGCGGTAGTAGGCTCATCGGCGATCAGAAGCTTCGGTTCACATGCCAGCGCGATTGCGATCATGACACGCTGTCTCATACCACCGGACAGCTCGTGGGGATACTGCTTCATACGCTTCTCCGGTTCATTGATACCTACCAGAGACAAAAGCTCCACTGCTCTAGCATATGCCTTTTTCTTGTCCGCATCGGTATGCAGACGGATCACTTCCATGATCTGATTGCCAATGGTATATACGGGATTTAAGCTGGTCAGAGGATCCTGGAAAATAATGGAGACCTCTTTACCACGCATTTTGGAAAAATCTTTTTCGGTCATTTTCTCCACTTCGTGTCCATTGAAGTGAAGTTCTCCGCCGATCAGCTTACCGGGATAAGCGGTCAGTCCCATCAGACTGTATGCGGTTACGGATTTACCGGAACCACTCTCTCCTACGATGCCCAGTACTTCTCCTTCCTTCAGGTGAATGGAGACATCGTTCAGTGCCTTTACTTCTCCGGCAGGAGTAAAGAAAGAGAGACGTTCATGCTGTATATCTACCAGATAATTGTTATCCATCTTCACTACTCCTTCCATTAATTCTTAAGCTTCGGGTCAAATGCGTCACGAAGTCCGTCACCAAACAGGTTAAAGCTTAAGATGATCAGGCTGATCAGCAGACAGGGTGCAAACAGCAGGTACGGGAATGTGATCATTCCGTTAATGGCATCACTTGCAAGGCTTCCCAGGGAAGGCAGAGGAACTGCCACACCCATACCTAAGAAGCTCAAATAACTCTCGGTAAAAATAGAGGAAGGGATCTGCAATGTGGTGGTAACGATCAGCGTACCGATACAGTTAGTCAGCAGATGCTTTTTAATGATACGGCCATCCTTGGCTCCCAGAGCCTTGGCTGCCATGACATAATCATTTTCCTTCAGGGTCAGGATCTGGCTTCGTACCATACGTGCCATTCCTACCCAGTACAGCAATGCGAATACGATGAAGATACTGATCAGGTTAGATCCTACGATCTGCATCCATCCGAATCCGGGAAGCTGTGCCAGCTTTGCCAGCGGGTCCTTTAACGCGAAGGACAGCAGTACGATCAGCAGGAAATCCGGTATCGTATAGATAATATCTACAATACGCATGATGATCAGATCCACCCATCCACCGAAGAATGCGGAGATGGAACCGATCAGGGAACCGATCACAAAAATGATGGCAGTAGCGATCAGACCAACCAGCAGGGAGATACGGCTTCCCATCATAACACGGATGGCATAATCACGGCCCATCTTATCGGTACCGAGCACATGGGGGAATACCTTCTCTCCCGCATCCATACGCTCTATCTCTTTCTCGGAATACTGCATGGGGTGCAGATTCTCGCTTCCTTTGATCTGTGTCTTGTAATCATAGGGATAAAATGCAGGCACGATAAAGGAAAAGATCATAATTACAATAATAACGAAGAGGCTGACCATGGCAACCTTATTCTTACGAAGTCTGCGGAAGCCATCCTGCCAGAAGCCCACGCTCTCGCGCATGATGACCTGGCTCTGCTTCTCTTCTTCATTCGCCGGCATAAAATCTTCCGGTTTATATTTTACATGAAAGCTCATAGCATTCGGTTCTTTCATCGGTATCTTCCTTCCTGTTAATCTTACTTCAACTTGATCCTGGGGTCGACGATCTTATATACGATATCCACCAGCACATTCATGACAACCATCAGTGTTGCGAGGAAAATGGTGGTACCCATGATCATGGTGTAGTCACGGTTAATGATCGAGCTGACAAATTCATTGCCCAGACCGGGGATCGTGAAAATCTTCTCTACTACGAAGCTTCCTGTCATAGTATAAGCCATCATAGGACCTACATAGGTGATAACGGGGAGCAGTGCATTTCTCAGTGCATGCTTGAACAGACGGAAGAAAGGCTTTACTCCCTTCGCCGTAGCGGTTCTCATATAATCCTGTCCCAGAACATCCAGCATGGAAGAACGCATCAGTCTCATAATATAAGCAGTTGGGTACAATGCCAGTGCGATCACGGGCATCACATAATGCTTCCAGGTGCCGATTCCGTAGGTGGGCAGTATCTTTACCTTACTTCCCAGGAAATACAGAAGCAGAGTACATATAACGAAGCTTGGTACCGCAATACCACAGGTGGAGATCACGGAGATCACGCTGTCCAGCGTCTTGCCACGATGGGTAGCTGCCAGACATCCCAGAGGAATACCTACCAACAGCGCTACGATAACGGAAAGTCCACCTACTCTTGCAGATACAGGGAACTTGGATACTATAATAGAAGTAACGGTTCTTCCTCTCTGCTTCAGACTCTCTCCGAAATCACCGTGCAGAGCATCATTCATATACGTCAGATACTGCTGGGACAAAGGCTTGTCCAGTCCATATTTTGCCTCCAGGGCTGCCTGTGCAGCGGGGCTTACTGCCTTCTCCGAGAGGAACGGTCCACCGGGAACCATGTTCATCAGGAAAAAGGTGAGTGTTGCTACTGTAAAAATCGTGATCAGCGCCAGGCCGATACGTTTTGCAATATATTTAAGCATCTCTTCAACTCCTTGCTTTTCTTTTGCCTACGGACATTAATAAAATGCATTCTTCGCATTTGTATGCAAGTATACACGCGCAAAAAATGTACTTTAAATTTCCGAAAACGACTTTTGTTATATTACAACACTTTTGAGGCTATGTCAACTGAATTACGCATGAAGCATCTGCCAGTTTCCGTGACTCTGCCTCTTTAGCTGTCTCTTCTAGGTGTACGCACAGCACGCACATATGTCTGTATATTTATGAAAAACTTTTTCATTAAAAATAGTTTCTGTTTTTCAAATTTGCATATAGTGTATATTTTACGCTTCTATTATGTATATTTAAACATTTTATTTTTGTGCATTTTTCTTTCACTCATGTATTTTTCTATCGTTTTGCTATAAAAGCAGGAGGATTTCCGGTGATGAAAATCCTCCTGTTTATACATTTTTTATTTTTTGTAGTTTACATTTTGTTGCGCAACCACTCAGATCTTGTGGAACGGCTCCATATATGCCGCGGCATCCTTTAACTCCTCTTCAATGGCAAGCAGCCGGTTGTACTTCGCCACACGATCGCTGCGGCAGGGCGCTCCGGTCTTAATCTGTCCGGCATTCAGTGACACCGCTATGTCTGCTATGGTGGTATCCTCCGTCTCGCCGGATCTGTGGGAGATCACCGCCTTGTAACCATTCTTGTGTGCCATCTCCACCGCTTCGAAGGCTTCGGACAGCGTTCCGATCTGATTGACTTTAACCAGAATGGCATTACCACAATGAAGTTTGATCCCGGCATCCAGCCGTTTTGTATTTGTGACAAACAGATCATCTCCCACTAACTGGATCTTCTCTCCCAGCCGTTTTGTAAGCTCCTGCCATCCGTCCCAGTCATTTTCATCCAGTCCGTCCTCAATAGAGATAATGGGATAGTTCTCTACGAGCCGTTCATAATACGAGATCATTTCTCCGGTATCCCGCAGGACTTCCTCTCCCTTCAGCTTACTCTCTCCAGGGAAATGGTACATTCCCGTTTTTTCATTATAAAGTTCGCTGCTGGCGGCATCCATGGCGATCCGAATATCCTGTCCCGGCACATATCCAGAAGCCTCGATTGCCTCCACAAGGAGATCCAGCACGCTCTCCGCATCCGGCAGGTCCGGTGCAAAGCCGCCCTCATCCCCGACTCCGGTGGACAAGCCTTTCTCCTCCAACAGCTTCTTCAGATTATGATAAATTTCCGCACAGATCCGTAACCCTTCCGCAAAGGTTTCTGCCTGTACGGGCATGATCATAAACTCCTGGAAATCCACGGTGTTCGCCGCATGCTTTCCGCCGTTTAAAATATTCATCATGGGTACCGGCAGAAGTCTCGGAGAGATTCCTCCAAAGTAACGGTATAACGGAAGTCCCAGTGCCTCCGCCGCTGCTCTTGCCACCGCCATGGACACTGCCAGCATGGCATTGGCACCTAAGCTGCTCTTGTTGTCCGTGCCGTCCGTTTCCTTAAGGATTCTGTCGATACGGATCTGTTCCAGGGCATTTTCTCCCAGTAAAACACCGGCAATTTTCTCGTCAATATTTTTTACGGCATGCTGCACGCCCAGACCGAAATATCTGGTCTCACCGTCCCTGAGTTCCACAGCCTCGAACTGTCCGGTGCTGGCTCCGGAAGGCACTGCCGCCATACCCTTTGTGCATCTGCCGGTCTCTTTGTCCTTCACGGTAACAACCGCTGCCACCGTGGGATTCCCTCTCGAATCCAGGATCTCCCTTCCGTGTACTTCGATGATCTCCAGATATTTTTCCATAAAAAACCTCCTTACAGGTATCCTTAACTTACTTTTTCCCAGTTAAGTATATCCTATAAGGAGGTTATTATTCAGATCTGCTATGCATTAATACGCTTTTCCGGCAAGGATCTCACAGTAATCCTTATAATTTTTCTCAAGCAGTGCCGGAGTATCCAGTCCATAGGGACACTTGGATTTACATCTGCCACAATGCAGGCACTCTTCAATCTTACGCATTTTTGCCTGCATCTCGTCTGTCAGCTGTGCTGCGGAAGGTGCTCTGCGGATCATCAGGCTCATGCGGGCACAGTTGTTGATCTCGATCCCCGCGGGGCAGGGCATGCAGTAGCCGCAGCCTCTGCAGAATTCTCCCTGTAGCTCTTCCCTGTCATGGTCGATCACCGCCTGCAATGCGGGTGTTAATACAGGAGGATTATCTATATAGGACAGAAATTCATCCAGCTCGCTCTCCCGCTGCACTCCCCAGATCGGAAGTACATTATCAAACTGTGCCAGATATGCATATGCCGCTGCTGAATTATTGATCAGTCCGCCGGACAGTGCTTTCATGGCGATAAATCCCATGCCTGCTTTTTTACAATCCTGTACTAGCTCCAGATCCTTGTCCGTCGCCAGATAACAGAAAGGGAACTGCAGAGTCTCATACAGTCCGCTGTCAATGGCTTCATGCGCTACATTCAGACGATGGTTCGTGATGCCGATATGGCGGATCATGCCTTTGTCCTTCGCTTCCAGCATAGCTTCATACAATCCTGTGCCGTCTCCCGGCTTCGGGCAGAATGCCGGGTTATGGAACTGATAAATGTCGATATAGTCTGTTTTTAATTTTTCCAGGGAAGTATGCAGCTCCTTCCAGAAGCCTTCTGCTGTGGTGGCTCCGGTCTTGGTAGCGATATATATTTTGTCCCGCATACCCTCAAAGGCAGCGCCCACTTTCTCTTCACTGTCGGTATAGTATCTGGCAGTGTCATAAAAGGTCACGCCTGCCGCATAGGCTTTGCGAAGCAGTCCAATGGCTGCTTCCTTGGAGATCCGCTGGATGGGCAGCGCTCCGAAGGAGTTCTTCTCCACAGTAATTCCCGTACTTCCTAAAGTTACCAGATTTCTCTTCTTTTGTTCCATGCTATTTCTTAATTAACAGAGACTTTCCTGTCATCTCTGCGGGTTGCTCCATACCCATCACATTGATAAGTGTCGGTACAATATCTGCCAGGCATCCACCCTCTTTCAGAGTATAGGCAGTATCATAGTTTACCAGGATGAAAGGAACCGGATTGGTGGTATGTGCGGTATGAGGCTGACCGGTGGTGTAATCGATCATCTGCTCTGCGTTACCGTGGTCTGCACAGATGAACAGAACGCCGTCTACATCCTTCACTGCCTGTACTGCCTTGCCTACGCACTCATCTACAGTCTCAATAGCCTTGATGGCTGCGGAGATCACACCGGTATGACCTACCATATCGGGGTTTGCGAAGTTGATCACGATCACATCGTATTTTTCAGAGCGGATCGCATCAAGCAGTTTCTCGCAAACCTGAGGAGCACTCATTTCCGGCTTCAGATCATAGGTTGCCACATCCTTGGGAGAATTTACCAGGATACGATCCTCTCCCTCGTTGGGCTGCTCCACGCCGCCGTTGAAGAAGAAGGTTACATGTGCATACTTCTCAGTCTCGGCGATACGTGCCTGCTTCATGTCATGGGCTGCCAGCCACTCACCGAAGGTATTGGTAATGGCGATCTTGTGGAATGCCACTTCTTTATTAGGAATGGTAGGATCGTAATCAGAGAAGCATACAAAAGTAATATCCTTTCTCACGCGGTCAAATCCCTTGAAGTCATCATCACAGAAGGCTCTGGTGATCTCTCTTGCACGGTCGGGACGGAAGTTGAAGAAAATTACGGAATCCTTGTCCTGCACCAGTCCGACTGCCTTGCCATCTTCTACAACAACAGTAGGTTTTACAAACTCATCGGTCTCTTCTCTGTCGTAAGACTCCTGGATACCGCAGATACCGCAGGCAGCGGTCAGACCTTTGCCCTCGGTCATGGCATCGTAAGCCAGCTGTACACGGTCATAGTTGTTATCACGATCCATAGCATAGTAACGTCCCATTACGGAAGCGATCTTACCTACACCGATTTTCTTCATTTCTTCATTTAACTGCTCTGCATAGCTCTTACCGCTGGCAGGAGGGGTATCACGTCCATCTAAGAAGCAGTGAACATATACCTTCTCCAGGCCCTGCTGTTTTGCCAGCTCCAGCAGGCCATACAGATGGGTAATGTGGCTGTGTACGCCACCGTCGGATAACAGACCCATCAGATGCAGGGCGCTGTTGTTCTTCTTACAATTATCAATGGCTTTTAACAGAGCTTCATTCTTAAAAAAGTCTCCGTCCTGGATCTCTTTGGTGATACGGGTCAGCTCCTGATATACGATACGGCCGGCACCCATATTCATATGACCTACCTCAGAGTTACCCATCTGCCCCTCGGGAAGGCCTACTGCCATACCACTGGCATTACCATGTACAAAAGGATACTCCTTCATCAGGGAATCCATCACAGGGGTATTGGCCTGTGCTACAGCGTTGCCCTCTACCTTATCATTCAATCCATAACCATCCAGGATCATTAATACAACCGGTTTCTTTCTCATCGATCGTTCCTCCATTTTATTTTATCATTATTACCTGTACGGTTCCGGGGTTTGCACATCGGAACCGTTATAAAAGCTTACATTACGTCCACGGAGATTATACACTGAAAATGCCGGATGCGCAATAGCAACCGCTGATTTCTTGCTCTGCATCTTTGGGCGTTTTTTCTGCGAATCCTTTTTCTACAAATCATCCGGATTCACTTGTATTTTTCCTACATATGCGCTACAATATCTCTTAAACTCTTATTTGAGAAAAGGGGTTATCTTATGGTTACATTATTGGCAAAATTATTTATCAGGGATCATGAAAATGTTACGGATCCCGGCGTTCGTCAGGCATATGGGATACTCTGCGGTATCGTCGGGATCTGTTTCAACCTGATCCTGTTCACTACCAAGGCTCTGGCAGGCTTATTCAGTCATTCCATCGCCATTACGGCAGATGCATTCAACAACCTGTCGGATGCGGCATCCTCCATCATTACGCTGGTAGGCTTCAGGATGGCGGGACAGAAGCCGGACTCTGACCATCCCTTCGGACACGGGCGGATCGAATATATCTCCGGATTGTTAGTCTCTATCCTGATCGTGCTCATGGGCTTCGAACTGGTGAAAAGCTCTGTAAGCAAGATCTTCCATCCGGAAGCTCCTGATTACTCCCCTGTCATTATTGGCATACTGGTATTTTCAATTGTGGTAAAATGCTATATGGCACTATATAACCGCCGCATCGGTACCCGGATCAGCTCCGTAGCCATGAAGGCTACTGCCATTGACAGTTTAAGCGATATGGTGGCAACTATGGTGGTTCTCATCGGCACTATCGTCTCCGCCGCCTCCGGTATCATTATCGACGGTTACTGTGGTGTGCTGGTAGGTATGTTCATCCTCTACTCCGGCTTTGTCGCAGCAAAAGACACGATCAGTCCCCTGCTTGGGCAGCCCCCCGAGCCGGAACTGGTACAGCAGATCAATGACATCGTATTATCCTATGATAATGTCATCGGAATCCACGATCTGATCGTACATAATTACGGCCCCGGAAGGACTCTGATCTCTCTGCATGCAGAAGTGCCTGCGGACGGTAATATTATAACCCTGCACGATACCATCGATACCATTGAACATGAACTGCGCAGAAAGCTGAACTGCAATGCTGTGATCCACATGGATCCTGTAAGCACCAGCGATCCCGAGACCCTTTCCCTGAAGGCAGAAGTCTCCGGATACCTGGATCAGATCGATCCGAAGCTTAGCATGCATGATTTTCGCATTGTCAAAGGTCCCACCCATACCAATGTCATCTTCGATATCGTGATCCCATATGATTATCCGGTCTCCGATCAGAAAGTCATGGATTCCATTACCAAACGTATCCAGACCAGCCATCCGGATTTCTTCACTGTCATCGAAGTGGACAAAGCGGTCGTACAGTAACGGAAAGTTTTATGCAAGACTATTCCAGCATATTTTCAATAAAAATCCCATATCCCCTGGTGCTGTCCTGCACCAGGACATGGGTGACGGCTCCCACGAATTTCCCCTTTTGAATAATCGGTGCCCCACTCATCCCCTGGACAATACCGCCGGTCACCGATAGCAGCTCCGGATCCGTTACCCGAAGTTCAATTCCCCGATTCACATTGTCATGATCCAGATGGATCTCCGTAATCTCAATGTCATAATATCTTGTGGTTCCGTCCACAGTACACAAAATCTGTGCAGGTCCTTTCTCTATCTCCTGTTTTAATCCAATGGGCAAAGCTTCCTCCGTTCCGAGTGCCAGTGCCTTCTGATTGCATTTTCCAAAAATTCCCCGGGTACTGTTACTGGTAATATCTCCCAGGATCCTCTCATCCGAATATACGATCATTCCCGTCATCTCTCCCGGCTGGCCCGCCGCCCCTTTTCGTATAGAAATAATCTCGGTCTGGTAGAGTGTGCCATCATTCATCTCCATCAATGTGCTGGTATCCACATCATTGATTCCATGCCCCAGTGCACCGAAATTCCCGTTTTTGTCAATATATGTCATGGTACCAACTCCCTGCGCATTATCCCTGACCCAGACACCAATCTTATACTTTCCCGTCCGATCCCTCTCCGGTTTTATTCTCACATCATAAGTCTCAGCATCCCTCCGGATGGTCAGGATCTGTTGTTCTCCGCCGCAGTTCTCGATTCTCGTAATGAAGTCATCTTTTCCGGTGACTTCCGTACCGTTTAACTTTATTACATAATCACCGCTTTTCAAAATATTTTTTGCCGGAGATACTTTTCCCGCCCCTTGTGATGCGAACTCTCCGGTACCTACTACCAGTACACCTTCCGTTTTGACATAAATTCCTATCGGGACTCCCACCGGAATTAATTCCCGGTCTTCGATCACTCGTATGCCCACCTGTTTGAACGGCAGGATGCCGAACAATTTCACCTGCATCTGCAGATTGTCCGCATTTCCGGTCTTCAGCGTCAACGGACGGCTCAGATCTATCGTCACCGCACCATCGGGAATATTACTGTTTCCCTGCCTGCTGACATTAACTATTTCTCCTCTGGCAGGAATACTCAGTTCCAATGACTCCTCCGATTCCGCACGTACATGGATCACAGAAGGGATACTGCTGTCCACCAGATAATAACTGTAACCCATGAGACCCAGACAGGCCAAAATGAGCACAGCACAAAGGCAGGCCCGGTAGAGGCGAAGTCTTCTTACTTTCTGTCTCCAGTGTTGTAAGATGACTACGGCCTCTTCCTCTGCCTGCCTTTTCACTTTTTCCGTCTCTGTGATCCATAGCTTCATACACATTCCCCCACTGCATTTCTGTCATCTCTGTATAGGGTATAGTGTACGTCGCATTCTGTTTTTTAACCGAAGATCTCAGGATTACTGTCTTACATTTTTTTCCGGTCTATCCACATATCACCACGTTGCCGCTGTTTTTATATTCCTCCGGACAGGTGTCCGTAAGGATGGTACCATTTTGGAACGAACCGAACGTCACGGAACTGATATTGCCGAATTTGGAATGATCTGCCAGAACAAACACCTCTCTGCATTGTCCCATGGCTGTCTTTTTCACCATAGCTTCATTCATATCCGGTGTGGTCAGTCCACTCTGCTTGCTGATCCCGTTCGTACCGAAGAAGCCTTTGGTAAAATGATAGTTCTGCAGAGTCATCAGCGCCTGGTTCCCCACCACAGCCTCCGTGGAGCCTTTTAATTCTCCGCCGATGAGATATACGCGGAATCCTGCTGCTGCCAGTGTCTTGGCATGCGCTACCGCATTGGTCACAAAGGTGGCACTTTTCTCTGTCAGATAAGAAAGCATACTTGCTGTGGTCGTACCTGCATCCAGATAGATAAAATCCTCCGGCTGGATCAGTGCTGCTGCTTTGGCAGCCACCAGCTGTTTGGCTTCCACATTGACTTCTGACTTCTGTTCCACCGTGGGTTCATGGGTTATCACCGTACGATCACATGCCACAGCACCTCCGAAGACCTTTACCAGCTTCCCGGCATTATACAATGCTGTGATGTCCCGGCGCACCGTGGATTCCGATGTATTTAACAGATCTTTTACCTCGGCCACCGTAATGCTGTTTTTTTCTTCCAATAATTTCAGAATGATCTCATAACGTTGTTCTGTCAGCATAAATTGTTATTTTCTCTTTCCTTTGTCACATCTGTCTCCAGTATGATCTTCCGCACGGGAAGAATACTTCCGGGAGACATGGATAATTCATCAACACCCATAGCCAGAAAGCGTCTGGTCAATGTCGTATCTGCACCCAGTTCTCCGCAGATACCTGCCCAGATTCCGGCCTTATGCGCATTTTCCACGACCATCTGTATCATACGCAGCACTGCGGGATGATGCGGATCATAGAAAGCATCCAGCTTGGGATTCTGCCTGTCGATCGCTAATGTATACTGCGTCAGGTCATTGGTTCCGATGCTGAAAAAGTCCACTTCCTTTGCCAGTTCTTCGCTCATCATGACAGCCGCCGGAGTCTCGATCATGATCCCCTGCTTCGGTTCACCGAAAGTAACTCCCTGTTCTGTCAGTTCCTGTCGGATCTCAGCCACGATTGTCTTGATCTTCCTTAGTTCGTCTACACTGATGATCATGGGATACATAATGGAAATATTGCCAAAGGCGCTGGCGCGGAACAGTGCCCGCAGCTGTGTCTTGAAGATTTCCGGTCTGGTCAGACAGATACGGATAGCCCGACAACCCATAGCCGGATTTTCCTCCGGTTCCATTTCAAAGTAATCGCATTTTTTATCCGCACCGATATCCAGTGTACGAATGATCACAGGTTTGCCTGCCATAGTCTCCGCTACCGTACGATAGATCTGAAACTGCTCTTCTTCGGTAGGGAACGTATCTCTCTCCAGGTAAATAAACTCGCTGCGGAACAGACCGATACCTCCGGCATCATTCTGCAATACTGCCGCCAGATCCTTGCTGTTACCTATATTAGCATAGAGCATGATCTTCTTACCGTCAATAGTGATATTTTCTCTTCCCTTCAGGGTCTGGAGCAATTCCTTCTTCTCCTGTTCCTCCAGCTTTAACTGTTGCATTCTGCCCAGGGTGTCTTCATCGGGATCCACATAAATGCATCCGTTTTTTCCGTCTACAATGCCGACTTTTCCGTCGATATCATCTGTCAGAGGAATTGCGGTACCGATCAGTGCCGGGATACTCATGGTCCTGGCCAGAATTGCCGTGTGGGAATTGACGGAACCGTGTACCGTCACGAAGGACAACACCAGATCTTTGTTCAGCTGTACTGTCTCAGAAGGAGCCAGGTCGTCTGCAACGATGATCACCGGTTCCCCGGATGCGGCAATCCCGGTGGCCCGGCCTCCGAGCACGCTTAACACGCGCTCGGAAATATCCTTGACATCCGCAGATCTCGCTCTCATATAGTCGTCATCCATGGCAGAGAACATCTGTGCAAAATTGTCACCGGTGGAAGCTACCGCATACTCTGCATTCACCTGCTGCATGCGGATGATATTTTCTACCGACTCGTTATAGTCATCATCTTCCAGCATCATCTGATGGATTTCAAAAATAGCGGCATTGGCTTCCCCGACCTCCTTCAGAGCCTTCTGATACAAACCCTGCAGCTGCTCCATGGCTGTCTGTTTCGCCTGTCTGTAGCGTAAGATCTCCTGCTCGGGATCCTCGATCCTGACACGTTTTACCTGCTGCTCGTCTTTTTTATGAACACTGATTCTGCCGATAGCGATTCCGCCAAATACGCTTTTACCCTGGTAGACTTCCATGACTCTTTTCCTCTCCTGACGATTATGCTTCCTCTATTTTAGAGATTTGCTTTTACAAATTCCGTTACTGCTGCGTATGCTGCTTCCTCATCCTCACCGTCGAAGGTCAGAGTGATCTCATTGCCGGCTTTGACAGCCAGACCCATGATACCGAAGATACGCTTGCAATCTCCGCTCTTGCCATCCTTGGTCAGAGTGATATTAGCGGCAAATTCCTTGGCTGCCTTTACCAGTTCCCCTGCGGGGCGGGCATGAATGCCTTCAGGATCTGTGATAACATATTTGAATTCTTTCATTGTCTTTTTCTCCTTTTATTTTCCTATGACTAAGCATTAAGCAACTTTTTTCTTCAATACACCAAGCAGTAATGCGGATACGACCGTGCCTGCCGCCAGTGCTACCAGATACATCAGTGCATTTCCCACTACAGGGAATACAAAGATTCCGCCGTGAGGAGCCATCAGTGTGCAGTGGAATGCCATGGACAGTGCACCTGCCAGTGCAGAACCGATGATGCAGGAAGGAAGGACATGCAGAGGATCGGACGCTGCGAAAGGAATGGCACCTTCCGTGATGAATGCCAGACCCATGATGAAGTTGGTAGGACCTGCATCTCGCTCTTCCTTGGTGAATTTATTCTTAAATAACAGGGTTGCCAGTGCAATGGCACAGGGAGGAGTCATTCCTCCGATCATAACCGCTGCCATGATATCATAATTGCCTGCCGCAATTGCTGCGGTTCCGAATACATATGCTGCCTTGTTGAAAGGGCCACCCATGTCAATCGCCATCATGCCGCCCAGGATCAGACCCAGTACAACCCGGCTGGAATCACCCATTCCGCTTAAGAAATTATTCAATCCGGTATTGATACCGCCCATGATCGGCTCCACCACAAAGTTCATGGCAAGTCCCATGATCAAAATACCCACTACCGGATAGATCAATACAGGCGCCAGTTTTTCAACAGCATCCGGAAGTTTGTCACAGATCTTACGGAGTCCTACGATCAGGTAGCCTGCCAGGAAGCCTGCCACCAGTGCTCCTAAAAATCCGGACTTACCGTTTGCCGCCAGCATACCGCCTACGAATCCGAGAGCCAGCGCCGGTCTGTCGCCGATAGCCATACCGATGAAGCCCGCCAGTACCGGAAGCATCAGACCGAATGCCACGCCGCCGATGTTTTTAAACATAGCTGCTATGGGAGTGATCGTACCGAAATTACTTCTCTGATCTGCGGGAAGTGCATTGATGTCAACATTCAGTCCATCGATCAGGAATGCGATCGCGATCAGGATACCTCCGCCTACTACAAAAGGAAGCATATGGGATACACCGTTCATCAGCTGTGTGTAAATCTTATGAGCCACACTTTCTTTGCCGGTGACTGCAGTCTTTACCGCTCCGCTCTCACCGTGAAAGATTTCCACCTCACCGCTGATGGCCTGTTGTACCAGCCGATCCGCCTTGCTGATGCCGTCAGACACCTGACAAATAATCACTTTCTTACCGTCAAAGCGATCCATGGGAACTTTTGCGTCTGCCGCTACGATGATGCAGTCAGCTGCGGCGATTTCTTCCGCAGTCAGTACATTTTTCGCACCTGCGGAACCTCTGGTCTCGATCTTGATCTGGCAGTCTGCTGCTTTTGCTGCCTTCTCCAGCGCTTCCGCTGCCATATAAGTGTGCGCGATTCCGGTCGGGCAGGAAGTCACTGCCAGGAGCTTAAAGCTCTTTTTCTCTTCGGTGGTAATGCCAGTATCACTTAATCTGTCGTCAATGCTCTTGGTACTCTCATCTGCTGCATCGATGATCTGTAAAAATTCCTCTACGCTTTTGGCATTTCTTAAAGATGTGGTAAAATTCTCATCCATCAGCATAACGGACAATTTGCTCAGTACATCCAGATGTACATTATCCTTGGTATTGGGTGCAGCGATCAGGAAAAGTAATGTCACCGGTTCGCCGTCCAAGGAATCATAATCCACACCGTTTTTAATTACCATGGCTGCCAGTCCGGGAGTCTTCACTGCATCACATTTGCCGTGAGGGATTGCAATGCCTTCGCCGATTCCCGTGGTGCTCTCTTCCTCTCTTGCATAGACCTGTGCACGGTATTGCTCCACATCCATAAGCTTTCCGCTCTTCGCCATCAGTTCCACAGCCATATCCAGTGTTGCCTTTTTGTCAGCAGGCGCTGCATCCAGGGAAATACTTCTTTTGTCCAATAAATCCGTAATTCTCATATTGTAACCCTTCCTCTCTTTTTTATTGTTTCTTTTTATTATTTTGTTATGATTTTACCTGTTTCAATACCTGCATAACTTCATCTTTGGTAGCCAGATTCTCGGAAAAAGCGCTGGCGCTTCCCGCGGCGATTCCCATGCAGAAGGCATGTGCGTATTCCTTCTCTTCCAGCCATCCGGTGAGAAATCCCGCTACCATGGAATCTCCGGCACCGACACCGTTGACCAGCTTTCCTTTCGGAGCCGGAGCCTCCAGGCATTGACCGTCCGCTGCGATCAGTACCGCTCCTTCTCCCGCCATGGAGATCAAAACATTCTGTGCTCCCATGTCCCGGAGCTTTTTCCCATAAGGGACCACTTCCTCTCTGGTAGAAAGCTTCACGCCGAAGATATCCCCCAGTTCATGGTTGTTGGGTTTTACCAGAAAAGGATGATACGGCAATACCTTTACCAGCAGGTCTCTGGTGGCATCCACTACGGTGAGAACACCTCTTCCCTGAATTCTCTCCAGAATTCTCTGATAAATATCATCCGGCATCGAATAGGGAATACTTCCCGCCAGTACCAGGACATCTCCTTCCTGTAATCTGTCAATTTTTTCCATCAGCTGTTCCAGCGCTTCCGCATCGATATCCGGTCCGCAGCCATTGATCTCTGTACCGTCAATACTTTTCAGCTTCAGATTGATTCTGGTCATTCCGTGATTGATTTTGATGAAATCGGCATTCACTCCAAATTCAGTCAATCTTCGGATCAATTCTTCTCCGGTGAATCCCGCCGCATATCCCAGCGCTGTGGAATCCAGGCCCAGATTCTTCAGCACAATGGATACGTTGATTCCCTTTCCTCCCGGAAGAATCAGCTCTGATGAAGTTCTGTTGGTCATTCCCAGCTGAAAGTCATCCACGGATACGATGTAATCCAGTGACGGATTGAATGTCACAGTACAAATCATTTCCATTCCTCCTGTCTGTTACCTTTCGTGTTCTTATGATGTTATCATATGCTCATATTCAGTCAAATTCAATCAATTTAATTCACAAATTTGATGATTTATTTTGGTTGAATTTGCACAAAGAAAAGGATGAAGTCATCCTTCATCCTTTTGATCTCGCTTCCACTATAGCATTCCCTTACCTGGTTTCTTTAAACATACCGGCCTGCTCTTTCATTTCTTTGGCATTGGAAAGTGCCGCCTCTGTCAGTGCATCACTACCAAGAAGTCTTGCCAGTTCCGCCAGACTTTCTTCCGCCGACACTTTATGAATATCCGTGATGGTCATATCATCCGTACTGCTCTTCTCAATCACAAAATGTACATCTGCCATGGCAGCGATCTGGGGCAGATGGGTAATACAGATGACCTGATGGGCTCCGGATAAAACGCTCAGCTGTTCCGCTACTTTCCATGCAGTCCTTCCGCTGATACCGGTATCGATCTCGTCGAAGATCAGAGTATCGATTTCATCCCGCCCTGCCAGCACTGTTTTGATAGCGAGCATAATACGGGACAATTCACCGCCGCTTGCCACCTGACTTAAGGGCTTCAGACTCTCTCCGGGATTGGTGGAGATCAGGAATTCCACATCGTCATATCCTTTTGCCGTAATGGTCTGACCTGGTCTGACCGCAATATCAAATTCCACTGTCAGAAAATTCAGACCGATCAGCGCATCCTTTAACTTTTGTGTCAATACGGTTGCATTTTTACGACGGATACCGGACAGTTCCTCACAGGCTTTCTCCAGCAGCTTCTGTTTTTCCGTACACTCAGCATTCAGCTTCTGCATATAAGTATCATAATCCGCCAGTTTTTCCAGATACGCTTCTTTTTCTTCTTTGTATTTCAGTATCTCTTCGATCGTATTGCCGTATTTTCCTTTGAGATGATTGATGGTATTCAGCCGTTCCTCGGTGCTCCTGAAATCCTCTTCGTCAAATTCCAGATCCGACATATATTCCGACACATCATGATTGTAATCCGATAACAGACTCTCCACCTCTGCCAGCTGCTCTTCCATCTGTTCCAACGCAGGATCATACATGGTCACGCTGCGAAGTGCCCTCAGTGCCCTGCTTAAGGAATTCCCCGCACCGTCTTCTGCATCATTGCCGCTGAGACGATAACTCTCTGCCAGGCTTTCCGCAATTTTACGGCTGTTGGACATTTTGCGGTATGCCTGTTCCAGCTCCTCATCCTCACCGGGCTGCAGCCCGGCATCTGTGATCTCCTTCTGTTCGAATTCCGCCAGGGACTGTTCTCTGCCTCTGGAAGCATCATCCAGTGTCTCTGCGGATATTCTCTTCTCTAAAGCGGCACATTCATGATACAATGCGCCCACCTGCTCTGCGCACTTTGCGAATTCCGCTCCGGCATAAGCATCCAGGATCTCCATATGCTTTTTCTTATGGAGCAGCGACTGGTGTTCATGCTGTCCGTGAATGTCGATCAGCAATTCCGAAAGCTCTTTGATCTGCTTTGCCGTTACGGTCTCGCCATTAATACGGCAGATGCTCTTCCCCGAGGACAGTTTTCTGCTTAAGATCACTGTTCCGTCCTCCGAAGGTTCCAGATCCATACTTTTCAATTTTTCTGCCAGTCTGGGTTCCTCGCAATCGAAGACCAGTTCTACCAGGCCGCTCTCTTCTCCCCGTCTGAGCATATCCTTCTCGAACTTTCCTCCCAGCGCCAGATTCACCGATCCGATCAGCAGTGATTTACCGGCACCGGTCTCTCCTGTCAGTATATTCAGTCCTTCTCCAAATTCCACCTCTGTCTCCCGGATAAGAGCCAGATTTTTCACATGTAAACTGCGAAGCATGTATTTCCCCCTGTCTATCTCTCTATCATCAGATGGATCTTATCCATGAGGATCTGGGTATCCTCCACGGTACGTACCGCTACCATGATGGTATCATCTCCGGCGATGCATCCCACCACTTCGGAGAATTTCAGTGCATCCAGTGCTGCCGCCACTGCCATGGCCATGCCGGATACGGTTTTGATCACCAGGATGTTCTGTGCCATATCCATGGAGATAAAGCCATCCCGCAGCACACGGATATATTTGTCTCCCATATGACTGTCATCCTGCTTCAGAATAACATATTTCTGTTTTCCTCCTCCGGTGGGAACTTTGGACAATTTCAATTCGCGAATGTCCCTGGAGACTGTTGCCTGGGTCACCGCAAATCCGGCTTCCTTCAGATAGCCGGCCAGTTCCTCCTGTGTCTCCACGTCTTTTTTTTCTATGATCTCCACGATCTTGCGATGTCTGGTCTTCTTCATCTTAACCTCATGCCTTTCTTACGACAATTCGTCAGGAATCTCTCATTTTGCGATGTAACACATCCAAAAAGCTGACCTGGTTCAGCTGTATGAATTCCGTGATCTTCTCTGACTGCACGATACGGATGTGATCTCCGGTACACATGGTCACCTTGTGGCTTCCGTCATAATTGGCTTCCACAGTCTGGCTTTTACCCTCTCTGCCTCCGGGGATCTCTATAACGATCTCATCCTCCGGTGACAATATGATGCTTCTCTGGTTCAGACTGTGAGGACAGATCGGTGTCAGAGTGATCAGCTTCGCCTTGGGCTCTACCAATGGTCCTCCCGCCGACAGATTGTATCCTGTGGATCCCGTCGGGGTGGTCACGATCATTCCATCCGCCTTGTAATGATTTAGCAGCTGTCCGTTGACATAGATATTAAATTCAATGATCTGTAAAGTGCCGCTTCGGGAGATGACAATGTCATTCAGTGCCCAGCCCTCCGACACGGTGCCGTCCGCACAGCAGACCTTGCCGTTCAACATCATCCGGCGTTCCTTTTTATAATTATCCCGGATCAGACGATCCAGAGATTCCTCCAGTCCGGCCGGTTCGATCTCCGTCATGTAACCAACCGTTCCCAGATTCACTCCGATGATGGGCACCAGGATTTTTTTCGTCTCTCTGGCTGCCTGCAGTACGGTTCCGTCACCGCCCAGAACGATCATACAATCCACATCCAGAGGAATACCCGTTGCTTCCTCCTCCGCAGCATCTGTCTCTTCTTTCCAGTCAGACTCCTTGACCTTTAGCTTCACGGTACAGCCCTTCGATTCCAAATAGTCCCGGATCCGCTTCGTGGTCGCAAGTTCCTGATCTTTATGTTTATTGGTATATATCAGAAAATGCTTCATCGTTTCCTGCACTCCTTGTCTGTTACAGTGTATGAGAGTTATCTACGATTCCTTTGATCAGGACATCCCACTCCGGTGTATAAGACAATCCGGTCTTTTCCTCCACGATGGTCTGCAATGCACTCTCCGCTTCATGCTCGTTCAATGCCAGCTTTTCCTCCGTAATCTCTTCCGGCTTACGGATATGCAGCAGATATTCAATGTTTCCCTCCGGTCCCTTGATGGGGGAATACTCCAGATGCAGTACCTCGAATCCGATGCTGTCCGCATAATCGATGATCTTACGGATCACTTCTTCATGGATCTGAGGTTCTCTGACCACGCCGTTTTTACCGACTTTGCCCCTGCCCGCTTCGAACTGTGGCTTGATCAGACATACCATCTGCCCCCCAGCCTTTAACAGATTTCTCGCCGGAATCAATATTTTGGTCAGCGAGATGAAAGACACATCCACGCTGGCGAAATCCAGGGCATCCGGAATATCCTCCGGGGTCACATAACGGAAATTCGTCTGCTCCATGCACACCACACGTTCGTCATTCCGGAGTTTCCAGGCTAACTGTCCCTGTCCCACATCTACGGAGTAAACCTTCGTGGCACCGTTCTGCAGCATACAGTCTGTGAATCCGCCGGTAGACGCTCCGATATCCATGCAGATCATGCCATCCAGTAAAAAGCCCCACTGCTCCATTGCCTTTTCCAGCTTCAGTCCACCGCGGCTTACGTATTTCATGGTATGATCCCGGACTTCCAGTTTGATCTTACTGACATCGAAGCCGGTGCCTGCCTTGTCTTCCTTTTGTCCGTTGACATAGACATTACCGGACATTATGATTGCCTTCGCCTTTTCTCTGGAAGGGGCATAGCCCTGCTCTACCAGAATCACATCCAGTCGTTCTTTCATATACATCTCCTATTGCTATAACTCTTATAACTTTTCCAGTATTTTCTCTGTAATGCTTACTGCATCCAGTCCGATCTCTTTTTTCAAAAGATCAACATTTCCGTGCTCCACATAAGCATCCGGAATTCCCACCATAACACACTTGATCTGCCTGTCATGATCATTCAGGCAGGTCAGCACCTTTTCCCCGAAGCCTCCGCTTAACACATTTTCCTCCATGGTCACGATCATGTCATGATCCTCACAAGCAGACAACACCGCTTCCTCATCAATGGGTTTGATGAATCTGGCATTGATAATACTTGCCCGATAACCTTTTTCATGCAGCAGTGCCTGTACTTCTTCCGCAGTCTTCACCATACTGCCTACGGCGAACAGTGCAATGCCGCCCTCTCTCACGATCCACTCCGCCTTCCCCAGTTCAATGGGTGCACGGTATTCAGCAAGGCCCGCATAAGCGGTACCTCTGGGATAGCGCACCGCAATGGGTGCTTCCAGTGCCACTGCGAATTTCATCATATCCGACAGCTCCCACTTGTTTTTCGGTGCACAGATGTGCATATTGGGAATACCGGACAGATACGTATAATCGAAAATTCCCTGATGTGTCTCTCCGTCACTGCCTACCAGGCCGGCACGGTCTATGGCAAATACCACCGGCAGATTCTGAATGCATACATCATGAAGGATCTGGTCATATGCTCTCTGTAAAAAAGAAGAATATACCGCAACGATCGGCTTCATGCCGCCTGCCGCCAATCCGGCCGCAAACGTAACCGCATGCTCCTCCGCAATACCAACATCAAAAAAACGGTCAGGATACATATTCCGGAAGCGCTTCAGTCCGGTACCGTCCGGCATGGCTGCCGTAATGGCCACCACCCGTTCATCCCGCTGCCCCAGCTTGCACATTACCGTAGAAAATACATCTGTATAATTCGCTACTGTCCGGGGGTGGGACGGGATTCCGGTCTCAATATCAAAAGGTTCTGCCCCATGAAATCTGGCAGGGTGTTTCTCTGCCGGTCCGTACCCCTTGCCCTTCTGGGTCAGTACATGGATCAGCACCGCACCCTTGACTCTTTTGGCTTCCTCGATGACTTTGATCAGTCCCTCGATATCATGTCCATCCACAGGGCCTAAATAAGTCACTCCCATGTCCTCAAAAAACATACCGGGGATCACCAGCTGCTTAAAGCTGCTCTTGGCACGACGCAGGCGATTTACAATACCGTCTCCGCCCGGCTTACTCTTCAGGGCATTATAGATTCCTTCCTTCAGATCAAGATAGCCGGTTGCTGTACGGATATTATTCAGATATTTGGACACACCACCTACATTTTCGGAGATGGACATATTGTTATCATTGAGGATAACGATAAAATTGGTCTCCAGCTTTGCAGCATTATTCAATGCTTCGTATGCCATGCCTCCGGTAAGGGATCCGTCACCGATCACAGATACAATGGTCGTCTTCTCCCCTTTGAGATCTCTGGCTTTTACCAGTCCCAGTCCTGCCGATATAGAAGTCGAGCTGTGTCCGGTATCAAATGCATCATAACTGCTTTCTTTTCGTTTGGGGAACCCACTCATGCCATGAAACTGGCGTAAGACATCGAAGCCGTCCTTGCGGCCCGTTAAAATTTTATGAGTATAAGACTGATGACCGACATCCCAGATGATCTTGTCTTCCGGAAGATTCAGAGCCAGGTGAAGTGCCATGGTCAGTTCCACAGCCCCCAGGTTGGATCCCAGATGTCCTCCGGTCACACTGATCTTCTGAATCAGGAACTGCCGGATTTCCTCCGCCAGTTCCCCATAGTCCGATTTATCTATCTTTTTAATATCATTTGCTTTTTCGATTTTATCCAGTAACATTCGCTTTTCCTCTGCTATTTTGTTCTGTGGACCAGATGCAGCAACAGTTCCTTCAGGAATTCATGTTCTCCCGAGAAACCATCCAAAACCGCTACCGCTTCCCCGGTAAGCCGTTCCACTTCCCTGCCGGATTCCTCCAGTCCGTGTAATGTCACATAGGTCTGCTTATGATTCTGTGCATCGCTGCCGGTGGCTTTGCCAAGCTCCCTGCTGTCTCCTATCACATCCAGAATATCGTCCTGGATCTGAAATGCGATGCCGACATTGTAGGCACACAGCTCCAGAGCTGCGATCTCCTCGTCCGTGGCTCCTGCCAGTGTGGCACCGATGGTCATTGCCGACTGGATCAGGGCTGCCGTTTTGTTGGCATGAATGAACAGGATCTGCTCTGTAGTCAGGGGTGTGGTCTGTTCCTCCGCCTCAATATCTGCATTCTGTCCGCCGATCATGCCGTAGATCCCCGCCTTACGGGCTAAAATATTCAGTGCCGCAGCTACTCTCGGATAATTCTCGTCCACCGTTTTTCCCGCGGCGTATGCCGGAAAAGCGCGGAATGCAGTCTCAAAGGCATAGTTGAGCAGTCCGTCACCCGCTAACACTCCCATACCGTCGCCATATACAGACCAGGTGGTCTTGCGTCCTCTACGATATTCATCATTGTCCATGGCCGGAAGATCATCGTGCACCAGCGAATAAGTATGGATCATCTCAATGGCTGCCATGAAAGGCTCTATGATATCATCCTCACCACCCAACATCCGGTATGTTTCCTGCATCAGCATGGGGCGCAGGCGCTTTCCGCCTGCCATGAGACTGTAATTCATGGCTTCAATGACCGTTTTCTGATATCCTTCCTCTGCCGGAAGATATTGTTTCAAAAGATCCTCTATTGCTGTCGTTCTCTTCTGTAATTCCTGTCTGAATATCGTTTCTTCCATGTCAATGCCGTCCTTCCTCTTCCTGCCGGTATATTTACTGCGGATCCAGAGGTTCCAGTCCGCCTTCTTCATTCAGTTTCATAACCTGTTTTTCCACCCGGTCGATCTGTTCATTGCATTGCTTCAGGACATTCATTCCCTTACTGTATGCCGTAAACGCATCCTCCAGAGAGATATCCTCTGCTTCCAGCTGTTCGATCAGCTCCTCCAGTTCGGAAAAATTTTCTTCCAGACTGCGTTGTTCCTGTTCTTCTGCTTTCTTTTTTCCTGCCAAAATTAATACCTCCGTCCATGGTCCTCTTCCCTGGATCACACGGTGAATCTGTCTCCCTGTTGCACCTGTTCCACTTTGGTATCGATCACGCCATCACTTACCCGGATCCGCAGGCTGTCGCCTTCATGCACCTGCGTCACGGAACGGATATTTTTCCCATCCGCAGCTTCCACATACGAGAAACCACTGTTCAACTTCTCTAACGGCGAGACTGCCTTCATTCGTTCAATATAAAGTGCCAGGGTGTGTCTGCGGTCCCGCAGGATCGTCTGCATCCGGTTCTCTAACCGTTCTTCCAGCTGTATGCTGTAAGTCCGCTTCTCACGGATGCGGTTGGCCGGGCTTAAATATTTCAAGCGCATCTCCCGCTGTTCTGCCTGCTGTCTCTTACGCTGCAGCACCCTGTCCATCTGCCGGTACAGCCTCTCCTGTCTGCTCAGGATCTCCTGATCGATGTCGTTTGCTGCCGTCACCGCCAGTTCTGCAGCTGCGGACGGTGTCGGTGCCCTCAGATCCGCAACGTAGTCAATGATCGTGGTATCTGTTTCATGTCCCACCGCGGAAATGATGGGAACCGTACAGTCAAATACTGCCTGTGCCACCATTCTCTCATTAAATGCCCACAGATCCTCGATCGATCCGCCGCCGCGTCCCACGATCATGACATCCACGCCCTGTCTCTCCAGTGCACGGATTCCGTTCACGATTGACGGAGCCGCAGAAGCTCCCTGTACCAGTGCCGGATACAGAATGATCTGTACATAAGGATTACGCCTGGTGGCGATCTGTATGATATCCCGCACCGCCGCACCGGTATCCGCCGTCACCACACCAAGGGTGTGAATGTATTTGGGGATTGGCTGCTTATATTCCGGAGCGAACATGCCCTCTTCCGCCAGTTCCCGTTTTAAGTGTTCGTATTTTTCATACAGGGCACCGGCACCGTCTAAGGTTATTTCCTTCACATACAGCTGATATCTGCCGTCCCGCTCAAAAACGCTCACCGAGCCTTTCGCGATCACCTGCTGCCCTTCCGTCAGACGGAAATCAAGTCCTCTGCGGTCTCCCGCGAACATAATACAGTTCAGGGCACTTGCGGAATCCTTTAACGTAAAATAAATATGTCCAGAGGGATGGTATTTACAGTTGCTTACCTCACCTTTTACAAACACCGTCTGTAAAAAGTAATCCTGCGTGAACATATTTTTGATATAAGTATTCAGTTGTCGTACGCTGACTACATTTTGTATTCTACTCACCGGACTTCATAATCTTGGCAAGGATCGCATTGACGAATCCGCCGGAGCTCTCCTGACCGTATTTTTTGGCGATCTCCACCGCCTCGTTAATTGCTACCCCGTCCGGGATATCGTCATCATAACGCAGCTCATACGCACCCAGACGTAACACTGCGAGTTCTACCTTTCCCACACGGGTGGTATCCCAGCCTTCGGTATTCTCATTCAACAGTTTATCCAGTTCCGGGATCTTGTCCTTAATCTTCTCAAAACGGGCTGCAATGGCATCCGCATCCTGCCAGGAAGGAACTTCCTCATTATTCTCGCGGAACAATGCAAGCTGTTCCGGCATATCTTCCGGTGAATGAAACTCCACACGGAATAAAAGCTTAAAAACCTGTTCTCTCTGCTCGTGTCTTCCCATAATATCTTCCTGTAATTCCTCTTATTTGTCCTTCTTCATGTTCACACCGGCAATACGGATGTTCACATCAGAGCAGGTCAGTCCCGTCATATTCTCAATGGCGTTTTTCACCTTCTGCTGTACTGCCTGACAGGTTGCGGGAATATTGTATCCGTATTCCATGGTCACTGCCAGATCTACCGTTACGTTCTTGTCCTGAACCTCTACTTTTACGCCCTTGGTCAGATTCTTCACACCGACTTTGCTCATCAGTTCGTTGGTAATGTTGCCGGCCATTGCGCTGACGCCATCCACCTCGGTCGTTGCCAGAGATGCGATCATAGCCACTACATCATCTGCGATCTGTACAGTACCGATGCTTTCATCTTCTTTTAATACCAGGTTCTTTTTATCTATTTCTCTTTCCATGATATATGTTCCTCCTGATTATCTGTAAATCTATGAAAAACTATTTGTATCTATTCTACCAAAGATTCATTCATTTGTCACCCAAAAAGTCAAGGATAATTGTTTCCCGTTCTGTGCATAAGAGATCGTACTGTTGCTGTCCGGAATGTAAGAGAATATCTCCTGTTCATCGATCAACACCCGGCAGATTTCCCGGTAACAGGTCTCATCCGCACATTTCAGCGTAATATCCGTTCTGCCCATTTCTCTGGCTGCATCAAAGATCCTCTGCAGCTGTTCCCTGTTATATTCCGTAAAATAATTGCCCTCACGGACATAATAATTAGCCTCCATAGCCGTACATTCCGGCATGGCCACCACGCCCTCGATCCGGTGTGTACGAAGAATATCCTCCGTTGTGACACACAGATAATCATAATTGATCTCCGACAATCCCTCCTGTTCGCTGCCATCCTCCATGCGATAGGAAGCATCTCCCCATGTAGTATCCACATAATAATAATCTCCGTCCACCCTGACCAGATTCCAGGCATGCGCCTCTCCGGTATCCACGGTTCCCTGCACCAGCGTACACATAACTCCCAGATGGTTCAACAGATATTGCGTCGCTTTGGCATATCCCTGGCAGACAGACGCTCCTTCCAGGAATACGGAGCAGATATTCTGGTTGTCCGGGGCATTCAGATCATAGTCCGTCGCAAAAATGATCTGCTCGTACACTGCCTTTACTTTTTCATACTCGCTTTTATCCTCACCGATTCCACGTATCCAGTCCGCCGTTATTTTCCGGATCTGTTCCGCCCGGACTATTGCTTCCTCTTCCGTCAGCTCATAGCTTCCTGCGAAATCAATTCCAACCGTTTTTTCTCCTCTGGAATATTTCGTATAGGTATATCCTGTGGCATAAAAAATCTCCGGATGATCGATCATCACACACTGGAAGATTTTATCGATGTCCTGCTCATCCAGTCCCTGCTCCAGGGGATCCGTGGACAGTTTGACCGTGCCTTCCATCTCTCCCAGTGCCTGTTCGATCTCCAGATACCAGATCTGTTCCGAAGCTTCCAGACTCTCATATGCAAAACGAGAGCCTCCCTCCTCCAGGAGGGAAAAGCTCTCTGTATTTTCGGTTTCTGCGGACGTTGGATCCTCTTCCTGCATGGGCAGATTATCGATCTGTTCCTCGGGCAATACGATGGTCTGCGGCACTTCCGACAGAATCTCCTGTGAAGAGCACCCTGTCAGAAGAACTGTCATGAGAATTCCGGCAAATATTTTTTTCATCTCCCGCATTCTGTTCCCCCTACACACTTTACTGTTTTCTGATCAATTCCTGCCAAACTCTGTCAGTACCAGCCCCTTATTGCGATCCAGGGTCATACCGATACTCCAGGAATTCACAAACAGAAGCAAAGGATTGCCTTTCATGTCTTTGACCTTCTTCATATCTGAGGTACCGGACAGCTTGGCCAGATCGATCTCGTCCTTATTCTCGATCCAGCGGATATGCTCATAAGGCAGATTCTCCAGACGGATCTCCACATTATATTCGTTCTCCAGACGATATTTCAAGACATCAAACTGCAGCACGCCGACTACACCTACGATGATCTCTTCCAGACCGGTATTGAACTCCTGGAAGATCTGAATGGCACCTTCCTGCGCGATCTGTTCCACACCCTTGACGAACTGTTTTCTCTTCATGGTATCCACCTGACGTACTCTGGCAAAATGCTCCGGTGCGAAAGTGGGAATTCCTTCGTACTGGAACTTTTCCTTGGGCATACACAGGGTATCACCGATGGAGAAGATACCGGGATCGAACACACCGATAATATCTCCGGCATAGGCCTCGTTTAAGATTTTTCGCTCATCCGCCATAATCTGCTGGGGCTGGGACAGACGCATGACTTTATTACCCTGTACATGGCGTACCTCCATGTTGGCATCGAATTTACCGGAACAGATACGCATGAATGCAATACGGTCTCTGTGAGCCTTGTTCATATTGGCCTGAATCTTGAATACAAAGGCACTGAACTCATGCTCCGTAGGATTGATCAGACCAATGTCTGCCTTTCTGGGCAGCGGAGTGGTGGTCATCTTCAGAAAATGTTTCAGGAATATCTCCACACCGAAATTCGTCAGTGCGGAACCAAAGCATACCGGAGTCAGATTACCTTTCTGTACCTCATCCAGGTCAAACTCCGCGCTGGCACCATCCAACAGTTCCACCTCTCCCAACAGCTTGTCCGCCGCATCTTCTCCGATGAGTTCTTTCAAATGTTCCTCATCCTGTATGGGAATCTCTATGGAAGTTCCCTCTTTCGTACCCTTCTCCGTATCGGAGTAAGCGATCACACACTTTTTCTCACGGTCGTATACACCCTGGAATCCCTTGCCGGAGCCGATGGGCCAATTGATCGGACAGGTAGCGATTCCCAGCTCTTTTTCAATATCATCCAGCAGTTCAAAGGTATCTAACGCCTCACGATCCATCTTGTTGATGAACGTAAAAATAGGAATCTTGCGCATAACGCAGACCTTAAACAGCTTTCTCGTCTGCGCCTCGACACCCTTGGACGCATCGATGACCATGACTGCGGAGTCCGCTGCCATAAGAGTACGATAAGTATCCTCCGAGAAATCCTGATGTCCCGGGGTATCCAGAATATTAATACAATAACCGTCATACTCGAACTGTAATACGGAAGAAGTAACAGAGATACCTCTGTCCTTCTCGATCTGCATCCAGTCGGATACAGCATGTCTTGCGGTTGCCTTACCTTTTACACTTCCCGCCAGGTTAATGGCTCCTCCGTAGAGCAGGAACTTTTCTGTCAGGGTCGTCTTACCGGCATCCGGGTGAGAGATAATGGCAAAGGTCCGGCGACGATTGATCTCTTCTGTATAATTACTCACTATTATAGTCCTCCAAATATATCAAAAATCTGTGTAACCATTCAGCACGGAAGTCCCTTCAAATTCCGGTTGGATCCCGAAATAGTCCAGTACCGTCGCACCAATATCGGAAAAGGCAGACCGGGTTCCGCGATTGCCGGGAACCACCGGTGCTCCGTACATGAGAAACGGTGTGTACTCTCTGGTATGATCCGTAGTCTTCGTATAGGCGGGATCGCAGCCGTGATCCGCCGTGATCATCAGAATATCCTCCGGTCTCATATGTGCCTGGATCTCCGGCAGCTTCTCATCAAAATATGCCAGTGCCTTCGCATAACCGTCCACATCTCTTCTATGACCGTAGAGCATGTCATAATCCACCAGGTTAATAAAACACAGTCCTTCAAAATCCTTATCCAGATATTCCAGTGTCCGCTGAATTCCCTCTGCATTGCCGGAAGTATAGACATGCTCGGTAATCCCCTTGCCCACGAAAATATCCTGGATCTTGCCTACTGCAATGACATCCTTTCCTGCAGCCTTCAGCTGATCCAGCATGGTAACTGCGGGCGGCAGCAGAGAGAAATCATGTCTCCTGGGAGTACGGGTGTAATGTCCGCTCTCACCTACAAAAGGTCTGGCAATGACACGACCCACGCCGTGTTCTCCCTGTAATATCTGTCTGGCAATACGACAATAATCGTATAACTGTTCCACAGGAACCACATCCTCATGTGCAGCGATCTGAAATACGCTGTCTGCCGAAGTATATACGATCAGCTTGCCGGTGCGTACGTGTTCATCCCCATAATCCGCAATGACCTGGGTGCCGGAATAAGGTTTATTACACAGAATATCTCTTCCGGTGCGAAGCCGGAACTCTTCCAGAACCTCCTCCGGGAAACCGTTGGGATACGTAGGCAGAGGCTTTGGCGAATAGATACCGGCAATCTCCCAGTGTCCTATGGTCGTATCCTTTCCTCTCGAACGTTCCGTCATACGGGCATAAGCCGCTGTGGGATGTTCGGTTTTCTCTCCCACTCCCACACCATCGATCTGAAATAATCCCATATCCCGCATATGTTCCATATGGAAATACGGACTTTTGGATACACTTCTTAGCGTATTTACATTGATATCGCCGTAAGCTTCGGCATCCGGCATTTCACCGATACCGAAGCTGTCCAGTACAATTAAAAAGACTCTCTTCATCATTTTTCCTTTTTCTTTTCCGGGTTATTATGATACCTTCCAGATTGTTCCGTGCTTCGCACTCTCTCAATCTGAACCACATTCACAATCCGCTCATTTTCTTTGAAAATGGCTACTTGCTCATGTGGTACGGGTTCCTAATCCTAAAAGTCTCCTGCAAGCAAGCTTGCGTAGACTTTTGGCTTGTAACCCTTGGTATCATAACATAAATTCTTTCCTATGTACACAAAAATATCACTGTACAATGGTGCTGATAACAATATTTTCCGCCGCAATATCCGTCTTTCTTTTTACAATATCTTCAATCTGCGCTCTCTGTGCATCGGACAGTTCCGCTGCATTGATCACCACATCCACGGCATCCCCGTTGATGCTGACCACGGCTTCCTGAAATCCTTTTGCCTGCAGAAGCACTTCTGCTGCCGCTTCTTTTTCCGCAATATCCGTCATGCGCACCATGCTGTCCACCGCCTCCTGTTTCTGCGCATCACTCAGTTCCGTACTGTTAATGATCTCCAGCAGTGTCTCCTTGTTGCGGGCTCTGGTCTGTTCCTTGGAAAGTCTGGCAGCAGACAGCACTTCCACACCACTTGTTCCGGTCAGCACTGCTTCCCCAGGGATCTCTCCTTCCTCCGGTGTTGCTTCCGCCACCTGCATATCTTCCTCCAGATAATCCTCCATTACAATATCCATATCGGAATCCAGACTTTCCATATCGGTAACGATATCCGTGGAGTCCACCGCACTTAATGTATCCGCATCATCCGCCGCCAGATACTCCTTTTCCAGGTTGGTCCCCGCAAACTGCAGATAACCTGCAATGGCTATCATAATGGCAAGTGCGGTAATCATAAGCTGATTTTTCTTGATTAAGTTTTTCACTGCGTTCCCCTTTTCCAAAGGCCTGTATCTGCCTTCTTGATTTTATACTCTATTGTATGTACCCCTTTCGCCGGATATGTTTCCCGCTCTTTATTTTTCCAACACCTTGATCCTGTGCGCTTCCACTCCGAACAGTGCCTGGATGATCTGCGTGATCTCACCGGCCATATTGCCCTTCCCCGCGCCTTCCGCTACGACCAGTATCCCCTCCACTTTCGGTGTAATGGTCTTCACGACAAAAGGATCCCCTCCCGTATCCTCCCGGTATATCGTCCGGTACTCTGTATTAGAGGTATTTACCGTCCTGGCTCCTCCGGCAGCATCCTGTTCCTCGGTATTGGACCGTTCTGCCGTCATATCTTTTTCCACGATCTTCTCCTCCGAAGATTCCAGTGTGACCATGACCTCGACCTCCCCCAGTCCCCGTACCGCTTCCAGCATCTTTTTTAACTTTTCTTCAAGATATGCCGCATATTCTTCCGTACTGCCGGCGGTCACTGTCTGTGTGGATGCCGTTAGCTCTTCCAGCATCGCCGCTGCATTTTCCTTCTCCTGCCCCTTTCCGCTGTCTTCCTTTTTTACCGGCAGTGCAATGACGAACAACAGGACTCCCAGTAGGACCAGCAGCAACAGATTATCTCTGCTAAACCATTTTTTTCCCAATAATTTTTCCATCATTTTCCATCCTCTTTCTACCGGATTTTTATTTCTGTTTCCTCTATTTCCGGGATTTCCACCCGGATCTTCACCGGGTCCGAAGCGTCCGGAGGTTCCGTTTCTTCCGTTACTTCCGCCGCAGTATCTGTGACCGCCTGTATCTCATCTTCTGTCTGTTCTGTCTGCACAGCCGCCTGTTCCAATACGGTCCGGATTTCCTCTGCGAACTCCGCCGCCTGCACGCCGGTGCCTGCGATTTCATCCCCTCCCAGCACCGTCAAAAGCGGCTGCAATAACTGGATCAGAAGCATGACCGACAACAAAAGTTTTAAATATTTTTCATAGGACTCTCTGGGTCTGAAATGTATCAATGTCTGCGCACAGATCAGGAAAATCCCCACTTGTCCGATCACATGATATAACCACTGCATTTTCTATATCCCCCTGCTGCCGATCGCCAGAAGCGCCAATGTGACCATAAACAACAGCAGCGCCGTTCCCACGGTACGGAACAAAAGCATCATGGCATTTCCCATACGATCCGTGCAATTGGTAATTCTTTTATCACTGACGATTCCCATAAATGCCGTGGCACATTTGATAAATCCTGCTGTAAACAAAATCTGTAATAAGGGAACCGCACACCCTGCCACCAGCAGTAACAGTAACAATACTCCTACACTATTCCGGATCACAACTGCCGATCCCAGCGCCAGCTTCAGAACCCCATCCGCAGCATTTCCGATCCCCGGCAGTACCGAGACAGCCTTCTCCACTGCAGAATTTTTCAAGGAATCCACCACCGGTGTGATCAGCGACTGGAACAGACTGATTCCTGTGACCACACCCAGGGAAGCCTTCAGGATCCATCCGATCAGCTTTTCCAGTAAATCTGCCAAAAGTGCCAGTTTTTCCTCTACCCAGATTCCGTTGATCATCGTCAGCAGACAATAGCTGTAAATCAGCGGGAGCACCACTCCCAGAAGAATTTTCTCCGTGCCGTAGATCAACAATAACATAAGCTGGTACCCGGCTCCCACCGTAACCGGTCCCGAAGCCACGCCTACGGTCAACAGAAAGGTCGGCACCATCAGCCGGACAAAAAGTACTATATTCTCCACCGTTTCTCTGGCCGTTTCCAATACTCCCGAAAAACATTGCAGAAGAATCACACCCATTAACAGATAGATAAAATAAAAACTCAGATCGGCGATCTGGTGTTTATCAAATACTTCCACAAAATGAATCAGCAATGCCGACAGAATCCCCAGTACAATCAACCAGATCAATATATTTCTGATACTGGTGGCGGAATTGCTCATTTCCCGTATGACTTCTTTCAACAGACACCCCACCGCCCCCAGAATATCTCCCTGCAGGATCTGTGTCATCAGATCTGTCACAGAGATTCGAAAAGTCGGGAACAGCTTCTGCATTCCCTTTTCCAATTCCTCTATCCCATATTCCTGCCACATCGTATCCATCTGTCTCCGCGCTCCTACATCATACTGTAGATCTGCCGGATCACCGACAGGAGGATCGGCAGGCCCGCAAACAGCACCGACAGCTTCCCCAGGATTTCAAGCTGATCCGAGACAGACGAGAATCCTGCATCCTTGCAGATACCGGCACTGAATTCACACAGATAAGTAATCCCCACCACCTTCATCAGAATCCCAAGGTATCCCTTAGAATCTCCGAGATATTGCTGCAATCCCCGAAACTCTTCCAACAAACTTTCCGCCATCCGGCACACAAAAGAAAATACCAGAATACTCAGTGCGAAACCGATCAGTAATGCATATTCCGGTCTCTGCTGCCTGAATTGAATAGCAAACAATACTCCGGCAATTCCCAACAATGCAATTTTGATGATCTCTGCCATTTTTCCTCCTAAAACGAGAACAGGGTCTGCACGGTATCGAACAGATCATAAATATAAGGAACAATCCAGCTGAGGACCAGAATCAGTCCCGCCAGACTTATCAGAAAAGCGTGTTCCTCCCTGCCGCTGTGTTTCAGGATCTGACTGAGTATCGTCACCAGGATCCCTACCGCTGCTATTTTAAAGATCAGTCCTATTTCCATCTTTCCCCGTCCTTTTTTGTCCTGTTTTTTATCTTTCAGAGCAACAGGAGCACCAAAAACATCCCACTCATAGCACCCAGTCCTACCGCCAGCCGACATTTCTGCGTAATTTCCCGCTGTTGTGCTGTGGCTGTCCGCTCCAATCCCTCTTTGGACAATTCCATCGCCCGAATCTGCATGGTCTCATCCGCATACCCTTCTTTTCCCGCAAAAATCAGGAATTGATCGATTTCTTCTTTTTTTAACGGCAACGCTTCCAACTGCCTGCGAAAACTGTCTCCGGCGATTTCCAGGAAACCGGTCCCTCCCGCCTCTGCGTATTCCCGATATACCCTGTTACAGATCTCTCCCAGCCGGTCTTCCCGCTGTCTGCCGATCTGTCTGCATCCTTCCGGCAGTGTAGATCTGTTATAACGGATCTCACTGATCCACTGATCCAGAAGACAGATCAGTTCCCTGGTCATATGTAACCTCATCAAAAACTGCCCGCGATACCACATACCCAACCCCAGGCAGCCGCAGAGGATCATCCCCCCTCCAAGCATCTGCATTCCATCCGCCCCCTCCCTTTCAAGATCACAATGCGGGCAAACATTTCTCTCATATATTCTCCACCCAGACGTCTGGCTGCATCCTCTTCCCCTGCCCCATGCACCGTAGCCAGTAGGCTGCAGCCGCCGGATGCGGCCATGTGAAGCACTCTCAGATCCTGTTCTTCCCCCAGTTCATCCACAGCAATCACCTGCGGTGACATTGACCGTAATAACAATAACATCCCCAAAGCTTTCGGGCAGGCATCCAGCACATCCGTCCGCATACCCAGATCGTTCTGGGGTCTCCCCCGGTAAGACCCGGCCAGCTCCGAGCGCTCATCTACCACTCCTACCCGAAGTCCCGGTCCGTAAGCATTGCCGTCGGACAACTGCCGGATCAGATCCCGGAGCAACGTAGTCTTACCGAATCCCGGCGGTGATACGATCAGCGTATTTTGAAATCGTCCCGCTTTATAAAGCTCCGGAAGTATTTTATCTGCGACACCCCTGATTTCATGAGCTACGCGGATATTTACAAAGGATATATTTTTCAGTGTCCGCAGACTGTTCTCATTTTCCAGCACAGCCTGTCCGCTTAAACCAATCCTGTGTCCCCCTTCCACCGTCAAAAATCCCTGTCTGATCTCATCCGCGTAGGCGTAGACGGAGTCCTGACACAAATAGGCGATCAGGTCCCGGATCTCCGTCTCCGTCACGGAGTATGCCCCATATGGTTCCTCCCGCCAGATTCCGCTATGATCCAGAAAAAAATCTCCCCGGGAAGTCTCAATGATCACCGGCCTGTCCACCCGGAGCCTGATCTCACATACCTCCTGTGCTTTGTCCGCGGTCACTTTCCAAAAATCTCTTCTCTTTTGCGGAAAGATCCGAAGCAGGCTGTCCATATTTCACCTCCCATAGCAAATCGGTGCTTTTCCCCGCATCCCGGCTGATATTTCTTATTCGATGTTTCCCATGATTCCATGTATCGTGTTTCTGAATAGTTCAATATATGTTTCCGCGGACAAGATATTCCTTCCATTCTTCTCTTTTTTTCTATAGTGTGCTATAATGATTGATATTTTCTTTATGAATTTCATTTTGGAGGATATTTATGAACATTATCATTGTGGGCTGCGGCAAAGTAGGCTACACCCTGGTAGAACAATTGGGAGGTGAAAATCACAATATCACCGTAATTGATACAAATGAGGAAAAAGTGAACTCCATCACGGATGATCTGGATGCCATGGGCATTGTAGGAAATGGCGTCAGCTTCCAGACACTGTCCGAGGCCGGCATTGACCATGCTGATCTGCTGATCGCCGTGACCGGATCCGATGAGCAGAACCTTCTATGCTGTGTCATTGCGAAAAAGGCGGGACATTGTAAGACCATCGCCCGTGTCCGCAATCCAATCTACAATAATGAGATTGCTTTTCTGAGGGAAGAACTGGGGCTTGCCATGATCATCAACCCGGAGCTGTCCAGTGCAGCTGAGATCGCCCGGATCTTCCAGTTCCCTTCCGCAGTTAAGATCGATACTTTTTCCAAGGGAAGGATCGAGCTTCTGCATTTCCGCGTGACCCATGACTGTCTCTTAAATAATTATGAACTGATCCATATCCGTACCACCTTAAAATGTGATGTACTGGTATGTATGGTCACCAGAGGTGATCAGGTGCTGATCCCCAGGGGTGATTTTGTATTCCGGGAAGGCGATGTGGTTGCTATTGTGTCCACTCCTCCCAAGGCCAATGATTTCTTCAAAAAGATCGGTATCGGCGCCGGCAGGGCACGTACTGCCATGATCGTCGGTGGCGGAACCATTGCTTATTATCTGGCAAGAAGACTTTTAGAAGTCGGCATCCACACCAAGATCATCGATCAGGATCCCGCCCGCTGTGAGCACCTGAGCGAGCTGCTTCCCAAGGCTTCCATCATCTGCGGTGACGGTACGGATGAACGTCTTCTGATACAGGAAGGTCTGGAGAACGTGGATGCTTTTGCTGCGCTGACCGGGCTGGATGAGGAAAATATCCTCCTGTCACTGTATGCGAAACGGACTTCCCGCGCAAAGGTAGTCACCAAGATCAACCGTATCAACTTCAGTGGGGTCTTAAGTGATATCAAGCTGGATACGATCTCCTATCCGCGCCTGGTGACTGCAGATATGATCATTAAATACGCACGGTCCATGAATGAATCTCTCAACAGTAATGTGGAGAATCTGTATAAGCTGGAGGACGGTCATGCGGAAGCACTGGAATTCTACATCAAAGAGGATTCTGCCGTTACCAATGTACCTCTGAACCGTCTGCACATCCGGAAAAATATCCTGGTCTGTTCCATCGTCCGCGGAGGACAGGCTATTATCCCCAGTGGTCAGGATGAACTCCATGTAGGTGATTATGTGGTCGTAGTACTAACACATGCACGGCTGAATGATATTAAAGATATTATTGAAGGGTAATTTTATAAAAGGACATTATCATGAATTTTGCGATATTGAGTTTTATTATCGGATTTATTTTACAATTTGAAGCTTTATTTTTACTGCTTCCCTGGATCGTGGGTATGATCTACGGAGAATATCATGTGGCACTGATCTATCTGGCGACCGCAGTTGTTTGCTTCATTTTGGGAAAATTATTAAGCTTCAGGCACACAGGACGTTTTAAGGAATTGTACGTCAGGGAAGGCTTCACCGCCGTTGCCCTGGGATGGTTTGTCATGTCTGTTTTCGGTGCTATTCCCTTCGTTCTCACCGGAGAGATCCCTTTTTATATTGATGCTCTCTTCGAGACGATCTCCGGCTTTACGACCACAGGTTCCAGTATCCTGTCCGACGTGGAAGCACTCAGCTATGCCAGCCTGTTCTGGCGCAGCTTCACTCACTGGATCGGCGGTATGGGCGTATTCGTATTCATTATGGCGATCCTGCCGATGATGGGAGGCTCCACCATGAACCTGATGCGTGCGGAGAGCCCGGGTCCATCTGTCGGCAAACTGGTACCGAGAGTCCGGGATACTGCAAAGATCCTCTATGGACTTTATATGGCTATCACTGTTCTGGGTGTGATCATGCTATGTCTGTGCGGTATGCCGCTGTTTGATTCCCTGTGTACGACCTTCGGAAGTGTCGGCACCGGTGGCTTCGGTATCAAGAACAGCAGTATTGGCGGTTACTCTCCACTGATACAGAATGCCGTAACGGTACTGATGATCTTAAGCGGTGTCAATTATACCGTATATTTCTGTCTGTTAAGCAAACAGTTTAAGGAAGCTTTTTCCATCGAAGAAGTCCGTTGGTATTTTTTGATCATTTTCGCCAGTGCTCTGACGATCGCCTGGAATATCCGCCCTCTCTATGCAACTTTGGGTGAGACACTGCGGTACTCCTTTTTCCAGGTGGGAACGATCATCACCACTACAGGATTTGCCACCACGGATTTCAACCTGTGGCCGCAGTTGTCGAAGACGATCCTTCTGCTCCTGATGATGATCGGTGCCTGTGCCGGCAGTACCGGCGGCGGTATGAAGGTATCCCGTGTGCTGATCCTTTTCAAGGCGATCCGCAAAGAGCTGTCCATGATGATCCATCCCCGGATGGTGAAAAAGATCAAAATGGACGGGCACAATCTGTCCCATGAGACGCTTCGTTCCACCAATGTCTATATGACGGCTTATTTTATCGTACTCTTCGTCTCTCTGCTGATCGTCAGTCTGGACGAATATGACCTGACCACGAACTTTACTGCGGTACTGGCGACCCTGAACAATATCGGTCCCGGCCTGGAGTTAGTCGGTCCCACCCAGAACTTCGCATTGTTCAGTCCCCTGTCTAAATGCGTGCTGATGTTCGATATGCTGGCTGGAAGACTGGAGCTCTTCCCCATGCTCGTGATCCTGCTACCGTCCTGCTGGAAGAAATATTAAAGGAATAAATAAATTCCGTACAAAATCCCTGATTCAGGAATTTTTGTACGGAATTTATTGTCTTCTCTGGTACTCTGTCGGCAGAATACCGTATTTCTCCCGGAACAGTCTGGAAAAAGCCTGGCTATTGGGAAATCCGTTCTTTAGAGCTATTTCACCTATGGTGAGATCCGTTTCCTCCAGTTCCCGCAATGCATGTTCAAACCGGATACTCCGCAGATAATCTTTATAATTGATCCTACCATACCGGCGGAACATTTTAGATAAATAAGTGGGACAATACCCAAACGTTGCTGCCAGCGTTTCCAGCGAAATTTCTTCCGCATAGTGTTCCTGCAGATATCCGGTGATCTTTCCAAGGCGTCCCATTTTCCTGTTTTCAGTACAATGTTCCTTCCTTTCATCCGGCATCTGATAAACAGTTAGCAAAAGGTATTTCAGCTGATAAAAGATACTCTGCATCAATAATTCATAGCCGTACTCTTTTCTGATCTGCTGTCTGTACATTTTCTCAAGTAATGCAAAAAGCTTTTCATCCTCTTCCCTTTTTTCACCGGAAAACCGCATTATCTGTTTTTCCATTGGGATCTGTAAAACAATTGCCTCATTTCGTCCCGACGTATGAATGGAATGCACCTCATTACTATTGACAATCATGAACTCTCCTGCCGAAAGAACGTATTTTTTATCACCAAGGTAAGCATCCGCTTTCCCCTCCCGTACGGCAAATATTTCAACACTACAGTGCTGATGCGCCTCACGAATATATTTTCCGTCTGCACCTTCGAAACGGAATAGCTTAAAGGGCAGTCCCCGATCCGGCACCACTGCTTCCTGCCGGTATGTCTTCTCTTCTTTCATAGTCATCCCTAATATTCCACAGAAATACTGCTTCCCGTCTTTTCCACCTTCAGGCAGGTTACCCTTTGACCGGTAAGTCTTTCACTTTCTTCATCCGGCTGCTGTCCACCAATGGCAATCAGGTATTCCCCGGGTCTTACTACACAGTCTCCCTCTTCGGTAATATATGCGAAATCCCGAGGGGAAAGTGTAACTTCGATCCTCTGTTTTTCTCCCGGTGCAAGATGCACGCAGGAGACTCCCTTTAATTGAAATCCCGGTTCATAATCCAGTGATTCCTTTCTCTTCACATAGACCTGTACCGTTTCCCACAAGGCATATTTGCCTTCATTTATCACGCTGGCAGATACTTTCACCTCCCCGGAAGTATCTGCCCTTTCTCCGGATACACATTCCTCTTCATAACGGACTCTGCCATAATGTAGTCCGTATCCGAAGGGATATAACACGTTTTTATCGGTATACCGGTAGGTTCGATCTGCCATGTTGTAATCTGTAAATTCCGGAAGATTTTCTGTTCCCTGATAAAATGTCACCGGCAGTTTTCCGGAGGGGGAAAATTCTCCAAACAGCATTTCGGCAATTGCCTTACCACCTCTGGCTCCCGGATACCAACAATCCACGATGGCTTTCACATTCGGGTTGTGTTCCGCCCATGACAGATCTATGGCGCTTCCTGCCATTAACAGAACCACCACCGGTTTTCCCATAGCTGCAACGGTTTCCAGAAGTTCTTCCTGAAGTCCCGGCAGATTTAATCCCAGTTTGTCTCCGCTGGCATATTCATTCCCGGCATCGCCCTGTTCTCCCTCTATGGTTGCATCCAGTCCAAGGCACATTACTGCCACATCGGCATGTTCCACGGCAATTACAGCTTCCTGCATGCGGTCTTTCCTCTCTCCCAGGCCTTCCACCTTATCCTTATACAGACCACACCCCTGCGCATAGAGAACTTTTATTTCTTCTCCCACGTACTGTTGGATTCCCTCCAATGGAGTGATGTATTGCGAAGAGGTTCCCACATAATTGCCCACCAGCGCATCTCTGGAATTAGCATTTGGACCGATCACCGCAATAGTGCAGATTTTTTCTTTCTCAAGCGGCAGAAAGTCCTCTTCATTTTTCAACAGCGTCAGGCTTCTCCGGGATGCTTCCACGGACAGCTTTACATGCTCCGGACACTCCACTTTCTCATAGGAAATATCCGCATAGGGAGAAGGGTAATCCTCCATCATGCCAAGCCGGATCCGGATCTCCATAAGACGTTCCACTGCTTCTGTGATGGCTTCTTCACTCACAAGTCCCATCTCATAAGCCTTCGGCAAATGCAAAAAAGCATTTCCACAATTCAGATCACAGCCATTGTTCACCGCCATTGCAGCAGATTCTTCCGCAATCCCCGTCACATGGTGATGCAGGTGGAAATCATTGATTGCCCAGCAATCCGATACCACATGTCCTTCAAATCCGAATTCGTCCCGCAGAATGTTCTTTAACAGCGTCCTGCTTCCACATGCCGGCTCTCCGTTGACTCGGTTATAAGCTCCCATAACTGCTTCCACTCCGGCGTCTTTGACGCAGCGTTTAAAAGCATACAGATAAGTGTCATATAAATCGTGCCTTGATACCTTTGCATCAAATTCATGGCGGAGAGCCTCCGGTCCGCTGTGCACCGCAAAATGCTTTGCACAGGCCGCTGCCTTCGGGTGATCTCTATCTGGTCCCTGTAATCCCCTGATATAAGCACACCCCAGTTTTCCGGTCAGATAAGGATCCTCCCCGTAGGTCTCATGACCTCTTCCCCATCTGGGATCTCTGAAAATATTGACATTTGGCGCCCAGAAAGTCAGTCCCTTATAGATTCCGCGGTCTCCCTTTCTGGAGAATTCATTGAATTTGGCTCTGCCTTCTGTCGAAACCACATCTCCGATTTTCTGAAGCAGGTCTTCGTCGAAAGTTGCCGCAAGGGCAATTGCCTGAGGAAACACTGTTGCCACTCCGGCTCTTGCCACTCCATGCAGAGCCTCGTTCCACCAGTTATAAGCCGGAATCCCAAGCCTGTCGATCGCCGGTGATTCATACAGCATCTGGCTCATTTTTTCTTCCAGTGTCATCTGCGCTGTCAGCTTTTTTGCATATTCCCTAGTCTCTGTACTCATGAAAAACCTCTCTTTTCATCATATGACAATTTATTTTCCACAAGAAAATGACAACAGCTCCGCCGTTCCATGTGGTCCGTACTTCAAATATTCCTCTGGCACATTTTCTTCTTTCTCACTTCCGATAAATTCTGTAATTTCCCGAAAGTGCCAGCATGGCAAACAGATACAGGAAATTATCATAATAGCGTCTGTCCCCGGTGCGGAGCGGAGTATTCCAGAAGCGGTCTACACATTCCTTTACATGAGATCCGTCCGCTGCCAGTGCCGCCTGTGCATTGACTGCCACAATGGCAACCGGATGCAGTGCCTTCTCTTCCAGTCTTGTTCCATCAATCAGGAACACACCGTCCCAGTGTTCTCTCTGCTCTTCACAGTAAAATTTCTGCAGCCGGTTTGCAATCTCCGTCTGCCACGGATCTTTGTCATACCAGAGATGATCCATGGCAATGTTGGCTATGGTGCGGTATGCATCGCTGTAGTACCAGTCATGCCTTCCGAAGATTTCCTGATGTCCTGCATGAGGTGTCCCGTCATAGTCTGCATATTCTGCAGAAAGTCCTGTCTCCTTGTGGCATGCCTTATGCAGATATTCTCTGCTGGCTGCCGCAGCCTGTCTCCAGAATTCCCGGTCTTCTTCCTCCACATTCTCCGCAAACAACTCATAAAAATGAGGCAGATGATACGAGGGGTCAGAAAAATCCATGTTTGTGACAAATTTGATCAGATGATTGGAAGGCTCCCACATAGGTTCTCCCGGATGTCCAGGCTCCCCTTTGTGGATACATTCCCGCAGGATTGCTTTTGCCTCTTTGCTGTAAGCAAATATTCCTTCCCCGTCCCCCCAACGGGCAGATGCAAAAAACAATGCCATGGCGAAATATTCTTCTCCGTCCGGTGCCGGTCCCTCTGCATTGTGCGTTCCATCCGTGCTGCAGGACCAGGCAAAATAGTTGCGGCAGGGTCCTGCCGGAATATACATATAAGTCCGCACCCACTTCCAAAGGCGGTCAAATTCTGCCTTCTTATCCATCTGGACACAGACCATCATGCCGTAGGACATTCCCTCTGTGCGTACATCATGATTGCCGGTATCCTCCAGATATGCCATATCACCGCCTGCCTCATGATAAAAACGTTCTGCCTCCGTTCCGTAAAATATGGTTTCAAAGGTCTGTTCCAGTCTTTCTGTAATAGCGGTCTCTTCATATCCGCACTCTTTCAATACATTTCGATAAATTCCAGTCTGATATGCTCCTGCCATTTGCTCGTTCTCCGATTTTTATTCTTTGACGCCACCCAAAGTAAGTCCTGCTACAAAGTACTTCTGTAAGAAAGGATAAATACAGATAATGGGCAGCATGGTAATGATCGTTGCCGCTGCACGCACGGAAGTCGGTGTTACGGTTCCTGCGGCATTCTTCATTGCCTCCGCTGAAGTTCCCTGATTGGTTACGGAGGATAACAGCTTCATCAATTCATACTGCAATGTGGTCAGATTACTGCTCATGCGATTGTAAAGCATGGCATCAAACCAAGAGTTCCACTGGCCTACCGCCACAAACAGGGCTACTGTGGCATAAACCGGCTTACACAGCGGAGAATAGATCTTAAGAAAAATAGTGCTGTAACCGGCACCGTCCAGCTGTGCGGATTCTTCCAGGCTGTCAGGAATTCCGTTCATATAAGTACGGATCACCAGCATATTAAACGCACTTACCATTCCGGGGATCACATATACCCAGAAGCTGTTGGTAAGCCCCAGCCCCTTATATAAGAGGAATGTTGGGATCAGTCCACCGTTTACATACATGGTGATGACCCAGAACAGGGAAACCTCTCTCTGGAACAGGAATCTTTTGCGGCTGACAATAAAAGCAAGGATTGCATTGGCTGCCAGAGACAGCAGGGTTCCGATCAGTGTTCTGGCTACTGTGATATAAGCGCCTGTGATCAGATTATCTTTATGTAAAACCGTCGTATAGTTTTTCCAGGTGAATTTTCTCGGCCACAGGTAGATTCCTCCCCGCAGGGCATCCGTACCGTCATTCAAAGAGATTGCCAAGGTATTCAGCACCGGATATAATGTTATGATCACAAACAGGATCATGATGACACTGTTTATGAGCGGAAAAATGTCGAATTTTTTGGACTTGATCTTATACTGTGTATCTATCATTGTAATTACCATCTCTTTCTGTTTTAGAATAACTGCTCTTCACCATTATGTTTTGCAATCTGATTGGCCAGAACGATCAGGATGATACTTACCAGGCTCTTGAAGATACCTGCGGCTGTACCTATTGCATAATCTCCCTGGCTGATACCCCATTTCAATACATAAATATCAATCGTCTGGGAGAACTTCTGTACCAATCCGTTTCCTAACAGATACTGAATTTCAAATCCTGCATTTAATACATTCCCCACATTCATCAGCAGTAAAATTACGATGGTCGGTTTGATTCCCGGAAGGGTAACGTATTTGATTTTATTCCATCTTCCTGCGCCATCAATGGCAGCAGCTTCATACAGGGAAGGATCAATGGATGTGATGGCCGCCAGATAGATAATGGCATTCCATCCTGTCTCCTTCCAGACATTTGCAAATGCTACGATCGGCCAGAAATACCCGGGATGGGCAAAGAAATTGATCGGCTGGCTGATCACATGCAGATTTACCAATACTTCATTTACAATTCCGGTACCGGACAACATATCATGCAGGATACCGGTTACGATGATCCAGGAAAGGAAATGTGGAAGATAAGATATCGTCTGCACTGTTTTTTTCCCGCCCTTACTCTTGATCTCATTCAATAGAATAGCAAATACAATTGCGGTAACGAAAGTTGCCACAAGGTTGATCACACCCATGGCCAATGTGTTACGAATGACCCGAAGGAATGTCACATCCGAGAATAACATCCGAAACTTCTGAAGTCCCACGAATTCGGAGTGCAGGATTCCCAGCTGCGGCTTATAATTCTGAAATGCCATCGCCCATCCGGCTAAGGGAAGATAGTAAAAAATCACTCCATAGATCATCATTACTCCTGCCCAGAAAAGCAGAACTTTTTGCCTTTTGATTTCTTTCCATGTGATAGGTGTTCTGATTTGTTTTACTTTTTGTTTCGATTTTGTTCTCGTTAACGACATATCCTCGCTCCTTAAAAAACGGGCAGATGAAATTTTACCTGCATCTGCCCATTCTCAAATTTCATTTATATGTTTTTATTTGAACTTTGCTGCCAGTTCCATTCTGCTGTCCAGTTCTGCCTGTAATTCACTGATAAAATCTTCCGGCTTGCAGGCATTATATGCATCCATATAATCTGCCCATGCTTTGTCGAAATCAGCTGCCATAACTACCTGAGGAAGCTGCTCATGCTTTACTTCACCGATCTTGGTCCATGCCATACCACCGGGTGTGCTGGTATTGAAGTTATTGGAGAAGGACCACATAGGATACCATTCACCGGGGGCTTCGTTAGTGCCCAGCATTTCCACATAAGTCTCGACGCCATATGCCTGGAATGCTTCTTTCACATCGTCGTTTAATCCATCGAAGAATTCCCTCGCCTGGCCATCTGGCTTGTTTGCATTGATACCATCATCACTGGTTCCGTTGTACTGAGGGAAATAAGAATAAGAGCACATATGGGATGCCTTATACTCTGTATCGGAAGCCTGCATTCTCTGCTCCGGTGTTCTGTAGAATTCACCGTTCTCATCTACTTCATAGTCAACACCTTCCACACCCCAGAAACGAAGGTTATGGATATCCTGATCCAGCAGATCATTGATCAGCTTCAGTGCGCCGGGAACATCCTTACAGCTTACAGTAATTGCAAGTCCGCTTCCGGAATTGAATGCACCACCGGCATTATGCCACTGGTTTTTTACACTTTCATCAATTGTTATAGGCAGTGGAATATAGTCGCATCCCTGTGCATCCAGTCCTGCCTGCTTGATGGCATCGCCTGCTGTGTAAGCGAAATCCCACCACTGATCGATCATACCCAGGACACGTCCTGTAGAAAGCTTGGAAATATACTCATCATAAGACTGGGTAAAGGACTCGGGGTCTACAATGCCTTTCTTGTATTCTTCATTTAATTTTCTAAAATACTTTACTGCGGTATCGGAAGTGTTGTAATCCAGTACCGTCAGCGTCTCAGGATCTACCATACAGCTTCCGTCATTGGGATAACCATCCAAGAACTGAGGTGCGTTCTCCAGACAGAAGTATCTCCAGTCATCACAGAGAATGGTATAAGGAATATTGGCTGTTCCGTCTTCCATAGTAGGATTTGCTGCATTATACGCTTCGATCAGATCAAAATACTGATCCATGGTCCGGATCTCGGGATAATCTGCCCATTTCAGAACTCTTGCCTGAATCCAAAATGCTTCATCATTATGTGCACATACCTTCTCTTCGTTCTTGATGCAGCTGAACTGCGGGATCCAGTAAATGTGGCCGTCTTCCTGACGAAGCTTCTCCCACTCCAGATCAGTAAACAGATTCTTGATATTAGGATAATCATCCAGATAATCATCCAGTGCTACCAATGCTCCTGCCTCATACAGCTGTGTGGTTCCAGTCTGTCCCTCAATGAAGTCCGGATACTCACCACCGGCGATCATGGTACCCACAGCTTCATCTGCAGTCTGTCCGGTCAGCCAGGTCTCTTTTACTTTGGCGCCTACCTTCTCTGCGATCAGCTGCTGCACTTCATTGTCGTCATTGATCTCAGATCCCGCTACCCCAAAAAATGCGGTGAACTCTTTGATACCTGCTTCTTCTGTGGTACTGTCGGTTCTTACGCTCGTTGTACCATCTCCGGATGTCTGGTTACCGTCACTGCCACATCCGGTGAACAGTGCCGCTGTCATTGCTGACACAAGTAACATGCTTACAAGTCTCTTTTTGTTCATGTTGTAACTACCTCCCTTTCGATAAATCTATTTTATCTTTTTGAGAGGAACTAACAATCAGAGGAACTATAGCAAAAGACAGGGGAAATTATAGGTGGTTCTGTAATTTCCCCTGTCTTTTATTCTCTTACTCTCCCTGTTGCATCTTTTTACGGAATCTTGCGGGAGTGCAGCCCTTGATCTGAATAAAACGGTTCGTAAAATAGTCCAGATCATGGTAGCCCACATCTTCTGCGATCTGAACGATCTTTTTATCGGTACGCAGCAGGGCATCCGCAGCCTGCTCCATCCGGTAATTGTTCAGGTAGTCTTTAAAGGATTGTCCGTACTTTTTCCGGAAAAGTTGTCCAAGATAAGCACTGTTGACATAATACTTTTCACTCAGGCTTTTCAGTGTAATATTTGAAGCGTAATTTTCCCGGATCTCTTTTTCCACCATACCCAGAATTCCTCTGGATACATTCTTCCGCAGCTGTGACAGATAATCCGCATATTCGCAGGCAAATCTGGTCAGATGTGCCTTACTTCCGCGCTTTACCCCGGTCTCAAAGCTGCTCTCACTGATGACCCTTAAGATTTCCTCCTGGTTCACGTCATCATCCTGTTCACAGGCTAAGTGGATCAGCTGAAACAACAGATAATTAATATTCAGGGTCATCGTCTCCCCGCAAATACCGCGTTTACACATTTCTTCATAAAAGAAAGCCACCGCCTCCCGGATTTCCAGATGATTGTTCTGTTCGATTGCCTTCAGCAGGCCATCCAGGCTCTGCTTACACAGGATCAGTCCTTCCGGAGATACCTGGACCTCCTCCTCATAGAAATAGATATCCTTCTTTGTCCGAAACCCCTGAAAAGAACGAAGCATACAGGTATTGCCGTAAGACTTTGCTATGCTGCTGATATCCTGCACTTTTTTTCCTACCAGCATCACCACATTTGTCTGTAAATTTGATGCAAGATATTCCCGGAATCGTTCCAGATACCGTTTTACATCCATCCCACTTTTTTCCGGAACATAATCAAACAAAATCAGTCCGATATCGTAGATTTTTTCATTGACAGAAACATCAAACACACTCAGATCTGCATCTTCTTTCAGATATTCCCTGCTGTATTCATACAGCCGCCTCTGTAATGTCCGCATTTCTCGCTCTGTCGTTCCCTCATCATCATAGGATCCTTCCGTCTGGATCTCCACATAACGCACACCGGTTCCGCATCGCATGTGTTCATGTATATATCTGACATTCAGGTCATCAAACTTCCCTTGGATCAATGCAATCATATGTCTTGCCAGATAAGCCTGCTCCAGCTTCCGGTTCTTTTCATGATCCAGCTCCTCTCTGTTGCGCAGAGCAAGTACCTTATTCAGTACTTTGCACAGAATCTCGCTGTCTACCGGCTTTAGCAGATAATCCGTGCAGTCATTCTGCATTGCCTGTTGTGCAAAACTAAATTCCGCATATCCGCTCAGTATAACAAAATATGCATCTGAAATTTTCTCTTTACGGATATGTTCCAGCAGTTCCAGTCCTGTCATCTGAGGCATTTTAATATCGGCAATAACCAAATCTACCTTTTCCTTCTTCAAAAAAGCCAGTGCTTCCATCCCATTTGCTGCTGTTCCCGCAATCCGAAAGCCTTCCTTCTCCCAATCTACTAAAAGTTTCAATCCCTGTAAAATAAACGGCTCGTCATCTACCAGCAATACTTTCAGCATCTGTTTTACCCTCCTGCAAACAGGGAATCCGTATCGTAACCGTGGTTCCCACTCCTTCTTCTCCTTCTACACGGAATTCCACTCTGTTTTCCGTTACCATTTTCAATCTGACACAGGCGTTAATAATCCCTACTCTTCCGCCGCCCTTGAGCATCTCAATGTCGGCATTGCACATGTTGTTCTGTAGCTCTGTAAGTTTGGCCTCCGCCATACCGCTTCCGGTATCTTCAATTTCTATCTCCAGCCCTTTTCCCTGACGGCCTATCCTTACAAATATCCATCCCGGACTGGATTTGCTTTCGATTCCATGCACACAGGCATTTTCCACAAAGGTTACAATCGTAAGCTTGGGTATCTTGAAGTTTTCACATTCTCTGTCTACTTCAATGTCATAATTCAGCCGTTCTCCAAAACGATACTTCTGAAGCGCCAGATAAGCTTTCACAAATTCAATCTCCTGGAAGATACTCACGGAATCATTGCCCCATTCCACATACTGTCTCTGCATCACCGCCAGTTTGGCCACCATGTCGGCTGTCTCGTTTTCTTTTTTCAAAATGCTGTGCATACGGATGCTTTCCAGTACATTAAATAAAAAGTGGGGATTGATCTGGCTGTGTAATGCGAGAAGCTCCGCATTTTTTCTTCCCACCAGCATCTCCTGCTCATGGATTTTATTCTTATATACAGTCTCGATCAGTCCATTGGTACGTTCCACCATGCGATTATAATTGCGTATCATACTGCTGATCTCATCTTTACCTTCTTCACAGGGCATTGGAATAAGATGATCACTGTCCACTGATTTAAATACCTTGCTCAGTTCTGTAATCCTTTTTGTAAAGGAACGGTTGAATATCTGAACGAACCAGAAGGGAAAAATAACATTCACCGCAAGGAGCAGCAATATGATGGGAAGTTCGTTCCGGATGCTTGTAAGAAAACTGTTCTCTACCGGCTTTACATAAATCGTAAGTTCCGTACCATACAGACTGATGGTATGTTCATAGGCTTCTCTCATTGTTGCGTTATCCAGCCGCTGAAACTCGCTGCCGTAGCTGCCGTATTGTCCATTGGAAAGAAGGATCCGATCTCCTTCACAGATCAGAACCTCATTATCATAGTTCATGTTTTTAATGGTGCGCACCATACTGCCGTAATCAAACTCGATTTTTAAATACTTTTCTGTCTCTGCATCATAGAAATCCAGCCGCTGTAGATAAATGATGCGCCGCTCCCTTGTGATTCTGGAACTGCTGTCATCATAGACAAAAAAGAGTCCCTTGCTTTTCGCTTCTTCATTCAGCCGCAGATAACTCTCTGTATTCTTAAGCTTATCCAGCGTATTGACCCTTCCTCCGTTTACAATGGTATCATTATCCGTATACAGGGTAAATATCATACTGTTCATTCCCAGTGCATTTTCCAATAACTTCCCGCTCAGGAAATTCTGATATGCCGCCACATATTCTGCAGAATTAGTGTATCTTTTGGATAAGAAATCTTCAAAATCGCGATTGGTATAAATACTGTTGCCTATCTCCCCGGCATTTCCGATCATACTGCTCAGACTGTATTCCACCGTACTCGCAATATTGGACATCTCATGCTCCCTGCGCTCTCTGTCAAATTTTGCAATCGTCAGAAATACAACGCTGTCTGTTACGATCAGGGGAATCAACACACAGACAACATAGAAAATATAAAACTTTTTTTTGATGGTGAAATCATCCATCCGAAGATCCAGTTCTTGTAATACCTTCCCCATAAGATCCTCTCCTCTGTTATGTAAAAAAGAGCAGACATTTTTACAGTCTACTCTTTTTTATTATAGAACATCTGCGTTCTGTCCGCAATCCGTTTTTATATGGCATTCTGCACAAACCAGGCAAAATCAGCATAGTTACTGCTGTCCTGTCCATTGGCAGATGCGTACATTCCTATCGTACATCCCACAAATCCTCCTGCTTCCTCCGTGGTATAAGGAAGCAGACTGATATCCTCAGCAATCAGCCTCTCCCTGCCATCCCTGAAAAGCCATATCCGTGCCTTCTGCCTGTCGCAATGCATTCGTATTTTAAAGAATTGCCTACCTTCTCCTGCCGGCTTTTCGGTAAGGATTCTCTCTTCCCCATGGATGCAGGCTGTCACAACAAAACAATTCTCTTCAGCCCTTTTCCGGATCTCCATGCGCAAATGATTTTCATGATTCTGGTACAACACCATTCCCGCAGTCTCACATTCCTGCTTCGGTTCAAATTCCATCCCGGTCTCTGCATAGAATGCATAATTTTTCTGACGGATTCCGAAATAGGAACAATGATTGCGGTCAGATATTTTTTCCTTTTTTGTATAGAGCCGCAGCATCCCCGGCCGTTGACTCAGGGAATAGTTTTCTTCACAGATTTCTTCTACACTTACCAGCCGTTTGTCCGGTGTTTTCTCCCAGAAACTGATATGATCGGAAGTACTGCTTACTTCCTCTGGAAAACGGTATTCCTTTGTGGGCAGTTCCAATGTATTTTCCAGATGCCCGACGCCTTCTGCAATCACCGGCCATCCATTTTCCCATGTGACTTTCGCCAGAAAAGTCTCTCTGCCCATGCTGCTGTGTCCTTCACAGGGTCTGGATGCCAGCATTACCACATACCAGTTTCCCCGTCCATCCTCCACCAGATCTCCGTGTCCTGCGTAGATCACAGGATAGTTTTTCCCCAGATTCCTGTGGGTGAAGATCGGGTTTCTTGGGCAGCCCTCGAACCACTGGAACAGCTTTTTACTTCTGGCAATGCTGATGCTGTGCTCCGGTCCGGTTCCTCCTTCTGCATGCATCAGATAATAATAACCGTCGATCTTATAAAGGTGCGGTCCCTCCGGCCAGATAACTCCTTTTACAGCCCCTTTCCAGATTGCCATGCTTTCTCCCACAAGCTTCATCTGCCGAAGATCCAGTTCCTGCACCCAGATTTCCCAGTCTCCGTTATAGCGGACTCCTTCCGGATTCGGTCGTGTACCACAGTAATAGCATTTCCCGTCATCATCGAAGAAAAGACTGGGATCAATCCCCGGAGCATCTTCGCCGAGATAATAAGGATCCGACCACGGTCCTGCTGGATCTTTTGCCGTTACAATGAAATTGCCTCCGTAGCTTACATTGGTAGTGATCATGTAAAACAGTCCATCATGGAACCGGATGGTTGGTGCATAAATCCCCTGTGATATTTCACTTCCCTTCACCGGAAGTTGTTCCGGTCTGTCAAGAATATTCCCGATCTGCTCCCAGTGCGCCAGATCTCTGCTGTGGAAAATCGGAACTCCCGGTGCATACACAAAACTGGAATTCACAATGTAATAGTCCTCTCCTGCCCTGCATATGGATGGATCCGGATAGAAACCGGATAAAATTGGGTTCTTTGCTGTAACCATTTTGTTTTCCTCACTCTGTTCTATATTGTGTATCCAAATCCTAAGATTGTAAATTTTTTATTCCGGTCTTCCTCTGTCACTGCAATCCGTACTTTATGGGATCTGCTTTCTGTCTCCCAAAACAGTAATACAGCATTACAATGCAGCCAATTGTTCTTATGGGGATCCGCCGTCATACAATATACATCATTTACAAATACATTGGCTTTCCCCACATCCATTTCTCCGGAATCCTTAAATATAAGAAACAGTGACTTGCAGGTAATCTCCATTTCAAATCCAGCCATCTGTGGTCTGCTTCCATCATACATCCAGTTATACGGAAATTCCGGTGTCTGTGTAAGGTTTCCGTCCATTTCCACACTCTGTAACTCCATATCTGTGGAAGTAAATCCGCCCGCCCGGATTTTGGCTCCTACATAACGATTCTTCTTATCCAGCAAAAAAATTCTTTCAAAATCAGCACCGATCACTGCCGGTCCGGAAAGCTTTTCCGACAGGATCTGTTCCTCCGTCATTCCTTCCACAAAAGTCCCAACTCTTGCAGGTTCTGCTGCATCACAACGTTCAAACAGATATTGCAGACAATCCGCCATAATGGTATGTCCGGTATTATTAGGATGAAAGATATCATAAAAAAACTGATTTTTAGATAAAATTCTTCCCTCGCCGCACTTTAATGAAAACTGTGGAGTTACCGCATCGCGGATGCTCACCATGGGAAGATCATAAAGATCCCCCACCGGCCTTAACCGCTCCTGTAAATTCCAATCATTTGCAAATACCGAAAACAGGAGAACCACTGCCGGCTTCCATGGCAGTTTCAACACTTTCCGCACCAGGCTTTCATAACAGACACCCTTTGTCTCATCTCCCTCATCGTTTACTGCAAATTCAATAACCACAATATCCGGTCGTTCCCCTTCCCTGAGCACATCCCGGTCAAACCGGATCATTCCCAGTTCTGAAGGTGTTCCGCCGACTCCGGCTTTGATAAACCTGACATTGTTCTGTGTCGAAAAACGATTCTGAAACAGTTGAAAGGACTTATATGCATAGCATTCCGTATGGATTGGTATAGCTCCGGCTCCCTGCGTGATAGATCCACCGATATAGGCAAGCGTTACCTCTTTTCCTGCCTTAGATTTTTCAATAGCCTTACGGATACGATAAGGATTCCCCAGCTGCAACAGAGAGCGGCTGATCATGCCGCAGTATTCTTCCGAATGCATATCTATAACCAGATCCTCTTCCTCCGAAGGTGCTTCGTATCCATCATTTAGGAAGAGTCTTACACTGAGTTTTCCCATCCGCTCCGGCGCTGCAAACAGAATTTTAATCTGTCCCGGCACATGATCATCCTCTGTCCACCTGTAATCCGACAGATAGATTCTATGTTCCATGCCGTCACACTTAAGAGAAGCCGTAAGATTCGTTCCACCTCCGTACAAGTCCTTTTTCCCATACATCTGAAATACAAATTCTGCGGTTTCTTTCGGCCGGTCCGTCTCCACGCTTACGCCGATACTATGTACCAGTCTGCCAAATCCCTCTACTGTCTCCAGAAGTGTCAGTTCTTCCTTATCCGTAACATTTCCCGTGATCTGTGCACTGTTGATCAGCCGTCCGTCGCTTTCATAGATAAACTGGATTCCGGTTCCGTCCTTTTGCCGTTCTCCAAAAATATCTTTGTCTTTTAATATATAGAAAAAAGGTCTTGCCTTTTCCGGATCCTTCGGTGCTACCGGTCCTGTCATTTCTATCCCTCCCGAACTTTTATCAGTTCTATTATAGTCCGGCTCTCCTTGCACAAACACCCGGGAAAATATAGGAAATGCAGGTAATAATTTTATATCCGGCAGGCTGCAAATCGTCTCCGGAAGGAATTCCAATCTTCTCCGTCGCTTCGTTCCATGACGATTGCTTTTGCTTTTTGTCCATCCGGAATATATTTCTTTATAATGTTTTGCATCCGTTCCGCTGTCTCTTCCGCATTTGTCATCACCAATATAGTCTCCACGGCTTTTCCTGCTGCCAGAAAGTATTCCATAATGTTCGGTATTTTCCCCTGGTGCAGGAAACAGGACGCAGTTTCTGTGGAAAGTGCTTTTAAGATCATTACGCTCCGCTCTTTTTCCGCTCTTTCAAAATATGCCGGTGTATATACATAGATCGTACTTACTTTCTCTTCCTCCGCAAGATAATCATAATGTATATGCACCTGACCGTGCACTGTATCCGCCAGTTCTGTCAGTGGGAACTCCGGATCCGGCATTTCCAGATAATTCACAGCCCTATCTCTCGAATATCCCACCGGTGCATCCGGATTCATCACATCTGTACCGTTTACCCTGAAATATACATTATGGTATCCCGGGGTGATGTTGTGGATTTCCCCTGTCCAGTATCCTTGTCTTTCCTGATCTTTCCTGAGTTTTAGGAATTCTTTTCCGTCCAGGGCGGCTTCTACCGAGACTGCCTCCGGTGCCTCGAAGCATACGACTGCCGTTCCCTGTTCCGTAATGCAGATTCCGTGAGGGATGTCCGGGTATTTTCCTGCAGGCCTCCCTGCTTCATCAGTCTCAAAGCGGATCTGGCGGTATACCGGATCAAACATCAGTATCTGTTCTTCCATGGTCTGTCGCTGTAGTCTCTGTCTTGTGATTCTGGCTGTTCTTTCCCCCGGAATGTCATCCGTTTCTGCCCCCGCTTTCCGGAACAATAACGGTACAAAATCATACAGGCTTTTCCTCCAGACATGCCATTCGTGATATCCCTCATATACTTTGGAAATGCAATACTTTCCTGCATTTTCAAACTTTTGTTCTATCTGCTCCATTCCTTCTCTGATTTGTTCTTCATAAGTGCCACAGGACATAAATACCACATCCAGCTGCTCGTCGCTGTCGCAGATCCGTTCCATCTCATGAATAGCAACTCCGGAAAATACACCGGCAGCAGAAAATAACTTCATATTTTTTGCCACAATATCCGTAGTCTGCGCCGATCCCAGGGAAAGTCCCGCCATCGCCCGGTAATCTCTTCCCTTTCTCACCCGGAAATTATTTTCAATATAAGGAATAATGTTGTGGATCAGTTCACTCTCAAAATTCCCGGGGTAAAATACAGGTTTTTCTCCATCTTTGAAGGCATAGCCACTGCTCATGACCACGATCATTTTCTCGCACTTTCCCTCTGCAATCAGACAGTCCATGATTAAATTTGCCTTCCCCTGCCAGATCCATCCGGTCTCGTTCTCTCCTACGCCATGCTGCAGGTACAATACCGGATATCTTTCATCTCCTTCTTCATATCCATAAGGTGTATAGACATAACATTCCTTCAGGTGGCTGCTCACCTTCGAAACGTATTTACAGATGCTGACCGTACCATGAGGAATATCCTTTGCAAAATAGAAATCCACATTCTTCTCCTGCACCTCAAAAGTATTGATCGCAGCAAAACACCCATAAGAAATTCCGGCGTACGGATTGCAGATCCGGACACCGTCCACATACCAGAAATAATAATGCATCCCCCAGTGAAAATCTTGAACTTCCGCAAAAAATCCGCCCTGCCCATCGGGCATAAGATCTATTTTTTTATTTGTAAAATATCCTCCCAGTCCGGCAACCTGTACTATTTTTGCTGCCGGTGCATACAGATAAAAAATGACTGTGCCGTCTTCTTTCACTGTAACAGATGGTCTTCCTGCTCTCTTTTTTTCTATTGGATATCTGTCCAAAGCTCCGTTTCTCTTCTCGTTCATAAAAAAATACCCCCAATCCTTTTCTTTAGTTTAAAGGAATTGAGAGGTATTTTTCTATTTGTTTTTTATACTTTTTTGTTAAAAACTTATCCTTTTACTCTTTTTTCCACCTCAAGCTGCAACATCTGATAATAAATCTCAGGATTGCAGGAATCATATGCTTCCATATATTGCTCCCACGCAGTCTCAAAATCTTCTGCCATGATTACCTGAGGAAGCCATTTGTGTTTCACCGCATCCATCCGATCCCTGACCTGTCCGGCAGGAGAATTGGCAGATAGGGATGTCGTGTAGCTATACATGGGATACCATGCCCCGGGAGCCTCATTATTGCCGATCATATCCACATAATTTGTCACTCCGTAAGCAGAAAAACATTCCTGAATGTCCTTAGGCTGATTTTTAAAAAATTCCGTTGTCTGATATTCCAGGGAAAATGCGTTGATCCCATCGGGAAGCTTTCCTTCTACTCTGGGAAAATAAGAATAAAAACAAAAGTGTTTTCTCTTTTCCTCCGAAGTCATCCATCGCTTCGCCTGCTCCTCAGTCAGGTAGAACAATCCGTTCTCATCCACGCTATAGTCGACTCCCTCTTCGCCCCAGAATCGCAGTTTAATGATCTCCGGTTCCAGTAGATCGCTGACAAACTGCAAAGCTCCGTCAATATCCTCGCAGGATACCGTAATGGATAAGCCTGTAGAGCTGTCCAGCTCTGCAGAGCGCGTTACATGCCATTGATTGGCGATTCCTTCCTCTCTGGTAATCGGAAGTGGAACATAATCGCAGCCCTGTTCTCTAAGGCCCTGTTCATCATAGGCATTCTGAATCGAATAGTAGAACTGCCACCACTGATCCGGCATACCGCAGACCGCACCCGTGGATAATTTTGCCAGATAATCCTCATAGGTCTCTGTAAATACTTCTGCACCGAGAATATCTTTGTGATATTCCTCGTTCAGCTTTTTAAAGTACCATTTGGCAGTATCTGTGGTGTTATAATCGTAAACCTGTAATGTATCCGGATCCACAATACAGCTTCCGTCATTTGGATAACCATCCAGAAACTGCGGAATATTTTCCAGACAAAAATACCGCCAGCCATCACACAAAATCGTAAACGGAATGTTCGGTGTTCCATCCTCCATTACCGGGTTCGCTGCCACATAGCGCTCGATGAGATCAAAATATTCATCCACAGTATGAATCTCCGGATACCCCGCCCATTTCAGCACTCTGGTCTGGATCCAGAAGGCTTCACCTGAGTGGGTCACCTCCACATCTTCGCCATGGGTCACACCAAACTGTGGGATCCAATAGATATGACCGTCCGGTTTGCGGAATCTCTCCCACTGTTCTTCCGTCAGGTAATTTTTGATATTGGGATAATTCTCCCAGTATTCATCTAAAGGAAGTAATGCCCCTGCCTCATAAAGACTGGTATCTCCGGAAATAAAATCCGGATATTCCCCACTCACAATATAACTGTTCAAGGCACTTTCCTTGGACTGTCCCACCAGCCACAATTCTTCACAATCCGCACCTGTCAGGCGTGCGATTTCTTTTTTCATATCATTATTCTGGTCAATGGCTTCTCCCTCCACAGCAAAAAAAGCTGTGAAATGCTTCACATTGTTCTGCGCCGCTGTCTGTGCATACGCAAAATATAATATTACGCCCAAAAGTCCAAATACCGCTACTGCTGTGATAATCCTTTTTTTCAATTGTCTACCCTCGTATTTCTCTGTTTTTCAGGCTTTCAGCCATGCAATCTCTTGCTTATACGGCGGGATCGTCTTCTTCGTTTCTCCCTCTGCGCAGAGCCATGGTGTCTCCAAAATCTTTGGTACCTCTGCAAACCGCTCATCATGGACGATCCGGTGCAACGTGTCGTAGCCAATGGTGCCTTGTCCGATATTGGCATGGCGGTCCTTGTGGGCTCCTAAGGGATTCAGGCTGTCGTTCACATGGATCACTGCGATCTGGTCCAATCCCAGAATCTTGTCAAGCTGCGCAAACACACCTTCGTAATCATTCACCAGATCATATCCTGCATCGTTTACATGGCAGGTATCAAAGCATACCCGCAGTCTGTCTTTTCGATCCACTTTATCATAAATCATCCGCAATTCTTCAAAAGTTCTGCCAACCTCACTGCCCTTGCCCGCCATGGTCTCCAGAGCAATATTGACCTTGCTGTCATCTGCGTCAAGCACCAGATTCAGTCCTTTTGCGATCTGCTCCACAGCTTCTTCCACACCGGCACTTAAGGAAGATCCCGGATGCAGTACCAGTACCTTACTGTGAAAGGCGGCGGCTCTTTTTACTTCTTTGTCCAGGAATTTCACACCAAAATCAAACATCTCTGGCTTTTCCATATTACCTAAATTGATGATATAAGGGGCATGAATGATGATTTCCCGGATACCTGCTTTTTCGGCATAGGCAAGCCCCTCATCAAGTCTCAGTTCTCCGATTTCCTTGCGTCTCGTGTTCTGGGGTGCCCCGGTGTAGACCATCAGTGCATTGGCACCGTACTCTGCTGCCTCCTTCACAGAACCTAAAAACATCTCTTTTCCTGACATTCCCACATGGGAACCTAATAATATCTCAGTCATGATCTCTCCTTATTTTTGAATTTCTAACACCATTACCAACACTGTTATTCACCGGATCCACTGATGATTTCCGGCAGTCCGGCTATCGGATCAAAAGTAACCATGCCATTCCATAATAAGTCACCACTGCCACCAGATCGTTTACCGTGGTGATCAGGGGACCGGATGCCACTGCAGGGTCTACCTTGATCTTATGGAAAAACATGGGGATTACCGTACCTACGGCACTGGAGATTGCCATGGCCACTAAGAGGGAGACTCCCACGCAGCCGGAGATGCCAAAGGCTCCCATCCAGGTATAACCCTTGAAAAAATGTACATAAACACCAAGGCACAGAAGCGCCATCACGCCCAACAAAATACCATTTAAGGAACCGGTCTTTACTTCCTTGACCACCAGCTGGAACTTCTGTTTTCCCGTCAGATTTTCGTCCATCAACACGCGGATCGTCACTGCCAGGGACTGGGTTCCCACATTTCCCGCCATATCCAATACCAGCGACTGAAAACAGATCACAACTGGAAGCACCGCCACCACATTTTCAAAAAGTCCTACCACGGAAGACACCGCCATGCCTAAGAACAGCAGGATGATCAGCCAGGGCAGACGCTTTTTCATACTTTGGAGTGTGGGCTCCTTCAGATCCTCTTCTGCGGTCAGACCTGCTAACTTTGCATAGTCCTCACCCATCTCATTGTCCACCATTTCGATCAGGTCTTCGGATGTGATGACACCGAGGATCTTTTTATCTTCTGACAATACGGGAATCGAGTCCTCCGCATAATCCAGGATCCGGTCCATACAATCATCGATCTTCTCATGATCGGTCACATAGGGATAAGATTTCAACACCAGATCTTCCAGATGTGTATTTTCTCTTGCCCGGATCAGATCCTTCAGATCGATGGCTCCGGCGAAAACACCCTTTTCATCTACCACATAGATGGTCATGATATTGTCGTTTTCTCCGGCCTGCTTTACCAACTCGCTCATAGCCTGCCTGATGGTCAGGTTCTCCGGGATACAGATGTAGTTCGTCGTCATGCAGCTGCCGATCTCTTCTTCATCATAGGACAGCAGCATCTTCACATCTTTTTTTGCATCCTCGTCCAGCATCCGGACGATCTGTTCTTTCTCTTCCGGATCCAGATCTTCCAACAAATCGACGGCGTCATCGGAATCCATCTCGGAGATCACTCTCGCAGCACTCTCCACGGACAGTTCCCGGATATACTTACGGGGTTCCTCAATGTATTTGAAGATCTCTGCGACCTTCTGCGCTCCCAGCAGATGATACAGTCGCTTCCGTTCTTCCTCTGTCATCCCTGCCATCATATCGGCAATATCGTTCTTATGATAATTTAAGAGGAAATCCAGGATCTCCTCATCCGTTTTCTCGCTACGGAATAATTCTGCCAGTTCGGAATATTTCTTGTTCATAATCTAATTCTCCTTTCTCGTTCTCATTCTTCGATGCAACGTAAAGGGCAAAACAAAAGAAGCATCACACGATGCTTCCTCTGCATGAATCTCTATGCACAACAAATCAAAGTACGACCGTCACTTTCCACAGACAGCTGTACCATGCTTGCAGGAAAAAGCACCGTGTTTTCTACTTCGCCCATAACCATCGCAACTGTCCATGAAATTCACCTCCAACTTGTTTTTTCCGTGGTTATAGTAGCACTGTGCCTTTTATTTTGCAAGCTGTTTTTTCAACCCTTTAGTAACGAATCACCAACATTCTGCATTCTTCGCAGCATTCTGCTTCTATTTGTGTTCTGTGACTGGGTTTGAGCTTTGTAATTTCTACAAAACCATCTGCATTTTTTGCATTCTCAAATACTCCGGGAACTTCATTTGCGAAGCTGAAAGCTCCATCCTTACTGCTGAATAAATAACCTTTCCTCATTTCTTTTCCACAATTTGAACACTTCATATTCTAATCCTCCGCAATCATTTTTCTGCTTAGTTCCAGCGCACTTTTTAACTGGCTTTCAAACTTTTCTGCCTGTATCAGGGCAATGCCTTCTTCATCGCCCAATACCACCAGCCGGGAGCCCTCCTGCAATCCATACTTGTCTCTCGCTTCTTTCGGAATTACAATCTGTCCGCGATTGCCCAGCTTTATCGTTCCCCATAAAAACTTTCCTTCCGGTGGCGGAGCCATTTTGGTATTCCCGACTTTTTCATCATAGTGCATCAAAGCATCCAGCTTAATTCCGTAGAAGGATGCAAGTCTGTCACATTTTTCAATATCCGGAACCGTCTCCCCCTGCTCCCATTTAGCATAAGACTGTCTTGAAATTTCCACTACTTCTGCCACTTGTTCCTGTGTGAGTCCCTTTAAATTACGTAACATCACAAGATTCTCTGACAACATGATCACCACTTCCTTTCTGACATCTTCATTATAGGTTCTGTCGGATTAGATTTACACCATACAAACTTGTCAGATTTTTCGGATCTGTGTTAACTTTGGTTGCTTTATCCATTCCTGTGCCATGCTGCCGATCGCCGATGCAAATTCATTTTTCACTTTTTCCTTATCGTCTGCGCCATCATATACGCTGTAATAAAAATACATCGTTGCATAAAATCGGACTGCGTTCTCTTCGGCATGCGCAATTCCCATGCTCTCAAATAAATCTTTCACATATGCGGCGGGTCCGGACGAAAGATATTGCTGATATAATCCCTGCATCTCTTCACTCCGAAACTGCTCTATTGTCAGCATCTTCCGAAACGATGATGCGAAATCATCCTCTGTCCAGTATGCAAACATAGACTTGCTATATTCGACAAATTCCTCCAAAGACACTGTCTTGTACTGATCCGGCATACTCTCTTTATCATCTTCCGGCATGTCATACTCTGCAGCCTGCTCGCTGTCTCCCTGCTCCATGCGCTCTACAATGCAGTCAAAAATATCTCTTTTACTCTTGTAATGGCGGTATAATGCTCCTTTCGTCATGTCAAGCTCTCCGGCGATCTGACTGACTGAGACAGCTTCATAGCCATCTCTGGCAAACAGATGCAGAGCTACCGTTAATATTTCTTCTTTTCTATTTCTCATGTGGGATCTCCTCCCTGTAAGTGGTTTCTCTTCCGAACAAAGTCTGTATTTCCTTATTCTTTTGTGACCAGTCCCTGTTTATATGATATTCTCCTCGTATATTGCATATTTCTGTTTTCTTTCGTCTGGTCAAACTTAGTTTTCCATCCAGGAAAACCTCAGCTCCGGGTACTTTCTCATACACTTTCAAAATAACCTTCGCCAAATAGTCACGCTATATCATACATCTCTCTGCAGATCTTTTTCCCGGTTTCCGTCCGAAAAATATTCTGATAGGTGTTCTGCAAGGCTTCTTCAGACAGTTCGTCCTCACACATGTTTACAAGAAAATCCGCTTCCACCAAAATCTGATAATCGATTCCATCTATATTATTGTAGGTATGATGATGGGCGATCAGATACTGTACCCGCTCGGAAACTTCTCTGGAAAAACCAAGCTCTGCCAGCAGCTTTTCGGCAATGGCCGGACCTTCTTTTTCCTGTAATTTTCCGTTACAGTTTCCGTATTTTTCTTCACACAGATGGATACCGATATCGTGAGTCAGTGCTGCTGTCTCCAAAATAAATAAGGTCTTAGCATCCACATTCTCCATTTCCGCAATCAGTTTTGCATAGCTGTGTACCTTGCAAAAATGCTGAATGCGCTTTGCATCTCCATGGTAAAGTCCGATCATTGCCATATGTAATTTGTTGATCATTTTATTTTCCTCCTGCCTCCGAAATATCCTACTGAATCTTTGATACAATGCCTTCTTCCGTCAATGTCTGCAAACATTCCTGTGCATCTTCATCATGCATCATCTGCCACACCTGCTCCATACCGGGCGCCAGCGGCTTCTTCAAAAACTCTTCTCCGGAGATCCAGTAGACCTTTCCCTCCTCGGATGAGATCAATTTTCCTTCATATTCCGACGTTTTATATAAAAAGCCCACATTCTTTATATCCCCTGTCATCCAGTGATAAATGCCGGTCAGTCTTGGATTTTGAATCGTCAGTCCGGTCTCCTCATAGATTTCCCGGATTACCGACTCCCTAAAGGTCTCCCCAGGCTCCACATGCCCGCCGGGAAACGTCGTTCCCGAATAATTCTTCCCAACCTTGTCCAGTGCCACCACATTACCTTCTTTATCATAGACCATACACATATTCATAAAAATTACTTTTTCAATTCCAGCCATTACTCTCACTCATTTCTCTAAGATAAACCTAATATAACATAATCTTGCTATAGCGGCAAATTGAGTTAGTGTAACTTGAGAGTTAGTTGAATACATTGGCAAAATCCACGAACTCCCGGAGCATGCGATACACATGTCTCGATGTAAGGTCTCCGGATGTGAATTTTCTACGAAAAGTGATGAGTAGTTCTCGTCATGACGG
>NZ_VUMU01000015.1 GCF_009695995.1 Waltera intestinalis
ATCGCAGCTTTTTGGAAGAGTTGCTCCCCTGGTCACCAGCGCTTCCGGAAAACATTCGAAAATAGAATTTACAGCAGGCCGCAAAAGCGGCTTATAGTTGTCAAGGTATTCGCTATGGAGCGTTTACTCCTAAAATGTATGAACAACACTAAACTTCGCAAAAAATCGGCATCAAATCCATTTCTGAATTCAACACCGATTCTCTGCTTTTCCTTTTTTCTGTTGTAAGCCTTTCCACTCGGAACTGATCTTGTAACCGGATTCAGTTCTCCCCATGTTGTTCGCTGCTTAGCATAATATTCCCTCTGCGCTTTCTTACTTCTTTTATCAAGCGTTACATATTGCTTCATTTTCTCATCCTCGCTTTCCTTCAATCATCTTTGCAATTTCACCACAGGCGTCAGGATAACGTAAAAGATAAGACTTCCGCTTCCGATCATGCCACCGATGAGTGCACCAAGTATCAGACTTTATTTCTTTTCATTTTTTACCTGTTCTGCCTTATCTCCATAAACGGTATACTTGTTCCGCAGTATCTGCCAGGTTTCTCTTCGCATTTTCATTCTTCATGGCTTCTTCCAGCGTGGTAATGCCTCGTAAAACCGGGAAGAATGCGTCAATTCCATGCTCGTTACATTCTCTTGCATCCCGTTCTACCGATCCTGCAAATGCGATCACTGTCTTTCCGTATTTTTTAGCCAGCTTTGCTACTCCGATCGGTGCTTTTCCCATCGCCGTCTGTCTGTCCAGTCTTCCTTCTCCCGTAACTACCAGATCCGCATCTTTGATATATTCTTCCAGCTGTGTCTCCTCCAGTACGATCTTGATCCCGGATTCCAGCACTGCATTGGTAAATGTTAAAAATGCGAATCCCAGTCCTCCGGCAGCTCCGGTTCCGGCCTGTTTTGCATTTGCTTTCGGAAATTTTTCTTTTGCCAGTGCCGCATAATATGCCAGCCATTTGTCCATCTGCATGATCATAGATGGCGTTGCTCCTTTCTGCGGTCCGTAAACAGCACTTGCTCCCTGCTCTCCACACAGCGTATTTGTTACATCACACGCAATCCGGAACTCACATTCTTTCAGTTCTGGTATCACATAGGTATCCGTGATCGTCTCCAGTTCTTCCAGACCTCTTGCACCAAATGGTACCGGCTGTCCATTCTTGTTCATGAATCCGAATCCAAGTGCCTGCAGCATCCCGATACCTCCGTCATTCGTTGCACTGCCTCCGATTCCGATGATAAATCTTCTACAGCCTTTTCCAATCGCATCTTTGATTACTTCCCCGACACCGTAAGTCGTTGTGTAAAGTGGATTCTTCTTTTCATCCGGCACCAGTGTAATTCCCGCTGCTCCTGCCATCTCAATTACTGCCGTCTTGCTGCTTTCAATGATTCCATATTCACAGACTACCGGTGTTCCAAGTGGTCCCGTCACCTGAATCTCCTGTTTCATGCCATTCATTCCAGCAACAAGCGCGTCTACCGTTCCTTCGCCTCCGTCTGCCAGCGGTCTGATCTGCACATCCACATCTGAATCTACTCTGTGTATTCCTTCTGTTACTGCAAGTCCTGCTTCCATCGAAGTCATACTTCCTTTAAATGAATCGATTGCTGTTACAATTTTCACAGTTTGCTTCCTCCTCATTTTCACAAATTTTCGTTATTTGTTTTGTGTTATTCACTGACTGTTTCCTGCGGTTTCCTACATCTAGGTCTTTTGGATTTATTCATACTATAACAAACTTTTCCAGTCATTTATATATCCTTTCCTTCAGATTTTTCAGTCTGTCCTTAATTGATTTGTTATGAGATTTGGTTGCCGCATTCTTTGCGTCAGCCTTTTTCTTCATGCCCTTGGCATATTCTGAGTATCTTGATTTTCTACCCATGACTTTTCCTCCATTTTTGTGCAACAAAAAGCAGCCTGTAGATTGATTTCTCAATCCCCCAGACTACTAATAGTTCATTATTTTATTATTTGATGTAAATCTATGTGGTCTAATCGAAACGAATTTCCTCATTTATTTTCTCATGTATTTCTATTCTATTCTGGATGTCTATTGCATTAACAAGCCATCCATTCAGATTACAATTTTTAATAAATTCATCAATTCGATTTATACCATACATTTCCTTAATTGTTACAACTACTCCAAATCTCAATCCAACACCATCTTCAGGATCAAGTCTATTGTTTGTTTTTATTTCCATTCCCCAGTTTTTATTTCTATAGGACTTTTTGGGAACACGTCTATCCTTTACCTTTTCTGCTATATACTTAACATTGTCCCATTTTCTAAATCGTTCCCTTGCATCACCTTCAAGGATATAACTTCTAGATTCTCCTATATCATCTAAGTTCTGCTTATCGTCATTTATTTCATTCAGTTTGCCATCATCTTGAATTCTTCCAAAATGAAGGTTAAGTTCCGTATTTGTATAATCTACTCCTTGTGCTCTATCACATAACGGAAAGTAACACATTGTAGCTCTGGCATAATACGGATAAGTATCAGCTTTCAACGGTATCGGAAAATGATAATTGTAAGTATTCCATTTTTCACTCACATCCGTAACCAAAAATCTGATTTCATCTTCAGGCGTCTGGATAATATCTGTTATCTTAATAGGAACAATTCCATGACCATACAGTGCCACTTCCTCTGGAGTTGGTGCATCGTTCCAGCCTCTGGCAGCATCAATGATCAATGCTTTAGCAATTTCTCTATTTAATCCTAAAACATCAATTAAATATGCCAATTTTCTTGCAATCCAAGGAGCGGCAAAAGAAGTTCCTGCAACAAATGTAGCTCCCAAAGGTTCACACACCTGAATATATTGCTCTTCACTTCCACCATAGTAGCTCACATCAGGTTTTGCAAAGAAAGACAAAGCTAACCCCTTACGTGAATATTTGGTAGACAAACCACTCTTTGTTACAGCATTGACTACCATACTATTTATCGAATCTGCCGGAGAACCTATTTTGTTTACATCCTCACGAGATTTATTTGTACCTGCAACGACAAATATTACATCATTTTCATGCTGAATCTGATCTAACACAGCTGCTTCTGCTGAAATAAAGTTATCATTTATTTCCTGATTACTACCCAAAGAAATGTTCCAAACCTTAATGTCTTTGTTACTCTCAATTATTATTTTAATAAGTTTGATAATAGTAAAAGATGAAAATTGTGCTCCCGCTGCGACACCAAAATGTCGTACCTTAAATCTACCGCATCCATCATCCAACCATGGATTCATTTTAGGTCCGTCTACAATTATCGAGGATACCGCCGTACCATGACGATAATCATTCTGGCCTTTTGGAATATTATCATCAACCATATCATGATATTCCACCCATTTAGAAAAATAGACGCGCTTATCAAACAAAGTATCAATAACACCTATTGTTGGTTCAATTCCTGGATTCGGTATCGAAGTAATATCGCTCTCATACTCCTCAATAAAATCATCCGGCGATAAATCTGACAAATTCTCTGTTGCCATTGCCACCAGATACGGTGCCTTCTCGTACAAAAGATTCATTTGATTTTCATCGAGATAAACGGTTCTATTATCAAGTATTCTAGACGACAGTATATCAATACCTATCTTATTAAAAACAGACTTTACATCAACTCCAATATCAAATAATGTGATAATACTCTCTTTGTCGTGTTTGCGAGCCATTTCAACTTCGAAGTCATCTATATATGAAACATCTGCAACAATTTGCCTAAATAGTGTTTTACTCAAAAAATACTTTTTAAAATCAATTCGATCAAAAAGTATTTTTTGTTCAAATACTTCTTTGGAAATACCATCTGTAAAATATATTGTCAAAACTTTACTCACATTTTCTAATAGCTTAATGCTATCTTCAATATCAACATCTTCTAAAAAATAGGTGATTATGTGCTTTGTCTTCTCTGTGTTAAATTTTGCCCCAACAATCGCATAATTTGATTGATCACCTTTAAATAATCCTGATATTCGATTGGTTTTTGCAACTATTTTATTGTAATGAACACTTATCAATATCCCGGAAAATGGCTTATCTTCATTCATCCAAAATTCTCTCAATGATTGCAGTTTCGACTGAAGCTTTTTGACATGATTATTAGTAACAACAACTTTACTGTTTATTGCTGCTCCCCCACCATTACCCTTCTTGGATTCTTGCACAAAGCGTTTACCTTTCAATTCAAGGACATTATTCATCTTGTACCCCCTCCTTATTTAATTTTCTGGATACACTACTTTTTGACTTCCCCTTCAGCTTTTCAATTTCACGTACAGTAAAACCTTGCGCATATAATGTTTCAATATCGGTTCCGTCAATATTTCCAATAAGATTATTATATAATCTTCTCAGGTAATCAAACTCTGAATTAACATCACTAAATGCCAGTGATGTCTTGATAACATTTTTTAACTCTCCCGGATATGGTAATTTGGGACAGACATTAAGAATTTTCTTAAACAACCTTGTGTCCTTTGATACGCTCTTAAAGTTTTTAACAAAAGAAGCAAAATAGAACTCTGCCACTTCTATTAAATCTTCCTTTTTGTACCTATCAAAATTAATTACTGCATCAAATCTTCTAACCAGTGCTTTATCAAAATTAGAAAACAAATTTGTCGTTGCAATAATTACTATTTCTTTGTTCAAATCCGTTAATCTATCTAATTCTCGTAAAATGGTAGAGGTCGCTCTTCCCATCTCTCTAACATCATTTGAACTGATTCTATCCAATGCAATTACGTCTATCTCGTCAAATAAAACAACAACCTTATTCGAATAAGGAAGACTATTTATTTCATTGAAGACAGTCGCAATATTTTTATTTGTTTGTCCCAATTTGCTATCAATCAAGTTTTCAAAATCAATGCAAAACAAAGTTCTATCTAATAATCTTGCAACCTGTTTTGCAGCCTCAGTCTTTCCACTACCAGGCAATCCTTCAAACAGAAATTTATTTATACCAACATTATGATTTACTGCATTAATTATTCCTTTAACATCTTCGGATATCTCTGTTGGCAGATACAAAGGATCTGCTCCCCTTGTATCTATAGTTTTTAGGAAATCGCTCTCATAATCACTTCCCTGTGGAGCATATAAATTAGATTCTGCGATAAGTCCCATAATGTATTCAGCCAACTGATCATCGCCAATGCTATCAAAGTATCTCGCTATACCTATTGCCTCATTACGAAAGCCATTTTCATTTCTTTCAACATGATATTTTATCAAGTTTAATACATTTTGTTTTTTCATAAAACCCACCTCCAGCTTTCTGAAAACAGAATACAATATAATGGGACAAAAGTCAAGTTTTTGGGACAATTATTATTTTATCTATATAGTATCTTGTAGAATATATCCCACAGATACTATATAGATATCTCAACATCGCAGGTGCCTCTCTCGTAAAGCCTCTGCTTCAGATCCTCTGTCATTTCCTGTTTGAATGTTGTATTGTTCTTTCAGATCGTCATCTGATTTTCGGACATGAAAAAAGCGCCATACCCATCACCTTTCGATGATGAGCTGACGCTTCATTTTTAGTCCGTATTCTTTTGCAAAAGAGAAACAAATGAGCTGCTGCATCTGCGTTGATTCCCTACAAAATCCCTACAAAACAAGATTCCCCCTTTGAAAATGTTTCCATACCTATTAATAGAGTTTCGGAAACAAAATACAACACTCTCTGTAGCCGACAAGAATCCTTCTCCTTCTATAATGGATATGGACCAATCTTTTTTCCACGACAAACTGAAATTTGTACCTCTATTTGCTATATCTTATTTCTTCCATAACCCATGTAAATTGCAGTACTCATAGGCTGCCACAAATTTTTCTCCATCCGCAAGTTTAAACTCTGCTCTTGGTTTATCTGTATATTCTAATTTAACTTTCTGACCACCTCTTGTTGTTTCAATAGCAATCCACTGAATATAATGTGCTTCTACCATTGGATGCTCTACTTCACCAACTTCAACAGTCACCTTGTCTCCATCCACTATTACAACAGGTACATGCTTCTCATGTGCTCCCTCACTGGTTCCCGGTACAATCTCTGTCATCTTCTGACCACAGCACATAACTGGAACACCTGAATCCTTCACATATTCAATGATATTTCCACAATGCTCACAAATATAATATTTCATATAAAAAAACTCCCTATTAATAATTCTCTTTACGTACTTCAAAATATGCCTGCGGATGATTACATACAGGACAAACTTCCGGTGCCTCAAGTCCTACAACTACATGCCCACAGTTTCGGCATTCCCACATAGTTACTCCACTCTTTTTAAATACCTCCATTGCTTCTACATTCTTAAGCAATGCACGGTATCTCTCTTCATGAAGTTTTTCAATTGCTCCAACACCTCTAAACTGTGCTGCTAACTCAGTGAATCCTTCTTCCTCTGCATCCTTAGCCATTCTCTCGTACATGTCTGTCCACTCAGCATTCTCACCCTCAGCTGCATGTAAAAGATTTTCTGCTGTATCCCCCAGCTCTCCTAGCGCCTTAAACCAAAGCTTGGCATGCTCTTTCTCATTCTCAGCTGTCTGTAAGAATAATGCTGCAATCTGCTCATATCCGGCCTTCTTTGCTACAGAAGCAAAGTATGTATATTTATTTCTGGCCTGTGACTCTCCTGCAAATGCTTCCCAGAGATTCTTCTCTGTCTTTGTTCCTGCATATTTGCTCTTTGGTGATACTGCATCCTCTTTCTTAAATGCCGATGCCGGCTGCTTACATACTGGACACTGCTCCGGTGGCTGCTCTCCTTCATGTACATATCCACATACACTACATACCCATTTACCCATTTCTTTATCTCCTTTTCTATTTAATATTTTGCTCTTGTCTTCATATGAAGTGTGTAACATTTTTTCAGCCAGCTCACTTAATGGCTCCCCATAGAATTCTTCATATACTCTTTTAATATCAGGATTCTCATGACTCTTTCTAATAATCATTGCCTCATCCTTCGTGTACAGGCTTTGAATCCTTGCTTTTCTGACTTCATCCTTGTCCTTCATAACATTCTTTGGCTGTCCACCTCCTCCGATACAGCCTCCCGGACACGTCATAACTTCAACAAAATGATACTGTTTATTTCCGTTCTTTATTTCTTCAATTACTTTTCCCGCATTAGCAGTTCCATAAATGACAGCTATACTTACATCCAGCTCTCCAATTTTTACAGTTGCCTCTTTAACACCATCATAACCTCTTACAGGTGTAAAATTCAAAAGCTGTTCTGGAGATTTCTCTTTTGTAATATATTCGTATGCTGTTCTCAGCGCCGCTTCCATAACACCACCGGTATTGCCGAAAATAACAGCAGCTCCAGAAGCTTCGCCCATGAAATCATCATAATCACTATCTAAAAGACTGGCAAAATCAATATTTTCTTCCTTGGCCCATTTTGCCAGTTCTCTTGTAGTGATAACATAATCCATGTCACGCATGTCATCAATTCCAAGATATTTCGCTGCAGCGTTCATTTCATTTCTGCGAATTTCAAACTTCTTTGCCGTACATGGTGTAAGTGCCACATTAACAATATTCTCTGGATTAATTCCCTTCTTCTTAGCAAAAAATGTCTTAATTGTTGGTCCCTGCATTCCAATTGGACTTTTTGCTGTTGAGAGATTAGGAATCATCTCAGGATAGTATGTCTCTACATACTTTATCCAGGCTGGACAACAGCTGGTAAACTGTGGCAAAGGTGCGGTGTTCTTAGTAACTCGCTCTATTAACTCGCTTGCCTCCTCCATAATTGTCAAATCGGCTGCAAAGTTTGTATCAAGAACAAAATTAACTCCAAGCTTTCTGAGTAAAGCCACCATCTTACCCTGTACAAAGCTGCCATCTGGCATACCGAACTCTTCGCCAAGTGCTGCTCTTACTGAAGGGGATGTGCTGACTATTACAACCTTATCCGGGTCTTTGATTGCCTCTTTTACATAATTATATTCATATCTTTCCGTTATACTGTCTACCGGGCACACATTGGCACACTGCCCACAATTGATGCATACTGCCTCCCCACAAGTCTGCTCTAATGTGTATGTTCCGTGCACACCAATCTGGCTGGTACATATATCCTTACACATACCACATTTTATGCACTTTTCTTCCATACGAATAATGCTGGGATTATCTTCCTCGATTGGGACACGAATGTTTAATGGTAAATGCCTCAAGCTACGCTCCTCCTTTTGCTTATATATGTATAAACCTTAACCTAGATTTATTTCAACATTATAGCATATATAGTACAAAAATTCTACGAGAAATTCAGAATGCTTTTTTTAATAAATACAGCTTATCTATTGACCACACTTGTTATCTCATCCCAGTTATCGAGTACATCTATACCCACAATCGGGTCATACATCTTCCCCAGATTCTTCTCTATTTCCTCATAACAGTAATCAAAATTATGTGCTTTACGATAACAGCGGTTAGATGTAATAGCATCAATCGAATCGCATATTGCAATAATTCTTGCACCTATCGGTATATCTGCTCCTGCTTTACCAATCGGATAACCCTTCTGTTTCTTTCAGTCTCTTCGAAAGGCTGATAGTTTTATAAGTAATTTGATGAGCGGTAAGAGCTTTTTTGAGAAGTGGTCCGGAGCAAGCTGGCACTACAGAAGTGCTGCCAGTGAAAGAATCAGCATATGCACTGGATAAAAGGCGTAAAAAGCGGTTTGGATGATTTTGTTGTGCGGTCCCTGTTTCCCCTTGTACAGCCAGATGGGGACGAGTGCCAGACATGCCATTGACTGTTGTACAATGAATATTTCGTGCCCAAAGATTTGTACCGGAACGGAGAGACCTCCGATTAACACCGAGTTAATCCAGCACAGTCCAACAAATTGTCCCAGAAGGCACCACCATTTTCTTCCACGGAACAGGTAGAAAAGCAGTACCATCCATATTCCATATCCAAAATAATCTACCATAGCAAGGAAACCCAGCACATAGCCTGCGGCTGCTGAAAGCAAAAAGACGATAATCGTCAGCAGAGGCTTTCCTTTATGGCGCGTTTTTTCAATACCGGTAATAAACAAAAGTCCCAGCAGGAATGTCCAAAGTACATTTTGATGGAAGGGATAGATCAGGCTGCCTCCGTACATCAGGTTGAAAGGCAACTCAGATAAAATCGCCCAAAAGAGTAGCCGTCCCAGATACTTTTTCAAATTGCGGGTGTGGAAATAGCCCTCCACCAGCATAAAGGCAAAGATGGGGTAAGCAAGCCTGCCTACCCAGGTGAGCCAGGCGTATTGGGAAAGAATAGTCGCCCAAAAATGGTCGCACAGCATAAGAAGCATGGCGATGATATGTAGTGTAAAGGAACTGATGCCCTGAAAAGTTCCATTTTTTTGTTGAGATGATTGGCTTTGGTGAAATATACGAATTAACTTCATGATAGAGATTTTCTCCTTGAACTTTTTGTATTCATCCTCTTTCGGTGAAAAGTTGCCTCACCAAACTGAAAGTGAACAAAATCGCTGCGCGATGGCCTGCCAAGGCTGTGGCGCAGCTTTTTACTTTTTCTAAAAAAGGCAGTGACAGGATTGTCCCAAGATAGTATTGTTAAAGTACCACCAATAACAAATTTCAAACACGGGCTTAGTCCCAACAACTGCCTATGAAAAGAATATCATCTTTAGGCTGCTTACACAAGCAGTTTTATTTTGCAAATGCACCTCCATGATGGGTAGTTACTATTGTTATTACCACATTTATTTCATGGAGGTTATTTTATGTACGAATCATATATGAATAAAATCGAAGATGTTGGCAAGCTTAGAAATCTGAAACCCGGCACCATTCGAACTTATAAAAATAATGTCAGAGGTTTTCTGAAATTTATCAACAAACACCCTGAAGATCTCACTTGTGAAGGCGCAGGAGATCTCCTTCCTGTACTGTTCTCTTAAATACTCTTCAAATACATCTCTTCTGATCCGAACAAATCGTGTTCCCATCTTATATACAGCTCCGGCTTCCTGAGCCAGTCTTATCATTACCTTCTCTGTCAGATCGTAGTAATCACAACCCTCTCGGTATGTTATGAAAGACTTGTGTGCAAACATGATGTCCCAGTCATCCATTCGATCTGAATACATCCATATGGTCCCACTCATTTTTTTCACCTGCTGAAATTGGGTGCAGCCTTGGCCTTCGTCTTCGGTGGCTGACGGAATTGCTCTAAATACTCCTCAAACACCTCTCGATTGATCAGTACGTAGCCATCGATTCTATACAGAGTTCCTGCCGCATCTGCAAGCTCAAGCAACTTCTTATGCTGAATGCTGTACACGATTCCCATTTGCATAGGCATCCACCAGTTTTTGTTCTGTAATGCACATGTTCGCACCTCCATAAAGTTTCTTGGAGGTTAGGCTTGCCGGCTTGCGTCACCTCTTGCTTACATATGTCATTCTACGGAACGCCACGGAATAAATCGTTCGTCAAACGGTCAACTTCTGTTGACCTGTAGTCAACTCAAAAAAGTAAAAAAGAAAAGGCGTATGAAACCAAATGTCTCATACGCCTCATAGGATTTATGATTATAACTTTGTAAATTCATCAAGCTGCTTATCTACATCTCTTCCGGAATACATAACCCGAATCACTGTAACCAATTTCTTTGTCTTATCGGGGATATAGAAAATAACATAATTATCAACAGGCACAACTCGTGTATTTCGACTCTTCCAGGGCTCTCTTTCATATTGCCGGAACTTCTCCGGATACTCTCCCAAAGAAAGGATTTTTTCTTCGATCCGGTCAAGCTGTCCGGCTGCATTCTCAGGCGAAAGAAGATCAAATGCTATATACTCAAAGATACCGCGAAGATCGTTCTCAGCCTGCTCCGTAAAGGTAACATCATATTTCATACATTATAATCCCTTCGGATATCCGCAAAAACCTGAGCTGCAGATTTGGTACGCCCTGCCTGCATATCCGCATATCCTTTCTCAAGTTCCATGTCCAAAGTCTCTACGTTCATTCTCGAAATATCAACAGGTCTCGCAGTTGGAATCTTTACCTCAAACGGAAGCCCCCTATTTAGAATGATCTGCTTATAAAACATATTGATAGCATTAGATGCCGGGATCCCCAAAGTAGCCAGAATTCCCTCAGCCTGTTCTTTAACATCCGGCTCTATTCTTGCATAAAGATTTGCTGATTTAGCTGCCATATCATCACGCCCCTTTCTTTTACCCATATTATAAGTCAATGTACGGACAAAGGCAATACATTTTTTCAAATCAGTGCCATGATCTGCTTCAAAAGAATCTCTCTTACAGACTGATCCTTCACATCTCGCAACAAACCAAGCGCTTCGTCCGCAAATCCATCATTATTATCTGCAAAACCCAGCAGATAATTCGGCGTAGTCTGAAGTACTTTGGCTATCTCTGCCAGACCGCTGGCTCTCATCTCCTTCTTATCATTCTCGTAGTAGGAGATTATAGACTTCTCTATCCTCGCCCTACAGATTCAACCAAGAATCCGATCCTGCTTGGTGTCTGTATCCATGAGAATGATATTAAACCAATCACAAATCAGATATACAAATTAAAAGATTCTATTTATGGAAAACAGGACGAAATAAAGTCTACAAAACTTATTCGTGAAGCGACAATTACCAAGAATCGTACAAATAATAAAGCATATGTTGAGGGCATGGTAGACATCATTACCTCTTATGACGCTGCTATTTTCGCTGTAATTATGGACAAGCCAGATGAACCAATTATTGTTCCGGAACATCATCTTCCGAAGCAGTATTACCTTCTTTTAAAAAAGGTTGAATTTTACTGTAACCATCATCACTATGGCAAAGCAATGATGATATTTGATGAGGTACATGAGGATGCTGACCGAAAAATTGCTGAGGCAATTACAGGTTTTCTGTTCAAAACGAAGTTTGGTCGTTCTTTCCATCACATATTAGAAATGCCCTTGTTTGTCAGCTCTGCTGTAACTCCTGCAGTGCAGTTCGCCGATATATTTGCTGGTATCGTGAGGCATTATTACGAAAATGAGCTTGACCAAAAAGAACCAGAAACAGAATTTCAGGAATGGCTTGTAGCGCTTTTCGCCAAACTACATAATCTTACGGAAAACAACTTCATCCCCAAATCACATTATCTGGAATATGGCTTTCAGAAAATGGGCAAAAATTTCTCCTATCCTGTAAGCGAAAAATTTACTACTTCTGATAATGATGAAAGCCTTCTAAGTGAAGAAATTTCTAATGATTTATCTGAATAATTTTTTGTTTGACTTCATACAAATATGGTGTATAATATTATCAGAGTCATATGTTGTTCCGTCCTGGAGCTGCGTAGGACTCGTAATATTAACAAAAGTGTCGCACTTGCAGTTTAGCAGGTGCGATTTTTTGTCTATTTTTCTATAAAATCAATCTGTGTGACTTCGCCACACTCTTCACATTGTAAAAATAGCTTTGAGATGCCTGCATACTGTACTGATAATATGCCGCAGTCCTTTTCTGGCTCAACAGTTTCATATCGTTGATCTGTTTCTGAAACATATTCATGAAATCCATTCGGTCATTTAATCCCATAGCTCCTGTTTCCAATGGAAGGGAAGTAAATCCGCCTAATTTTTTAGCACCCGTATGCGCTTCCAATATGTTACCCGCTTCCCCTGTAAACCTTTAACGGGCAGATATGCTGCCTGCACAGGTATCAAAATACTGTCGGCACAGGCAAAGGCATTTATGGTAATCATTCCAAGTGAAGGCATACAGTCAATTAAGATGTAATCGTAATAATCCCGCACCATGCTTATGTACTCCTGCATGATACGCTCCCGACTCATGACATTCACAAGGGAAACCTCCAGACCGGAAAGCTCAATGTTTCCCGGCATAAGGTCTATTCCTTCCTCATGGTGTAAAATACCCTCCATAGGCTCAACTTCCTCGTCCTTAATCAGACTGCCCATGACCGATGCCAATGTTATCTCGATTGCGTCCGGCTCTGTGTACCCCAAACTTGCGGTAAGACTGCCCTGTGCATCGGCATCAATCAAAAGTACCTTTTTCCCCTGTTTTGCCAGTCCTATTCCTAAATTGCTTGTTGTGGTGGTCTTTCCGACTCCACCTTTCTGATTTGCGATTGCTATAACTCTACACATGATAAATTCTCCTTTGCTTTCTACTGATTTTTTTTACGTTGCTTTTTCTGACTTCCACATAAGCCCTGTGGAATTTCTTTGTTCCCATCAATCGAACTTTTAACATCAATCTGCTCCTCCAAACAGGGCATACAGTTTTAGGTTTACGGTTGCATATTCCGGATACCGGATTTGTATCGCCTGCCAAAAATACGGTGCGTAGGCATAGCAGAACAATTCTTCCACCGTATACTGCCTACACTCATTGATCTGCTCCTCTGCGTCCTTGCAATCGTCAACGCTTGGTGTACCGTTGCAGTACAGATTAAACGCCATTCTGACTACTTTCACGCTTCCGCTGGTCTGCCAGCCTTCATGTAAACATTCTGTCTTTACACAGCCTGTCTTAAAATCATAAATGCGGTTCGCATTTCTTCTGGTATCATCACTAATGCCAAGACAATAGCAAAGTGCCTTGTGGTACACATCCTGATACCTCACCTCTTTCAATTTCTCATAGTAGAATTTCTCATATGCTTCGCTGATAAAAATTATTTCTTGAGCTTTTTCGGCTCCTGCTCCTAACGCTGTACTATTCATGTTTATTTCCTCCACTTCATAATTTTTTGACAATAACGCAAAAAAGGACACTTCTCTAAAATTTCTTTTAGAAAAATGTCCTTATAGTACAAAATATGAACTTGAACTGACTCGATTTTAATTTAAAATCGTTTATTTTAACCCTTTAAGACAGGTTATTTTGTCGTACTCTTGTCGTACCATACAATTTCAAAGTCCGCAAACCCGCATAAATACTAGATTTATTTGTCTAATGACTTCATCGTCGGGAACTCATTGGAAGAATTTCCATTTTGCCTTCGTGATTATCCGTGATAATCATTTTTGCTTGCTGAAATGCTTTTTTAGATATCCGTGATGCTCCATGATGATATAGAATCGATGTGTCCTCATTGTGGCAAACCATTTTCTCCACATCTATCATGGACAATTATAAACGTTTCGCATTGTCCGAAAAAAATACAGACAAAATGCTACATAAACATTATAAGTTCTTCATTGCTGATTTTCAATCAAAATTTTTTCTTTTCACGAAATCTATTTGTCACAATCTATAACCCGGAAATATCTAAGTCAACTATTAACTGATCGATTTTAGGCTCTTTAAGAAGATAACTCATATAAATTGGAAGATAGAGAATCTTACCTTCCTTTTCAGCATTAAAGATTGAATCTTTCTAAACACAAGACTTCACCTCCAGATACATCATATTGCCCCGTTTTTGCAATTGTTTTCATTGTATTCTGCCCTGTTTTTCAGGTTTTAATTCATAGTTTTTGCCCCGTTTTTACAAAAAATCTGCTAATCCACTTCTCCCACATCAATCACATCTTATCTAACAAAAATGCCATATACAACGGCAATGTAAGAATCTGATTCTCATTACCCACATTATAATCACCTAATTTTATCGCACTTTTAACATGATACTTTTCCGGATGATTTAAAATCGTTCTTGTACTCTTGGTATTACCATTTGTTGCTTTTACTTCTACCAACGTACACTCACCCTTATATCTCATAACAAAGTCGATTTCCAAACCGGAATCTTTATGGTAGTAATATAATTTACGTCCCATTTTAGAAAAGATATCTGCTATTAAATTTTCAAAAATAGCCCCCTTATATCCATACAGTTTCCCCTGCAAAATATCATACTGTGTGCCGTCCTCCAGCATACTGATAAACAATCCACAATCTTTCATGTATACCTTAAAAACATCTTCTATTGCATTACCATCCAAAGGTAATTCGGTAATAGATAAATTATAACACCTAGATATAATCCCTGCATCTTCTATCCATTGGAGACTTCCCATGTATTTTGATGCTGTAGAACCTTTTTTAATGACAGCATATTGAAACTTTTTATTCTCCTTACTTAATTGCTTTGGAATAGACTGAAAACATTCTTTGATTCTGGATTTATCTGCTTTTTCAGCATATTTCACCATATCGTCCTCATATGATCGAATAATATCACGCTGAATACTAAGAACATCATTCATTTGCTTCGTATTAACAAAGGTTTGTACAACATCAGGCATACCACCTACAACCGTATATTGCAATAAAAGCTGCCTCATTTTGTTATGAATCGCCTCCTGAACAGGTTTAGCCTCTTCCAGACACTTTCTTAACATATTTATTATTGGTTCTCCAATATCATTTGCCCAAAGAAATTCCTCAAAATCTAATGGATACATATCGATCACTGTCTCATATCCTACCGGAACAGATCTAGGTTCTTTTCCATATCCCTTTACCCCTAACAATGAACCGGTACCTATCACATCAAAGCGACCATCCAATTGAAAAAACTTAAGTGCGGTTCTTGCCTCCGGACACTCCTGGATCTCGTCAAGAATAAGAACGGTTTCTCCCGCTTCAAATACTGCACCTTTTCCTAACAATGCTGAAAGCATCATAATAATGTTGTCAATTTCTAGTGAGCCTGAAAATACTGAAGCATAGTCCGGATTTTCAAAGAAATTTAAATACACAACATTCTTGTAATTATTCTTAGCAAATTCCAATACAGAGAAAGTCTTTCCACATTGTCTGCAACCTTTGATAATCAAGGGTTTATGCTCCTTAGCATTTTTCCAATCTATAAGTTTCTGTTCAATTTTTCTTTTCAACATAACAAAATCAACTCCTTTTATTATAGTATATTTACTTTTAACAACTTTTTCAAGGGAGTTTTTTCGAAAGAATGTATATTTTTTTATCCAGATTTTTTCATACCATGCAACTTATAGTTACATATTTATCCAAAATAAAACAAAAGGCCAGAATCCCATTATGAATTCCAGCCTAACTTTATTTAATCTTCTGTGACCTCTGTAACAGTCATCTTTAACATTACTTAATCATAATCTTTCCATTTAAGGTTGCAAAAACCTCCTGCTTCTTCTCCGCAGTACATTCTGCATAGATATCCATAGTAGTCTGAATATCAGAATGCCCCATTACCGACTGGATTACTTTAAGATTCGATTCATTCTCACAAAGCCTTGTACAGAAAGTATGCCTCAAATGATGACATGAAAAATGTGGAAGCAACAATGGCTCTCTATTTTCCTTCTTGGCAGTTTCCTCTTCTTTCTTATTATAATCTTCATAAATTCTTTTAATGGCTCTGTTCACAGATTCAGGTGTGTAAACATTACCTTCACCGGTGGAGAATACAAACCCACTAAAGCCATCGATTTCATTATTACCAAAGCCCAGGACCTTCTGGATCTGATACTCTTCTAAAAAAGCATCATATACTTCATCAATCATTGGAATCGTTCTTTCACCTGCCTCAGTTTTAGGTGTTGATATATGAACAACACATCCATTATTAGGCTCCGGCCTGTAGATTAAAGTTTTACATACTTTGATAATTCTCTTTTCAAAATCCAAGTCACTCCAACAAAGGCCTAAACATTCACCAATACGCATCCCTGTTCCAAGAAGAACTGTGATTACCGGCTCCCATCCGTGAAACTCATAATTATTACAAAGGTGATTCATAAATGCCTTCTGCTGTGGAGCAGTCAAGGCATGACGCTGACGCTTAAACGCCGCAGAATTCTTTTTAATTTCAGTCATTACACCATCGGATGGATTCTTTCGAATCAAATCATCCCTTACTGCCAGATCAAATGTTGGATGAAGCTGCGTATGAACATTGTCCAGAGTATTCGCCTTCATTCCCTGCTCAAACATGAGCCAATTATAGAATTCCTTTACATCAGAATACTTAATGGTTGCAATACGTCTTTTACCAAAAGTGTCTCTCACAAAATGATCATAACAATAAATGTAATTATTCCTGGTAGATGGTTTTAAGTTATACTTCTGGGCCATGTACTTATCATACATTTCATTCAGAGTAATCTTATCAGCATGCGCAGAATCCAAGCCATCCTCCATATCCCTGCGCACTTCTTTTTCAATATCTCTCAATGCCACTAAAGTCTTTGCATATCTATAGTGACGTTTTCCTCTCTTATCTTGGTACGAAAAACAATAACGACCATCCGCTCTTTGAGTTTCTCCTGTTCTAAGAGCATAACCTTTTGAATCTTTTCTTGATGCCATATCTTCCTCCTGATTCGCCAGAGGAATAGCTTTTTTACGCGTTCACCATAAATATATATGGTGCAAAATGCTTTTTCAAGAGCTATTTTATGCCAAATTTAAGCTATTCCTTCATGATTGTTTATGGTTGTCCATAGAGTTATTCTTCCTCTAAAAAATGTTCTAAATATTCATCAATTTTTTCCACATTATAAAGAGCTGACTTGCCAATCTTGTATTTTGCCTTGGCATCCTTAGCAATTCTTTCAAAGGTGTGGATTCCCATTGAATAGAGTGCAGCTCCCTCAGCTGCTTTATAAAATTTCTTTCCTGCAATCTGCAAGCCTTCTACATTTTCAGGCATCTTTCTATAATATCCCATCTTTATCTCTCCTTATCGTCTACAATTCAGTTCCATACATTCGATTACATCATCTCTGATAAATTCTTTTAGATATTTAATTCTGCGCTTTATCGTGTCGTAGGAGAGATTGAATTCACAAGCCATTTCCTTAATAAACTTTCTCTGTACCAGGAACGCCTTCATAAGCCGGCAATCTTCATCATCCAAATCCTCCACGCATTCTTCAATAAGTTCATAATCATCCTTCATAATACTGATGATTCTAATATCAGCTTCATATTCAGAAGCATTATCAATTCCTCGTAACATTCCTTCATCAACTACTCCTGTAGTAAAGGCTTCCTCCAGCGTTACATTTGCAATAGCTTCATCAGCTGTAGTGTCACTTAGATTAGAAGTCTGAACTCTTACTCCAAGTTCGCCTCTGGCATGACTCCTGATATATTCTCGTTCAGCCTTTATCTTGTACTGTGTCTTCTTCTCCATCTTGCGAATTACCTTAGGGAAAATATGATAATTGGCAAATACAATTTCCAATCTTCCCTGTGGATCTGCAGTTCTGTATGATCCAATTAAATCTCTATCATTTGCTTTAGTTTCCATCGTGTATCTCCTGTAAAACAATATTTCGATGTACTAAAGCCAACCGGTTTGCTTTTTGTATCTCGATTACAAATATTATTCTACGGATAATCACGGAGAAAATCGTTACCCAAAGCTCGTACTTTATGTACGATTTCCTCGTACCTTCACAAAAAAACAAGACAGACTCAACCACTGAGTCTGCCTCTACATCTGAACATGCAATATAAAATTTACTTATTTCCTCTACTCTTTTGATATGCAGGATTATTTGGATTCATTTGATTAGCTCTATTATTTGCCGCAGCTCTAGAAGCCGAGTTATTCGGATTCTTTTGATTAGCATGATTATCCATCTGCTTCTGAGTATGGTTATTACCTGATACCTTGCTCATTTTCTGTCCTCCTTTTTCAGTATAGACAGTATTTACTGCTTCAAGGTAAATATGAAAAGAATCTATTTCCGGATGCTTATTCTTATTCTTTAAGTATAGTGATGCTAATCGGTCCTTACCATTATGGCTAAAAATATAATCTTCCTTCTTAGATGCATCATATAACAAAGCAATCTCTTTAAGTTGATATTCTCCAGATTTCCTATCAACAACCAATCTACAGTACTGACCGTTATTATTTCTTATCAAAATACCTAAATCCAAATTATAGTTTTCTTCCGAATGTTCAAACCTTATAACAGATTTTCTTTCTCTCCCATAGAAAAACAAATCACCTGCAATATCATCAAATGCTTTTCTAACACGCCCTCTTAATCCCTGGAGATTATTTCGAACATCTTGCGGTACCTTTGAAAAACAAATATTATAATCGAGATCAAAATGACCGTCCTCATCAGCAGTTACCAGATTACTCTTTACACTACCAACAGTCATAATAGAGGCCTTCATACCATATTTTTCTTCCATTACATCAACTAGTTCCTCAAGAATGTCCTCTACCTCGGCTTGGGGACCGGAGAGTCTTTTCTTACTTACATATGTGTACATACTGTCTCCTTTCTTTCCCAAGCCTCCCATCTAGCTGTGCACCGCTAAATCATTATAAAATACTCCCAAATACGTAAGTTTGTCAATACCATATTTTAGAAATTCATCTGTGCAGCTAATTTTATTTGGTTAAGTAGCAATTCTTTCACCTTTTCATCTTTTATAGAACTCAATACAGCAATTACACTTTCACTAATCGGATCTGATTCCTTTTCAAATCCCAATAAATAATCCGGAGTTGTAGCAAGGCAATTCGCTAAATCTACAAGAACACTACTCTTAATATCTGATGCATCACGCTCATAAGTCGAAATTGTTGTCTTTGGAACAAACATTTTTTCAGCTAACTGCTCCTGCGTATATCCCATTCTAATTCTCTGTGCCTTAATTCTCTGTCCTAAAGTATTTTCTGCTAATGTAATATTGTTCATTCTCTTCACCTTCCCGGTGCCCGAAAAACGGAAGCAGACCGGATATAAGGTGTTTTGGGCCACACTTTAACAAGGCTCCCTCTGTACTGTACAAAAATAGAGCCCACAAAACGTTCTCCAAATGGCTTTCACTAATAGATACACTTCTACCAGTAAATATGGTCACTTCCGTTTTGTAGGCTCCTAATGTCTCATTTTGTACAAATACAGCTCTTATCACAAACTCTTGACTTCCTGACGAACCACATAGGTCTTACCGCCTTTTGCTGCCTTTGGTCTCACCCAGGAAATCTCATTCTATTCAATTTTTACTATATCTGCGTGTTACGATTCAAGTTATTATTTTGCTTTTCTCATCCTGTTAAGATAGGTCATAGCTCTCACCCTCATCATATATTCTGGATCCTGCTCGCTCTCTCTTCTTGATTCAAATACAATAACCTTGCCATTCTTAATAGATACTACTACGTCCTTACCACAACAAGGACAAATCATCTCTGACTGTGCTATAGCTGCTTTCTGTAAAAAGGTCCCACATCCTGGGCAGAAAGCCAACTGTAATTCTTTGCGTGCTGTTTCACTCACCAATGAATTCCTCCAAACATAAAATATAATTTGCTCGTGCGGATTCAAGGGAATCGAATCCGTTGATGAGTCTTCCCTGCAGCCGAGTTCCGTCGCATGGATAAGCATGCCGACTGCAGGAAATCAAATATGAACTTGTAACAATTACTCCAAGGATTTAATTACCTTAACTGCCACCCCCTGGATCACACATTCCGGAACAATGATATCTTCCATTGTTTTATTCTCCGGATGCAATCTGATGCAATGGTTCTTCTCATCCACAAAGAATCTCTTAAGTGTATTCTGATTATCTACAAGAGCGACAACAATCTGACCATCCTTGGCCACTGACTGCTTACGGATTAATACTAAGTCTCCATCATCAATTCCGGCTTCGATCATGGAAGTACCGTTAGCTCTTAAGAAATAAAATTCACCTTTGCCAAACATGGACACTGGCAGGGTTACAAACTCTTCCGCATATTCCTCCTCAAGCTGAGGCACACCACAGGATATGGATCCGAGTACTGCTACGCTGGTTAATTCCACATTTGCCTTTTCGATCTTATCAGTAAGTACATTCTCACCATCATATCCAATCATGCCCTGATCTCTCATAGCGACTAAATACTTATAGGCTGTACTCTTAACAATACCGAGTGCTTCCGCAATTTCCCTTGTGGACGGTGAGTGGCGATTTGTTAAATAATATTTTTCTACGAAGTCTTTAATCTGCATCATTCGATCATTTGACTTATGTCTCATACGCCGCTCCTTTCTAAAGGAAACTTCCCGTTTCCTATAAGAAAGTATATCCGAATTTATGTTCGACGTCAATCATTTTTTGACCGCAAAATAATAGCTGGGCAAAAATTCGCCCAGCCATTATTTTATTACGCATTTATTCGCTTTGTATAATCTCTAATCCAAGCATTAAAGTTATCAATATCATTTATAACTTCATCTAAATCCATCGTTATCAATCCACTGTCTTCTGGTTGCGAATGTTCACCAAAGGAATACTTTGTCATCATATTGTCAATAATCTGGCAATCAGCTGAAGTAATGCGATCCATTTTTAATAACTTCCCTGTCATTATTCTTCTGCTAAATCTTTTTACCATTTGCTGAAACAATATATCCTCAACCGAGCGTTCTACACAGATACGTAATTGTTGCGAGATTCGACTGCAGCTATCTACATATTCATGTGAATAAGGATCCATCTTCTTGGTTTCTCTTATCCTTCCTTGAATACCCACTAATTGAGTAGCAATCTTACCATGATATGTTTCCTCAAAATCAGAAACACCTTTCCCTGTAGTGGTACCTCTTATATGTCTCTCGCAAAATAGAACACCTTCTTTTTCACACTGCTCACTTATACCTACCAATAATGAAATTCTATGTGTAAACACAATAACCTGTCGATTTTTTGCCAATTCAACTATACGTTTAGTAGCTGATTCTTCATAATTGTAATCTAACGATGAAATAGGATCATCTATTACAATAGGTGTAAGTTCATCTCGGCCTGTTGCATCTGCAAAAAAAGCTGCCAAAGCCACTATTCTTTGCTCACCTTCACTTAATATATCCTGTGGATGCTTTCGAGCCTTATCTTCTGTATCTAATACAACCTTATATGGTGATTTTCCTTTACTAGATTGTCCCTTTTCAAGCTTTACCCTCAAGTGTGGCGCTAATTTTCTCAACTCACTTGAAAACCGTTTTATATATGCTTCTGATATTAATTGTTCCGCTAAAGTATTTGATTCATTAGATATACGATTTGTTTTAAGTAAGGATTTTGCTTCATTTAATAGAGCTTTTTTCTTCTCATTGTTAATCAAACCATTAATGACATCAATTTGAGAATTGACCCACTTCCGATACTGCATATCTTCAAACTCTTTTTGAAGTTCTTTTCTTTTTTCAATATCTAGATTTTCTTTTAGTTCGCTTATCTTTGAAACAAGTCCATTCACAACAGATTCAACTTTATCAATTATTTCAATCGTATCAATCGATTTTATCTTAAAATATACTGAACATGTATCTTCACATGCTATCCATTGCTCAATTAACTTATAAAAATTCACAATTTCTTCTATGAAGTCTTTTTCAAATAATTCTTGAAGCATATTATCTACAATAGCTGAAGACAATGTATGTTCTAATATTCTCTGTAATTTTTTTTCATATGTTTTTTTTGCTTCCTGATAGTCTTTATTACAACTTCCATTGACATATTCGTCCACAGAACTAAATCTTGCTAAAACGTCCCCCTTAACCTCTTGTAGACAAAGCGGGCATATAGAACCTTCTTTTGCAAACGAATTCTTATTTATCTCGTGCAAACAGCTTTCATAGTAACTTTTCCCATACTTCCACAACGAAGTCCACGCTTCAACAGAAACACTTATTTTATCTTGTTCATATGCGTTTTCAGAAAACAATCTCTGAGCAAGTTCAAACTGCTCTTTTTTCGCCATGTAATCATCATAGGCAATTATTAATTCATCGCGTTTATCTCCTAATAATGCTTTCTTCAATTGATTCATATCATCTAAAACACTATTCAATTGATGCTTTTGGTTGCCCAAACTTTTAATTGCATTTTCGACTTGACTAATATCAAGAAGCCTAATCAATTCAGCAATTCTCTTGTCATCTGCTTCCTTCCAAGATAAACACTCTGATGGTATACAAGTCTTATCTGAAATCACATTTAACCAACCAATTTTATCATTACGAGATAAATCCCCAGGAATTTTGATAACAGATTCCGGAATACTTGCAATTCTTTCTTTTATTGTAAATTCAATTCTGCTAGCAATATCAGCCAATTCTTTCAGAACAGAAAATATAAATGGTTCATATGAAACACTATTTGAACTTGTAATATAAGCTCCAGATATTCGGGTATCAAAAACATCACACTGGGATAGATTCGTATTACTACTATTCGAAGATAAGTCACAAGGAATACTCTCATCTTTAGAATCTACAATAATATTAAAAACGCACGATGGATTATTACCGCTACTCTTTTTATAAACATTTTTTTGAATAACCTCTGCATAGGGATTACCTGTAACATGCTTAAATATACGCATAAATCCAGACTTTCCAGCACCATTTAGGCCATACACAACTGAAACGCCTGATTCACCAAAAGAGAGTTCAGCATTATCAGCCAATGCATTTACATTAGACACATTATTAATACTCACTATAGACATCTTTGTTTTATCATTTGATTGTCCCAATTGCTTGTCACCGATGGTTTTATGAACGATGTCCTTTTTTTGAATTTCATCAATACACATCTGAACATATGCACTAATCTGTAAATCATCGACTTTTTGATTATTATATATTCTCCATGTTGCATCTTGAAGCCAACATGGTTGCTTTTTCAACCATTCACCAAATTGAATATATGCGTTAGTTTCCACAAAACTCCTCTTTTCTTAAATGATATATTTTTATCCAATGACACTTCTCGCCATCTCGATGTATGTGTTTTTTACATTTTCCGGACCAACAATCTTCATCTGCTCAGCAAATCTAAAACACCATGCATAAAAAGTCTTACTAGTAGATACATTTACAACAGCCTTGAACTGTTCATCTGAAACACGCTCCGTTTTAATGTTTTCACCAAACTTATCAATAACGCTCTTCATAAGTTCATTATCACACAGGAGCTCCACTTCCTGTGGTTCCCCATCAAACATCTCGATAACAATCTTTGCATAATCAGACATATCAAAGTCTGCTGGTTCCGGAATAATATCATCATCCATTATTTCCAGATCAACAATACGATCCACACGGAAGGTAACAACCTTTTCGCGTTTCTCCGAATATCCAACCAAATAATAGAAATCATCATTCCATAGACAGCCATATGGACTGTTAATGTAAATCTCTCCATCATTTCTCAGAACCTTATGCTTATCAGCATCAAATTCTCCATACTGAAAACGAACCTTTTTCTTATTCTGAATAGCCTGTATAAGCATATCTACAACATAATAAAGATGCGGATTATTAGCTTTGATTCTATCTCCGGTGAATATTCTTGGAGTAATCTGCTCCTTTTCGTATTCGCTGGCCATAGCTGTCAGCTTTCCAATTAATTGCTCGCTTCTAGCAGCACTAATAAATCTTGATGAAGATACTGCATCCACGAGAAGTTTCAACTCCGGTATTTCAAATTCCCTAGAAGCCATATAAAATGAATTTCCTCTAGAAACATTTGTAATAATATCCATACCAAATTTATTAAGGACATCAATGTCATCCTTAATGGTCTTACGATTTCCGGGATAACCCTGACGAGTCATCTCGTCTATAAGTTCCTGCGTTGATACTGGATGTTGCTCATCAGTATACTTATATAGGTAATCTCTAAGCGCTAAAAGGCGACCTTTTTTATCTTGTTTTGTCTTTTCTTCTGCCATAAGCAGTGCCTCCATAAAATCTATCCTCTATTTACTGTTCAGACTATTTACAATTTTGTAATAATTTCAATTAAATTCTTTAGTTCGGAGGAATCCACCCTTCATCATAATGGACAGAACTAATAAATGATTTTCCATTTCCTATTACTAAATATGTTACTCCGTCTCTAATGACAAAAGGCTGATTTTTTTCTTCCTCAGTTAATACTATAGCCGGAGCTTCTATAATTCGCTTATCACAGTAGCGAAGGCCATTTAAGGAGAATCCATTACTTTCCTCATATTGAGTTAAAATAGACTCAGCATCTAAAATCACCAACGAATAATCACAATTATACAAAAGCTTAATTGCATTTATGTAATGCTCCTGCCCATTTGCATCCTTTGTTACAATCGTATCATTACAACCAATCGTGATTTGATAACAGCCAGTGTCAAAATCTTTAAACAAGGATATCGCAATACGATGTTCTAACTGCTTACTTTCCTTATCCAAATACATTCCCTTAGCAACATTTCTATTGTGTTTTAAAAATTCAAGATTACTTATCCTGCAATCCATATGATTATTATTCATATGGTCTACAACATATCCTTTGGCAGTCAGTTTCTCAAGCACATCTTGTCCATACCATTTAGAAACCATGTATCGATGCAAACCACCTAAAGTTGCATTTGTCGGATATCCCTTATCATTAAGAGACCATGTATACTTTGTCAATTCAGCATAATAATCTTCTCGATATGTTGCAAAGGCTAACGACTCCCATCCATCACGATTAATGGTAATAGTATTCCCATCTAGTGAAAACGTATTTTTTGATGCCACAAGCACACCACACTTTCTTACTGTTTTTCATAAAAATTAATTCTACTATAGATTTCTGGCCTCATATCCTTTAATCGAATCGAAAAACCTTTAACTTTCATTCCTTTATCCAGACAAGCTCTAAACAACTGACAATATCTCCCATAGTCATTATTTAATACTATTGATTTCACTTTTGGATTCAAGGACATAACTATGTAGATGACCTTATATCCTTTGTCTAAAAGCTCTGATAGCTTTTCCAGTTGTTGTTCTGCTCTTACTGACGTCATTGAAGGAAATTTGCCTTCCTCATCAAAGGAAAGCAGTGTCTTTACCTCAATAAGTGTATTGGTATCGTCTATGTATAAATCCGTCTTATAACCTTCTATTACCTTTTCTCTATATATCTTCTTTCGCTTTCCTAAGAAAGAAAAATATCTTCTTTGCAGTTGAGCTTCCAGTACACGATTAGCCTCTGCCAGATTAAGAAGAACGTAATATTTTCCAAGTCTGGCCGCATACACGGAAAACTTGGTTCGAGCATTTATATTCTCTACAGGTTGAAGTACAACCTCTTTACCGGTCAAATCAACCAGCTTACTAATTTTACAAGAAACAGGGATATAGCATTCTACATCTTTGTTATCAACAACAACATCGCACAGAAACCTTGTCTTTTGTTCTCTTAAAAAAGTCCCTTTTATGTACTCCACGCGAATTACTCCTTCAGAGTAAAGGACACTTCGCCACCGAACCCAGTCATAGTATATCGGTCTTCATTCATCAACATCTCTTTACTAACCTGGTACTTAAACGGAAACAGAATATAAAGATTACCAAGTTCTGTATAGGAATAGTAACTGCTTCCATCCAACTTCATTCCCTGAGTAATCACAAAATTAAGCACCGCCTCCGTCTGAACCGGAATCTTATGAAGAATATATCTTGTCTTGGTTTCATTGCGAAGAATATCCATCTCCTTAAGTGTCAATGTGATTCTTCTCGTAGTAGCTTCAAGAGTTCCTCTTTCTCCCCAATCATCATAAAGCTTTTGCTTAAGCGCAGGATTTGTAACTTCTTCCTGGAACTCAAAGAGCTTGCCCATAATCTTACATACATCCGCAAAAACAGGATATGTAAGACACAGCATACAGTACTGAATTGCTGCAGACTGCTCCGGGTATTTATCCAATAAAGTTCTTGCCTCTGTTCTTGTTGCATCAAGCTCCTCTGATGGATAATACCAAACATTCATCAGAATCTCTCTGGTCTTTCTAAGTCTTGTAGGACTATCTATCTCAAAGGAAAGATACTCATTCATTTTTTCTTTATATTCAGCTTCAGGAAGATTTTCCTCCAGCATCTGCACTGCCTTGTTTAACCAAGGTAATCGTATACTGCACGCATATCCAACCATTTTAGCCATTATTATCCACCGCCTTTATCTTGATAAACGGAACAATCACCTCATCGATAGTAATTCCTCCGTGACTCATCACTTCATCACCTTTGGCATCAAAGGATTCTCCAACACCACAAATCAAGTAATCAAATTGTTTATCCAGATAGTATCCTGGATATTCAATCAGATTCTCATATTTTTCTAACAGACCATCCTTATTGGCAAAGTCCTTAAGAACAATCATTCTTCGGCTCTTTGTTTCTGTTTCAACGCCTGTCTTCATCAGCTTACCCATACCGGTACAAGGTGTGTTGCCGTGATCAGCGCTAATATAAACATCAAAGCCCTGGGCAAGCATTCTTCTTACAGTATCTACAAGCTTATGCTGATCAGCCAAGACCTTGATATCGTTATACATCCCGAGTCTGCCTTGCAGCTGTCCGTGAACCATATCATCCACGTCATTGATGATAATAGCTGCACATTTTACAGCTGGACCAAAATCAGCATCATAACCTCTCTCGTAACCAATCTGCGCCTCTGTAAAACCAAGGTTCTTAGCACATTCGATGAATTCCTTCTTTTCTTTGCTCTGGCTCCAAGGATTCTCCAGTTCCTTTGGAAACTTATTCGACAGCAAACACTGTCTTGATATAGAAGTTACCGTAGGAATCATCGCCATTGATTGAGCTTTTTCATAATGAATACCAGAAAATGACTTTGATATAATACGCCAGTCAAACTCAGACATACCGTCCATAACAATAAATACGAATTTCTTGCTATGGTCAGTAATATATTCCATCGCCCGGCTTACGAGCACCGGTGCTGAAGGATTCATCTCAACAGACAGTTTTCCAAAACTCTTTAAAATAAAATCCACGAAAGAGAGATTGGCATCTTCTATATCCACCGGGATTCTGTACTGTTCTGACAGCACATGAATTTCGGATTTCAGCTCTGCAATTGCAAACCAATCCTTATAAGTCTTCGCTTCATTCACGGCAGCTTTTAACTGTTTGCAGAGCAATTTCACATATTCTCTGATATTGCTCTTTCCATAGACTATTTCTTCAAGGAACTCCTTTGTATCCTCAGCGTCCGTCAAGTCAGAAAAATTCTTTTTATACGCCATACAAAGCAAATCATAATTAAGCTCCTGTGTTTTCTTCACAACCGAAGCATTTATCTTCGGAAATAGATTTGCAATGCTAACCTTATAAACTCTAAAGCACTTTTGGACATCATAAGGGATATATGTTCCTGGTGCTGCGATCATAAGTATCTGGGAATCACCAGACTTTACAATGTCCTCATACTTTACTCGATAGACCAAATCATTCTCATAGTGAATAATCTGAAAGCCCTTTCCAGCAAAATAGGCGCAGTATTCTGTTTTATCCTCTAAAGAGTCCTCTTCGATAAGAAGGACATGTTTTTCATAGGCTGCTGAGGATTTTTCATACAGCAGATCTGCAAACATATCTACGCCTCCAATCTAACCAGTAATGCTAATCGGAAATCAGGATATACCTGCTTCCCTTTTTCAAAAGCCCTTTCTATTTCTTCGCGCTCTTTCTCTAAACGAGTCAGACGTGACTTCCTAATATTTTCAATTCCAATATGATCCGCAGCCTCTGTTCTTAACTGCAACGCATATTTATACTTGTTATAGCTTTCCTGGTTCTTCTGTAATTTCTTTTCTTTTAATTCAACAAATGAATCATAAGCAAAATCCATGCTCATCTTCTCAAGTCTCTGATAATCCTCTGATGAAAGATTAGAAACTGTTTTAACAGTAAGTCTGGAATGTGCGTCTAAAAACTGTTCCATAATTCGCTTTCCAGCCATCGGTCTAAGCACAAAGGATTCATTCACAAATACAGGAATAACTCTCTGATTACTTTCATCATCAGAAATGGATAATTCCCAAAGCATAAAATAGCCTGCTTCATTTGGAAAATCTTTGATGCCAACGGATAAAATAGGTGAAAACTTATCCTGAATAATATCCGTCTTAAGATGCCTTGTAATCTCTGCATCAGTCATTCCGATGCGGTCAATCAAAGTAGACTCTACGCCCTGCCAGCCATCATAATAAGCAAGCATAAGACGAAGGGCTGCATCAACATCAAAGTTGGATTCCTGACCAACCAATTCAGTAAGATCCTTCTCTTCTCTGATAACATCCTTATACTCTCTGGAGTACTTTAACTGCTGCCGCATCTCAGTCTCAATTGGCTTGATGCTTTCTTCCATCTTATAAGGCTTCGCAATAGTGTTCATGTAGGCATCAGTAAAGTCGCATTCAGCCACTTCACTATCCAACACATCTGAATATTTATCTACGCCCATCTCCTGTAAGATAACAGACAGCTTTTCTTCCAATACATCACGAACACGATTCTCAACCGTGTCTGTAATAATGAAATTGTAAATATGGACATCTCTCTTCTGACCGATACGATCAGCACGACCACAACGCTGCTCAATCTTCATCGGGTTCCAAGGCAAGTCATAATTGATGATGATATTTGAGAACTGAAGGTTCAAACCTTCTCCACCGGCATCAGTAGAAATAAAGATACTGGTCTTTTCTCTGAATTCTCTGAGAGCCTCATTTCTTTCATCTATGCTCATGCCACCGTTTAAGATGGTGACTGTATAGCCTTTATTTACAAGCAACTTCTGCAAATACTTCTGTGTTGCAACAAACTCAGTAAAGATAATTATCTTCTGGCTAGGATCTTCTGACTGAAGTGCATCTATTGTATTGGTAAGATGTTCCACCTTAACATCTGGATGCTGAAACTCTGCCTGTTTCGCAACAGAAATGATAAGCTCCAATTCCGCAATCTCTGCTTCCATATCAAGCGAAATAGCCTCCAAAGCCTCTTCAACACCGTCCTCAATATCAAGTTCCGCCAAGTCTTCTTCGGTCAAATTACCAAGGTGTGTACTCTGTGTTTTTAAGGCAAGCAAACGGCGTTCCAGGCTCTGTCTAACAGCTGCAGTACTACTAGTAACCATTCTCTGCATGATAATCAGCAAGAAGATTAAGCACATATTCTTCTTGCGATTTCTTAATGCCTTGTTATAGGTCTTCGAAACATAATCTGTAACCAGCTCATATAATTCACGCTGCAAAGTATGTCTCTCATCCCAGTTAAGGGATACCAAATGAGTCACTCTGTTCTTAAACAGCTTGTTACCATTATTATCGATAGCTTCCCTCTTTTCGGTTCTGATAAGATATGGAGCGACCTGCTCCTTAACGATTGACTTTGCATTCGGGAAGGCTTCTTCATCGAGCAGTCTTACCAACCTTAAGAAAGGCTCTGTCTTTCCATTGTGAGGCGTAGCAGATAACAGAAGAAGATACGGACTTGCCTGTGACAGCAAATATCCAAGCTTGTATCTTGCAACCTCTCCGGAAGAACCAGCTACACGATGGGCCTCATCGATAATTATCAAATCCCATCCGCTATTTATAATCGAATAGATTCTTTCTTCGTTATATTTCTCAACCTTTTCCGCCGTCCATCCAGCATGCTTTTCAATAGGCTTGATGGAATCCATCGGAGATATAACCTGATCATACTGTCCATAAACATCTTCATTATCAGTCAGCCTGCGGATAGTATCATAGTCTGAAGGCAAAATGACATTGAACTTCTCATGAAATTTCTCCTGCATTTCTGATGCCCACTGTGTAACCAAGCCTGTAGGACACACAACCAGGACACGTTTCACAAGTCCTCTTGCCTTCAATTCTTTGATAACCATTCCGGCTTCAATAGTCTTTCCAAGACCAACCTCATCAGCCAGAATGTATCTGATATTATTGCTTTCCATTGCACGATTAAGTACATGTAACTGGTGTGGAAGCGGAATTACACCGCTTGCTAAGGAAGACAGTAATCCACCTGCTGTCTCATTTTTTATCTTAGATAACAGCGTTACATACCGCAGATAATTTTCATCATATGTATTCGTGCCGCCATCTTTATTCAGCTGTTCTTCCGTAGCCTTATATACAATCCCTGTTGAAGGATTGAAAACCCGATATGATGTATATCCCCAGGCTTCAATCCTTTCAAGAACTTGTACATTGGCACCGGTAACCGAATCGAACGCAAAATCACCGGTTTCTAACACTGTTATCTCCTCCAAATCTTAAACTCTGCTCAAACTGATATCGTAATACATCAGAATATTAGGATCTTCCTGAACTGTTGCTTCTGGAAGTCTGTCTGCAAGTTCAACGATTGCCTTATAGTTCTTTTCCTTCCAAAGTTTAGAAAATCCAACCCTAATAGCTTCTGAACGGAATAGCTTTAATTTACCTTTAGATGCAAGATATCCCTCAAACTCTTTAAGCAAATTCTTTTCACGCAACTTAGTCACATCACCTTCTTTGGTGATATCCGGGATATACCATCGACCTTTTTCATCCTGCAAGAAGTTTTCTTCTAAAATAGTCTGTAATTCTGGCATATCTTCGTATTTATCAACGGCTTTAACCTCTTGCATAAATAATGGTTGTATTTCAGCATAGGTCTTAGGTCCACCGTAGCTATCACTTAACTGTTGGTACAGCCAAGCAATTGCTGTTTTTTCATTCGTTACAAATAAACTAAATTGAATATTCTCAACTTCAGACTTTATTCTTGCAGTATCATATTCATTGACCTGATCTGCTAAGAAATACATATCATCACGTTTCAAGAAATGTTCATCTAATCCTTTATAAAAGTCTGTCGCATCCACTGGAACCGGAATCCCCTGCATGATATGGTAAGCAACCATTCTGTCCCATAACAAGAAAGACTGTCTCTCGCTTATAACTTCTATCATTTCATTCTTCTGAACTACAACCGGAAGTTTTGATAAATGCTCTCTTACAAAAGCCCATGCAGTATCTTCGCTTCCAGCCTTCGATAACATATCCTCTTTAAGGGATTCTCTTGGCTTATAAGCCGAAATAATCAAATCCTGCTTAATTGTTACACTCGATACTACCTGCTTAAAACTATTATGCTTTTTGTCCAACGTTCTAATATCAGCGATAATGAATCCAGCACGAAGCAAGCTTTCCTGAATAGCGTTCCAAACAGCATTTTTTGAATTATGGAATTCAACAGTCATCCATCTTCCAGGTTTTAAAATCCTATAATATTCAGAAAAACATTTAGTCATTAACCCTTGGTATTCCAAAAGCCCCTTTCCTTGCGAATCATTCATAATGGCTTCAGACACGTTATTTGTTTTTACTTTAAGCCATGATTCCCATATATAGTTCAATTCTGAATACATTAAATTCTGACCAAATGGAGGATCAGTAAAAATATAATCAATACTGTTATTTGGTACCTGCCTCATATCTGTTGTAGATTGAGTAGTTACACAGACAGTTCCCTTTTTGTACTGTCTCTTGTATTGAGTCTTTACTGCTTCCTCAATAAAAGACAACATATTCAATTCCTTAACAAGTGATGGAATATATAATGTTCCTGACATAGGACCGCCACCGGCTCCCCAACACCCATTCATATAGGTAAGTCTGTACTGCTTTGTTATATGTCCAGCAATCTTTGTTAAAGCAAAGCCCATCGGTTCAGCCATCGATATTTTGTCATAAAAACAAGCTAAAGCAATTAGATTTCTCTTAGTATAAAAATGATGAACATGCGTCAGACCATGAGAGTTTTTAGGCTGTTCTGTATTATATCCGGTCGGAAGTGGGTCTGTAGGATACTTATACGGAATTTTAAAGTCAGCGATTTTTCTCATCGTCTCTAAGTCTGTTTCATCGGGTCTCTTTTCGAACCTTTTTGTTCCGACTGAATAATTTATCCTAACCGGCACTTGCTTTGAAAATTCACAAATTTCTTGTAATCCCTCATCAAACTCTCTGATCTTAGCTCTCGAACAATCAGATTTTTTTAACAATGATCCACAAGAGTCACATTTGAATTTATCACGAACTTTACCTGCATCATAATCAACAGCAACATCCCAAAAAACAAGTTCTTTTCCACAATGTGGACAAATAAACACATCTGACCAAATTGTATAATTTATGAAACCCTTCTGTGGAATAAACCCGCTACCCTCATGATTAGTCTCATACATCCAAGAACACTCTGACTTGCACTGTTTCAGGACTTCTTCAGCATAAACAGAGAACTTATTCATATCGCTTATCGGATTACAATAATTTTGCGCAATAAAGGTTGCTGCAGGAGCCAAGTCACTAATAATTGCCCTACGTTCCCCCCATTCCGCGCCTTTCATTTGCGCCATAAGCTCTGCCTTTAAGATTCCATCGTCACTGCCACACAATGCAGCGGCAACGCCTGTCTGTCCTGTGCCACAGAACCCGTCAAATACCAAATCACCTGGCTTTGTATAATGAAGAATATACTTCATGATAGCCTTGTGAGGAACTTTTGTATGATATGGATGTAATTTGTATATTGGATCATATTTTCCTTCGCTTACATCTGATGTAAACGGTTCTCGATCATAATCATCATCCTCTTCTACATATCTTGTTCCATACTCCTCAACAAACTCCTCAATAAATGGATTAGGGCATGGTGTATAAAAAGGAGCCGATGCTAAAGCAATAATGTCTTCATCAGTAGCATCCGGGAAACCTTCGATTCCACGTATTTTATCAAGATCTGCACTAGTTAGTTTTCTTGATTCCATATATTATTCCTCGCTTTCTCTTCTCTTTACAACGATACGAAGTTTGCTTGTATCCTTTCCCTTTGTATACGCAGATACGATTTCATTTACCTTCGCCTTGAAAGAAGCCTCATCCATTGGCGGCATTTCTTCCAGTTTTTTGATGAGATCATCTGTATCAATCACAACCGGCTCAAATCCCTTAAGTAATGCATTGATACTCTTTACAAAGAAATCATCAACCTTCTTTGGCAAGCTTCCAGATGCAACAAACTCATCAATCGCCTGAGCTTCTTGAGCCTTAAGGAACTTCTTCTGATCAAGGACAATTGGATCAGAAATAGTATCCAGGAGCATCTTTGTCCATTCGGATACCATGTCATCAATTCTGATTTCCAGGCTGTCTAACTGACCCATTACATTCTTTGCCTTGTCTTCCAGGCTGTAACGGCAATGAGGGCAGATAGGACTTGTCTTTAACTCTGTAGGCGTTAACTCATAGCATACCTTAAGTCCAGCCATATCTTGTTCTAATTCTCCAAGCTTAGCTGATGACAGAATTTCAATACCACGGAGTTTACGAAGATTGCCAAGAGCTGCGCTTTCCTGGATTTTTCCTCTGCGCTTTGCATCGTCAATTCCGAGTCTCTTTTTCTTATGCTCCTCGAAATAAATATCGATGTATTTATCCTTAATCTTCTCCAGCTTAGCAACTACCTTCTGAGCTGCAGCATCACCAAGAGTACCATCCATGATGCTGTCTCTTATCTCACGAAAAGCAGCCTTTCCATTTTCGATATCGGACTTCATGCTCGCACCAAGCTCGATGAATTCGATATTCGCAATATATGAAACAATATCAGAACAGTCTGTCTTAAAGGTTGTATATTCAGGAATCAGTTTAAGAAGTGCTATCTTCTTTCCTAATTCCTCAACCTCATCATAAGAGAGGCTGAAGTTATTCAGCTTAGCAGGCGTATTGTACTTCGCTGCGTAGTTACTGAATTCATTCTTTACTGCTGTACATGCACCACGCATCATGCTAACCTGCTGTGCATTTGCAAGCGGCTCTCCCCAAAGTTCAAAACCATCAGTCAGTCTTCTCTCAAGGATAACTGCATTGTTGCACATCTCCTGTGCCTTCTTGAGAAGCTCTGCTACACCCTTCTCACGGTCATTAGGATTATCGAGAAGCGCCGGATTGATATCCAATACTTCAAACAATTTCTTAAGTTCTGCCATAGAAATCTGAGCAGGTCTTGAAATATATTTGAATTCATACAAATCAAACACACTCATCTTAGGAACCTTGTCCAGATTTGATGCAGTAAGTGTACTGCCATCCTTCAATGTAATAACAGCATAACCTGCATATACCAATGACAGGAACACAATCGGTGTAAACAGATAATTTATCTTAAACTTCTTGTCCACGAACATATCGTCATTAGCAGGCTCAAAAATATCAGAATAATTGAGTACTCCCTGAGGCTGAAGCTGCTTAATCATATCGATATAATATGAAGCATACTTTGAACCTTCCGGTCTAATCTTATCTCCATCAAGGATTCCAAAGCTTTGGAGCATCTGAGTAGACTGCTGATTTTTACGACCTGCAAAATGGTCAAAAGCAGATCTAACAGCGTCTGCCTGGTTCTTTCTTGTAATCTTTGTTTTCATTACAGGATATCCAGGATAAATTGTTCCAAAGTACTCATCTAAACTGATTGATGCAGCCAGATCAATAGTATCCTTAAAGGTCATATCTCTGTTGTATTTGCCTTTAAGAACCTCAATCAACTGATGCATTACGCACTTATAGGTAACATTAAAGCAAGTGTTTTTATTCTCACTGAGATATTTAACAAGCTTTTTCTTGAGCATCTGTGCTTTTCCGAGATATGCGTCCTTGTCTTTTCCCTCACTAATTTCTGCCTGAGCATTTGCTGCCGCAAACATTCTAAGCATTTCCTTAAACTCATCACTTCCTCTGAAATAGAAGTAAACTTCATCATCCAGGTTATGTGTATCAGCACTAACATCCCCAAACGGAGGCATAATGTGAATATAGAAATCTCTTTCCGGCTGAGCTGTACTTCTCTCTCCAGGAAGTCCCATAAAGAGATATCCTTCACGGAAGATATTGTGAGAATCCCAGTTCAAGTCATACTGATAAATATTAAAGCCATTTACATACTGACGAGCTTCCCACTCTAAACAGCCATACACAACTGTATAGAAATAGCGATTAAGCTCTCCCTCTGCCATCATGGAAGCCTTCTGCTTAATACGTTCATCATAGTCAACAACCTTATCTACATCGATGTAATACTGGTTATTGGCATCATTATGAATAATAAACTGACCGGAAACAGTCTTCATAATTTCCTTTAAGGTTGCATTTACAGCACCAAGAAGGAAGTCTGCATCTTGCTCAGGCATAGGAAGATATAAGCACAGGTCATCCTTAAGATTCTCAGCAGTAAGGCCAAACTGAACATCCAAGCCATTAGTGGTCAATCTATGTACACTCAGGGCATAGATAATCTGTAACGCCATAGGCTTATATGCAGCCTTTGTAAAGGAGCGGCTAACAATCTCCTCCAGCTGCCCGCTGGCACCAACAACACGACTGATAGTAACATCGCTCTTCAGCAGGCCGTTAGACTTGATTGCTGGCCAATAATCGTCAAAGGAAATAACTCCTGGCTTATCCGCCGGAACTTCCTTATTGAAAATTTCCTTAATAGTCAAAGAAATATTCTTCAGGATATGTCTGTTCTCAATCAGATAAATCTTGTTAAACACTTCAATATATGAAGGATGGATTGGGAACAAATCCACAAAATCATCCATCTTAGAAGACATTCCGGCATAGAGTCCGCTGAACTTCTCAAGATGCTGACGAATCATAGCCTTCTGCTCTGGAGTCTTCTTTAAGATACGTTCGGATACAACATAAGCTGTAGCTTCCTTAGTGATGATAATCTGTGTAAAACGATCACCAACCTTCTTTAAGGTTTCACTTACGAAACTGAATCTCGGATTATCAAATACTTTTTCCTGAACACCACAGATAAGTCGAATCTTGGATTTAGAGCACATTTCAGCCATAGACTGAAGGAATGCAAGATCCAGAACAATCTGTCTCTCATCTCTTGATGTAAGATATGAAAGCAACTCGTCGATTACAATCAAATATCCCTTATCAGGATACTTAGACTGGAAGGCCTGCATTACCTCTTTAATAAGACGGGCATTGTCTCTTACGTTATCCAGATTTGGTACCGAATAGTCGATTCCTCTGTTAGCGAAATCGTCCTCAATCTCAGCCAGGATTACTTCACGAAGAGGCATTGTAAGACCATCCACCTTAAGGCGAAGTACTTCAAACTTGCCGGCAACAATCTCCATGTCCTTTCCGAACTTTTTATTCTGAACGAATGCAATATTATCCGCATCTGTTGCAATCGCAGCAATAACAGACATCAGGTGTGATTTACCTGTACCATAGTTACCAACAATCATAACTGCCTTGTTATCGATAACCTCTTCCATCTGCAGCTGATCAATTACAGTTGCCTTTAAATTGTCTGCCATAGTATCAGACATAACATAGGTCTGTACCATATCCTGAGCCACCTTCTTATCAGCTGTCTCCAAGAGCTGAATGGTTGACTCAATCGGCTTAAAGCTAATTAACTCGGAATACTTCATTTGCCATATCCTCCAATCACACACGTAATGTCATAATTTTCTATATCATAGGTCTTATAGTCCGGAAATCCTTCCTCGCCATATATTAATTTTCCTTCTTCACATCTTCCTGGCCAGATTACGCTGTAGCGTTTTCGTTTTCGTGATGCCATAAGTATCTTAAGCACATCTACTTTGTAATCGGGATTGAACATAACATCGATGTCCTTGATCACAGCACCGTCTGGAAGCGTGTCCAGTACATTATTAAATATCTGCTCCAACTTCATGCTTCGTCGATTTGGCTTGCACGCCAACAAAGCCTCAGCCAAAGGCTTGCTAACAGATCTCGGTTCATGCATCTTCTGAATTGCTTTCATATATATCAACAATCTCGAAATCATAGCTGCATCGTCCGGCAACCTGCTTATTTCAATAATTGTTCCCATTAAACAACCTCGCTATTTTTTATATATTTCCCACTTTTAATTCTTTCATCTTTTGGCTTCTCAGCATCTTCCGGAATCAACCAAAATGCACCCGCTTTGCAAGCTCCTTCAATCCTTCCTTCAGCGCAAAGTACTCTTATTCTTCTTTGTTTAATTCCCCATTTTTCAGCCACTTGACTTATTGACAAATATCCCATACAATCCCTTTCTTTCAAGATGAAATATGTGCAATTTCCCTAATTTATATAATAACCCATAATCGGCATAAAATCAATTTGATTCTGCGGTATTTTGTCATCTTTTGATTGTGTTGGTCTTTTTTTTGCCCAAAACGCAAAAAAGAACCAAGCAGGCATAATTACCCACTTGGTCCATAAATTACAACATACTATTCACATATTCTCTTAAATACTTAAATGGAAATGGCAGCACAGTTAACTGCCCATTATGAATAAATGTTACATTCATCATTGGTAGCATTTGTGCAAATTTGACTTCGGCTCCAGCATATCCTTCCACACTTCTTATGACACATGCCCTTTGAATATTTTGACGCATACCCTCTCCGATAGTTCCAACAAAATAATAGCAACGCCCGTCATCTCCATACATCTTTATATCCAGACACGATGACAATAATTCCTCTCTACGCTCTCTTCCTCTAAACTTGTTATCTCCATTATCTAGGAGCTTCGCTATATCACCTATCTCAGGAACTGTAAAAATTCCCGCGTCCTTTATTACATTAATACTACCATCTGCAAATCGTATTACGCCCTTGACCATTTCTGAGTTTGTTCTTACCTGTTCAAATATCTCTACCATCTCAGTATATTCATCCATTTCAAAAAGCGTAAGTTCCTGCTCTTTTATATTAAAATCTCCATCCGGATTCACTGTAATGAAGAAATATCTTTTTATTTCGTCAATCTCTGCTTCTATTCCAAACGATACCGACTCCTCAAATCCCAGCTTGCTCCAATCAAATAAAGAAAGCTTTCTCTCTTGAATATCTTTCTTAATAATAATCTCATGAATCACTGTTGCAATTGCAAACTCACTACTATCTGAAAAATCCTCAAAAGTTATATGTTGAACTGCAGCATCCTTATACGCCTTATCATGTGGATCATTTACACCATTGTAATACTCTGCATTATGAATAATCATGATATTAAGTTTATCTTTACTTACACGCTTTCCAATGGTAGGCCTGATATCATACTTTGATTCCAAAAGAGATTTTATATTATCAGTAAATATAGCTGAATATTCATCTCCAATCTGGTCTATCAGCTGCACTCCCTTTTCTTCCAATACATCCTTTATTCTCTTCGCATTTTCTTTCTGTACAGACTTTGAATAATCCAATCGACTTGAAATCTCTTTGCAAGCAAATTCTATTTTGCACATATCACTGTACTTCTCGTTAAAAGTATTTAGGACACTATTCAAAACACCCATTTTTGTATGTTGAAACTTCGCTATATTTTGCAAATCAAGAAATGGTATTTCTGTTTTCGTACCATCTATTTGCCTCATAATGAAGCAGATCTCATTATCATCCTTTAAGCGACGCCTTAATGTATTGTTTGCAGCAAACACATATTTAGGATAGTCTTCGAATTTCTTTTTTGTAAAAGTAATACGATTCCGGAGCAGTTCTGAAGTAAATGTCCTTACATTAAGATTCAGACACATCTCTTTTGTAACACTTAATTCCAGGCAAGGCACTCTCCATATCACATCAGCATTTTTCTCTTTGCCATGTTTTATCCAATCTGTATGAAAACAATACAGATGTCCGGTCAAATTGTTGAACTTAAGGAATTCTGAATCATAGGAACCCAGTGCATTCAATAATAATTGAACGATAATATCATCTGATAATTCACTTACGTCAACTTTCCCAATTGAATACTTATCTCCATCTTCGATTCCCAGCAATAAGCTTTTCAATTTATCTTTATTGTCCGGGTTCTTTTGCAACAACAAATAAACCCTCTTACCTGATTCAAATTTTATGGATTTAATATCATAATCCAATTCTGCGACATCAAGGATATATGCCCCACGCTTTATATATTTGTCGATAGTTTCCAGATAATATACATCATAGCAATCGGCAAACTGTTTTCTATCAATAAAGCATACAAGCTGATTCGTCTTAATACTTGAACTCATCGACACACCTCCTCAAAATGTCCCAGGCCTCTTTATCAAAACACAGTTTCCCATTTGTATTTTTAACCAAACAAGGGAGTGATATAATACGGATACCATCCACCTGCACATCTGAAATATCCCATTGTCCTTCAGCATAAATATTTGCAATAACAACGCATTTGCATCCGCACTTCTTAGCCTTTTCAGAAACTTTCTTTAAGACCGTATCCTTGTCTTCTGTTACACCCTCATGCCAATTTTTGAAATCAACATAAACCGAACTACCTTCGATTTCATAATCGAACAATTCAAACAAAGACGGATCCTCTATCTCCTTCACTGAAACACCAAGGTTCTTTTCTAACAGATATTTTCCCACCACTTCACCTAGCGCGCCTTTATAAATATTATTCCAAAGCGGCGGTGTCATTATATAATCATTAGGCCCAAAAGAAGTAGCATATCCATTAGCCACAAATAATTCAGTCACTCCCGGAATTCGCAGCATATCTGAAAGCTTCGTCCCCTCTTCTGAAACCTTCATTGTATGATCCTTATCCTGACGAAACGAAACAGAAACATTGTTATAATCTTCCTGCTGATAATAGAAGTATTGATTGCCTGCAGTAGGTAGCTGAACATAAAAATTCTTAATAATAAAGTTTCTTCTGGCCTCTTCTTCTGACACAGTAGGACGTGTAAGTACTAATCTTCTTAATTCCTTCCACTTCTTTATCTTAGCCTCAGTCCAGTCATTATTAAGCATATTCTTAATTTCTTTATTAACACGAACTGCCTTAAGTGATGCACTATCTTCTAAGGACATTACCTCTGGACTCTTGATTCCAACCTGCTTAACTTTATCTACTAATGCAATAAACTCCGGGTTAAATATTCTTCCATTTACAACAGATACATCAAGGCTATCAGCTATACTGTCATCAGCATAAATATAAATATTCTTATTCTTTTGATTTGTTCTACATATACGACCAATCGCCTGAATAATATATCTTGTGCTGAGAAGCATAACGCTTTGCTTCTGATATATATTTGCAAAATCATCATCATTACGATGACCCATCATAAAAGTCTTAAATGCTTTCTTGATATTTAGCATTGTTCCATATGCAGAGACCTCTGATGTTTCCTGAAGAAATTCCATTTGGAACAAATATTTTACAAACTCTGCTTCCTCCATATTATCACTAAGCGGAACAATCAAGTTTGTTGGCTTATCCAAATAAATTGCATCAAAATCCTTTTCATTTCTAAGGCTTCTATCATTGATTTTTACGACATGATCACTCAAAAAATCAGGAACAGGATACTGCAAATTCTGACCGGCTCCAATTGTCTGATATACAGAAATAACAAAAATCTTTTCCCCGCTGGCCAATCGTTCAATCAGATTGCTCTTCTTATCTTCATACTCGGATCCATCAAGAAAGACTATTGTGTTTCTATTATCATATCCATTCCAATGATTTTCTTTGGAAATAAGATTAAAAATCTCAAACAGAACATCTTTATCCAAATCACGATCCTTTGATCTAGGATGCTTATTAAGAACACAAAGGAACGAAAAAATATCATCATGAACAACAAACTCTCTAAATGCCATTGCTACACGAAGGTATCTCTTCTTGCGATAATCATTTTTATCTTCGCCTTCACCAAATAATCTCTGAATTCTTTCATAGACCTTTTTGGCAATCTCATCTGTCTTGAATACATCGCCCCAGGATTGCATAGAGTAGCTGCTCTTATTGCCAAGCAACTCTGTATTAATATTTATATTTTGATATCCAGTTTGCTGAGAACGAAATGATTCTACCAATCTCTGTTTCTCTTCTGCGGAGGTTTCCACATACACTTTCTGCATTTTATTTTTCAGATAATCGATATCATAATTGCCAATAACTGATGGAACCGTAGCTGTCGCAGATATCCCAATTACTTTTGCTTTCTCACAGTATCTTAAAAGAGTTTTCTCCGGAGTTGTCTGGAAAGAATACATCATAATCTGAGATTGCATATCATGCTCTGTATTATTTTCAAAAGCATAATATCTAAAGCCATTCTCATAAAATGACAAATCAAATTCAGCGGGTTCAATCTCTCCTTTAATTTTATGCGAAGCCATCATAATCTGAGTGGTAAGAAAATCAATGCTATCGTCACTTAATCTAAACAGCGCAAGGACAGATCTGATAGATGCTTCCATGGAGAAAACATCCTCTCCTTCCTTTCTTCTCTCCTTCTTACACTGCATATAATTAATGGATAGAATATTTACCGCTCCCTGAAAATATGCAATAAACCCACGAAGCTGACCTAACATAGTCTGAATATTATTGTTTTCTTTTATTGGTTTCTTCTGTGAAAATCCTATAGAATTTATTTTTTGGCCGGCATCACTATGCATCGTGATGTATGAATTATTCGCATTCAGAATCGAATGAAACTGATGATCCTGGAACAAATAATTCTGATATGTATCTGATAATTCCCCCAGTGTTCTATGCTTGAACTGAAGTGAATATGTCGTGTAAATATAATCTGCTTTTTCCTTTATACCTTCCACTACAGACTCCAAAGTTTGCGCACGATACTTTCCTTCCATTCTTTCCTTGGAAGGTGTAGTAAGCACAGTTGGAAATTCATCAGTATGAAGCGCAGCATAAATATCCTTAAACAGTTCAATATAATTCACCTTATCATGCAATCCGTTATCTATAATTCTCTTTAATATAGTATCCTTTGTTGCATCAAACTCATCAATAAAGATAACTGCATTTTTAATAACATCTGAATTGTAAAACATATAAGATGGTTCCACGATAGTTGTATTCCTACTAAGAAATTTATCCATACTAAGTAGCAACACCTGTCTATCCTTCGTAAAAACTGCAGGATATAATTTCCCCAACCATTGCCATCTCTTATCTGTCTTAATTGCATATATTCTCTGCTCGACTGTCGTATATTCTTTTCCAAGATAATCTGATACAAGTCTTCTAAATCTTGGTTCTGTTTTTTCTCTGAGATTTGATTCAATGCTCGATAAGAATTCTCTCATCATTGAAGACTTATCATCTCGCTGCTTCTTAACAAAGCTCAAGTCTCGTTGAAAATCTTTATATTCATCACAGCGTTTTATTTCAAATGGTATAGCTCTCTCAACATCTGCTGACCATCCATCTACAACACTGTCCATATTGGAATCAATGACTAAAACTTTCTCCTGGCATAACTCTTCATTTCCAGATTCAATAAACCTCTTTCGAAGATCTTCGTACGGAAGATTCTTTTTAAGGGTTGTCACAAAAATATATTTTCTATCCTTGTTATCCGGATTCATACAAGAGTTATAAATAAATTCTATTGCTGAATATGTCTTACCTGATCCAGTTGGCATATCAACAAGGAGAAGGCCATTTTCATTTTCGTTTTCAACATATCTCTTAATAATGTCGTACATACCGATTAACCCCTTCTACTTTTCTTCACTCATTTCGTAATAAAAGCAATCTTCCCATTTACATTCAAGAGCAATACAAATCAATCCCGACAAATAAGCTGTAGGTGAATACTGCCCTGTCTCAAGCGAGCTTATAGTATTCTGTGTGGTACCTGCCAATTCCGCTAATTTGGTTTGGGAATATCCTTTTTCCTGTCGTAATTCTTTTATTCTATTTTTTAATTGCAAATGTGAATTCATACCAAAAATGCTCCTACATATAACAAAACGCCGAATACGGCTACTACCAACTCAACAATTCCCTTTATTTTCTTTTTTGTAATTTTACACTTAAGTCCTTCATAAAAATCTGCATATCCGGCAATTGCAAAAATAAGCGCAGGCTTTCCAAAATCAATTTTCTTAAATATTAATAATTCTAACAAGACCATCAACATACATAATCCCACACCAACAGCAGAACCATATGCCAATGATTTTCTAACTACAGTCTTTTCATATTCACCAATATCTTCCTTGCTACTCTGTGCAGCCTTAAGAATCTCTTCTTTTGTCATAATGTTCTCCTTTACCAAGTTTTCCGATATTTTGTATTTACCAAGTTTTCCGATATAAGTCAACTTGTTTATTACTACTAAATGTATTTTTCGCCCTATTGGTCATTTTTTAGACCAACTAACCTGTTTTCTCACAAGTTCGCAAGCAATGCAATCTTATATAAGATTGCACCAAAACGCTTGTTAGAGTGTGCGCCCTAATACCCCTGAACCGATGATTCTCATCGGAGCTACGCATTGCTTTGCAACGCTAAAATAAAAAAAGCGGGGTACCTCACCAGAATAAATCTGATGAAATACCCCATAAGGATTATAGCGACTGCCCGCTTCTATTATGTTGCTTTTCTTTTTCCTTTTGCTCCTCATCCTGCTGATTCAGGAATCGCTCCAGGTTATGCTTAGCCATCTGCAGTTTCTTATTTTCTTCTTTGATGCTCCGGTACTCAGCATAGGCATCCTTCTTTTTTTGTAGAAGTTCCGCATACTCCTGATTAAGATCTTTGAGTTTCGGAACTCCACCCTCAAGCTGTCCAAAGGCTTCCTTGGCAGCTTTATGAAGAAGTATTTCCTCACGATGTGCCTCAAAGAACTGTTTACTATATCCGGCTTTTCTATAAGCTACATATACATCTTTAGTCTTGGAATAATTAATGATGTGCGTTTTAAGAACAGCAATCTCTGCCAATCTTTTTTCAGCATCCTTAATCGTCTGCGACAATTCTGTAAATCTTGCAGAAGACTCTCCTGCTCTTTTTGCAAGTTCATCCATATCTCTAATATCATGATCACGCAAATATATTAATGTTTGCGATATCTGCTTAATATTATGAACCTTAGCCCAGCGCTCATACCCAGGTCCTTTTCCCTTTGCAATGATCTCCTGGATATCAATAAGCATATCGAATTTCTTCTCTGGCTTCTCATATCGATGAGACTGTTTTTCTCTCGGCGGAGGATTAAAGCTTTCCTCTCCACTAAAGATTTTTTCAAAGTCCTTATCGCGATATCCGGTGCCTAACGAGTCAATTCTAATGTATGATTTCTGCTCTTCGCCCTTAACACCGATATGCTTCCCTCTTCTGATTTCGTATCCCATCTCCTCTAGGAATTTCAACAGTTCATTCATATCCTTAGGATTCTTCGTCATTATTAAATCAATGTCCTCACGAATTTTATCCCGGATACTTTTTCGATTTGGATAGACTGTGCGCTTCTCCCTCTCGTCATATCTTCGTGGTTTAATAACAGACAGCCCATGCTCCAAGCATACAAGGTCGCTAACCTTCTGCAGTGCGATACTTGATAAAAAGAAATTATGGAACTTCCGTTTATTATCAAGAGACGTGGAATTGTAAATTATATGATTATGAATATGAGCCTTATCAATGTGAGTAGCAACTATAAAAGCATGATTGCCCTTAGTCCATCGCATTGCTGTTTCATATCCAACCTGATTAGCTTCCTCTGGAGTAATCTCCCCAGGTTTGAATGACTGCCGGATCTGATACGCTATGATATCTCCCCTGCGAGAACTACTAAATAAATCATACTGACTTTTAGATAATTCAAATTCCTTATCAACCGTCTTAGGATCACATTCATAAGAACTTACAAACTCTCCCTGATTTGTTTTTTCATCATTTTTGGCATAATCAGTTCTATCCTTTAGACATTTTCTGATAGAGCAATTTTTCTGAGTATGCATTGGTATCAATCTTGTGGCAGCCATTCTCTCACCTCTTTTCCTACTTTATGCTTGATAATCTTTCAAGGATATCTCGCATTACCTGCCATAGCTCGTCCATAGATTTTTGCAAATCCTTAATGTCCTCAAGATATATACTTCCAGTTTCATTTGCTCTTTTTGCATACTGATTTAAGTTATTGGCATTGATGCGAAGAAGGCGAATTGCCTCCTTCACATCGCTAAGGTCAATCGTTATGATGTAACCATCAATTGCCATTTTCCTAAGATATGCACTTAAGCTTTTGAAACCGGCAGCTTCTTTTCTCTCATGAATTAATTTCACTTCGCCTTTTGTAGCAAAGAATAATATCTGCTGGTCTTTGATTTCACCCATATCAGCACAACTCTCTATCCGGGCACAAACACATCGGCTTCACCTTTTCAGGATCCGGAGCATTCTCTCGAATCTTCTCAAGCACAGATTTCTTTTTCTGCACCTCTTCGATTACATCCTCTGAATCAACCTGAGCTACAGGCTTAGGCTCTGGCAAATTATTGATAACACCATCAAAGTTATTATCATTCTGCTCCACCATATCCTCGATGCCTCTCATCGGATTTTTGCTGATAGCAGAACCAGCACCTGCTTCTTCTGATGCATCTGCAGTTACTTCCTCAATTTCCAATTCAGTAGCTCCACCCACTTCATCCCATTTCTGGATTTTTGATTTTCTCTTCTTCTCCATATTCGTATGTTCCTCCTTTTGAAAAATAAGACGGACTCTCACCAAAATGGCTGAGCAATCTCATTGCTTCCCGCGTAGCTGCATCATGAATGAAAGCATTTATTGCAGTTACATTTACCATCGTGATGGATCCGTCTTCATGTTTTGTTATTCTGATTTCATCGGCCATTATTTCTTACCATGATTGCCGAACTCCAAGTTGAACTGAGCCTGGCCCACATCATTTACAGAAAGTACAACCGTGCAATCATAGGTCTTTCCCGTTTTCACAGAACGACATTTCTTAAGCTTAGCTTTACCATTCTTAAGAAGCTGCTCCGCGATCTGCTTAGTCATCTTCTTACTGAGAGAATCAAATAAGCGATTTTCTTTCCAAAGAGTAAATTTGCAATCCTTATCACTGCAGAAAAATCCTTTACTCTTTTCAATTACATCATTGCCACAATGCGGACACTTACCAAGTGGCATATACACCGGATGCATTAAAACCTCTGCATCTTGAATTATCTCATACGTATCAATTAGATTTGAAACCATCTCATCAATCTCTCTCATGAACTGATTACCAGAATATGTGTCTTTCTCTATTTCCAGTAATCGCTGCTCCCAGTCTGCAGTGAGACTTGCCGACTGAATTGCTTCAGGAACTATGGTAATAAGTGCCTCACCCTTATGTGTTGGAACAAGATATTTTGTCTTCTTATCACCGCGTCTTTCAATGAAACCAATACGAACCAGCTTCTCGATAATGCCTGCTCTCGTAGCAGGAGTACCAAGTCCTTTTCTTTCTGCATCATCTGGAATCTCATCTGCACCTGCCTTCTCCATTGCAGAAAGTAATGTATCTTCGGAAAGATTTTGTCAAGGGTAGTTAAGAAAAATCTTCGCTGTTTATGTCATGTAATATCAATCTGTTAATCTTATCCGTCATGGTTTCCCTGCTCGTTTTGCTGAAATGAATTGCCACGTTGTAGGTGGTTCTTCCGATTTTCTTTTTGATATGCGGACACTGTTCTTTGTCCGTTGTCTGCTTTTCTGTCTGTTCCATAAATCTCCTTTTCCCAACGAAAAAAGGTGCATGAAATCCTTCTGTTTTCCATGCACCTCACGCTGTGGTTAAATTGTATTTTCGTGTTTCTTATCCCGGTTCTGCTCCCTTGCCTGCTCGTCCGCTCTCTGCTGTGCTTCCATTTCCCTGAGATTGCCTTTGAAAACGGAAAGCCTTGCAAGGTCGGTAGCAACCCTACTGCTATTTCTCTGTATCTGCTCCTGCTGTACCAATACCTCCGCTAACTGCTTATCAATGTATGGCTTTGATATTTTCATATTTTCCGGCATGACTGCCTTTACCCTGTCACGATATATCGCATAGTTTTCAAGCTCTGTTTCATGCTTCTTTTTAAAGGAATTTTTCCTCAATCCGTTTAATGCCTGATACTCTTTCATGACTGGCTGATACTGCTTGTAATCGTCATAGTCAGATACCGCCTGTGTCCACTTCTCATAACGCACACTCAACTCTGAAAGTTCTGCCCTGCAATTCTCCAACACCTCTGTCTGCTTTTCCTCAAACGCCCTCACATCTTCCCATGTTTCAAGATGATTTGTGTCAAGCAGCTTTGCAAGCAGTTCCACATTACCCAGAAGCCGCTTGTCTTTAAATCTCTGTACATATGGGAAAATCGGTCTTACAACCATTTCTGACCTTTGTTTTTGCAACATCTCCAATGCAGTCTGAACCTCTGGCTTTTGTTTCGGTACGGAAGGATTGATGGATTGATTACCGTCCTTTTCTGTCCGGTTTTTTCTCTCGAAAACAAATCTGAAAACTCCCTTTTTCAGTTCCTCTTTAAGTTCAGAGATAAATCCATAAATCTTCATTATCATGGCATTGTATTTCTCGATTGTACGATTGATATTGCCCCTTTCTGTCCGGATGCCTTTTCGTTCCAATGCACTTGCTCTTTCCCCTAAATGAATGGTCGGAATAAGAGGTATCCCTCTGTCCTTATAGGAACGTGGATCAACACGCTCGGCTATGCCTGCTTTTTCATTGGTGGCATTGATAACCTCCGCAATGGCATTTCTCCATTCCTTCGCCTTGCCTTTCTCATTCCAGTCAATCACATTTACTTTCCGGCTTTTATAACCTTTTCCGCTGGCATTGGGTATCCGGTTACCGTCTGCGTCAAGGACATACTCTTTTCTCGATTTTGCTCCCCATGTACCATCCTCATTGAGGGGTCTGAGAGTAAGAAGGATATGGATATGCAGATTAGGCTGTCCTTTATCGTTGTACGAACGATGAATACCATAATCTGCACACATTCCCTTATCTACAAACTGCTCTTTGATAAAACGCTCCATGACCTGCCTTGCGGTGGCTTCGTCCCACTCATTGGGCAGGGAATATTTCAGGCTCCTTGCAAGCTGGGCATTCTTCGCTTTCTCGTTCTTTTCTACAGAGTTCCATAATACTGCCCTGTCTGCAAATTCCGGTGGTGCGTGTTCCGGCAGAAGCACACCTGCACCGACTAAATCCTCTTTGGCAGTTCTGTTATAGGTCATGCCATAATAATCACTGTAAAGGGATGTCCTGCTGATATAGGCTGACTGCTCAACCGCCGACTGTCCTTTGCTCCGCTGGACTATGGATGCCCTGCTGCTAATTGTTCCGTTCTTCACTGTCCTCTCCTTTCCCACAACGTAGCGGGTTGCACTGGCAGACTTTGTGGGCAGATGAAAGCACGTCTTTTTGTGATTTCATCTGAACGCAAAGTTCACTAGGGTAGGCGGTTCTTTTTACCGCCGAAGGGAGTGTAGCTCCCTTATAACAAAAGGCTTGCCTTTTGTTCAACAAGGTGCCTGCACCTTGTTATCGGATACGAAGTAGCCGACTGCCCTCTGCAAGAGCCTTCGGAGAACGCACTGCACCGCCCCAAAGGGTGGTGTATCTGTGCGCCCTCAACAAAGTTGAGGGAATTGGCTACAACGCTACACATTCCCTATTCTTCTTCGTTTTCGTCCTCGTCTGCTTCCTCATTTATCGCCGTATCCGGCATTTTCTCCTCCGTCCTTGCAAGCTCCCGTTCAATCTGCTCCATGCAGTTCTTGACCTCTCTTGTGGCAAATGCCACCTGCATAATCCGTCTGGTCTGCTCCTCGCTGTATCTCCTCGGCTCATTAAGGAATGTTTCAAAGTTTGCACCCACCACAATCTTTCTGTGGTTATCTGCTTTCCTCTGCTCCATCTTTGCCTTTTTCATCAGCATATCGAGCTTGTTCTTTTCCAGTTCCATGCGTTTCCGCTGTGCTTCGATTTTGTTTTCTAAATTCATCTTTCATTACCTCTGCTTTCTTTAAATTTGTTGTCTGTAAAATAGAAAAGCGGTGCTTCCGTTTTATTGGATAACACCGCCTAAATGACTGCCCTGATTCGTTTTGATTTCTGCAATGTACTCCTGTCTCCTTTCTGCCTTTATCGCTGTAAATGTTTTTTACAAATAAAAAAGACAACTAAGATTTTGTTTCTTAATTGCCTGTTTCTATGCTATTAAATTTTTATTGAACCGATAGCCGACTCCCCAAACCGTCTGTATGTAGATTGGCTTGCTTGGGTTATCCTCTATCTTCTCCCGGATATTCCGGATATGGCTCATGACGATGTTGTAATCACCGGAATAGGATTCCTTCCACACAATGTCATAAATCTGCTCCTTGCTGAAAACTATTCCCGGATGCTTTGCAAGAAGCTTCAAGATTTCAAACTCGGTATATGTAAGCTCAATCTCCTGACTTTCCCGAATGATCACCCGTTGAACCTCATCAATCATAAGACCTTTGAAATTCAATAGATGATTATTCAAACCTGACATCTGAATGATTTCCTCTCTGGAATTTATCAACGATAATATGTGGCTCATCATATCATCCTCATTATCTTCAAATGTCAGAACTAGCATTTTCCCATACAATCACTTCCAATCTGATAACAAAATTCTACTTAAAAAGCTCATTGAAATTTTCCTATTAATTGTTTTATGCTTTCATATCGAAATTACTTTGCACCACAACATTTTTATTTGTGATTTCCGCATTTGTTCCAGTGTTCAGCGCTTTTCTTGCATCATGGTATGCCTCATAATATGCTAATTTTAACGCTGAATGTACTCCCGTTTCTGCTTTTGTTTCTTTCTCATGCCACCCTACCCCTTGAGTGTATGTAAGAACTTCTTCCCCTTCCTCATTATATATATGGAGCGCAGAACCAGTTCCCTCTCCTTGATATTCAGCCTCATATGGTATTCCAAATAAAATACACAGCCATCTTTTGTCTGCCTCTTGTATTTCTTTCATATCACCCATATTTCCAGAACTCATTGATTGGTTGAACTTACCTATCAGTGCTGCCCGATTTGGTGCCACTTTAGCGACCTCTGCTTTCCGCAAGTTCATAAACTCATTTCCCATATATACATTATTTTCTGCATCTTTCTTAGCCAATTCTGTTATTTTCTCTTTTATTGAATCCGTTAGTTTCCACTTGTTTTTATCATCACTTTTTGAAATACTTTTATTAGAATTGATAGATACTATCACCCTATTAATGCTATTTGATAAATCCATTTCTAGTACCTTACCTTATCCAAAATCTACAACCTATCCCTTAGCTCCGCAAGCATTATTATGCTGCAGTTTTTAAATACTGACGTCTATTGATTTCTTCACAAAACTGCTTCCGCTTTTTTCAAGTGTACTTTCAACAGACTCCCTTGTGATTCCATCTAATGCCCTGGACGGAACTGGCTTCCCAATCTCCCACTTTGGATCAGCTTTTCTTGCGGCATCCAAGAACGCCCGCCGATATGCCCGCTCATACTGCTCCATGGTATATCCTGCCGCCAATCGGTCATTTTTTTGTACCTTGTGATACATATTTGTATACACGTCTGAGCGTTTTGTCGTATCTCCATTCAGGACACCGTTTTCACGCAGAAATTCTTTCTTTGTCTGTTCAAACATCTCATCCTTGCTACTCTCAGGAATGGTGATGATACATTTCCGGCTGCCTGCATTTTCTTCTGTCACCAGAAGTCCCGCCAGTCCTGTCGTCGGATCAATATAATCTCCATCCTTGTCGTAACTTTTCATCAGATTTTTAATACCTTGAATATTTCCATACATTGCCCCATTTGCATTTGACATCATCTGTTTTATTGCCGCCTTATATTGCTTGCTGTTCGTATCAATGCCCGCCGCTCTTAACTGCGCCTGTACAGAATTGCTGTTTAACTGCGACAACTGAAAGCTGCCTATAGCACTTGCACCTTTTGTGCTTTTTGTTCCAAACATACTTTGAAATAAAAAACTGTAATCTGTAATTCTTGACATAACTTCAACCTCCTTGTCAAATTAAATATGAAATCCTTTTCTATTTTTCATTACCTATTTCATGCCAACAAATTTTGCAACCTCCACATCGAAATAGTCGTCCATATTACTACTGAATCCGGCTGCCTTCCATGCCTGTTCAAATGTTATATTTTCAATATTACTTAAAAAAATAAATGTGCTATCTTTTTCTGCATTATCCATTCTTCCGGTAATCTCTAATCGGTATTTATAGGTATAATCATCCGTTTTCCATGTACCATCACTCATTTCATAATGCTTAACCATAATAACCGGCTCAGTATTCTCAAATGCCTCTTCCGAATCCGTTTTTTCATAAGTCTTAACGACAGATGGTTCCTTTTGCGAACATCCACACAGACAAAACATAGTGCAGACTGCTATCATAATTGACAATACTATCTTTCTCTTTTTCATATACCACCCCTCCAAACGAAATGTGGTTCTTATTTCTAATATCGACCAGATTTCTTCTCTTGCAAATCCACCTTGCACCTATCGACTATTTGCTGCACCAAATGACCATAACATTTAAAGCATCATCACCGATAAAACAATACTCGTCCTACAAACTGACCAAAGAATAATTTTGTACTTTACATACCGAAAAACTATTATCCAAGCTTTTTTCCCATAATCTTTTTCTCCAAAAACTATCTTAACATTGTAGTTCTTTTCCACTCCAATTAAAATTCATATGATACTGCGGTATCTCCCCATGCTCCTGCCTATAATTCAAAATACTGTGAATCATCTGCTTATAGTCATAATATTTATCCATACTGTCCGCACCATTAATCAAACTTTCAACAGCAGACGGAAGTCCAATAATCTTTTCACTATTGATATACCATCCGCTAACCTTACGCTCTACAGACAAATCATCCACAGACACCTTTCCCCCAGACGCATTTGATAAGAACCTGTTACACTCTTCCACGTACCCCGCAATACGATATTCCTGATCTGTCATCTCTGTACACTCATCAGAAGATGCTAGGTACACATTCTTAAACTGTTCCCAATGTTCCTCAATATAATCTTCCACTTGCCCCTTCTGTATTTCATCCAGACCGTTTACCATTACTTTTCCACCTGTTTCCAGATGAATAGAAAACTCTTTTCCGGATAGACCAACCGATTCCAAATAAGCAGAAAATTCCTGCTCCAGTTCCTGCTTTCTTTTCTGGCACTCAACATGATAGATGTCATTTTGATTTCCGTAAATGGCAATATACGCCCTCTCTGCCTCTGTTACCGGCTCTCCTCGTAGTTCCTTTTTCAGAAGTTCTTCCACACTGGAATCGCCTTTGTATTTTAATTCCTCTGGCAGGGCATTATACTGTGCCTGATGTAATCCTTCCGTTTCTGCCGTATTGCGGGTATCATTTTTTGCTTTTAGGGCAGCTCCAAGTGCTGCACGTTCCTCTGAATTTCCCTCTTGCAATTTCGCAGTCCCTGTCTGCATCCGCTTCAAAGCCTCTCTTACCTCCTGCGACATTTCGCCCTGGGAAAAGGTAAGTTTATAATCGCCTTGTACACACTCTGCCGAACCATCCTGGCTGACCTTTATGACAAATCTTCGACTGTTAGACCAGTCACAGGGAATGGTAAGTGTTTTTGTTCCGTCCTCATTTTCTATTGCCATACCAACCTGATTTCCATTCTCGTCATAAACCGTCAAGCCATAATCTGCACCTTCCGGCATTTCCATGCTGATAATGACAGGTATACGACTAACCTGAGATGTCGTATCTACATGAAAATAATCCACATCCCTAGCACTGCTAAATTTTCCTGTAAAATAACTGTTTGTGTTACCTCCACCGATAAGCATGGATAAATCAAAGGTTCCCTGACTATACCGTACATCCTCAGCAATCATGGTAGCTTTGGTTACTGCATTTCGATACGCATCATTATCTGCATCATTTTTCTCGACCAATGCCTTTGTTCCACCCCAATCCTTTAGTTTGGACTGCGGTTTTTCGTAGGTAATGGAATAATTGTAGGTTGAATTTCTTGTTATGTTATGTATCATATTAGTTTCCTCACTCAAGCCCTTGCATCAAAATTGCTCTGCATACAATCCGCATCAATAGCTTCTCCGCATGCAAGCGGCACTCCTTTTTTGGCATTGCCCCATGCTTCATTGTATATCATGCACATTTCCGTCTGTCTCGCCACTTCCGCCTTTGTAGGGTACATAGTCCATCCATTGTTCGAATATGTTGCCACCATTTCTCCATTCTTATCATAAAACTCTATGTACTCACTTTTCCCGGAAGGTAACTTCTGATATTTCACTTCTCCCTCCAGTAATGTGGCAATGAAATCAATTGGTTTTATTACATCCTGTCTGTTTCTGGATACTGCTTTTAAACCAGATGTGATGATTCCTTTTCTGTCCGGTGATATTTCTGAAACATATTGTTTCATCAAGCGATTAAAATCTTCTGACTTATTCTGGAACTGCCCCTTTTCGTAATCTTTGTATGCCTGTTCCATAATCTGTCTACGGTATTCTGAATCGCTAATTCCACTCTTTTTCCGTGTATATACATACTTATCATTAAAATCCGGCAAGTGGATTCCGCCAATGATTCCGGTTCCCGAAAAGTAACGTTGTTGTAAGTTTGTTGAGTTAACCTGCATATTCTCACTTCCTTAATTTGTTTACATTTATAGAGTCTTTCCATCTGGATACTGTATCTTCGTATCTGAAAACACATCCTCAGCCGATATCTGAATATGTCCATCCTCATCTATAACACATTCTTTACCGTACACATTGATTACATCCCCTGTCTGATACCCCTGCTTTTTCCAGTCGGTACGGTTCATGAAATCAATTCTCTTGTCTATATCCACTATGACACCATTTTCTAACAGCATATAATGTCTTGTACCTGCTCCGGCATCTATGGTGAAATGCCCCTCAGTAATTCCGAATCCGGCAAGTATCTCCTTTTGCTCCTCGTTTGAAAAGCCATAAGTTCCACTTCCCTTTGCTAATCTTGAAATCAGATTACTTGCCTGATGCATTTCCCATCGATAATTGTAACCTGATCTATTCTCGCCTATAGCTTCTGACATGCTTTCAGAATTTGCCCAACCTACATGTCCATTATTTACAGTCCAAGTATAATTTTCCCCATTTTTTGCTGTGTAGCAATAATATCCTTTATTATTTAACATCAGTTTATTGTTCTTAGCCGAGATATTTGGGAGAGTTCCTGCATTTATCTTCGGAATAGCATAGTTTGGAATATACTGTCTTACTCCCCCTATTTTAAACGACAATACTCCAAGCTCTCTCATTTCCGGATTACAGGAACCCATCACAAAGCCTTCACCAAAGTTTATGGCATCCAGCAGAGCCGGCATATTATTGTAATGATCAAAGTAAAAGGAAAAATCACTGGCAGACAGATTTAAAGCGGTATCAAATAGTGCCACAACCGACTCCTTGGAATAAGTTCTCCCGGAATATGAAATATGTACCATATCCCTTTGTCCTTGTCTTCCAGAATTTGATAATATATTTAACGCTCCCTGCGCTCTTTTTACTTTCTGAGCTTCTATACTATACTGTCCTGACTGATAAATATCTGCTACGTTCCTTACCATACCGTTCTCTCTTTCTATTTCTATGCTTTCACATCAAAATTACTTTGCACCACAACATTTTCATTTGTGATTTCCACATTTGTTCCAGTGTTCAGCGCTTTTCTTGCATCATGGTATGCCTCATAATATGCTAATTTTAACGCTGAATGTACTCCCGTTTCTGCTTTTGTTTCTTTCTCATGCCACCCTACCCCTTGAGTGTATGTAAGAACTTCTTCCCCTTCCTCATTAAATATATGGAGCGCAGAACCAGTTCCCTCTCCTTGATATTCAGCCTCATATGGTATTCCAAATAAAATACACAGCCATCTTTTGTCTGCCTCTTGTATTTTTTTCATATCTCCCATATTTCCAGAATTCATTGATTGGTTGAACTTACCTATCAGTGCTGCCCGATTTGGTGCCACTTTGGCGACCTCGCTTTTCCTCAGGGCGAGGAACTTATTTCCCATATAAACGTTCTGCGCCGCATCCTCTCTGGCATATTCCGTTATCTTCTCCTGAAGGGAATCAGACAGCTTCCAGTCCTTCTTGGATGATGCCTTTCCTGACTTTTGGATGCCCGTCTGATGGCTTTTTGCTATTCCTGTAATATCCATTTCAATCTTCATCTCACTCGTTCTGCCGAAATGCCGGGGATTCCTGCCTTGCCTTGTTCGGGTGTGGTTTATCAGTTATTCAGATACCCCTGCTTTTCTTCTTCATCAGACCATACCCGTTCATAGCGGCTGCCAATGATGTCAAACATATCCTGCCATGTAGCGAACTTCTGCATTTCCTCAATGCTTCCCCTGTTGTTCTGCAACCATTCGAAAACTGCCTTATAGGTATCTCCCGAAAACAGAACGCTCCAGTTGTTCTTATAATCTGCATTGTCATTGTAAGACATCCCATTAAAGCCCATAGAGATAATGCCATTATTCGTATGCTGCGCCAGCCCCTTTATCTCCAAGTCAGCCCATATGTATGCGGCGTTCTTATCATGAATCAGGTTGGGATATTTATTGAAATAAGCCTCCGCCAATGCCTCATACTTCTCTATGTCCGCCTGACTCTGTAAAAGGACTTTTCCGCCCCGCCCTTCCTCACCATCCCGCACCAGATACTGTATGCCCGTACCGGAATACGTCTTTAAGGTAAATCTCTGCAATTCCTCCGTTTCCAGCGTTTCTACGCCCATGACATTCTGCAGGGCATCTTTCAGTTCGCCATCCAATACCACAGCATCATAACTCATGGTTCCATGCTCCGAAATTAAGAACTGCTTGCCTGTTACGCTGTCTTGCCTGACCTTGATGTCGGAATAGTCAAAAGCGCCGATTCTCTCTCCCTGTTTATCATAGATGTCAAAGCAGCCAGCCTCATTGTCCGGCACAATCCTGTAATTCTCAGATTCATATGTTTCATAGGCAGGCTTCACATTGCGTACTGCCGAAGCCGCCGATGCCCGGTATGCATCCAATGCAGATATCCTCACGCTGGTTCTTTGGGATGAACTGCTTTCCGTTGTATCCATATCAGCCATCCGCCCCACGAAGCCTGTTCCCGAATTATTCTTCTGCGTTTTTCTTATTTCGCGCCATTCGGAATAGCCTGCCCCTACTCCGCTTATACTCATTTTTCAAATCCTCCATTGTCATCAATTATTTTAATAGCGGCTCATCTATCGTTCAGAGCCCCCTACACCCTTGCAGTCCACAGAGGCAAAGTTTTATGCGCCTCTGCAGAATTGGGTGTAAAAATTATATCTGTATATCCAGTGAATTACCCGAAGATGGTGCTTTTGTGCCTGCTGCCAGATCAGACTGTATCTGCTGATAAGATACAGTTCCCTTTGCGTTTTCTCCATAGGCACATTACATGAAAATGGCTGATCCATGTTAATGACAAACTCAAGCCCGGTCTTTGCATCTTTTTGAATCACTAACTGATCTTCCCTTATGTATAGTCCTCTTCCCGTTTCCTTATCCATAATCTCATAAGCTGGAACCCCGTCCACATAACTGGCATTTTCTATCTTGTACCGTTCGGTTTCGATTGGAAAATTTAATTCCTGCTCTGCATTTATCTCCTGCCTTGTGTAGATAATCGAATCATAAATATTGAAGCCTGTTCCAACCATAAAACCATCCTGTTCAGAGGTGATATTTGTCATTGCAGTTTTCTTACAACTATTATTTCCATAACTAAGTTCATCCGCTACATTAGCTATTCGATCTGCGAAATTCTTTCCGGCTGTATTTCTTTCTGCTTTTCTGGTTGTATATCCTGCCGGATAACCTACTGTTGTTCCAATTCCACCAATAGCCATTTTTATATCCCTCCTGTCAAGCTATTTCAGTTATGAGTCCAAGCATTCCCGTTTTACTGCTCCAAAAAGTCCCAAAACTTCTTATAATCCAGATACCCTTTTAAATTTCCTGCGTCATACTGCATCTGCATAATATCCTTAATAACATCCAACCAATTCGTTTTACCAAAGAAATCAGCTCCGCTATTTGAACTGCGGTAATAACCAGCTGCACTCATAAAAGCGCTTTGTGCATTTGAACATTCCCCGCTGACTGTCAAATGACTGGAATATGCGAACATATCAATCTCATCACAATTCTTAGGGTCAACCTTTGAAATATCAACCATTCTTTCCGTCCCATTTCCCGCTTCATCCCAAATCTTCACTTTATATACCGGATTTGCCGGGTCAAAATCAGCAGGCTTATATACTGTTGCTGAACCACCATCTGCAAGCCCACACGCACCAATCGGTGCATCACCTTCTTCTGTATCAAACCAGTGTAAAGCAATTGGCTGATTTGAATTTTGCACACTTGCTGTATTACTCATTTGTCCTGCAAAATTCTTATCAGATACTGTTTTCTGCGTTCTTCTTGTTTCATATCCTACTGTATAACCTGTTGTTCCAATTCCACCAATAGCCATTTTTATATCCCTCCTGTCAAACTATTTTCTATCTTCTGCAATTCCTCTGTCAGTCAGAATTGCCTATGCGCTTCTGCCTGTCATAGCAGCATATATACCCACTTCTTTTATGTACCGCATATAAGTGTCCATCAAACCATTTTTCAGGCAATCCTCTAATGTACTTTGCATTTCACTTAAAAAATTGCTCTTATCATAGATTTCTCCCTGCCTTGCATTGGCTTCCTGCACACGCTTTGCCATCGTCATTGCAACAATTCCTCCTGCCGGACTATCAATCTTTCCCTGCTGCTTTAAATGTGCCGACAATGCCAACATTTCTACATAAGAAGCATTTGATGGATCTACCTTATCAGGATCAATCTTGATTTCCTTTTCCGAACCATCTGTTCCTTTTATCTTTGCAACCATATGATTGCCGCCAGCCTCTTCATCATAATAAATCCCTATAGATTCTCCTGTTTGGACATGAATGGTTGATAATATCGCACCGCTTCCCTGCAATTCAAAGGTCTTGTTACATGCCGCTATATTATCCACATTTACAGTTTTTTCTATCTCCCCTGCAAAATTCCTCCCTGCTGTATTTCTATCCGTCCGTCTTGTTTCATATCCTACTGTATAACCTTTTGTGCCAATTCCACCAATAGCCATTTTAATATTCCTCCTGTCAAGCTATTTTCTATCTTCTGCAATTCCTCTGTCAGTCAGAATTGCCTATGCTGTTATTCGTATCTTTTATCCAATATAGCTACTGCCTTCAGTAAAGTCTGTCATAACATTGGCTTCATAAGCGGCAGACACCTGTGACATCCGTTTTTCACCATTCAATGACAGCATGAATCGGCTGTTCTCCGCTTTTCGCTCCAATAGTTCTTCATAATATTGTTCCTGCGCCATTCTCTTAGCAAGTATCTTCTTTTCCTGTAATTCTTCATATTGTTCTTCTAATCTCCGTTTGCGTTCTACTCTACGCTCCCAAAAACTATTTTCCGATTTATCTTCATATAATCTCTTTCCATTTCCATTTTGGTAACCCGCACGCCACATTTCTGCATGGCATTCTTCCTTAGTGGCTCCATAATATATTGTTGAAAAAGCTCCTCCACATATGCCTGACCAATTATCCGGTTGCGCCCAACCAACTTGCAAATCATTCAGTACCCATGCTTCATATTCAGGATCATTTTTCATTGCCTCAAATCCTGCATCAGAAATTGTAATAGATATTGTTTCATTCATTCTAGTAGGATGCATTGGAAGTTGTGAAATCTTATCATAAATATACTGCTTATATTCTTCCATTGTCATATCCCTAGTGGTAATAGTGCCTGCGCTTTGCGTTTCCGAAACCGTTGCAGCCTCCCCCCTCTTTTCTGTCACTTTATCACCAAAGGTTGTGGCTGATTTAGATTCGCTCTTTGTTTCATAGTTGTTGATAAAATTGTTATATACTCTCGACATATAACTTACATTCATTGTGTTACTCATTGCTTCTCCTTTCATTCTGCAGCATGACGGATAGTGTAAACACCTTATTATCTACCGACCAGTCCACGCCGCCATGATACTTTCCTGCGGCATTTTTGATATTGGTAAGACCGATTCCATGCGCTTCCTTGTCTGCCTTATCAGTTACCGGAAATTCAGACTGCCACTTCCGTATTACATTTCCGTCAAAACTGTTTGTTATTTCCATAAAAATCATCTTCCCTTTCCGGAAAGAAGATAGCCGGATAAAAGTTTCCGCATCAGGTTCTTTTCCCTTTAACTTCCTGCACGCTTCGATTGCATTGTCCAGTGCATTGCCTAAAATAATTCCTATATCATAGCTTTGAATCAGCAGGGTATCCGGAAACAGCAGTCTTTCCGTATCCATCTGCAGGTCTGGTATCATCTTTACCGCCTCGTGGTACTTCATAGTAAGCAGGGTATCAACAACGGTATTTCCCGTTTTAAATTGAATTTCCAGTCTGTCCATTGTCTGGTTCAGCTCGCTCAGATACGTTTGCAAGTCTGTATTTTCCTTTTCACATTTTCCTGCGGCAAGCTGCATAATTACCGCAAGGGTATTTTTCATGTCATGCTTCATACTCCGTATGCCAGAATAAACACGTTCCATCTCTGACATGTGCTCCTGCATACTGCCTATCTGCTTTTCCAAAATAATCCTGCTGCTTTTTTCTCTGTTTAGATAAATCATATCCTGAAACAGCTTTATGCTGTACAGAATTGATAACAGCGATAAAATCAGTATTACTGGAACAATCCATAAGAGCAGCGGATATTTGTCATATAGCAGTTTCATTTGACCATTTTCCACTGTAACCATGATAATCCTCAGCAAAATACATATCAGCAGACCAACCATCCCCGGTGTAAGGATAAATAAAAGTTCCGTCCTGTGCATGGCATATTCCTTTTCCCGAAAATCCTTTTTTATCTTTTTCAGTGTGGCATATAATATCATGCCAAAGACCAGATACATCACTATATACATACCTGTTACCGTGCAATTGATAATATGGTCAAAGATTTCTGTAGACGTGATATATCCCTGTCCCACGCACCAGCTCCATAAGTCAAATAATCCATTTCCTGCCTGTATAACCATATATGCCAGAAAGAAACTGATTTCACTTACTGCCATAAATGTAACCACGAGAAAAACTGTAATAGTATGAACTGCCTTGTAAAAGCAGAGTGCCAACGCAATCAGCATAAATAACAGCAATATCTGCTTCTCAATAATTACCGTACTTTCATAGCCTGACGGTATAAGTAAATTCAGCAGCAGCTTTAATGCTCCATACAGGACAGCAACGAATAAGCCGTTCCACTTGCATTTCGGAAGTCTGCTTTCTAAAAATGCTCCCAAAAAGTATTGCAGACAATACCCATGCCCCAAAGCAACGATTATTTCAAGACATACATTTAACACATCATACACAGGCTGTACCTCCGTTCCGCAGATACCGCATATACTCTTTCACAAACTCATTGTACTTTTCCTTTGCCAAGTAAATGCTTTCTCCATCACTTAAACGTATACTGTCATTGCTGTACTCTGTGATATATGCCATATTTACAAGGTATCCTCTGTGACAGCGGTAAAATTCCCCACCCAGATGTTTCTCTAATTCAACCATAGCCGCATAGATTTCTATTGTTTCATCCACCGTATGGATTTCTGCTTTCCTCCCTCTGTTTTCGATATACAAAATATTTTTTTGTTCAAGGGTAATGTTCCGCTGCCTTGTTTTAATAAAAAGCTGTTTCTGCCCCTTCTCTTTCCGTTTTTCTGCTTCTTTTGCCGCCCTGTCAAATACTTCCGCAAACTTGCTTTCTTCGATTGGTTTCAGCAGATAGTGAAAAGCAGCAACATCAAAGGCTTCAAAGACATAATCCTTAACCCCGGTAACAAAAATCAGCACCGTATCTTCCTGTTTTTCCCGCAAGGCTCTGGCGGTATCAATGCCATTCATGCCCTCCATCTGAATATCAAGATACACCACATCATACTTATTTCCCTCTGCCAACAGCTCCTCTCCTGTTTCATAGGCTTTAACATTGCACTCCGGCTCATATTTTACAGCCAGCTTTTTTATCTGCTCCCTGATAACTTTTTCGTCATCGACGATTGCTACCTCCATAAATTTTACACCTCTAATCCTGACAAGTCTTATATATAATCTGTCATTTATTTTATCGGCAAAAAAATATATTTTTTCTGTGAAATGGAACGAAACCCTTTTGAAATGGAACGAAACCGAAAAAATTATCAAAATCGGCTCTATATTCGCTCTATATTTCCCGATTATTATCGCTTGAATTGATTTTCTCTATCCGTAACCTTTCCTGTTCCCTCTGCTCGTCACTTAATCTTCTCTGCTTACGATAGCCACATAACAGGAAAAAGCAGATAGATTGCTACCTGCTCTTTCCATAAAACTTTATAAACTTGTTTCCTGACTCTTGGTCTTTGGTTTCTCTTGTTCTACCTTTCCCTCCGCTTAGAGTAATACTTCCCACACCACACAATCATGCACCGAAAGCTCTGCTTACACTCATGCACACACTTCTTGCACTGGTCATTATATTGTATCCTGTTCTTGTCATTCAAAAAGAACACCCACAACCGTTTTTCTTTTTTACCCATCCTCGCCACTGTGATACCCTCCTTCAAAATGTTCAAATTATGTAGCCTTTTTTCGTTTTTTATGCCCTTTAAGCGTATCAAAAGGCTTTCAAGGCATATTTACCTGTCCCTTCATCAGGAACGTCTTAAATCGTCCATTTCCTGTCAGAAAAGGCAATCAGTGTTCAAACCGATTGCCCCCTCAGATGTTGTGACACTTTCTTATTCCGTCTGTATCTGCCGGAATGCTTCTTCAAAATGTGCTAAAGCCTTATCCCTTTCTGTCCGCTGTTCCTTTGTCAATGAAGGTTCATAATCTTCAAATTCTTCTGTCCCGTTGACCTTTGCCTTATCCACAATCCAACAGAATTTCCATTTATCCAACAGGTGATGATACAAGTCCTCTGCATTGTCGTAGTTGGAATTATTTTCAAAATACCCGTCCATGTAATACTCCAGTACAATAAAGCCGAACCTGACATCATATACCACACACATATCTCCCAATTCATCCATCATACTGCGGAACAGTTCCACAACCTTTGTACACTTTCTGACTTCTTCCTGTTTCATAAGCTCTCTATCCTCCATACCCTTAACCGTTCACTGTTACTTCCTTTGATTTCTGTTCTTCCTCTGCGATACGCTTTCTCCGCTTTTCCATGTATCTGCGGTTATATTCTGCTTTTTTTGCCCTGCGTGCTTTCAGCTTTTCGTGCTCTGCAATCTCTTCCGCAGTCGGCTCTTTTACAGGCAGTTCAAACTTCCCGATAAAGTTCAGGTAAATCTCCACTTCCTGTACCCTTTCACCACTTGAATAATCCGCTTCATGGACAAGTATCTTTTCCACAAATTCATTCAGCATGGGGGTAGTTAATTCACTGAAATCCGTATAGCGTTTCACAAGTTCTATGAATTTGTCTGCCCGGACTGTATCACTCTCATACTTTTCAATCTCGGCTTTGGCATTTTCCATTGATATTTCAAGGGTGTCCTGTTCATTTTCAAACTCGCTGAGCATAAATTCAAAACGCTTGTCTGACAGCTTTCCGCTGATATTATCCTCGTACAGTTTCTTCATCAGCATATTCAGCTCGTTTACACGCTTGGTATCCTGTGCAATTTTTCGCTTTAAAGACCTTATGCTCTCTTTCTGCTTGTCTCTCGAAGTGGAATATATCCTGTTGATAAATTCCTCCTCATTGGTAATCACATAATCACTGACCGCTTTGATGGTTTCCAGCACCAGCTTTCTTACAACCTCTGTCCTGATATAATGCTGGCTGCACTGTTTATCATAATTCTGTCTGCTTAAGTTATAGGTGGAACAGTTATACTCATCACGTTCCGGTCTGCGTTTTCCATTTAATTCCCCTTTCCAATTTCTTGCCCTTCCTGCTCCGCCACGATGGTTATACATTTTCGCACCGCAATCAGCACAATACAAAAGTCCCGTAAATGGATTGGCTTCGCCGACTGTATCCGTCCTGCGGACGGTCTTTCTCAGTTCCTGCACCTTATTCCACATTTCTTCAGAAACGATTGCTTCCTGTGTATTCTTGAAAATAACCCAGTCCGCTTTTGGTGTCTTTTTTGCCCTCTTATCCTTGTAAGACTCTTTATACGAGCGGAAATTTACGGTATGTCCCATATACTCCGGCTTGGAAAGAATATCCCTCACCGTTGCCCCACGCCACACATAAGGAGTTGCAGTATTATTGTTGGAACGACAGGTTCCAAGTCCCCGCTTGGCAAGATAATAGGATGGACGTTCGATTTGTTCCTCCGACAGTATCCTTGCAATCTCATAGGGTCCTTTTCCCTCCAGAGACATCCGGTATATCCTGCGTACCACCTCGGCAGCTTCTTCGTCAATTACCCACTGGTTTTTATCTTCCTCACTTTTCCGGTAACCGTAAATGGCATTATTGGTGGTGTGTTTTCCCTCCATTCCCCTTGCACGAAGCACCGTAGTCACTTTCCGGCTGGAGTCACGAATGTACCACTCATTCATGATGTTTAGAAATGGGGCGAACTCACTGCTCTCCCTTTTCTGATTGTCAACTCCGTTTGCAATCGCAATAAAGTGAACTTCCTTTTCCTTGAACATGACCTCCGTATAAAAGCCCACCTGCAGATAGTCACGCCCTATCCGGCTCATATCCTTTACAATGACTGTGCCAATGCTTCCGTCCTCAATTCCTGCTACCATTCTTTTCCAGTCCGGTCTGTCAAATGAACCGCCGGAATAACCGTCATCTGTGAAATGCTCTATGTTGGTATAGCCATTCTGTTTTGCATAGTCCTCAAGCATCTTCTTCTGGTTGACGATACTGTTACTGTCCCCTACCATTTCATCATCACGAGAAAGTCTTTCGTAGAGGGCAGTAATCTTTTCATTTTCTGCTTTTTTTGTTCTCATTTTTTGTCCTTTCTTGTGCTTTTTTCTTAACTACCCTTTACAATATAAGTCCTCTGTAAATGATTTAGGTGCAGATGTCTTACCTTCTTTGCATTCCTTTGAATTGATTTTTAGCTTTTCCCCAGCATTAATACCTGCAGAAATCTCCTGATCATTATCCTCATCCTTATCTGATTTCTTGGATGGTGCGATTGCCTTCCAGCCTTCATCAATGACCTGCTTACCCTTGGCCTTAAACTGATGACCATTACAATCTGCATCAATCACAGTTTCCATATATCTACATGGAGCAGATACCGCCTCTAAAAGTCTTGTGGCAATTAACTTAAGTACTTCGCGTTCGCCAGAAGGAAGTTCCTCTAAGTTAGCTTTATCCACAGAAGCTGTAGGAATAATTGCATGGTGATCAGTTACCTTCTTGCCATTAATAACTGCCTTGATATTTTTCTCTGCAGTTGCTTCGCATTTTGCAATTTTCTCTACTTTTGCGATAAGACCCGGTAAGCTCGCTTCCATGTCTTCCGTAAGAAATCTACTGTCAGTTCTTGGATAAGAAACCAGCTTTTTCTCATAAAGACTCTGAGTATAATCAAGAGTCTGCTGTGCAGTATATCCAAGTCTTCTATTTGCCTCACGCTGTAAATTGGTAAGATCAAAAAGTGCCGGTGCCTTTTCCTGCTTTTCCTTTTTGCTGGCATCAATTATAAGAACCTCGCCAATGAGATTACATTCATCCGCTAAGGCTTCTGCTTTTTTCTTATCACCAATTCGATCACTGGAAAGAATCACACCATTGCAATTAAGAATAACTGTATAAAAGCTTTCCGGCTTAAAGCTATGAATTGCAGCCTCTCTTTCTACTGCTAATGCAAGAGTCGGTGTCATAACACGACCTACATTTAATGTCTGACCATAAAGAGTTGAAAAAAGCCGGGTAGCGTTGATACCAACAATCCAGTCGGCACGCTCTCGGCATAATGCTGCTTCATATAACTTTTCATAATCTGCACCATCCTTAAGATGAGCAAATCCATCTGTTATAGCTTCATCTTCCATGGATGATATCCATAATCTCTTAATAGGCTTCTTACACCCCACCTTGTCATATACAAGTCTGAAAATCAGTTCACCTTCACGACCTGCGTCACAGGCATTGGTAGTACAGTCAACATCTTCTCGTTTCATCAGTTCTTTCAGAATATTGAACTGCTTCTTGGTCGCCATACTTATCTGATATCTCCAATCCATCCCATCCTTACCCGGAATAATTGGAAGATCTTCTTTTCTCCATTTTTCATATTTACCATCGTATTCTTCAGGTTCTGCCAGTTCTACCAAGTGACCTACACACCAGCTGACAAGGTACCCAGATCCCTCCAGGTACCCATCATGCTTGGTAGTAGCACCTATGACCTTTGCAATGGACTGAGCAACTGATGGCTTTTCAGCAATCACTAAATTCATACGCTACCTCCCGATATTATTTTCCATAAGTGCCATTCTCAAGTTCCTTAAGGAGCTTCTCTGTAGCATCATGGTACTTTGCCACTCTCTCCGCAATTTCAGGATTAACTGTAGACACTTTCTCGTCCTCATCGTCAAGATCCTCATCCCAGAACTCATCTCCGAAGTAATCAAGATCAAAATCTTCCTCTTCACGAAGGAATTCATCGTTTTCCTTTTTCTTACGATGTCTAACAATAAATGCTACGATTCCACCGATAATTGCAGTACCAGCTACTGTTCCAATAATTACATTTTTCTTTGTGATGTACTTTCTAATATCCATTTCATTTTCCTCCAATTTTACATTTTAAGAGGGAAGTTAGATTGCTTCCCCAAGATTCTTTGTATCTACCTTTTTAGGCTTGGCTGTTTTAGCAGCCTTCTCTTTTTTATCAGAGAGCTGCTTCTTCACAGATTTCTTTTTCTCCGACTTTTCCTTTTCATCCTGCTTACTATCTAGTGCTTTATCTGCCTCATCATTTGTAGGCTCCTTTGCTGCGTCCACAGTGATTTCAAGTGGCGTATCTGCCTTAAGACTGCTCATATCTACCGGAGGAGTAATCTCAATATACCCTGCTGGCTGATTCGCCTCCGGACTATCGAAAGGGAGCTCGTCAGCATGCTCCGCAATCCACTGATTAATCTCAGCGAACTGATTCTTTTCCTGCCCCTGAGTAAGCTCTGCGATTTTTTCATCAATCTTTACAATCAAATCAGACGCAGCCCTGCGGATAGTATCAAGAGATGCCTTAAGCTCAGGTACCTCTTTATCAGAGGACCAGCCTGCCACATATGGGAAGGAATATTCTGAAGTATCAATTCCATAATGCTGACATACAACATATGCCACGGATTCCGCTTCACATTCCTTCTGATTTCTGGACTTTTTATCGCTGTCAGCATTCATTGCTTCCTTGTTGTGAAGTGATGCATGACTGGCTTCATGAAGTGCAGTTTTTACGGTCTGGGCTTCACTCATGCCCTCCTGAATTGCAATTCGATTTTCCTCTACCTGAAAATATCCCTTAGCACCAGATTCAATATTCTCAAAGGAAATTGGAACCGGACTGGCCTGCTTGATTGCCTCCATTAAAGTTGCATATCCTTCTACAGATCCGGTAAGTTCATCTACACCAAGTCTTGGCACAGGCTCACCCTCCGTCTGAGAAATGTCAAATGTACTGACCGGCTTAAAGGCATTTACCTTAACCTCAACTACTTCATTTACAGGCTCGCCGTCCTTATCAAGTACAGGCTTGCCATCAGCTCCCATCTTATCCTGCTCTCTTTCCATCTTGTATGGTGCAGGAGCCATAACACGGATACCTTTCTCACCCTTCTTTACAAATCGGCCCATTTCCTTCCATCCAGTAAAGGACTGACACATAGTTGCATCCGGCTTCTGCATCATAATGAGAATTTGATTATTAATGGAATACCTTGGCATCTTGGCACAAAAATCCAGGTATGCTTTATAATTCTCTCCCTGGAATACATCCTTTACACCTGCTTCAAGCTTCTGTGCCATCTGCTCCATTTCCTGCTTTCTGGCTTCAGCTGCAGCCTTGGGATCAAATTTACTCTTATCAAAATCTGCCATATTATTTATCCCCTTTCTTTGATTTTTCCTTCAATTCCTGAAGTTTGTTTTTAATAGATTTGCTCTTAGTGGTTGTCGCATTTTTTGCGGCAGTTCCCTTATTCATGCCCTTAGCATATTCTGTGTATCTTGACTTTCTACCCATTGTTTTTCCTCCAAAATAAAAAGCATCTACAACCGTAGATGCTCTAAAAAATATATTTGTTTCTATTTTATAACCTAGACTAAACCATTCATCTCATTCAAAATTTCAACGCCATTTCTAAGCTGGTATTTACTGATATAATTCATGCGGCTCTGACAATAAAGAAGAATTGTATCTTTAACGTAATGGCGCCTAAACTTGTGAACCTTTTCGCTGCCATCTTTCTCTTTTGTTTTTAATAATTTCTTATTCTCCCAATCAGTCTTAACCAATGTAATAAGGTCCTCCGTAAGCGACAGTTTTCCAAGAACAGTACCATTAAGATCAGTGTCATGAATTTCTTTAATCGTATTGAAATCAGTAATCTGCTTTAACTCTTCGACAATTGCTTTCTCATAAATGTTCATAGAACTACCTCCATTATTCATTGAATTTGCGGATTGTCCGCCACCATATAATAGATTTGCAGGTTCAACCTCAAAATAAGAAGATAAAAGCAATACTGTTACCGCGCTTGGTGTTTTCGCTTTTCCTTGTTCATAATCCTCTATTGTTCTTTGACTTATCCCAGTTGCATTGGCCAGAGCTTCCTGTGTCATCCTCCTTTCTTTTCTAAGCTCCTTTATACGATCACCAAGTAAAATTCTTTTCTCTTCCATATCTTTTTAGCCTCCCGCAAGGTTAATTCTATGTGGTAATAGTCAATTTTGCACTCCCATTATTATGGGAGTATTGTATCATATTTTTTAATATTCAGGTGACAATTTATTGCCACCTGAACCACTACAAATTATTGAAGTATATTATTCCTCTTCATCATCCTCTTCGATGTCATCATCTCCATCGATTTCAGGAATATCAATAACATCATCCTCGTCCTCAGGAATTGAACCAAGATAATCCTCTTCATCCTCGTTGTAATCCGCATCAGGATCTACACCAGAATTCTTAGTAGGTTTCTTATTCTTTGCCTTAGTGATATAGAAATATCCACCTGCAGCACCACCGATTACTAGTAATACAATTACAATCATTCCAGAATTATTTTTCTTAACCGGCTTTTCAACCTCTGCTTCAGGTTCCTCAGCTTCCGTTTCAGTAACATCCTCTACAACAGTTGTCTGGCCATCCTTTTCACCAACACCAGTCTTATTCATATATTCCTCTACCTGCTCATCATCCATAAGTGCTAAGAGGTCTGATTCATCCACCATATTTAAGAAGTGAACATTTTCATTTCCATGATCATCACGGTCGATAATGATATAAAAATAATTACCGGACTTTGTAACAACAGTAATGAACTGCTTACCACCAACTTCAAGGGAGCCGTAATCATCTACAAGTTCAAGATTTCCATCCGGAGTAAGAGGTCCCATTGGTTCTTCCTCTTTCTCTGCATCAGTCTCAGTTGCATCTTCTGTTTCTGTTACCTCAGGCTCCTTGCCTTCACAGTACGCATAATCATATGAGCACACAGGACACTCAGGATTGATATGCGCCTCATCACACTTTGTTTCACAGATGCACACCTGGGCTTCCTCCTCCGGTACCTGCGCAAAAGCAGTAATAGGCATCATTGTAAAAATAGCAGTAGAACCTGCAATCACCATTCCGGCTAACTTCTTTGTAATACTAATCTTCATTGTTTTCATCCTCCTCGTCTTCATAAAGATCTTCGTTTTCTTCCTCATTAACTTCGCTACTATTCACGGTAGTAACAACCTTTGTTTTTCCGCTAAGAAGCTCATTCAAATTGCCGGACTGGATAAGTGCTAGGAACTCTCCAAGCTGCTCCGGTGTCATGTTCATCGCACCAACATCTGCTACAATCTGACTTGCTTCCGCTTCCTTAAGCTTTGCTTCCTTTACCTTGATCTGCTCCTGAAGCTTGGCTACCTTTGCCTTATCTCTCTTAATATCTTCACGGATTCGATCAAGCTTTTCATATCTAACATCTGCCATACTCTGTTTCCTTTCTAAAAATTGATATTAGAAAAGGCACGGTTTCCCGCGCCCTTTACGTTTCTCTGGAATTTTTATTCCATTTAGATGGACAGTTTTCCATCCTAATGGTTTAATCTTCCAAAAGTATAAAAATGACTCTGCCAATAGCTGCTATTGATGCTTGCATACTGAATTGGATTACCACAGTGAATCATCATTCCATCACCCACATAGATTCCTACATGGCTGGCACCACTTGTATCGTAGGTGCCCTGGAAGAATATCAGATCCCCTGGCTTGGCATTATTCTTGGATACTCTGGTGCAGTTATTCAGAAGTCCGTTTGCTGTCTGCCTTCCCACATTCCAGCCATTACCACAATGGTTAATGACATAGCTTACAAAGCCGGAACAGTCAAAGCTTGTGCTTGGGCTACTGCCTCCCCATACATAAGGATATCCAAGATATTTCTCTGCCTCATGAAGCATATTTCCAAACTCCACATCCGTTAAATACTCTGACGGAACTGTATAATCCTGATAATCACCAGGCTGTGGCGCTGCATATGGATCATCTTCAAACAGATACTTTTTATTACCGAAGGTTTCCAAAAGTATTTCATATCTCTGCAACTGTTCTGCAGTAAGGCCCATATTTCTTGCCACATAATCAATGGATTGATTGGTAAGTGTTACATTCAAAATGTAATACTCGTATTCCTCTTCCTCCTGATATGATTCATAAGATTGGTAGGACTGTTGAGTAGCAACTCCATTTACAATGACCGTCCTGTACCTTGTTACCCAGTGCCACTTGGTCACTGTTCTGGTCCTTGTTTCCACCACTCTTGTCTTGGTCAGTGTGTACTGGTTATCCTTTATGGTCTGCAGCATTGCCTGAACCTCAGTCTCTGTATAATCCTCATATAAAACTGTCAAAAGAGCTGCCAGTTCAAATGGATTATGGGATATTTCATTGAGACTGTAATTATATTCATCATATCCGGGATAATCCGTTTCGATGTTTTCAATTTCCCTCTGAAGGTCTGCCTCCAGTCCGGTATAGTCATCATTTACTGCAATAATCGTATCATCCTCAGCGGTAAAGCTAGTTGATAATGTCATATTACTGACTCCACCTGCACCTGCACCGCAGGATGTAAGAGAAGCTACAATTACAAGAACCACCATCAGTATAAGTACTGCTATGATGGCTCCATATGGATGCTCCCTCACAAACTTCGTCAAAAACTCCGTAATAGCTTCAGCCATTTTTCCAACCATGTCCTCAGCCTTATCCACGAAGTTCTTTGTTACGCTTCCTGCACCATTTGCGGCTTCCTTTGATCTCTGCTTTATGGCATTACGCTGGATTTCCTTCTTCATTCTGTTTTTTTGAAGTTCCTTTGAAGTAGTACCTGAAGTAAGTGAAGCATCCTTTCCCTTTTGAAATTCCCTGGCTTCCTCTAACTTCTTTTTCTTATGAAGCTTTTTGCCATAGCCATCCGTTTTCTTATCATGGGATTTTACCTTTGCATAATACAGACCATTTTCCACTGCCTGGGTTCCAGCATTAATTGCATCTCCACCGGCATTATCATCCTGATTTGCTTCTGCGAACTGGCTATGCGCTTTGGCTGATACTGCAGCATCCACAGGTTTAGGAGCACCCTTTTTCTTTGTCTGGGCACGAAGCTTATCCCTATGTTTCTTTTCCTTCAGTGTTTCAGCTGCTGTATCTGCCTTACCGGTACGAAGCTTCTTTCTCATAGCTTCACCACGGCTTGTGTCATTTTTCAACTTACTGCTATAAGTTTTTTCCTTTGTCTGGGCCTCAGGCTCCACCCTTCTATGGGAGGAGCGCGCCTGACGTGTGAATTTTTCTTCATCCATTTTTTTTACTCCCTTCGACTACTTTGACTTTTTTTCATCCTTGGCTTCCTGCACCTCAGAAAGGCGGGTAGTCATAATCTTATAAAGCTCAATGTCTGTAGGGAATCTGTCTACGAATGGAAGGATTACATTGCCATAAAAAATAAGCCCTTCACCAGCTCCTGAGTGTGTTACATAGGATAACTGATGTGGACTTATATTAAGCTGCTTTGCAAGGATGGCTCTGTCACCTACGGCCTGATTTAACATATAAATGAAATCAGAGTTTTCAAAGATGTTCTCCACTTCCTTGGATGCAAGCATATCCTTTACATTCTGTGTGATACCGGTAGGAATACCACCCCATTTTCTAAATCGTTTCCAGATTTCAACTGTATATGCTGCAGTCTGATCCTCACGAAGAAGAAGGTGCATCTCATCCATGTAGTACCTGGTACTCTTACCCTGGGAACGGTTTTCTGTAACTCTTCCCCATACCTGGTCCTGCACAACCAGCATTCCGATTTTCTTAAGCTGCTTACCAAGATCCTTGATGTCATAGCATACCAGTCGGTTTGTCAGCTCTACATTGGTTCTGTGATTAAATACATTTAAGGAACCGGATACATAGATTTCAAGAGCAGTCGCTACATGCTTGGCTTCCGCTTCATCCTGCTTTAATAGCTCATTGTAAAGGTCCTCAAGTAGAGGCATCTTCTCCGGTACCGGATCCTCAAAGTATCTCTGATAAATCTGATGAATACAACGGTCAATAACCGTCTTCTCAACAGGCTGCAAACCTTCCTTACCACCAACGATCAGCTCACATAATGACAAAATAAAATCTGCCTTAAGAGCAATCGGATTGTCATCATCCGAATAATTCATGTTGATGTCCATTGGATTGATATACTGTGTTGATGTGGGACTGATTTTAATAACCTGACCGCCGAATCTTTCCACCAGCGGTGAATACTCTGACTCAGGATCTGAGATAATTACATCATCATCTGTTACAAGGAATGCATTTGCAATCTCCCTCTTTGCAGCGAATGATTTACCGGAACCAGGTGTACCAAGGATAAGTCCGTTTGGATTCTTAAGCATCTTTCGATCCACCATAATAAGGTTATTGGAAAGTGCATTTAATCCATAATAAAGTGATTCATTTCCTGCCTGGAATAATTCCTGTGTTGTAAATGGTACAAAGATTGCTGTGCTTGAGGTTGTCATACCTCTTTGAATCTCGATTAAGTTGTTAGCCAAAGGTAACGAGCTCATAAGTCCCTGCTCCTGTTGGAAATCAAGTCTTACCAGATTGCAGTTATGCTTCTGTGCAATGGAACTAGCCTGGAATACATTATTCTCAAGTTCCTGCTCTGTTCTTCCGGTATTCATGATAAGAAATGTAAGCAAAAACATTCTCTCATTTTGTGACTGCAATTCCTTCAAAAGTGCTTTCGCATCCTTACCATAGGTGGCAAGATCCGAAGGAATGATATCCATATCATAACCAGCTCTTACTGCCTTCTTCTGTTCCTCAATCTTACTTCTATCAAGCTCGGTAATGGTATGCTTGATTGTTTTAATTGCCTCATTCTGATCCACTGACTGGATATGCATTGTCACAATCTGGCTGCTCTCCATACCAAGAAAATCTGCCAGCATTCTGTCTGAGATATCCGATGCATCAATGGATAAGAAACTCATGCAGCCATAAAGACTACCCATCTGAAATCTTCTTCCATTAGGAAATGCAAAGCTGCTAGGTGCAATGAAATCCTTAACCGATAATCCTGAATTCACAAGATATTTCCAGTCAAAGTTAAACTTCTCATCATCGCCCATATGGAACTGCTTATGCATAAGCTCCAGTCTTTCCTTACCATTCAAGGTTTTTGCAAGTACGCCAAGTCTCTTAAAGTTATTAAGAATATCTGTCTCAATATGAATCAGTCTAGGCTTTGCGCTCTTCATGGAATCTGCATGAATTCCAAAGGTTAAAAACTTTGTCTTAGTAAGACCGTTGTTACCGGCCTCCATCTGATGAAAAAGCATGGTGCTGTACTCATCTCTGACTTCGTTAAAATCATCCTTTCTGTGAGGGATTGCAATACTTCTGCTGAAGGCCTCTGCGTCAGTTGCCATGTTCATAAAGCTAAGTTCGAAATGCACAGAGCTGTCAAAAAAATTCAGGAATGCACACCACTCCTCAAAGATCTCTGTCTTATCCTCCTGAAGAGCTAACTGATAATTGATATCCTGGAACTGAATTGTCTTTGTATAATAATCATTGCCCACTCTGCAGATACCATCCTGAAACATTCTGTCAAATGGAATGGACTGCTGGGCAGTGCGGGGAACCCCATCATCCTTCTGGGCATTCTTAATAACCTCTCTCACTAAAGCCTGCTCTTCCTTAGTCAGATGCTTTGGCATCGCGAACTCTCTCTTTTTCTCTTTCTTCAGAAATTCGAACAATTTTTTCTACCTCCTCTTCTGCTTTTGCCTGACGAATCAGGGCTGCGTAATAATTGTCTGTCTTATATGGCCTCGTCTTTGGTCTTACAAAGTTAGCCTGAATAAAGTGCTTCAAAAATACCTCCAAGGGCTGACCGTGTTTTTCATACATCGCCAAAAAGAAGAATGGCATCATAATGACCATCATGATCATCACGGATGTACTGATTGAAAATGCAAGCTTCAGTAAAAAGAATGATGGCACTCCTACAAGCGCCGCCAGACCGAAGCAGATCAGCTGTCTTTTTGTCAGGTTGAACATCACCTTACTCTTTACCTTCGTTAGATCACGAGGCACTGAAATATATGATGCTGCCATAATAATTCCTTTCTATAATTGCCGGTTAAGGGTACCATTTTTGCAATTTTTACAATTTCTGTACCCTTAAACCTTAATGTGCGTGTAATACGCTCTTTGCTACTGAACCTGTCTTAAACAGTGTGAACGCAAGAAGAATCGTATATCCTACAATTCCCCAAAGTGTTCCAATGATATCTGATGAGAATGCAATGGACTGAATCAGTACTGCATAAATTCCCACACATACCATAATCAAAAATCCCTGGAATCCAAGTGCGAATAAAGATCTCAAATAATTCTGGCCAATCATGCTCTGCTCCTTGTTGCCAAAAGTTGCAAAAGGAAGTGGTGCAAGGCTGACCATCAAATAAATCTCAATCATTCGTGCGTAAACAATAACAAAAATAAGTGCTGATAAGATATACACCAGGAACTGCACGATAAAGGACATCAGGAAAATGCCTAACAGCTCTCCCACATCCTTCGCTTCCAAGGTGCTTTGCATCGTTGCAAGTGTACTTGCATCAATGGCTGTACTTCCGGTGATAATACCACCTGCCTGACTTACCACATAATGTGCTACATCAAACACCGCCATGGTAATGTTCATCGTATTTGTTATCAGTGTTACTGCTACAAAGGTCTTGAAGACCCATTTAAAAAAGATCCAGGTTTCAAAGTTTGCCAGATTGTTATGGCTGATGACTAGCTGGATCAACTCATAACAGGCAATAAAAGTCAAAATCAATCCCGCTATCGGCATAATTACATTTTCAGAAAGGTTTCTAATCATGTTAAATATTGCCGGTGAGAATGTATTTGGTGTCATACCAACTTCTGTCGCAATCTGTCCTACCTGTGCATTCACTGAATCAAAGGTATTTGTAAGATTGCCCATAATGCCTGTAACAAGCAGTTCCTTAAGCCATTCCACAATAGAATCTATAATGCTTTGCACTTGTTACCTCCTCTTCTTTCCAAAGGACCAGCGATTGCTGGCCCTGTTCCAATAGTTACTTACTCTTTCTTAGAACAAACCGGAAAGTAAAGGTACAAGTGTTGTTCCGATAAGGGCTACACCGCCACCTGCCATAAGCTGCTTCATTCCCTGTGACTTTGCACCAGGGTTATCATTACCGTAACCTTCCATAAGATTTACTACACCCCAGATTCCAAGACCTGCTCCAAGTGCGATAACTAATGTCTGTAATACGCCTACTGCGCTTTGAAAAAATGCCATTTTGTTTTCCTCCTAAAATTCATTATTTGTAATTTGGGCATAATAAAAGACCGGTCAGATTATCTCTGATCGGCCTTAACTGCCATGTTGCATATTTAGTTTTTTTCACAATACGATTATCAAAACTGAGTTACATCCTAGAAGTCTGATAAATCAACTTTGGGCGATACTTTACCTTTTTTTATATTGCTTATAGCTTTATCCATATCTGCTAGAGTTTGTGATGAAATATCCTTAGGAACTGTAAGTTCCCTGGGTTCCAGCAGAATACATCCATTATCATATTCCTTTACATTATAATATTGATAACGTGCTCCTCTAAGAGTAATTCTCTTTTTGCTATCTATATGTGTTGTGTACTCTTTTTCCACTCTCATAAATCTTATCTCCTCTTTGTGGGATATCCCACTGTATAATCATATACTCATAACAATTATTCGTCAATAAGATTTATATTTCCTGAGCTTATGCCCGCATGGATCTACCATGCTCTTTCTTAGAAAAGACCAGAAAGAAGTGGTACAAGAGTAGTTCCGATAAGGGCTACACCGCCACCAGCCATAAGCTGCTTCATTCCCTGTGACTTTGCACCAGGATTATCATTACCATAACCTTCCATAAGATTTACTACACCCCAGATTCCAAGACCTGCTCCAAGTGCGATAACTAAAGTTTGTAATACGCCTACTGCGCTCTGAAAAAATGCCATTTTGTTTTCCTCCAAATTTAATATTTATTATTGATTAAGGCAGGCCAAGGACTCATCCCTAACCTGCCGGTTCCTATGCTTAAAGCTCGCATGATCCTGTCATGCTCTTTCTTAGAACAAACCGGAAAGCAAAGGTACAAGTGTTGTTCCGATAAGGGCTACACCGCCACCAGCCATAAGCTGCTTCATTCCCTGTGACTTTGCACCAGGATTATCATTACCATAACCTTCCATAAGGTTTACTACACCCCAGATTCCAAGACCTGCTCCAAGTGCGATAACGAGTGTCTGTAATACTCCTACTGCGCTCTGAAAAAATGCCATTTGTTTTTCCTCCATAAATTCATATCTTTCGGCAATATTTTGATTTTTTGCCGATGTATAATTGATTAGTTGCTGCCGGCTCCCGTCGACTGAAGCTGACAATTCGCGCGAATTCGTCCCCAGCTTGGGGACATAATAAAAGCTCCTTCAGAAGTGATATACTTCCAAAAGAGCTATTACTCAGTTACTTCGATGACCGTAAATTGATCATCTGCTTTCAATATTAAGTTGTCTCTCTTCTTTAGGAACTTCTCAATATCGAACCAGTTCCTCTTATCCGCATCCGCTGTTAAATGATACATTGGATGCTTCGTCAGGTCATATTTATCTGAGAAAAATGGTCTTACACCACGAACCTGCACAATGCATTTTGATCCGTCCATGACTGCCAGTTCATCAATACTCATCAGATCATGACCAAGCTTCTGATAGTTCATGTTATAGCTCTGTGACTGACCTCTGGTTTCACCTGTGTTATACATATCAATTGTCTCTTTACCGAGCGTGGTGTTCAGGTCCTTAAGAGTCGTCTGTTCAGAACCACCCAGGAATATCTGGGAATCACAGTTACCAATAATGGTATCTGCGTTGTCTTTATAAATTGCCTTAAGCTGCGATTTTGCCTGCAGTACCAGACATGCCGATATCTCACGGCTTCGGATGGTTGCCATCAGCTTCTCCAAGTTCGGAATCTGACCGATGTTTGCCATCTCATCGATTAGACAGGTTACATGTACCGGTAATCTTCCACCATACACATCATCTGCCTTTTCACAAAGTAAGTTAAAGAGCTGCGTGTAAATCATGCTGATTAAGAAGTTAAAAGTCGCATCTGTATCTGACATAATCAGGAATAAAGATGTCTTTTGATCTCCCAGGGTATCCAGCTCTAATTCATCATAGGCTGTAACCTCTCTGAGCTCTTTAATATCAAATGGTGCAAGTCTCGCACCACAGCTCACTAGGATCGATTTAGCTGTTTTGCCGGCACTTAATTTATATTTTTTATATTGCCTTACAGCAAAGTGATCAGGATCTCTTTCCTCTAACTCATCAAACATCAAATCCACCGGATTTTTGAACTCTTCATCATCCTCGCGGACCTCCATCGCATTGATCATTTCAAGCAGCGTTGTGAAGTTCTGTTCCTCCTCCGGAGCCTCATAATGGATATAGCCGATTAACGCTGAATATAGCAATTTTTCGGCTTTCTCCCAGAACTCGTCCCCACCTTTTCCTTCCCCTTTTGTGTTTGCAATCAGGGTTGTAACCAGCTTCAAAATGTCCTTTTCATCATGCACATATGCAAATGGATTATAGTGCATACTCTTCTTAAAATTGATAGTGTTAAAGATTTTCATGCGGTAATTATTCTTCACCAGGGCGTGGCCAATTTCATTAACTACTGTACCCTTTGGATCCGTAATTACCAGTGAAGAATTCATTTGGAGGGCGTTTGGCTTGATAAAGAATCTCGTCTTACCTGAACCAGAACCACCTACCACAAGCACATTCTTATTTCGTGCAAATTTAGGTTCCGGTGGTCTTCCATTCATGGTAAGTCGCTCCGACTGTGACAGGAGCATATTATTAGAAAATTCCTTATCAATAAAAGGCTCTATGTCCTCATGCGTGCCCCACCTGGCAGAACCATACTCAGCATTGTGTCTGTACTTCTTGGCATTTTTGCCTTTAAGATATACAGCCAGCCTGAGTGCGCCGCCAACTGCTAAACCGACTAATAAATCAATTGGATGAAGGCTTGGCATAGGGTTAGAAAAAGCAGCACTGAATGCGCCACCTGTTACCATTCCCTGAAGCTTCTCTGACATATTGGTGCCAGATGCAATTCGCCATGCTTCACCTAAGTTTGTTGCTACAGCTCCAATCAAAAAATACGGTACATTTAGAATCAGGAGCTTTTTCATATTTACCTTTTTCACCTGGTCTGCTCCTTCCTCTTTTCCTTATCCTTTCTCGGAGTCTTTGCCACAATATCCTTAAATTTCTTAAGCTTATCTAGGATACTTGGCTTCTGCTGTCTCTGTTGCTTTTTCATTTGTTTTGCAGAGTATTCCTTTAATACCTGCGTAATGGCATCGGCATCCTTCGCCTTAAAAAACACTGTAAACTGAGGCGGATCCTGCGTCTTATCCTTTACAATGGCAAAATCTACTCCATACTTGTTACAGATTTTCTTAAAGTCTTTGACACCCTCATCACCGATGGGCATACTTGAAACGCCCTGCCCCTGACCAATCAGCTCCTTTACAGACTGCTCGCCCTTTATAGGCTCATCCTTTTCTGCAGCCTTCATAGCTGCCTTTCTTTTCTGATGATTAATAAAAGCCTTTAAGCCCTTATATAGCACCTGTACAGTTACCTTTGAGGATTTGACAGCCAGGTTGACTGATTTCTGTTCAACTTCTTCCTGCACGTTTCAGCCTCCTTTCTAAGCCAGAGCTACCTGCATTCCAGTACTCCGGAGAGTGTGGTAGGAATCACCTTCGAATGCTTTGCAATAGAAATATCCTCTCTCACATCATCATTGATTTCATCACCGCATACCACCAAAAATCTGGCACGCTTTAAAAGATCCTCAGACATCTCCCTGCGCTTCTTCTCCGCATCCGGATCCTTGTCACTGATAATTCCGCTAAATGCGAGAACCGGACAAAGAGGCAAATATCCTGCCTTAACAAGTTCCTTACAATACTTTCTGGCTTCACTCTCTGCATCTACTCTGTTCTTGCTCCACGCTGCTGTAACGTATGCTCTTGGTATTGTTCTACTCATCTTACTCTCCTCCTCTAATCCATCTCATATGCAGAGAATTCAATTCCATCTGCACATAAGGTTGCAAGTCTACAGGCAAACTCTGCCTTGGCTTTTTCTACTTCCTCTTCAGTCAATAAATCTGTTCCATGCTTTCCAGCCTTCACAATAAGTACACTTCCGGCAATAAATCTGGAATCACCGGTTCTGATAATCTTCTTTTTATTACAAACCACAACAAATCCGGTGTGGCCTATGTAATCAGATTCACAATTACCTTCAAACCTTTCCAGTATATCAACCGCCTCATTTTCATCGATCAGGCGATACTTGCCATTGGTACCAATTACGAGAGCATACTTGCCCTCCTGTTTTACCTTTTTAGGCATCCAACTAATTCCATCCTTAACAGGGTCAAGCTGGATATTTATCTCTATATTTTTCATACTGTCTCCTTTGAATCTACCTAATTCTTCTTTGTAAACTGCGGAAAATCATGAAGAACTTCAGCCTGGTAGAAGCTACTCATAGTAAGAGGCGCATTATAAAGCGTAGCCAAAATATATTGCTTTATATTACGAATCTTGGTTGTATTACTTTTCAGTGAATCCATGACATATTCCACATGTGATGAGTTCAGCTTCATAAACTGAGACTTCACCACATTGATAGGCTTATCATCCCCAGCAATGCGTATGGTCTTTCTCTTAGAACAAACTGAATCTACTAATATATCTACCAGGGCACTAAGTACATCTCCATCCATAGGGTATCTCTGCCTCATAATCTCAATCTCCAATTGCTTATAGAAATAACGATAATATGTCTCTCTCTCATCGTTATCCACATCCGCTCCGGATAAGATAGGATTAGTATCATTATTTTTAGTATTATTAATATTAGTATTATTAGTGTGTTGTTCTGACCTGTCCTGAAATGTCGTAATAACATCTCCTGAAGTGTTGTTTTGACACGCCTGTAGATGTCCATTTAACATGGGTCCACTAAAGTTTTTCACATAGATTGTCCATGGTCTTCCAAGCCCTCTTGACTTTCTCTCTATCAAACCAAACTTCTCCAGTTCAGCCATTAACCTGCCTGCTTTTTTATTTCCGCAGTGTAAATCACGCATGATACTTTTAATGGTGTAAATCACATACACCCGGCCCTCTTCGTCAAACCATCCACTATTTGATGAAAGTGACACACGATCCAGGAGCAGCCCATACAATAGCTTTGCATCTATAGACAGTTCCTGAAAGAATTCCTCTGTAATAAGGACCTTCGGAATCCGATAAAATGCAAACTGGTCTGATTGCTCCTTATAAAAGTAATCAAATTCCATGATTAAGCTTCCTTGTTATCTGCTTCCTTTACATTGCCCTTCTTAGCAGCATTGTGCTCTGCCATAATCTTTGCCATGCATGGGAAACAGAAAGACTTGCCCTTACCATATGGACATTCTGCATTGCAATTGAGTGGATGAGCCACAGGTTCCGGTCTTCCTATTACTGATGAATAATTCTGAGTCATTGTTCTTCCTACATTAAATTCTCTAGACATGATTAATATATCCTCCTGATTTCAACTAAAAATTTGCATAAGAAAAGCGCCAGACCGAGGATAATTCCCCGGCTGACGCCTGATTAACTTCTGTCACGAAAACTATGTAAGAATCGTGACAATTATTTTAGAGTTCTTCGCCTTTTGAACCCTTTGACTTAACAGCTTTCTCTACAGCTTCCTTCTTAGGCTGCTTTGCAACTTCATCCTTCTTAGCCTTAAGCTCATCAAGCACAGAGCCCTTTTCAGAAGCTTCAGCCTCAATGCCAGCTTCTTTTTCAGACTGGCGCTCAACAAACTTCTCACCAAGCTCGAAAATCTTAGCCTGACTGTCATAGTGATATACACTGTCGGTAAGCTTATCCTCCGGAGCAACCTGAGTAGCATTTACTTCCTTAACCATTGCCTCAAGATCGCTAAGACTCATGTTTCCATTATCCGGAACAATGAGAACCTCGTGGATGCTCGAAGGTAAAATGAAGAAGTCACCACCGACTCTTTCAGCTGCCTGGTCCATGAAATCCTGGTAGGCAAGAACTCCTGCACCGTGAATCTTATCAGGAACACTGGCTACAAACATCTGCTCATCTGCAGGATCCATAGGCATTCCCATCATCGCAAGGTCTTCAGTACTCACACCCATCATCTCAGCCATTACTTCGCTCATGCCCTTAATGACTGCAGGCTTAAGCTCCGGTGCATTCTCCATCGCATCAGCGTGAAGCTGTTCAGGAGTAACGCCCATTGTTTCAATAAGCTGATTTGTAACAAGGATAGTAGCACGGCCATCATCGTTTGAATCAATCTCGAAGCGATATACAACGGCCATATCTTCCATTTCCTTATGTGGCACCTTATCAAGCATGTCTGCATTTGCTTCTGCAGAAACAACTTCCATAATAAGTTTGTCCTTCATCTGATCGTAATCAGTTAAGGCTGACACATCAACTGTAGGCTGATTAGCAAAACCACCTTCAATTACGCCGATTGCCTTTCCAACAACTGCTTCATAATCAGTTCCGTTCTCATAAGCTTCGAAGAACTTTTCCATATTTACATTCACACCGACGTTGCTGCCTTCTGGAGTAACTGTCATTGCCTCATAAGATTCATTCATCTTCTCAACTGTATTAGTAGAAACCTTTGCCTCAATACCTGCATCTGCAAGTCCCTGCTTCACATCCTCTGTGAACTGCTCTTTAAATTCATTAAAATCCATTTTTGTAATTTCCTTTCATATTTAGATTAATGAAGGAACCGGATCGTCATCTGGTCCCTTCTGTTTTCGGGCAACTAAAAAGCGCCAGACTCACAACCATTTCTGATCACAAGCTGACGCTTACGTTTTCCATATTAACTTTTGCAAAAGAAAATGCACATCGGATCCGGTTCGTTTTCTTCGCTTCCGCATTCCTTTGTGCATTATAAATATAACACAGCTATTTTTGCTTAACAAGTGCATCTATGGGGCAACCATAGGGCAAACCCAGGGCAAAGTCAGGGCAAACCCGGGGCAAGCGTGGGCAGAAAAAGAATAAGTCTTACATCCAGCTAATACAAAGTGGCGGTCAACGTATGTTTCTACTGTTTCACCGCCATTTTGTTTTTACCCTTTTAAGAAAAATCTATATGCTAAATTACAAGTTTCTTAACTAACACATCGGCTCGACAAACTGGAAGTTTCACTTCTCATTATCAAGTTCTAATAACAATTTTACACCTAATACAGTAGCTGGGACTCTATAATTCGGGGCGAGATTTGAAAGCACAACAACAGCTGTACCTGTTTCGGGATTAAAACCAAGATAGCTATTATAATTTCCTGTACCACCATTATGCCATATGATGTTATTCTTACTATCAAGAATCCAAGACATTCCTATCTCATCCATATGAATACCCATGGTTTTATACATTTCGGTTGATGCATTAATGCTTTTCAGGCTATTATGGCAATCTGAAAAATATGAATTATCTTCAAGTTGCATCTGTGCGTATAAAAGCATATCCTCAATATTTGATGTGACAGCTCCCGCTGACAAATATGCATCGCCTTCTTTCCAATCCCAATACTTTCCAAGGTCTCCGCTTTTATCAGAAATCTGTGTTGAGGTTAAACATAATTCATTTTGTGCAAAATCATTTAACAAGCTTGTATATTCCGTTTCATATACTGACTCAAGAACAAGTCCTAATACTGCATAACCATAATTAGAATATACGAAATCATAACTTGCTTTATTCATATTCAAGTTTCCTGCTTTGTCAGAAACCATTTCTTTTGTAACACCATAAAAATCATTTCTACCATTAAAAAAGTTAGAAACCATAGGACTTTCTAAATAATATCCTTTATAGCCTGAAGTATGTGTCAATAGTTCCTCTATTGTTGGATATGTATTTCCTTCCGGTAAAGATAAATAGTTGTCTATTGTACAATCATTATTTGAGGAACTGGGCGGCAAATACGAAAGGCAAGGGGATTATTTGATACCGTGCTTAACTGTACCCGCCGAAGAAGAACAGGCAATAGGCATCTGGGGGCAACGGCATTTAGATTATCTAAAACAGTACCGTAAAGTTACATACACCAATCTTCTTACAAGCGGCAGGCTAAACGCCTACCTTGCCGACATCAACAGACAGGCACAGGAACGCTTTGAAAGGCTCATAGAGGGTATGAAACAGGCACAGGGCATAACGGAACAGCTAAAGGCAGAAAACGCCTTAGAATGGACAGGATGCCTCAATAACATAAGGGCTTGTGCGAGGGAGATTGTGGAAAAGGAAATTATTTTTGCATAAACAGATGATTAGTGGCAGGGGGAAATCCTGCCGCTTTTTCTGCTTTAGTTTGTCAGCTTGACAAATAAAGGGTTAAGGAATATAATTAGATTCAGTTTTATACAAGGAGCATTCCTGTTAAGTAACAAATAACCGGTTTGCAAAAAATGAGTGCCTACCATAGAATAATGATTGTTAACTTGGCGGTTAATAAAAATCATTGTTCAGAGGAGACACCCACAAATGAATTA
>NZ_VUMU01000016.1 GCF_009695995.1 Waltera intestinalis
GGAATGTCCCAGCCGGTATAAAAAGAAATAAATTTTCAAAGTGCAGTTTAAATATATAAAAAACCATCTCAAGCCCTGCAGCAATGCGGGGTTTTATGCTTGGTAGTACTCATGATTGAGGGCTTACGATCTTCTTCCGTATGGGGTTCTAATCCCTTCTGTCCGAAGGAGGACGCATACGATATTTTCTTCTTGTCATCCCTCACAAAATCAAGTTGGAAGAAATTCCCCCAATGTGACCCTTCTGTAAACTTAGAATTCCATACCTGATCGGATCCTACCACGAAGGCATCACAGCTGTCCTGAATCTCTGTCCATTCCCTTTCTTTTATACTATTTCATTAATAAATGAATAAACTGCCTCTTTCATTAAATTAATGATCGAATCTATTTCAAGTAATGCATTTATTGTATCCTTTCTATTTCCACTGTTCTCTCGACCTAAATCAGCAAAATTTCTCTCGATTTGAAGCGACGTCTGATACATTGTATCTATAATACTTTCATATTGTTCCATATCAAACATTTCACTGGATGTCTGTCTATTTTTTGTTAATATTTCCATTCTTTCAATCATTTCATGTAAATCATTTTCAAATTTCTGTTTCTCATGCACAATTATATTCCTATAGTCGTCATATAAAGATCGTCTACTATCATAATTATCAATTAAATCATATATTTTATCTAATACAGTTGCTGTATCTTCCTGATTCTCTATTCGATATTCATCCGGAATATTTACATCTTCTCGATATTGTGCACTCCCCATTCTATTTGTAATCACACAGCAACCCGAAATGGCAGCCTCTCTTGGTATTCTATCCTTTCCCGGATGATATCCAAAATCAATATATACCTTCGCATTTAACATTAACAATGTTATCTCTTGCGGAGAATAATTAATTAACGGTATCCATTTAATATCTGTTCTGCTTGCACTAGCTTCTATAAGTGGTTTTATTCTGTTATATCCTTTCTTAGGATTATATAATACATAATTTTTTCTTTCATAGGCTTCCTGATTATTTTTAGCTAATTCAACAATGTCATCATTTATATAATCCTGCAAATAGTAACATTCCTTAATTTTCCACTCATGTTTCAAAAACTTTTCCGCATAATATGATTGCACATAATGAATAACATTCTTTCTTGTACATAATCCAAAAATATCTGTTCTCTCTTTTTCAATATTATATGACATAAAATAGTGGTCTACGGATAACCACCATATCATCACAATACCTTTTTTGCATGTATCAACCAACTGTACTTGTGTTTCCGGCAACACCAAAATTGAATCTTCAGCATCAACATACTCACTAACATATTTCACATTATATTTAAAAAATCTTTCAGGGGTTGGAAATATCCCATCCCCTCCAATATACACAATATAATTTTCTATACCTTTTTTTGTTAGCAGTGAGCAAAATTGATGTAACAATTCTGTACCACCAGTTGCAATATTTGCCGGACACATAACAAAAAATCTCATTTTTATTTCTCCTTCTCCAAAGTAATAATTACAACGTATCATTTTAAAGTATTAATATACTATTTAGAATTTATCTTTTCTCGCTCTCACAATATATTGAAATGTCTCATACATGAAGCGTTGTGTTTCCGTCGATAAATCCAACAATGCTTCCATCAAAATTTCATCATTGGCTGATAAAGAAATACCTTTCGATGAAACCACTTCCATTTCATACCCTGCCTGCTGAAACATTTTCTCAATTTCAAAATATGTGAAGAAATGTACATGTGTCTTATCTAATAGTCCAGTCTCGGTATACTCAAATCTTCCGTTAAGCAGTTCTTTCATCACAGATATATGCATTATGTTTGGAATACAAGCAATAATGCAACCGTCTTCTTTTAATATTTTTCTACAAAATTCAATTACTGCTTGCGGATCCCTCAGATGTTCTAAAACATCCCCAAAAATAATATAGTCAAATTTCGTCTGTTCAAAATTTAATGTTTGCTCCTCTATATTATTGATTTGAATTGTTGTCACATGCATTGCAACCTTTGCAGCATTTGGATTTAATTCACTACCATATGTATTCACGTTTGGAAAAATATTTTTTATCTCAAGTAATGTTGCACCACAATCACACCCTACCTCCAAAACATTAAAGTTTTCCCAGTCTTCTCTGTCTATCAAATCAATCAAGCAATAATTAGGGAGCCAATTAAAGTAATGCATTTTCCATTTCTTTTCGAGTTTCTGAATCTGTAGCGTTTCCCTCTCCGCGCGACAACCTTTCTGTACATCCCACCATAAACATTCAGGACAAATCATTAATTTCCAGTCTGTTAATGTCGCCCGAATGCAATAGTCAAGCATTGATGTTCTTCTATCCCCAATATCCTCATCCATTTTTCCGAGGGCTCTTATTGTTTCTCTTTTCCATAGAATCGCAGCTGAATCTAAATTAAGTGTTCTTTTTCTTTTTCTTAGTGCCTCCATTGATAATGCCATATTAATAGCATTACTATAACTGGCTAATTCTGCCCTGTTTTGACATCCACAGAATCCATTAGATACGCCCCCTACTGCTCCTATATCACTCTCGCTATCAAGAATGGCTTTCATAGTAGACAAACACTGTGGTACAATTGTCATTCCTTCATCTATTAATAATACATCACTATCAATTTTTACCTCCGACATTACACCATTAAATATCTCCGAAAATGTCTGTGGTCCCTCATCCATATATATATACGTAATATCTAATTGTTCTTGTGCCCATTGAAATAATTTTCCTCCATCGGTGTTATCTACAACGATAACCGATAAGTCGTCGATATCATTAAAGGTTCTAATACTATCAATGGTAGCTATCCCCTGGCTAATATCTTCATTTACAAAAATAATTGCTGACACATTCCCCATTATGATTTCTCCATATAATCATATTTTTTCTATATTGTTATTAAATATATACGACATCATTTTTTCAACTCGCATTGTTAATGTATGTTTATCTCTTACTTTTTTGTATCCATTAATAGCGATTTGGATTCGTTCATCCTCATGAGATAGATAATACTCTATCTTTTGTTTCAAATCATTCAAGTCATAATATACTTCTATATCTTTACCTATATCAAAATATTCCTCTATTTCCGGCTGATAATTTGTTAAACAAAATCCGCCTACTGCCATAATGTCCCATATTCTTTGAGGGATTCCACTTTCAATACTACGTGAAGTAATGTTCAAATTTATTTTACTTACATAAAATACCTTTGGCATTTCCGTCCAATAATCCACCCATGGTTTAAATATTACTTTAGGTAATATTTTTTTATCAGTATTGTCTGTGTATAATACAACTTGATGCTTTTGCGAAAGTTCATTCAAAATATATAATCTTTCAATTTCATTACATTTTCTAGCCAATCGCATGCTCTCAAAATAATATCTCTTATCTATACAATAAAATCCCCACGTTTTGTTGGATTCTTTACTGCTTGCAAAACTAATAAGGTCATCAGACACTTTATCATATAGACTCGTTTTTTTATCCCATATGCATTGAATTTCTTTTAAAACACCTTCTGCTTCATCTAAATATTTCTTTTCTCCATTACTAAAAATTTCTTCAAAACCACGTTTATTATATAATCGCCCTACAAAAGATATATCCGCTTTATACTTCCGCTCATCTTTTTTGGTAACAACAACATTACCAAAGGTTTCCACTTCTGCAGCCAGAGGAAGGTAAAATAAATGTGGGATTTTTCTTTCTTGCATACGTTCATATTGCTTTCTATCAAAGACAGAAATGTAATTGCACTCATTTAACGCCTGTTCTGTATATAACTCCAGCAATGGTGAATCGTACACCCACGAAAAATACTTTACATTATATTCTTGACATGCTGCAGATACACTTGGGCAAAAATCATATGTACATACAAGGTCATAGTTTCCTTCTTCAAGGAATTCTTCTATCCTTTCTCTATCTTCTAAAAAATATTCGTTTAATCTCACTTCATATTTGGGTATAGTTACTTCGTGTCCCAATTTTATAAAGCTTGCCGGCAGTCCCATTAAAGTTATCATATTACTGTGAAGGAACAACACTCTTAAATAATTGCTATCAACCATATCAGAATATTCTTTTACAAATATTTCTCTATATTTTTCATAATTATAAAAATTAGGATGTCCACTTATGTGTATAACCCAATTGCATTTTTGTGCAGGAACTATAATTTTATATCCTCTTTTTCTAAATTCCATTGATTGTGATGCATCATAAAAATACCAACCGTCAAAAATATCTTCACGCCATGGAATATCTTCCCTCGTCACCATAAGTAGGCCATCTATTGTTTCAACTTCAGTATTCTTTTTATTTATGAAAATATTGCCGTTTTCTGTATTGCCATTTTCATTTAAGCGATAAAAATTTCCACATCTCTGAGAATGCCACATCACACCATCCTTTGAGAGTTTTTCTGTACCGATAACACCAATCATTCCAATTGTATTATCTTTTTTAAATATATCTAAAATCTTTTTAATAAAACTTTTTTCTATTATAAAAGTATCTTGATGCATATATACTTTATAACGTGCATCCGACGAATTCATTGCTTCGTTATATCCAGATGCCATTGATTTTGCACCCGCTACTGTCAAAACCTCTATTTCGTATTTCTGCGGTACCTCTAATAATTTCAAATACATCAAGCATTCATCCAATTGCTTCTGATTATCTGTACAAATAATAAAACATATTTTATTCTCGTTATAATTTTTCATTTTCATTAATCCGTTCTATATTATGTATTATCTCTAATATATCTCTATCAGGATTAGATATCTTTTTTAGACAATTTAGTGATTGATTCCATTGTCTTATTGTAATCCAACAATCAGCCTCCGCCAAAATAAAGTCATCATCCTGAGAAATACATGACTGTGCATATTGTAATAGTTCTATTGCTTTTATATATTCATTTTTTTGTGCTAATAATTGGCTTATTGAAATAACATTTTCTTTTTTACATTTGCTTTCTACCATCAGTATATAGCCTATTGCAATTCCACTTATTTCCTCTTCTATGATTTTATCAATACCCTGTTGAATATCTTGTTTTATAGCATTATTTTCAACCCGTAATATAGCGAATAAAATATCATAATATTTGGATTCTATTTCTTCTATGCTATGAGTCCTCCAAAAAATGTCTTTTTCTTCTTCAACACAAAGCATTCTTTTCTTTTCTTCTATCCATATTCTACAGAAGCTATCAAAAAAAAATAATTTATTGTCTTTCGTTTTTAAAAGTTGATATTGTTTCGATTTTAACATCCATCGTTGGATTTCAATAATTTTTTCAAATGATGTATCTTGCAATTTCTTATCTATTTCTTTATATAGTTCTGTTTTTTTTTCATGCTGTTCTTTAATCTGCATAATAACTCCTATTGCAGAAAAAGGAGTTGACATACGCCAACTCCTTTTTTCTATTGATAGCTGTTTTACAAATCTTACTGAAGTAAGGATAATACACCCTGATTAGACTGATTAGCCTGTGCCAGCATAGCCTGACCTGCCTGTGCCAGAATGTTATTATTGGAATACTTCACCATCTCTGTAGCCATATCAGTATCACGAATCTGGCTTTCAGCACTTGTAGTATTCTCAACTACGTTGTCCAAATTGTTAATGGTGTGCTCCAAACGGTTCTGAATAGCACCAAGATTAGATCTCTGTTCAGATACTGCTTTAATAGCACTCTTAATAGTGCTAATGGCGTTCTGTGCGCTAGATACACTTGTAACACCACTACTTGCTAATCCGTTAACAGAAATTCCAGATGCGCTCATTGCATTAATGGTAACAGAAATTCTATTTCCGCTATTGCTTTCTGATCCAACCTGTAAATCAACAGCACTAAAGGATCCATCCAACAGATTTTTCTCATTGAAAGTTGTAGTCTGAGATACACGATCAATTTCTGCTACCAACTGATCAACTTCCTTCTGAATATAAGACTGATCTTCAGACTGGTTAGTTCCGTTAGCCGCCTTAACTGCCAGTTCGTTCATTCTCTGAAGCATATCATGAACTTCGGTCAATGCGCCTTCAGCGGTCTGCACTGCAGAGATACCATCCTGAGCGTTAGCAGAAGCCTGTGTCAGACCTCTGATCTGTCTTCTCATCTTCTCGGAAATAGAAAGTCCTGCTGCATCATCTGCTGCTCTGTTGATCTTGTAACCGGATGATAACTTCTCAGTAGACTTAGCCTGAGTCTTGGTGGTGATGCCTAACATTCTGTTAGAGTTCATAGCTGTAAGATTGTGTTGTACTACCATAATATATTCCTCCTTGAATTGACGAGCGCTTCCCTGCGCTCCGTTGTTTGCTTTGGCAATGTCTGCTCCGGGCTCGCACTTCCCTTTACTTTCATCGCCATTGTCTTCCGTATCTCCGGCGTGCGAAACTTTTGATTTGGAAGAAGTTGTTAGGTAAGCTTTTTATTTGCTTTACTTGTTAAGTATATCGGAGAGTATTTTAGAAACTTAACCCCTTTTTGAAAAAATATTTGACTTTTTTATTTTTCCACTATATAGTATAGGAAAAGGAAGCAGTTTTTTACCACTTGTTTACTTATGTATTTCTGAGTGGCGTACTTGCTTCCTTTTTGAATGTTTGGATGTTCTAAGTCAGACTTCCAATTTTTCATGCATTGAAATCAATGGCGAAACACCTGAGTAAAACATTTTTAGAATGATTAAAATCCCTGTCTGATATTCCGACAGGGGCCGTATTTTAGATCATCCAAACCGGTATAATATAATTATTTCTGTCAATCGCACTAAGTCCCGGTTTCATGCAAACAACCGCGCCCTTAGCACGAGGTGTTGATGCCTTGTCGAGTAATTCAAATACCTTTACCAACTCTGTTCCGGGATTTGCAGTTTTCTTAATCTCAATCGGATTCAATATTCCATCATGTTCCAGGACAATATCAATCTCCCTGGCATCTTTATCACGATAATAGTACAAATACGGCTCTTTTCCACAATTCAGGTAGGTTTTTCGAATTTCTGCCACTACATAATTCTCTAGAATTGCTCCGTTCATAGCGCCGCATTCCAGCGTTTCCGCACTGCTCCATTTTGTCAGATAGCACACCAGGCCTGTATCATAGAAATACAATTTTGGTGTTTTCACAAGACGCTTTAACAAATTGTTGGAATACGGATGTAGGTAAAAAATAATTCCCAGTGTTTCCAAAATTGTCAGCCAATCCTTCGCCTGTGTCTGATTGATATCTGCATCTCTGGCAATCTCTGCCGCATTAACCATCTGACCGCATCTTGCAGCCACCGCGGTAATAAACCTGAGAAATTTAAGGGAATCTATGGCATCTGACAGTTCTCTTACGTCCCGCTCAATATAGGTGGACAAATAACTACTGTAAAAAAGCTGACTGTTGCTGTTAATGCCGCTTACAATAGCCGGCATAGAACCTCTATAGATTCGTTCAAAAATGCCTTTTGTATCCGCTTCCTCTCTCTCTTTCTGCCTTTCACTTAAATCCTCCAGTTCTACCGTGAACGGTTTCATCGTCCCTCCGGATATCTCTGCCTGTGACAGGGATGTAAGTGAAAGTACCGCTACTCTTCCCGCCAATGACTCCTGCACTCCCCGCATCAATTTAAACACCTGTGATCCCGTAAGCCAAAACGCCCCCGGTTCATGGTTTTTATCCACATATATCTTGATATAAGTAAATAATTCCGGTGCATATTGAACTTCATCAATCAATACAGGTGGCTTATGCAATTGTAAAAACAGTTCCGGATCCGTCTTAGCAATATTTCGTTCATTTAAATCATCCAGCGTTACATATCCTCGATTCGTTCCCTCCATCAGTTTTTGGAGCATTGTCGTCTTTCCTACCTGTCTCGGTCCCGTTACCAGGAGTATCGGATATTCCTTTGTTGCCTGACTTACTACATTCTCCAGATTTCTTTTTATATAATTCATATTTGCGACCCTCTTCGGCTAATCTACATTTCTATTATATTTTAGCCGAAGTTTTATAAAAAATCAACATGTTAAAAAAGGAAGCAAATATTTCTATCTGCTTCCTTTCATCCGTTGTATTTATTGTTTATTGTCGTACATTTGGGGTGGTACATATCCGGCGCCGCTCATGCTCTTGTAGTAGTCAAAGGCGCTCTTGGCACTCTTGCGTCTCTGGCCGATTCCGGCACGTTCTCTGGCGAAATAGTGCTCGACCAGCTTCTTGTTCCGGGCTTCCTGCGCCTGTACGGACATGCTGAGTTCTGTCACTTTGGCTACCTTGGCCTGCAGCTCCTTAATCTGTGTTGCGTAACGCTGTCTGTTGCCTTCCAGTTCTTTCGCCAGCTTTTCATACATGATTTCAAAGCCGTCATCCAGACGTACCACTTCATCGATCAGGTGCTGTTTTTCCTCCACTGCAGCATCGAACTGACTGATATCCACCTTCTCTGCGGAGAAGATTTCTTCCTGGCGTTTATTATATTCCTGAATCTTCTGTAATACTTCCAGCTTTCGATCCAGACTCTCGGATAATATCGTCAGATGACTTTCCATCAGATAGCCCCTTTCTCACGGTTGATGCGCATGACTTCCTTCCATGTATCTCGTACAGAATGAAGATGCATATTGACCTCTTCCAGGATTTCCTTATCTTTCTTGACATTTGCCTGAACCAATCTTTTGACCAAGTAGTCATAAATATTGATGAAATCCTGTGCTACGGGATATTTCGTATCCAGGGTAGACTGCAGGTATCCGATGATATTCTGCACCTTACGGATATTATTATGTGCCTTCTCAATATCTTTTTCTTCTATTGCCACTTCCGCAATATTGCAGAACTTGATAGCTCCTTCATAGAGCATCAGTGTCAGTTCCGCAGGGGAAGCTGTCAACACTTTACTGTTATTGTACTGCGCATAGGCATTAGGTAACGCCATATCATGATCCTCCTAACAAGCTTGTCACCGCACTGGAATTGCTCTGCAGCTTTGCAAGAGCCGTCTCCATCTTGGAGAACTTGGAATACCATTTATCCTCGTAATCGTTCAGCTTCTCTTCCAGCTCGGAGATCTTTGTCTTATAATCATTATAATCCGAAGTCATCTTCTTGTCATCATAAAAACTTCCATAAGAGCGATATCCGTCTACAGATTTGGACAGATCACTCATCTTGGTATACAGGGTCTTAGACAATGATGAGAAGAAAGAGATGACCGTATCCGGATCATTGCTGATCATGCTCTTCAGCACATCGGATTTACCGGAGGTATTGGCATCATCCGGATCTCCTGCAATGTGATAAGCATTTTTCTCATTATCCGCTGCTTCGAAGTAACCCAGTGTCTCAATGCCAAAGTCGCTGAGGTACATAGTCTTACCGTTCACATCCACACCACCGGACATGATCTCTTTCAGTGCAGAGCTTACGGTAGACAGGTTACTGTCTCTGCGAAGCAGGGCATCCTTGATCTTGGTCTCGTATTTCTCTACCTCAGAATCGGACATCGCATCTTTCTCATCATCTGTCAGAGGCTCATATCCCTTGGCCGAATCCGCATTGTACAGTTTGTCCATCTCATTGATGATGGAGTTGTACTCCTTCAGGAAGCTCTTCACCATATCATAGATACCATCGACATCATCTTCGGTGGTAACGGTGATGTCTTCACCGGCCTTCGTCTCATTGAGGGCGGTAAAGGTCAGTCCGTTGATCTCGAATACATTGGTACTTCCGGTGAACTCGGCACCGTTTAACGTGATCATGGCATCCTGTCCGCTGACCTTGGTAGCCCCGGTAGCCGTATAGCTTCCGTTATTGATGGCTGTGATCACTTCGGATGCGTATTTTGCCTGAGACAGATAGCTGTTATTTACCTGGTCCTTCAAATTCTGTGTGGCTTCTGCGGTATAAGTTGCATTACCGTCCGCATCGGTACCTTCTGTTACAGTAATATGCTTCTGTATATCTGCAATCTTCGTATCTGCATCGGTGATGCTCTTCTGTGTGCTTTCCAGAGACTGGGCATCCGTCTTCTTTTCAGACAATGCCTTAATCTCCTCATTCAGCGTATCCAGTTCCTTCTGTGCAGTATCTTTTTCAACACCATCTGTCAGATTCTTGATCTTTTCTTCCAGCTCGGTCTTCTCTTTCTGCTTTGCTTCCAACTGTTTCGTATAGTTTTCTACAGTATCCAGGCTGGAATCCTTATATTTTTCATTGATCTCATCAATCTTTTTCTGTGCATCACTCTTGGTACTGAGCAGGGACTTATACTGTTCCAGGTAACTGCTTACTTTGGAATCAATATCCTTTGTGATGCGACCATCCTTGTTAATATTTGCAAGAGTAGCTGCATCGTCGCCGCTTACATAGAAAGCCGCATACTCCTGGTATTTTGCAAGTGTTGCCTTATCTCCCTTGTCTCCGGTCAGTCCTACTTTCAGACCCAGTGCAGCTAACGCTGCGTCACCGGTACTGTCGGAAGCTGTAATACTAAAGTCGTTATCGGCACCGGATGCGGAAGCGCTGACGAAGAATCTCTGGTTCTTCGCATCAAAATTGGCATTAACGCCTGCTTCCTTCAGTTTATTCAGCACATCGGAAATGGTACTGTCACCATTTACGGTAATATCCACACTCTTACCGCCGGCCGTGATATTAAAAGTACCTTCTCCGGTCACGCCGAGATCACTCAACTTGGATGCCGCGGTCAGGCTGCTACCATCGGCAGCTTTGATCTGTGCGCCGGTGAGGTAGCCGGTCTTCGCCAGCTGGTTGATCTGCAGAGACTGTACACCGTTCACCGCATTTTCGCCGGTGATCACGCTGACTGCATTACTGTTGGATACTTTTGTGGTCCTCTTGCTGTAAGAAGACACAAAGCGCATATTAGCGACATATTTTGCCTGCAGGTTTTTCAGTTTGGTATTTAATTCTTTCCAGGCATCCTGCTTCCACTGCAGTTTGGTCTGTGCCTTTTTGGCATCATCCACCTTGGTCTGCTTGACAGATACCAGTTCCTGTATGATGCTTTCGGTGTCCATACCGGACATCAGGCCGGACATTCTCATTGCCATAATGTATTCCTCCTAACTTAACGCTTCTCATCTACCAGGATACCGGCTAACTCCCACACTTTGGCGATCATGTCCAGGGTCTTCTCGGGAGGGAGCTCCTTGATCACTTTTTTGGTATCCTTATCTATGATCTTGATGGTTACGCGGTTGGTTGCCTCATGGATGCCGAAGACCGCTTCGGAATGAGACATCATGCTCTTGTTCAGCTTCTCTACCGCCTTCTTGATCTGCTCATTGGTCATAGACTGTTGCTGTTCCCCATTGGGATCGGCAGAAGTATTGTTCTGTTCTCTGCCCTGGGCATTCTCGACGACTGCAGTCGTCTGATCGATCTTGTCTATTGGCTTTACATTGGCGGGATTGTATTCAGAGGCGTTTTCCTCTGCGGTCACTTTTGTAGCTGCATTCTTGGCAGCGGCCGTATTCTGTGCCTGCACTGTCATGATACTGGAAATCGGTTCTATGGTCATAATGGTCACCTCCGTGTGATAAAAGCGCCTTCCGTGGGCGCACGACCTTTGTTCTCTAAGCTTTTTATCGGTTACTTTTCTCGAAAAATTAATAGGAGCTGCAAAATTTTGCACCTCCTATGGCTAATTTCCAATTTTATCTTCTGCTTATCCTAACAGATTCTTCAGTGCTTCCATACCGTCCGCATCCACCGAAGCCCTGTTGGCTTCCTGGATCTGTAGGTATACTTCCTTGCGGTAGATGGGCACTTCCTTGGGAGCGGAGATACCGATCTTGACCTGGTCGCCCTTCACTTCCAGGACGGTGATCTCGATGTCATTGTTGATGATGATCGCTTCGTTTTTCTTACGGGACAATGCCAGCATCTTACTCACCCGCCTTTCTGGTTTTCAGGATATCGTAGATGGGGAATTTCACGGGATACTGGTTGCCTTCGAGGATGATCTGACATGCCTTACGCTCTTCCACATTGATGACAAAGGGTCCCTGGAGGTTCACGGTCATCTTCGTCAGATCGGAAGGCACAGTCACAGTCACCATGACCAGAATATTCTCAGGCGTAAGTGTTCCCACACCGGTAAGTAATTCATCATCCACCTCGGGATCATATTCCGGATTTACTAACAGAGGATCCATGACAGGCATGGCAAATCCCGGTTCTTCGATGGACTGCAGATAACGGATACCGGCACTGCTGCCTTTTTCCTCGTCATGCAGCATGGTGAAATGCTTCAGCTCCGGGAATCCGATGATTCCTTTATCAAATGTGATGATCTTGTTATCCGCGATCTCTACTTCTCCAAATATTTTTGTCTGAATCTTCATAGAATACCTATGCCTTTCCGTACCTGCAAGCTTTCAGGTACTTCCGTATTTTTTACACTATCCTCTTAGATAAAGTTCAAAAGTGTGGTCTGCATGACTTTACCGGTAGCCATCAGTGCAGCTTCGTAGGTCATCTCCGCACTCTTTAAGTTAATAGCGGTCTCTGTCACATCAATATCTTCGTTTTCACTCTTTAATGTCTCAAAAGTAGTCTTCTGGCTCTTCATACGGTTCTCGATCAACTCCAGTTTGCTGCTTCTGGTACCGCAGTTAGTGATGCACAGGTTGGCATCATCGAGATATCCCTGGAAGGTGGTAATGCTGCTCTCGAACAGCTTCTGGCACTTATCCTTGGACAGAGTCAGTGCTTTTTCCACGGCTTCCATCTGCTTTTTCAGGATATCCGCATCGCCGCCGGCAGCATTCTCCTGCAGACCTTCGATCTTGGTCTTCACCGCCTCCAGATCCAGCACATCCTGCATCGCCTGTACCAGGTCATCCACGGTACGGCCGATTCCGTGCTGGAAGCACTCATCTGCAGTGGAATTTACACGGATGGTCTGATTGAAGCCCACATCATATTCGATCACCTGTCTGTCCTCATCATCCTGTGTATATTTCTCATTATATTTTATTGTCTTGCCATCCACGGTGGCATCACACTTGAAGTAATGCTCCGGCCGCAGATCTCCCTTCACCCAGTGATTCTTCTGATAGGTTACCTGAATCTCACCCTCATTTTTACCGGAAGTGGCAGGATCATCCTTGCAATCCATCAGGGTCTTGTAGCGGTTCTCGCCCAGGAGCAGTTCTCCGGTCTCCGGTACATACACGATAGCATCAGGGTTACCGGCTACCTTGCTGTAGGGATCCGCGGTAGAGGAAATTTCCTCAATGGCCGGCTGGTGGGTATTCTGATCCGGCCATGTTACCTCCTGATAGCTGCCATCCGCCTGTTTCTTCTGAAAAGAAATGGAGAGAGTGCCGTTCTTTTTACAGTCATTATAGGACAGCTGAATACGATATACCTCCTTGGCCTTGACATCCTGTTCTGATATCTTATCAAAGCCCGCATCTTTATAATTCGCTGCGGTGATATCCAGCAGTTTACCGGTATTTACCTTGGTCAGCTTAGTGATGGAGCTGTTGCCCAGCTGCTCGGTGATATTGTATTCCGTGTTGTATTCCTTGTCAAAGCTTAAGGAAGTATCGGTACGATATCCGGTAAACACATAGCGTCCGGCGTAGTCGGCATCGCCGGTGCTGTAGACTTCATCTCCAAGGGCTTTCAACTGTTCGAGAATGATCTGGCGGTCTTCTGCCTTCAGGTCTCCGTTGGAGCCTTTCGTAGACTGTTTGATCATGCTTGTGATGATCTCTGTCAGATTCTTCAGTGCATCTTCCGTCACGTTCAGCCAGCTCTCCGCATCGGGGATATTCTTGCTGTAATACTGGGTCACTTCCGTTACGTTGCTTCGCAGGCGCAGGGCACGGATCGATACCACCGGGTCATCGGAAGGGCGGTTCACCTTCTTCTGGGTGGACATCTGTGTGCTCAGTTTATCCTGATATACTTTGTTCGTATTGATATTGGACAGATTATTACGTTGCATGATCTTGTTCGTAATTCTCATTTTGGTCCTTGTCCTTTCTCTCTATAGAATTCCATACCATTTTCATACTAGACTCCGGTCTCCAGGATCAGTCTGTCATAGATCTCCGTCAGGGTCTGGATCATCTTGGAAGCCAGATTGTATCCGTTCTGGTATTTCACCAGGTTCACCGCTTCTTCATCCTCATCGACACCGGAGATGGAGATTCTCTGATTATCGATAGTAGCGGAGATATCCTTAAAGCTTGCATAAAAGGTATTCGCTCTGGAAGCGTTCAAAGCCACATCCGACAGAATACACTGTAAAAATTCGGAAGCATTACATCCTCGGAAGCTCATCTTCGTCTTATCTGTGGCAAGATTCTTCAGATCGTTCAACAGGTCGTTCTGTTCCACACCGTCCGCGGCATCCTTTCGGTTCGCCATCAGTCCGGGATCCTGTTCGATAGCCTCCAGAATGTCGAAATTCTTCGCTGTCAGGCGATAGTAACTGTCGTCGTTGACCTTTACCGTCATTTTGCTGCCGGCCTTTTTTTCCTGCTTGTCATATCGCTTCGCCGCATCATCCAGCAGGAACTGCTCACCACCGGTAGCTTTATTACCGGTGAACATCTTCACGCCGGGATCCCCGTTTCCGCTGTAGCCGGAGGTGAGAATATCGTTAAATTTCTGAGAGAAGGTACGGATCCACTCATTCATCTGGTTCATGTAATAAGGGATGCCCTGATAGGACAGGTCGGTACCGATCTCTGCCTTTTTCCCCACACGGTCATTGGTAATTCCCCGGGGATTCTTCTCACTGTCCGATAAAGTAAATGTATAGGAGTAAGTGGCGTTGCCGTTCGCATCATATTCGCAGGTATATTCCCAGGAATCATAGTAGAATTCCTGATTGCCCAGATCCAGGATGCCTCCCTGATCCGATAGATTACATTTATTCAGGTCCTGCAGATAAGCCTTGGTTACTTTTACGGTTACGGTATCATGGGTCTTGCCGTCTGCCGTGGTCGTCGTGCCGGTGGCGGTCACCTGTCCGGTGAAATTCTCGCCGTTGTTGCCGTCACGCATCTGGATCAGTCCTGCCAGATCACCGCCCATGGATGCATTGTACAGGTTGAACTTCTGCCCGTCCGCCCAGTAGACTTCATAGAGACCGTCGATATCGGTCTGGTTTACTTTCTCATAGGAGGTTCTTGCCACACATTCGAGACCGTTGTAATCACTGCCGTCTACCAGCATCTGGCCTCCGGCGATCTTGACCATATATCTGTTGGCACCGGTCTCACGGTTCTCATTGTTGGCATCGATGATCGGTGTCTCTTTGACTTGCACGTCCACGATCTTGGACAATTCATCGATCAGCAGGGTTCTGCGGTCACGGAGCTCGTTTGCTTTCACTCCGGTCAGTTCGATGGTATTGATCTGTTTATTTAAAGTAGCGACTTCGCCGGCGATGGAGTTGATCTCATCTACCTTCAGCTTGATCTCCTGGTTGATGTCTTTCTGAACCTTTTCCAGGTTGCCCGCCATGCCGTTGAAATACTCGGTCAGTGCTCCGGCATATCCTACGAATTGGGACTTGGCTGTGTCACTGCTTGGGTCTTTCAACAATGCCTGCATACCGGTCACCATCAGCTGATCGAAGATGGTCTTGAAGCCGGTGCTTTTGCCGTCATCATCAAAATACGTCTCCAGCTGCTGCATGTAATACTGCTTCATATCGTATTCGCCCAGCTGTGCATTGTTGTCCCAGAATCTTCCGTCATAGAACTCATCGCGGACGCGCTCGATGGCCAGTGTCTCTACACCGGCGCCGGCACAGCCGTAGGTCTGGAATACACGCAACGCATTGGATGCCTGCTGGGTTACCTGCTGTCTGCTGTAGCCTTCCGTCTGTACATTGGCGATATTGTTGGACGTGGTGTTCATGGCAGCATTGCTGGCCAGCAGTCCTGTATATGCAATATTTAATCCAAAAAATTGTGAGGGCATTCTATATCGCCTCCTATACTCCTAATGTGGAAATAATATGCTCCAGCATCTCGCTGATCACATTGATATATCGGCTGGATGCGTTGTATGCATTCTGGAACTTGATCATATTGGACAGTTCCTCGTCCGTGGAGACACCGACCACCTGCTCTCTGGCACTCTGTGTGGCTTCCACGGTGTTGACCTGGTTCTCATAAATGCTCCGGAACACATATCCGGAGTTCGCTACCTGTGATACCAGATCCGTATAATAATCTACAAAAGTAGTCTTTTTCTGTACGTTGGGATTCAGCGTATAGGCTTCTTCGGTAAACGCTGCCTTCAGTGCATCCGCTGTTTCCTTATCTTCTGAGCCATCAGCCAGACGGAAGCCCAGCTTGGAAGGCTCCTGCAGTAATGTGGGATTCACCTGCAGATTGCCGATGGTGTAGAGGCTCTCAGGCTTTTCCGCCGTTTCCTCGTTCATGACCCAGTAGTCCTTGCCGTCTTTCCCTGTCACCTTGCGATAGCCGTCTGTCGTCACCTTGGTAAATAACTGGATCGGAGTACCATCATCCATGCACATATAACCGTCGGACTCCACCGCACAATACTTTACATTTGTAAGCTTTGTGCCGTCTGCCAGCTCCAGATCTCCGCTCTGTACCCCGGCTGCATCTGCCAGGATATCATTGATCTTCGTCACCACATTGTGGATCATCTGGTCAAATTCACCCTGTATGTTCATAACGACCGATTGGGATACGCTGTCGTATTTTCCCTCTGCCAGGTCGGTATAGTTGGCTCTGTGATCACCTCTGGCCAAAAGCATAGCCTTCAGCCCGCCGATGTCAGTTCCCAGATCCGATGAGATCTCGATGGAGAGATCAAACACTTCCGCGCCGTCGATATTATAGACTCTGGTGCCGTCATCCCTTGTAGTATAAGAAGCATTCATGGGCCAGAACGGTGTCACGAAGCCGGTAGCTTCGTCCGTCTTCATGGCGATCTCATAGCAGGTTCCGTCCTTGACGAAATCCACACCCTCGATCTGTACGGATACACTGCCGTATCTGTCCTCCGAAAAGCTCATATTGGTCAGCTCTGCCAGTTCATCGAGGATCTGATTTCTCGCATCCCGCAGGTCATTGGCATGCTCAATACCACCGCTCTCAATGGCACGTATCTGATCATTTAATGTCAGCAGCTGATTGCCGTATTTATTGATCTTATCCACATTCTGTCTGATCTGTGTATTCAGGTTGTCCTGATAGGAGCTTAAGCCATCATATACCGCACTTGCTCTCTGCACGAATTCGGATGCTCTCTGTACGATCAGTCCCTGCGTCACGGAGCTGCTGGGATCCTTGGAAAGCTCCTGTACTGCAGTCCAGAAATCGGTCATGGTCGTCTGAAAAGCCTCGCCGTTCAACTCTCCCAGCTGGCTCTCTACTTCTTCCATGACTTCCGTGGACACTTCATAGAACATACTGCGTCCGGATTCCTTGCGGTATGTTTTGTCCAGGAAATAATCTCTGACCTGTTTTACACGGGAATATGTGACACCCAGACCCGTCTGTTTGTTGGCAATAGACTTCGGATCTGTAGATAATGTGACATAAGCTCTGTTAGATTGCTGTACCTGTTGTCTGGTATAGCCTGTGGTGTCCACATTAGAAAGATTATGCGCTGTGGTATTCAGCGCATTCTGACTTGTCTGTAATCCGGACGATCCAATATATAAACTACCCATTAATGGCATGAACTCTCACCTCTGTATCTTACTGCTTGGCATCGAAACCATGATCGATAACGCCCATGGTATCTCCTGCATTGTAAGCTCCGCGATTGTAATTGGCTGTCTCGGGTGCTGTCTTCGCCGCCTGGAGGAGATTCATCTCGAACTCCACCATCTCCAGTGCACTGTTTAACAGTTCACTGTTCTGCTCGTTGATACGTTTCAGTCCCCGGACTGCTGCCTGTAATCTGTCATGTGCTTCTGCCAGTGCCTGCTGCTCCGCAGGGCGTGCAGATAACATGGTGATCAGATTGGGCAGCTTCAGCTCTTTAACATCCCTGTTCAATACATCGGCTATGTCCGCAGTCACTCCCGCTCTCTGTCTGTCGAGATTATGGATCCTGCTTACAAGCTCCTGCTCCTCGTCCGTGATCTTCTGTAATTCTGCAAGATCACCGCCTGCTATGATCGGTGTCTTGCGTTGTGATAACTGAAGCAGAGCTTCGTACTCCGTACTCTCTCTGCCTAATACATCTATCAGGTTTTCCATTAAACTAGCCAAAGAACTACCTCATTTCTTCCTGTTTCTGAAGCAGCTTCTCTGCAAAGCTGGCATTATCCACTCCATAAGTACCGTTCTGGATCCTTGCTTTAATGGGAGCCGTTAACTCTTCCCTGATGTCAGGTGCGGCGGCCACTGCTGCCTTAGCGGTCTGGAAATCCTTGCCCTGGCTGCTGATCTGCAGTCTGTCCGTGTGTGTGACTGTCTTAGTCTTCTGTGTTCTGCTTAGCTTCTGAGACTGATACAGCTGCTGTACCTGTGTATACGCTTCAATACGCATATCGACTCCTCCTTCCCGAATGTGATTCGTGTTTCACAATATGTATCGGACTAAATTGCAATTACTTTATAGTTCCCGCAAAAAAATGTAACGATCCCATGTCTGTGACATTCGGATCGTTACCTCAGATTTTTTAATATGCGTTCTCTTTGCAAAGTTCTCTGTCCACCTGTTGTACGCGGTAAATCTTATCATCTACCGTCACAGAGACCACAGTATCATCATGAGCATACAGTCCCTCTTCCACATAAGAGAATTTTTCCGGGGTCCTGCCCTCCTCCAGGATCCGGATCAGTGCTTCTACCCTTGGTCCATGTAGCGGATTGCATTCTCCGATACAGGTGATCTCATCCTTCAGTACGCAGTCCATGGATTCAGTGCTGACACCGTCAAAGGACAATATCATGATATCTCCTGCCGCCAGGTCACTGCCCACAGTTCTGCCCGCTGCGCGGATGGCTTCCATGGCTCCGAAGGCTTCATTATCGTTCTCACAATAGACCACGTTGATATTGTCATATTTTTTCAGAAAAGCCTCCATGACCTCCTTGCCTTTGGCCTGGGTGAATTCTCCAGATACCTGGTCCAACAGATCCCAACCGTATTTTGCCACGCCCTGTTCCAGTCCCCTGGTTCGTCCGATCTGGGCAGAAGCACCGATGTTTCCCTGAATATTTACGATATGAATATCCTGTGGGGCAATTCCCTTGTTAACAGAAAATGCATTCAGCCACTCTGCCATTTTCAGGCCCTCCAATTCAAAATCAGACCCTACAAAGCAGGTAAACAGACTGTCATCCTCCACATCCACCTTCCGGTCCACGATGATCACCGGGATCCCGGCATCCTTCGCCTCTCTGAGCACCGTATCCCAACCGGTCTCCGTCACCGGTGCCAGCACGATATAATCTACCTCCTGCTGGATAAATGTGCGGATAGCCCGGATCTGATTGGCCTGCTTCTGCTGCCCATCCTCAAAGATCAGATCATACCCTGCCTCCTTTGTAAAAGTGCTTTTCATGGACTCCGTGTTGGCACTGCGCCAGTCGGATTCCGCTCCCAGCTGGGAAAAGCCAACAACGATACGATCCATCTGTATCTCTTCCGATGTCACCGTGTCATCCGCAGTACTTCGTCTGCTGCCACATCCGGCCAGTATCATTCCCAGCCCCAGCAACAGACCTATCATCCATCGTCTTCCTGTTCTGCATTTTTTCATATCTGTAATGTCATCCTGTTCTGTCATTCTTCCCACCCGGAAACCACTCTGTCATTCTCTCATTTTCCGGCAGGTTCTTTCTCTGTGTGAAAATACGCCACAGAGTTCTCCAGTTCCCCGGAGATCTGTTTCATTTTATCACAGTTTGCGCCCACTGTCTGTATCTGCGTCAGGATTTCATCAATGTTTGCATTTACCTGCTGGTTGTTGGCTGCATTTTCCTCGCTGATAGCACTGAGACTGCCGATATTGCCCAGAATATCCTCTTTCTGCTGTGACAGATGTCTGGTCTCTCCGGCAATCTTGCGGATCTCTTCCGCAGAATGTCTGATACTTTGCTCTAACTGCTGATACTGCTCTCTGGTTGCAATAATGTAATCCTGTTCCTCCCGGATGATATCCTTTACCACATCCGCCTGTTCCACAGTCTCACCGGATTTCTCCATGATCCCCTGTGCCAGTTCCTTGATCTGTTCGGCCCCGGCGGCACTCTGCTCCGACAGCTTACGGATCTCTTCCGCTACCACTGCAAATCCTCTTCCTGCCTCTCCGGCTCTCGCGGCCTCAATAGAGGCATTCAGACTTAAGAGATTTGTCTGTCCGGAAATGGAGAAGATCAGAGCTACCGCTTCATCGATTTTTTCAATGTAATCGTTGGTCTCATGGATCTTGGACGTAATAGTATCCACGGATTCCACGGAACGGCTGCTACCGGTCATGATCTTTTCCATACCTTCTCCGGCTTTTCTACTGTTGTCCTGCATCTCCTCCGAATCCTTCTGCAGTTGTCCGGCACTGGCACTGATGTCGTTGACCGCCGCACCAATCTCGTCCATGCGGTCACTGATGTTCTGTACATTTTCCGCCATTTCTTCTGCTGCAGCGGACAGCTGATCCACGGCCTGACTGATCTGCTCCGCCTGTTCCATGGTAGCATTGCTTCCCTCTGCGACCTGCCGTACACTGTTTAGAAGTTCTCCGGATACCTCCTGCACACCGCCGATGACCTGCGCCAGATTCCGCTGCATCTGCGAGGTATTCAGTAACAGATTACGGATTTCACGGACGATACTGTGGGATTCTTTTTGGGCACTCAGATCACCTTCTGCCAGGGCATCCACCCTGGCGCCAGTCTCCTTCATCCTGCTCGACAGTGCTCTGCTCAGGAAAAAGCAGATGGCACCAAACAGAAGCACTATCCCCGCTGCGCAGATCAGGAATACAACCTCGATTTCCCACAGAGCATCGGTGATGTCATTTTTCCGTTCCGCCGCAAAAGCTACCGCAGTGATCCGTCCGTCATTCATAATCGGGATATAATAACCATAATAAGCATTTCCATCTATCACTACATTTTTATCATAATAACCCTCCGTCCCACCGCCTGACACGAGGTCCTGATCCATGGGGATTTCACGGATACGATAGTCATTTTCATTTTTAATGGATGTGGTAGCTGGAATGCCATCTGCAAGAATGGCCATCTCCAGGTCTTCTTCCTTCAGGCTGTCCAGGTACTCGTAATAACCGCTGGCATTCATTGCCGTGATCTCATTTTCCTTACAGTATTTTGCCAGATTATCCGCAGTTACATGCAGTGTGGTCTGTACACTGCCTTCCAGATTCGTTCTGGTCAGATGTAAGGATGTGGTGCTGAGGATCACTGTTGCCAGAACTACCGGTGCCAGTGCCAGCAGCATCAGCAGCAGGAACAGGCTGCATCCCTGTTTTTTCGGAGTCTTTTGTTTTTTTACCTTCGTCTTTTTCATAACTTTTACCCCCCCCTTAATATCCAGTGGATTACTTTTACTAGCGGAAAAAGAGTGTGGCTGCACATCAGCCACGCTCTTTTCATTTCGTTCTTCTCCTTCCTCCAGCAGAAGGAAACTACTCTTATTTATTTCTGCAGCATTTTCTTTTTTCTGGCGATCACCACGCTCTGTACCACCAGGAACAGACACAGCATAGCTGCAATGGTGATACCGGTCCACCATGCCTGATCCAGACCTGCACTGGATACGATGTTCTGGATGGTGCTTAAGGACAATACTCCGAAGAAGGTTCCGATGATATTACCAACACCGCCTGTCAACATTGTACCGCCAATGATAGAGGATGCAATGGCATTCATCTCCATGCCTGTCGCATGAGAAGCCGAACCGCTTCCTACATGCAGGAAGTATACATAGCCACCGATGCCTGCCAACAGTCCGCAGAGCAGATGGGACAGGAACTTCGTTCTCTTAACATTGATGCCCAGCATCAGTGCACTCTGGTTGTTGCCGCCCACAGCATAGAAACTGCGGCCCATCTTCGTCCAGCGGAGCATGACAAACATCACTATGACTACCATCAGTGCTACTATCACACCGATTTCCACATAGGCATTTACATAATTTCCCAACTTGTTCACAGATCCCATCCCCGGAACGAACACACGTGTCTCCTTCAGTGCAGTGAAGTTTTCATTCGCCACATTGAAGGGCTTAGTATTTACGATGGTGGTCATGCCTCTGGCAAAGAACATCCCGGCCAGTGTCACGATAAAGGGCTGGATATCCAGGTACGCTACCAGGAAGCCCTGTACGATACCGAAGGCAAGGCCGATAGCAACGGCGATCAGCATAGAAATGAATACATTGCCTCCGCCAAAGTCCAGGTATACCGCACAGCTCATACTGACCAGTGCTACCACGCCACCGACGGAGATATCGATTCCACCAGTGATCATGACTAAGCTCATACCGCAGGAAAGTATGATCAGAGCTGCGTTGGCGTTCAGAATATTGAAAAACGTCTGTGGCTTTAAAAAGCCTTTTCCCTGGAACACGATAGCTCCGATATACATTACAAAAAATACTACAATTGTGATGGTCAGCAGCAGATTGGTATCTGTCATATTTTTTAACTTCTTACCCATTTCAGCCAACCTCCTTTACGGTCTTACTCTGCTTCAGCTTCTTGCCAACAGCGGACAGCCACTCTCTTACCTTTGGCGTGCTTAATACCACCAACAGGATAACTACCACTGCTTTGTAAGCGGGAAGCGCATCCGACTGTACGTCAAATTTGTATAAGGTGGTGGTCAGGAACTGAATAACATAGGCACCCAGGATTGACGCTGCCATGTTGAACTTACCACCGCTTAAGGAGTTGCCGCCCAGTGCTACTGCCAGAATGGCATCCATCTCGATGTCCTTTGCGATCACAGAGTAGTTGATGGAGGACAGACGGCTTACCTTGATCAGTGCCGCTACCGCCACACACAGTCCTAAGATCACGAAGGTCAGGAACTTAATAAATGTGGGATTCAGTCCATTTAATTTTGAGGAATTTTCATTGATACCAACGGACTGGGTGTAAAGCCCCAGTGTCGTGAACTTCAGTACCAGGAAGATCACCAGTACGCACACTGCCGCAATGAAAAACGGTGTGGGAATGGGGATTCCGGGAATAAATCCGCCGAAATAACTGAAGGTCGGATCACTTACAATAGGAAGTTCGTTGTTGTTGATCCATGCAGCGATGGAACGGCCTGCCGTATAGAGGATCAGCGTCGCTACCATGGGCTGGATCTTGAAATACGCTACCAGCACACCGTTAAATGCGCCGAAGAGCATTGCCACCACACAGGCGATCAGAAAAGCTACGATAATGGGAGCCTGTAAGGTATCGGGTCTGGAATTGGTACCGCACAGTACCCGCAGGATCACACTGCCTGCAATAGCGATGGCCGCGCCCACACTGATATCCTGTCCGCCGGATGCGGCAGTGACCAGTGTCATGCCGATAGCCAGGATCGCCAGTTCGGAACCGTAGTCTAAGATTGTCATCAGATATCCGGACAATACCGGATCTCCTGCGCTGTTATATCCCAGTGTGATCTTGAAAAAGCTGGGATCCGCGATCAGATTGAATACTGCCAGAATGATCAGGGCTGCAATGGGAATGAAGATCTGCTGCCGGAACAATCCGCTGAGGAAATTTTTATTCTGTTTTTCCACTGTTTTTTCCTTACTCATGTTTACTCTCACCTCCGGCAATCGTACTCATAATCTTGGTCTGGGTCAGATCCTCCCCGGACAGCTCTCCTACCACCCTGCGGTCTCTCATGACTACCAGCCGGGAACAGGTACGGAGCATCTCGTCGGTCTCAGAAGAAATGAAGGTCACGCTCATGCCTTCACCTGCCAGCTTCAGTACCAGCTTCTGGATATCCACCTTGGTGCCGACATCGATACCTCTCGTAGGCTCATCCAGGATCAGATATTCCGGATGGGTCAGAAGCCACCTGGCTAGAATTACCTTCTGCTGATTACCACCGGACAGTGACTTGATGGGAGTCTCGGCGGATGCAGTCTTAATATCCAACAGTTTGATGTATTCGTCTGCAAATTTATTAGCTTCCGCCCGGGAGATCGGTCGGAAGAATCCACGAAGCACCTGTAGTGCCAGGATAATATTCTCTCTTACGGACAAGTCACCTACGATACCGTCCCGCTTACGATCCTCCGGCAGATAACCAATGCCATGACGCATAGCATCCAGAGGCTTAGTGATCTTCACCTGTCTGCCATTCTTTTTCACTGTACCGCCAATGATACGGTCGGCACCGAAAATAGCACGGACACATTCGCTTCGGCCGGATCCCAGCAATCCGGTAAATCCGTTGACCTCACCCTTTTTGATATAGAAATCAAAAGGCTTGATCCCGGCGTCACTGCACAGATCCTTGGTCTCGAATAGCGGCTCTGTGCTTTCCGCTTTCTGATCTGCTTTCTGTTCACCCTTGATGTCGGACAAGTCATCCAGCTCCTTGCCGAGCATCTTGGATACCAGCTGTACTCTGGGCAAGTCCTTGATGGCATATTCGCCTACCAGTCCGCCATCCCGCAGGACAGTGATCTTGTCACACACTTCATATACCTGATCCAGGAAATGAGTTACGAAGATAATACCCACGCCTCTGGCCTTCAGATCACGCATCAGACCGAAAAGCTTTTCTACTTCCTGCTCATCCAGAGAGGAGGTCGGCTCATCCAGGATCAGTACTTTACAATCCATATCTACAGCTCTGGCGATGGCCACCATCTGCTGTACAGCGATAGAGCAGCTTGCCAGCTGTTGGGACGCTTTCGCAGGGATATCCAGATTCTGTAAAATCTTATCTGCGTCCTCATTCATTTTCTTCCAGTTCTGATAGATCTTGTTAGAACGTCCTATGTACATATTCTCTGCCACGGACAGATTCGGACAGAGTGTGATCTCCTGATATACAGTACTGATGCCCAGCTTCTGTGCCTCCTGCGGAGAGTGAATGGACACGGCCTTGTCTTTGCCGTCGATGAAGATCTGTCCTTCATCCTTGCTATAGACACCTGTCAGCACCTTGATCAGGGTTGACTTTCCGGCACCGTTTTCTCCCATCAATGCATGGATCTCACCTTTGTTCAGATAGAAATCCACGCCCTTCAGAGCTCGTACACCGGGAAAGCTTTTGTGAATATTTTTCATTTCCAATACTTTGTTATTGTCCAAAAGTTTCACCCCTTAATCTTCTTTGATCTTTGATAAAAGAAGCGCGGAGCTAGCATGCGCCGCGCTTCTGGTCATTTACGTCAGACTAGATACCGTAGTTGTCTACATCTTCCTGAGTAATGGTAGTCGCATCGAAGCCCTTCTCATCCATGATGACGGTCTTCTCGGAGATGGTCTCACCGTTCTCCAGCTTTTTGATGATCTCATCAATATAGGAAGCCTGGAAAGGATTGCACTGTCCATCGTAGTTCCAGTTGCCTGCCTTCAGCTCTTCCAGAGCCCACTTGTTGCAGTCAAAGCCCATAACGATAACGTCTTTGCCTACGCCGTGGGAGATATTAGCCTTATCCAGAGCTGCTACCGCACCCTTAGCCATATCATCGTTCTCAGCGTAGATTACGTTGAAAGGAGTGCCTGCATCGATCACGGACTGTACGATCTGCTGTGCTTTCTCTGCGTTCCACTCAGCGGTCTGCTGTGTTACGAGATTGAAGCCGTCGTTTGCTGCCGCGTCATCCAGGGCACCGGTACGTCCCTGCTGTGCTGCAGAACCCATAACACCCTGTAAATGAATGATGTTATATTCACTTAAGTTCTGGCTCTTTAACCAGTCAACTGCGGTCTGGCCTTCCTTTGCCATATCGGATACGATGGATGCCTCATACAGACTCTCATCTGCATCAATGGTACGGTCGAAGAGGATAACTCTGATGCCTGCATCCTGTGCGTCCTTCAATACGGAATCCCAGCCGGCAGTATCTGCTGCGGACAGAAGCAGGTAGTCAACGCCATCCTGGATGAACTTCTGTGCTGCGGTGATCTGCTCGTCGTTCTTTAAGCTATATGCGAAAGATGCTTCGTAGCCGTTTGCCTCAGTGAAAGTTTCCTTCATATCCTTATCATTTGCGGTACGATAACCGGACTCGTTAGGGTCATTGTTGATGATACCGACCTTGATCAGATCTCCGGATGCATCCGCGCTTGTAGTTCCGGCGCTTGCGGTGTCCGCAACTGCACTTCCGGTGTCTGCACTTCCGGTGGCTGCGTTGCTGCCCGCATCAGAGGAGCCGCATGCTACCAGACTAAATACCATGGTTGCTGCCATTACTGCTGCTAAAATTTTCTTTTTCATTGTATAACCTCCCAATTTTTTGTTGTTCAAAGAACTATTTCTTTGATGATCCTATTTTATCGTGAAAAAAAGCAAAAAACCATAAAGATACCTCTCGGAAAAGTTGGAATTTTTATGACAAAAAAGGACTACCCTCGTAAACGGTTGAATATTTTACGATGATGGTTTATTTTTCTCACAAAGTATATTCCGGCAGCCGTACCGTCACGCAGGTTCCCTCGCCATAGGTACTGGTAATGGTGATCCCATATTTTTCCCCGAAGTTCAAACGGATCCGTTCATTTACATTATAAAGTCCGTAGATTTCCGTCTCACAGGCATTTTGATTGCGGATGCCCTCCCGTACCTGTCCCAAGCGTTCCGGTGTCATGCCCCTGCCATTGTCGGTGATCCGCAGGATACAGTCACTGTCCTCCATTTCCCCATCAATGCGGATCATACCCTTTCCCCGTTTGTTCTTAATGCCGTGGTACAACGCATTTTCCACCAGCGGCTGCAATGTGATCTTGGGTATCCGGCTGGAGTACAGTTCTTCCGGCACGCAGATTTCATATTGGAGAATATCCTGATAGCGCATCTGCTGGATTTCCAGATAGCTGCGCACATGCTGAAGCTCTTCCCTGACATCCAGAATATCCTGTCCCTGATTTAATGAAATGCGGAAGAAATCGGACAGACTGCCTACCATACTCACAACCTTTTTCTGTTCACCGGCCTCCGCCAGCCATACGATGGCATCCAGCGTATTATATAGAAAATGAGGATTGATCTGGGACTGCAGCAGTTCAAATTCCGCCTTGCGCAGGCGCACCTGCTCGGTCTTCACCTGCTCCAGCAGTTCATTGATCTTGTCGATCATGGTATTCATAGAATCGCTGAGCACCCGGGCCTCCAATCCGCCGGTCACATCCGATCGTACCGTCAGATCCCCTTTCGCCACCTGATCTGTCACCTGGGTCAGTCGTCTGATAGGTCTTGTAATACTCAGTGGAATATAATAGGATAAAAATAAACACAACATCAGGATCAATGCAAAAGCAATCACAGAAAACCGGATCATATTCACAAAAAAGTCCTGATACTGCTGTCTGCTCTCCTGGATCCCACGGATCTCATAATAGATGTATCGTGACATCGTGTCTCCTACCAGAGATGTCACGATCTGTACATCATTTTCCCAGATTTCTATATTATCTTCGTAACGGTTACCCTCACGGATATTGTCCTCGATCCTTCCAATATAGGTTCCCAGGTTATTCAGATATTTCTTTACGCTGGTCAGGCGCTTGCGATTCTCCTGTGATTCAGTTAATTCCTCCAGTCCTGCCACGATCTCATCTGCTTCCTCCAGCATGGCATGGAGACTGGATTCCTCCAGCGTCTTGTTGCCCACAATGAGGAGATAGGTCTCATAATCAAAATCCTTTTGGAAATCCAGGCTGAACTGACTGGCCATAACAGAGGAATTGACCATGTCCTCATATCTGCGATTGTTATTCCACAGATTATAGAAACAGAAGATCAGAAACAATACAAAAGGCACTAAAAGGCAAAGATAAGAATATCTTATCTTTGCCACGAGCGTAGAATGATCGTAAATTTCTTTTAACCTTTTTCTCATAAGAAGTCCTTTCCGCGATCGTGGCTATTTGATGCCGCCCCGATACTGGGTAGGTGTCATCCCCTGGGTCTTTTTGAACAGATAGGAAAAATAATGAGGGTCCTTGTACCCTACCTCCTGACTGATCAGGCTGCTGCGTTTGCCGGTGCAGCGCAATAATTCCTTTGCTTTGTTCATACGGTAATCCGTCAGATATTTAATGAAACTCGTCCCTGTCTGCTGACTGAAGATCATGCTCAGATGATTCGGTGAGAAATTCACGTGGGATGCCAGCAGATTCAATGACAGCTCCTCTTCTGCATAGTTTTCCTCTATATATTTCATCACCTGCTCCACCACATCGTCATAGCGGCTGCTGGCTGCTCTGTCTCTTGCTTCCAGCGCTTTGTCCAGGATCCGTATAATATACTGTATAGCACTGTCGCTGTCCTGCTGCGTCTTCTCATCCTGGCTCGGAGTCTCCGGATCCTGCGTATCTGTTGACAGGCTTTCCAGGAAATCCGCCACGCAGAAATAGGCATCCATCGTGATGTACTGCCTGAAAATATTGGACTGCAGTGCTTTGTTGCTCAGATCCCGGAAAAATTCTTCTACGAAATAAACGACCTCTTCTCTGTCTCCCTGCTTCAAGAATTCCTGGATCCTGGTCCGATCGATCTGTTTGGGATTGACTTGCTTGATATCAAAGGGCTCTTCTTCCGTTCCCTGTGCCAGATGCCCGCCATCCAGAATGCGGCTGTCCTGCACCAGATACCTGTGAGCAAAAGCATGACTGGCCTGTTCAAAGGAGGCCGGAAGCTCCCGCAGACGGTTCACCGGTCTGCCAATGCCTCCGAAATAGCGGATGTGCTCATACTTTTCCATAATATCTTTGATCTTCTCAATATATTCCTGCTGCTGAAGCTGTAACTGTTCTTCAGATTCCGCCTTTAGCAAAAATGCTTTGCCCTCCAGGTTACGGTCAAATGATACTACCGTTGTTCCGTCCTCCAGTGACCGCAGTTCTTCTTCGATGCGGATCAGGCTGCCGGAGTATTCGTCCTGTGCATGGCGCAGTGACTGCGTCTTAAATAAAATAATATTGTACCACGGTGCCGACAGATCGATGCCGAGTCTCTCCGCTGACTCCAGTAATTCTGCTGCGGTATTATCCCCAACGACCAGACTCTGGAACAGTTTTTTTCGCTCTCTGAGTGTATTTTCCTCCATCTCCTTCAAATAGCGCTCACGGATCTGGGTAGCTCTGCGTTTTTCCTCGATCTTTGCTGAGAGTTCCTCCAGTTCGGCCAGAAGTTCCTCTCCGTTAATCGGCTTGGACAAATACTGCGCCACCCCCAGTTTGATGGCTTCCTTCGCGTATTCAAATTCCTGATAACCGGACAGAATGATGATCTCGATGTCCGGAAGCTCTCTGCGGATCAGTCTGCTGAGCTCCAGCCCGTCCATAAACGGCATCCGGATATCAGTGATCACGATATCCGGACGCAGCCTCTGGATCATGGGATAGGCCAGTTCTCCGTCACCGGCCTCCCCACAGAACTCATAGCCATGAGTCTCCCAGTCGATATTATTTTTGATTCCCTCGCGGATGACGAATTCATCCTCCACCAAAAACACTTTTAACATTTTTACGATACCCTTCTTTTTACTGCGGATAGAAGTTTTTGGGGTTCCTGTCCACTTGAAGTACCCTAGCGGTAGAATACCTCTCCCAGCATCAAGTCTCTCTTCAGATCACGGATCTTTGTATCCTTGTCGATATATACAGCCTCGATACCCATCATAGCTGCCCAGTCACCCATCTGCTCAGCCGTCAGATCATAGGTAAAGGCGGTATGATGCGCACCGCCTGCCAGGATCCAGGCTTCCGCTCCGGTATACATATCCGGCTCGGGTGTCCAGAAATTGGTGGCTACGGGCAGCTTTGGCATAGGTTTCTCCACTTTCTTACAGTTCACATCATTGATGATCAGGCGGAAACGATTGCCCAGATCGATCAGGGATGTAGCAATGCCGTGTCCCTCCTTGGAAGTAAATACCAGTCTGGCGGGATCCTCTCTGTCTCCCATGGACAGAGGCTGGCATTTGATGCTGATCGGACCGTCCGCAATAGTAGGACAGATTTCCAACATATGAGCTTCCAGAATACCCTCTTTTCCCTTGACCAGATTATAGGTATAGTCCTCCAGCATGGAAGTACCCTTGGCATCCTTCACTCCCCCGGTCATGATCTTCATCAGACGCACCATGGCTGCTACTTTCCAGTCGCCTTCCGCACCGAAGCCGTAGCCTTTCTCCATCAGCCGCTGGATCGCCAGTCCCGGTAGCTGCTTCAGGGCACCCAGATCACCGAAATGGGTCACGATCGCCTGATAGTTTTTCTCCTCCAGGAAGCGTTCAAAACCCAGTTCGATCTGTGCCTGCACCGCTACATGCTTTCTGAACTCTCCGGGATCTCTTCCCTCTAATAAAATATTATACTTCTCATAGTACTCATCTACAAGAGCATTGACATCAGATTCGGAAACTGCATCTACACTCTCTGCGATCTCGTTTACGGGGTAAGCATCTACTTCCCAGCCAAACTTGATCTGTGCCTCTACCTTGTCGCCCTCGGTTACCGCTACATTGCGCATATTATCTGCCACACGCATGACACGGATATGGCTGCTCTCCACCACGCCTACCGCGGTGCGCATCCAGGATGCGAGCTTGCCCTGTACCACCGGGTCTGACCAATGGCCCACCACCACCTTACGCTCCATACGCATACGGCTGACAATGTGGCCGTACTCTCTGTCACCATGTGCAGACTGGTTCTCATTCATGAAGTCCATATCAATGGTATCATAGGGCAGCTCCTCGTTAAACTGCGTATGGAAATGCAGCAACGGTTTGCGATACTCCTGCAATCCCAGGATCCATGATTTCGCCGGAGAAAAGGTATGCATCCAGGTGATCACGCCGGCGCAGTTTTCATCCAGATTGGCTTCATTGAAAGTGCGGCGGATCAGCTCGTTGGTGATCAGGGTCGGCTTCCATACAACCTCGTAGGGCAACACACCGGAAGCATTCAGGGCATCCACGATTTTGTGGGAATGCTCCGCCACCTTCGCAAGGCACTCGTCTCCATACAAGTCCTGCGAGCCTGTACAAAACCAGAATTGATAGTTTTTCGTCTGTAACATAAGTAATACCTCCTCTGAAAAATACGATTTCGATATTTCCATTTTACAACTTGTATGCTTCTACTAACAAGTTGTATATTTGGAGGTGAATATACCGCAGCAGGAGTTTCCCACCACGAGCTCCGGCTGGATGAGGATTTTACTCTGCTCCGGCTGCAAGGTCTCCCCTCTCAGCAGAGACAGCAGCAACTGTGCGGCCATCTCTCCCAACTTCTCCTGGGGATGCACGATGGTCGTGAGGTGAAAACCATCTCCCATGGCCATGCATGAGTTGTCATAGCCGGTGACAGAAATATCCTCCGGAACACGGATCCCGCGGGAGGCCAGTGCCGGAATGATCTGCATAGCGATCTGATCGTTATAGCATACGACGGCATCCAGTGAAATCCCCTTTGCCAGTAGTCGCAGAATTCCTTCCCGGGGATGTACCTTTCTATCCTCCGTATGGAACCATATCACCTTATCGGGATCGTAGAGCATACCCGCTTCCTGTAATGCCTGCACATAGCCGCGATGGCGGTTCTGCCCCTGGATGTCATCCGCCTTGAAGATTCCGGCAATACTACGGTGCCCATTGTCTAACAGATACTTTGTGATCATATATCCGCCCCTGCAGTCATCCATCAGCACCTGTGGTCTGTCCTCCATCCGGTCGAAGCAGCCCTGTATGAACACGTAAGGGATTCCATAGCTTTCGAGCTGTTCATATAAATGCAGATGCCTGCAGCTGATCTGGCTTTTACTGGGTTCGATGATGACTCCGTCGATGTCCTTCTGCAACAGCTCTTCGAGACATCTGGCTTCCTGGCTTCTGGAATTGTGGGTATTTTTCAGCAGAATACTATAGCCTTCTGCCGTGAGGACATCATCAATCCCCTGAATGACCCTCGGAAAAATATAATCCGACAGATAAGTGGTCACTACAGCTATATTGTGGGATTTATGTCTGGGACGTAACCGCTCCGATACAAAGGTTCCTTTTCCATGCATTGCATAAATATATCCTTCCTGTTCCAGGATCGCCAGTGCTTTCCGGACAGTCTGACGGCTCACCTGATAAGCAGCCGCCAGTTGGTTCTCAGAAGGCACACGATCCCCCGCCCGCAGTTCTCCCCGGTGGATCTGCTCCTCCAGGTCATGATGCATTTTATAGTATTTCAGCTGTTTTTCTTCCATTGATGAAAGCCCTTCTCTTTCTCTATCTGGATTTTACCTATCCAAATCTTGTTTCCAGACAACACTGTTCCTATATTTCTCATCATTTTTCACTTTCCGGCATGATCAGCTTTCTGAGTTCTTCCGCACCGCTGACAAAATCACTGGTTATGGTATCATTATGAATGACATGATCGCAGATTTTCCGGTTGCGTTTTTCCGCATCAATGGACAGGATCCGCAAGGTCTTCTCCTCGGTGTCGTAGTCAGATTCTATGATGTCGGCAATCAGCTTTTCCTTGTCGCGCGCCACGTATATAATGTGCGTGGGAAAAGACCTCTTCATGGCGATAGCGCCGCACATATCCACCGGGATCACAGCAAACTTCCCCTGATCCAGCAGCTCACGGATATCTTCTTTTCTCGTTCCGTAACGTACTCCCGCATAAGCTGTTTTTTCAAAAAAATCCATCCGGTCGAAGGCTTCTTCTGAAACATACCGGTGTCCGTGACGTTCCGGTTCCGTGCAATAATTCACCGGTCGCACAAACAACTGCTCCGCGCTGATATTCTCTGTCGTATTTCCACCTTTGCTGCCGCACAGAGCTTCTGTGATCTCACGTTTACCGGAGCCGGAAGGTCCCACCAGTGCAAGTACCGCCGGAGCGGTGATCTTCTCCGGCTTTGAAGTGGAGGCTTTCATGATCTGACGCACCAGCGACACGAATTCCGCCATGGTATTCACAGACAGGAGCCCTGTCATTTTGGCATTCCATGGCTTCCGCATCAACACCGGATACTCTGCCTTGCTGTCCAAAATATTGTGAATGGCATCATCCAGTACAATATCAAAATGTACGCGGTCTTTCGCACTTCCCAATATAATATTCTCCGGTGGAAGCTCCGGGAACTGCGTCATGATCTGCTCTGCCCGCACTCCCATAAAATGCGGCGATACCGCCGTAATAAAAAAAACATCCGCAATCTGCATCAGCCGGCGGATCCCACGCTTTGTCTCCTCCGTGGGAATCTGCCGGCTGTACAGCTCGGGATCATTATAAAATTCTTTGATCACCGAAGTTCTTCCCTCATTGGCCCAGGAAGTGATCTCTTCCAGGCGGTAAGGCTTCTCCGGATGATATTTTTCATTTGCCATACGGATGGCTATGCTGTTAAACGGGGCGGTGACATCGTCCCAGTCAATACCGATACTAGGTCTAAGCATACTGTGCTTCCTCACTTTATACAGATACATTCTATTATTATATGCGATCTGTATTCAGCATAGCATAAACCGGTGCACAGCACAATCCATACATTCCGGATATCTCTAGCCCTTCATGGCCTCTTCCAGGATATGCAGACAGTTCTGCATGGATGCTTCAAATTCTTCTTCATTATTATTTTGGAACAGGATCAGATCATCCTTCTCCTTAGGATCATCCAGATTCTCCGGAATGGAGAAATCACAGGATGCAATATACTCATCCCAGTGTGCCAGCTTCCAGGTATCACGATCGGAATTTCTGGCGATCATACGCTCATGTACGATCTCCGGAGATGTTTCCACCCATACGACCACCAGCGTTGCATTTTTCTCTGCAAGCTTGGCTTTCAGATTATGAATATAATCCATATCCCGGATCTCCTGGGTAAAGGGTGCATTGATCAATACAATATCATCATAATCCAATGCTTCCATAGCCAGATTCACAACACACTCGTACTCATAGTCACGGATATTTTTTTCAAAAAAGTCACTGCTTCTGTCATAAGGCTGTCCCGCTACTACAAATATCTGTTTTGACAATGTAATCAAAGTATCCTTGTCCAAATATACCACATGCTGCAGTCTCTTCGCCAAAGCTTTGGAAATATAAGTTTTTCCGCAGGCAGGTGGTGATGTTACCAGGATCAATTTCTTAACCATAAAAATCTTCCTTTCCGCTATGTATTTATTATTATCTGTCCCCTTTTCAATTAGATATAGCGCGATTTTTTGAGATTGTCAACTATTTATCAAACTTTTTTGGCTGTTGACTTGTCAACATCCATGTGTTACACTTCATAGAGTTGTTGTTTCATCAACATTTTACAGGAGGATTGTCCATGCAGGATCGTTTTGAAAGATTCGTTGTGTCGATCACGGAATTGCACCGTTATCTGCAGAAATTAAAAGAACTGGAAATGGGGCAATTAGACTTAAAAGCAGGTTACACTATGTGTCTGTATTACCTTGGAAAACATCCGGAGGGGCTGACTGCCACACAGCTGACAGAGCTTTGTAAGGAAGATAAAGCTGCCATTTCCCGGACATTAAGCCAGTTAAGTGCTAAAGGCCTGGTGTCCTGTGAGTTGCCGGAAAACAAGCGTTCCTACCGCACTTTATATTATCTGACCGAGAAAGGCAGCACTGTAGTCAAAAAAATCGGTTCCCGGATCTACTCTGCACTGGCTCACGGCGGAGACGGCATGACAGAGGAACAGCGGGTGAATCTCTACGATTCCCTGGAGAGGATCTCCCATAATCTGGAACAATACCTTGCTGAGTTCCCTTCCGAGCATCCACAAAAAAAATGAGCAGGAAGAAACATTTAGCTGCCAAACTATAATAAAAAGAATAGGAATATTATCATGGAAAAAATACGTTTTATCACAGACTCCGCATCTGATATGAACCACCCCAGGGAGGATGTCACCATCCTGCCGCTGCACATCCGCTTCGGCGACGACGAATATGCAGACGGAGTCACCATCAGCCACAGAGAATTCTACGAAAAGCTGATCGAATGTGACACTCTCCCCACCACCAGCCTGGTATCTCCCGCTGTCTTTGAAGCCGCTTATGAGCAGGCAGTCTCCGCGGGGGAGACCGTCATCGTGATCACTATCTCCGGTAAATTGTCCGGCACCTGCCAAAGTGCCCGGATCGCTGCTGAAGATTATGAGGGTAGGGTATTCGTCGTAGACAGCATGAATGCCACCATAGGAGAACGCATTCTGGTAGAGTATGGTCTGCAATTAAAGGATCAGGGTAAATCCGCAGAAGAAATTGTCAGCATTCTCGAAAAGGAGAAATCCAAGATCCACACCATGGGACTTCTGGACACCTTGGAATACCTGAAAAAAGGCGGACGTATCTCCTCTACCGTGGCATTCATCGGCGGTGCACTGGCCATCAAGCCTGTGGTCGCTGTCTCAGACGGTGAGATCATTATGCTCGGGAAAGCCCGCGGTTCCAAAAACGGCAGTAACTTTCTGATCCGTGAGATAGAAAAAGCTGACGGTGTGGATTTCTCCCGTCCTTTCTGTCTGGGTTATACCGGTCTGAGTGATGAGCTGTTGCAAAAATACATTCACGACAGCGAACATCTGTGGAAGGATTACGCAAAGGAACTTCCCATCAGCACTCTGGGAGCCACCATCGGAACCCATGTAGGCCCCGGAGCTGTTGCGGTTGCCTTTTTTGAACACTAATAGATAGAACTAAATATAAAAATCCCGAAGACTTCACACAGTCTCCGGGATTTCTTATTTGTCTTTTGTTTCTCTGATTAAGCAGCCTTTTTCGCTTTCTTTTCTTTCATCTGCTTAACGAAGGTCTGTGCACCTTCCACTACCAGGAAGATTGCCAAAACTGCCATTGCAGCTGCGAAGAACAGCTGGAACCAGTCACCCCATGTAGCAGTGCCGGCACCGATTGCCTTGCACTTGTTAATCACGGTGATCACCAGGCTGGTCAGAGTTGCAGCAAGCATGAATACCATAGGGAAGTAGAACATCTTGTTGTTCTTACCAACTTCACCCAGCCATGCAGCTACTGCCATCAGTGCGATACCTGCGAGCAGCTGGTTCGCTGCACCAAACAGACCCCAGATCTGGCTTAAGGACAGACCGCCGAGGATACAGCCGATCAGTACCATGGATACAGTACCGAACAGAGGATGAGCCAGCACCTTACGTGCACCCTTGGCATCCTTGTAAGTAGCTTCGCCTTCCTTCAGGAACAACTCGGAGAACATGAAACGGCTCAGACGGGTACCGGTATCCAGACTGGTCAGTGCGAATACGGATACAGACAGTGTGAGCAGTGCGTAGATCGTACCGTATGCCTTGGAGGTCTCGGTACCGAACATGGATGCAATACCAGCAGCGAATGCAGCTGCGGGAGATCCGAACTCACCGTTTAAATACTTCTGATATACTGCACCGACTGCTACCAGCGCGATGATACCCAGAGCAGACTCGATCAGCATGGAGCCGTAACCGATAGCCTTGGCATCCTTCTCGTTCGCTAACTGCTTGGAAGAAGTACCGGTAGCGATCAGGCTGTGGAAACCGGAACATGCACCACATGCTACAGTGATGAACAGCATAGGGAACAATGTCTGTCCTGCCTTGGGCTCCCAGCTGGTAAACGCAGGGATATCGAATGCGACAGTACCGGTGAAAGCACCGGCAACGACACCGATGAATGCCAGACCGATCATAGCATACAGCAGGAAACTGGACAGGTAGTCACGGGGCTGCAACAGGATCCATACGGGAACCAGGGAAGCCACTGCGATGTAAACACCTACAAATACGATCCATGCGATACGGTTCATGGCAAATCCAACGTTCAGACCTATAACAGTAATAGCTACGATACCGATGATACCACCGATGGTAGCGGGCAGAGTCTTAACGCCCATTCTGTTGGTCACATAACCATAAATAACAGCCAGAACGATGAACAGCAGAGAGATCATTGCGGTAGACTGATTACCGGTAGGATTGGTCACAAAACCGAAAGCGGTCTTGCCGGCATCATCCGCCAGGGTCAGGAAAGTACCTGCCACAATGTTAACGAAGGAAGCGATTACCAGGATCAGCACCAGAAGTGCGAAGATGATGAAAAGCTTCTTAGCTCTGGATCCCATGGAATCCTCAATGATCTCACCTACAGATTTACCGTCATGTCTGATAGATGCGAATAAAGATCCGAAGTCCTGCAGACCGCCGAAGAAAATACCACCGATGATACACCACAGGAATACGGGAACCCATCCGAAGATGGAAGCCTGAATTGGTCCGTTGATCGGGCCTGCTCCGGCGATAGATGAAAAATGATGACCCATAAGTACGGCAGGCTTAGCTGCGACGTAATCCACACCATCTTCCTTCTCAATTGCAGGAGTCTTCTTGGTAGGATCGATGCCCCACTGTTTTGCCAGCCAGGAGCCATAGAACACATAGCCGATAAACAACAGTACAATAGCGGCTACAACGATTAATAATGCTGTCATTTGTGTTTCTCCTTTTCTTAATACACAGATTTAATTTATCATTGCCTTTTTTACGAGCTTCTTCAGAATCTGTCCGTGGCGGTTGTGGACGATCCGACCCGAAGACAGCTCGGCGACAATCAGACGATAATTGCTCCAGCCATGGAATCCCCAGAGGTAACTCTGATAATGCCTGCATTTTTTCACCTGTGCGAGAGCATCCTCCCCGGCATGAGCGGTCAGAATGATCAGGACGACATCACTGTTCCTGTGATTGGAAGACGGCTGCACATTTGCAGTTCCCCGCTCCCAGGCGATAGCGTCCAGTTCCAGAAGACGTTCCTTGGATAAAGATTCTTCTGTGGCAAAATACACGGTCTCGTTGGTGTCAATATCTGCCACCTTGGCTTTCTTGATCAGAAAATACTGCTCATTATGGGATCCGAAGATTGCTTCGGCTGCGAATGGCGGTTCTACAGCCTCTGTTTTGATATTGTAGTAGGTCTGATAAGATCGCAGGACGCGTTCCAGCGCTTCCCCGGGAGTAAGTGTCTTTTGTAATTCCATTCTGCTTTCCTTTTAAGCATGCGTAATCGATTACATTTACGTTCATGCTATTGATAACTTTAGCACGTCGAAGTGTCAAATGCAACGGATTTTTTAGCATTTCTTTACACTTTTTTTATAAATACATACTTTATCGTTATATGTTAGTCCTCTGACAGCTTTTTTCCAAGGTGCAAATTTAACCTATATACCATTACAAATTTAATCTCTTTATCTGGATAAACTTATTGACTTTTGTTGGGTAACCGGAAATCATTCTAAAAAAAGCAGCCGATTTTCATCAGCTGCCGATTTTTAGGAATGATTCTTCTCTTCCTTGATCTCCCAATGGATCAGGAAAGTCAGTGCCGCACGAAGTCCGATGATACCGGCTACGGTAACGATCTCCTTCCAGTCTCTGACAATAACGGTCTTAAGGATCTCACTGCACAACTTGAATTCCAGCCCTACAGCAAGCCCCTGCGCCAGGGTGATCTTCATATCCGGCACCCGCCGCACATAATTATAAAACCCTTTCAGACCGGAGAGAATAATAACGATCACTCCGACAAATTCAAAGAACAGTATTGCCACCTGGACAATATTGTTCATCACGTTTTCCAGGAATTCAATGATAAGCTCTATGTGGAACATGCACAGCCCCCCGCTTTTCTTACACTTCTTTTTTCATTGTAGCGTATCCAAAAAGGGCGTGCAAGATATATCTTTATCTTTTTATCAGCTATTTTTCTTCTGTTTTCAATAATTCCTGCATGGTATGCCACCCCAGCACCGCGCATTTTACCCTGGCAGGCATGTGGGCGATATCCTGCAGCACGGAGGCCTCTTCCAGCTCATCCTTCTCTTCATCGGTGATACTTCCCTTGATCATTTTCAGGAACAGGTCTGCCAGATGCAACGCTTCCTCCTTGCTTCTGCCAATGACCAGCTCCAGCATCATGTCCGCGGAAGCCTGGGAGATGGCACAGCCATCTCCTTCAAAGGCACCGTCCACGACTACACCGTCCTCCACCTTCAGTTCCAGGAAAATATCATCGCCGCAGCTGGGATTGACACCTTCTAACACCAGGTTCGCATCCTCCAGCTTGTGCTTGTGATACGGATGCAGGTTGTGCTCCGTCAGGATCTCATTATAAAACGTTTTATTCTCCATAGCCCATCTGTCTCCTTATCCCTGCAAGACTTGTTAAAAATGCCTGTATCTCTTCTTCCGTATTGTAGACGCCCAGACTCACTCTGGTGGTAGACAACACTTTCAGGTGCTGTAGTAACGGCTGGGCGCAGTGATGTCCCGCCCGGACTGCGATGTGATCTGCATCTAAAACAGATGCCACATCATGGGGATGCACGCCGTCCAGTTTAAATGTCACGATACCGTGATGATCCTCCGCTTTCTGCGATCCTAAAATATGCACCGCAGGGATCTCCTTCATCCCATCCATCAGCAGTTTTGTCAGCTTTGCTTCTCTCTCTTCGATGAAATCAAAGCCGATCTTCTGCACATAACGGATAGCCTCTGCGAGGGCATAAGCACCGGCGCCGTTCACCGTACCTGCCTCGAACTTATGAGGCACCTCTGCCCACACGGCTCCTGTACGGCTGACGGAATCGATCATTTCTCCACCGCATAAAAACGGGGGCATCTGCTCTAACAGCTCTCTCCTCGCATATAACACACCGATTCCCATGGGAGCGTACATTTTATGCCCGGAAAATGCCAGAAAATCCACATCCAGATCCTGTACGTCCACTGCCATATGGGGCACGCTCTGGGCTCCGTCTGCCACGAAATAAGCGCCTGCCTCATGTGCCAGCTGTGCAAAACGCTTGATATTGTTTTTGCAGCCCAGCACATTGGATACCTGGGTCATGGCAACGATCTTCGTTCGGTCGCTCAGTGCCTCCTTAAAAGCTTCCTCGGTATATTTTCCGTCTTCGGTGCACTCCAGATACTTCACCACCGCACCGGTTCTGGCTGCCGCCTGCTGCCAGGGCAGAAGATTGCTGTGGTGCTCCATAATGCTCACCAGGATCTCATCTCCCGGTTTCAGTACCAGAGAGCCGAGACTGTACGCCACCAGATTTAAGCCTTCCGTGGCATTGCGGACGAAGACGATCTCCGCTGTCTCTCTCGCATTTAAAAAGCCCCGGACCGTCTCTCTGGCTTCTTCGTATTTTTCGGTTGCTGCCTCTCCAAGCTCGTATAGTCCGCGCAGGGGATTGGCATTGTATTTTTCATAAAATTCCCGCTCTGCTTCCAGGACACAGGCCGGCTTCTGTGAAGTCGCTGCGGTATCCATATAGATCACTTTCTGATTCTCCAGCAGAGGAAAATCCTTGCGGATCTCGTTGACTGAAATACTCATACTTCCTCCTGTTATCTTACTCTTTACGCTTCCTCTTCTTCCACGGCTCTGCCCAGGAACTTTTGTACCTTTGCCTGTGTGGCGGGATCGGGGATCTTGCGGCAGACCGCATCCACCTTCGCCATCGCCATCATCTCATAGATCTGCTCTCTGTTCATGCCGCGGCTCTCCAAGTAGAACAGCAGCTCATCATCCAGCTTACCGATGGTGGCGCCGTGATTGCCTTCCACATCTTCCTCCGCACAGAGGATCAGGGGAATGGTCTGGTTCACCACGTCATTAGACAATAACAGTACGTCCTCTTTTTCATTGCCTACCGCACCCTTGGCACCCCATTTGAAGTCAATGGTGCCGCGGTATAATTTGAAGGCATGATCTCTTAACACGCCTCCGGCCTGCATATTACTCTGGGTCTTTTTCCCCTCATGCAGAGCCACATAATTCATATCCAGTCTGCCTTCGCCGTCTACGATGTAGGCGGTATCCGTGTTCACGCTGCTCTCTCTGCCCTGCAGAGTGGTCTTGCATCCTAAATACGTATTTTTACCGCCCAGGATCAGCTGGATCACTTCCAGGGAAGCCTTCTCCTCACACAGGGCACCGATATCATTCATAAAAGTAAAATCACTGCCCAGTCTCTGCACCTGGATCAGCCGGAGCTTCGCGCCTTCTTCCAGATACAGTCTGGTGGATACCGCTGCCTGACCTGACGCCTCCCTGTCGGAAGCAAAGTCCTCGATCACGGTGATCTCACTGTTTTTACCTGCTTTTACCGCTACAGCTCCCGCCTGTAAGCTGTTCTGTGCATAGGCATAATCAAGCAGTAACGGCTGCACCTCTGTCACATCCGCGGGCACCTCATAATGTTTTGCTTTTACTCCCGCTGCGGCAAGCAGACCGTCCATATCTTCCCCCATACCGGAGGCAATCCCTGCAAAATCCGCATTCCAGGGCTTAGCTCCTTCGTTTTCAGCGGTCGTTATCTTCTCCGGCAGAGTGACTTTTGCCTCTCCGGCCGCGGGGATCTCTATTTTCTCCAACTGCGTCTCGTTCATGCGAAGCCAGTTCCATGTCTTAGAGGGCAGTCGGTTGATGGTCATATTATATTCTTTTTCCATATTCTGTCCTCCCTTTACCCGATGCTTCCTTTCATCTCCAGGCGGATCAGGTTGTTCATCTCTACCGCATATTCCAACGGCAGCTCCTTCGATACATTGTCCGCGAAGCCGCTGACGATCATGGCTCTGGCGTCCTCCTCGGAGATACCACGGGACATCAGATAGAACACTGCCTCGTCGCTGATCCTGCCGATCTTCGCCTCATGCCCGATATCGGCATCCTGGGTACGGATATCCATCGCCGGGATGGTATCGGAACGGGACTTGTCGTCCAGCATCAGGGACTGGCAGGATACGGCGGATTTACTCTTTGCCGCACTGTTCTTCACTACCACGGAGCTTCGGAACGTACTGATCCCGCCATCCTTGGAGATGGACTTCGTGTTGATATAAGAAGTGGTCTCCGGTGCATTGTGAACCACTTTCGTACCGGTATCCAGATTCTGTCCGGCTCCGGCGAAAGTAATACCGGTAAATTCCGCTCTCGCTCCCTTACCGTTCAGCACGCTCATGGGATAGAGATAGGATACGTGAGATCCGAAGGAACCGGATACCCATTCTATGGTACCGCCTTCTTCCACCAGCGCCCGCTTGGTGTTCAGATTGTACATATTCTTGGACCAGTTCTCGATGGTGGAGTAACGCAGTTTTGCATTTTTCCCCACGAACAACTCCACACAGCCGGCATGGAGGTTCGCCACATTGTACTTCGGGGCGGAACAGCCTTCGATAAAATGCAGGTATGCACCCTCGTCCACAATGATCAGGGTATGCTCGAACTGTCCGGCTCCCGGTGCGTTCAGTCGAAAATAGGACTGCAAAGGGATCGTCACGGACACTCCGGGGGGAACATATACGAAGGAGCCACCGGACCACACAGCACCGTGCAGCGCTGCGAATTTGTGGTCTCTGGGGGTCACCAGCTTCATAAAATGCTTCCGTACCATATCCGCATATTCCCCGTTCAGGGCACTCTCCATATCGGTATAGACTACGCCCTGGGCTGCCACTTCTTCCCTGACATTGTGATATACCAGCTCGGAATCATATTGTGCCCCCACACCGGCGAGGGACTTCCGCTCCGCCTGTGGGATCCCTAATTTTTCGAAGGTATCCTTGATGTCCTCCGGCACTTCAGACCATTTGGCACTCATATGGGTATTAGGTTTTACATAGGTTACGATGTCTTCCATGTTCAGACCCTCAATAGAGGGACCCCAGTCGGGAACTTCCATCTCATTATAGATCTGCAGAGACTGTAATCTGAAATTTGCCATCCATGCGGGATCCCTCTTTTTCTCGGAAATCTCCGCCACAATATCGGGAGTCAGTCCCTTTTTAATACGATAGACGTCCTTCTCCTCATTACGGATATCATAAATGCTTCTGTTGACGTCTTCCACGTATGTCTTTTCACGTTCACTCATTCAGATCGTCAACCTCCTTATGCTTCCAGAAAACGCTCGAAACCATGCTCGTTGATCTCGTCTACCAGGGAAGCATCGCCGGATGCCACGATTCTGCCATTTACCAACACATGGGTCTTGTCCACATGGAGAGACTCTAAAATTCTGGTGCTGTGGGTGATGATCAGCAGCGCACCTTTTTTGTCCTTCTGGTACTCTTCCACGCCCTTGGATACCGTACGTACCGCATCCACATCCAGACCGGAATCGGTCTCATCCAAGATTGCCAGAGAGGGTTTTAACATAAGTAACTGTAAGATCTCTGCCTTTTTCTTCTCACCGCCGGAGAATCCCACGTTCAGATCACGGTCACCGTAAGAAGGATCCATCTGTAATACCTCCATAGCCTGCTCCAGCTCCTTTTTGAAGGTCCACAGCTTGATACGGGAACCGCTCCTCTGTTCCACGGCATTACGGATGAAATTCCGAAGAGATACTCCGGGTACCTCCAGGGGATTCTGGAAGGACAGGAAAATACCGTCCTTCGCTCTCTGGTCTGCAGTTTCCTCTAATAATTCCTTCCCTTTGAACAGGATCTCACCACCGGTCACCTCATAACGGGGGCTTCCCATGATGGTGTAACCCAATGTGGATTTTCCAGCACCGTTGGGTCCCATGAGGACATGGGTCTCTCCGGGACGAACCTCTAAATCTATTCCATGAAGGATGGGCTTGTCCTCTACACTTACGGACAAGTTACGCACCTGTAATAATTGTTCTGACATATACTTCCTCCTATCTCTAGCGTCCAACTAGGAATTACTACATCATTATATACAAGCATCTGCAAATATGCAACATATAATTCCTACAAAAGTGCCGTACATTCCAAATCCATTATATTACATTTTTAACCAACACCGGATTCCACCACAAAAGGCCAGTGGATCAAAATCCACTGACCTTCTTGTATTCCTGTAATTTTTCTTTTGCTGCAGGAGTCAGATTCTTAGGCACCTGAATCTGGATCACGACATACTGATCGCCGTGGGCATTTTTATCCTTCATGGATACCACACCCTTGCCTTTCAGACGGATCTTACTGCCGGACTGCGTACCTTCCTTCACTTTGCACATGACATCGCCGTACAACGTGGGCACACGGATCTCACCGCCCAAGGCCGCAGTAGTATAGGGGATATTGACCGTAGTATACAGATCCTGTCCTCTACGCTCCCAGCCCGGTTTCTCCTGTACCGTCACCTTCAGATACAGGTCACCGCTCTCACCGCCGGAGTAACCTTCACCGCCCTTACCTTTCAGGCGGATACTTTTACCGGTATCAATACCTGCCGGAATGTGCACCTGCACGGATTCGGACTTGCCGGTAGCCGGATCTCTTAAGGTAAAGGTCTTGTCGCAGCCATGCATTGCTTCGTCAAAACTGATGGTGATGCCGGATTCCACATCCTGACCTTTGCTACGGTAGTTTGCCCGGCTGCCCCGTCTGGAGCCTTTCTGTCCCTTGAAATACTGACCGAACAAATTGTCAAAAATATCCTCATCCCCGCCGAAGCTGCCGAAATCCCCGGTACCGAAACCGCTTCCTCCCGTACTGTAATGGAACGTGCCGTTACCAAAGCCTCCGAAACCATCGGTACCAAATCCGCCGGTACCTCCATTGTAGTGGAAACCTCCTCCGTTCTTAAACTGCTCCTGATACTGTCTGGCTGCCTCCTCGTTAAATCCCTCCTGGAAAGCAGCAAAACCGTAAGTATCATATAGTTTCTTCTTTTTTTCATCCCCCAGCACATCGTAAGCCTCGTTGACTTCCTTCAGCTTCTCCTCTGCCACAGGGTCTCCTGCATTGGTATCCGGATGGTATTTTTTCGCCAGTTTCCGGTATGCTTTTTTTATCGCTGCGGCGTCCGCTGTCTTGCTGACACCCAATACTTCATAATAATCTCTTTTTGTTGTCTTCGTCATATTCCCTCCATTCTGCCCAACCGGTGAGCCACACAACCAAGACGTTTTCCATGTAAAAATCAGCCACACAGTTTCCTGCGCGGCTGACCACTTCACATCTCTTTTCAAGCAATTGTCTGCTGTTGCAGTCGCTTGTTCCTCTTACAGAGATTATATTATCACTACTGCTTAGCACTCGCAAGTCCCGAGTGCTAAAAAATATATTAAATAATCATAAAATCCATAAACCGGCTATTACAATTTGCCACCCTTAGAACCGCCAAAGCTTGCGGAATTCAGGATATTGGTGTCAAAGGTAAAGGTCAGTCTCTCCTCGGTGCGGGCTCTCTTCAAAGACAGCTGGATCATACGATCCAGAAGCTCTTTGTAAGGAACTCCTACCGGCTCCCACAGATAAAATGCCAGAGATCCCGGGATGGTATTGATCTCGTTAAAATACAGCTTGCCGTTGTCCTCATCGATCATAAAGTCGATACGGGACACACCGTTACAGCCCAGTGCTTTAAAGGATCTGACTGCCAGCTCCCGGACTTCCTCTCTCTTCTCCGGAGACAGTTCTGCCGGAATTTTGCGGGATACGCTCGCCATGCCCTTGGAGCCGCTGCCCTTGGCATTGCTGACGTATTTATCTTCATAACTTAAGATATCTTTGGTGTGCAGGGGTTCTTCGCACTCGGAAGCAATAGCGTCATTCTCATCTCCCAGTACCGAGCAGTTGATCTCACGTAAATTGGTGATGGCGTGCTCCACCAGCACTTTGGTCGCATACTTGAACGCATCGTCGACGGAGTGGGTCAGTTCCACACGATTTTTAGCTACACTGATGCCTACGCTGGAGCCTAAGTTGACCGGTTTTACGATCACGGGATATCCCAGTCCTTTTTCCACTTTGTCAAGGAGAGTCTCTATCTGTGCATAATCCGACAGCGTATACAGCTGTGCATCCAGTACCGGAACATCACACTCTTTTAATACAGCTTTCATAATGTATTTGTCCATGCCGATGGCGGATGCGGTCACATCACAGCCCACGAAGGGGATGCCCATGGTCTTCAGGTAACCCTGGAAAGCGCCGTCCTCCACATTGGTACCATGTACTACGGGGAAAGCCACGTCGATCTCTACCGGTTTCTTCCCGCCGAACAGCTTCACCGGGAATGGTGTCAGGAATACCTTTCCATCCTCATTGGTCATGATCACTCTCTGGGACTTTTTCAACAGTTCATCGATATTTTTATAGGATTCGATCTTGCCGATCTCCTCACCGATGTACATTTCATTGCGCTTGGTCATATAGACCGGAATTACTTCGTATTTGTCTGTGTCCATATTCATGACAGCCTGGATGCCGGAGATCACGGATACTTCGTGCTCTACACTCTTGCCGCCAAACAGCATTGCTACTCTTGTCTTCATCTATTTTTCCTCCTGGATTTTCCTACTCTCTATCAACTATCCGGAACCACTTTTGCAAAATCGCACCTGAATCGTCTAATAGTTATCCGTCAGGTCATTCTCTAATAAAATATACTTATGTCCCTGCCCTTTGATGGCATAGGCGTAAGATACGGCTTCCTCCAGCTTGTCGAATACCAGGCATTTCTCTTCCGGGAATCCCTTCTCCAACACGCCCTCCCTGATGGGCTCGGTGTGCCGTCTGCCCACTAACAAGATGTAATCGCAACAATCCGCTGCGTAGTTACCGAATTTATGATTGTATTCCGCTTCCTTGTCACCCAGCTCCACCATGCCCGGCGTGATCAGGATCCGGATACCATCAAACATAGCCAGCGTCTCGACCGCTGCCCTGGAACCTACAGGGTTGGAATTATAAGCATCGTCAATAATGGTCACGAGGCCGTGCTCCCGCATCTGCATACGATGAGGCACCGGCTCGATCCGGCGTACCGGGATCCGCAGTTCCTGCAGCGTCATGCCCATTTTATGAGCAACTGCGATAGCCCCCACCACATTGATGACATTGTGGGCACCGATGAGACGCATCTGGAATCTCTCGCTCTCGCCGTCCGGGGTCACTACCGTGAACTCCGTACCTAACTGGGATACCTTCACATCTTTGGCACAGTATCCTGTCCCTTCCGTCTCAGAATAATAGAAGATTTTCTCCGGGGTCTGATCATAAGCGGGAGAAGCTGCCTGCTGCTGAATATAATCGTTGTCACCGTTCAAGAACAGCATGCCGCCTTCCGGCAGGGCATCCGCCAGCTCGAACTTCGTCTTTTGAATATTCTCCATGTTAAAAAAGGTCTCTAAATGCTGCGGTCCGATAGATGTGATCACACCGTGATCGGGATGCACCATATCGCAGATCTCCTTGATATCGCCCACATGGCGGGCACCCATCTCACAGACAAAGATCTCTGTGGTGGGCTTCAGGGAACCGCGGATGGTCCTCACCACACCCATAGGCGTATTGAAACTCTCAGGCGTCACCAGTACATTATATTTTTCCTGTAAAAGTGTCTGCAAATAGAACTTGACGCTGGTCTTGCCGTAGCTGCCGGTCACACCGATGACGGTAAGTCCCGGGACGCTTTTCAGCTTTCTCACAGCATCATTGATATAATGCTGATTGATCCCCGCCTCCATGGGATGATTGATGACATTAGCCACAATATCCAGAAACAGATTCACAGATACCAGGATCAGGCACAGTCCCGGGATCCGCTTCATTCCGCCCAATCCACACACCAGAGCGAATACCGCAGCCGTAAGGATCAGCTCCGTAGCGAGCAATCTCTTGACCCGGGCGGTATACACCAGCTTTTTCTTCGTGTTCATCCGCTTCATGGCACGATATACCACGATGATCACGAGCAGTATCAGATACTCGAAGATTTCAAGGGCAAGATATGGGAACACACAGGTCACAATGCCCAGTGCCAGGCCAAAATAGAGAATCCATTGTAGCCGGAACTTCTTCTTCAGCCAGTGAAGGTGTTCTTTATTCTTATAGCCGTTCTGCTGGAACATATGCATGTTATACCGCATGGTATAAAAATATGCCGGAACCGCAAGCACGACCGCTATCAGCACACGTATGATCATTTCAAATATGCCTCCATAATTCCCCGGAACTGTGCCGGTTTCTCAAGGAAAGAAAAATGACCGGTTCCCGGGATCACTGCCAGGCCGCAGTTGGGTATCTTCTCTTCCATAATATGTGCATCCCGGATAGGAGTTGCCGTATCCTGATCTCCCCAGATCAGCAGTACTTCCTGACGGATCTTCGGAAGCAGCTCCGTCAGATCCTCATTGATCGCCTTCACCATACACTGACGCATCATGGGTGTCGCATTGCGGTAGTCTGCCGATCCCTGTCGGCTCCTCCAGTCATCGATCACCTCCGGGAACATGGCATAGATCAGCTTCATGTTCAGGAATTTCTTCAAAATCTTGTACTTGCGGATCTTCCATTTCTGTGCAGTAGTCCGCACCGGCAGGACACCGGCACTGTCGATCAGGATAATATTCGTGATCTCAAAAGGGATGCTCTCTCTGGCCGCCAGCTTGATGATCACGCGTCCGCCGTAGGAATGCCCGATGAGGGTGGCCTGCTTTACCTGCATTACTTCCATAAATCTGCAGAAAAAGTCCGCAAATCCGTCCACATCCCAGGGTTCCTTCGGTTCATCGCTGCCGCCGAAACCCGGGAAATCGAACTGGATCACACGGTACCTGCTGCCGTCTATCACACCGGCTACGGAATCATACACTCCCAGATCCGTACCCCAGCCCTGTAAGATCACGACTGTCTTATCGCCGGTACCGGTTGTTTTATAACATATATTATATCCGTCTACTACTATATTCATTGAAAACCTCAATTCAGTGTCATTGCTGTTACAATCTTTTATTATAATCGGAATCTGCTGCAATGGCAACCGAAAACAAATCCGTTTATTTCCTCAGGTTTCGTCCTCCGTGTCCAATCCCTGCATCAGAATACGATTCCACTCTGCATTATTACTTTCCAGTTCTTTCTTCTGCATAATACGATTGCGGTCACTTAGGATCGCCAGCATTTCGTCCGCAATCTCCTCCGGCGGCAGATCAGAATAATGACACAGATAACCGATCATACGGCTCGCCGTAAAATCCGTATTCAGATTCTTCGTCACCAGATTACAGAACGATTCCGGATAGCCGCGGGATAGGAGCATTTTATATAATTGCATACTTTGAGGAGATCTTGGTTTCATATTTATTCTACGCCTTCTTAATATGGAAGATCACGCCGCTCTTGGGGTAGATCCACTCGTCCTTGATCGCAATGTCATAGAGTCCGGCTCTCTGGATGCAGGCTCCGACATTGGCAGTGCTTTCCTTATTGAGATAGGAATACATAGTGACATCCATTCCGTTCTTGTATTTCAGCTTGATATGGGGCTCCTTGGTCGGATCCACCAGAGTCACCTCGAAAATAGAGTTCCATACCCGGGGCATCTTGAAATAGATGCTGACCAGATGCTCCCCGTTTGCCTCGTTGCGGTCAAAATCCAGCTTGAATTTCAGGATAAATCCGTTGCTCTTACGTTCTACTTCGAATTGCGCTTCGTCGTCATTATCTCCGCTGTTGTCAATTCGCAAGATCGGCATGAACAGGTCATTGATCACATCCCGTATCTTATCCGCGGGAATACTGTTGATGAAGTCCACGGCTTCCGGTTCCACCACCAGATCCTCATTGAAAATGCTCTTGGTGAAATCCGCATCCTGTCCGGTCTCCAGCAATCCACCGTCCAGACTCTTTTTATCATAGGCGAAACCGAGTCTGATCACATCACCCGTGTAGTTCTCGTCTGTTCCTCCCAGACACTTTACGCTGAACTTCAATTCCTCATCGATCAGGTAATACTTTCCGTCTGTGGCTCCGGGGAATCCGGCTTTTACATATTCCTCCGTCAGATTCGGCTCCAGATTGATCGTGTAATCGAACATTTTCCGGATCCTGGCGCCTCTTGCCCTGTCAAAATATTTCTCCATATTGGTAGAAAGCATATCCACCGCATCTTCATCCTTTATCATGGAGGTAATGGTGGATTTCAGGAAAGTCTTTTTATCTTCATCGCTGAAGGAATCCAGGATCTCCGGCTCTCCCATCAGCGTCTTGGTGATCTGCTGGGAGGTCTCTCTGGCGTAGGCATCCTGGGTCAGCTTGTTGTTCAGTATATCGAATAACAGAAATGCTGCCAGCACACCGATGAGATTCCCCACAATATTGTCGATCAGGTCATCCAAGGTGTAACCGTTCTTCAGTGCCAGATAGGTATATCCCACAAATACCAGCAATAGTGAGATCAGCACCAGTACCATAGTAGCGGACAAGGTGTCCATCACACTTTTTTTCTTCTTTTGTTTCTGATTATCCATGAATTTCCTCCCTCGTAAATACGCCCTCATAGATTGCGGGCTTCCGCATGTAATATGCCCAGAACCGGTCGCCGTAGTCATAATGCCACCATTCCGACGGCAGATTGGTAAATCCCGCATCTATCATAGCATAATAAAGCAGACGGCGGTTTTCACGGACCTGCTCGTCCGCTGCCCCCTGTACATGCTCCGGTGCCTCAAAATACGCTGCGCAGGTCTTATCCGTAAAAGCATCGAATCCACATCCCATAGGAAGCTCTCTGCCCTCCGGATCCAGAAGCGTCAGATCAATGGCTCCTCCGGTGGTATGGGCGGGAGGCACCTTTGTATCCGGTACCGGGTCGGAGACAAATTTGCAGATTGCAGCTCTCCTTTTTGCCTCTGGCAGCTCTTCTAAATGAAAATCCCGGATGATGTCCACAGAATACTTTTCAAACAATTCATGCTGCAGTGCAAAGGGGCGCCAGGCATCCCAGATGCGGAACCGGTAACCGTCCGGCAGATTCCCCGCCGCCTTCACCAGCCTCTCATACATCTCCTTACGGACGAAGCACTTCTCTTCCGCATGGTCCATATGTAGGATCGGATACAGCATTTTCACATCCCACAGATCACAGCTTTTCAATTCTATAAACGCGGAATCCACAAACGCACTGTCTATATAGCGCTCCGGATCCCCGATCGTCGGTATCGGCCTCATGGGATCAGCCTCCTTATTATTTATATTTATCATAATACCCCTTTTCCACTAAATATGGCAAGTGTCTGGTGCATCAAAAAAAGAGACTGCATATCAAAATAGCAGTCTCTTTTTTATTTTCGTTTACAGATTTTCACCGTTCGATCCAATCACCTCGCGGTACCAGTATGCGGAGTCCTTAAGGATCCTCTTTTGAGTGGTGTAATCCACATAGATTAGTCCGAATCTCTCCGTATAACCGTTGTTCCACTCCATGTTATCGATAGCTGACCAGGCAAAATAACCCCGGATATCAGTTCCCTCCTCTGCCGCTTTTTTCAGGCAGCTTAAATAGCGGTGCATAAAGTCGATTCGCATAGGATCATGAACCTTACCGTCCAGGAATACCCAGTCGGGACAGGACAGTCCGTTCTCCGTAATTACGATGGGAAGTTTGTATTTTTCCTGCAGGAACTTCGGTACATAATACAGACTCTCCGGTGTCACCTGCCACTTCATTGCAGTCACCGGTGCTCCGCAGGGATTCTTCGCCTCGCGATATCCCCCCTGACCATCCGATTCCACTCGTCCGCTCTGGTAGACATTGATTCCCAGGAAATCCAACGGTTCCGAGATCAGTTTCAGGTCTTCCGGATTCCGTAACTCCTCCGGGCAATTCTCGCCATAGGCTTCCATGCCTTTCTCCGGATAATGTCCTAAAATGACGGGATCCAGCCACCAGGAGACTGCCCACAGGTCCTTCGTATCTTCCCGCAGGGTGGCAATTCTTGCTGCTTTCACATCCTCAGGTTGGTCGCTTACAGGCACCGAACTTCCGAAGCAGAATGCCACACCGATCTCGGGCTTTTTCTTCGCGTATTTTCGGATGACCTGCACCGCTCTGCCGTGGGCTTTCAGGTGATTATGGATTGCCAGCAGATACTCCGGCTCGGTGAGCCGTAACTTCGGAGCACAGTTTCCCTGCACATGTCCGATAATCAGATGGCACTGTGGCTCATTTAATGTCATCCAGTGGGACACTCTGTCGGAGAGTCTGTCCACGATTACCTTCGTATATTCTGCAAACCACTCGGGGCTCTCGGGATTCTGCCATCCCCCGCGAATCTGTAATTGCTGGGGAAAATCCCAGTGGAATAAAGTAACCCAGGGTTCAATTTCCGCCTCTAGCAAAGCATCCACCAAATCACTGTAAAACTGCAGTCCTTTTTCATTCACCCGTCCCGTACCGTCTGGCAATACTCTGGACCAGCTGATGGAAAAGCGGAATGCTTTCAGGCCCATATTCTTCATTCTCTGAATGTCTTCCTCATAATGATGGTAAAAATCACAAGACACATCACCTGTCTCTCCGTCTAAAATATTCTGTTTTCCTTCAGGGTTCTTACGCGTGTCATGGCAATGCACATCCCAAACGGATTCTCCTCTGCCGTCCTCATAAGCGGCTCCTTCAATCTGGTAAGCTGCTGTTGCCGCGCCCCAAACAAAATCTTTGCGAAAGCTCATTCCGTTTCCTCCTTATTTATCCTTTTACTGCTCCGATGACAATACCTTTGACAAAGTACTTCTGGAAGAATGGGTAGACACACATGATAGGCAGTGCACCCATGACCGCCACTGCCATACGAATGGAAATGGAAGGCATCTTCATGGTACTTGCTCCGGCTGCGGAAGCCTTTTTTATCATCTCAATATCATCCATCATCTTCTTCAACAATACCTGAATACTGTACAGATTATCCCGGTTCACATAGTACAGACCATTCAGCCAGTCATTCCAGTAAGACAGTCCGATCAGCAGTACCAACGTCACGATAATGGGTTTCGACATAGGAAGTACTACTTTAGTGAGGATGTAGAGTTCTCCGCCACCGTCGATCCTTGCCGCTTCGAGGACTTCCTCCGGGATGTTTGTCGTAAAGTATGTACGCATCATAATGACATTAAATGCGTTTAACAACAAACCGGGAACGATCAGAGCAAATATCGTATTTTTAATATGGAACATCTGTGTCCACATCATGTAGCCAGGCACTAGTCCACCGTTGAACAACATGGTAAAGAAAATATAAAAGGCAAAAATATTTCTTCCTGGCAGATTTTTTCTGGACAACGGGTAAGCGTATAAAGTAGTCAGCATCAGGCTCGTCAGTGTTCCCACAATTGTCACGAAAAAGGATATTGCGTAGCCTCTGACAATGGAGGTACTGTCCATCAGCAAATATTTATAGGCGGACAGGTCGATCTCCGTTGGCCAGAACCGGTAGCCTGTCTTCACCAGTGCCGTCTCTGAAGTGATGGAAGAACTGAGCAACAGTATAAACGGCATGACACACATCAGAGACAATATAATTAATACGGTATTGACTACGACCTGGTATTTTGTATCTTTTATGACCATAATCTCATCTCCTTAAAACAGTGCATTTTCACGGCTGACCTTGCGGACGATCATATTGGCGGTCAGTACCAGAATGAATCCAACGATGGACTGATAGAAGCCTGCTGCCGCCGACATACCCACGTTGTTCAGTGTTGTTAGTCCGCGATATACATAAGTGTCGATCGTATTAGTCACATCGATCAAGGCTCCGCTGTTCATGGGTACCTGATAAAACAGGCCGAAGTCTGAATAGAAAATACGTCCGATGGACATCAGCACCAGCGTGATGATTGTGGGTTTCAGACTGGATAGTGTCACATATCTGACCTGCTGCCATCTGGTAGCTCCGTCAATCACCGCCGCTTCATAATAGGTCTTGTCGATTCCCACCACCGTTGCGAAATAGATGATGCTGCTGTAGCCGAAATTTTTCCATAGATAGACAAATGTAATAATAAAAGGCCAATACTTTGGCTGTGAATACCAGGCGATGCCATTCTTGCCCAAAGGCTCCAAAATAGAGTTATTAATGAATCCGTTCTGTGTATTTAAAAAGCCATATACAATATAGCTGACGATGACTGTGGAGATCAGATAAGGGATCAGAATCAGCGTCTGATATAGTTTTTTCTTCGTCTTGGATCTCACGTCATTTAACAGAACTGCTACCGTAATGGCCAGGATATTCCCCAGAATAATAAATACTGCATTATATAATAATGTGTTTCTGGTAATATTCAGTGCATCTTTTGTGGCAAATAGATAAGTAAAGTTGTCAAGTCCGATCTTCGGGCTCTTAAACATTCCCAGTTTGTAATCATATTTTTCAAATGCCATGATCAGTCCCGCCATGGGGATATAGTTGTTGATAAAAATGTATACAGCACCGGGGATCAACATGAGATATAAAGGAAGATAACGTCTCCATTTTACGAAAGTACTCTTCTTATTCATGAGTATTACCTGTTCCTTTCTTTTGAAAGAGGTCCCACCAAAGAACTGGCGGGACCTCTTTTGGCTTCAAAGCTTATATTTTAGGTTTGGACGATTATTTTTATGATTTGTAGTGCTTTAGTTCTGCTCTGCAAGCCATGCATCCAGCTGTGCCTGCTTAGCTTCGATAATGGTGTTGATACCTGCTGCATCCAGTTCCTGATTCATCTGGGGGATAGCTGTCTCAGGATCCAAGCATCCGGTCAACAGACCTGCACGATATTTCTCTACTACATTGTTACATGCAGTTACTTCATTCAGTACTTCTGAGTTATCCCATACAAATCCTTTTGCAGGAGAGGGCTGTGCATTCTTATTGAACTCACCCAGTTGCTCCCATACATCAGGATCATCACCTTCCCATACATAGGTAATCTGTTCATTAGGCCAAGCCCAACCTACGGAAGAGTATGAAGTATTGGAAGAATCCACACCTTCCGGATAGGTGATCACACCCTTGCTCTCATCTGCGAATACCCAGTTGTCGCCTTCGATACCGTTGACTAACAGGTTGGATACTTCAGGGTTGGTGTACATCAAATTCAGCATCTGCATTGCCTTTTCAGGGTTCTTGCTGTTATTAGCAATGCACCAGCTTGCATTTACCATGCTTGTGGTAGAATGGGGTGCACCGTTCTCCATCTGTACTACTACGATGTCTTTACCGCATTTTCTGGTCTCTTCTGCTTCAAATCCTGCCTTGAAGGAAGTGAAAGTACCAAAACCGACACCTGAGTTGAAGAATTCCTGATACCCTTCTGTGGTATTGACTGCATCCGGCATCATCAGACCTTCCTGTGCCCATTGGTATACCCACTTGCAATATTCCTTGAAGGAATCTGTATCGTAGAAATTCACTACCTGGGTACTGTCGGAAAGTGCATTTTCCAGTACGCCCAGATCATCGCTCAGCACGTCACATGCCCATGCCGGATAGATCATTGTTCCGGTGTTGGGAACCAGGGGATACATATCCGGATATGCTTCTTTTACTTTTCTTAGATTGGCATCCAAATCTTCGTAAGTCCATGGAGTGGAGTAGTCGATTCCCAATTCATCCGCAATGGATTTTACCATTTCAAAGCCACGCCCCTGTGCCTTATCCTTGTTCATCGGTACTCCGTAGATACTTCCGGATACGGTAGAACACCGCCAGTCATCCTCGGAGATACCGGACAATACATCCGGTGCATATTCTGCCAGCAGATCATCCAGGGCAATAATCTGGTTTGTAGTTGCCATGGTGGACATGGATACCTGCCAGGGCATTGCGAAGAACAAATCCAGATCTTCTCCGGAAGCCAGTGCCAGATTCAGTTGCTCTGAGTTTACACCAGTCAGAAGGTTTACTTTTACACCTATGGCGGGCTCTGTGATCTCGCTTACTGCTGCCGCAACCTTTTCTGCAGCCTCCGTGGTGGAATTATTGAACGCATAGATGGTAATGGTGGTCACATCATCATTTGACGCTGCCGCCTGTGTGCTTCCTGCCACATTGTCTGTGCCTGCACTCTGTGAAGCGTTGTTATCTGCGGTAGATCCGCATCCTGCAAGAGTCGTTACTGCCATCGCGGTAGCAAGTCCTGTTGCCAATAACTTTTTGATTTTCATACATTTCTTCTCCCTTCGTAGGTCTTCATTGATGATGAATTCATTATAAAAAAATCCCACAATCGTATCTATCTGTTAAAAATGTTGTTTGTGTCAAAAAAATAAGTTTTTTTACTTTCCGCATTCCGGAATATCAAAAATGTCACATTCTATTGTAAAAAATGTGACATTTTGAAAATACTATTCGTTTGTGTGCCCGGTCTCTTCCCGATCCTCCGTAGGTGAAACCCCGTTGATTTTCTTATAGCTTTGGGAAAAATGGGAAAAGTTGGTATATCCCACTTTCATGGCGATCACACTGATGGGTAACACCGTCTCTCGGACCATGTTCCGGGCAAGTGTCATTTTCTCTGAGATAATATATTCTTTTAATGACATTCCCGTTTTGTTTTTAAACAACACAGAAATATAATTGGCGTTCAGGTGCACCGCATCGGCAATATCATCCCTCTTGATATCCTCATCCATGTGGCTTCGGATGTATTGGAATATCTCATCGATCTGGGTCTCCTTCCCCGACTCCGTATTCCGCAGTTCATGCAGTCTCGCCGTCACATATTTTACCAGCCATAGCGTATCTTCCGTGTAAGCATAGGCAGACATGGCACGTTGCATGATCTCTTCCTCCGGGAACAACTGCTCCATATCCATATTTAATTTCTGGAGTACCAGATAGATTACACCCATAATCTTCTGGTAAAACCGCATCAAATTTTTGGAATTCAGTTGATCCTCCGCCGCCAATCTCTGCAAGGTATCCGAAGCGTCTTTTACCACGGTATCATACAGTTCATTTTCTAGAAGTTGTACCCAGTTCTCGCAGTAGTGTTCCTCTGCTTTCCGTTCCTTCTGCTTGCTCTCCTGCACATTGTAGATTCCTTCTTTGCGTCCAACATTGTTCTGGTCGGCTTTTTTCAGAATCCGCACTAGTTCCCAGACCGCCTGCCGATCCTCCAGTGCACCGTAATATATGGCAACTCCACAGTCGAAAAATTTCTGAAATGTAATCTGAAAACGCTCCATCTGATGATGCATGGATTCTTCATTCAGTTCTGCCGCACTGTCGGTGCACAGAAGTACATAATAGATTCCCTTTTCCTGCTGATAGAGAAGTGCTTTCCAGGCGTAAGGGTAGAACAGTTCTTCCAGCACATTGGAAATCGTATCATATAACAGCGTCTGATCCCAGTTCTCCAGTCCCTTTCCCCAACGAACCACATCCAGCAGGATCAGTCTGGAATTTTCCGTCACACGGATCCCTATTTCTTCGAGGTTGTGCATGGCTATTTCCATGTCATTCTTCTCCTCCGAGAACAGATCCGCCAACATTGCCCCCAGGACAACCCCCTTTTTATTCTTCAGCAGCTGTCCGTAGCGGGAATCCTCGTTGACCCGCCGTTTCATCCGGATCTTCTCCGTCGCTCTTCCCACGGCATCCTCGATCTCTTCATATCTCGCAGGCTGTAAAATATAGTCAAAGCTTCCCAGCGCCACAGCCTCTTTGGCATACAGGAAGTCCGCATGTGCCGTCAGGAAGATCGTCTCCACATCCATTTCCTGCTTTCTACACCATGCCAACAGGCTCAGCCCGTTTTCCACCGGCATTTCAATGTCGCACAGCATGATATCCACCGGCTTCTCCAACAGGACCTGTTTTGCTTCATAGGCATTATATGCCTTGTATATCTGCGAAATCCCCAGACGATCCCAATGCACCCCAAACATGACACCGCTTACCACATTGATCTGATCATCTACTATTAATACATTAATATTTTTCATAGGGTAAATACATCTCCACACAAGCTCCGTTCGAGTTGCTATATAATATTGTTGCTTTTTCCTCATAACGTATTTTAATACGTTTCCAGACATTCTGGATACCGATCCCCGCGGTCTTCTCTTCTGCGAATTCTTCCTTGTTCAGAAAATGCAGTAAATCTTCCGGAAAACCGGGACCGTTGTCCAGAATCGTAATACACACATAAGTATCCTCCGGCGTCTCTCCAGGGAGTAACGATACCCGGATACTGATGAGCAGTGTTTTTTGGGACTGTACACCGTATTTCACTGCATTCTCCACGAAAGTCAGCACCGACAACGGCAGGATCTGAAATTCTTCCAGTTTTTCGTCCACGGCAATGTTGTAATTCACCGGTACGGACAATCCCAGCTGTGACAGTTTCAGGTAGGATTCCACGCTCTCCATCTCTTTCCGGACACTAATGGTATCTTCCTCATAAGTAATCACTTTTCTGAGGTAAGAAGACAGCGCCAGCGTCAGTTCCTGAATGGAGTGGTATTCCTTCTGCTCCGCCAGCGCATAGAAATTCTTCAGGCAGTTCAGAAAAAAGTGGGGGCGGATCTGAATCTGTAAATACTGAATCGTTGCATTCTGAATCCTGCGCTCCTGCTCATAGGCATCGATCTTCAGCTTCTGGATCTGATTCATCATGTGATTAAAGGTGGTCGCCATCAAACGGAATTCCTCCACATCACTGTTTTCCTCCGCGTAGGCGTTCAGATCACCCTCAGCGATCTCTTCCATGGTTGCTTTCAATCCCTCTAAGGGTGCCACGAAGAAACGATACATATAAAAATACAGAATCGGGATCAGCAGAATAAAAATAAAGCTGCAAAGCAGCAGAAACCACTGCAAAGTTCCCATATAGTTCCAGAAGCTTCCGTAGGGACTGATGTAATACTGCACCAGATCACCGTAGGGCAGTTGCTCATACACCACAAGGTATCGCTCCATTCCTTTCCCCGTGATATAATAACCCTTGGAATTCTGTTTCAGTTCGATCTGTTTCTCTTCCAACAGATTTTTCTGATTCAGCGCCTGTCCGTCCTGCGTTGCATAGACCAGATAAGACGATCTTCCCTCAACTTCCGAGGAGGGCTTCATAAACTGGTCGAAATCCATGACCGCACCGATATACATCGAGCCGTATTTCAGAATCCGGATCAGGAAATAGTCATCCTCCACCGGAATCACATACCAGTCACTATTCAGTTCCCCCTGCTTCATCTCCTCATAGACAGCCCGACATATTCCAGACTGTTTGGTCGGCACATAGCGAGTACCCGTGGCATGTTTGATCCGGACCAGATCATTACTCTCCGAATAAAATTCCAGTGCCACCAGTCCATCCACATCCGAAGTCAGATATTTTGTAAAATTTTCCAGAATGTTCTGCCCGCACAGATAAGCCTGTAATGACTCCAACGGATAATTGAGTCTCCTGAAATCATTTCCTACCATTTCCGAGATCATATAAGACTCGACCGTTTTAATACTTTTCTCATAAAATTGTTCGTAAATATAGCCGGTACCGGCTGCGCTCTGGGCAGCCTGCCGGTTCAGCGCTGTCATAGAATAAATATTATATATGATCAGTGTCACCGCAAGAGGCAACACCATAGCGCATACGGTCAGCAATAAGCGTTTTCTTACTCTTTTCATTTCTTTATAATATTATACTTTCAGATTCTTATTACGGTCTGACCGGCGTACCATCCGGCAGACGGCTGAACAGCCAACCCCGCTCCCTCAAAACCGGAGAATTCCTGGATTCCAAATATAGTCCAGCACCAGTTTAGCATAAGACCACACAAATAACAAATAAAATATTCCTGTTTGCCATTTCCCGCAAGGCTTGTTAAAATAAGGATATGAAAAAGAAAAATTTATGTAAAACGTTAGTAAAAACCATGTGTATCGTGCTGGGGATCCTCATCCTCGCACTGTTGGCTTACATCGTCTACCTCTATGCCAGTTATTACAGGATTGAGGACAATCAGGAACTGGTGGTGGAGGCACCGGTCGACGATATTACCACAGGTGCGGCTGCGGTGCTGGCTACGGATACGGAATATTCCGCAGTGACCTACAACATCGGCTTTGGTGCTTATCTGCCGGATTACAGCTTCTTCATGGACGGAGGTACCTCCTCCTGGGCGGAAAGCCCGGAGACCGTACAATATGCCATAAACGGTGCGGGAGAACTGGTGAAGTCATTAGACCCGGATTTTGCGCTGATCCAGGAGATCGATCTGGATGCCACCAGAAGCTATCATACGGATGAGTACGAGATGCTGCGCAACATTCTGCCGGAATATACTACCGTATTTGCGCAAAATTATGACTCTGCTTTCCTGTTCTATCCGTTTACCCAGCCCCACGGCAGCAGCCGGGCAGGACTCGGACTGTTCTCGAAATATCCGGTGTCTTCCGCCCTGCGCAGAAGCTTCCCCATATCCACTTCCTTCAGCAAGTTCTTCGATCTGGACCGTTGCTACAGTGTCTCCCGGATCCCGGTGGACAATGGCAAGGAGCTGGTGATCTTCAATCTGCATATGTCCGCTTACGGCAACAGTGATGAGATCCGCAAGGGACAGATTGAGATGCTGTGCAATGATATGGCAAAAGAATACGAAGCCGGGAATTATGTGCTCTGCGGCGGCGACTTTAACCACGACCTGAAGGCTTCCGAAGAGGATGCGGAGAACTGCGAGTCCTGGGCATTTCCTTTTCCGAGAACGGAGCTGCCGGAGCATTTTGCCTTCTGTCTGGATCTGTTGAGTTCTGAGGAACAGGCGGCACTTTGGAACAGTGCCAGAAACGCAGATATGGAATATGTCCCCGGTGTAACTTATACCGTAACCTTGGACGGATTTATTATCTCCGACAATATCGAGTGCCTGTCCTATGAGAATGTAAACACCGGCTATTCCTACTCCGACCATGATCCCGTAAAGGTGGAGTTCGTGTTAAAATAGTGTCAAGATTTACAAAGTTCGTTGACAGTGTTTGTCCTTTTTTGTAGAATGAGGGCACAGTTAAGAGGGAGTAGTTCCCGGATGGTTTCTGATAGAATGGTAACCTAGAATGGTAACCGAATGATACATGAAGCTGTCCGGAATGATAATCGTCATCACGTCCGTCGGACCGGTTATTATTGTAAGCAACGAGACTTTTATCGATCATTTTTGATGCGGTAAGAGTCTCTATTTTTATACTTTTTTCTAGGAATACAGACGCTTTCCGCAGGAAAGGACAGCTTATGGAATACATATTGTTACTCGTAGGATTTATACTTCTGATCAAAGGTGCGGACTTTTTCGTGGAGGGAAGCTCCTCCCTGGCGGGGATTGCCACGAAAAAGGGAGACAGCGGACTGGCGCTGGGCAATGCCATCGGCTCCAACCTGTTCAACATCCTGTTTATCCTCGGAATGTCCGCGGTGATCAGCCCTCTGCATGTCCTCGGAGAGTCCGTCATCGACACTGTACTGCTCCTTGGCAGTGCCATTCTGTTCTTCGTATTTGCCCGTACCGGCAGACGCATGACCCGCAGTGAGGGGGCTGCGTGCGTGCTTCTGTATGTTGCATATACGGCTTATCTCTTCATCAGATAACAGTGCGGCTATAGACGCACTAAAAAAGCGCACTCAGAGGTGCGCTTTTTGTGCTAATATCCTCTTCCGCCTTGGGAAGAATTTGCACTTTATACATTATTTTCCGTTATACCTACTTTCCAACTCTGCGAAAAAAACTTTGTAATCTCTACCTTTTCCGTTCAACATATCTTGATAGCTATCCATTACTTTCTGGCGAACTACATTATTATCTACTTTGCTATCCGAATCGACAATATGTCTGTTCCCTTGAGCCATTACTTCCATAGCCTACATCCTCCTTACCTTAAAATCAAATCCGGTCTAATATGTTCAACGGTATTCTCATACATTCCGATTTTATTATATCCGACTCTTCACGTTTAATCAACATATAATCACTGAATTCAAAGCTCATGTAATACAAAAGAGCACTTCCGCATTGGAATGCTCTTCATTATTTGTGGCAGATATCTCTCCACTGGCAGTCGCCGCAGATGACTTTGCCATATCCCGGCTGCAGAATTTTCTCTTCCACTATCCGTTCAAATTCCGCAAAAGTCATTTCCTGGCCTGCCTTTAATCCGGTGTATTTCAATACACCCGCATCATATCGGTCTACCTTCTCCGCTGACTCGCATCTGCCCTCCTTATTATGGGGGCAGGCGCTGCAGATCTCATCCGTCTCTCCCACCAGCTTCAAAGTAGCCGGCTCCTCTTTCCCCTGAAGCCACTCTTTCACTTCCGCCATATGCGCGGTGAATCCGTCACTATATCCCTTCCCCTCGAAGAAATAAAGACACATGCCGTGGTGAGGACGAATTCTATATTGTCGCATGAAATCTATCTCCTCTTTAGTTCAGCTTCAGGACTTTCGCCAGTCTCTTGCTCAGAGTCAGTGCCAGTGCGATCTTCACCAGATCCGGAATGATGAAAGGAATTACACACCACCCCAGTACGGTAGCCAGGCCGACAGCTCCGGAATTCTGCGCATATACAACCATGAACCACACCGTTCCGATAGCATAGCACACGATCAAGCCCAGTACCATGGAGATACCCAGCACCCATGTCTTACGTCCGAACAGTTTCTCGATCAGCCACATTACTAATGCAGAGAATAAAAATCCGATAATGTAACCACCGGTGTTGCCCAGCAGAACACCGATACCACCGGAGAATCCGGCGAATACAGGAATGCCTACCGCACCCAGTAAAATATAGATCAATACCGCAAGGCTTCCTCTCTTACCGCCCAGTACGCCGACTGCCAGGAATACCGCAAAAGTCTGTAACGTAAAAGGAACCGTCATCGGGATGGAGATCCAGGAGCAGATCGCGATCAGAACCGCAAATACCGCAATATACACCATGTCATAAGTCTTGCTTCGTGTTGTTGTCTGTGTTGTCATAATAAAAAACCATGCCTTTCTGTCAGATGTCTTTTGTAAAAACCTCTGTCAGAATAGCATGGTGTTTTTTAATTGTCAACCCCCCCTTATAATATGGTTAACAATTGAATAGATTCTCTGGTCAGGACTGCTTCATCGTCTTCTTATTCCGGTACATATCCTTATCTGCACGCTCACGCACCTTCTCCGGATCCGTATCATCCGCCGTGAATACAGCATACCCATAGGCAATTCCCACAGGAACGGGAATGATGTTCTTATGATTCAAGATCTCTACATCCTGATCGATCTTATGCATCACACGTTCTATCTTAAAATATCTTCCCTTCGGAATGATACAGCAGAATTCATCCCCGCCAATGCGATAACATTTCCCATAGCGTTCAAAATTGTCCTCTATGATATGTGCTGCATTGATAATATACTCATCCCCTGCCCTATGGCCATATTGATCGTTACACTGCTTAAGATTATTCAGGTCAAAGGTCACTATGACATATCCTTCAAAATCCTTTTCGTTTTTCACAAAATAATCATAAGCATTTCGATTGTACATGCCGGTCATGGAATCATTCAGGGCAAACTGTTCCAACTCCTCCATCCTTCGACCTTTTTTCAGCCGTGCAACCGTCTGTCTGGCGGATTCTATTCCCAGCACCACAATAAAGATCAAGAAAGAGATTCTGCCAAATACGCCTACATCGTTGCCGTCTTTATAATAGCCACTCACATCTACAATGGTAGCAAAAAATACAAGCAGCAGTGCCCCTACACATGCCTTCAGCCTCTGATCCAGCTGCCTTCTGACAATTTTGCTACAGATGACCACCAGCAGGTATAGAATCGTCAGAATGATCAACGCATGCGTCATCCACATGCTTCTCCGGAACTCATATATCTCTGTTGCATTCAGTATATGCGTCAGGACGATCAATGCCAGATTAGTATTACAGATAATTCTACAAAACCGGTCATCCCTGATGTCCAGAAAGCTCTTCACAAACAGGATAAAGGACATCGGCAACAGCATGAGCGTAGCAAATGCCAGATAAGAGCATCCCTGCCTGTTGGCCAGGAGCAGCGTTGCCACATCCGTCTCATTGGCCGACCATGTTCCCACCAGGATTGAAAAAATACCCAGATACAATAAGGTTCCGTCGATCCGGCTTCCGCAGCGGATAACGATCCAATAAATACTAATATACAATCCTATCAGTATCACCATCATGCTGATGAGAAAGGCAGGCATTGCCCGGCGCATCACCCAACGATAGATATTATAGCCGCCACCGATATAAAACGTCTTCTGCTGACCTGCCACTTCCGGATAACAGGGGGTGAACTGTACCTGCAAGCCGCTCACATTACTTGAAAACCTGACAATATTCCAGGTCCAGCCCGGAGTATTTCCCCATATGCCGGGCAAAGCATCCAGCTGATAGATCAGCTTCCCATCTGCATACACCGCAATCTCCTGATGTGCCGAATAAAACGCGATCGAGTTCGTCTCATCATCGTTTTGATCCAATATAAAATCGTACAGCTCCCTGCCGTCATCCAAGACGCTGACTGCGTCCGGCGTACATGCCTGTAATGACTTTACCTCCGGCACACTGCCTGAGGTAAAGATCATGCACAGAAGCACCATAGCAAATACGACTGATACAATTATAATAAGCTTTCCCTGTTCCTTCTCCATTACTTCCCTCAATATCCAACGATCCGTTTGGTACTATAGTATTAATTTTCTTATTATTTGTCAACACAGTATCGTGGCTATCTCATGTTTGAAAATATTGTAATTCTGCTCATCCCGGGGGAAAACAATATTTTCTATAAATCCATTAACTCCGGGTTTAATAAGAAATCATACACATTCATCATTAAAATCCCTTCATCTGTATAACATGGCTTTGGAGTATCAGAAGTAATGACAATCTTTTTAAATGAGTCATTTATCTTAAGGAATGGTCTGATTTCCTGTGCTAATTTTTCCTCTGTGCCAAGCTGGTATGCTGACTGAATGTAATACTTCTTAGAACCTTTATTGCATATAAAGTCTACTTCCAACTGCTTCTTTACAGCCTTGCCATCTTTGCCATTCTCTACTATGGTAAGATTTCCTACATCAACGCTGAACCCCCTCATTCTAAGTTCATTATAAATGACATTCTCCATAGAGTGGGTTATCTCTATTTGTCTATAATTGATACGCGCATTTCTAAGTCCCATATCCATAAAGTAATATTTCAAAGGCGTACCAATATAAGACTTTCCCTTGATGTCATACCTTACGGCTTCCTCAATTAAAAATGCATCCTCTAAATACTCAATGTATTTTGTGATGGTAGTAGCCGTAATCTTTGAACGATTCACACTCTTAAAAGTTTTATGAAGCTTATTCGGATTGGTCAAATCCCCAATTGCAGACGAAAGGATGTCCAATAGTGCTTCCATTTCTCCTACGTTTCTGATTTTATTTCTCTTTACGATATCACTGATATACGTTTCCTTAAACAGATTGTCTAAAATAGCCATTTTCTGCTCTTCTGTCTCAGCTAATACAACAAGCGGAATGCCACCATAGGTAATGTATTCATTCCATCCATCATATCGGTTTCCATCATACACAGACATAAATTCAGAAAAGCTTAAGGGATACATATGCACTTCATCCCCTCTTCCCCCAAACTCCGTAGCTATATCTCTCGACAAAAACTTTGCATTACTTCCAGTAACAAACACATCACAGTTTTTCTGATCTGCAAGTCCGTTTAATACGCTTACAAATTCATCAAGCAGCTGCACTTCATCTAAAAGGAAATAATATGTGCCCTCATCCTTTATTTGTTCCTTCGCCCATGGATAAAACACCTTTGGGTCCTTATATTCTATGTTATCATATAAATCAAATGCCATCTCAATAATATGTCCCTCATCCACTCCGCTTTCAATGAGATGGTTCTTAAATATAGTACGTAGCAGATAAGATTTTCCACATCTCCTGATGCCGGTCACTATTTTTATCAGTCCGTTATTTTTTCTCTTTATCAGCTGGTCCAGATAATAGTCTCTTTTTATCTCATTTTCCATAATGTTTTTCGCTCCTAAAAGATATTTCGGTTAGTTTTTACTAAAATTTCTTCTATTATACATCGTCCAAGAGCTATTTTTCAAGTTCACTAAAAGATATTATCCCTTTATATGACAATTCCATTGCAATGATCTACTCCATGCACTTTCTGATCTTATCAATCAGTGTCACATCCGCCGGAAGCCACTGCACGGAATCCAGTTCCTCCTTCGTCAGCCACCTGGCAGCCTCTGCCTCGAGAAGCTTCAACTCTCCTGAAGCGACCTCACACCAGAAACAATCCATGGATAAATGAAATGCCGGGTAATCGTACTCTATGGTATCTATCAGGTCTCCGACCCTGATCGTGGCATCCAGTTCCTCACGGATCTCTCTGACAACTGCCTGCTGTGGGGTCTCCCCGGCTTCGATCTTCCCGCCAGGGAATTCCCAGCCACCTTTAAATTCTCCGTAGCCTCTTGCGGTGGAAAAAATTTTGGTTTTGTGCTCTATGGAATCGCAGATCACGGCTGCGACTACGCGAATGGTTTTCATACTGCCTCGTTCTCCTTTGAAATATTGCTCTGTAAATATCTTAATAAATCCTCGCGTACAGGATGATGCATTTTCATGGTCACCTTCGCGATCGGTTTCATTTTACCATTATTGTCTTCCTTCTGGCTATCTGCAGATTCCACAATGTCAAATTGTCCCATATAATAAAAACCGGTCTCTGCATCACTCTTTTTCACCAACAGATGTTTCCTCGGAGCCGTCAAAACCTTCTGCATATAAGGGCTGCTATTATCTTTACCAATCTGAGAATCCCACTTGAAAATCAGATTATCTTCAAAAGCATCTGCATAATCCGGCTTGCCATCCGCGTAATTTTTACCTTCCTCGGCTTCTTCTTTATGGTAAGTAATAAAAATGAATACATCATCACCTATCCGACTCATTCCATACATTGTAGATGACAGATCTTTGCCGCAATTCATCAAAAGGCTCACATCTCTTCGGGAATACTTCTCATATAATACAAAAGGTGTATCTTCTGATTTACCCTTGGTATATTTATCCTTATATCTAGCCAGTCCAACTTTGATAATATCCCTGATCTGAGCATTAAACTCTTCGTTCTGCAAGCATCTCTGATAAGCTTCCACACTCCTCATAGTGTGTTCTCCGTCAGGGCGCAATATGTTCATAAATTTATATTTCTGGTATTCATCGTCTTTACTAACAAAATGCCCTTGCAGAACTTTGACGGATTCCTCTACTTCCTGATCCGTTATAAAATAATCATACTCATATTCGAGTTCTCTTCGAACATCGCTGGTCGAGATGGTATCTTTGTCTAGAAATTCTTTTAAAATGCATAACTCACTAGGCCTGACTCCACTTAAAATGGTCTTAGACAGATATTCCAATATCAGCTTTTCCTGATCATTCAATTTACAGGAGTCCTTTCCCGTCTCAACAGCTTCCAGGAACTGCCAATATGTCTTATATTCTTTGATAATTACCAACGGATCAATCTCTCCCTGCTCATAGAAGTCATACAACAGGGGAATTCGTCCAATTCTATTTTTCAGAGAAATGTAGCTTTCTCTTATAATCGATTTCATTCCTCGGATCTTATCAATAGAATTGAATATTTTTTCTTTTGCAATTTCATCAAAATGTACTGTGGATGCTCCGGGTATCGTATTATTCCCTGAAATCACATATTTTCTGATCGTATCCGCATTATAAGTTCTATCCCCGGACAATGCCACTGGAATCATAAAATTGTTATTATAGTTTCCAATAAAATCAAGAATTACCACATATTCCTTGTTCTCAGCTTTTCTAAGTCCTCTGCCAAGTTGCTGTATAAATACAATAGGAGACTGCGTAGGTCGCAGCATGATCACCTGGTTCACTTCTACGATATCTACACCTTCATTCAAAATATCTACTGAAAAAATGTAGTCCAAAGGCTGCATTTCATCTGTTGTATCCGCTTCGTTCATTGCCAGACGTTCAAATGCTGCTTCTCGTTCACGATCGGTATTCTTGCCGCTTAGTGCTACGGTACGGTATCCCAGTCTATTGAACTTTGCAGACAGCTCCTCACATTCCCTATTCCTACTGCAGAAAATAAGTCCCTTAACACGATCACCGCTATATCCATAATATCTCGCCTGTTCGATGACATGTCTTACACGCTCGTCACCGGTTAATCTTCCAAAATATTCCTCCGAAATATTTCTCGCTTTGGCTTGTTCATCCGTTATCATGGAAATATCACTAATTCCAAAATAATGAAATGGACATAGTAAATCCTCTTCCATTGCCTGCTGCAGCCTGATCTCGTAAGCGATCTGATAATGGAACAATTCGTATACATTCCTGGAAGCATCCCCATCATCCCTCTTATCCGGTGTTGCTGTCATACCCAGGAATAATTTCGGTTTGAAATACTCCATGACCTTCTGATAAGTATTCGCCGGACTATGATGCGCTTCATCTAAAACAATGCAATCAAACTCTTCTGGATCAAACTTCCTCAAATTATCCGCTTTGTGAAGAGTCTCCACCATAGCAAAAATATAATCAGCCTCATAATCTGAATATCCTGCCCCAACAATGCCCATTGACTTCTTATCTTCAAATACTTTTCGGAATGATGTCAACGCCTGTTTCGCGAGGGTAGATCTATGTACCAGAAACAGAGCACGCTTAAATCCTAACTCTCGCATGGCAAAGGCTGACGCATACGTCTTGCCTGTACCGGTAGCAGAAATCAGCAGTGCTCTATTTTCTCCAGCATCCACAATCTTACGAAGATTCGTAATAAACCCTACCTGCATAGAATTCGGTTCCAGTTTATACTTCTCCGTGGAAGATATCTCATCCCGTTTTGCTATTTCCCTCTGCTTTTTGATGATCTCATACTTTTGCTTATAATTCTCATAGAAATCATCATAGAAAAGCGCATACTTAGAATCCCACAGCTGGTGAAATTCTTTTACGATCTCCATCGCAATTTCACCCTGCTCTGTGGAAACAATTTTGGTATTCCACTCCTTATTTTTCGTCAAAGCAGCACTTGTGATGTTGGAGCTGCCGATGATAATACGATAAATCTCTTCCTTCTTAAAAATGTAACCTTTGGTATGGAATCCCTGATCTGCACGATCCACGTCATACATTTTCAAGGTAATATTGGACAATTCCTCCAACTTCTTCAATGCTCTAGGCTCACTAAAATTCAGATAGTTTGTCGTTAATATCTGTCCAGGAATCTGCCTCTTCTCCAATTCCTTCAAAGTCTGCAAAAGAGGCGTAATTCCGCCCATAGTAATAAACGCCACGCTGATCTGGAATTGGTCACACTTCATCAGCTCATCTTCTATGACGGAAATAACTTTCTTGCCCTCGTCCGGATTATTCGACACGAAAGCAGGCTTGTATGCCAGGTTGGCAGCGGCTGTACCGTCGATGTATGCAGTTGTTAGGCCTTCTTGCAGTTGCGTAAGAGTGGTGTTTGACATGGTTTGCTCCGTATTTAACATTTTTCTCTATTTTTCTTCTGTATTGCATGATTTCCGGATCCACTACCTTTATATTACTATTCCATTGCAATGGTCAATCTCATGCTGAATAATCTGTGCTGTCCAACCTGAATACTTTCCATGCTGTTTCTTAAAGTTCTGATCAAGATAGTCCACTTCTATTTCCTGATATCTCGTACATGGTCTTACACCTTCCAGCGAAAGACATCCTTCCTCAGTCTGATATGCTCCGGATTTCTTTGTTATTACCGGATTTATCATTGCAAACTGAAATGGTCCTGCTGCTACTACAATGATATTCTTTTTTACTCCAATCATATTGGCAGCCATACCAACACAGTGTTCTAAATTTGCCTTAAGTGTATCAAGCAAATCAGTCACAATCTGTTTATCTGCCTCTGTTGCATCCACTGACTTCTGTGCCAGGAATAGCGGATCATGCATGATCTTCTTTACCATTAATTCCATCCCTTCCATACATCAGGCTGATATCCAAGTGTAGATTCTATTAACCTCCAAAGGTACTCCCTGTTATCCAACTAGAAATGTCCTACCTCTTTTTGATTTTTTACCTGTTTCTCTTGAATACGCTTTCTTACTTCCTTATGATAATTTTCATGCCAAGTTTTCTCTTTTTCCCAATGATTTTTTATTTCGTCTGAAAGATGAAGTATAAAATCTACGTCTTCTCCCCAATGCTCCTCCACCTTTTCTTCTGACAAAGATTTTTCATCCAGCAACTCATAAGCAAGTAGCATTGCTTTCCACACATTCATTAATTCACAGAAATATGGAATTTTCAAAAATGCCTTCTCTTTTTTCATTTTTTTAAACAATTTACTTGTTATTTCATAGACATCACAGCCACGATGTAGATGGGAGATTTTTGTCAAAAGGCAATCTGTCTCTTTTTTATCTTCTATCTGCTCTTCTATCTCTTGTATTGTTTGCTGCTTTCTCTTTTTAGCAAGTAAATATTCTTCATCTAAACTTTTTTCACGGTCTTTTTGAAAATATGTGACGGTCTCATCGTGGCTTTTAGGTGTTTTGTTAGGTCTATATAGGTATATCTCTTTACCATCTTTTTGATAGAAATACATTGCCTTCTGAATTAATTCATTCCGTTTTTCTTCATCAATCTCATCAAAATATGTTCTATCAATTCCAAAGAACGCCGCCATTTGGTTCTTTCTTTTCTCCGGAATAGCCTTCTTCCCGCTCTCCCAACTACAAACCGCTTGCCTTGTAACTCCTAATTGATCTGCCAGTTCACTTGTTGATAAATTACAACGGATTCTAAGCCATCTAAGCCCATTCATTATTATTTTCCTCCATGTCTTCCATATGTTTATCGGTACAAGCATATGTTATCAATGGTTTACAAGAGCAATCAATCCGCAACCTTTTGTACGATTAGTAATCATTCAGTCCAAAGGCTGTATTGCTATTTCTGATGTTCTTTCTTCAGATACTTCTTTATTCATTGAATCGCCTGCCTTTCAATCTATTAATTTTTACAATCCAACTATCTTCCATTTATTTTTCTTGTTCTACAAAAGCATCTAATGATATCCCGTAATCGACAAAACCTGTTCGAAACATCTTCTCAGTCTCTTCCATAGCTTGCTGATGTCTGATCTCGTGAGCAATCTGATAATAGAATAATTCATATACATCTTGGAAGTATCTCCATCATCCCTCTTCTATAAATTATATTTTATCTCTATAGTACCTCTCCAAATCTTCCCTCATTTGCCTTTTCACTCTCTCCCAATCCCCCTCACTCATCTTCGCCAGCAGCGCATGATTCAGTGAGATCACTCCCAAGTCCTTTGAGTAGTACATAAATCTCTTTCTCTCGAACTTTTCAAAGGGATTGGTCAGCATGCTGCTTTTAATCAATTTCCGGTCTTTCAGAGTCTCGGCATTATAAGGGCAACTGGGGCGATCCACCGGCAGTCCCTTATCGATCCTGTCCTGATAAAAGGCTATGTAATCTGTCAGTACATCCTCGATCTTTGCATCGCCTATCGTGTCCATATGATCGATAAACGACAACAGGAACGGCATCTTATAAGACAATGAATAATCTCTTTCCTCCAAGAATGCAAAAAAGTCATCCCGAACGGTGTCATCGTTATGCTTCTGGATGTTCAGTTCTTTTCTGTATTTCTCTACATCCTCCGGGCTGAACAGGCTGATCTTCTTGCTGCCGAATGGGAACTCCACTGTTGGTGTAATCTTCCCCTTACGGATCCAGCTGGTGATCGTTCCGGTGTTGACAAAGTACTCTCTCGCCAGTTGTTCCTGACTATAGTAATCCCCATACTTTTCTTCAAAGGTATGGATGTCCACTTCCACGATCCGTTCCACGCGCTCTGTGATGCCATCGATCTCGATCATTTGTCCCGGCAGGTAATCCTGTCTGGTGATATCGCCGAACGGAACATACAATGAGTTTCCGAAGATAGCATGCATACTGCAGGGTCTCACCATGGCTCCGTATTCATCTACCACATCAATGACGAACACATTTTTCTTGATGGATGTCCGGCGCAAACCTCTGCCGATCTGTTGAAGATACAGCACCTTCGACAGGGTTGGGCGCGCCATAACGAGGATTCCGAGTTCCGGATAGTCCCAGCCTTCCGAGATCATATCGCAGGCACAGAGGAAACGTATCTTATGCTCTTTGAACTCCTGCATAACCTTCTCCGGATGTTTTGTATCTCCACTGTAATCCTGCGCTGAGATACCGGCTGCGTTCAGCAGGCGTGCCATTTCTTTGGTATGTGCCTTGTTGATACAGAAGATAATTCCCTGACGTTTTCCGGCATCTCCCTCCGTGAAATAGTCCTTCAGCACATTTACGATCAATTCATTTCGAGAAGTGACACGCACACTCTTCTCCAGATCCGCATTCACATAATCTTTTCCGTTAAAACGGACATGGCTCAGATCAATATTCGTCTCGATCCGGTAGACATTCGCCCTCGCCACAACTCCCTTCTCCATTGCATCCTTCAAAGAAAGCTCTGTTGTATAATTTCCGAAGATTTCTTCCAGTCTCTTTTTATCCGGGCGCTGATCCGTCGCTGTCAATCCTACGAGAAATTCCGGTGCATAGTATTGGATCACCCGCTTTAACATCGGAGCTACCGCGTGGTGCGCCTCATCTACTACAATATAGGAATAATAATCCCTTGTTTTTTCATGGTAATGTCTTACCGCATAGCTATAAGTCTTAATATCAATCCGGTCCTGCAACGGCTGCAGGTCTTTATCGATTCTCTCTTTCCAGTCCGCAATGATATTTGTATTCGGTGCCAGGATCAAAGCCCGGAACTGTTCTTTTCCGGCTGCAAATTTCATAATATCTTCTTCCACGATCCGGGACTTGCCCGCTGCGGTAGGTAATACAATGAGGAATGCACGAATCCCTTTTTCCCGTCGTTCCTCTATCTGTGCAAGGCTGATCTCCTGGTGCTCATACAGTTCCGTTTTACGTTCCAGCAGCAATCCCGCTTCCCGGAATCCGCTGGTATCTTTTCCCAGGTAAGACCGGATATCATCCTCGATACGATCCTTGAATCGGCAATCTTCCGTGGAAAAACGGTATAGCTTTAATCCCCACAATGCGCAGGTATTCTGCTTGCACAATTGTTTCCGATAGCCCTCTATTCCGATCAGCTGCGGATGGTGGTAATGAATTCCGTTTTCCTCGATGGCCACTCTGCCGTCTGTGGTATCTACGAGATAATCGAGGAAATAATTGTTGCCGTCTTCATCGGATATCCGGAATTCTTTTTGCAGATATTTCAATGCCCGCATGCCATAGACATCCGTGAAATTCTGTTCAAACAGCAGCTCCAGCGGTGAAGAGTCCGCATGCTCTCCTCTTTCTGAAATCTTTTTGGTAAAGTGCAACATTTCCTGTCTGCTTTTCTGCAGGCATTTTTCTATCGTTTCCACATCGAATCCCAGGAATCGGAACACTCTCCGGTATATTTTCATATAGTGGTTTTGTTTATCTGTGATCAGTGTATAAGGAAAAATCTGCTCGCCATCGCGGCAGGAGCAGATTTCATCATCGATAATGACCATGTCCACTCCATCATCATAAAAGCGACTCACACCGCCATTCGGATAAGTCACTGTCTCCCGGAGGACATAGTTCGGATAAGCAATTAAGAATTGATCTTTTTCAGGAATAGATTCAGCCATCTTTCTTCCCTGTCCGGTCGTACATCTTCTGTCAGAAAGTTCCGCAGCTGCTGTAAACTTGTATGTTTTTTCAGCAGCTGCTCCAGTTTCTCTTCTGTAAAATCCAGAAAATATCTGCCGTTCCTTTCCCCCTCAAATACACCATACTTAAATGACATGTACAAAATGCCCTGCGGATTCAGCGCCTTCTCGATGCGATATAACACTTCATCCAGTTCCCCATAGGATAAATGTAGCAACGATGAGCACGCCCAGATACCGTCATACACTTCCGATGCATCCAGCTCTTGGAACATCTGGCATTTCACCGGAATCCCCGTGTACTCTGATGCCAACGCGCACAGTTCCGCGGAGCCGTCTATCGCGTCTACCCGATATCCATGCTCCAGGAAATATTTTGTATCCCTTCCGGAGCCGCAGCCCAGATCCAGGATCTTCGCCCCAGCAGGAAGCCCTTCTATAAATTCATCCTGCATTACATGAAAATCTACATCACGCGTGTTCTCCACAAAATCGGCGGCATTTTGATCATAATATTGAATTGTCTGATTCTTTTTACTTTTTTCGCTCATTTAAAAGTATCATAGCATATTTTCAGGAATACTGCAATCTATGTAAAATTGCTCCCTCTATTATATGTATGACAATATGCGACAGAATCTTACAAACTTTTCTACGAAAGTTGCCATCTAGTTGCCATCTAGTTTCTACCAGTACTCCTCTCCCCAGTACCTCGCCAGCACGCTCTCCATATTTGCTCTGCCCACGGGGTTCGCGGTATGGATCTCCACGGGATAAAAGGTCTCCCGCTCCGCCAGCCAGTCCAGCAGTTTTATGGCATCGCCGCCCTGATTTGCAAAATCTCCCAGGTCATGGTCGAGATCCAGCGCCTCGATCTCGATGCCGTTTCTCTCCGCCTCGCGGATCAGCGTCTTGGCTTCATTCACGGATCTGGCGCTCTCATATCCCCAGGGTGCCGGGCGGAGATCATCTAACCAGATTTTCATTATTTCACGCTCCTTTTCATTAATCCAGGCTTTTCAGATATGCTTTGATCTGTTTTTCACATTTCATGAGCCATCTTTTTGTATTTTATCACATTTTATGAGGATTATTTTTCTAAGAATATCAATGGTAAATAGCAAATTTAACTTTAATGTACTTTAATGTAATCTTTCGCTTTTCTTTTCACCATAAAGTACCTCAAATCAACATTTTGTAATGCAAAAATGTACTTCCCATCAACATTTTGTAATTTTTCACTTCCATTCCTGCAGGCTGTCGATCTCGGTCCCGCAATATTCACACACGCCTTTGGTCACATCAATATTGGCGTCGCATTTGGGGCATTTGATCACGTGGATCCCACTGTCCAGGGTCATGACTCTGTCGTTGTGGCTGAGGGAGAAGGTATCCTTCTGATATGCGGATGTTATCCGGCCACCTCGCAGATACACCAGTCTGACCTGCAGCTCCACATCCACGCACAGTATGCCGTTCTCCACATGCTCCTGCAGACCGGTATAGTCCATAATGTCGTAATCAATGACATCCGGTCGGGAATAGTAGCGTCTGCCGGCTTCGTAGTTCAGGTTATTATAGAACCGCTTTTTGTCGATGCCGGTGCCGGTCCAGAATTCCTGCTGCCGACGGTTCTGTTTTTCTTTGTATCGTCTGACAGGTCCCAATACCGCATAAGCATCGCACAGGTAGAAAAAGTAATAGAGGATCATAGCCAGGATTGTGCTGTAGATGAAAATCTTGCCCACATCATAGCCATTGAAGGTCCTGGAGGTATTTATGATCCACAGGCTGCATAGCAGGAATGATATGATGTAGTCTACCACTCCCGTGACGATCCGGTAGACCGGGCTTTGCAATACCAGGTCATAATGGTGCTTGCTGCCCAGCTCCTTGTCTGCGTAGTCAATGTTGGAGGCCGCATCACAGCAGGGACAGCCGTTCACAAATTCCTTTACTTTGCCGGTAAAGCCGCAGTTCTCACAGGTATGCTGTGCCTCTTCATCCATTCCGGATACATAGGTATACTCCATGCGGGAATCGAAGATTTTCTCTGTATGTAGCAATTTCCCCTGCCGGAAATATTCTTTGCGACAGCGGATACCACTGTGCACGTCATCCTGACAGGTTCCGTCTGTGGACCGGTACCTCAGGGTGCCATCGACGATGTAAGTAGTCTTGATATTGACGCCGCTTTCTGTAAGCCTGCGCATTTGAAGTGTTTCGGATATGAATGCCATTGCTTTCGTGTCCTATCTGTTATTGTTGTTATTATTGTTGTTATTGTTATTATTGTTGTTGGAAGAGGAACCACCGCTGCTGCCGGAGCCTGAGGATGGTGTGTAATGAGGGAACACTTTGAATTCCGTCCGTGACAACAGGATTCCGTCAATGCTGCTGTCGGTGCAGTTCGCCATGATCACCTTCTGGGTTTTTGCGGTATTCTGTCCGATGATGAGGGACAGATTCTGTCTGCCTCCCTTGATGAGAGCCTCCGGCTCCTGCTCCAGGAAATGATAGATCTCCCAAAGCTCCTCCTCTGTTACCTCATAATATTTTGTCAGTTCCACGCAACGCTTCATGCGGATCAGTTCTTCATAGGTCTGCGGTTCAAAATTCATGGAAAGCCTCCTTGTCATTTTTTTGCTCCAGTGTCAGATAGTAAAATTCAATGTTCTGAAAGGGGAGATTGATGGCCTGTATATGGTAATAGGCATTATTTTCCTGCTTCCGGTAATGGCAGTCTCTCAGCTCCGTAGTGGTGCACAACAGATTGTTCGGGCTGCCCGTGGCATATTCCTTTGCATATTCGCGCAGGAGCCCGGAAATATCATATACATACCATTCTTCTTCGTTGTCCCCGGAATGGTCCAGCACCCCTTTGTAAATCTGATGCGTGGCAATGTGCCGCTGCTTTGTTCTCCCTTCATCCCCGTAAGTCACGAGATCTCCGGACAACAGCATCAGGTACAATGCGTTGTTTTCCGGATAATCGCATTCTTCCTGCAACATATGCTTTTTCATACGCAGCTTTACCGTACTGATGGGTGTCAGATATAGGATCTCCCTGGACTTCCTAAGGATCTGAGAGATCAGCGGATATCTGTCTCCATCCACGTCCAGTTCAAACACACCGTTGTCATAGATATATTTCAGCTTCGCATCTTGTACAATGATCTGTTCCAGTGCAGGATATTCTGCGGTTGTTTTGGCAGGCAGATACTTCTCCGGCTCCTCGAGGCGCATCTTCGTCACATATTCATATGTCGTCTCGTCAGCAGAAGCATCCGGGGCATAGCCGCGGTCCCGGTACATCTGCTGTTGCAGCAGGCAGGTGTAGCTTTTGCCGGATCCATATACGTTTTTCACAAAAGGGCAGCCCGTTTTACACAGATACAGGTAAGCGCACCTCGCACATTCCTCGGGAAACGGTTGTCTGTTATGGTTTTGGAAGATCTTCCGTGCAGCGGTTTTCAAAATAGTGTCCACCGTGTCACGGTAGATATTACCGTAGTAAAAATCTTCGTTCTTCTGACCTCTGACGCAGGAATAGATGTCTCCGTTACGCTCCAACAGGAAAAATTTCTCTCCGCAATTATCGCAGTTGGTGCAGTATTCCGGTCCGAACTCATCGAACCATGCACCGTTGACCCCGGCATCCAGATTGGTCCCGTCAAAAGCCTCGTGCATCCGCCGGTAAAAGATCAGCTGTTCCTCTTCACTCATGTGATGCAGCAGGCCACAGGAATTGTAGTCAAACCCTATCATAAAATTAAAATCATTCATGTCCAGGCACGTGTTCCGGTCCAGGAATCTGATATCCTCGATGATCTGATCCAGCTGTTCAAAATGCTCCCGAAAGATCGTGGCAGATACTTTTTTCTTGTCAGGGATCTCCTCCAGCAGTCGGATATTATCCAGTATCCGTTCCAGTGTGCCCTCTCCGCCTTTCGTCACCCTGTATTTTTCATGCAGGGAAAGAGGCAGATCCAGGCTGCCCGATATGGACACGTTGAACTCACGGATGGTCTCGATATGTCTGTCCAGTCCGTACAGATTCGTCTTGATGTGGGGATGCCCCACCCTGAAGCCGGCATCCGTGATGAGTTCACGCATGTCCTGATAGTAACTGCTGATATATTGGATCAGGTCGTGGAATTCCTGCTTTGGTAAAGTGGTCACTTCGCCGCCGTGCAGGGAAATATTAAAGGGCACCACATCCGCTTCACGGAATTTCGCGATGGCATATTGCAGGGTCTCCAGGCAATCTCCGCCCCGCAGGGTATCTACGGTGTGGTCCTCCAGATAACAGTACCGGCACTGCATGTTACATGCCATGGTCGGCACATATAACAAATGAATAAATTTAGTATTCATAGTAATCGATCCTTACAGGTGTCTCCTTGAAAGCACGCTCATTGACAGATACGTCCCGGGGTAGTGTGATCTCCCGCAGAGAATCACAGCACCGGAAAGCGGAAGCCCCGATCTGCTGCAGCTTGCTGTCCGGGGAGATCACCACCTCTTCCAGACTGGTATTTCCATAAAACGCGTGTCCGCCGATCCTGGTCACGTTATCCGGGATCTCTATGCGCAACAGGCTGCTGCATTCTTCAAAGGTGTTGCCGCGGATCTCCGTCAGTCCCGCCGGAAGATTTACCTCCTCCAGGCTGCTGCAATGGTAAAATGCTTCCCCGCCCAGATACGTCAGATGCTCCGGCAATGTGACACGTTCCAGGCTTCTGCAGTTTTTAAATGCCTGCCCGCGGATCTCTGTAATGCTGTCCGGCAGCGTTACCTCTGATAAAAAGGGCATATTGGAAAAGGTGTTGCCGCGCAGGCCCACTACCTTCTCCCCCTGATAGGTATCGGGGATGGTCGCCGTAGTCATATTCGTCAGACCATAGACATAAAACCGCACATAATATCCGTCATCTGCCTGCTCATAGAAGATCCTGGGCTTACTGAACAACAGCAGTGAGCCTGCCACAGCCACCGCCATGAGAGCCCATTTTAACTTTTTGCTGTAATCCGGCACCATGGATGCCTTCACATTCATGACAATATTCGAGATTTTCTCCTGGGATCTGGATCTGATCTCCTTTTTCAAATATTTTATCAGCTGATAACGGCTGGTCAAAAATGCATATACCACCAGGATCAGGAGTCCGATCACATAAGTTTTCATCGGAAAATGAAAGAAAAACAGAGATATGTATACGAATAACAGAACCGCCAAAACGGCATTCAGTATGTTTTTTCTGCGCAGCATATCCTCCGGGATCAGATTCTGTTCTTCCGTGATCCCGGCGCGCTGCATTTCACGTTTTATAAACCCTTCGACACAATCCTCCTCGGACATGGCAAACAGCGGATCAAAATCCTCTGCATGCACTATTCTGCCCGTTACCGTTTCGTCAGCTGCCGGTGCATGGATCACCGCCTCAGCTGCTGTCTGCACCTTTTCCTTCCCGGACTGTTTACTTAGCTTTTGATTCCATACACCCTTTTTCATGGCAATGGGTGTCACAATAAATGCTCCCACAAACACCGCCATGAAATCCACGATTGCGATTCCTGTGGTAATGAAGAAATCAAAAAATAAAAGTATTGCGATTCTGACCCCAAATAAGGTCCAGAAGATTTTTCTGCTGTTGTCCTTAGAGATCAGCTTCGACAGCGGCAAAAGCACAAATACAGACATATGTATTGTCACAAATGCCTCCATAAATAAAGTCATTCCCATTCCCATACCGTTATTTTCCCTTCTTTTCTACTGTGCATCGCACCTTTTTCGTCTCCAAAACGATGCTTAATCTTATTTTGTTTTGACACTTACCTTCTTTCCAGAAAATGCAATTCCAAATTTCAAAATATCCTGAATGCCATCTTCTTTCATTTCAGCGTCATATCTCTTCTCATCAATCTGAATTAACGCTTCATCTGCAAGCCCTGAAAGCTCATCTGCACTCAAGTCCTTTTTCCACTTAAGCTCCATAATGATTCCAGGATATCTACCTTCTCTTGGGAATAGACTAATATCATATCGTCCATCCCCGGACTCTCTGTTTGACTTAATCTTATACTGATTATCCATCAAAGCGATCAAACCAAGAACTAATCCATGATAAAACCCTTCTGCGCCAGCATCATAGAAGCTGATGGATTTATCCATATATTCAGCAATTGCTTTCTGCAGTTTCTTATAATCATTTGCATAAAGACTTTCTGCAATCTTATTGGCGGTCGTTCTTGTGATAGCTCCAATCTGTAACAGGTGCGATAATATTTCACTCTTATATACGGCTGCAATCTCTCTGTTCGGAATGGATACCTCGCACAGATAAGAACCATCTGCCTGCAATTCTTTCTTTGGTGTTTTCAAATAGCCAGCTACTAACAGTAAACTGTAAATATTTGCCGGATCCTCTGAAAGAGATCTATAAACAACATTCTGATCAATTTGGGCAATAACTCTTTCGCCTTGTAGCAAAGAATAAAGTCTTTCAGTAATATCATCCGTTGCCACCTTAAGGACATCTTCCAGAATTTCATTTTTTCCGGTATTTACCCAATAGGCCTGCGGAATGCAGCCTTTAGAAATATAATTGATTACTGACCACGGATTATAGATCTCTGTAGATCCAAATAAATATCCGTCATACCAATCCTTCAGCTCTGCTTCTTTATCCAGGGCACCATAATACTCCAGCATATCTCTGACTTCTGAAGCAGTAAATCCAAAGAACTGATCATACTTTTCATCCATCACAGAATTCACTGTTAAATTATTCAGGCCACTAAAGATGCTCTCCTGAGCAATCCGAAGAATACCAGTTAGGAATCCATAAGTTAGATTCTTATTATCCTTAAATGCTCCAGAGAAGAAATTTCTCATGAATCCAATTATTTCATCATAAAAATCCTTGGAATAACCTTCTTGAATCGGTGTGTCATATTCATCAATAATAATGATTGGCGCTTTACCATAATGTTTTGTAAGCATCTGAGATAACTTTGCTAATGATACAGTCAAGTCAACTTCTGAGGCCTCGCCATTTATGATTTTCGCAAAATAGGTCTTTTCATACTCTGCAAGTCTATCACTATCCGCAATCTCCTGATGTCTTCCAAACTCCTCCTGCAAAAGATCTTTAATCTTATCAAGAGTTGCTTTCCAGGAATCAAACTTAACATCTTTGAAAGTAAGGAATACAACTGGATACTGTCCCTGCTGTCTGCGATATTCTTCACCGCATCTCCAGATTGCTTTATTCTCGAAATATTTACTTGTATCCTCCTCTGAAATCTCAAAAAAAACTCTGAGCATATCCATGTTCAATGTCTTTCCGAAACGTCTCGGCCTTGTAAACAAAGAAACCAGTGGCTTCTGATCAAGGAATTCCTTTATAAGCAAAGTCTTATCTACATAGTAATAATCTGCCTGTGCTCTGACATAATCAGAAATACCAATAGGTAATGACTTATTATTCGCAGTCTTCTTTTTTGCGTACTTCCCTGAAGAAACTCTCTTATCAACAGGTCTTACTGCGTCATCTGGAATAAGCCACTTTCTTCCTTCTTTTATAGCACCTGGGATTTTTCCTTTATTGCACAAATCATTGATTGCACGTTTTGAACGATTCCATTCAATTGCAAATTGTTCACTAGATTTCATAACCCCCACATCTCCTTTGAAACTAGAATTTCCTATTCTGCTCAAAGTATACATTATTTCGAGCAAAATATCAATTCTGTTTTGGCTTTTTGCTCGAAATTACACTATTGTGATTGAACCAGTGACAATACCCCCTACCCTGGCTCTCAAAACCTATATCTCTTCATGATTATTCGCTCCTTTTGTTAATCCTAAAAGTAAATGCTCCATAGCAAGTACCTTTTGCAATCAACTTTCATCTGCAATAATAGTCTCATACTATACACAGTCAAAAAAGTTTAGCGCTTAACTTTTTTGACCAGCGTCAGGAGGTCAGACTATGAA
>NZ_VUMU01000017.1 GCF_009695995.1 Waltera intestinalis
TCTTTCTATTGCTTTGGTGAAAATTGCATCAAAATAGCAAAATCCGTACAAAAAAACTTCTAAATCAGGAATTTTTGTACGGATTTTCTTCATTTTGCACGTTCAGCGAAAATAACAGCTTTTTACATGGCAAAATCTCCTGTTTTTGTATTTTTTTAGCCGAAAATGGTGTTTTTAATACAAACAGATCTACCCGGGTGGCAGATGGCATCCGCAATGAGCCACGCTATTCATAAGATTGTCAGCAAAAAGCGCTGCCAATCTTATTTCATATCGCGGCGTTCGCCGCATCACGTCAAAAGTAAAAACCGTGATTTGTGAGCAAGCTCCAAATCACGGTTCTTATTTTGCCTATGCGCGGCTCATTGCTCGCGTAAACTCTCAATTTATATAGCAAAGGTGTAAAGAAAAAATACTTGACACCTATGACTTTCTATAGTATGATAGCCAAGGTGCATATCGCATGACCTATAGAAAGGCACTGGATAAGATGGACAGGATTTTGGAACAGAATCTGTTGTATGATTTCTACGGTGAGCTTCTCACCGAGCATCAGCAGCGAGTGTATGAGGATGCAGTATATAATGATATGTCTCTCAGTGAGATCGCTGGAGAACAGGGCATCAGCAGGCAGGGCGTCCATGATCTGATCAAGCGTTGTGATAAGATCCTGCAGGATTATGAAAGCAAGCTTCATCTGGTGGAACGCTTTATGGCAGCCAAGGAGAAGATCGGTGAGATCGAACAGTTGACAGCGGAGGATACCACGGATCCCGAAGAACGGATGAGACGCATCCGAGAATTGTCCAGATCCCTTTTAAAGGAATGGTAAGGAGTAGCAAATGGCATTTGAAAGTTTAACAGACAAACTCCAAAATGTTTTTAAAAACTTAAGAAGCAAAGGCCGTCTGACGGAAGAGGATGTCAAGTCCGCACTGAAGGAAGTCAAGATGGCGCTACTGGAGGCAGATGTTAACTTCAAGGTAGTCAAGCAGTTCGTGAAGGCAGTGGAAGAACGTGCCATTGGTCAGGATGTCATGAACGGTCTGAATCCCGGACAAATGGTGATCAAGATCGTAAATGAAGAGATGATCAACCTCATGGGCAGTGAGACCACAGAGATCGCCATGCAGCCGGGTAAGGCCATTACCGTCATCATGATGGCAGGTCTTCAGGGTGCAGGTAAGACCACAGCAACTGCGAAAATTGCCGGTAAGCTGAAGCTCAAGGGCAAAAAGCCGTTATTGGTAGCCTGCGATATTTACCGTCCCGCAGCCATTGAACAGTTACAGATCAACGGTAAGAAGCAGGAAGTCGATGTGTTCTCCATGGGAACGGATCACAAGCCTGCAGAGATTGCACAGAATGCGATCGCATATGCGGAGAAGAACGGTCATAATGTAGTAATCCTCGATACTGCCGGACGACTTCATGTGGATGAAGACATGATGGCAGAACTTCAGGAGATCAAAGAAACCGTGACAGTGCATCAGACACTGTTGGTAGTCGATGCAATGACCGGTCAGGATGCTGTAAATGTGGCAAAGGAATTCGATGAAAAGGTGGGCGTCGACGGTGTGATCCTGTCCAAAATGGACGGCGATACCAGAGGCGGTGCGGCACTTTCCATCAAAGCAGTCACAGGTAAGCCGATCCTTTTTGTAAGTATGGGAGAGAAGCTGTCTGACTTAGAGCAGTTCTACCCCGACCGTATGGCAAGCCGGATCTTAGGCATGGGCGACGTATTATCCCTCATTGATAAGGCGCAGGCAAGCATTGACATCGATGAGGAGAAGAGCCGTGATATGGCCGGCCGCATGAAGAAAGGTAAGTTCGATTTTGAAGATTACCTGGAGAGCATGAAGCAGATGCGCAACATGGGCGGTCTGTCCAGTATCTTAGGGATGCTTCCCGGAATGGGTATCAAGACCTCGGATTTAGAGGGTGCCATTGATGAGACCCAGATGAAGCGCACGGAAGCCATCGTATTATCCATGACGAAGGAAGAGCGCAGGAATCCCAAGATCCTGACCCCTCAGAGAAAACACCGCATTGCAAAAGGTGCCGGCGTGGATATCGCAACGGTGAACCGGTTTATCAAACAGTTTGAGCAGACCCAGAAGATGATGAAACAGTTTGGCGGCGGCAAAAAGGGCCGCGGTGGCATGGGCGGTATGTTTGGCGGCGGAAAATTTCCCGGCATGGGCGGCAGATTTTTCTAAGCACTTTTACTTATTTAACTTAAGTCCGATATGAACAATCAGTTCTTATCATATAAATTTAATTTTTTATTAATGGAGGAAAAAGAAATGGCAGTAAAGATCAGATTAAGAAGAATGGGACAGAAGAAGGCTCCTTTTTACAGAATTATTGTAGCAGATTCTCGTTCTCCCAGAGACGGTAGATTCATCGAGGAGATCGGTACTTACGATCCTTCCACCGATCCTTCCACTTTCAAGATCAACGAAGACCTGGCTAAAAAGTGGTTACAGAACGGTGCTCAGCCTACCGAGCAGGTTGCTAAGCTTTTCAAGGTTGCGGGAATCGAGAAATAAGTTCTAAATATCTATTCATCGGAGGTGGATTATGAAGGAACTAGTAGAAGTAGTTGCAAAGGCACTCGTTGATAATCCGGATGAAGTAGTTGTAACTGAGAAGACAGAAGGAAAAAATATCGTCCTTGAACTTCATGTAGCTGCGTCCGATATGGGTAAGGTGATCGGTAAGCAGGGACGTATTGCAAAAGCAATCCGCTCCGTTGTGAAGGCAGCATCATCCAAAGACAACACAAGAGTGGACGTTGAGATCGTTTAATTCAAGTTAGAAGATCACAGACGTTGAGCGGAGAAACATACAGATGTGTGTTTCTCCGTTTTTTGGCTATCAGCCGGAATGGAGTAAGACTATATGGAAGATCTGTTACAGGTCGGCATTATCACTTCCACCCATGGGGTAAGAGGAGAAGTGAAGGTATATCCTACCACGGATGATCCCAGAAGATTCCGCAGATTAAAGGAAGTCGTTTTGGATACCGGCAGGGAAAAATTAAATCTGGAAATCGAAGGCGTCAAGTTCTTTAAACAGTTTGTGATCCTGAAATTCAAAGGACTGGACAACATTAACGATATAGAAAAATACCGTCAGAAAAGCCTGTATGTGACCCGTAAAAATGCGGTGCGTCTGCAAAGAGACGAGTATTTCATTGCAGACCTGATCGGACTTAAGGTGCAGGATGAGGATGGCATAGAATTAGGTACGGTAAAGGATGTCATCGAGACCGGTGCCAATGATGTTTACGAAGTGGAGATGGCGGACGGCAGAAGTCTGCTTTTGCCCGCTATCAAACAGTGTATACTGAACGTGGACGTGGAGAACGGCATGATGCAGGTACATGTATTGGAAGGATTGCTTGACTTATGATGAAGTTTCACATTTTGACCCTGTTTCCTGAGATGGTGCAACATGGACTGGCGACCAGTATTTTAGGAAGAGCGGCGGAGAAGAACCTGATCTCCATCGATGCGGTGAATATCCGGGATTACACACAGGACAAGCATGGAAAAGTAGATGATTACACTTATGGCGGCGGCGCTGGAATGCTGATGCAGGCACAGCCGGTCTATGATGCTTACCGGGCGGTAGCAGGAGAAAAAAAGATCCGCTGCGTCTATCTGACTCCCCAGGGAGAGCCTTTTACACAGAAAAAGGCAAAGGAATTGTCCGGGGAAGAGGAACTGGTATTACTTTGTGGGCATTACGAAGGAATTGATGAGCGAGTATTGGAGGAAGTGGTAACCGATTATATCTCCATCGGAGATTATGTTCTCACCGGCGGAGAGCTGGCTGCCATGGTCGTGGTGGACGCTGTGGCGCGACTGGTGCCCGAAGTGCTCAATAACGACGAATCTGCCGAGACAGAGAGCTTTCATAACGATCTGTTGGAATATCCCCAGTATTCCCGCCCGGAGAACTGGCATGGAAAGAAGGTACCGGAGGTTCTTTTATCCGGAAATCATAAGAAAATAAGCGCCTGGCGCCGGGAACAGTCCGAGCGACGCACCGAAGAACGCCGTCCGGATCTCTATGCAAAATATCAGGAAAAACAGCGGGTCATCAAAAAACTTTCCGCGAAGAAACGTATTTTTATTCATATGATGGAGACACTGTCCAGAGGACTGGGGGAAGTTCTCTATGCGGAGGGGAAAAATGTACTGATCTATCTGCCGGAGATCGGCAATGCTATGCTGAATGCGGAGGATGAGGAGCATTTGGAGCAAATGCTGCCACTGATTCCGAAAGCCGTGTCGGAGCATAGTATGGTGACCGTGACAGACCGGTGGAATGAACGTGTCAGTGAGATTTTAGGGTATCATGGCAGTATGCTATGTTCCCAGGCGTGCTATACCAGAGGAGAACCACTTCCGGTGAAGCATAAGGACATCCGGCAGCTGACAGTGGAAGAGGTCCCTTATGTGGCTGAGCATTATCATCTGGGAGATGAGATTTATGTTCGGGAGAGGATTGCAGCCGGAGATGTCTTCGGTATCTATATTGAAGGAAAACTCTGTGGTTTTATAGGATGTCACAATGACGGCAGCATGGGAATGCTGTATGTGGAGGATGCATACCGCAGACAAGGACTTGCAGCATCCCTGGAAGGTTATCTGATCAACAAACAGAGAGAACAGGGGATGATACCCTACGCCCATATTGTGAATGGAAATGAAGCGTCCGTACAACTGCAGGAACGGTTGGGGCTGAATCTGTCGGAAACTGTGATCTGGTGGCTGTACAGATAAAAAAAGCTTGCTTTTTATGCAGGCTTATGATAAAATCTGAATGTTGTGAAAACGAGATGGTCCTCTGTTACCAATAAGCGTATTAAGAACATCCATTTTATGAAGGAGGCTCATTATGAGTAACATTATCAAAGAGATCGAAGCAGAACAGTTAAAAGAGACCGTTGACCAGTTTGAAGTTGGCGATACCGTTAAGGTATACGGCAAGATCAAAGAGGGTAACCGTGAGAGAATCCAGGTGTTTGAGGGCGTTGTACTGAAGAGACAGGGCGGCAGCAACAGAGAGACTTTCACTGTTAGAAAGACTTCTAACGGAATCGGCGTAGAGAAGACCTGGCCTTTACACTCTCCCAATGTAGAGAAGATCGAAGTTGTAAGAAAGGGTAAAGTAAGACGCGCTAAGCTGAATTACTTAAGAGATCGTGTTGGTAAGAAGGCAAAGGTTAAGGAATTAGTAAAATAATTGTATTGACCGGTGAGGGCAGCTGTTTTAGAACAGCTGCCTTTTATATTTGAAAAAACACCCCGGATATGGTACACTTTGACTTGTAAACTTGGATAGTAAGATAGGGCATAACATTGAGAAATAAAGGACTAAGTTTTTACAAAAAAAAGAAAAAGATCAGTCAGGCACTTTTGCGGGAGATATTCAGCTGGATCTTCGGCATTGCGTTGTCTGTGTTTCTCGCCGGAGTTATAGTGATCTTCCTCGGCAGGTCGGCAAGAGTGGTGGGTATGTCCATGGAACCGACATTGGAGAACGGACAGCAGATCTACATTGACCGTTTTACCTATATCCTGTCGTCCCCCAAGGCAGGAGATGTTGTGGCATTTCTGCCCAATGGCAATGAGAATTCCCATTATTATATTAAGAGAGTCGTGGCAGGACCGGGGGATAAAGTACGGATCGCAGACGGAACACTGTATGTGAACGGTCAGCAGAGTATCTGGGTTACAGAGAGGGTACTGGATGCCGGTATTGCTGAGAATGAGCTGATTCTTGGAAGCGGAGAATATTTCTGCATCGGAGATAATCCGAATAACAGTGAAGACAGCAGATCAGCCAATATCGGTCCGGTGGATGAGGATGATATTGTGGGCAAGGCATGGTTCCACCTAAAATCTTCTACAGAAGGTATGGGATTTATCAAATAAAGGAATGCAGGAATAAAGGAAAGAGGAAACGAATGAATTATCAATGGTATCCCGGTCATATGACCAAAGCACGTCGTATGATGCAGGAAAATATAAAACTTATCGATCTGGTCATTGAACTGGTAGATGCCAGAATTCCCATCAGCAGCAGAAATCCAGACATTGATGAACTGGGAAAGGGAAAGTCCAGGATCATTTTATTGAACAAATCCGACCTGGCGGATCCTGTCTGGAATAAAAAATGGGTGGAATATTTTGCCGCAAAGGGAATGGGAGTGTTGGAGATCAATTCCCGTACCGGAATGGGAATCAAATCCATTCAGGGACTGGTACAGGAAGTCTGTAAGGATAAAATCGAGCGTGACAGGAAGCGTGGAATCGTAAATCGTCCGGTACGTGCAATGGTCGTAGGAATTCCCAATGTAGGAAAATCCACTTTTATTAATTCTTTTGCAGGCAAAGCCTGTGCAAAGACCGGTAATAAGCCAGGCGTGACAAAAGGAAAACAGTGGATCCGGCTGAACAAGGGACTGGAACTTTTGGATACTCCCGGTATTCTGTGGCCGAAGTTTGAGGACCAGCAGGTGGGAATGCGGCTGGCGTTTATCGGATCCATGAATGATGAGATCCTGATCCCTGATGAGCTGGCATGTGATCTTATCGGAGCCATCAAAGAGCTGTATCCGAAAGCACTGCAGGAACGCTACGCAGCAGATCCTGTGGGTAAACCCATAGAAATACTGGAAGCGGTGGCAGAGAGCCGCAAATGTTATTCAAAGGGAGAACAGCTGGACCTGGTAAAGGCATCCGGACTTCTGATCGATGATTTCCGTAGCGGTAAGCTGGGAAGAATGACACTGGAGAGGATAGATTCAGACAATGAATAAAGTAATGAAAGAATTTTTGAACACTGCCATTTACCTGCTCTGTGTTCTGGGAGCGGTATGGCTTGTGATCACCTTCGTGGGACAGCGTACCGAAGTGGAGGGAGCCTCTATGGAGAATACCCTTCACAATGGGGATAACCTGATTGTGGATAAGCTGAGTTATCGTTTTCGTGATCCGGAGCGTTTTGATATTATTGTATTTCCGTTTCAGTATCAGGCAAATACATATTATATTAAACGTATCATCGGATTACCCGGAGAGACGGTACAGATCATGGAGGATGGCAGCATTTACATCAACGGCGAGAAAATGGAGGAGTCCTACGGAAGAGAAGTGATTCAGCCGGAGACGATCGGGCGGGCCGCGGAACCAATCGTACTTGGAGAGGACGAGTATTTTGTCATGGGAGATAACAGGAATAATTCCAGTGACAGCCGGACGGATATCGTAGGGAATATCAAGCGGGAAGATATTATCGGAAAAGCATGGCTGAGAATCTGGCCGCTTTCTGATTTCGGAGTGTTAAAGCATCAGTGAATTTAACAGATGATCGGAGAAAAAGATGGAAAGTGCAGCGAAGATCAAAGAAATATTACAGGCAGCGGAGTTAGAGAAGCTGCCTGATTTTATAGCAGCATATCAAGAGGATCCCAGGAACGGCGTACAGAAACTGGTTGCATCAGCACAGAAAAAACTGGGCGCATTGGAAAAGGAAAAACAGAGAATAGAGAATCTGAAAAAATATGAGAAGGAATATGCAGGATACACTTATATCTGCGGTATTGACGAAGTGGGCAGAGGACCGCTTGCGGGACCTGTGGTAGCGGGTGCTGTCATTTTACCTAAGGATTGCAATATTCTCTATATTAATGATTCCAAGCAATTATCCGAAAAAAAGAGAGAAGAACTGTATGATGTAATCACAAAGGAAGCAGTAGCCTGGGCGGTAGGGTACGCATCTCCGGAGAGAATCGATGAGATCAATATTTTACAAGCTACTTATGAGGCAATGAGGGAAGCTATCGGTAAATTGTCACCGGCACCGGATCTGCTTTTAAACGATGCGGTTACAATTCCCGGAGTGAATATCCGGCAGGTACCGATCATTAAGGGAGATGCCAAAAGTATTTCCATCGGGGCGGCCAGTATTGTGGCAAAGGTGACCAGAGACCGGCTGATGGAACAGTATGCGGATGTGTTCCCGGAGTACGACTTTGCTTCCAATAAGGGGTATGGCAGTGCAGCGCATATTGCCGCTTTGAGGCAATATGGCCCCACACCGATTCACAGACACAGTTTTATCAAAAACTTCGGATTTTAGAAGAAAATCTCAGGGGAGAGCAGAATATACGATGAAACTGACAGGATGGTTTTCGCAGGACAAAATCACGGATAACAGCAAAGTGCAGACGACGGATACCCAAAATGCGGAACAGGTGAGTCGGCAGATCCGGACATTGGTTCCGGGACAGACGATTCGAGGGGAGGTAGTCTCCAGAGAAGGGAATAATGCGCAGATCCGTCTGCTTCAGGATGTTCTGATCGATGCCAGGGTGGATGCGGATATTCGTCTGGCTTTAGGACAGAATATTACATTTCAGGTCAAAAATAACGGACAGGTACTGAGCTTAAGTCCGTTATTTACAAATATGGCAACGGAGGGAACCGTGCTGAAAGCATTGGAAATGGCATCGCTGCCGACCAATGAGAGTACAGTAGCCATGACGAAACAGTTGATGGATGCAGGTTTCCCTATTGATAAAAATACTTTGCAGCAGATCTGGCATGAGAGCAATGTGTTTCCGGAAGCGGCAATCGAAGATATCGTGAACCTGCACCGGCTGGAACTTCCGGTTACGGAGGAAAATCTGACGCAGATGGCATCTTATCGTAATCTGACACATCAGCTGACGGAGGGAATCACAGCTGTGGCGGAGAACCTGAATAGTACATTGCAGGGACTGACAACAAACGGTGAGATAGAACAGGCAGCTACGATCTATGGTCATATTTTGGAGTTGTTGATTCCAGGAGAAGAGAATCCGGAAGCACAGCGGGCAACCGTACAATTCCCCGATTCGGAGCAGACAGAGACGGTATTGCAGCCGGGGGAGACCATGTCACAGACAAAGGAGGCAATAGCGCATACGGATACTGCTGTTACGAATGGAACGCCGGAAGCATCAAAAACTATGCTTCCTACACAGAAAATGATCGTGGACGGAACGAAACCGGAAGATGCCGCAGAAGTGGTGTTGAAGCTGTTAAAACAGGGATTGGCGACCAAGGACACTGCTTTACTGCGCAGTGTTTTACAGAATTTCAAAATAGAGGGATTGCCGGGCGAATTGTTGCAGGATGCATGGAGTATCCGACCGGAGGATGTGGAATCTTCGGAGAAGGTGGAAGAACTTTATCAGAAACTTGGAAAACAGTTAAAGAGTCTGGCGGGTCTTCTGGAAGAAAACGGACAAAGCAGTTCCAACGCTTTTCAGGCGGTGACAAATTTAAGCCGGAATGTGGATTTTTTACAGCAGATCAACCAGACGTATGCCTATATCCAGCTCCCTCTTCATTTGCGGCAGGGGGAACATAAGACAGGAGAACTGTTTGTATATACAAATAAGAAAAACCTCGCAGGGAAAGACGGACGGGTTAGCGCACTGCTTCATCTGGATATGGAACATTTGGGCCCGTTGGATGTCTATGTGGCGTTACAGGATACCAAAGTCAGCACGAAATTCTATGTTCAGAATGATACGATTCTGGATTACCTGGAAGCCAATATGGAGGTACTGACACAGAGACTGAAACAGCGGGGATATGTTTGCAATTGTGAGACTACTCTGCGAACAGAACTTCAGCAGACAGCACAGGCAATGGCCCCCATTCTTGAGGCGGGAGGCAGTGTTCCCGTGGCACAATATGCATTTGACGTAAGGACGTAGCGCAGTGAATGGATAGGGTAAGCAAAACTGGAGAGGGAACAGAATGAATGGATGACGAGAAAAAGAAAGTAAAACAGGCGATCGCCCTGGAATACGATCCTTCCGATGAGGCGCCGCGGGTGGTAGCCAGCGGAAAAGGAATTCTGGCAGATAAGATTATCGAAAAGGCCCGGGAGAGCAGCGTGCCGATCCATCGGGATGACAAGCTGGCAGATACTTTGTCCAGGCTGGATATCGGAGAGATGATCCCACCGGAACTCTATGAAGTGGTAGCGGAAATTCTGGTATTTGTAGATGCGGTAGATCATCGTATGGTAAAAGAGAGTGCAGCAGATGGGGGAAAACATAAGAATTGAATAACAGGCAGACGGGGAATGCTTATGAGCAGGTGGCAGCAGAATATCTGCAAAAAAAAGGAATGATAATCCTGGATAGAAATTTCCGCAGGGGGAGAAACGGAGAAATTGATATTGTAGGCAGAGACGGAAAATATCTTGTATTTGTCGAAGTGAAATATCGATCCGGAACCGCCAAAGGAAATGCGGCAGAAGCTGTGACAATATCAAAACAGCGAAAAATATGCAGTGTAGCGGATTATTACCGTTGTCTGCATAACTATAACGATAATACATGGGTGCGCTATGATGTGGTGGCAATTCAGGGAGAGAAGATTCAGTGGATCCCTAATGCTTTTCCACATTATTATCGCACAAGAGGTTAGAGATATGTATCAACTGATCAGAAGTAAGCACGGCGATAAAAACAGCATACAACAGAGACAGGCAGGAGAACTGGAGTATCTGGTGTTCCCGAAGCTGGAAGAGACCGGAGTGGTGAAACATTTGTTTACCACCAGAACCGGTGGTGTAAGTAGCGGAATTTATGCGACCATGAATCTCAGCTTTTCCAGAGGGGATGATCCTTTGAATGTTATGGAGAATTACAGACGGATCGGGGAAGTACTCGGCACGGACCCGGAGCATATGGTGGCATCCAGACAGACCCATACTACCAATATACACGCGGTAACGGAGAAGGATTGCGGCAATGGAATCGGCAGAGCTTCCTCTTATGAGGATATTGACGGACTGGTAACGGATGTTCCGGGGATTGCACTGGTGACTTATTATGCGGATTGTGTTCCTCTGTATTTTGTAGATCCGGTACACAGAGCAATAGGTCTGGCACATTCCGGATGGAGAGGAACGGTTGCGGGAATGGCTGCCTGTATGGTACTGTATATGCAGGAGCATTTTCATAGCAGACCGGAGGATCTGGTGACGGCAATCGGTCCATCCATCTGTGCTGACTGTTATGAGATCGGTGAAGACGTAGCGGAACAATTTCGGGGACATTTTCCGGAAAAAGTTCTGCAAAAGGGAAAGGCACCCGGAAAATATCAATTGGATCTGTGGCAGGCCAATCGGAGCATTTTATTAAATGCGGGGGTACTTCCGGAACATATTGCTGTAACGGATGTATGTACCTGCCATAACCCGGAGTACCTTTTTTCACACCGTGCAAGTCACGGACAAAGAGGGAATCTTGCAGCTTTTTTAATGCTGAAAAATAATAGTTAATAACATTTTAGGTGGGAGTAGCGTGCAGACGCAGAAATGAGGGAAGTATGGCAAACATTTTAGTGTGTGATGATGACAAAGAGATCGTGGATGCGATTGAAATCTATCTGAGTCAGGATGGTTACAAAATATATAAAGCATATGATGGAGAGCAGGCGATACAGATTTTGGATAAGGAAGAAATTCATCTGCTGATCATGGATATTATGATGCCGAAGCTGGATGGCATACGTGCAACACTGAAGATCCGTGAGTACAGCAGTATTCCCATTATCATTCTGTCGGCGAAATCCGAAGATACGGATAAGATTCTGGGTCTGAACATCGGGGCGGATGATTATATCTGCAAGCCGTTTAATCCGTTAGAACTCGTGGCCAGGGTGAAATCGAACCTGCGCAGATATACTTCCCTGGGAAGTCTCACCGGAGAGAATAAGGCAATCTATCAGGTGGGAGGACTGGTGTTGAATGACGACACCAAACAGGTAACGGTGGATGACGAACCGGTCAAGATGACACCCATCGAGTACAATATTTTATTGCTTCTGATGAAGAATCAGGGGCGCGTATTTTCCATTAATCAGATCTATGAGAGCATATGGAACGAGGATGCCATAGGGGCAGACAATACCGTTGCGGTGCATATCCGGCACATTCGCGAGAAAATAGAAATCAACCCCAAGGAACCAAGATACTTAAAAGTAGTATGGGGAGTCGGTTACAAGATTGATAAGGAGCAGGCATGAGAAAACCAACGTTAAAGCGGCTGGCACTGGGATTGGTACAGCAGACGGCCGCATTGCTGCTGATGGTTGCCATTGCTGCGATCCTGTTTAATTCTTACCTGGCAGTGGATACGGCAGACGGAACCAAAGTATATGAATTATCACCATTGGATGCGGAGACTGAATTTGAGGACTCTGTGATTTTCCATGATCTGTTTCAAAGCTCAGTATCGGACATTATACAGCTTATGGTGATTAAGGGACAGATGGAAACAAATGGTTCGTTTGATCCCTACAAACATATTGACATTACGGAATTTGTCTCCGGTAAAACCGGCAGTGCAGACTGCCCGGTGACTGCGGTGTACGAATTGGAGGATCTGATCAAATGGGGAAAATACGGCGTGGAATATACGGATCGTATTATGAGCATGTCGGATTTTGTGAATTACTTTGGATCGGTGAATCAGAACTCTAATTTCAGACTGGACGCAGACGGGCAGCTGGTATTCTCTGTGGAAGGCACACAGACAGAAGAACAGCAGCAGGCGGTAACACAGGCAATCGAAGCAATTCCGGAGAGCCAGCGGACAGAACGGCTGGAAGATCTGGCATTTACGTATATCGTCAAAGAGAGTGTCACGGATATCAGAGTGTCCAGGGAAGATGACGGAACATTGACTGTCTATTTTCCTATGCTCGTATGCAGATATGCCACGGTGGATGGGGAAAAACAACTGACCGCCTGTGCCAATAACTGGGTGGAGTACACTGCTTTACAAAATAATCTGGCACTGGCAATCCATACATTGTCCGCAAATTACGAACAGTATCAGAACTGTAATGATCTGTATCAGGAGAATGCGAGCAACCTGAAGTATGCGGTGCGCCTGATGTCAAAGGATGGCATTACGAGGACTTATACAAATGTCTCGGAGATTGCGGACAGTTCCGATAACGAGATGACGGATTATTTCTCCGAATACAGAAGGTATCTTATTTACTATCCGGACAGTCTGGAATTTACCGGCAATACCGGAATGACGGAGAGACAGATCTACCAGTATCTCAAGGATTATGATTATGCGCATCCGGATATGACACATATATGGATCGCAGTGGATACGAACTATCCGGTACAGGGAGATGCATTTTACAATGCCAATGTAGTGTTCCAGAGAATTGTTCCGAATATCTGGTATTTGATCGGCGGGGGCATTCTGCTGGTGGTGTTATGGCTGTTGATCGGTATTTATCTGACGGTGACAGCAGGAGTGGCTTTTGACGAGGAAGACGAACCGGTATTGTATCTGAACGGAATAGATCATGTCTGGATCGAATGCATGGTACTGGTTTTGCTGGCATGTGTTTATGCCGGAAAAGTGGGATATGGTTATCTGATGGATACGGCCAATAAGGTATATCTGAGTCATTCGGAAATACAGGGCCGGGAAATTACCCGCCTGGCGGCCTATGGTGTGTTCGCAGTGTACGGGTTCTCGGTTAGTGCCGGAATCAACGTATTCTGGTATAGTCTGATCCGCAGAATTAAATCTCATAATATGTGGAGTGACAGTTTTCTGCACTGGCTGGTCAGCAGCTTTGGCAAGGCGGTACATTTTGTGTCATCCCACAGGAACTCTGCGGTCAGTTCCCTGATTCCGTATAATCTGTTTCTGTTGGCAAATCTTGCTGGAATATTAGCGGCGTATCTGCTTCGCGGCAAGGGAGTATGGTGGCTTCTTCCTGCATTTGCGGCCGTTATTCTGGATGGCATTGTGGGAGTGCTCAAATTCAAGCAGAAGGCGGAACAGATTGACATTGTGGAGGGAATCCGCAGGATCCGTGACGGAGAAGTGGATTACAAACTGGATGTGGAGGCGCTTCACGGAGATAACCGCGAGATGGCGGATGCAGTAAATAACATCGGCGAAGGTATTCGCAAGGCGGTAAGTACCAGCATGAAGGATGAACAGATGAAATCGGATCTGATCACCAATGTCTCCCATGACATCAAGACACCTCTGACTTCCATTATTAACTATGTGGATCTGTTGAAGAGACTAAAAATTACAGAAGAACCGGCCAAGAGTTATATTGCGGTGCTTGACAGTAAGTCTCAGAGACTGAAGCAGCTTACAGATGATCTGGTGGAGGCTTCTAAAATATCTTCCGGCAATATCGTACTGAACCTGGAACCGTTGAATCTTACAGAATTGCTGAATCAGGCAGTAGGAGAATTCTCGGATCGGCTGGAAGAGAAAAAGCTGCAGATCATATTTGACGGAAGTGATGTAGCGGGGATGATATATGCTGACAGCCGCAGAATGTGGAGAATTATAGAAAATTTATTCCAAAATATCTGCAAATACGCATTGGAAGGAACCAGAGTTTATCTGGAGATGAAGGTTGAAGGTGGGAGAGTAACCGCTTCCCTTAAAAATATTTCCGACAGACCGATGAATCTGAAGGGAGAAGAGCTTTCGGAACGTTTTATCCGGGGAGATACCTCCAGAACAACGGAAGGAAGCGGACTGGGACTATACATTGCAAAAAATCTTACCCAGGCCCAGCATGGTGAATTTCAGATTCAGCTGGACGGAGATCTGTTTAAAATCATTCTGGATTTCCCGGAGTATGAGAGACCGTCGCAGGAGGAGACAGCGGTTCCGGTTAAAACTATAGAAGAAGCATAATAAAAACGCAGGAGCCATTACAGGCTTCTGCGTTTTTATGTTTGCTAGTTAAAAATGAAATTCATTCATATCTTTTCGGCTGTTGTATGCCTCTACAATACCATGAATCTTGTCGGTAGTGGCCATGACGTTAGACAAAGAAGCGTCATGGTTCATAAAGTCGATCAGGGAAGCAATAAATTTGCTCATATCGGCTTCTACGAAATAAGGTCTGGTGTAGATTTCGGGGGGCAGATAAGTGAGATTTGTAGTAATGACCTTATCGAAGTCCCCATGCTCATAAGCAGCATCGAAGTTCTTCAGCCCATCGGTGAACAGGCCGAAAGTACAACAGATATAAACTCTTCGTGCATTCATGGCTTTTAACTGTCTGGCGGTATCCAGCATGCTTCCTCCCGAAGAAATCATATCGTCGATGATAATGATATCTTTGCCGTCAATGTTGTCACCTAAGAATTCATGAGCCACAATTGGGTTTTTGCCGTTGACAATGGTGGAGTAGTCACGTCTCTTATAGAACATACCCGTATCTACACCGAGGACGCTGGCAAAATAGATGGCACGGTCCAAAGCTCCCTCGTCCGGGCTGATTACTAACAGATGGTCTTTGTCCACGATCAGATCATCCTCGGAATTTAACAGTGATTTAATGAATTGATAAGGGGTAGTAAAGTTATCAAAGCCGTTCAGAGGTGTGGAATTCTGAACCCTGGGATCATGGGCATCAAAGGTAATAAAGTTATCGATTCCCATATCTCTTAATTCTTCCAGTGCATAGGCACAGTCCAGGGATTCCCGGCCGCTGCGGCGATGTTGTCTGCCCTCGTAGAGGAAAGGCATGATCACATTGATACGTCTTGCTTTTCCGTTGCATGCGGCAATGACACGCTTCAGATCCTGGTAATGATCATCGGGAGACATATGGTTGGTATAGCCGTTCATGTTGTAAGTAATACTATGATTGCATACATCTGTTAAAATAAACAGATCCTTGCCACGGATAGTCTCACCGATCTGCGCCTTTGCTTCACCGCTGCCGAAGCGGGGTACATCCACGTCTACAAGATAATTGCTCTCGATATAGCCGTGAAAGGCAGGATCGTTTTTCACTTTGTCATTGTGGATATTTTTGCGGAATTCTACCATGTAGTCGTTGATGCGGCGCCCCATTTTCTCTGCGGACGGCAGAGCGATGATCTTCAAAGGAGCCACAGGCATGGCATTTTCCAGTTCGTGTAAATTAGGCATGATGTCCCTCCTGGACGAGATAGTTATTATAATATTGTAGAAATATGTCAAAGCGACAATTATTTTATATCATTATGCTAGTGACACGTCAAGGAATTTCTTGTACAATGGGATAGAAGAAAGTTAGTCAGGTGAATTAAATGAAGAAAAAAGAACATATTGTAAAAACAATAAAACCGGGCAGTATTGCAGAGGAACTGGAGATCACTCCCGGAGATAAAGTACTTGCCATAGATAACACGGAAATCGAGGATATTTTTGATTATCAGTTTCTCACCCAGGATACGTATATTGAAATGCTTGTGGAAAAAGCGGACGGAGAGCAGTGGCTCTTAGAGATCGACAAGGAATTCGACGAGGATCTGGGCATTGAATTTGAAAACGGTCTGATGGACGAATACCGACATTGCCATAATAAATGTATTTTCTGCTTTATCGATCAGATGCCGAAGGGCATGCGGGATACCCTGTATTTTAAGGATGACGATTCCCGTCTGTCTTTTTTGCAAGGAAATTATGTGACACTGACAAATATGTCAGACCATGATATCGACAGAATCTGCAGATATCATCTGTCACCCATCAATATTTCCTTCCAGACCATGAACCCGGATCTGCGCTGTAAGATGCTGAATAACCGTTTCGCCGGGGAGGCACTGAAAAAGGTGGATATCCTGAATGAAGCCGGAATCCGGATGAACGGACAGATCGTACTCTGCAAAGGGGTAAATGATGGGAAAGAGCTGGAATTCAGTATTCAGAAGCTGATGGAGTACCTTCCGAATGTGGAAAGTGTCTCTGTGGTGCCGGTAGGACTGTCTAAATACCGTGACGGGCTGTATCCGTTAGAACCTTTTAACGCGCAGGATGCAGGAGAAGTCATAGATCTGATCGAGAAATATCAGAAGATCTGTATGGAAAAGTATGGAACACATTTTATCCAGGCCAGTGATGAGTGGTATATTCTGGCGGGAAGAGAAGTGCCTGAAGAGGAACGCTATGATGGTTATCTCCAACTGGAAAACGGTGTAGGTATGATACGACTGCTATTAGATGAATTCCATGACGGACTTGAGAGGAGAATTGCAGAAAAACAGTCAGGCGCAGGTCTTCCATGGGAAGGCACCAGAGAAATCTCCCTGGCAACGGGAAAGCTTGCATTTCCTTATTTAAAGAGAATGTCAGAAGAAGTGATGCAGGAATATCCGGGACTGCAGATTCATGTATATGAGATCGTAAATGAATTTTTCGGAGAGATGATCACTGTGTCCGGACTTTTGACCGGCGGGGATATTGAAAAACAGTTAAAGGGAAAAAAACTGGGAGATACCTTATATCTGCCCAGAAATGTACTGCGTAGCGGAGCGGATCTGTTCCTGGATGATGTAACGGTGCCTGAACTGGAAAAGTCTTTACAAGTGCCCGTGAATATTGTAAAATCAAGCGGATATGATCTTGTGGACGCTTTGCTTGGAATCGATGGTTCCGGGCAGAACTAAGATATCAGAAGTAAAAATGGAGGAAATTATGGCAAAGAGAAAATCCAAGCCCATCGTTGCGGTGGTGGGACGCCCAAATGTAGGTAAATCCACCCTGTTCAATGCATTGGCTGGCGAAAATATATCTATCGTAAAAGATACGCCCGGTATTACCAGAGACCGTATTTATGCGGATATCCATTGGCTGGATATGACATTTACGCTGATCGACACCGGCGGTATCGAACCGGACAGCAAGGATGTGATCCTATCCCAGATGCGTGAACAGGCAGAGATCGCCATGGAGACGGCGGATGTGATCATTTTCCTGGTAGATGTAAAGCAAGGGCTGGTGGACGCTGATTCTAAGGTGGCGGACATGTTGCGCCGCTCCCACAAACCGGTGGTACTGGTAGTCAACAAGGTAGACAGTTTCCAAAAGTATATGGCGGATGTTTACGAATTCTATAATCTGGGTATCGGTGATCCCCATCCGATCTCTGCGGTGAACCGCTTGGGAATCGGTGACATGTTAGAAGCTGTCACGGAATATTTTGATAAGGAGCAGGCGGAGGAAGAAGAGGATGACCGCACCCGTGTGGCTATCGTCGGTAAACCTAACGTAGGGAAGTCTTCCCTGATCAATAAGCTGCTGGGTGAGAATCGACTGATCGTATCCGATATCGCAGGTACTACCAGAGACGCGGTGGACACTGAGATCACTTATAACGGCAAGGAATATGTCTTCATTGATACTGCGGGACTCCGACGTAAGAATAAGATCAAGGAAGAACTGGAGCGTTACATGATCGTCCGTACTGTCAGTGCCGTGGAGCGTGCGGAGGTCGTGGTACTGATGATCGATGCGGAAGAAGGCGTTACGGAGCAGGATGCGAAGATCGCCGGAATCGCACATGAGAGAGGCAAGGCTACGATCATCGTTGTGAATAAGTGGGATGCTATCGAAAAAGACGACAAGACTATTTACAAATTTACGGAAAAGGTGCGCAATACTTTGTCCTTCATGCCGTATGCGGAGCTTTTGTTCGTCTCTGCGAAGACGGGTCAGAGACTGCCCAAGCTGTTCGAGACCATCGATATCGTCAGCGAGAACCATGCCATGCGTGTGGCAACCGGCGTGCTGAATGAGATCATGGCAGAGGCTGTAGCCATGCAGCAGCCCCCTTCCGATAAGGGTAAGAGACTTCGTCTGTACTACATTACCCAGGTAGCGGTAAAACCCCCTACTTTTGTTATTTTCGTAAATGATAAGGAACTGATGCATTTCTCCTATACCAGATATATTGAGAATCAGATCCGGGAGACCTTTGGCTTCAAGGGTACTCCCCTCCGGTTTATCATCAGAGAACGAAAGGAAAAAGATCAATAATGGAACGTGTTATCTGTTTATTCATCGGCTATGTATTTGGACTGTTTCAGACTTCATATTTTTATGGCAAGACAAAGGGAATCGATATCCGTAAGTACGGAAGCGGCAATGCCGGTACCACCAATGCCTTAAGAGTACTGGGAACGAAGGCGGGACTGATCGTGTTTGCGGGAGACTGTTTAAAATGTATCATCGCCGTATGCATCACCAGAGCTTTATTCAGTACCGGACATCCGGAGAATATTTATCTGCTGTGCCTGTATACCGGCGCAGGATCCATCATCGGACACAACTTTCCGTTTTATATGGGATTTAAGGGCGGAAAGGGTATTGCTGCCACCGCAGGACTAATCCTGTCTTTTCACCCTTATTTTATCGTAATGGGTGTGGTACTGTTTTTCGGCGCATTTCTGACCACACATTATGTGTCGCTGGGATCACTGCTGGTATATGCCGGATTTATGATCCAGATGGTAGTCTGCGGACAGATGGGACTGTTCGGTGCCATGCCACAGTCACAACTGTATGAAATGTATGCAATTACTGCATTTCTCACTGTTATGGCATATTGGAAGCACAGACAGAATATTGTCCGCCTGATCCATGGGAATGAGAGGAAGACCTATCTGTTCAAGAAAAAGGCTGCAGAAGAGCAGACGGAAATATCCGGGGAGGATAAATAAGCTATGGCAAAAGTATGTATATTGGGTGGCGGAAGCTGGGGTATCGGCCTGTCAGTGGTATTACATAAGAACGGACATGAAGTGACGGTATGGTCTGCGGTTCCCGCAGAGATTCAGATGCTTCAGGAGAAGCATGAGCACAAGATGCTGCCGGGAGTAAAGCTTTCGGAGGATATGATCTTTACTACAGATGATAAATCTGCGATTGAGGGTAAGGACCTGTTAGTTATGGCAGTGGCAAGCTCCTACACCAGAAGCACGGCACACCGCATCAGCCCGCTGGTGGCGAAGGGACAGAGGATCGTCAGTGTCTCCAAAGGAATCGAGGAGCATACCCTGATGACCCAGGCACAGATCATCGAAGATGAGATCCCCCAGGCACAGGTAACGGTACTGTCCGGGCCTACCCATGCGGAGGAAGTCAGCCGTGGTATCCCCACGACGATCGTAGCGGGTTCAAAGAGTAAAAGCTGTGCGGAATATGTGCAGAATCTGTTTATGAACGAGGTGTTCCGTGTCTATACCAGCCCGGATGTACTGGGTATTGAACTGGGTGGTGCCTTGAAAAATGTAGTAGCACTGGCTGCCGGTATTGCCGACGGATTGGGCTACGGAGACAATACGAAGGCAGCTCTGATCACCAGAGGTATTACTGAGATTGCCAGACTTGGTACTGCCATGGGTGGTAATTTCGAGACCTTCTGCGGTCTGACCGGTATCGGAGATCTGATCGTGACCTGCGCCAGCATGCATTCCCGTAACCGTCGTGCCGGTATCCTGATCGGGCAGGGCAAGACCTACGAGGAAGCCATGAAGGAAGTACAGATGGTGGTAGAGGGCGTGTATTCCGCTAAAGCGGCCATGGAACTGTCGAAAAAATATGATGTTCAGCTGCCTATTATTGAGCAGGTAAATGAAGTGCTCTTTGATGGTAAGCCCGCGGATCAGGCGGTAAAAGAATTGATGCTTCGTGACAAGAAGCTGGAAGTATCCCACCTGCCCTGGCCGGAAGAATAAATCGTATTTTTGGTGTTGACAGAAAAACGCAAACTGGCTATAATAAGCTCATGTTTAACGCAAACATAGGATAAGAAGAATGCGATGAAGGGAAGAAGTACTGTTCCTCCACTTCTGACAGAGAGCAGCCGGCAGGTGAGAGGCGCACAGAAGCAGAGCAGGAATACATCCCGGAGCAGCCGGTGGAAAGAGAAGGATCAGAAGATTTTATAAGAGGATCCCGAACGAGTAGATCAGGACGGTAGGCACCGATATCGGCCGAAGTATTGATAGATACTTACTGAGCTGTCAGATGTGAGTCTGGCGGGAACATTAGGTGGTAACACGAGTGATCAAGCTCGTCCTTTTGAAAAAAGGGGCGGGCTTTTTTAGTGCCTTTTGAGCCGAATCCCCTAAAATGTAAAAAAGGCATACAGGGTAAAAAGAGCACAAAAAGGAGAAGAGAAAATGACAGTATTTGATGAATTAAAAGCAAGAGGACTATTGGCACAGCTGACAGATGAAGAGGAGATCAAGGAACTGATCAATAACGGAAAGGCTACCTTCTACATCGGTTTTGATCCTACCGCAGACAGCCTTCATGTAGGACATTTCATGGCACTGTGCCTGATGAAGAGAATGCAGATGGCAGGTAACAAGCCGATCGCTCTGATCGGCGGTGGTACCGCAATGATCGGTGATCCTTCCGGCAGAAGTGACATGCGCACCATGATGACCAAGGAGACCATTCAGCATAATGTAGACTGCTTCAAGAAGCAGATGAGTCGTTTTATTGATTTCAGCGATGGTAAGGCACTGATGGTCAATAATGCGGACTGGCTGCTGAACCTGAACTATGTGGAACTGTTAAGAGATGTGGGAGCGCATTTCAGTGTTAACCGTATGCTGACTGCAGAGTGTTACAAGCAGAGAATGGAGAAGGGCTTAAGCTTTCTTGAATTCAACTACATGATCATGCAGAGCTTTGACTTCCTGACCTTATATCAGAAATACGGCTGTAATATGCAGTTCGGCGGTGACGATCAGTGGAGCAATATGTTAGGCGGTACCGAGCTGATCCGCAGAAAGCTGGGCAAGGATGCTTATGCCATGACCATCACACTGCTGTTAAATTCCGAGGGTAAGAAGATGGGCAAGACCCAGAAGGGTGCCGTATGGCTGGATCCCAACAAGACTACTCCTTTCGAGTTCTACCAGTACTGGAGAAACGTATCAGACGCTGATGTCCTGAAGTGCCTGCGCATGCTGACCTTCCTGCCTATGGAACAGATCGATGAGATGGACAAATGGGAAGGCAGCCAGTTAAATCAGGCGAAGGAGATTCTGGCATACGAGCTGACCAATCTGGTACACGGCGAGGAAGAGGCTAAGAAGGCACAGGAGAGTGCGAGAGCACTGTTTACCGGTGGCAACGCCGCAGAAATGCCTACCTGTGAGCTGACAGAGGCAGACTTTACCGATGGTAAGATTGATATTCTCGGTGTTCTGGTGAAATCCGGACTGTCCGCATCCCGCAACGAAGCAAGACGTGCTGTAGAACAGGGCGGTGTTGTCGTAGCAGATGAGAAGGTCACCGATATTAAGACGACTTACGCTCCCGAGCAGTTTGACGGAGAGGGTCTGGTAGTCCGCAGAGGTAAGAAAAACTTCAAGAGAGTCGTTATGAAGTAAAAGATTAAAAATTCAAGGATGGGGTCTTTCACAAAAAACAGTGAAGGATCCTATTTTTATTGTGATTTTTCTTGCATTTACAGGTGCGGTATGGTTTAATATGATTAGTATGTTAAAAAAATATCAAAAGGCGGTAATGTGATATGAGCAGCATGAGAGGGATCGATACTCCGGTAAGACAGCGGAGAAGAAGGGTATTTAAGGAAGTGGCTAATCTGGCTTACAATTCCACGAATCTGAAAGATGATATGGAGGCGCTGCCTTATAAGATCGTAGACTATGAAGAGTCGGAGTTCTGGGAGAGCGTTTATCGTGACAGAGCGATCATCCGTGAGCGCATCCGTCTGGCCATGGGTATGAGTTTACGCCCGGAGAATCGTGAACATCCCGGCCATCTGACACAGGGTCTGGAGGAGAGTAATATTGATGAAAAATATTACGAACCACCTCTGATGCAGGTCATTCCGTCGGCGTGTAATGCCTGCCCGGAGAACCGTTATGAGGTGACCAGCTCATGCATGGGATGCCTGGCACATCCCTGTCAGAGTGTCTGTCCCAAGGGCGCGATCTCTATGAAAAACGGCAAGTCTGTTATTGATCAGGAGAAATGCATCAAGTGCGGAAAATGCCGTGAAATCTGCCCTTATGATGCAATTTGTCATAAAGAGCGTCCCTGTAAGGCTGCCTGCGGTATTGGAGCCATCACATCTGACCATGTGGGAAGAGCTGTGATCGACAATGAAAAATGTGTATCCTGTGGTCAGTGTATGGTAAGCTGTCCCTTCGGAGCGATTGCTGACAAGTCACAGATCTTCCAGCTGATCCGTGCCATGCAGTCCGGACGGAAGATCATAGCTCAGGTGGCACCGGCATTTGCCGGACAGTTCGGTCCGAAGGTGACACCGGAGATGTTCAAGACAGCTTTGAAAGAACTGGGTTTTGCGGATGTCTATGAGACAGCGTTGGGCGCTGACATGGGATGTATGGCGGAAGCGGAACATTATGTGAAGGAGGTTGCTACCGGTAAGCAGCAGTTTGCGCTGACTTCCTGTTGCCCTTCCTGGTCTGTGATGGCGAAGAATCTGTTCCCTGAGACCATCGATAAGATCAGTAATGAATTGACCCCTATGGTTGCAACAGCCCGTCTGATCAAGCAGGAGCATCCGGATGCTTCCGTAGTATTCATTGGCCCCTGCGCTTCCAAGAAGCTGGAAGCCAGCAGACGTACCGTCCGCTCTGATGTGGATTTTGTTATCACTTTCGAGGAATTGACCGGTATGTTCGAAGCTAAGGGAATCCTGCTGGATGAGATCAAAGCAATGGATGAGATGAAGGATGCTACCGCTGCCGGAAGAGGTTACGGCGTGGCAGGTGGCGTTGCCAATGCTATCAAGGAGTGTATCGAAAAGTATTATCCTGGCACGCCGGTAAATATCCAGCATGCGGAAAGTCTGGCGGAATGTAAGAAAGCTCTGCTCCTTGCTAAGGCCGGTAAGATGAACGGCTGCCTGATCGAGGGTATGGCATGCCCCGGAGGATGCATCGCCGGAGCCGGCACCAACATTGCTATCCCTGTAGCGGCCAAAGCCGTGGACAAGTTCAAGAACGAGGCAGAGAAGAAAGTACCTGATGAAAGTGTGGATCAGGAAATGGTGGAACTGGAAAAAAAATAAACATAGGACAGAAATTTTGTCGGGAAAGGGAATCATCACAGAAGCGTGATGGTTCCTTTTTGCTGTATGTAAATTAGCTATTGTTATTTTAACAAAGATACTATAAAATATCGTGGAGAACTTTTGGGAGAAACAGATTATGAACATTCAGGATAGCATTATTTTTTTCATGGAAATCTTAGGAACCATCGCTTTTGCCGCGTCAGGTGCCATGGTGGGGATCCGAAAACGAATGGATATTTTCGGGATCTGCGTGTTGGGCGTGGTGACGGCAGTGGGAGGAGGTATGACCAGGGATGTAATCCTTGGAAAATTACCTTCAGCACTGGAGAAACCGGTGTATGTTGGTGTCTCGGTAGCCACAGCACTGGCTATTTTTGTACTGCTTTATATCAAACATGATCTATTAAGCGGCAGACTGGGAACCTTTTATGACAAGGCTATGTTAGTCATGGACTCCATCGGGCTTGGCATTTTTACCTCTCTGGGAGTGATGTCTGGCATTGACAACGGGTATCCGGACAATACCTTTTTGTTGGTATTTATCGGTATGCTCACCGGTGTGGGAGGCGGTCTGATGCGTGACATGATGGCGGGAGAGGAACCCTACATCTTCGTGAAACATATTTATGCCTGTGCATCCCTCGTGGGAGCACTGGGCTGTGTGGAGATCTACCGAGAGTGGGGAAGACTGCCGGCGGTATTTATCGGAGCTTTCATTGTCATGGCGATCCGTTTCCTGGCTGCACATTACAGATGGAATCTTCCCCATCCGAAATCAACGTCTTAACTGTTGCAGTTTTTGAAAAAAGGCGGTAGAATAAGAAAGTAGTCTGCCCGAGAGATGGTGGACAGGAATATATAAGCAGGAAAATGTATGCCGGAAGACCGTAGCCCGGATATGCACAGATTCCCTGCGGAAATGAGGAGAAAATGACAAAGATCAGAACAAGATACGCACCCAGCCCTACCGGTAAAATGCATGTAGGTAATCTGCGGTCCGCATTATATGAATTTTTGATTGCAAAGCATGCCGGTGGAGATTTCATGCTCCGTATCGAAGATACCGACCAGGAGCGCTATGTGGAAGGAGCTACCGAGATCATCTACCGTACCCTGGAGAAGACCGGACTGGTACATGATGAGGGACCCGATAAGGACGGCGGCTACGGTCCTTACGTACAGAGTGAGCGTATGAAGACCGGTATCTATATGAAATATGCCAAGGAGCTGATCGATAAGGGCGAGGCATATTATTGCTTCTGTGATAAGGAGAGACTGGCTTCCCTGAGGACCGAGGTGGTGGACGGCAAGGAGATCACCGTATACGACAAACACTGCCTGTCTCTGCCCAAGGAAGAGATCGAGGCAAATCTTGCTGCAGGCAAGCCTTTTGTCATCCGTCAGAATAATCCAAAGGAAGGAACTACAACATTCCATGATGAGTTATACGGAGACATTACCGTAGATAATTCCCAACTGGATGATATGATCCTGATCAAATCCGACGGCTATCCAACTTACAATTTTGCTAACGTGGTAGATGACCATACCATGAATATCACTCATGTAGTACGAGGCAACGAATATCTGTCCTCCTCCCCGAAGTATGTGCGTCTGTATGATGCTTTCGGCTGGCAGGTACCGGTATACATTCATCTGCCTCTGATCACCGATGAGAACCATAAAAAGCTGTCTAAGAGAAGCGGACATGCTTCCTTCGAGGATCTGATCGATCAGGGATTCATTACCGAAGCAATCGTCAACTATGTGGCACTGTTGGGATGGAGCCCGGAGGATAATCGCGAGATTTTCTCTCTTGATGAACTGATCAAAGAGTTTGATTACCATCGTATCAGTAAGTCTCCCGCAGTCTTCGATATTGTAAAACTGCGCTGGATGAACGGCGAGTACCTGAAAGCTATGGACTTCGATAAATTCTACGAGATGGCAGAACCTTATCTTAAGAAAGCGATCAGTAAGCCATTAGATCTTAAGAAGATCGCAGCCATGGTAAAGACCCGGATTGAAGTATTCCCGGATATCGCCGGACTGGTAGATTTCTTCGAGGAACTTCCGGAGTATGATGTGGCAATGTACACACATAAGAAGATGAAGACTACCGCAGAGAGTTCTCTGGAGGTATTAAAAGACCTGCTTCCGATCCTGGAGGCACAGGAGGATTACAGCAATGACGGGCTGTATCAGGCTCTTGTAAAATATGTGGAGGAAAAAGGCTGCAAGAACGGTTATGTGATGTGGCCGATCCGTACTGCTGTATCCGGCAAGCAGATGACACCTGCGGGTGCTACGGAGATCATGGAAGTCCTGGGCAAAGAGGAATCCCTGAACAGAATTCGTAAAGGTATTGAATTACTGAAGGCGAATGTTTAATCTTACGGATTGCAATCCCTCCCAAAGGGAGGCTGTAACTTTCGGAGAGGGCCCGCTTTTATTATTGGCGGGTCCCGGCTCCGGCAAGACGTTTACTATTACGAAGAGAATCCTCTGGCTGATTCATGAGAAAGAAGTCGCTCCCGAACAGATTCTGGTGATTACGTTTACCAGAGAAGCGGCACTTTCTATGCAACAGCGCTTTGCACAGACTTCTTCGTTTGCCGGTTCCGTTAATTTCGGAACATTTCATTCGATTTTTTATCAAATCCTGCTCCGGTCGGGCAGAGTACAACCGGGCAATCTCTTAAATGAAAGACAAAAATTAAATCTGATTTATCCCATTTTAAAAAAGAACAAAGAATGCAGTGCGGAAATTGCCAAAAGCTTCCTGGATGCGATCGCGTATTACAAAAATACCGGAGAAAAGGAAAAAACACTGGAAAAAATCCCGGAGGAATGGAAAAATTGCTTTCCTCAGATATATCGGGAATATGAGTCTGCAAGGACAAAAGTCCGAGGTGTTGATTTTGATGATATGCTGAAAGAGTGTGAGGAACTGTTGCAAAATAATACTCCACAGAGGGAATACTGGCAGAAACGTTTTTCACATATTCTGATCGATGAATTTCAGGATATTAACTATAGGCAGTATTGTATTGTACGGTTGCTGGCGGAAAAACATAAAAATGTATTCGCAGTGGGAGATGATGACCAGGCAATTTACAGTTTTCGTGGAGCCAGACCGGCCTGTATGCAGATGTTTGTACGGGAATTTGCGGCAACACAGATACTGCTTCGCACCAACTACCGTAGCCATCAGGACATTGTGGAGGCTTCCCTTCTGGTGATCAATGAGAACCTGGATCGCTTCCCTAAAATATTGGAAGCCAGCGAGTTGAATCAGCGGAAGGAAGAAACATACAGAGGAACCGCCTGCAGGGTAAGAATAAAAGAATTCAGGGATGCACCGGAGCAGATGCAATATTTATTACATCGCCTGAAGGGACGTTCCACACAGGAGACCTGTGCAATATTGTTCCGAACAAACCTGGCTATGCAGAGCGTGGCGGCAAGACTTGGCAGAGAAGGAATTCCCTATGTTATGAAGGAAAAAAAACGAAATATATATGAACACTTCATTGTACAGGATATTATGTCATATCTGCGTATTGCAGCAGGAACTGCAGAGAGAATAGATTTTCTGAGAGTGATCAACAAACCGTTTCGTAATATATCCAGGGAAGCTTTTGGAAAGCATGTTTCATTGCAAGCACTGGAAGATTATTACTCCATGAAAAACAATGATTATTCTGCAGACTGTAATCGTAAAGCGTGTGAGGCGATCAGATTGTGGAAACGTCAGATGGAATTTGTAAAAAATGCAGAACCAAAGCTTGCAGTGATCTTTGTATGCAAAGCTTGCGGATATGAAAGGTATCTGCGTCAGAGAGCAAATGTTGAAAATAATGAGAAAACACAGGAATGGGAAGAAATTTTGAACTATATTGTGGAAGAAGCCGGTCATTTTAAAACAGCAAAAGAGTGGCAGGAAGCACAGGAGGCCTTCGGAGAACAACTGCGGAAAGGTGTGGCACGGGAATCCGGAGACAATGCGCAGGCGGCAGACGGAGCGGTAAGACTGCTTACGGTACATGCTTCGAAAGGACTGGAGTTTGACAGTGTATGGATTCCAGACTGCAATGAAAAGAATTTTCCCCATGGGAACGGACTGGACCCTGAGCACATTGAAGAGGAACGCCGTATCTTCTATGTGGCTATGACAAGGGCAAAAAAAGACCTGGAACTTCTCTGCCTTACAGGCACAGCAGAGCGCCCCAGGTTCCCATCCAGATTCCTTATTCCTCTGAATCGTTATCGTCGATGATCTCATCGAATTCACAACTGTCCAGATACTCGTCAAAAGCATCGGCAACTTTTTCGTAGACATCATCATCTTCAATGTATTCGAGAACAGGCTCTTCATTCGGGTCATCCGGATTCTCGGCATATCCGTAGAACCATACTTCTCCGTCTTCGTTTTCGCCGTCTTCATCCAGAGGCAGAAGCACGATATAATCCTTAGCCTCTACGGTGAGAATGGTGATGACCGCACAGTTTACGACAGTGCCATCTTCCAACTCCAGCTCAACGGTCATTTCTTCATCTTCATAGCTTTCATTTTTACCCATGGGAATCCTCCTGTGAAATGTTATTGGGTGTAACAGTATTTTGTTTCCTTATTATAACCGTTTACGGATATTCTTGCAATGCTTGTTTTTCTTAAGGTTACCGACTATAATAAAATAGTGAAAAAAGACAAATCAGCCAGAAGATGGAGTGTAGCAATGACAGAAAAAAAGCATGCAATAAAGCCTTATCCGTTAGGAGCTCATGTGGAGGACGGAGCGATACGTTTCGCTTATGCGTCCGGAAAAAAGGATTGCGGCATTATCCTATATGACAGAGAGAGCGGTAAAAAATTACACAAAATCCCGTTCCGCCGGGAAGAGCGGATGGGAAATGTCTACTGCAAATACCTGGAACTGGATCCACAGCAGATCGGATATCAGTTCTATGAAGAGGAACGGATCGTGCCGGATCTGCATGCGCGGGGCTTCTTAAGTAAGCCTGTTTACGGGAAAATGCGAAAAAATGTCAATCGCATTGCGGTATTTCCCGGAGAGGATTTCGACTGGGAGCAGGATGAACATCCGATGCTTTCCTATCGTGAGAGCGTATGTTATTGCATGCATGTCCGTGGCTTTACCATGCATGCTTCCTCCAAGGTGACACACAGAGGCACCTTTGCGGGAATTGCGGAGAAACTGGATTATCTGCAGGAAATCGGCATCACGACGGTGGAATTGCAGCCTGTTTATGAATTTGATGAGACTCCGGAAGAGGTGAACACGAAGACATCCGCAGACATTGTAGCCACAGCAGGGGAAAATGGTGGAGAACTCCCCGGTTACCGGGTATTAAACTACTGGGGCTACCGTGAGGGCTTTTATTATGCACCAAAAGCTGCCTATGCGGCAGAAGAAGATGCAGCGTTGGAATTCAGACAACTGGTGAAGGAATTTCATAAGCGCAGGATGGAAGTGATCTTACAGTTTTATTTCCCAAAAGGGATGGATGTGACAGAGATTGGGAATATTTTACGCTTCTGGGTATTAACTTATCATGTGGATGGGTTTCATCTGATGGGAGAGGTGCCGGCACAGGCGCTGGCAGGAGACCCTGCACTGACAGACACCAAGCTTTGGTATTACGATTTTGATGCAGCGAAGCTCTACGATCCGGCACAGAAGCCGGAGTATCGGAATCTTGCGGAATACCGGGACGATTATCTTTACACCATGCGTAGATTTTTAAAAGGCGATGATAACATGCTTTCGGGAGTATTGTACGAGATGCGTCATATTCCCGCCAATATGGGACGGATCCATTATCTGTCTAATTATTACGGATTTACCCTGATGGATATGGTGTCTTATGACCATAAGCATAACGAAGCCAACGGCGAGGGCAACCGGGACGGTAACGATTATAATTGCAGCTGGAACTGTGGTGAGGAAGGTAACTCCCGACGCAAAAAAGTGCTGGCTCTCCGGCAAAAACAGTTACAGAATGCATTTTGTATGTTGTTATTGACCCAGTCCACGCCGCTGATCTTCATGGGAGACGAATTCGGTAATTCCCAACAGGGAAATAACAATCCCTACTGTCAGGATAATAAAATTACCTGGCTGAACTGGCAGGATAAGGAGAAAAATGCCGGACTGCTGGCTTTCTGGAAACAGATGATCGCTTTCCGTAAGGCACATCCGATCCTGCATCCGGAGGAAGAGCTTCGGATCCTGGATACGTTATCCTGTGGTTATCCGGATCTGTCCTACCACGGACAAAATGCATGGAGACCTCAGACAGAGAGTTATAACAGGCACGTTGGAATGATGTATTGCGGAAAATATGCAAAGACCAAGGCAGGTGCAGATGATTCTTTTCTCTATGTTGCCATGAATATGCATTGGGAACCTCAGAAACTGGCATTTCCCAAGCTTCCGAAGGGTATGGAATGGAAATTGGTTTTAGCGACGGAAGAAGCAGGGAATATCCTGACAGTGCAGGAGAGAGAAGAACAGATGGCTGATCAGACGAGGACCGTAGCCCCCAGGAGCATTGCCGTCTACGAAGGCGTGATGGGAATATCACAGGATAAGGGAAAAAGTACCGGTAAGAGACGGAAAAAGAAATCGGAAGCTTCTGAAGAAAGATGATAGAACGAAATGAATATCTGGAAACATTTTAAAACGATCACACACCATAAGGTTCTGGTGGCAAAGGGCTGCTTTAAGGTAGGTCTGTATAAACAGGGACTTTTACACGATATGTCGAAATACAGCCCCACAGAGTTCTGGGTAGGAGCAAAGTATTACCAGGGTGACCGCAGCCCCAACAACGCGGAGAGAGAGGATATCGGTTATTCCAGTGCCTGGCTGCACCACAAGGGCAGGAACAAGCATCATTACGAATACTGGATTGATTACAGTATGCAGGCATTGCCGGGCGGAATGGCACCGGTACCCATGCCGGATCGTTATATTGCGGAGATGATTATGGACCGGATCGCCGCCAGTAAGGTTTACATGGGAGACAAATATACGGACAGATCACCGTTAGATTACTATTATCGGGGCACAGATAAGGCACCTATCCATCCTAAGACAAAGGCAAAGCTTCTGTATGTGCTGGAAATGCTGGCAGAACAGGGCGAAGAGAAAACCTTTCAATTTATCAAAGAGGAATTGGTACAACACAAAAGGTGTATGGACTGGCACCAGCTGGAAAAAGCGGAATAGAATAGTAAATAAACAGTGGTAAGTAGAGGATCCTATGAACTGTATCATTCTGTTATTATTACTATTTTGTGGTGGAAATTCCTGTGGCAACAACAATTCCTGTGGCAGTTCGAATGCCTGCGGCGCCCGCCGCCTGGAAGATGCGGGGTGCTGTGAAGACAGAGACTGCAGACCGCTAAGACCGGATTTCCCGAATTTTACACCGGTGGATGATCCGGCATTTTCCAGAAGAAATGATGGGAAATGTGAGACCTGCGGATGTGAACAGAATTCCTGAAATATGGGAAGATCAAAAGCCCCCAGGCTGTTTTGACAGCTTGAGGGCTTTTGATTTGCTTTATATAGAATTAATTGGACATAACTTCTTTCCAGTATTTGTTGAAAAGCTCTTCGCCATCCTCACCGAGGTACAGGAAGGTCTCCAGATTGTTATACTGTGTCAGATCCGGGAATGCGATGGGAGAGTTCTTCAGGTCCTCATCCTCGATCAGCTCTCTTGCAGCGGTATTGGGGGTACCGTAGGTAATGTACTCGAAATTCTTCAGAGCTACATCCGGACGGCACATGAAATCAATGAATTTCTCTGCATTTTCCTTGTTAGGAGCATTCTTGGGAATAACCCAGCCGTCAATCCATACATTTGTACCTTCCTCAGGAATGACATAATCGAGATCCGGATTTTCCCCGATCACATAAATGGCATCACCGGAGAACATTACACCGATCGCAGCCTCGCCGCCGATCATTTTGTCACGTACCTGATCTACAACATATGCCTGTACCAGAGGCTTCTGGGCGATGAGATCATTGGTAGCTATCTGGAGCTCGGATTCGTCCAGACTGTTAGAAGAGAAGCCGTTTTTCTTCAGAGCAACCATAAAGCTGTCTTTAATAGAATCCATCATCAGAATATTATCAGCATATTTTTCATCCCACAGGTCTGCCCATTTGGTGGGAGGAGTATCTACCATGGTTTTATTGTAGATGATTCCAACAGTTCCCCAGCAATAAGGAACACAATATTTGTTACCGGGATCGTAAGCAGCAGCCTGCTCGTAGTACTGGGCACCGATGTTTTCTTTGGCATTGGGAATCTTATCGTAATCCAGTTCCTGAATCAGATCATTCTCGATCATTTTCTGCACCATGTAATCGGAAGGACATACCACATCATAAGCGGATGAACCGGCTTCCACCTTTGGATACATGATCTCGTTGGTCTCAAATTCGTCATAGACCACCTTGATACCGGTTTCTTCCTCAAACATAGTGAGAGTCTCCGGATCGATATATTCTCCCCAGTTGTAGACGATGACTTCACCGTTTTCACCGGCAGAGGAAGAGGATCCGCAGCCGGTCAGAGCAGTTGCGGTAAGGATGCCGCACAGAAACAGTGCAATAAATTTTTTCATTTATTTTCCTCCTAAAATATATGTAGAAAAAGTTATTTCTTTTTCTTTCCTTTGGGTGTGTAGTTTACTAACAAAAGTAAAATCAATACAGTTACGAATATAATGGTGGATAGTGCGTACATTTCCGGTTTTATACCTTTTTTTACTTCCGTATAGATCTTGGTGGACAGGGTGTCGACACCGGGACCCTTGGTAAAGTGGGTAATGATAAAGTCATCCAGTGACATGGTAAATGCCATCAGAAAACCGGACAAAATACCCGGCAGGATATCCGGAAATACCACTTTGAAAAAGGCATACGTATGAGATGCGCCCAGGTCGAGGGCTGCTTCATAGGTGCTGGGGTTCAGCTGCTTCATACGGGGCATTACGCTTAATATCACATATGGAATATTAAAGGTAATGTGTGCAAGCAGAATGGTCCCGAAGCCAAACTTTATACCAAAGCTGAGGAACAGAAGCATCAGGGAGATACCGGTAACGATTTCCGCGTTCAGCATTGGAATATTCGTGATTCCCATGAGGACAGCACGGCTGGTACGTTTCATGGATTGCATGGCGATGCAGGCGATCGAACCTATGAGGGTGGCAATCAGCGCAGATAAGATTGCCAGCGCCAGTGTATTCCACAAAGCCTGCATGATCTGCTCGTTCCGGAACAAAGCCGCATACCACTTGGTCGTAAAACCGCCCCATTTTGCACGGGTCTTACTGGCATTGAAGGAGAGTACGATCAAGGTAATAATGGGGGCGTATAAAAAGATAAAAATCAGTCCCAGATATATTTTTTGCGCAGTTGTTTTGATCATAATGTGTTCGCCTCCCCTTCTTTATCCGTGATCACAGAGATCACCATATTGAAGATGATGAACAGCATCAATACGATGGAGAGACCACTTCCCAGATTCCAGTTGCCGGTCTGGGTGAATTCCTGCTCGATGACATTACCGATGAGCAGGATCTTGCTGCCACCCAGAATCTTGCTGATAACGAAAGTAGTCAGGGCGGGGACAAACACCATGGTGATACCGCTTAACATGCCGGGCAGACTTAAAGGAAAAATGATCCGTAAGAAAGTCTGTATGCCGTTGGCACCCAGGTCATAGGCGGCGTTGATCACATTCTTGTCGATTTTGACCAGCACGTTATACAGAGGCAGTACCATAAAAGGTAAAAAGTTATATACCATACCCAGTACAATGGCATAGGGGGTATTGATAATATTTAACGACGGCAGATGCAGGACGGAGAGGATGCTGTTGATCACACCGGTCTTCTCAAGCAGAGTCTGCCATGCCAGGGTACGAAGCAGAAAATTCATCCACATGGGCAAAATGAAAATCAGTACCAGGAATGAATTCTGATTCACATTCATGTTACACAGGATCATGGCAAGAGGATATGCTAAAAGCAGGCAGATCACAGTGCTGATCACAGATAACTTTAATGCCTCCCACAGAGCCTTGGAATGCTCGGCAGTAGCAATCGCCAGAATATTATCAAATGTAAATGCACCGCTCTTATCGGTCAGACCATAGTAGAAGACCATGCACAGAGGCACGATGACAAACATGGCTGACCAGAAGATAAAAGGGAGCGATAATAATTTTCTATTCATTGACTCCAATGGCCTCCTCGTCCTCAGATTCCGGCTTCTTCATGATCTGGATGTTAAAAGGATCAACCTTGATGCCGACTTTGGTACCAACGGGAACCATCTTCGTGGAATGTACCAGCCATTCAAAGCCATTTGCCATAACTTCCATCTCATAATGAACACCCTTGAAGATAGAGTGGATCAGGGTACCCTGGAGGATACCTTCCTCCGGAGATACCAGTTCCACGTCCTCGGGTCGGATGACTACATCTACGGGCTTATTCTCACCGAAACCGGTATCTACACAGTCAAAACGGGCACCCAGGATTTCTACCAGACGATCTCTGATCATGGTGGCACCGATGATATTACTGTCACCGATAAAATCGGCAACGAAAGCATTTTCCGGTTCATTATAGATGCTCTCGGGAGTACCGATCTGCTGGATATACCCCTGGTTCATGACTACGATGGTATCGGACATGGTCAGAGCCTCTTCCTGGTCATGGGTGACATAGATAAAGGTAATGCCAAGCTCGTTCTTCAAGCGGATCAGCTCATACTGCATGTCCTGGCGAAGCTTGAGATCCAGGGCGCCTAAAGGCTCGTCTAAGAGCAGGAGCTTGGGTTCGTTCACGATAGCACGGGCGATGGCGATACGTTGCTGCTGACCGCCGCTTAAGGAATCCGGCATACGATTCTCAAAGCCATCCAGATTGACTAACTTCAGAGCGTATTTAATTTTATCATTAATATAAGATTTACTTTTACCACTGATCTTTAACCCAAACGCGATGTTTTCTGCAATGGTCATATGCGGGAACAGGGCATACTTTTGGAATACAGTATTCAGATTGCGCTTATTGGGTGGAAGGTTAGTGATATCCCGGCCTTCGAAAATGACCTGACCTTTGTCGGGAGTCTCGAAACCGCCCAGAATACGGAGGGTTGTAGTCTTTCCGCAGCCACTGGGTCCCAACAGTGTCAGGAACTCATTTTCGCGGATGTACAGATTGAGATCATCCAGAACCATTTGATTGTCAAATGATTTTGAAATGTTCACTAAATTGACTAAAGCATTTTTCATCAATTTTTTCCTTCCTGATGTAAAAAATCCTGCAAAAAATTATCGAAAAACCTAAATGAAAATTTTTTGCAAGTCGAATTAATATTATACGTAAATACATGGAAAGTCAATGTGAAGTTTTGCATTTTCCGGGCTGATTTACATAAACTTTACCTCAGGGAAAAAACAGGAGTATTTTTCGGGATTTTTACAGAAAAATGTTTCACAATTTTCAGAATTGTGCTATATTTATAAACATAAAAAGATATAGAATGCTAAGGAGGATCCGGTCATGAACAAGGGAAAATATGTTGCCTATGTTTCCAGTTATACACAGGGGGACAGTCACGGTATCAGAATATATGATGTGGATATGAAAAACGGTCGTTTTAAGGAAAAAGATAAAGTAGAGATCACCAACTCTTCTTACCTGACCATTTCCCATAACGGAAAGTTTCTTTATTCTATAACGGATTTTGGTGTAGAGGCTTATACGATCATGCCGGACGGAGATCTGGAACTGATCAACTTCGCACCGATCAACGGTATGAGAGGATGTTATGTATCTACGGATTACACAGATCAGTATCTGTTTGTGGCAGGTTATCATGACGGTAAGCTGACCGTACTCCGTCTGAAGGAGGATGGTTCCATCGGAGAGATCACCGACGAGATCTACCATAAAGGACTGGGCAGTATGGCAGAGCGCAATTTCCGCCCCCACATCAACTGTGCTCGTATGACGCATGACAACAAATATCTGCTGGTAGCGGACCAGGGAATGGATCATGTCAATGTGTATCGTTTTGATGTAGAGAAGGGTAAGGTGAAGCTGGAGGATATCATCCGCAGTGAGATGGAATCCGCACCCCGTCATATCAAGATTTCAGAGGATGGCAGATATATTTATATCCTGCATGAACTGAAGTGTTACATTGATGTCTATGAGTATGTGGACCATGATAATGATCCTACTTTCGAGAAGATTCAGACGGTAGAGCTGATCAAGCTGACCAGAGGCAATACGAACAGTGCCAGTGCATTCAGTTTCTCCCTGGATTATAATTATCTGCTCAGCTCCATCGCGGGAGATAATTCAGTCATTGTATTTAATGTGGATAAGAAGACAGGATTGCTTAAGAAGAATTTCCTGCTGCCGGTCAGCGGTGAGTATCCGAAGGATGCGGAGTTCTTCCCGGATAATAAGTTTCTGGTGTCTTTGAATCATGAAAGTAATACGATGACTTTCTTCCATATTGATCTGGAGCATGGAACGATGATCATGAATGGACCGGCGATGAAGGTCAATATGCCCAACTGTATTGTGTTCCATAAGTTGGGGTAGGTATTATTAGAAATAAAACCCCCACAGCCTCGGCTGGGGTAAGAAACGCGGCACGCTTTCGCTCTGTCGCAGAGCGTAACGGCACATAAGCGGTCAGAATACGCCCGCTAAGTGCCGACGTCTGCTTACGGCCTGCTTATTCTTACACCCATTCGGGGCTGCTTGCTTATTTAAATAACCTTGTGATATGAGACGGTATTTGGTAAAATAAATTTATATGTAGAAGAAATTAGGAGGTAGGAGTATGGCACAGATTAGACCATTTAGGGCATATCGTCCCTGTCAGGGGATGGAGGAGAGGATTGCGGCACTTCCTTATGATGTATATAACAGGGCGGAAGCGTGTGAAGTGGTGAAGAAGAATCCGGAATCTTTTCTGGCGATTGACCGGGCGGAGACGCAGTTTGGCGAGGAAGTAGACACATATGCGGACTGTGTGTATGAGAAAGCGGATCAGATGCTTCGTGAGAAAATTCTGGAAGGAAAATTTGTACAGGATCCGACGCCATGTTTCTATCTGTATGAACTGACGATGGATGGACACAGTCAGACCGGGGTGGTAGGCTGTGCATCGATTGATGATTATCGGAACAATGTGATCAAAAAGCACGAGAATACCAGGGCAGACAAGGAGGAAGACCGTATTCGTCATGTGGATACGTGCAGTATGCAGACGGGACCGATTTTCCTGGCGTATCGGGCGAAGGAGGAGCTGAAGGAGAAAATCGTAGAGATGAAAAAGCAGGCGCCGGTCTATGATTTTGTCAGTGAGGATGGAATCGGGCATCGTGTGTGGGTGATTGATAACGATGTGGATGTGGCGATGATCGAGAAGGCTTTTGGGAAGATCCCGGCAATCTATATTGCGGATGGGCATCATCGATGTGCTTCTGCGGTGAAGGTGGGGCTGAAGAGGAGAGAGCAGTATCCGGATTATACAGGAGAAGAGGAATTTAATTATTTTCTTTCCGTGATTTTCCCGGATGAAGAGTTACGGATCCTGGATTACAATCGTGTAGTGAAGGATCTGAACGGACTGGATGCAGCAGCTTTCCTTACGCGTATTAAAGAGCATTTCACAGTGGAGAAAATGGGACAGACTCCTTACAGACCCACAAAGAAGGGCATGTTTGGCATGTATCTGGAGGATGAATGGTACAGTCTTGTCGCAAAAGAGGAAATAAAAAGTGAGGATGCCGTAGAGGGACTGGATGTATCGCTTTTGCAGAATTATCTGTTAGATCCCATTTTGGGGATTAAGGATCCGAAGACAGATAAGAGAATTGATTTCGTCGGAGGTATCCGGGGACTGGGAGAACTGGAACGGAGAGTACATACGGACATGAAAGTGGCGTTCTCGATGTATCCCACATCTATTGCAGAGCTTTTTGCAGTGGCGGATGCGGAGAGGCTGATGCCTCCGAAGTCTACCTGGTTTGAGCCGAAGCTTCGAAGCGGGCTGTTCCTGCATGAGATTGAACGTTGATCCGCAGGGTTTCTAAAGGCAAAATGACAGAATAGAATGCAGCAATCGCGCTGCAGAAAAGAGGGAATATGACAAATAAACTTTATAAATTGATGAACTGGCCCCAAATAGAAGAAATCACGTATTCCGAATGCGATAATCCCCATGAGCTGTTGGGACCCCATAAGCAGGGAAGCAAAATGCTGGTACAGGCATACTTCCCGGGAGCAGAGAAAGTAACGATCCACTGGAAGAAGACCGGACAGGTGGGAGAAGCATTTCTTATGGATGTTCCCATGGAACTGGCAGATGAAGAGGGATATTTTGCAGCACTGGTAAACGCAGGGAAAATGGCACCTTATGAATATGTAGTGGAATACAGTAAGACCGAAAACCGTGAGGCACACAGATGGATCTGTGGGGATGCGTACCGGCATGTTCCGCAGATCACGAAGGAAGACATGGATCGTTTTGCCGCCGGCATTCATTATACAATCTATGAAAAGCTGGGAGCACATCCCATGGAACTGGATGGGGACGAGGGAACCTATTTTGCTGTCTGGGCGCCGAATGCCATGCGTGTCAGCGTAGTCGGTGATTTTAATGAATGGGACGGGCGGATCCATCAGATGAGACGGCTGGGGGATTCCGGTATCTTTGAATTGTTTATTCCCGGAGCGGAAGTCGGAGACTGTTACAAATACGAGCTGAAGATCAAGGGCGGACTTACTTATCTGAAGGCGGACCCCTACGGCAATGCAGCGCAGAAGAGACCGGAGACGGCTTCTGTAATTGCGGATATCCGTAATTATCAATGGGAGGACGACGAATTTCTGAAAAGTCGTGAAAAATATCAGTGCGGTAATGCTCCGGTGAGCGTCTATGAAATGTATCTGGGAAGCTTTGTGACACCGGGGGAAGGACAGGATTATGTCAATTACCGGGAAATTGCTCCGAAGGTTATAGAATATGTAAAGAAAATGGGATACACCCATGTGGAACTGCTGCCGGTGATGGAGCATCCCTTAGATGCTTCCTGGGGATATCAGGTCATCGGTTATTATGCACCGACTGCCAGATACGGTACACCGGAGGACTTTATGTTCTTCGTGAATGCACTGCATAAGGCGGGAATCGGTGTGATCCTTGACTGGGTGCCTGCACATTTTCCGAGAGATTCTTATGGATTAGCTGCATTTGACGGCACCTGTCTTTATGAGCATCAGGATCCCAGACAGGGCAGTCATCCTCACTGGGGCACCCTGATCTACAATTACGGTCGTCCACAGGTATCGAATTATCTGATCGCCAATGCGCTGTTCTGGGTGGAGAAATATCATGCGGATGGTATCCGTATGGATGCAGTAGCCAGCATGCTTTATCTGGATTACGGCAGACAGGACGGGGAATGGATTCCCAATATGTACGGTGGTAACGAGAATCTGGAAGCCATTGAAATGATCAAACACTTAAATTCCATCCTGAAAAAGAGAGATCCCGGAGTATTATCCATCGCAGAGGAGAGTACGGCATTCCCCCTGATCACCGGTTCCCTGGAAGAGGGGGGACTTGGTTTTGATCTCAAATGGAATATGGGCTTCATGAACGATTATCTGGATTATATCAAATACGATCCGTACTTTAGGAGCCACCATCACGGAGAACTTACCTTCAGCATGATCTATGCCTACAGCGAGAAATTCATGCTGGTATTTTCGCATGATGAAGTGGTACATGGGAAAGGAACCTTACTTGGCAAGATGCCCGGAGACAGAGCACAGAAGCTTGCCAACTTACGTCTGACCTACGGCTATATGATGACTCATCCCGGGAAAAAGCTCCTTTTCATGGGACAGGATCTGGCGGAAGAAAAAGAATGGAACGAAATGCGTCAGGTGGAATGGGCACTGGAAGAGCGGAAGGAAAATGCCGGAGTCCAGAGGCTGGTGAAGGATCTGAATGCATTATACAGGGAGAATAAGGCACTGTATGAATGTGACGATCAGGCGAAGGGATTCCAGTGGATGAACGAGATCTCTGCCAATGAATGTTATGTAAGCTTTGTGCGTAAAGGCGAAGCTGCGGAGGAGATGCTTTTGGTCGTAGCAAACTTCTCCGGTGTGCCCAGAGAGATCACTACAGGAGTTCCTTACGAGGGAAAATATAAGGAGATCCTGAATACGGATGCTGTCTGCTACGGTGGTACCGGTGTGGTCAATGACCGCATGAAACGGGCAGAGGACGTGGAATGGGATGATAAAAAGCAGTCCGTCACCGTGAAACTTGCACCGTTGTCCTTAAGTATTCTGCAATTTATCCCTTACACAGAGGCAGAGCTGGAAAAAGTGATCGAGAAGCGGATCCGTAAAAATACGCCCATTCGTAAGACGACGAACAAGACCGCAAAAAAGAAACAGGAGAAATAAGATAACATGGATCTGACAGATAACGTAATCGAAGAGGTACAGCAAAAGGAAGGAATGATAGCGTCTTTTCTGGATACCCTTCCGGAGAAAGCATTGAACTTAGGCATCCGTATCGGACTGGCACTGTTATTTTTCTTCATCGGTGTACAACTGATCAAGCTGATCCGCAAGATCATCCGCAAGTCCATGAACCGCGCGGGAGCGGAAACGGGAGTGATCCAGTTCGTGGATTCTTTTGTGAAAGCTTCTTTATATATTATACTGATCCTGACCCTGGCATCCTCCTTTGGCGTTGATGCTGCCAGTATCGTGGCACTTCTTGGCTCAGCCGGAGTGGCAGTGGGACTGGCAGTGCAGGGAAGTCTATCTAATCTGGCGGGCGGTGTGCTGATTTTATTATTGAAGCCGTTTAAGGTGGGAGATTACATTGTGGAAGGCTCCTCCGGTAAGGAAGGTACAGTAAAAGAGATCCAGATCTTCTATACAAAGCTGTTAACCTATGATAATCAGACGATTATTCTTCCCAACGGCAATCTGGCAAATAACACCATTGTGAATGTCACTGCTGCCGAATCCAGACGATGTGATGTGAAGGTATCGGTTGCTTACAGCGCAGATATTAGGAAGGCAAAGGAAGTCCTGACAAAGGTTCTCTCTGAAGATCCTGATACTATAAAGGAAAGAGAGCATTTTGTATTTGTAGATGAACTGGCAGACTCCGGAATCAACCTATGTGTACGCTGCTGGTTTAAAAATGAGGATTTCTGGCAGGGAAAATGGCGTATTACCGAACAGTGTAAGTATGCACTTGATAAAGCAGAAATTGAAATTCCGTTCCCACAAATGGATGTGCATATGCGTTAATTAAAAATAGATATTGAATTTTACAGACTATGATGATAATATTACCGTTGTGATTCAATGTTTTAATATTTACATTTTAGGAGGAAAAAATTATGAAAAAGTTTCTGGCACTTGCACTTGCATCTGTCATGGCTGTTTCTCTGGTAGCATGCGGCAGCACCAATGCTGACACCAATGCAGAATCCAGCGTGGCAGCTACCACCACTGCAGCAGCAACAGAGAGCGGCAGTGAAGAACCCGGTCTGAAGATCGCTATAGTATCCAGCCCCTCCGGCGTGGATGACGGTTCCTTCAACCAGGACAACTACAACGGTGTTCTGAAGTTCATCGAGGAGAATCCTAATGCAACCGTAACCCCCATCCGTGAGGAAACCGGTGACAGCGCAGCAGCTGTTCAGGCAGTAGCTGATGTTGTAGCGGATTATGATGTTATTGTATGCTGTGGTTTCCAGTTCGCCGGCATCGGCAATCTGGCACAGGAGAATCCGGATACCAAGTTCATCCTGATCGATTCCTGGCCTACCATTGACGGTACCGAAGTAACTGCTGATCAGGTGATCGACAATGTATACGCTGCTTACTATGCTGAGCAGGAGAGCGGTTTCTATGCAGGTATGGCTGCAGCTCTGTCTACCACCACAGGTAAGGTAGCAGTAGTAAACGGTATTGCATATCCTTCCAACGTTAACTATCAGTATGGTTTCGAGTGCGGTGTTAAGTATGTGAACGGTACCGAAGGCATGAATGTAGAAGTAGTAGAGCTTCCTTCTTACGCAGGTACCGATGTTACCGGCGCTAATGTAGGTGGTAACTATGTTGGTAACTTCTCTGATGAAGCTACCGGTAAAGTACTGGGCAATGCTCTGATCGCTGAAGGCGTAGATATCCTGTTCGTAGCAGCAGGAGGTTCCGGTAACGGCGTATTTACCGCTGCCAAGGAAGCTGACGGCGTTAAGGTTATCGGTTGTGATGTTGACCAGTATGATGACGGTGCAAACGGTGACAGCAATATCGTTCTGACCAGTGGTCTGAAGGTAATGCATGATACTGTTTACAACGTACTGAACGAAGTAAAAGATGGTTCCTTCAAGGGCGCTAATGTGACTCTGACTGCAGCAGATGATGCTACCGGTTTTGTAAGTGAGGAAGGTAGATGTCAGCTCACCGCAGAGGCTATTGAGAAGATTAATGCAGCACAGGCTCTGTTAAAGGAAGGCAAGATCGTTCCTGCGGCAAACTTTAACGGTGTAACTCCGGAGACCTTTACCTGGTAGGAAGAATGAATTCACAAGAAGGTGATGGTGAGGAACTGTCACCTTCTTATTTATTTACATGAGTAGAAATGAGGATGAACATGTCGGAATATATTGTTGAGATGAAACACATCACCAAACGCTTCCCCGGGATCGTAGCCAACGACGATGTGACGATCCAGATCAAAAAGGGTGAGATTTTTGCTCTGTTGGGAGAGAATGGTGCCGGAAAATCCACCTTAATGAGTATGCTGTTTGGAATGTACGAGCCGGATGAAGGAGAGATCTATATCCGGGGAGAAAAGGTGAAACTGGAATCCCCCAACCATGCCACCAAATTAAACATCGGTATGGTACACCAGCATTTTAAACTGGTATCCAACTATACCATTGCAGAGAATATTGTGATGGGTATGGAACCGGTGAAGAAGGTATTGGGATGTATTCCGGTAGTGGATATGAAGAAAGCCAATCAGGATATCCGCGAACTTTCGGAGAAATACGGACTGGCAGTGAATCCTACCGACGTGATCAGTGATATTAATGTTTCTACACAGCAGAGAGTAGAGATATTAAAAATGCTTTACAGAGAAGCAGAGATCCTTATTTTCGACGAACCCACAGCGGTTCTGACTCCTCAGGAGATCGACTTTTTATTAGACATTATCAAATCTCTGCGGGATGACGGCAAGACCATCATCTTAATCACACATAAACTGGAAGAGATCAAACGTATTGCAGACAGATGCGCAATCTTGAACCGCGGACGTCTGATGGATGTTATGGAAGTGGCAACCACATCCACCAAAGTCATGGCAAACAAAATGGTAGGCCGTGAAGTGAATTTTGAGACAGAAAAAGAACCCGCGAAACCGGGTAAGACGATCCTCGACATACAGCATCTGAACGTCTATAACAAGCAGGATTTTCAGGTGGTAAAGGATGTATCCCTTGAGGTGCATTCCGGTGAGATCGTAGCCATTGCAGGCGTAGCCGGCAACGGTCAGGTAGAGATTGCCGATGCTATTGCAGGATTGATCCCGGCACGTTCCGGTAAGATTCTGTTAAACGGCAGAGACATTACGGATCTGTCCATCAGGGAACGTACCACAGAAGGAATTTCCTATATTCCCGAGGACAGACAGAATTATGGACTGGTCATGGATTTTACCCTTTCGGAAAATCTGGCACTGCGTAACTACTACAAAGAGCCTTTCTGTCATAAGGGAGTGCTGGACCAGAAGATTTTTGAAGATAACAGTGAAAAACTGATAGAAAAATACGATATCCGAAGCGGACAGGGTAGCAAGACGGTGGTACGCTCTATGAGCGGCGGTAATCAACAGAAAGCCATCATCGCCAGAGAAGTGGAGCAGGATTCCTCTCTGATGATCTTCGTTCAGCCCACCCGTGGACTGGATATCGGTGCCATAGAGAATATTCATAAACAGATCATTGCGGAGAGAGACAAGGGTAAGGCAATCCTTTTAATATCTCTGGAACTGGATGAGATCATGAACTGTGCGGATACCATCGCCGTTATTTATAACGGAAGCATACAGAAGATCGCCAAAGCCAGTGAGCTGACCACCAATGAAGTGGGTGAGTTCATGATGGGCGTTAAGAACAAGGAGAAGGAGGCATAAGACCATGAAAAATATGACAAAATTCTGGAATGCAGTAAAGATCCCTCTTCTTGCAATCCTTTGCAGCCTGGTAGTGGGTGGTGTGATCATCGCCGTGACCGGTTCAAATCCTTTCAAGGCTTACTACGCATTGCTGCAGGGCAGCGGACTGTCACCCAAGTCTTCTTATGCAAGCTATAAGAGCATGTTGACAGACTTTATGAGTTATGTGAACTATTTTACCCCTATGATCTTCGCAGCATTGGCAGTAGCGGTAGCTCTGCGTGCGGGTTTGTTCAATATCGGTGTCTCCGGACAGATGCTGGCAGCCGGGTTCACTGCAAGTATTATTGTGGGCTACAGCAGTTTAAATGCTGTACTGGCAAAGCCACTGGTAGTGATCATCGGTCTGATCGTCGGCGGACTGGTGGGTGGACTGATCGGCTTTTTGAAGTATCGTTTTAATATTAATGAAGTTGTTTCATCCATTATGTTAAACTATACGTTCCAATACGTGATCAGCTTCTTTATCAATACCTTTTTCGTGGATCCGGTCTCCAGACAGTCAAAGGAGATCTCTGCGGCTTCCAGACTGACGCTGATGGATACCATGGTGGGCAATCTGAAAATGGATATTCCGCTGGGAATTATTCTGGCTCTGCTGACTGTAGTGGCAGTGTGGTTCTTATTAGAGAAGACGAAATTAGGATACGAACTGAAGGCTGTGGGCTATTCCCGCAGTGCTGCAAAATATGCGGGTATTAAAGTCGGCAGAAGCATGGTGCTGTCCATGATGATCTCCGGTGCCCTGGCAGGACTTGCCGGTGTGACCTATTATCTGGGTTATGTGGGTTCTATTCAGCCCAAGGTACTGATCAGCACGGGATTTGATGCTATCGCAGTGTCACTACTTGGTAACAACAATCCCTTCGGAATTGTATTTTCCACCATGCTGATCACCTTGATCAGTAAAGGTAGTACTTACATGAAATCTGCAGCCGGTGTCGATGCGGAGATCGCATCGGTTATTACCGGAATTATTTTGTTGTTCAGTGCATGTAATGCTTATATCAAATGGAAAATGGAACGAGGCAGAAGAGAGAAAACGAACAAGACAAAGGAGGACAAATAAATGGATATTGTGATCATTGACGGGTTATCCTTTGCATTACCTTTATTTATTATGGCAATTGGCGGTATTTATTGCGAGAAGTCCGGTGTGACTATGTTAGCTGTGGAAGGATTGCAGGGTTTCGGTGCCTTTATCGGAGCATTTGTGGCAGTTGCCATTGCAGGGAATTTCTCCGGAGATTCTCCGGTACCTTTCTACATTGCCATGATCATGGCGGCAGTAGGAGGAAGTATTTTTGCCCTGATCCATGCGCTGCTGTGCCTGAAGTTTAAAGCCAATCAGGTGATCAGTGGTGTCGTAGTCAATATTCTGGCTATGGCATTGACAGCATATTTGACCAAACTACTCAACAGAGTTGTATTCGGTGCCACCTCTGACAAGTTTGTTCTGACCGTATCTTCCAGAATTACCATCCCGGGAATTTCTAAGATTCCGGTACTGGGAGCTGTATTTACCAATCTGTATCCTTTTGAACTGGTGATCGTTGCCGTAGCATTTATTGCATGGTTTGTAATGTACAAGACCCGCTTCGGCATGCATCTGCGCGCCTGCGGTGACAATCCCCATGCGGTGGATGCAGCCGGAAGACAGGTGGGACAGATCCGCCTGGCAGCTATCATGATCTGCGGTGCGTTGTCGGGACTTGGCGGTATCTGCTTTGCATATTCTATTTCCGCGAACTTTTCTTCCAGTATCTATGTAGGTTACGGATATCTGGCCATCGCAGCGCTGATCTTCGGTAACTGGCGAATCCTTCCGACCCTGGGAGCATGCCTGTTATTCGGATTTGCCAGATCCGGCGGCTACCGACTGGTACAGGTATTACAGATGCCCAGCAGTTATCAGGATCTGGTGATGATCCTGCCGTATGTACTGACACTTTTACTGCTGGTATTCTTTTCCAAACAGAACGGTGCACCGAGAGCTTTGGGGGTAATCTATGACAAGGGAGCAAGATAAATCTGCCGGAATGCAGGCATTGCAGAACGCGGTTTTTCATGGCTTTGAATAATTAATACAAAAAAGAGAAAGCTTTTTGGCTTTCTCTTTTTCATAGATAAGCTGAAAATGGGACTCGAACCCACGACCCCTTCATTACGAGTGAAGTGCTCTACCAACTGAGCTATTTCAGCGGACTAGGTTATTATATATGTTCTTGGGAATTTTTGCAACTGTAAAATTTATTATTTTAAAAGTTCGTTTTGCAGAACTGTAGATTATGTAGGAGACTGTAAGACGAAGATGCCATCCTGCAGATCTCCGAAGAAAATATTTTAATCAGTTGCGATGCTTTTTGCTGCAATGTTCCAGAGACTGGGTCAGCAGATAGAGCAGCATGGCAATGACACATAACAGTAAGATAGAACTGATTACCATATCCAGCTGGAACACCTGGGAACCGTAGATGATGAGATAACCCAGCCCTCGTCTGGCTGCCAGAAATTCTCCGATGATGACACCGACTAAAGACAGACCGATATTGACCTTGGTGGTGCTGAGCAGTGTGGGAACAGATCCCGGGAGGACGACTTTGAAAAAGATATCTCTGCGGTTCCCACCCAAAGTGCGGATCAGAATCTCCTTTTCCGGATCCACCTGGTGAAAGGCAGTGTAAAAGCTGATAATGGAGCCGAAGACTGCCACAGAGATCCCGGCGATGATAATGGTGTTGATGCCGGTGCCCAGCCAGACGATGAACAGGGGAGCCAGGGCAGATTTCGGTAGACTGTTGAGTAGTACCAGGTAAGGCTCTAAAATCTCCGACAGTTTGTCAGAGAACCACAATAGGGTGGCAAGCAGGAGACTGATAACGAACACTAAAAGGAAACTTAATATGGTTTCTAATAAAGTAATGCCGATATGCATCGGAAGAGAGCGCTCGGTCCACAACTGTATCAGACATAGGACGACTCTTCGTGGGCTGGAGAAAAAGAAACTGTCGATCCAGTATGCATCTGCACTGATTTCCCAGAGAATCAGAAAGATTCCCAGGAGAAAGATACGCAGAAAGGCAACCTGTCTATGATGATTTTTGTGCTTGCGAAGATATTGTTCCTGGACCGTCAACGGGTGGTCATTTTGCACATTCTTAGGTTTCATCGGTTAATTCCTCCCAAAGTTGTTTGAAATAATATGGAAATTCCGGGGCGTTTCTAGCGGCGAGTGGAGAACTGTCCGTCAGGGTGAGCTGAATGGGCAATACCGTTTTGATCGTTGCGGGACGGGCAGACAGCACGTAAACTTTATCCGCCAGGCTGATAGCCTCTGACAGATCGTGAGTGACGATGATCATGGTCTTCCCAGCCTTGCGGATCAACTGACAGATATCCGAAGATACCATAAGTCGCGTCTGGTAGTCCAGGGCACTGAAGGGTTCATCCAGTAACAGCAGCTGGGGATCCAGGGCAAGGGTTCGGATCAGAGCAGCGCGCTGCTTCATGCCGCCGGATAATTCGCAAGGGCGCTTGTTCTTAAATTTTTCCAACCCGTAATCGGACAAAAGTTGTTCCACATGGGCGATGCGCTCCGGAGTGAGGGCGTGATGGATCTCCAGACCCAACGTAACATTCTGATAGATGGTGCGCCATTCGAAGAGATGGTCATGCTGCAGCATATAGCCGATACGGGGATAATGAAGGGAACCGTCGGGATTATTTACGACAATGGTTCCGTTCTCAGGGGAGAGGAGCCCTGCGATAATGGACAGCAGAGTGGATTTACCGCAGCCGCTGGGTCCAACAAGTGCTACAAATTCCCCTTCCTCCACGGAGAAGGAGATATCTTTTATGGCACCGGTCTCCCCGGAAAGTGTGTGATAGGAGTAACCTATATTTTTAAGTTCGATAAGAGCTCCCATAAAAAGGCATACTTCCTTAACATGAATATTTATAGTTATTGTATGAATTCCAGTGGAAAAAGTGTTTTCTGTAGCGGAAAGTGATGAAATTCACTGTATTGCATTAAAGTGTCGTTTGTGATATGATTAATTGCAATTAATGTCTGTGAGAAATTTTATCTGATAGACTACCAACGTAAAAAGATGGGAGAATGACCATGGCACAGTTATGGGGAGGACGTTTTACGAAACAGACCGATCAGCTGGTATTTGATTTCAATGCGTCCATAACATTTGATAAAAGACTGTTTCACGAAGATGTCACCGGCAGTATCGTACATGCCACCATGTTGGCAAAGCAGGGGATCCTCACCGAAGAGGAGAGGAAGAGTATTGTCGAAGGACTGACTGGGATCTTAGAGGATGTGGATGACGGAACATTGGCAATTGATGAGAGCCAGGAAGACATTCACAGTTTCGTGGAGGCTACCCTGATCGACCGGATCGGAGATGCTGGGAAAAAGCTTCACACCGGCAGAAGCCGTAACGACCAGGTGGCACTGGACATGCGTCTCTATACCAGGGCAAGAGTGGCAGAGATCGACGGACTGCTGAAAAAGCTTTTGGAAGCCATTCTTGATACCATGAAGAACAATTTAGATACCTACATGCCGGGCTTCACCCATTTACAGAAGGCACAGCCCATTACCCTGGCGCATCATTACGGTGCCTATTTTGAAATGTTCAAGAGAGACAGACAGCGTCTGACAGATATCTATAAGCGTATGAATTATTGTCCTTTGGGAGCCGGAGCACTGGCAGGTACCACATATCCTTTGGATCGTGAATATACCGCGAGACTTCTTCGCTTTGAAGGACCGACGTTAAATAGCATTGATTCTGTGGCGGACAGAGATTACCTGATCGAATTCCTTTCCGCACTTTCTACGATCATGATGCATTTAAGCCGTTTCAGCGAAGAGATCATCATCTGGAATTCCAATGAATATCAGTTCGTAGAGTTGGATGATGCTTATTCCACCGGAAGCAGTATCATGCCCCAGAAGAAGAATCCTGATATCGCAGAGTTGGTAAGAGGCAAGACCGGAAGAGTCTATGGTGCTCTGATGGCGTTACTTACTACCATGAAGGGATTGCCCCTGGCTTACAATAAAGACATGCAGGAAGACAAGGAGATGGCATTTGATGCCATGGATACCGCAGCAGACTGCATCACTTTATTCACAGGCATGATTCAGACCATGAAGTTCCGCAAGGACCGCATGGCGAAGAGTGCCATGAACGGATTCACCAATGCCACCGATGCTGCAGATTATCTGGTAGGTAAGGGTGTGCCTTTCCGGGATGCCCACGGTATTATCGGCAGGCTGGTATTGTACTGTATTGAGAAGGATACTTCTATTGATGCTTTAAGCTTAGAGGAACTGCGTTCCATCAGTGATAAGTTCGACGAAGATATCTATGAGGCCATCTCACTGAAGACCTGTGTGGAGAAGCGTCTGATCATCGGTGCACCGGGTGAGAAAATGATGAAACAGGTCATTGAGAAAAATAAAGAATACCTGAAAAATGATGCCATAGAAGAGTATCAACAGTCTTTGGAAGACAGACTTTCGTAAAATCAGAAAAGAATGTCTTTTCAGATAAAAAGGAAATGCATAGAGCTGAGGAGGAAATGAAAAATGAGTGAAAAATTACGTGTAGGTATCCTGGGTGGAACCGGTATGGTAGGACAGAGATTTATCTCTCTGTTAGAGAACCATCCATGGTTCGAAGTAACGACTATCGCAGCCAGCTCCCGATCCGCAGGCAAGACGTATGAGGATGCAGTGGGTGATCGATGGAAGATGACGACTCCCATGCCTGAAGCTGTGAAAAAGCTGATTGTCATGAATGTCAACGAAGTGGAAAAAGTAGCCGCACAGGTAGATTTCGTATTTAGTGCCGTAGATATGTCCAAGGACGAGATCAAGGCAATCGAAGAAGCTTATGCCAGGACAGAGACCCCTGTAGTATCTAATAACAGTGCCCACAGATGGACTCCCGATGTTCCTATGGTAGTACCCGAGATCAATCCCGAGCATTTCCAGATCATCGAAGCACAGAAGAAGAGATTGGGAACCACCAGAGGATTTATCGCTGTAAAGCCCAATTGCTCCATTCAGAGCTATGCACCGGTACTGACCGCATGGAAAGAATTCGAGCCCTATGAAGTAGTAGCCACTACTTATCAGGCTATCTCCGGTGCCGGCAAGACTTTTAAGGACTGGCCCGAGATGGTAGGCAATATCATTCCTTACATCGGTGGTGAGGAAGAGAAGAGTGAGAAGGAGCCTTTACGTATCTGGGGTAAGATCGAAGGCGACAAAATCGTTCCTGCAACTTCTCCCGTGATCACATGCCAGTGTATCCGTGTTCCGGTACTGAACGGACATACTGCAGCCGTATTCGTAAAATTCCGTAAGAAGCCCACTAAGGAACAGCTGATCGAGAAGTTAACTTCTTTCAGCGGAGAACCTCAGAGACTGGGACTTCCCAGCGCACCGAAGCAGTTTATCCAGTATCTGGAGGAGGACAACAGACCTCAGGTAGCTTTGGATGTGGATTTTGAGAATGGTATGGGTATCAGTGTAGGCCGTCTGAGAGAAGATACCGTATATGACTTTAAGTTTGTAGGACTTTCACACAATACATTACGCGGAGCGGCTGGGGGAGCTTTGCTTTGCGCAGAACTTTTGAAAGCACAGGGTTACATCACCAAAAAATAAAGGGTGAGTGGGGTTATGAACGAGTTACACTATCAGCTGGATCTTATGCGCGCAATGAATCAGAAATTAAGCGACAGGGAGAAAATGTACCGCCTTTTGTGCGATACCATGGATTATGCTTATATCTACTATTCTTTTGAGAAAAATTCTGTCACGACGCTTGGAAAATGGGATGATTTTTTCGATTTCCAGATTCGGGACAGACGGGACTTTACTAAGCTTTTAGAGATGGTAGATGAGCCATATGTGCTGCCTCTTAGGGATATGCTGTTTTTGGAGAAGGGAGGTCAGGAAACTTCTTCTGTGGAATGCATGCAGAAGGGGAAGAAGATCTGGCTGCAGTTCTCCTGCAGGATATTCTATGAGGACGGCAGACCTGCGGATCAGATCATTGTGGTACAGAATATCACAAAACTGAAGACGCAGAACGAAGAACTTCTCTATATGGCGTATTATGACGGACTTACAGGACTGTACAACCGGAACTATTTTGTACGTCTCCTGACGGAGTACCTACGGCGCGCGAAAGAAGATAACCGGCTGGTCAGTGTGCTGGTCATCGATATTGACGATTTCCGTAAGGTCAACGACGGACTGGGAATCGTGGCAGGAGACGAACTGGTACAGCAGTTCGGATCTTTCTTAAAGGAATTCAACAGTGACGATGTGATCGTCTGCCATCTGACCAGTGATGTCTACTGCATGGCAATCTATGATTCCTGCGGTGACAGAAGCGTGGAACACATTCATAAGGAGATCGTGAAGCGTACCAGAGAACCTTTTTATCTGGTGGGCGGACAGATATTGAATATTACTGTAAGCGTAGGCGTTGCGGAATATCCGGAAGCTGCTACATCCGCACTGGAACTGATCAACTGTGCCGAGATCGTTATGTTTAAAGGGAAGTCCATGGGCAAGAACCGGATCCAGTATTTCGATACGCCGATCCTGAATGATTTCCTGAAAAATGTGGAACTGGACAGCAAATTAAAAGAAGCGGTATTTGATCATAACTTTATTCTGTATTATCAGCCCCAGTACTACGCGGGGAATCAGAAACTGCGCGGAATGGAAGCGCTGATCCGCTGGAAGGACGGCGACGGGAAAATGATCAGCCCGGCGAAGTTCATTCCGATTGCAGAGAAAAACGGCACGATTATCCCTATCGGCAACTGGGTACTGGAGCAGAGCATCCGGACATTTTCCGAATGGAGGAACCGGTACGGCGTTCCGTTTGTATTGTCTGTCAATATCTCCGCACTGCAGTACCAGAAGGAAGACTTCGTAGATTTGCTGTTGAATATTATCCGCAAATATGATGTGTCTCCGGAGGAGATCGAACTGGAGATCACAGAGAGCATACTGATCGATGATTTCCGGGCAGTGACTGAGAAAATGCAGCTGTTAAAAGAATATGGCATCCGCATTTCCTTAGATGATTTCGGAACGGGATTTTCCTCCCTGTCTTACTTGAAGAAGCTTCCGATCAATACGCTGAAGATCGATAAATCCTTTACGGATACGCTGCTTACGGATTCCGCTACCAGAATCATTACGGAATCCATTGTCAGTATGGTGAAATCCTTAGGATTTGAATCTATTGCCGAGGGAGTGGAGGAAGAACAGCAGTATAAATATCTGCGTGCCATCGGCTGTGATATCATTCAGGGATATCTGTTCGGAAAACCGCTGCCCCAGGAGGAGATCGAACAGCTATTACAGAAGATATACTGATCAGTTGTTGCAGAAAGAATGAGGCTGACATGTTAACTGGAAGGGAACAGGAAACAGCTTTTTTGGAAAATCATTATAAGAGACCGGGGAGTCAGATACTGGTGGTATATGGACAGAGAGGCGTTGGTAAGACGGCTCTCTTAACCGCTTTTGCGGAAAAAAAACAGACCATACGATATACCGCTCCCAACTGCTCTTCCAGGGAAATGTGCTATCAGTGGGGACAGGAGCTTAGAGAACAGGGGAAAGAGATTTCACGGAACCCTTCCTGGGAAGAAGTATTACAGTGTGTATCCGGAGAAAAAAGTGATCGCAAAAAAGTTCTGATCATAGAAAATTTTCATTATCTGCTAAAGGGGGATACCTTTTTTTTACAGGAATTGATCCGTTATCTGAAAGAACACAGGGAGGTTTCTCTTCTTGTAATTCTTACGACCTATGCATCCGGATGGGTGGAGAACAGTATGATCTCTAAAATAGGGAACCTGGCATTTTCTGTCAGTGGTTTTCTGAAGGTCAAAGAGCTGCCTTTTTCAGTAATGCGCCGGATTTTCCCAGGTGGGACGCTTCAGAAGAGCATAGAACTCTATGCGGTGTTAGGCGGAATGCCGGGATTATGGAAACTGTTGGAACTGTCAGCTTCTGTGGAGGAGAATCTGACGACGCTTTTTTTAGAAAAAAACAGTTTTCTTCCGGAACTGATGATCAAATGGCTGTCGGAAGAACTGCGGGAGACTGCTGTCTACAATACCATCCTTGCCACCATAGCAGATGAGAAGAACGGCAAGCTGAATGCTATGTATGCCCGTACCGGATTCTCCCGGGCGAAGATCAGTGTCTATCTGAAGAATCTGATGGAACTGGAGCTGGTGGAAAAAGTACTGCCCGGAACCTATGAGATCAGCAATTCTTTTATACGGTTTTATTTCCGTTTTTTGTTTCCTCACCAGACTGCCTGGAGAAGAGATAACGGCAGAGCTTTTTATGAAACATATATCCGTGAGGATTACAGTAGCTTTGTGAGATCCGCATACCGGAGAATCTGTCAGGAGATACTGCAGGCAGATTTCCATACGGTGGAACTGAAGAAGGCGGTACAGGGGAGAACATATTTTTTATGCAAAGATACTGCAGGAAAAAAGATCGCAGTGGATTATTCCGGTACGGTATGTTATACTTCGGAAGATTATGACGCACTGCAGACAGCGTTGAAAAGCATCCGGATGGAAACGGATGAGATAATAATATTTTGTGAGAATGGTTATGAAAATGCACTGGCGGAGAAAGTGTCCGGAAAGCTACAGTTTCGCAGCGTGGGTGTGTGATTTATGACAGGAAGACGGTAATACGTGGGTAAAAATTTATTTATTGCAGAGAAACCCAGCGTGGCAAAGGAATTTGCCAACGCTTTAAAATATAATATGCGTTCCAAAGACGGATATCTGGAGTCGGAAGAAGCCATTGTTACCTGGTGTGTGGGACATCTGGTGACCATGAGCTATCCGGAGGTGTACGATGAGAAATTTAAGAGATGGAGCTTCGAGACACTTCCTTTTCTCCCGGCGGAATTCAAATACGAAGTCATTGAAAATGCCAGGAAACAATATACCATCGTGAGTTCCCTGCTAAACAGAGAGGATGTCTCTACCATCTATGTCTGCACCGACTCCGGGCGGGAGGGAGAATATATCTATCGGCTCGTGGAGCAGATGGCGGGCGTGCAGGGCAAAGAGCGGAAGCGTGTATGGATCGATTCCCAGACGGAGGAGGAGATCTTACGTGGGATCAGGGAAGCCAAGGATCTCTCAGCGTATGATAATCTGGGGAATGCCGCTTATCTGCGTGCCAAGGAGGATTACCTGATGGGTATCAACTTCTCCAGGGCACTGACTTTGAAATACGGCAAGACTGTAAAGGATTACCTGAAGAGGGACCGTGCGGTGATCTCTGTGGGGCGTGTCATGACCTGCGTTCTGGGCATGATCGTGAACAGAGAACGGGAGATCCGGTCGTTTACCAAGACTCCCTTTTACCGGGTGATCGGCAATTTTAAGCTGCAGGAGAAGCCTTTTACCGCAGAGTGGAGAGCCGTGGAGGGTTCAAAATACTATAATTCTCCTGTATTGTATAAGGAGAACGGTTTTAAGAAAAAAGAGGATGCCGAGCGACTGATCGGGGAACTTTCTGCGGAACCTGCAGGACCGGCGACCGTCATCGGCATCGAGAAGAAAAAAGAGAACAAAAATGCGCCGCTTTTATATAATCTGGCGGAGCTGCAGAATGATTGTTCCAAATACTTTAAGATCAGTCCGGACGAGACGCTTAGGATCGTTCAGGAATTATATGAAAAAAAGATGACTACTTACCCCAGAACGGATGCCAGAGTTCTGTCTACGGCAGTGGCAAAGGAAATCCATAAAAATATCGGAGGACTTCGTAATTATGCCCTGGCAGCACCTTTCGCCAAAGAAGTATTAGAGCAGGGCACCTATAAAAATATAGCAAAGACCCGGTATGTGAACGATAAGCAGATCACGGATCACTATGCCATTATCCCTACCGGACAGGGTCTGAACAATCTGGCGGGGCTGGCCCCTACTGCGGCAAAAGTATACGAGGTCATTGTACGTCGGTTTTTAAGTATTTTCTATCCGCCGGCAGTCTATCAGAAGTTCTCACTTACATTGCAAGTAAAGGAAGAAAGCTTTTTTGCCAGCTTCAAGGTGTTGATACAGGAAGGATATCTGAAGGTGACTGATTTCTCCTTCAAAAAGGAGAATACGGTCCCGAAGGAGGACAAAGAGAACGAGAACGAAAGTGCCGATGAAAAATGTGATGCAGAGCTTACCAATCTGCTGACACATCTGAAAAAAGGAGATACCTTATCCGTAGATACCTACGAGATCAAAGAAGGCGAGACTTCTCCACCCAAGCGATATACCTCAGGCAGCATCATCCTGACCATGGAAAATGCGGGACAATTCATAGAAGATGAGGAACTGCGGGCACAGATCAAGGGAAGTGGTATCGGCACCAGCGCTACGAGAGCGGAGATCCTGAAGAAACTGGTGAACATCGAGTATCTGGCACTGAATAAAAAGACCCAGGTACTGACGCCTACCCAGATGGGAGAGATGATCTACGATGTGGTATCGGATTCCATAAGACCGCTTTTGAATCCGGCATTGACAGCCAGCTGGGAAAAAGGACTTACCATGGTGGCAGACGGTGTCATCACACCGGATGATTACATGGGAAAGCTTACGGATTTCGTGGGCAGGAGAACCGTTGCCGTGCGGGGACTGAACAATCAGGGAGTGCTCTGGAGACAGTTCCAGGCTACGGAAGAGTTTTACCAGAAGAAACAAAAGCAATCCAATGCGAAAAATAAAGAATAAAGAAGAGGAGAAACTATTATGGAAAATATTACGATTGAAAATCTGTATGATCTGACAGAGACCATTGCGGCAGAACTGTTCACCGAGGCAGAGTATCCCTGGGAGGTGCTTCCCCGGATCCACGATTTTATTTTGGAACTGGGCAAGAGACTGCCGGAGGAAATCTATGAAAAAAGAGGCGAGGATATCTGGGTGGCTAAAAACGCAAAAGTTGCTCCTACTGCCTGCCTGAACGGACCGCTGATCATTGATGAGGAAGCGGAGATCCGTCACTGCGCATTTGTCCGTGGCAATGCCATTGTGGGAAAGGGTGCGGTAGTCGGCAATTCCACCGAACTGAAGAACGTGGTCCTGTTCAATAAAGTACAGGTGCCACATTATAATTATGTGGGAGACAGCGTGCTGGGCTTTAAGTCTCATATGGGAGCCGGTTCTATTACTTCCAATGTAAAAAGCGATAAGACACTGGTTGTTGTGAAGAACGGCGAGGAAAAGATCGAGACTGGACTGAAGAAAATGGGAGCCATGTTAGGTGACCATGTGGAAGTAGGCTGCAACAGCGTACTGAACCCGGGAACTGTCATCGGACGTAATTCCAATGTGTATCCTACCTCTTGCGTCAGAGGCGTGATCCCTGCCGGACATATCTTCAAGAGACCCGGTGAGGTTGTGAAAAAATCTGATATTTAAAAAATTGATCAATATTATCTAATGCATCGATGAAATCAGCTTGACGAATGCCCTTTTATAGTTTATGATATTTATCAGTGCAACGCTTTGACGGATTAAAGCGTCTATGCATTACAGTGAGCGGATCGAAAGATCGGCAGAAAAGAGGGCATTTATTATGAAAAAGAAATTATTATCTGTTGTACTTACCGCAGTAATGGCAGCGACTGTTCTGACAGGCTGTGGCAGTACCGATAACGGAACTGCTTCTACAACAGCAGGTAGCGCAGCACAGACTGAAGCAGCAGCTTCCACAGACGGCAAGGTATATAACATCGGTATCTGTCAGCTGGTAGAGCATGAGGCTCTGGATGCAGCTACCCAGGGATTCCAGGATGCATTAAAAGAAAAGCTTGGCGATAATGTAAAATTCGATCTGCAGAATGCACAGGGTGAGCAGACCACCGCAGCTACCATCTGTAATGGTTTTGTATCTGATGGTGTGGATCTGATCCTTGCAAATGCTACGTCTCCTTTACAGAGTGCAGCAGCAGCTACGACCTCGATCCCTATCTTAGGTACTTCCGTAACCGACTATGCTACCGCGTTAGAGATCTCTGACTGGTCCGGTGCTACCGGCAGAAATATTTCCGGTACTTCCGATCTGGCTCCCATTGAAGAGCAGGAAGCTATGTTAAAGGAACTGTTCCCGGACGTAAAGCAGGTTGGTCTGTTATATTGTTCTGCAGAAGCAAACTCACTGTATCAGATCCAGCTGTTTGAGGCTGCTCTGGACAAGGACGGTATTGCTTATAAAGAGTATGCAATCGCTGATACCAATGAAGTACAGTCTGTAACTACTGCAGCGGCAGGAGAGTGCGATGTTCTGTATATTCCTACCGACAACACGCTGGCATCTGTAACCGAGACCGTATACAACGTAGTAGCTCCCGCTAAAGTTCCTGTCATCGCAGGTGAAGAGGGTATCTGCAACGGTTGCGGCGTAGCTACCTTATCCATCAGTTACTATGATCTGGGATATGCTACCGGTGAGATGGCATACGAGATCCTGGCTGAGGGCGCAGACATCACTACCATGGATGTTCGCTACGCTCCCAACGTTACCAAGAAATATAATGCGAAGATCTGTGAGGAACTTGGCATCACTGTTCCCGATGATTATGTAGCAATTCAGTAAGTATTCAGTCAATTAAGTACGGAAACAAAATATACTTCGATAGGGATAGCGCCAGATAAGCGGTATCCCTATCGGAAGTTTTAGGAGGAAAAAGAAATGTCTTACTTTATGTCACTGAATCCCCTTTCCCTGTTCAGGGCAATGCCGGGATCAATAGCGCAGGGAATGATCTGGGGAGTCATGGCACTGGGAGTGTATATTACGTTCCGCCTGCTGGATTTCGCTGACCTGACCGTGGATGGTTCCATTGCAACCGGTGCTGCGGTATCCGTTATGCTGATTCGTGCGGGAGTTTCTCCTATAGCTACGCTGCCCATTGCTTTCCTGGCCGGAGCATTGGCAGGCATGGTAACGGGACTGTTGAACACCGCACTGGGAATCCCCGGAATTCTGGCAAGTATTCTGACGCAGATCTCCTTGTATTCCATTAATCTGAATATCATGGGCAAAGCAAACCAGCCGGTCAGCGTAGATAATTATCCGCTGGTGGTATCTTTGCGTTATGTGACGGACGGTTCGATGAGCAGACTTCTCTTTTTCCTGGGAATGATCGTATTTTTACTGGCACTGATCGCTGTGATGTACTGGTATTTTGGAACAGAACAGGGACATGCTATCCGTGCTACGGGCTGTAACAGCAATATGGCGAGAGCACAGGGCATCAATACCAACTTTATCAAGGTGCTGGCACTGATGATCTCCAACGGTCTGGTAGGTCTGTGTGGTGCGCTGTACGGACAGTTCCAGGGGGCGTCGGATGTCAATATGGGACGTGGAGCCATTGTCATCGGTCTGGCAGCTGTTATTATCGGTGAGGTACTGTTCGGTAAATTCGCCAGCAAGAGAAAACTTGCTTTTGCATTTACTCTGGCATCTGTAATTCTGGGTGCAGTGATCTACTACATGGTATATCAGTTTGTTCTGTGGCTGAAGATGCCTTCAGAGGATATGAAATTGTTCTCCGCTATCGTAGTTGCCATTTTCCTGGCAATTCCTTACTTGAAGGAGAAGAGAACACTTCGGAAAGGAGCGTCAAAATAATGGCTTACGCATTGGAGATACAGGATATACACAAAGTATTTAACAGAGGAACCATCAATGAAAAGGTTGCATTAAATGGGGTAAATTTAAATTTAAATCCCGGGGATTTCGTGACCATCATCGGAGGTAACGGCGCCGGTAAATCCACCACGCTGAATGCCATTGCCGGCGTATGGCCCATTGATTCCGGTAAGATTATTATCGACGGCACGGATATTACGAGCCTGCCGGAGCATAAGAGAGCAAAGTACCTGGGAAGAGTGTTCCAGGATCCTATGACGGGAACCGCTGCCACCATGGATATCGAAGAGAACATGGCTATTGCCTTAAGACGTGGTGAGAAGAGAACTCTTCGTTGGGGCGTTTCCAGAGAGGACAGAGAACTGTTTCGTGAAAAGTTACAGACGCTCGGACTGGGACTGGAGGATCGTATGACCAGCAAGGTAGGTCTTCTGTCCGGTGGTCAGCGTCAGGCTATCACACTTTTGATGGCGGCCTTAAAGCAGCCGAAGCTTCTGCTGTTAGATGAACATACCGCAGCATTGGATCCCAAGACAGCAGCAAAAGTATTGGAGATCAGTGACAAGATCATCGCTGAGAATCAGCTGACTGCCATGATGGTAACTCATAATATGAAAGATGCCATCGTACACGGTAACCGTCTGATCATGATGCACGAAGGCAAAGTTATCTACGATGTGGCTGGAGAAGAGAAGAAGAATCTTCAGGTGAAGGATCTGCTTGCTAAGTTCGAAGAAGTCAGCGGCGGAGAATTCGCCAATGACAGAATGATGCTTGCATAAAAATTTAGGACACGTTGCCAATTTCGGCAACGTGTTTTTATGTAAACTTGAGAGTTAGTGAAATAGTTGTTCTAAAATCCACGCAGAAAGGACTGCTCGCCCCGGACTCGGATGCTATCTACGCCCAGGGGAGCAGTCCTTTTCTGCTGGGTTACTGCTTCCCTAAATGATTTTAGAGAAGTCCTGTTGATTACTTTGGTGTAAATGACGTAATAATGACGTATTTTATACAAATAATTCTTAAAATCAAGATATTTTGTATTAAAATAACTTGATTTTCTCATTTTACGAAAACAGTTACTTCCAAAGCATCCAAATCCCCTGTTTTTGTACTTTTTTTGCAAAAAATAGCGATTTTAATACAAAAGCAAAAAAACTTGCCTCTTTACACAAAAATTTGGATTTGACTCGTCGATCAACCACACTTACTCTTAATTCTACTAAAACATGCGAAAGAGTTGGGAAAAGTAAAAATTCCGTCTTAGAAACAAATGATTTTTACTATAAATGTATAAAAAGATCTATTACGTAAAAAAGCTCTTTCTGAGAAGCTTATTTTTTACTATTTTTACTATATTGAGGCTTTTTTCAAAAATCAGTAGTCCAAATGCGGGCTACTGGTGTTTTTGAAAGCTTTTCAAAATGCAGAACGCCCACGGCACCCCTACGTTACGAGCCATGCACTCAATTCATAAATGTGTCGCAAAGGACGCTCCACATTTATTGGCAGTTCTCCGCAATGAGCCACGCTATTCATAAGATTGTCAGCAAAAGGCGCTGCCAATCTTATTTCATATCGCGGCGTTCGCCGCATCACGGCAAAAGTAAAAACCGTGATTTGTGAGCAAGCTCCCAATCACGGTTCTTATTTTGCCTATGCGCGGCTCATTGCTCGCGTAACTTTCAAGTTAAAATAAAACTTTAGTCTTTATATTAATTGGGTTCTTTGTTATAATAATCGCGGTTAGTATGTAGTAACAAAATCATTAAATGAAATAGATACATAGAAAAGGAGAATAATATGACAGCAAAAGAAATGCTTGGTAAGGTGGATCATACGCAACTGAAGGCATTCGCTACCTGGGAGGACATTCAGAAGTTGTGTGATGAGGCAATCCAATATCATACCGCCAGTGTATGTGTGCCTCCCTGTTATATTAAGAGAATCCATGACTCCTACGGGGAGAAGATCAATATCTGTACCGTAGTGGGATTCCCGTTAGGCTACAGCGTGACAGAAGCAAAGGTGGCAGAAGTACGTAAGGCACTGGAAGATGGTTGTAATGAGATCGATATGGTAGTCAATATCAGCGATGTGAAGAATGGTCTGTTTGACAAGGTGGAAGAAGAGATCCGAACACTGAAAAAAGAGTGTGGAGATCACATCCTCAAGGTTATCATCGAGACCTGCTATCTGACGGAGGAAGAGAAGATCGCCATGTGTAAGGCAGTAACGGATGCAGGTGCGGACTTCATTAAGACTTCTACAGGATTCGGAACCGGTGGTGCCACGAAAGAAGATGTAGAACTGTTCAAAAAATACATTGGTCCCAAGGTAAAGATCAAGGCGGCAGGCGGAGTGTCCAGCATGGAAGATCTCGAGATGTTCTTAGAGCTTGGCTGTGATCGTATCGGTACCTCCAGAGCCGTAGGCCTCTGTAAGGGCGAACTTACCGAAGGCTATTAAGTTTTTTGAAAGGAACAAAACAATGGAAAACAAAGTAATTCAGGACAGACTTACTCTTCTCAGAGAAAAGATGCAGGAGGAAGGCATTGATTTCTATATGATGCCCACAGCGGATTTTCATAACTCCGAATACGTAAATGACTATTTTAAAGTAAGAGAATATTTCAGTAACTTTACCGGTTCCAATGGTACACTGTTAGTATGGAAGGACGGCGCCGGACTGTGGACCGACGGCAGATATTTCATTCAGGCAGAGACAGAATTGGAAGGGACAGGCGTAGAACTGTTCCGCATGCTACAGGAAGGTGTTCCTACCATCGAAGAGTTTCTGGAGCAAAACATACAGCAGGGTCAGACCTTAGGCTTCGACGGCAGAGTCATTGCAGCCATGGACGGTAAAAAATACGAAAAGGTACTGGCAAAGGCGCAGATCTGTATCGCTTATGAGAAAGATCTTGCAGACAGCATATGGACGGACAGACCGAATTTCCCGGCCGGAAAAGTAACGGTACTGGACGAGAAAATTGCCGGCAAGAGTGTGGAAGAGAAACTCACGCAGACCAGAGAGAAGATGGCAAAGGACTGTGCCAATGCACTGCTTTTGACCAAACTGGACGATCTGATGTGGCTCTTCAATATCCGTGGCTGCGATGTGGAATGCAACCCGGTGGCAATGTCTTATGCTTATATTACGGAGGATACCGCCACATTGTTTATCCAGCAGAAGGCACTGGATACGCAGGTGTCAGAATACCTTGCAGCACATCACATCGATGTGAAGGAATACGACACTGTCGTAGACTTTCTGAAATCACTTCCTGCAGGCAATGTGATCCTCGTGGATAACAGATATTGCAGTTATACTTTATATAAGACACTGCAGAAGAACCAGCAGCTGATAGAGGGTAAGAATCCCACTGAACTGTTGAAAGCCATCAAGAATCCGGTGGAACAGGCGAGAATGCAGGAGATTTTCCTGAAGGACAGCGTTGCGGTAACCAAATTCATCTACTGGCTGAAAACTCATGTAGGAAAAGAGAAGATCACCGAAGTGACCGCCGCAGACTATTTGGAACAGAAGAGAAGAGAGATTCCGGAATTCTTAGACCTTTCCTTCCCAACGATTGCAGGCTATAAGTCCAATGCAGCCATGATGCATTACGAGGCAACACCGGAGAACTGTGCAACTCTGGAGCCGGAGGGAATGCTTTTGGTAGATTCCGGCGGACAGTATCTTGGCGGCACCACCGATGTAACCAGAACCATCGCATTGGGTCCTGTCTCCGATGAGATGAAAAAGCATTATACCATGGTGGCTGCGGCAGTGATGCAGCTTACCCACGCTCACTGGCTCTACGGCTGTACCGGAAGGAATCTGGATATTCTGGCAAGACAGCCTATCTGGGATATGGATATTGATTACCAGTGCGGCACCGGACATGGTGTGGGATACATTCTGAACGTACACGAAGGTCCCCAGAACATGCGTTGGAGATTCACTGGAGGTATGGTGGAAGCCGTGTTCGAAGACGGCATGGACATCACCAATGAGCCTGGTATCTACATCCAGGGCAGCCACGGCATTCGTATCGAGAACGTGATGCTGGCGAAAAACGATGTGAAGAACGAGTACGGTCAGTTCATGCATTTCGAGACTTTGACCTGGGTGCCTATCGATAGAGAAGTCATTGACGAAAAATATTTGAACGATACCCAGATAAAATATCTGCACGAGTATCAGAAGACCGTCTACGAGAAGATTTCTCCTTATCTGAATGAGGAAGAAAAAGAATGGCTGGCGGCAGAAACCGGAGTGAAGTAAAGAGAATATAAAATTGGTATAAAATTTTTAACGGTTTCTTGACTTTTTTACTGGGTTTTGAGATAATACACACGATGTGGCAGAAGATAAAGACACATATAAAGAATAAAGGAAAGAGGTTAATGTAAGATGGCAGAGATTAATTTAAGCAAGTACGGCATCACCGGAACCACAGAAATCGTTTACAATCCTTCTTATGAAGAATTATTCAAAGAAGAGATGAAGCCTGAACTGGAAGGCTACGAGAAAGGTCAGGAGACCGAACTCGGTGCGGTAAACGTTATGACCGGTATATATACAGGACGTTCTCCCAAAGATAAGTTCATCGTTGAAGATGAGAACTCCAAGAACACTGTATGGTGGACTTCCGATGAGTACAAGAACGACAACCATCGTATGTCTCAGGAAGCATGGGCTGCTGTAAAGGATATCGCTAAGAAGGAGCTGTCCAACAAGAGACTGTTCGTTGTAGATGCATTCTGCGGCGCTAACAAGGACACTCGCATGGCTATCCGTTTCATCGTTGAGGTAGCTTGGCAGGCTCATTTCGTAACCAACATGTTCATCAAACCCACCGAGGAAGAGCTGAAGAACTTCGAGCCTGATTTCGTAGTTTACAACGCATCCAAGGCTAAGGTTGAGAATTACAAGGAGCTTGGTCTGAATTCCGAGACTTGTGTAGCTTTCAATATTACCAGCCGTGAGCAGGTTATTGTGAATACATGGTACGGCGGAGAGATGAAGAAGGGTATGTTCTCCATGATGAACTACTACCTGCCACTGAAGGGCATCGCTTCCATGCACTGCTCCGCAAACACCGATATGAACGGTGAGAACACCGCTATCTTCTTTGGTCTGTCAGGAACCGGTAAGACCACTCTGTCTACCGATCCTAAGCGTCTGCTGATCGGTGATGACGAGCACGGTTGGGATGACAACGGCGTATTCAACTTTGAAGGTGGATGCTACGCTAAGGTTATCAACCTGGACAAGGATTCCGAGCCCGACATCTACAACGCAATCAAGAGAGATGCTCTGCTTGAGAACGTAACCGTTGATGCTGACGGCAAGATTGATTTCAACGATAAGAGTGTTACCGAGAATACTCGTGTATCTTATCCTATCGACCATATTAAGAATATCGTACGTCCTATTTCTTCCGCACCCGCAGCTAAGAACGTAATCTTCCTGTCTGCTGATGCATTCGGTGTACTGCCTCCTGTATCTATTCTGACTCCGGAGCAGACCCAGTACTACTTCCTGTCCGGTTTCACAGCTAAGTTAGCTGGTACCGAGCGTGGTATTACCGAGCCTACCCCTACTTTCTCTGCTTGTTTCGGTCAGGCATTCCTGGAGCTGCATCCTACCAAGTATGCAGAAGAGCTGGTTAAGAAGATGGAGAAGAACGGTGCTAAGGCATACCTTGTAAATACCGGATGGAACGGAACCGGCAAGCGTATCTCCATTAAGGATACCCGTGGTATCATCGATGCTATTCTGAATGGTGCGATCAAGACCGCTCCTACCAAGAAGATTCCTTACTTCGATTTCGAGGTTCCTACCGAGTTAACCGGTGTTGATACCGGAATTCTGGATCCCAGAGATACCTACGCTGATCCTTCCCAGTGGGAAGAGAAGGCAAAGGATCTGGCTCAGAGATTCATCAAGAACTTCGCTAAATATGAAGGAAATGATGCAGGTAAGGCTCTGGTTGCTGCTGGCCCTCAGCTGTAATCTTACTTACAGACAAATGCAAATAGGAAGGCTGTCTCTTTGGAGGCAGCCTTTTTTGGTAAAAATTACAGTTGTAAAATAGAAACAGAGTAGATATAATATACTTAACCTGAGATGTGCGATAACTCTTACCAGTTTTGAACCTACATTTACTTTAAACGGGATTCCTATATTGCCAAGTGGCTGTCAAGCCCTCACTCCGCAAGGAGGATTGGAAGGGAAGGCAAAAGGTTGGTTGCGGTTACCCACCTAGCATTGCTAGGAGTCAAAAGGTAAGAGGCGGCATTTTGGGGATAACAATACAAAAGAGAGAGCAGTCCTTTGGGGCTGCTCTTTTAAAGCTTAATTATCAAATCAGGCGGGGATCATTTGAAGAAAAATTTGAAGAAAAACAGACTACTTGAGAATTATTATAAACTTCCGAAAGGACAGAGAATACAGCTGAAGAAATACCTGTGCATTTTAGCTGTGGCATTTCTTCTTTTTTTGTTTTTCCTAAATTTGTTACATAGCTGTGGATGGGAGGGCACGGATACCCCCGAGATGTCGGAGACTTCGCCGCAGCATATCCCGGTAGTACAGAAACTTAAAAATGTATGGATCACGGATGCGGAAGCTGACCGGATCACTATTTTCTGTGACGGAGAGAAGGAGACCTTTTTCCTGGAGGCAGAGACGGAAGGATCAGATTCTGTTCCGGCACCGGAGCAGATGCGGGAACAGCTGGCGGATGTAGAACTTACAGATGAACTGGTGAGTGCGGTTGTTCTGAAGACGGATAAGTTTACAGGAAGAGTGCTGTCAGCGGATGAAAACGGCATTGAGATCGAAGACCGGGGCAGAATTCCTCTGGCAGAGGATTACAAAGGATACCGTTTGTATCGGGAACTTACCATGTGCACGTTCGCGGATCTGACCTTTGGCTATGCCAATGCGGATTTTATCCAGGAGAATGGTGAGATCTGTGGTATTCTCTTAGCCAGAGAGGCGAATATGGAAGACATCCGGGTGTTGATCAAGACTTCGGATTATGTGGATATTTTGCATACAGAAGTAATACTGACGGCAAACAGCGATTTCCTGCTGCAATACGGAAGTGGGGAAAATATACAGGAAGAATTGTTTCCCAAAGGAGACAAGATTACCATAGACATGGACAGTGATTATTTTGTGGGGGAGCGTATCAGTATAGTTCCTGCGGTATTGACGGGCAGAATTCAGCTGCTTAGTGTAAACAGAAGCCAGGGAATACCTTCCTACAGAGGTCATATCGAACTGCTCAGAACAGCAGAGGGCATCGCCGTGGTGAATGAGCTGCCGCTGGAGGAATATCTCTTCAGTGTGGTGCCAAGTGAAATGCCGGCATCTTATCCGTTAGAAGCCCTGAAAGCGCAGGCAATCTGCGCCAGAACCTATGCCTACGGACATATGCTCAGAGCAGGATACCCCCGGTATGGAGCCCATGTGGATGACAGCACTTCCTATCAGGTCTATAACAACATCACAGAGGCAGACAGCACCACTACGGCGGTAAAGGAAACCTACGGACAAATGATTTTGACAGACGAAGGCACTGTGGCGAACACCTATTATTATTCGACATCCTGCGGTGTGGGAACTACAGCAAGCATATGGAAGACTGCGGAGGCGCAGATGCTTGATTATCTGAAAAGCAGCCGGCTGAGCCCAAGCCCGGAGAATCCGGTGCAGACGGATGAGGGGGCGGTAGCTGCAGGCAGTACGGAGATTACCGCTGAAACAAGTGCAGAGGAGCTGAGCGAAGAAGAGACCTTCCGGGATTTTATTACCCAAACTCATGCAGAGGATTATGAAGCGCAGGAAGGGTGGTACCGTTGGACATATACGGTAAAAGAGATTGATGTGGACCGGATACTTGAGACCCTGAAGAATCGTTATGAAGCCAACGGGAAGCTGATCTTGACTCTGAAGGATGGTGACTACAGCAGTCAAAGCATAAAAAACTTTTCTAAGGTTACGGATATCACTATTGTAAAACGGGGACCCGGCGGTGTGGCAGATGAATTGGTCATTGCCACAGATAAAGGAACCTACAAGATCATCTCGGAATATAATATCAGAGCGGTACTATGTGATGGCGTGACCAGGGTGGTCAGACAGGACGGCAGTGAAGTAAGCATGCCCAGCCTCCTGCCCAGTGCATTTTTTGTGATTGAACCTAGCCATGATAAGAAAAATATGATAGGATATAACATTATCGGCGGTGGATTCGGCCATGGCGTCGGAATGAGCCAGAACGGTGCTAAAAATATGGCACTGCAGGGGCTTGGCGCGGAACAGATCCTTAACTTTTTCTATGAAGGATGCGAGATATGCTCAGGACAATAATCAGCATTTGGCGGGATTTTTCCAGCCAGATGAAAAAACAGAATATCAGCGCTTATGCATCGAGTACAGCATTTTTCCTGTTTTTGTCGGTGATTCCGATGCTGATGGTAGTCTGCGCGGTGATTCCTTATACCCCGGTGACGGAGCAGAATCTGATCACTGCGCTGACAGATGTGACGCCGGATATTGCGGATGCCATGGTGGAGAGTCTGGTCGTGGATGTGTATGAGAGTTCGGTTGGAATCCTGCCGGTGGCTCTGATCGCCATGGTCTGGTCGGCGGCGAAGGGTGTCATGGCACTGATGCGGGGATTAAATGCGGTCAATGGTGTGGACGAGAAGCGTAATTACTTCGTGATCCGTTTTATTGCAAGCTTTTATACATTGATCATGCTTGTAGTGTTGATCTTGTCGCTGTTTTTTATGGTATTTGGCAATCAGCTGGTGGATATTGCATTACATAGGATTCCGCAGCTACAGATGTTTGTGAGTCTTCTGATGAATTTCCGCTTTCTGTTCGTATGGGCGGTGCTGATTCTTTTGTTTGGACTGATTTATACATATATCCCGGACACAAAGCTGAAATTCACGGAACAGGTTCCGGGAGCCTGCTTTGCTGCGGTAGTATGGAGTGTATTTTCCTGGGGATTTTCCATGTATGTGTCCTATGGAAATGGGTATAGTATTTACGGAAGTCTGACCATTATTGTGATCATTATGTTGTGGATGTATTTCTGTATGTATATCATTCTGATCGGTGCTTATCTGAACCGGTATTTCCGTCCGGTGAACAGGGTGCTGGTAAATCATGCCAGCAGTAAGAGCGAATTGGCGAGAGAGAACCGTAGACGCATCCGGGAGATCAAGAAGATCCAGCGCAGAAAAAAACATTATACGGAGATCGACAGGGATCCTAAGGAGAAGGATGAAAATCTGACAGACAGGAATTGAACTGCGGACGCAAATGTAGTACACTGATACGAAGAGGTCGAGGGACCTCTCCTGTTATAGTTATAGTAAAAGAGTATCCGGAAGACGGATGCGGAAATGAGGATAAATATGGAAAAGAAAAACACATGGGAGGCCTATTCTTCCAAACAGTTAAAAGAGCTGGAGAAAATAAACGCACAGTATCGTGATTTTTTAGACAACGGTAAGACCGAGAGAGAGTGCATTGACACCATTGTCAATACCATTGAGAAGTCCGGTTACCGTGAACTGGAGAGCCTGATCAAAGAGGGCACTGCTCTTAAAACCTGAGATAAGGTATACAGCGTATGGATGAACAAATCCATCGCCATGTTCCAGATCGGCCGTAAACCTATGACAGAGGGCATGAACATCCTCGGAGCCCATATCGACAGCCCCAGACTGGATGTAAAGCAGAATCCCCTGTATGAGGATGGCGGATTCGCTTATCTGGACACCCATTATTACGGTGGTGTGAAGAAGTACCAATGGGTGACTATTCCCCTGGCAATCCATGGTGTGATCGTGAAAAAAGACGGTACCTGTGTAGAGATCAATATCGGCGAGAACGAGGATGATCCGGTATTCTTCGTATCCGATCTGTTGATCCATCTGGCACAGGAGCAGCTGGAGAAAAAGGCAGCAAAGGTCATCGAGGGCGAAGCTCTGGATATTATCGTAGGCAACAAACCTCTGCTGATTGATAAAAAGGATAAGAAAAAAGATGAGAAAGAAGCCGGAAAAGATGCGGTAAAGGCAGGTGTTCTGGATATTCTGAAAGAGACCTATGACATTCACGAAGAAGATTTCGTCTCCGCAGAGTTAGAGATCGTTCCCGCTGGCAAGGCAAGAGAAGCGGGTTTTGACCGCAGCATGATACTGGCTTACGGACAGGATGACAGAGTCTGTGCATATACTTCCATGCAGGCAATGTTAGACAGTGATGTGACCGACCGTACCATGTGCTGTATTCTGGTGGATAAGGAGGAAATCGGTTCTGTTGGTGCTACTGGCATGCAGTCCCATTTCTTCGAAAATGCCGTAGCAGAGGTCATGAATCTGACAGGCGAATACAGTGAACTGCATGTGAGAAGATGCCTGGCACACAGCTGTATGCTGTCTTCCGATGTCAGCAGTGCTTTTGATCCTACCTATGCGTCCAGCTTCGACAAAAAGAACGTGGCATATTTAGGCGGTGGTATGGTCATCAATAAATTCACCGGAGCCAGAGGCAAGTCCGGTTCCAACGATGCCAATGCGGAGTATCTGGCACATCTGCGCCATATCTTCGACAAGGCAGAGGTGAACTTCCAGACTGCAGAGCTTGGTAAGGTCGATTTGGGCGGCGGTGGAACCATCGCATATATTCTGGCATTGTACGGCATGAATGTTATCGACAGCGGTGTGGCAGTGCTGAACATGCATGCACCCTGGGAAGCTACCAGTAAGGCCGACGTATATGAGACATATCGCGGATATAAAGCATTTGTGGAAGGAGCGAGCCTGTAATGGCGGAGACGACCGAACTGAAAAAATCAGACTTTTACTTTGATCTGCCCCAGGAACTGATCGCGCAGGATCCGCTGGAGGATCGTTCTTCCTCCAGGCTTCTGGTGCTCGATAAAAATACGGGAGAGCTCTCTCATCATATTTTCCGGGATATTATCGACTATCTGCACCCCGGAGACTGTCTGGTGTTAAACAACACCAAGGTTATTCCGGCGAGACTTTTAGGAGAGCGGGAAGGTACTGGCGGACATGTGGAAGTCCTTTTGTTAAAAAGAAAAGAAGCGGATGTCTGGGAGACACTGGTAAAGCCTGGCAAAAAATGTAAGCCCGGTCAGCGCCTGAGCTTCGGAGACGGACTGCTAAAGGCGGAAGTGCTTGAGACTGTAGAAGAAGGCAATCGTTTGATCCGTTTTGAATATGAGGGCATTTTTGAAGAGGTATTGGACAAGTTAGGTGAGATGCCCCTGCCTCCTTATATCACTCATAAACTGAAGGATAAGAACCGTTATCAGACCGTTTATGCAAAATATGAGGGCTCTGCGGCAGCGCCTACAGCGGGTCTCCATTTTACCCGGGAATTGTTGCAGCAGATCGCGGACAAGGGCATTAAGATCGCTTATGTGACCTTGCATGTGGGATTAGGGACTTTCCGCCCGGTGAAGGAAGAAAATGTGCTGGAGCATCATATGCATTCCGAGTATTATCAAGTGACGGAGGAAGCAGCGAACACGATCAATGAGACGAAGAGAAAGGGTGGTCGTGTGATCTGCGTGGGTACTACCAGCTGCCGTACCGTGGAGAGTGCCGCGGACGAGCAGGGCATGGTACAGCCCGGCTGTGACAATACCGAGATATTCATTTATCCCGGATATCGTTTCAAGGTGCTGGATGCACTGATCACGAATTTCCATCTGCCGGAGTCCACACTGGTAATGCTGGTATCGGCACTTGCGGGCAGAGAACATATCCTGCATGCCTACGAAGAAGCAATCCGAGAAAAATACAGATTCTTCAGCTTTGGAGACGCCATGTTCATCGCTGACTTAAAAGGAGAAAAATAATGGAAGAAAGAAGACGAAGCAAGCGTACAGAAATGAATTCCAGCTTGATGGTAAAGCGCCTGGATCAGGGAGATATGCAGGAAGTCAGCATTGACATCGTAGATGTATCTCCCAACGGAGTGGGTTTTTTATGCAAGGAAGTGTTGAGTATCGGTGCGGTGTATGAATCGAAGCTGAGGATTTGGACGCAGGAAGTGTTGCATGCGTTCTTACAGATCGTCCGGATCGAAATGAAGGAAGATTCTTATACGTATGGGGCTGTCTTCATCGGAATGCCGGAGAGCGATGCGGCAAGAATCCGCGTATATCAGACAGTCAATGATGAGAAGTAGTAAGAGACGTAAAATGGCAGTCAGTGTAATGGCTGCTATTTTACTTGTATTGTTATATCTGCTCATTTTTGTGTTTTCCGGTCAGGATGGTGAGGAATCCGGCTCACTGAGTGCTATGATCTCGGAAAAATGTGCAGAACTTCTGAATGCTATCTCCGGGAAACACTGGACGCAGAATGTCCTCGACAGTATGGCGGCTTATTTTGAACATCCCATCCGTAAAATGGCCCATTTTTCTGAGTATGCCTGCATGGGAGTGTTATTGTACGGCGTGTGGAGACCCTGGAAGGAGAGAGGACGGAAGCTGTATCTTTTGATCGTGTGTTGGGTGTTTGTCTCCGCCGGAGCGGATGAATTCCACCAACTGTTCATTCCGGGACGCTATGGGTGTTTTGCCGATGTGGTGCTGGATACCTGTGGTGGTGCGTTCGGACTGTTCGTATGTGTCTGCGTGGAGAAAATGGTGCGGCGAAGGAAACAGAAGTCGGGTTTCTAGTTCTTGTTGTGCAGACTGTAGCCCTTTTCACGAAGAATCTTCGTGGATCTTTCGATGGCTTCTTCCTGATAGAATTCAATGCGCAGCACGCCGCCCTCGTACTCCCGGTTATGGACGATGCCGATGTTTTTGATACTGATATTTTTCAGGGCGAGAATCGTAGCCACAGCAGCAATCTCACCGGGTTCGTCGGCAATGTCGATTGTAATGGCATAGGAACTCTTCAGAGGACCGCTGGCGGTATTGATGAAGGAATCACGGTAGATTCTGGCACTGTCGAATAGCTCGTACAGGTCATCGCCGCGTTTGGCATTTAGTTCCTGTTGGATTCCCTGGAGGGAAGCAATGTAGGAAGACAAAAGCGTCGAAATATTTTCCGTATTCGTCAGACAGATTTGCTGCCATACCGCAGCGGAAGATGAGGCAATTCTGGTGATATCCTTGAAGCCTCCGGCAGCGATCATTTTCATCAGCCCATCTGCAGAATCCTTGTCCCGCACCAGATTTACCAGAGAGGCTGCAATGATATGGGGCAGGTGACTGACTGCAGCAGTGACGTAATCATGCTGTGCCGGATCCAGGATCAAGGGAATGGCTCCTAACTGCTGTACCAGATTTTTATAATCCGTGATCTTATTCTCCGGAACGGAAGCTGTGGGGGTGAGAATGTAGTAGGCATTCTCCAAAAGGACGGCTTTGGAATTAATAAAGCCCACCCGGTCACTTCCCGCCATGGGATGACCGCCGATAAACTGTCTTTCCAGACCGGCTTTTTTGATCTCCTTATGGATCTCGCTCTTGACACTTCCCACATCGGTGAGCAGGGTCTTAGGTGAGAGAATTTTTTTTACAGCGGAGAGGTTTTCGTCATTTTTCTGCACCGGAGCACAGAGGAATAGATAATCGCACGTTGAGAAAGAAGCATCGATTTTCGTGGTGACTGTATTGGCTACGCCGCACTGGGAAGCTTCACTTAAGGTGTCTGCATTAATATCGTATGCAATGATCTGAGACTGGGGGAGATTCTGACGAATCGCCCGGGCGATGGAGCCACCGATCAGACCCAGACCGATAAAACCAAAGGTAAGAGTACTCATTATAGTTTTCCTCGATTCTGTTATTTACTGTAAACAAATAGTAAGACAAATTCGGAAGATGTCTGTTTGTTCTTCAAACACTATAGCAAATTAACGTGCGAAAATCAAGAGAGGGTATACTCTTTTCTGATATTTTCATATTTGCTTGCAAGTGTAATTGAAATATGGCAAGATGTAACTGTTCCTAAATATGCAGAAATTGTGGAAAGCCGATCTTGCATTTACGAGTCGGTTTCGGAAAAACAGGAGGACTCTATTTATGCATTCACCTTTGGAAATTGCAAGAAACTATATAGAAGTCGGAATCCATAAAGTAAATCTGTCGATCTTCAAGACAATTTTATTGGGATTCTTCGCCGGTATGTTCATCGGCTTTGCGGGAATCGCATCCACGACGGCATCTAGCACCATCGGCATCGCATCGGTGGCAAAGCTGGTGGGCGCTGCAGTATTCCCGGCAGGTATGGCTATGGTACTTGTGGCGGGCAGTGAACTATTCACCGGTAATAACCTGATCATACTGGCGGTATTGGAGAAGAAAGTTACTGTATGGAAAATGTTGAAAAACTGGCTGTTTGTCTATATCGGCAACTTTCTCGGCGCTGCGTTTGTAGCGGTGCTGGTAGTAGTGGGACGGACGCCGGATCTCTTCGGAGAGCAGCTTGCACAGGCAATAGTCAATGCTGCTGCAGCCCGGACGAATTTAAGCGTGGGAGAGGCTTTCGTGCGAGGCATTCTGTGCAATATTCTGGTGTGTATTGCGGTATGGATGTCCTTCGCGGCGAAGCGTGTCTCCGGCAAGCTTCTGACCAGTTACTGGCCTGTCATGCTGTTTGTATTATGCGGTTTTGAACACAGTATCGCAGATATGTATTTCGGTGTATGCGGTCTGCTGACAGCACAGGCCTACGGAATTACCGCAGAGAGCCTGACCTGGTTCAATTTCCTTGTAAAAGCCCTCTTGCCTATCACTCTGGGTAACATCGTAGGCGGTGCCGGAATTGTCGGATGCGGTTACTGGCTGGCATACCTCCACAGAACCCCCTATTCCGCAGACACGACAGCTGCCGAGCAGGAAGAGATTGATATTGCGGAAGAGTACTAAATTGAGAGTTAGTGAAATACCACCCGGATGACTTTGTTGTCTTCCTGGGTGGTATTTTTGTTTTGATGTTCCGATCTTTACTGCCTAAAATCCATTTTGTGCTTTATAAGCAGTAAATTTAATGCGATTTTCT
>NZ_VUMU01000018.1 GCF_009695995.1 Waltera intestinalis
CAAGTCCGGAAGGGATAAACGCTGAAGGCATCTAAGCGTGAAGCCCCCCTCAAGATGAGATATCCCTCAGAAATGAGTAAGACCCCTTGAAGACTACGAGGTAGATAGGAATGAGGTGTAAGCACAGCAATGTGTTCAGCTGACATTTACTAATCGGTCGAGGGCTTGACCAAAGGTTTTGGATAGGAAAGCAGGATGTAAGTCAGGATATAAGAGATGAGGTTTCAGTGTTCGGTTTTGAGGGAATAAATATTTCTTCACATTTAGCTTTGTAACTTTTTGAGAATGCGCAGCATTCTCTTAAATAGCTTATGAAGCAAGATATTTTCCTCGATAGCTCAATGGTAGAGCACTCGGCTGTTAACCGAGTTGTTGTAGGTTCGAGCCCTACTCGGGGAGTTTTTTTATCAGATACATTAGATACGCCAAGCGGCGATAACACGCGGCTCCATGGTCAAGCGGTTAAGACATCGCCCTTTCACGGCGGTAACACGGGTTCGATTCCCGTTGGAGTCATTTAATTAAATATGGCGCAGTAGCCAAGTGGTAAGGCAATGGTCTGCAACACCAGTATCCACCGGTTCAAATCCGGTCTGCGCCTCTCCTGAAGGGCCTCAGAAATGTAATGTTTCTGGGGTTTTTTTCTAAAAAAGCTTACGCATAAAAGAAAAGAGATGCTTATATGCACGTAAAACAAATCCATAGTACAGAGAAAAGCAACTGTGACAGGAAAATTATACTTACGGTATATTTACACAGAAAGAAGATCAAATAGAAGTGCCATTCAAGATCCGGACAGCATAAAATGACTGTTTTATAATTGAAATAAAAATGTAAAAGAAGGTACTGCTGGGGAAAGACTATGGGAAATCAGGAACTGGACTATCTGGTTGTAGTGTATATGAGTTTACACAAGGGAGAATGAGTACATGAAAGTAGCAATTATTTATGCATCGGTTCATCATGAAAATACCAAAAAGGTGGTGGAAGCAATCGCCGGTGAAAACGTGGTAGATCTGATCGATGCCACGAAGGAAAAAGAAAGAGATTTGTCTGGATATGACCTGATCGGCTTTGCTTCCGGGGTGTATTATGGAAAATTTCATCAGACAGTACTCAATTTTGCTTCTGTCAATTTACCGGCAAATAAAGATGCTTTTCTGATCTGCACCTGTGGCGGCAATGCGGCATTCCGGTCAATAGAAGAAATTATAAAAAGCAAGCAGGGGAAGGTTGTCGGGAAATTTTCCTGTAAGGGGTACGATACCTTCGGACCGTTCAAGCTGGTTGGGGGGATTGCAAAGGGACATCCCAATGATAAAGATCTGGCAGATGCGGTAACATTTTATAAAGGAATCATTCGGAGGTAGACAGAAATGGCAAAGGATCAAAGATTCGAGATAGTAAAATGAAAACTGAGGAAACCATAAAACTTATCAAATATGTTACCGGCTCCGTAGCGGCCGTACTGCTTGCAGCAGCCCTGCAGCTTCAATTTGCGTATGCCGCAGGAATTATTACTCTCCTGACGATCCAGGATACGAAGAAGGAAACTGTGCGGATAACAGCGAAGCGCATGATCATATTTGTGATCATGACAATCTTGTCAGCAGTGATCTTTCCGCTTGCCGGATATCACGTGTGGGCGTTCGGTATTGTACTGATCCCATATCTGTTTAGCTGCATGGCATTAGACATGAAGGAAGCGATTGCTCCTATTGCAGTGCTTTGTACGCATTATGTTTCAGCTAAGAGCTGCAGTCCGTCCATGATTCTGAACGAATTCCTGATCCTGGTGATCGGAGCGGGGATAGGCACACTGTGGAATCTCTATATGCCGGATGGCAGAAGACAACTGTTGGATTATCAGAAAACAGTGGATGACAAAATCGTGTACATCTTACGCAGAATGGCGATCTATATAGAACTGGAGGACAAGACGGATTATACTGGAGGCTGCTTTGATGAACTGGATGCAATGCTTGTGAATCTGAAAAAAGAGGCATTACGATATATGAATAATCATCTGATCACAGAGGATGATTACTATTACGAATATATGCAGATGCGGGCAAGACAGTGCGTGATACTGAAAAGAATATATGCAGACATCATCCGTCTGACCACTACACCGGAGCAGGGGAAAGCACTGGCAGATTTTATACGTCAGACTGCCGATGAGTTTGCAGAACAAAATAATGTGGAAACCCTGCTGTCGGAGTTAGAGAGACTGCACCACTATTATGAACAGCAGCAGCTCCCGGTCACGCGACAGGAATTTGAAAACCGGTCCATGCTGTATCATATCCTGGAAGATATGAAAGCGTTTCTTGATATCAAAAAAGACTTTATCACAGCAAGGTGATGTATTATAATGTAAAAACCAAATTAGATAAGAAAGTGGAGGAAAACATATATGTTAGAAGCAGGAAAAAAAGCACCCGATTTTGAATTGCCGGATCAGAACGGCGTAATGCATAAATTAAGTGATTATGCAGGGAAAAAAGTGATTTTATATTTTTATCCAAAGGATAACACACCCGGATGTACGAAACAGGCATGCGGTTTTTCAGAGAGATATCCGCAGTTTGTGGAAAAGGGTGCGGTCATTCTTGGAGTTAGTAAAGATTCCGTGGCTTCTCATAAGAGATTTGAAGAAAAATATGGTCTGGCATTTACACTTTTAGCTGATCCGGAACGTAAAGTTATTGAAGCCTATGATGTCTGGAAAGAAAAGAAAAACTATGGAAAATTATCTATGGGCGTGGTAAGGACCACATATCTTATCGATGAACAGGGAGTCATCATCAAGGCTAATGATAAAGTCAAAGCAGCAGATGACCCTGAAAATATGCTTAAGGAATTAGAAGGATGAAAATCATACTGTCTCCTGCAAAAAAAATGGTAAGCGATACGGACAGCCTTGCACCGGTTAATGTGCCAAAACATATGGATCAGACAGCAGAGATATTGAGTTTTATGAAGAGTCAGTCCAAAGAGGAGCTGAAAGCAGTCTGGAAATGTAACGATAAGATTGCCGAACAGAACTTTCACAGACTGGAAACTATGGATCTGTACCGTGGACTTACTCCGGCAGTATTATCCTATGAAGGAATCGCATTTCAGTATATGGCACCAGCTGTGTTTGAAGATAGACAGCTTGCATATGTACAAAAGAACTTGAGAATCCTGTCTGCGTTTTATGGGGTTTTGGAACCAATGGATGGGGTGACACCGTACCGGTTAGAAATGCAGGCAAAGGTCGGGATAGGAGATGCAAAAAATCTGTATGATTACTGGGGGGAGAGATTATATCGTTCAGTGATTGATGACAGCAGGGTTATCATTAATCTGGCATCAAAAGAATACTCAAAATGCATAGAAAAGTATCTGACACCTAAGGATACCTATATTACGATCTCCTTTTGTGAGTTATCGGGAAATAAACTGGTAACGAAAGGGACATATGCCAAAATGGCCCGAGGGGAGATGGTCCGGTTCATGGCAGAAAGAGAAATTGAGAATCCTGAAGAGATACGAAAATTTGACAGACTTGGATATACTTTCAGAAGAGATTTGTCATCTGAATCGGAATATGTATTTGAACGAAAATGATTAATGTGAATTGCTGATATGAGTATGGATATGGCTGCCTGCTACAATCTACGCAATTCACTTTGAATTGAAGGAGGTAAAGATAGATGATGAAACGTAAGTTGATTTTAACCGGCGCAGCACTGTCCCTGGCAGTGGCTATGACCGGATGTGGCGGTAAACCAGTGATAAATCAGCAGCCAAGCAGCCAGGAGAAGAATGCGGTAGATACCCAGGCACAGACGGAGACGACAGTCCCCGCTGCCGATTCTGCCACAACGCAGAGTTCTGTCGCAGCTTCCGCGCAGACGGTAACCGGCGCGGTGGATGAGGAAACAGCACAGAAGATAGCTCTTGAGCATGCCGGAGTGAAGGCAACGGATGCAACGATCACCAAGTCAAAGCTGGACTATGAAGGCAGACGCCAGGTATATGAAATTGAATGGTACGCAGGCGGTAAGAAGTACGACTATGAAATAGCCGTGGATACCGGTGAGATTTTAAGTTCCGGATACGATGAAAAAACATCCGGATGGAGTGGCAGCAATAGCAGTAACGTCACTATTAGTGAGGCAGATGCGAAGCAGACAGCACTTGGCCGTGTAAGCGGTGCAACGGAAAAGGACATCTACGAATGGCAATTCGATTATGACGATGGACGTTCGGAATACGAAGGCAAGATCATCTATGGCGGAACGGAATATGACTTTACGATCGATGCATCCAGTGGAGCTGTCATAGAGTGGGAGGCTGAAAGCGTCCGTTAGTTATGCTCATAAAAAAGTAAGGGGTTGTATCCCCGGTAACAATCATGTATAGAAAAAGGATAGCGTAACCGCATGGCGGGAAGCGCTATCCTTTTTCCTTTCATATCAATTCTTCGATATAATTATACATATATTATTCCATGCAGTAAAGAATAAGTACAATAATGATAGTGAAAAGTTAAATGATAGATATTCCAAGAAATGAGGTATTTATGCATGGGAGAAAAGTACTCAAAAGAAGAGCATGATAAATGTAAAAAGGTTGCAGAAGCTTTCCGGGAATTGTATGATATGTTAGGTGATACCTGTGTCCTGGATGCAGGTGAATTTGGATTTGTATACTTAACATATTATAGGGAGCGGAAATCCTGCTTTGATAGAAATAAGGTATATCGTAATGCAGAAGAACTGTTTGAAGCATTGTGGGATGAGTGGCTTTACAGTGAAGTGATGCAGCCTGTATATGGGACAGAGGATGCGGAAGCAGGCTTTGAAGAGATCTACCGAAAGCTTCCGGATGAAAGAAAGCAGGAATATGCTGTAAGGAAGCAGCAATTTATGGATCTGGCAGAATTAAAACCGGAATGAGATACAAATAGTATATTTTATATTACAGGTATAATGACAAGTGCAAAATTCTGTGATATTGTATCCGGACTGGGAGAGTAGCTGGAAGGATACAGAAATAGAAACCAGTTTGAACGTACCGCTTACCTTAGATGAGGGCAGGCGGTATTTTTTTATGCTCCTTTAACTCAATTGGTAGAGTAACCGGCTTTTAACCGGTAGGTTGTGGGTTCGAGTCCCATGAGGAGCACTACCGCTAAATAGATGTTTATAGATAGAGTCTCAGCAGAAAAATGAATGACGGCAGACCACAGTTGGCATAGGAGACATAGCCGCTACGCTCGATCATTATGATCTGTGCATGTTCATCCAGTCGGCGGATACGGGCGGCGTCGGTGGTGCCAGGAACGATCTCGCTCATCGGCTCGCCGCAGCAGATGACAGGGACACCTGCGTCCTTAACTTTGGCAATGATGTTGCCGCAATGTTTGCAAATGTAAAACTTCTGCTCTATGATGATTCTCTTTTTTTTAATAGTTTTCCGCGTGAATTTCAAAGTAGCTCTGGGGATGGTTGCAGGCAGGGCAGATCTCGGGTGCCTTCTCACCGATTACGATATGACCGCAGTTGCGGCACTCCCATACCTTGACCTCACTCTTAGCAAAGACCTCTGCCATCTCCACATTGTGCAGCAGGGCACGGTAGCGCTCCTCATGGTGCTTTTCGATGGCGGCGACCAGACGGAAGCGTGCGGCAAGCTCGTGGAAACCCTCTTCGTCGGCGGTTTTGGCGAAGCCGTCGTACATATCCGTCCATTCATAGTTCTCACCCTCAGCGGCGCAGAGAAGATTTTCAGAGGTATCGCCAATGCCGTTCAGTTCTTTGAACCACAGCTTGGCGTGTTCCTTTTCATTATCAGCGGTTTTGAGGAACAGCGCCGCGATCTGCTCGTAGCCTTCCTTCTTGGCCTTGGATGCAAAATAGGTATACTTGTTGCGTGCCTCGGATTCACCGGCAAAGGCAGCCATCAGGTTTTTTCGGTTTGAGTTCCTGCGTATTTCGTTTCTTTCATGGTTGATGCTCCTTTCAGCTTTTCTGCTCATATTATAACACGGACTCGTGGTAAAAAACATATTTTCATTTTAAGTGATTCCATCCATCTTTATCCCGCAGCGTGATCGCCCCTCGTCTGATGCACAGTCATAATACCAGTCTAAACGTTCGTGTAACTTTTTGATTTTCTTATTGAACTATGATATGATTTTATATAGAGCATTCGAGGAGGTTAACATGTTAAACAGAGAAATACGATCAGACAGGAAAAACAAAAATATAATAGGTATGATACAAAGCTGTCTTATATTGATCCTGGTGCTTCTTATTATTATGATAATGGTACAGATTACCAGGTTACAAGGGACTGCGCGTGTGATCAATTATGCAGGTCTGGTGCGTGGAGACACGCAGCGCATGGTGAAATTAGAAATTACAGGAAGCCGGAGCGATGAATTGATAAAATATCTGGATGATATTCTGAGCGGATTAAGATATCAGGATGGACATTATGATCTGGTAAAGCTCCACGATAAAGAATATCAGGATAAATTGCAGGTTCAGAGTGATTATTGGGAGAAATTAAAAAAAGAAATCGAGGCAGTAAGAAGCGGTGGCTATGAAAATACAGATATTGTTAATATGAGCGAAATTTATTTTCATATGGCAGATGAAACGGTATTTGCTGCGGAAAATTATTCAGAAAAAATCGCAGTAAAGATTCGTACGATAGAACTGTTGTCAGCGCTTAATATGTTGTGTCTAGTGATTCTGGTTATTATGCAGACGCTGGCAGCTATGAAGATGGCAATGAAAAATAAGCTGTTAGAACAGAGGGCATATACGGATGCCCATACCGGATTGCCTAATAAATCTGCCTGTGAGGCTCTGCTTAGAGATCAGGATATGATCATTGAGCCTACAGCCTGCATCATGTTTGACTTGAATAATCTGAAGACAGTAAACGATACCATGGGACATTCGGCAGGAGACCGGTTGATCATGAATTTCTCCCGGCTTTTACGCAGCGTGATTCCGGACAAGGATTTTGTGGGAAGATATGGCGGAGATGAATTCATGGCTGTGATTTACCATACAGATAAAACGGAGATTGGGGAACTGTTACAAAGCTTAAGCAGAGAAAAAGACAGATTAAATAGTAATGAAGATCAAATCCCGATCGACTATGCATGCGGATGGGCACATTCAACGGATGAAGGAACCTGCACACTGCAGATGTTATTGGATAAGGCAGATTCCTATATGTATGAAAATAAAAAACTATGTAAGAAGCGTAATTTATGTTCACGTTAAGGAACTCAATTGTCAAATGACTTCAGAACCTTCTTCATGGGTGTCGAACCATGAAGTTTAGGCCTTGTTGTATTATTGATGTGATTTACCATTGAACTGGAGGACAAGACGGATTATACAGGAAGTTGCTTTGATGAACTGGATGCAATGCTTGTGAATCTGAAAAAAAGGCATTACGATATATGAATAATCATCTGATCACAGAGGATGATTACTATTACGCGTTTCTTGACATCAAAAAAGACTTTATCACAGCAAGATAATGCGAGACTTTGACCAGCAAACATAACAATATGAAAAAAGAGATCAGGAGGCTATCAGAAATGACGGAAAGAGAAAAAATGTTAAGCGGAGAGTTGTATGATTCGTCGGATAACGAATTGGAACAATTACGTTTGCATGCACGTAAATTATCAAGAAGATATAATTTGATAGATGAAGATCAGCAAGAAGAGCAAAATCAGATATTGAGGGAATTATTGCCGGCAACAGAGGAACTTCCGTATTTGCAGGCCCCGGTCTATTTTGATTATGGATGTCACACTTCCTTCGGAAAATGTAGTTATGCTAATTTTAATTTCACATGCTTAGACGTATGTGAAATACATATAGGGGATAATGTGATGATCGGTCCTAATGTTACATTGGCAACTCCTATGCATCCCTTATTGCCGGAGGAACGTAATGTCAGGACGAGAGAAGATGGCAGCCTTTATACTCTTGAATATGCGAAGCCGATCACTATAAAAGATAATTGCTGGCTGGCATCCAATGTGGTTGTATGTGGTGGTGTTACCATTGGGGAGGGATGTGTAATAGGAGCAGGAAGTGTTGTGACCAGAGATATTCCTCCGTATAGCCTGGCAGCCGGCAACCCATGCCGTGTTATTCGCAAAATAACCGAAAAAGACCATATGTAAGATAGTTTTTAGTGTTGGTGGCACTGATCTCGACATTAGTGATCCGTTCAAATATAGAGAAGATCACGGAGGTCTGGTCTCCGTCATTGGAATATCTGCAGGATTTAGAGACAATGACTGCGAAATACAGAATCAAACAGTATCAGCATCTGGTAGAATCAGATGCTGCCGTTATGACATCCTGTGAAGAGGAAATTCAGAAGCTGGAGAGTCAGATCCAGGATACCGGTGCGAATCTGGATGCCATAATGTCTGCAGACAGTGATGCTCAAAAAGGACAGGACGATTACGAAGCAGCAAACGCTGCATGGGAAGATTATTTTATGTGGTGATATGTGTGCTGCTTGCGGCATTCCTTTTGGGACAATATATTTACCCAAGTGAACGGGAAACGGTCACGGAGGAAAGCATTACTTATACGGGAACCTTTTATCGGGTGCTGGCAGATGGAACAGAAGAGGAGATTCCGGTCCCGGGCAGATGTGATGTGCCTGCAGGAGAGCTTCTGGAAATACGATCGCCATCAGATCCTCTCTGGAGAATGTGCGTATTTACATCGGTGGGGAACTGAGGACGGTGTATGATACGGAGAATACCAGACCTTTTGGAAAAAATTCTGCCAGCCGGTATGTATTCTGCGAGACATCCGATGAGGATGCGGGACAGGAAGTGCGGATAGAGCTGCAATGCTTTACGAAAAAGTATTCAGGTGTTGTCAACAAGGTATATTGCGGGGATAAATCAGATATCTGGGCATATATGTTCCACTGCTATTTTATGGTAACTCTGATCGCCTGCGCCATGCTGTTTGCCGGGCTGGTCGTGCTGATCATCAGTCTGGTGCTTGATATTATATATAAGACGAGATTTGATCTGGAGTATCTGGGATGGTGCATGCTCCTGGGAGCAGTGTGGATGTTGGGAGAATCGAAGCTGCGCCAGCTGTTTGTTTCCAATGCTTCTATTCTGTCGAATATGTGCTTCTTCGCTGTGATGCTCTGCCCGGTTCCAATCCTGTTCTATATTGACAGTGTACAGCAGGGAAGGTACCGGAAGGTCTATCATGTGGCAGAGTGTATCACCTGTGTGAATTTTGTGATATGCACGGTCTTACAGGTACTGAATATTGCAGATTTTATCTCGACAATGTTCTTGTCCCATCTGGTGATCGCAGGAACGGTCCTAACAATATTTATCACCATTTGCCGGGATCTCATCAAGGGAACGGCGAAACATTACAAGCTTCCGCTGATCGGACTGGTAGCTGCCATGATCGCAGTCATGCTGGAGGTGACAGCGGTGTATCGGGTGGTGTCACTGTCCGGGATCTTTATCGCAATCGGACTGGTGGTCCTGCTGGTCGTTACGCTGATCCAGACAATGGATCGTATTCGTGAGCTGGAGCTGGCCAGGCAGAGAGAGGCAAGGGAAAGCCTGGATTATCTGACAGGTCTTCCCATTCGTCATAAGGGTGAGGCACTGATCCTTGAAAAAATGCAGAAGCAGGATGGCTGTCTGGGATTTGTGGATATGGATAATCTGAAGAAGATCAATGATGTCTATGGACATAAGGCGGGGGATCGTGCCCTCAGACGGTAGGAGCGGTGCTCACAGAGTGCATGGAGAACGCAGTGGTCTGCCGGTTGGGAGGAGATGAATTCCTGTTCTATCTGCCGGAGGTATCGGAAGCAGAGATGAACACGCGGGTGAGAAAGCTGTTTGACAGCTTTCGTGCGGCAAAAAATGCTGCGACGGAGACTTCACCGGCATCCTTGTCCTGCGGTCTGTGCATGTGCAGACAGGGAGGAAACTTTGAAGAATATTATATAAAAGCGGATAAGGCATTGTATTATGTCAAACAGAACGGCAAGAATAATTACCGGTTTTATGAGGAGCTGGAGGAACAGCAGCCGGATGCTGACTACAGAAAATAACAAAACCAAAAGAATGATCCAAGAAAGGGTGCCAGATAAGCAGGCATCCTTTTTCTATAAATTTTTTATTAAAAAGTTTACAAAATTTTACGATAATGTTCAAAAATATACAATATATCAAAAACGATGTAGACAAACAATAAAAAAATGGGTAATATGTATATATAATCAGCCAGACGAACGAAAAGTATGTACAATATGCTACATAAATAAAGCAAGAAATATAAAATAAGGAGGAATATTGCCGATGAAACAGTTCAGCTATATCATTAAGGATGAAATCGGTCTGCATGCACGTCCTGCGGGACTGCTCGCCAAGGAAGCGAAAAAGTATCAGAGTACAGTGACACTTTCCTGTAATGGAAAATCAGCTGCAGCAGGCAAACTGATGGCGATCATGGGAATGGGCGTGAAGCACGGAGACAATGTGGAAGTCACGATAGAAGGAGCGGATGAAGATACCGCCGCAGCAGAGCTTCAGAAGTTTTTCCGTGAGAACCTCTAGGAGAAGACCTGCACGACAGAGTTTGGAAGGTAGAAAATGGAAAAATATATTGGAAAATCCGTATATAAGGGAACAGCGATCGGACCTGTGAGTGTTTTGAAGAAAAAGGACAGTCTCGTTAAGAGGATCCATATCGACAACACAACGGAAGAATTGAAACGGCTGGATGCGGCTAAGGAACGTACGATGACGCAGCTGGGACAGTTATACGAGAAGGCTCTGCAGGAGGTCGGAGAAGTCAATGCAGCCATTTTCGAGGTGCATCAGATGATGCTCGAGGATGACGATTATCAGGATGCCATTCACAGCATGATTCAGAACGAAGAAGTGAATGCAGAGTATGCGGTGGCAGTGACCGGTGATAATTTCGCAGAGATGTTCGCCAACATGGATGATGAATATATGCAGGCCCGCTCTGCGGATGTCAGGGATATCTCCAACCGGCTCGTCCGCAATCTGTCCGGGGAGGAGCAGATTGACTGGAGTACTATGGAGCCGTCGATCATTGTGGCAGATGATCTGACACCCAGTGAGACGGTACAGATGGATAAGAGTAAGATCCTGGCCTTTGTCACAGTACATGGTTCGACGAATTCCCATACTGCGATCCTGGCACGTATGATGAATATTCCGGCACTGATAGGGGTACCATTGGAACTGGAGAAAATCCATAACGGAACCCGGGCTATTGTGGACGGCAGGGAAGCGGTATTTTACCTGGATCCGGAGGAAGAGCAGATCCGGCAGGCAGAAGCGGCACAGCAGACGGAACAGAGACTAAGAAGCCTGCTGGCAGAATACAAGGGACGTGAATCCGTGACAAAGAGCGGACGCAAGGTCAATGTATATGCAAATATCGGCAGCGTACCGGATGTGGCATATGTACTGGAGAATGATGCGGAGGGAATTGGCCTGTTCCGCAGTGAATTCTTATATCTCGGAAGGAATTCTCTTCCGGATGAGACAGAACAGTTCAATGCTTACCGTCAGGTGCTGCAGATGATGGCAGGGAAAAAGGTCATCATCCGTACCCTTGATATCGGTGCGGATAAAAATGTAGATTACCTCGGACTGGGCAAGGAAGATAATCCTGCCATGGGATACCGTGCGATCCGGATCTGTCTGGAGCAGCCGGAGATCTTCAAGACCCAGCTGAGAGCACTTCTCAGGGCGGCAAAATACGGAACATTGGCTATTATGTATCCGATGATCATTTCCGTGGAGGAAGTGCTGGATATTCAGAAAATCGTGGCTGAGGTGGCTAAGGAGCTGGAGGAAGAAAAGCTTCCTTACGCAATTCCGGAACAGGGAATTATGATCGAGACTCCTGCAGCTGTCATGATGAGTGAGGAGCTGGCGGAGCATGTTGATTTCTTCAGTATCGGCACGAATGATCTGACACAGTATACTCTGGCTATCGACAGGCAGAACAACAGACTGGACAGATTCTATAATCCACATCATGAGGCAGTCCTGCGTATGATACAGATGACTGTTGACGGAGCACATAAGCATGGAAAATGGGTCGGCATCTGTGGAGAACTGGGAGCGGATACGACACTGACAACACGATTTGTACAGATGGGAATTGATGAACTCAGTGTGGCACCGTCCATGGTACTGAATGTCCGTAGTAAAATATGCGAAATGGAGTGAGAGATTCATGAGAATATACAAAGCGAAAGATTATGCAGATATGAGCAGAAAGGCTGCAAATATCGTATCGGCACAGGTTATCATGAAACCGAACTGTGTTCTCGGACTGGCTACGGGATCCACACCCATCGGTCTGTATAAACAGCTGGTGGAATGGTTCCGCAAGGGAGACCTGGACTTTTCTGAGGTTATGACGGTGAACCTGGATGAATATAAGGGGCTGAGCCGGGAAAACAATCAGAGTTATTACTATTTTATGCACCAGAATCTGTTTGACCATGTGAATATCCCGGTGGAAAATACACATCTGCCAAACGGAATGGAACCGGATTCGGAGAAAGAATGCCGTAGATATACGGAACTGATCCAGTCACTGGGCGGCGTGGACCTGCAGCTTTTGGGAATTGGACATAACGGGCACATCGGCTTCAACGAACCGGGAGAGAGTTTTGACAAGCAGGTACATTGTGTGAACCTGACAGAGTCTACGATCGAAGCCAACAAGAGATTCTTCGCATCGGCGGAGGATGTCCCGAAGCAGGCATATACCATGGGGATCAAGACCATTATGCAGGCGAAGAAAATATTGATCGTAGCCAGCGGCGAAGACAAGGCGGAGATCGTACAGAAAGCTTTCTTCGGACCCATCACACCGCAGGTGCCGGCATCGGTATTACAGCTTCATAATGATGTGACACTGGTGGCAGACGAAGCAGCGCTCAGTAAGCTTTCTGAATAAGAAAGGGGAAGCTGATAGGTCATGAGAATCAGAAATGCAAATATATATACAGAGGAGCATCGGTTTGTCAGAGGAGATGCAGCCGTGGAGAACGGCAGGTTCGTAAGCTGTACCGGGGATCCGGCAGGTGAGGAAGCTGTTGTGGATGCGGAAGGCATGTATCTGATACCGGGCCTGGTGGATATTCATTTCCATGGTTGTAAGGGCGCGGATATGTGTGACGATACGAAGGAAGCACTGGATGTCATCACAGCATATGAGGCATCTGTCGGTGTGACAAGTGTCTGCCCGGCTACCATGACGATCCCTAAGGATGAACTGCTGGAGGTCATGAAAAATGCCGGCAGCTATGAGTATTCCGGTGGATCCCACCTGGTGGGCATTAATATGGAAGGACCTTTTATCAGTCCGGCGAAAAAGGGTGCTCAGGCTGCAGAAAATATCATGCACTGCGATTATGAATATTTCAGTCAGCTGCAGAAAGCGGCGAATGGGCTGATCAAGCTGGTAGATATCGCACCGGAGGAGCCGGGAGCGATGGAATTTATCGACAGAGCCAAAGGAGAAGTGGTCATTTCACTGGCGCATACAGCTTCCGGTTATGATACAGCAAGGAAAGCCATTGAACATGGAGCATCTCATGCAACACATTTGTATAATGCAATGCCGCCGCTGAACCACAGGGAGCCCGGCGTGATCGGAGCAGTGAGAGATTCAGAGAAATGTCATCCGGAGCTGATCTGTGATGGTGTACACATTCATCCGTCAGTGATCCGTGCAACATTTGCGATGTTTGGTGCTGACCGCATGATCCTGATCAGTGACAGTATGCGTGCAACGGGCCTGGAGGATGGTGAATATACGCTGGGAGGACAGCCGGTTACTGTCAGAGGCAATCTGGCTACCCTGCATGACGGCACGATCGCCGGATCGGCGACGAATCTGATGGATTGTATGCGGTTTGTAGTAAAAACCGTAGGCCTCCCGTTAGAGACGGCAGTGATGTGTGCCACGGAGAATCCGGCGAAGGAGATCGGCATTTTCAATGAAGTGGGCAGTATATCCGTTGGTAAGAGGGCAGATTTCGTACTCCTGGATCAGGAACTGAACATTGCAGCGGTATATATCGACGGAAAGGAGTTCACATGTTAGATTTTTTGAAAGGTAAGCGAAAAGGTAATTGTATCGGATCTCCATGTAAGGGGAAGGCAGTTGCTCTTACGGAGGTACCGGATCCTACATTTTCCGAGAAAATACTGGGAGACGGATTTGCAGTGATCCCCTCTGAGGGTAAAATATATGCTCCCGCAGACGGAGAGGTGACCGTGGTATTTGATACGCTCCATGCGATCACCATGACAACGGATCAGGGAGCGGAGCTTCTGATCCACATCGGACTGGACACCGTGACACTTAAGGGAGCCCCCTTCACAGCACATGTTGCTGCCGGAGACCATGTCAAAAAGGGCGATCTTCTGCTGGATGCGGATCTGGAGAAGATTCAGGAAGCTGGACTGCATATCATCACTCCGGTCCTGGTCTGCAATACTGATGAATATAACAAGATCAGTATTCTGAAAGAGGGAGAGGTATCTCCCGGCGAGGACGTGCTCCAGATCTCTTAAGAGCAGTACGTCCGTATCAACTAATGAAACTGACCGGAACTGTTCCGGTTTAGTATAATGTAAAGGAGGAGAAATGTATGAAGTTTCTTCAAAAACTGGGTAAAGCGTTAATGCTTCCCGTAGCGGTTCTGCCGATCTGCGGTATCCTCATGGGTATTGGTTACTGGTTGTGCCCGGCAACAATGCAGGGTGGTGAGATCCAGGGTGTAGCAAATCTGATCGGTCTGTTCCTCGTAAAAGCAGGTGGTGCTTTGATCGACAACATGGCGATCCTGTTCGCAATTGGTGTAGGTGTCGGTATGTCAGAGAAAAATGACGGTACCGGAGCCATCGCAGCTCTGGCTTCCTGGCTGATGCTCACAACACTTCTGTCTACCGGATTTGTTACGACCATTATGCCCTCCATCGCTGAGGATGCTACCAAGACACTGGCATTCAACAAGATTGCGAATCCCTTTATCGGTATTATTGCCGGTATTATCGGTTCCATGTGCTACAACAAGTTCAAGGATACCAAGCTTCCCGACTGGCTGTCCTTCTTCAGTGGTAAGCGCTGCGTAGCTATCGTAGCAGGTGTGGTATCTATTCTGGCGTCTGTTGTACTGCTGTTCGTATGGCCTTTACTGTTCGGCGGTCTGGTAGCTCTCGGTGAAGCCATTGTAGGTCTGGATGTAGTCGGCGCAGGTGTTTATGCTTTCCTGAACCGTCTGCTGATCCCTACCGGATTACATCACGCACTGAACAACGTATTCTGGTTCGATACCATCGGACTTGGAGATCTGCAGCACTTCTGGGCAGGTGAGACAAGCGCTGATGTATCCTGGAGCCTTGGAATGTATATGTCCGGCTTCTTCCCTTGTATGATGTTCGGTATCCCCGGTGCGGCTCTGGCAATGGTAAAATGTGCAAAGCCCGCCAAGAAAAAGGCAGCGATCGGTCTGGTAGCTTCTGCAGCAATCTGTTCCTTCATCTGCGGCGTTACCGAGCCCTTTGAGTTTGCATTCATGTTCTTAGCTCCCGGACTGTATGTGATCTACGCAGCACTGTACGGCATCTTCACCATGATCACTGTTGCCCTCGGCTTCCGTGCAGGCTTCAGCTTCTCCGCAGGTGCGATGGATCTGCTGTTCTCATCCTCCCTGCCTGCCGCACAGAAGATCTGGCTGATCATCCCTCTGGGGATCGCAGCATTTGCTGTATTCTACTTCGTATTCCTCTTCGCTATCAAGAAATGGGATCTGAAGACCCCCGGTAGAGAAGATGATGATGTAGAAGCAGAGAAGAAGATCGAGCTGGCAAATGATGATTTCGCAGCAATCGCAGCAACCATTCTGGAAGGCTGCGGCGGCAAGGACAACATTGCAAGCATTGACAACTGCATCACAAGACTGAGACTGGAAGTAAAAGACATTACCGCAGTGAATGATAAGGTGATCAAATCTGCAGGCGTAGCCGGTGTCATGAAACCCGGTAAGACCTCCGTTCAGGTAATCATCGGACCTAAGGTTCAGTTCGTAGCGGATGCATTTTCCAAGCTTTGCGAATAATAGAGAACTGATAAAACTGAATATATGACCGGAAGAAAGACCTGCCTGGGAAGACCATGCGGGTCTTTCTTATACTCAGGGCAATGTTGGTGGGAGTATTGGCACCACAGTATCTGTCTTATATACATAAGGCAAAGGTCGCTGCAGACCAGGCGAATCTGAAGAACTATTTTACGGAGATCCAGCTGGATTATATTACTACAGGAAAGTATAACCCGGCAATATATAGCATGTCTTCGGATATACCGGATTCGCTGAAGCAGCGTGAAATTCATTTTCTGAACAGATCGACAGCCAAAATGCAGGCCGGATATTTCTCGGTGACAGAGGACACACGAGGGAAGGGGGGATACAATATCTATTATTATTGTGATGAGTGCCTAAGTGATAATGCTAGTGTGAAAAATAAGCATCTGGATACCTGTGCGACAACATTTCTGTGATGGCGCTTGAGAGGAATATGTTATCTTCCCAGACATAACCCGATATTATCAGAAATATAGCAGATGTACCCATGCTTCCCGGCGTAGGCGGCTGCCTGCCTGCGGATGGTGGGATCCGTTGCGTATTCCAGGGTGTAAGCGGTACAGCCGTGTGACATAGCCAGGTCCAGATACTCAGTATAGTATTCACGCGTGCTTTGATCATTTTTAGTATAGATATCCTTTGAAAAATCATACGCAGTAAAAACGTTCTCCTGGTTTACCCCATCGATGAGAACGTTTTTTTCTGTTGTAAGATATTTTTTTACAAAGCAGTCCCCACCGTTGATCATGATCTTTCTGCCGGTATGGTCCATATAGTCCAGAATTGTAAGGATTCCGTCATAGATGGATTCCTGCGGATAGTTATAGTATACATCCGTGTTATCGACAAAAAAGCCGTCCACACCCTTCTGTACCAGGGCGTCTACTCTGGAAGCTGTACATGCCTGCCATTCCGGAGCTGAGACATCGATCCATTTTTCCTCCGGCCAATTCTCATAGGCACCCAGAGTATATTTCTCAAAGTCTGTATCATAGGACCGGAAGCTCTCGATCGATCCAATATTGATATAGGAGTAGATTTCACGGATACCATTTTCTCTTAAACGGGCAATGTCATTTTTGGAAAAATATTCCGCATCTATGACAAGCAGATCAATGTCAGAAAGTTTTTCTGTGATTTCAGAATCTTCGCCGATCAGGACAACGTATTTTTCTGCTTCATCGGAAGGATCAGCGGAGCAGGCACTGAGCAGGGCGGCAGATAATATCAGAACGAGAACATATATTTTTCTTAAGAATATCTTCGTTTTCTTCAATTAACGGCACCTCCTTTTTCCACGATCAGCACTCATATCTGCATCCAGATAATTATACAATAGATGACATTGCATTTCATCTATTTTAGAGCGTTTGGAGGGAAGAAAGCAGGAAGGAAGCATAGATAGAAAATGTTGTGAAAATATTGGTAAAAATGGCGAAAATGGCGAAAAATATTGCAATTTGTGGTATAATTTTTGTGTAAATCTAAGATGATGCCGGGATCAAAAATTTCCGGCTTTGATGCGCTCAACGGTTAAGATGACCGGGAAAGTAGGAAGCTATATGAAGATTCAGGATTTTTGTGACATGAACAAATTTGAGCAGATCATGAAGAACTGGGCAAGCAGCACAGGACTGGCAACCGTGGCTGTAGGTGCAGACGGAAAATACATCAGTGACTGTTATAATTTTACGGAGTTCTGTATTGATCTGACGAGAGGAAGCGCAGAGGGAAAAAAGCGCTGCGAGCAGTGTGACAGAGAAGGCCATGGTGTGTATCCCTGCCATGCGGGACTTGTGGATTTTGGTATTCCGATCACACTGGAGGATGGAACCGTGCTGGGCAGTATTATCGGAGGACAGGTGCTGCCGGAGAATCCGGATGAGGAGAAGTTCCGTCAGACAGCGAGAGAGCTGGGTATTGATGAGGATAAATATATTAAGGCCCTGAAAAAGGTAAATGTGAAGACTAAGGAGCAGATTGACGCATCTGCTGAGCTTTTAGGCGATGTCATCAATATGTTTGTGAGATCAAGCTATGCTCATCGTAGAAATACAAATCTGGTAGGAGAATTAAAAGGCGGTATTGCAGATGCTGCACAGCAGATCGCAGAAGCGGAAGACAGAACGAAGGAAATCGACGGTTATAGCAAGAGACAGCAGATCCTGGCACTGAATGCATCCATTGAAGCAGCCAGAGCCGGAGATCAGGGCAAGGGATTTGCGGTGGTAGCAACGGAGGTCCAGAAGCTGGCGAGAGATATGGCGACCTCCAGTGAAGCGATCAAGAAGATTCTCGGACAGTTATCTCATACGATCAACAATTTGAATCAGTAAGAAAAAATATAATATAAAGACCGCATTTCTGATCGGTGACAAGGATCGGAAATGTGGTCTTTTGGCATTATTACTATCAATGTATTCAGAAAAGAAGACGATATACATAGTAAGATAACTGTGAAAACAAACGGATTTGGCATCTATTTTCAAGGAGGAGATCAGTATGACAGAGATAGGGGTAAGCAGCATCGGTGCATATGCTGCGCAGAGTAATTACAGCAAGAATACAAAGAACAAGACAATGAAGGATACGACGAGTGCTGCAGGCACGGCCGGCACTTCTGAAGCGAAACAGACGAAGGGAACGACTGGGAATTACGGCAGGACCATCGGTCAGCCGGAGCTGTCGGAGAAGGCTGCGAAATACTATGAGCAGCTGAAGAAGAAGTACGGAAATTATGATTTTATTCTGGTCAGCAGAGATCAGAAGGAGAATGCAAAAGCCAATGCTGCAAAATATGCCAATGGCTATAAGACGGTTGTTCTCATTGATGAGGACAAGATCGAACAGATGGCGACGGATGAGAAATTCCGGAAGCAGTATGAGGGAATCCTGAGTGGTGCTGCTGCACAGATACAGCAGTTAAAGACCAGCCTGCAGAGTTCTGGTGCGAATGTCAAGGGCTTTGGAATGCAGGTAAATGATGGAGGAACACTGTCATTTTTTGCAGTGCTGAAGAAGTCAAGCGCAGATCAGAAGGCAAGAATCGAGAAAAAAGGCGAGCAGAAGAGAGCAGAGAAAAAGGCTGCGGAGAAGAAGGCAGCTAAGAAAGAAAAGGAAGAACGGCTAAAAGACAAGAAGTCGGATACGGTAACGATCAGCGCCATTTCCATAGAAGAACTGTTGTCTAAGATAGAAACCTACAATTTCAACACACGGAGTGACAGTGTGCAGACCGCAGACGAACGGCAGGTCGGCCAGAACTTTGACTTCAGAGGGTAAGGTGAGGTTGCATGATTTCTATGGGGAAGACCGGAGGTGTTTACGGGAGCGGCAATACCGGTTTGCCGCAGGCATTTTCCGGAGGAAGAAAGACGCAGAACAATCAGAAGAGTATCTTCGGAGCAAAAAATAAAAGTTCTGTTACCGATATCCGGCGGATGTTGGCGAGAGATGACCGGAACGGCCAGATGCAGGCGGCGAACAGCTGGAGCCAGGATTCCATCGTTACAAGTTCCCTGAGTTACAGTGAATCGCTGCGCAATCAGAGGCAGCAGACGAAGAACACGACGCTGGCTTTGAAAAAACTGAAATATCAGTTTAAAAATATTTCATCCAAAATACTGCGGAGCAAGACGTCCCAGGCGGCAAAGCAGGCAGCCGGGCAGGCGCGGAGAGAAGTCCTGCGCCTGAAACGGCAGAAGCAGAGCGGAAATTATGATGATGACGAGATCGAAGCAGCAATCAACCATGCCAAAGCCATGGAGCGTGTAGCGAAGAAAAAGGCGAAACACTTAGAAGAAGAGGAACTGGCGAAGGCAGCCGGCGGAATCTGCCAGGGAGACCGGATCAGCGAAGAAGAAACGAAGGATGCGCAGGACACAGAAGCGGAAAATGTGCAGAATGCGGAAGAAATGTCAAGGGATCTCTCCGCATATGAGTATGCAGGCAGTGAGGCGTATGCAGGGGATAGCTATGATATATCCGACTATATTGATCTTGGCATAGATGCATTCTATGCGCAGACAGGAGACTTTATGTCGGAAATGAGCGATTTCACCTCGGAGATGATGCAAGAGATGTCCGATAGCTTACGCAACCTGATGGAAGAGATGGGGCTGGATGGATTATCAGATAGTGCGGTCTCTGTGAATAGGGAGATGGATCCCGCAGACCTCAAGATGATAAAGATCAAACACCGCAACAAAGAGATGAAAGAAATCGTCAAGGCAGATGCGGAATACCTCAAGGCAGTGTTTGACCATCTGGAGAAAATGAAGGACAATCCCGTCATTCCCTCCGGAGGCGGCGTGAGCTTATCTGCCGGATACTCCGGGACATCTTTTTCTGCCGATGCCGCTGGAATCGGTGCTCAGGTCGCACCTGCTCCGGTGATCGATATTTCGTTATAAAGTAGTATTCTGAGGAACTTAGGGTATCCCGATTTTCATACATTAAAAGACATGAAAATCGGGATATTTTCAGTTTGTTTATGCAGACGGTGAGACAAGGACCTTTCGCTACGCGTCGGAAGAACAGGGATTATGGATAGGTGAGAACGAACGCTGCCTGGTGGACGGCCAGGCTTTCTATGACTGGCAGGAGCGTCTGATGGAAGCGGTGCAGAAGTAAGCACGTGACAGACGGGTCGGTAGAATGTAGACTATAATTACAGAGAGTCTATAAAACATCGACTATGCCTTGCCGGGGGTGGCTTAAGCTGGCGGATTACACTTATGAGGAAGCTTGGGCGACTTTTAATGATCTGATGCCATATGGCGGGTGATAAAGACGGTCTCCGGAAAACTGGTGTTAGAAAGATGAATTAATACATAACAAAAAGATAATAATATATAAGAAACAAAACGATAAAATATCAATAGTTTCTACTACACTAGAAACTATTGATATTTTTCTGCAAAAATTCTATAATAAAAGAACTGGAGGTGGAAGTAATGATTATTCGGGAAAGATATATGGACAATATCAGAGATTTTATTGATAAACCGGTCATAAAGGTCATCACCGGTATGCGACGAAGCGGAAAAAGTGCCCTATTGGAATTGACGAGGCAGGAACTGCTTGGTATGGGCAAAGATCCGGATCATATTATTTATATAAATTTTGAATCATTAAGATACGATCATTTAAAAGAATATAAAGCTTTATATCGGAACCTGATAGAACTAGAGGAAAAGATTTCGGGAAAATTGTACATTCTCCTGGATGAGATACAGGAAGTGGACGGCTGGCAGCAGGCAATCAACTCTCTGCGTGTAGATATTGACTGTGATATCTATGTGACCGGGTCGAATGCAAGATTGCTATCCGGAGAACTGGCTACGTTGCTAGCAGGCAGATATGTGGAGATTCGTGTATATCCTTTGGATTTTAAGGAATATCTAGAGTTTTCTGGAACCAATGAAGGAGAAGCAGAATTGTCCATTCAGGAAAATTTTTCCAACTATGTTCGATTTGGGGGGCTGCCGGGCATCCATCAGATGACATGGGAAGAAAGTAGGATTATGCAATATCTTCAGGACATTTATAATTCTGTTTTATTAAAAGATGTGATTGCAAGGAATAATATCAGAGATACTGCATTATTGGAAAGTATTATTAGATATCTTATGGACAATATCGGAAATACGTTTTCAGCAAAAACAATTACTGATTTTTTAAAGAGTCAGGGAAGAAAGCTAAGCATAGAAACCGTTTATAATTATCTAAAGGCTTTGGAGAGCGCATTCCTGATTCATAAGGTTGTAAGATTTGATATTAAGGGGAAGAAAATACTGGAAACGCAGGAAAAGTATTATCTTTCGGATTTGGGAATCCGACATGCGGTTATGGGATATCAAGATAATGATATTGCAGGAGTGTTGGAAAACATTGTATATCAGGAACTGCTTCGCAGAGGATATACAGTGACGATAGGAAAACAGGGTGTTGCAGAAGTGGACTTTGTGGCAGATAGGCTGGATGAAAGATTATATGTTCAGGTATGCTACATTCTGACACCGGAAAATACAAATCGGGAATTCGCTCCCTTAGAGGCAATCACAGATAATTATGAAAAAGTGGTGTTATCTATGGACACTTTATTACACATTAACCGGGGAGGCATCCGACAAAAAAACATTGTAGATTTCCTGTTGGAAAAATAAAGCAAAATAGAAAGAGGACATTATGAAAAAACAATATAAATTAACAGCATTGGCGCTGACTGCCTGTCTGTACTGGAATATCCCACAGACAAATGGTACGTCAACGGCAACAACGCCCGCCTTGAGAACGGGATCTTCTATGGGGCTTCGGTAATGAACGGCTATGCCCAGCCGGACACCTGTTTTATGTTTGCCTATGATCTGGAAAATGAGAAGCTGCTGTGGCGGAGCGCCGACCAGACCTACAACAGCATGAATTTCCTTGTGAAAGGAGAAGTGATCGACCGCCTGCCCCTGAAAAAGATGCCGGACCTCATGACAGAGAAGGATGATCGGTTGTATGTGCACACCTATAGTTACGATTATGTGATTGGGATATTTTAAATTGACAATATCAAAATAATTAGCATCAGTTAATGAAATTGTGATAAAAATATCGTTTGTGTGAATGCTTGTGGGAGGAGAATTCAGGTAAGGAAAATGAACGAAAAGATGACCCAAAAGCAGAAAGTAGTATTTGCAGTTGCGGCAGCAGTGATTGTGCTGGGGATTATTTTGTCTTACGTATGCTATCATTTTATTTATGGGACAAGAATCACTTCCCGGGAGGGAGAAGCATACCACAAATTAGAGGGAAAGGGAGTCTACAGCCCTTTAGCGGTGTTTCCTTCCGCAGATATGGACACCGTTTCACAAGATTTTTATTATCAGACCCGTGATGAAATATTTGCAGCAACCTGCCAGATCTATTTGGAAAATCAATATACCAGGGAACAGTATGAGGCAGAAACAGAACGTCTGCGGAATTTGAAATTCTCTTATCAGGATCAGACGAATATGCTCTATCAGGATGAAGAAAATTATTGCAGCGTTGCGTATGTGGCGATGGCAAATTGGACCGACCGATATGAATATGCCATCACGTTAGACGATAGTAATACCATTATTTATGTTTATCTGCAGAACATGGATGCAAAGGACATACATATGCAGTCTGACTACCTTCCGAAATATTTTCAGGATAATAATGCCGGAAAGCATCAGGATACAGACCCTATGACCTCGGATTACAGAAGTTTCTATGCGTTCCGGATAGGAGATCATTATATAGATTGCATGGATTTGGCGGATCAGATTGAAATCGCCGATACCGAGCCGGAGATTCAGGCAGAGGATGTAGCATAGGAAGTTGAATCTAATTAATTTCTACAAAATAATGGGGAGTAGCTAACAGATTGCTGTGCGTAATATTTGACAGTATGTTATTCGTTATAGGATAACGGAGTAATAGGCATACTATATAATATCTCTGTCGGATCCGTGACAGAGATATTTTTTCAATAGTGTAAATAAAATTTGACAAAGTAGATATAAATGTTTAATAATATTTACATAAGGAGATGGGATTATGCCGAAAAAAACAATAGTGTTGTTGCCTGAAACAGAAAAAATACTTGAGCAAATGGGACTACAGATAAAGTATGCAAGGCTGCGCAGAAAATTGACGTCGGAATTGGTTGCGGAAAGAGCAGGAATCAGCAGAGCTACTTTAGTATCCATAGAAAAAGGCTCACCTTCTGTGGCAATGGGGTGCTATGCGGCTGTGCTTCATGCATTGAATTATATGGATAAGGATTTACTGCTTGTTGCTAAAGATGATGAATTGGGACGGAAATTACAGGATCTTGATTTGCCTGTAAGAAAGCGCGCACCCAGGAGGGGATAGGGAGTGGATAAAGAAAAAAAGATTTTTGTTTTTGCTGATTTTCAGCCTTATCACGAAGAAATTATAGGTACAATCTATGTTTCGCAGACGAGAGGAAAGGAATTTTACTCTTTTGAGTATGATCAGAAATGGCTGGAAAAGGGAAATATGATATTAGATCCCGATTTACAGATGTATAAGGGAAGGCAATATATTCACGATGATAAGAAGATATTCGGAGTATTTGCCGATTCCTGCCCTGATAGATGGGGACAGCGTCTGATGAAACGCAGAGAGGAATTGCGTGCCAAAAATGCAGGTGAAAAACCTAGAAAGCTTTTAGACAGTGATTATCTTCTGGGAGTGTATGATGAAGCAAGAATGGGCGGATTGCGTTTTAAAACGGAGTTGGAAGGTGAATTCTTGTCCAATGACAGGGAATTTGCAACACCACCGTGGACGTCATTAAGAGAACTCGAACAGGCATCGATTGCGTTTGAAAATGATGAAAAGGGGCTGAATGAGAAATGGTTAAAGCAATTACTTGCTCCCGGATCTTCTTTGGGAGGGGCGAGACCCAAAGCCTCTGTGCTGGCGACGGATGGCTCACTTTGGATTGCCAAATTTCCGTCTAAACATGATGATTTTAATTCCGGGGCATGGGAAATGGTAGTACATGAACTGGCTGTTATGTGTGGACTTAATGTTCCGGAGGCAAAAGCTGAAAAATTTTCCAGATTGGGAACGACATTTCTTGTAAAGCGATTTGACAGAATAGAAAGCCGAAGAATTCACTTTTCTTCAGCAATGACTATGCTTGGTAAAAAGGATGGTGCAAACGCAGCGGACGGAAGTAGTTATCTTGAAATAGTTTCTTTTCTGAAAGCAAACGGAGCAACACCTAAAAAAGATATACAGGAATTGTGGAAGCGTATTGTGTTTAGCATGGCAGTGTCCAATACAGACGATCATTTTAGAAATCATGGATTTATTCTGGAGGAGAAAGGGTGGGTACTTTCTCCGATGTATGATGTGAATCCGGATATTTATGGAGAATTTTTATCACTGAATGTGGACGAAGATAATTCTGCGATAGATTTTGATTTGGCAATAGAGGCAGCGCCATACTATGAGATATCAACAGAACAGGCGAAGAAAAATGTCACAGCCATTAGAAAAACGGTAGCAGATAATTGGCGGTCACTTGCCGGAAAATATGGAATCAGCCGTGGGGAAATCGAAAGAATGTGTCCGGCATTTCAGGGGGATGTATAGATATGTAAACGTCAAGGCTGTTGCGAAATAATTAAGAATCCATGCTGTTAAGTTCATTTGGAGAAAGCTGCACCAGCCTGGTGCAGAAATAGATTACAATCGGCAATGGCAGATCAGCGCATTATGAAATGATTAAATAAACGCACGATAAACGCACGCGTGCGTTTATAAGATAGCCTTTTGCAATCAAATTAAATAAGTGAAACAGTGTTTCGTTTTTTTGAAAACTCTTTCACCGGTTCAGCCACCACACCCCCAGATTCAGATACCCCGCGAACGCAACCCACACCAGATAAGGCAGTATCAGCCATGCGGCAGGCTTCGAGATGCGGTAAAAGGCAACGGTAGTGGCGAGAATCAGGATCCATAGAGCGACCAGCCACAAAAAGGCGAAAAGATACCATCCCAGGTTGAAGAACCAGATGGACCAGAAAAAATTAAAAATAAGCTGTACGGTATACAGGGTGAGGGCTTTCGTGTCCTCACCTTTTTGCATGACAACGAGATAAGAGGCGATTCCCATGAGGACGAACAGGATGCTCCACACCACCGGGAAGAGCCACATGGGCGGCGTCAGGGGAGGCTGATTCACTGTTTCAAAGGCTTTCATACCGTCTTTGGTGATCCAGGCGGAGAGTCCGCCTACCGCCAGAGGGATGGCAACGGCAGTGATGAGATTTTTCCAGGGAATATTGTGAAATTTGTCGGAGAATTGCATGGGAGCCTCCTTTGAAAATACGATTTTGCATGTGTCAATATCCGTGTATTTCTGATTAGTATTGTATGAAAATGAGACAAAAATTATGTATCTCACCATAAAAAAGGATAAAAATTTGGGACTTTCGGCAAGCTGTGGTTTTGGTGTATGATTAAGAGTGTAATAAAGCATTATGACTATCAGAAACAGGAAATATCCAAGAAAAGGTAATAGGTAACATAGCTATGAGCACAGAACACACACAGGGTTCCCTGACAAAAGAGGCAATCCGGCTGGCGTGGCCGGCGGTCTGCGAATCCTTTTTTATCGCACTGGCGGGTATGGTGGATACTTTTATGGTGAGTACGCTCGGAGCCAATGCGGTGGCAGCGGTAGGGCTGACCACACAGCCGAAGTTCCTGGGGCTGGCACTGTTCATCGCAGCGAATGTAGCAATCTCCGCCCTGGTGGCGAGACGATTTGGAGAGAAGAGGCAGCAGGCGGCCAACGAGATTCTGGTGATGACGATCTGCTTTTGCATTGTGGCAGCGGTGATCATCAGTGCACTGACGGTGGGATTCGCGGATCAGGTATCCAGATTTCTGTTTGCGTCGATGCGGTTCCGACAGGGAAAATGGGTGACAATTAAGATTTAATGAGCGCAGGTAATGAGCTTATGATAATAACAAAACTCCCGGAGCAATATCGCACCGGGAGTTCTTGCGTTCAAATAATATGCAATGAGTTACTGTGAGTTCTATTTCGTCTTCAATGTCTTTTTCATAGCACTGAAAGTCTCTGCACTGATCACATGTTCAATCCGGCAGGCATCCTCAGCAGCAACAGTGGGATCCACACCGATGGAAGTCAGCCAGTCTGTAAGAAATGTGTGACGTTCATAGATTTTCTCTGCGATTTCCCGCCCCTTATCCAGCAGGGTGATGTAGCCTTCCTTGTCCATTTCAATATATTCCCCATTGCGGAGATTCTTCATAGCGACACTGACGCTGGGCTTGGACACACCCAGATCTTTGGCAATATCAATGGAACGGACAACACCGTTCTTTTTCTTCAGCACTAAGATCGTTTCCAGATAATTCTCAGCAGATTCCTGTATTTTCATGTAATGACCATACCCTTCTCATACATAGCATTTTGAACCGAAATACCTGCTCTACATGTGGAAACTTAACCATCCGCAGGCATTACAATAAGAATAGCAGAAAAGGGTAGGAAATGCAAGATTTCAACTTAATGAGAAAAAATATCAATAAGCAATTCCTATGAGATTTCTATGAAAAAAATCGAAAAAAATATATTGACAGTAAAAAAAGGTTAGTATATACTAACCACGTGAATTGAGAATGAATCTCATTAAGAGCTAATGAGAAACCACAAGCAGTTCAATACTATTGAAGGGAAGGAAGTGTGTATGATGCCCCTGAGTATGGTAGGTGCCGGTGAAGAGAACACGATCCAGAGGATCGGCGGCAAAGAGGAGACGAAGAAGTTTTTGGAGACCCTCGGATTTGTAGTAGGTGGTAAAGTGACAGTTGTGTCCCGGACCGAAGGCAACCTGATTGTGAATATCAAGGAATCCAGAGTAGCCATCGGCAAGGATATGGCCAATAAAATCATGGTGTAGCGGGAAGCTGTACCAAAAGATGCTAATAGGAGGAGAAAATGAAGACATTGAAGGAAGTTCCCTGCGGACAGACCGTAAAGGTAACTAAACTGAATGGTGAAGGGCCTGTCAAGAGACGTATCATGGACATGGGCATTACCAAAGGTGTTGAGATCTATGTGAGAAAGGTTGCTCCTTTGGGAGATCCCGTGGAAGTAACTGTCAGAGGCTATGAGCTGTCTCTTCGTAAGGCAGACGCTGAGATGATTTGCGTTGAGTAAATGATCTTTTTTTTAGCAGGAAGGTTAGCCGTAACTAATTAGTGAAAGCTAATCATACAAGCAAAAAGGAAGCTCTGAAAGAGCGTTTTGCGAATGGGCTCTGAATAGTTATTAAATGATTTTAGAGGAAAGAGGTAGAAAAATGGCAATTAAGATTGCACTTGCAGGTAACCCTAACTGCGGTAAAACGACACTTTTCAATGCTCTGACCGGTTCCAATCAGTTCGTAGGTAACTGGCCCGGCGTAACCGTTGAGAAAAAGGAAGGTAAATTAAAGAAACAGTACGGCGGTAACGGTGATGACGTGATCATCATGGACTTACCCGGTATTTATTCCCTGTCTCCGTATACTTTGGAGGAAGTGGTAGCACGTAACTACCTGATCGGTGAGAGACCCGATGCGATCCTGAACCTGGTAGACGGTACCAACATTGAGAGAAACTTATATCTGAGCACACAGCTGATGGAACTGGGTATCCCCATTGTCATGGCTGTCAATATGATCGATATCGTGAACAAGAACGGCGACAAGATCAACGTAGGCAAGCTTTCTGAGAAGCTGGGCTGCCCCGTTGTTGAGATCTCCGCTCTGAAACTGACCGGTATCGAGAACGCTACCAAAAAAGCGATCGAACTGGCACAGAAGAAGAGTGCAGCATTTGCGGTACATAAATTTGCGCCTGAGGTTGAGAGCGTGATCGAGACCGTAGAGAAGAAGCTGACTGATGTTCCCGAGGAACAGAAGAGATTCTTCGCTATCAAGCTGTTAGAGAAGGATGACAAGATCCAGGCACAGATGAAGAGCGTTCCCGATGTGTCCGCAGAGATCAAGCAGTTGGAAGCTGTTATGGATGATGACACTGAGAGTATCATCACCAACGAGAGATACACATACATTTCCTCTATCATCAAAGAATGCTACACCAAGAAGGAAGGCCAGAAGTTAACGACTTCCGATAAGATCGATAAAATCGTGACCAACAGATGGCTGGCACTGCCGATCTTCGCAGTGGTTATGTTCATCGTATATTATGTATCTGTAACTACCGTCGGTACCTGGGCTACCGACTGGGCAAACGATGGCGTATTCGGTGATGGCTGGCATTTGTTCACCATCGGAACCGGTGCTTATGAAGAAGCAGCCGAGCCGTATGATGATGCAATGAATGTGATCAACGCATTCGTAGAGGCTGACGGTGATGAAGATCTGGCAGCAGTCATCGACAGCGAGTCTGAAGACTACGATCCCACAGCAGCAGTAGCAGCTGTTCAGGAGTTCGCAGCAGGCATCGATGCATCCGCTACCGCAGATTACACCCTGGAAGATGAAGAGACTCTGGCAACAGAGGATGTTACTTACACCGGTGCTGAGCTGGCAGAGGCAGTTGATGTATACGCAGCAGACGGTGCAGAAGTTCCCGATCCCGCAGACTACGGTATCTGGGTACCCGGCGTACCTGCACTGTTAGAGAGCGGTCTGGATGCGATCGGATGTGCCGACTGGCTGAAAGGTCTGATCCTTGACGGTATTGTAGCCGGTGTCGGTGCAGTGCTTGGTTTCGTACCCCAGATGTTGGTACTGTTTATCTTCCTGGCATTCCTGGAGTCCTGTGGTTACATGGCACGTATCGCATTCATCATGGACCGTATCTTCCGTAAGTTCGGTCTGTCCGGTAAATCCTTCATTCCTATGCTGATCGGTTCCGGATGTGGTGTTCCCGGTATCATGGCTTCCCGTACCATCGAGAACGACAGAGACCGTAAGATGACGATTATGACTACCACATTTATTCCTTGTGGTGCAAAGCTTCCTTTCATCGCCATGGTAGCAGGTGCTATCTTCGGCGGCGCAGCATGGGTTGCTCCTTCCGCATACTTCCTGGGAATCGCAGCAATCATCTGCTCCGGTATTATCCTGAAGAAGACCAAGATCTTCGAGGGCGATCCCGCTCCTTTCGTTATGGAGCTTCCCGCTTACCACTGGCCTACCGTAGGTACGGTACTGCGCAGCATGTGGGAGCGTGGCTGGTCCTTCATCAAGAAGGCAGGTACCATCATCCTTCTGTCCACCATCGTTGTATGGTTTACCACTTATTTCGGATTCACCGAGGACGGCTTCCGCATGCTGGCTGAGGATGAGATCGATATGAGTATCCTGGGCAAGATCGGTCAGTGTCTGGCATGGATCTTCATACCTCAGGGCTTCGGTAACTGGCAGGCAACTGTTGCATCCATCACCGGTCTGGTAGCTAAGGAGAATATCGTAGGTACGATGGGTATCCTCTACAGCGCAGGTGAAGGTTCCGTATATGCTAACATGGCAGCTCACTTCACCGCAGCAAGCGGTTATGCATTCCTGGCATTCAACCTGCTGTGTGCACCTTGCTTCGCAGCAATGGGTGCGATCAAGCGTGAGATGAACAACACCAGATGGTTCTGGATCGCAGTTGGTTATCAGTGTGGTCTGGCATACGTGGTATCCCTGTGTGTATATCAGATCGGTACGCTGATCACCACCGGTGCTTTCGGTATCGGCACTGTAGTAGCATTCCTTCTGATCATCGGCTTCATTTATCTGCTCTTCCGTCCTTACAAGGAGAGTACCACTCTGAAGGTTGACAGCAGGAAGGTTGCATAAGTAAAATAAGAGTAAGGAGGCAGTCTATGGGAACCGTAGTTGTATTGGCGATACTGGCCGGTGTAGTCGTATTGATTGTCCGCAAAATGATCAAAGACAAAAAGAATGGAAAATCCATTCAGTGCGGTGGCGATTGCAGCCACTGCGGAGGTCATTGTGGACATTAAGGAACAGGTAAGCTATCAGACCACGAAAATGCAGAGAGAGATCATATTGACCAAGCTGAAAGAAAAAGGCTGCCGCATTACAAAACAGCGTCTTCGGCTGATTGATATTATCCTCCAGAACGAATGCTCCAGCTGTAAGGAGATCTTCTACCGGGCATTGGAAGAGGATGACAAGCTCGGAGTCGCAACCGTATACCGCATGGTCAACCTGTTAGAAGAGATCGGTGCTATCAGTCGTAAGAACATGTACAAGGTAGCTTACTCTGAAAATTGCATGATGGAAAATGCCTGTACTATTGAACTGGATGATGGTTCGATACATCATCTCTCAGCAAAAAAATGGAATTCCGTGATCCGGGCGGGACTCAAGTCGTGCGGATACCTCGTAGACCAGAGGGTGAGTAACGTGACGATCAGACCGTGCGAGTGTGCGGAACAGGTATGCTAGAAATTAGAAAAAATTAGAAAAAATTAGAAATAAGTAAAAAACCGGTGTGGGGGCAGGAAATCTGGATGGACAGAGCTGTTTCCTGCACCGGTTTTATTTATACAAGGAGAGTGAAACATATGGGGACTTATATGATATGCGGAATATTGATCATAGTGATCGTGGCAGCATTACTGGGATCCAAAAAGCACTTAGACACCATCGTAGCAACGAAAAAGCTTCAGATCGAAGGAATGTCCTGCGCAAACTGCCAGAACCGCATTGAGAATGCCCTCAACGGTATGGCCCAGGTCAATGCCAAGGCAAGCTTCAAGAAGGGCGAAGCAATCGTAAAACTCGGCGCGGATATCCCCGAAGAGGAACTGCGCGAGGCTGTGGAGAAGCTGGGATATAAAGTTACTTCTATTGAATTGATGTAAATTGAAAGTTAGTTGAATACATTGGCAAAATCCACGAACTCCCGGAGCATGCGATACACATGTCTCGATGTAAGGTCTCCGGATGTGAATTTTCTACGAAAAGTGATGAGTAGTTCTCGTCATGACGGGGCCGCCTACAGTCGACATCCATGTCGACAATCGGCTGACGCGGACATCGTGTCCGCTTTCCCCCTGTCTTTCAGCACTTTTCTAGAAAATATCAACATCCTCCGACAAACATCTTCGACATGGCACCGCATACTCCGGGAGTTCTGCGTTTTGAAAAGCTTTCAAAAACCAGTAGCCCTGGCTGGGTATAAGAATAAGCAGTGCCGTAAGCAGACGTCGGTACTTAGCGGTCGTATTGTGACCGCTTATGTACCGCTACGCTCTGCGACAGAGCGCGAGCGTGCCGCGTTTCTTATACCCTGCCAAGGGCTACGGGATTATTTCACTAACTTTCAATTTATATCTCTAATGGAAAGTGAAGGAATCGCCGTCCTCCACGATGCAGATCATAGTCTTGCCGGCATTGAGGACGATCTCATCACCATTGTCGTCGTAGTACCTCGTGGCACCGTAATCGGAGGTCTTCTCCCAATTCACGTGAATCCCCCGGCCGTTCGTAAAGAACCAGCCGTCTCTCGTGGTGTCGTGGCATTGGAATGCCAGGTATCCCTCGCCCAACTCTTCATAAAAGGTATTCTGCACCAGAATATTCTTGAAAGTCAGCTGCTTGCCGGTCAATGCATCGATATGCGGTCCGTCCGTACTGCCGGACAGATGCTGGGAACGATAATAGAGACCGTCATCTTCATTGAATTCAAAATAACATCTGGTCAGAGGGTAACACCCTGACATATCGATATAAGTGGCATCCTTGGCCTTGGAACCGTACTGCCCCAGCGTATTGGGTTCAGCCTTCGTGGCAAAACGGAAATGCTCTTCGTCGGACAGCCCACGATATTCCAGACTGTAGCCTTTTTGGCCGATCACCGGCAGCAGACCGGCCCCGGAAGCATAAGCATTGTGAGGCTTGTTGCGATCCTTGGTGCGGAAAAAGGCTCCTTCATCCGTGCCGGAGGTACCGTCGATATCCTGCGTGTCCGGTTGCGCCAGCAATTCATTGATGAAAAAGGGCCCTCCGAAATGCACCAGGAACGCATCCCATTCAAATGCCCAGTAGGCATAATAATCACGCAGACTCCGGATGTTGCCGATCTTGTCCAGATCCTCCCAGCCTTCATAGACTGCCATCATACGCGTCATGCGGTTCTCAACATTTGCTTCGTAGAGAATGGAAGCCTCGGACAGACTATATTGAGGGATCGCGGCAGCCTCATTGGGGATCATGACAGCAATAGGGCGCGTGGCAGCAACATCGGCATCCACCCATTCATTGGTGAGACGACTGCGCACCATTCCCTCGGCGGGCGCCACCGAATCATCTTCCACCACGATCGTCACAGGATCCGGAAGCTTGTCATCGGGATCCGTCGAAGAAGCAGGACTGTTGTCCGGCAGGATCGGACTGAAAATATTATCGTTATTGTTCTGTGCGCCGCAGGCGGTCAGCAGCAGAGAAGCGGACAGCAGAAGCGCAGCGGCTCTGTGCCATGTCCGTTTTTTATTATTATGAGAAATCATGTAAAAGTCACCTCGACCATAATACGGTATTTATCAAAAGCGTTACCGATCAAAAAAATCCATCAAACCTTATCCCTGATCAGATCACAAAAGTATAAATGATCACACCGCAGAAAATACCTAACAGCGCACCCATGAGTACCTGCAGAGGCGTATGTCCCACGAACTCCTTCAGCTTGTCATGAGGGGAAATCTCGCTGCGGCCCATATCCTCGAAGATCTTCATCATATCATTCAGCACCTGCGCCTGAATACCGGTCTCGCGGCGTACTCCCATGGCATCGTACATCACGATGATCGCCAGGATCAGAGAGATGGCGAACTCGAAACTGCCGGCGCCGTATTCGTAGCATGTCGCAGTGACCAGTGCACACACGGTAGCAGAATGCGAACTGGGCATTCCACCGCTGCCCACCAGACGCTCTGCCACGAATTTTTTGGAAATGATCAGATGGATCAGAGTCTTCAGGATCTGCGCCACGAACCAGCCGCAGGCTGCAGTCAGAAAAATATGATTACTGAAAAATTCTTCAAAAAAAGTCATAAATAACCTCGTTTCTGCCACGCCCCATTTGGAAGGACAGGCATATATAAATTCAGTATAATCCAAAAGAAGGAAAAAGTACAGTGCCTGGCTTGAAATGATGTGGGAAGAATGGCTTGAAATGATGTGGGAAGAAACGTATAATAGTGTCATGTGGAATCTATAACCAAAGCCTAAGGAGACCAGTAATGAGCCTGTTGAGTGTAATAGTGCCCTGTTATAATGAAGAGGAAAGTGTAGCCCTGTTTTACCGGGAACTGACGAAGAATGATCCTTTTTTCAAGGAAAAAGAAATAGAACTGGAGCTGTTGTATATCGATGACGGTTCCAAAGACGGTACTGTGCGGGAAGTGAAAAAGCTGATCGAGCAGGATCCGCGCGTGCATATTATTTCCTTCTCCAGGAATTTCGGAAAGGAAGCCGCCATGTTCGCCGGACTGGAAAAGTCTCGGGGAGACTATGTGGTCATGATGGATGTGGATCTGCAGGATCCGCCTTCCCTGTTGCCGGAAATGTTCGAATATATCTGGCAGGGATATGATTCCGTGGCTACCCGCCGCGTTACGAGAAAAGGGGAGCCGCCGGTCCGCAGCTTTTTCGCCAGAAGATTTTATCATCTGATGAAGAAGATATCCCAGACCGAGATGATGGACGGTGCCAGAGATTACCGCCTGATGACCAGACAGATGGTAGATGCGATCCTTTCCATGCGGGAGTATAACCGTTTTACCAAGGGAATCTTCGGCTGGGTCGGTTTCCGTACCAAATGGCTGGAATATGAAAACGTGGAACGTGCCAAGGGAGAGACCAAGTGGAATTTCTGGAAACTGCTGGTATATTCCATAGATGGGATCACTGCTTTTTCCACAGCACCGCTGCTGATCGCCTCTTTTGTCGGGATCCTGTTCTGCGTGATCGCTTTTCTGATGATCGTATTTATCATTGTGAGGAAGCTGATCTTCGGTGATCCGGTCTCCGGCTGGCCTTCCCTGGTGTGCATTATCCTGATGACCAGCGGCATCCAGTTCTTCTGTACCGGTATTCTCGGACAGTATCTGGCGAAAGCCTATATGGAAGTAAAACGCAGACCGATCTATCTGGTAAAGGAAGAAATCTAGGCATTTTACTGTTACAAAACAGGGGGTAAATGTAACATTTTTGCTTTCTTAACTATATTTTAACGGGAAAATGTCTTTTCAAAAAACGACAGTTATGATATTATTTCTCTGTCAGTCACGGTAGGAGAGCAATACTCGACAAGTATAAAGGGGGGACTTGTTTTGGATATTGTAGCAGTAAAAGATTCTGAACTGGAGAGATATGTAACCAAAATCATGCTGGAGATAGGGGTGCCGGCGCATCTGAAGGGTTATCACTACTTACGTGATGCAATTATTTTGTCAGGAAAAGATATGGAAGTGGTAAGCAGCGTTACCAAACTTCTGTATCCTACGATCGCAAAACATTTCAAGACCACAGACCAGAAAGTGGAACGCGCCATCCGGAATGCCATTGAGGTATCCTGGACTCGGGGAAATGTGGAGACATTTGAGAAAATATTCGGATATTCAGCAGCCAGCGGAAGGAACAGACCGACGAACAGCGAATATATCGCACGTATCGCAGACAACATCCGACTGGATTATAAGACTATGTAACATATTGAATTTATTCTTTTTAAATTAGGAAAGTTAACGTTTCGATGCAGTATTCTTTCTTACACACTGACGGGGCCGCATGCCGGAAGAGATTTACGGTATGCGGCATTTTTATGCTTTTTCATGCGTGCCACGTAATATTTGTCAAGTCCCGATAAATATGGTAAGATGATAACGATTCAGAGCAATAGAGAGCCTGCCCGGATCCACGGAGCGGGCACCGGGAGAAAACATGACTTTTCGGATATCGGATTTACTGATCAGAGGCTGTCTGATCATCATCGGGCTGACGGAAGTCGCCCATTTGGCGGGCTGCCTGCTGGGGTGGTCTTTTTTGGCTGTAACGGAGCTGCTGCTGGCGGAGATAGCCGTAGCGGTGCTTGGATTGAGCTTGTCCGGTCTGATCGCACATAAAAACAGCATCATCGGAAAACCGGCACCGGAGAACAGCAAAACGAGCGGAAGACAACAGATTTTGACAGTAGTACTTGTATTTTTCATTCTGCTGCAGGTGCTATGGATCCTTACGGGAGAACGTGTGTGGACGGACGGCGATATGACGCTGGAGACCGTCAATACCTTCCTGAAGGAGAACTGCATCTATACGGTGGATCCCCTCACGGGGGAACCGTATACACAGGGCATGTCTTTCCGTCTGAAGCTGCTGTGCCTGCCTACTCTGTACGGAACCATCAGCCGCTGGAGCGGTATGGCCCCTGAAACGGTAGTATACCGGCTGATCCCCTGCCTGACTTTATGTATGGGATACCTGGCTTACGGCAGGCTGGGTGCTGTGCTTTTTGATCATAATAGAGAAAAATGCAATATCTTCCTGATCATAGTGGGAATACTGTTCTGTGCGGGGACTTATATGCCCGGCGTGGACGGATTTGATATTTTCTACGGAGGTTTCCGGGGGATGACGATCCGTGCGGCAGTGCTGCTTCCATATCTGTTTTCATGCCTGTTCGAGAGAAAATATCTCGGTGCGGTGCTCTGTATCCTGGCGGAAGCCTGTATGGTCTGGACACTGTACGGCGCGGGAGTGTGCCTGCTCGTGACGGTGGCATGGGTGGCATTACGGTGGCTGTGGACAATGTGCAGCCGCAGCGATCATAAGAAAACACAGGCTGTGAAGACAGCACCGGGAGAGGAGGACGCAGAATGATGACACTTCTGAAGTCCGCCACGAACGGCTGGCTCGATTATACGCAGCATGGGAAATATGCAGCATTGCTGCTGGCAGCTATCCTCTATCTGGGGTATTGCCTGTGGAAAAGCAAAGCAGCAAGGAACGGTGGGAAGCAGCCGCTGTTCTATTTATATGCGGTGCTGATCACGCTGGCCTGCATCTGTCCGGTGACAGCGGTGATCCTGATGAAATACCAGACCGCGTTTTATTCCTATGTATGGATCTGGGCCGCAGTGCCCCAGACAGCACTGATCGCCTGGGCATGTACGGAGTTCCTGTATACCCTGTGGAGAGAAAAAAGTATCCGGAATGTGGCAGCCACGTTGCTCCTGGCGGGAATTGTGATCCTGAGCGGGAATCCGGTATCGGACCGGACCGATTCACAGCTGACACAGGTGGAGGCACCCCGGGAGACGCTGAGGCAGCTGTCGGAATATCACCTGGAAGAGAGCGGAGAGACGAAATATAGCCTATGGGCTCCGAAGGAGATCCTGGCGGCGGCCAGGGCATACAGTGCCGATATCCATCCCGTGTATGGGAGAAGCATCTGGGATGCCGCGCTGGGAAGCTATTCGTACGACACCTACGAGACATGGCAGGAGGACCTGTATCTGTGGATGAACCATCTGGAGGAGACCGGTGAACCGGAGTATGTCCGCACGGAGGAAAATACCGGGGAGCGGACCATTGATTTCAGAACCTGCCTTGACAGTGCGGCGGCCGCAGGAGTAGACTACATTTTACTGCCGGGGGATCTGCCGAAGGATACCGTGGAAAAATTGCAGGAGACCCTGGGGACAGACACAGAGCTGAAGACTACAGCAGGATATTACCTGATAGAAATCGGATAGAAATCGGATAGAAATCAGATAAAAACCGACTCAGAATTCAGATAAACAGAAGGATTGCAATATGGAACAGGATTTGATCAGTATAGTGGTACCGGTATACCGGGCGGAAAACTATATCGAAGAGACACTTGACTGTGTGCGGGCCCAGACCTATACGAACTGGGAGTTGCTGTTAATAGAAGACTGCGGGCCGGACCGCAGCAGACAACTCATCGAAGAATATATCCGGCGGACCGGAGACCGGCGGATCCGGCTGCTGACCCATCCCACGAATCTGGGAGCCGCCAGGGCGCGGAACCTGGGAGTGAATGAGGCAAAGGGACGTTACCTGGCTTATCTGGATGCGGACGATCTGTGGGTACCGGAGAAGCTGGAGCGGGAGCTTGCTTTTATGAAGGAGCAGAAGGCTGCTTTTGTGTTCACAGGATATGAATTCGCCGACGAGAACGGCATAGGAACGGGGAAAATAGTCCATGTACCGACGACCATAAATTATAAGGAAGCCTTGAAAAATACCACAATCTTCACCAGCACAGTAATGTTCGACATGGAACAGCTGTCAAAAGAAGAGCTGCAGATGCCGCAGATCAAGAGTGAGGATACCGCGTTATGGTGGAGAATACTGCGCGGGGGTACTGTAGCTTGTGGTTTGGATGAAAATTTGGTAAAATATCGGAGAGCGGGGAAATCCCTGTCTTCCAACAAGATAGAAGCTCTGCGCAGGATCTGGAATCTGTATCGTAAGGCAGAGGGAATGTCTGTGCCAAACAGCGCCTGGCATTTCTGCTTCTGGGCAGTACGTGCGGTGAAGCGCAGAATATAGGAGGAGTTTGTGTTGAATACAAACGGTAATTATTATGTGAACAGATTGCGCAGGAGGGAATCCTTCAAGCGCTTGATCAATATAGGACTGTCGGCGATCTGCCTGTTCCTGGAAATTGCTCTGTTTGCCTACATGTGGCAGTTCCACTTCCAGTTCCAGCTGGTAGACCCGCTGCAGAAGATCTGGTACCGCGGCTTCCTGCTGGAGAACGGCATCTACAGCGTGATCCTGATCTTTTTCTCCGTGACCTACGGCGGAATGCGTCTGGGTTATATGAAAAATACGGAGATCATATTTTCCCAGGTGTTTGCAACACTGATGGCGGATGTACTGATCTATGCCGAGCTGTGTATGATGGCGCGTAGTGTGTTCCCGCCGGATATGTTCCTGCTCATGGTAGTACTGCAGATTGTGGCAGTGATCATCTATGCCAATATTGCGAATAAAATCTATCGTACGGCGTTCCCGCCCAGAGAACTCCTGCTGATCCATGGAGATCGTCCCATCGCGGATATCTGTAAAAAGTTCGAAAGCCGTAAGGATAAATACAAGATTACGAAATATGAGCATATCAAAAAAGGCGCGGCGGAACTCTGCAAAGAGATCCTGAGTGAGTATCAGAACGGTGAGATCAACGCCGTCGTGATCTGGGATATTAATGAGAAGGACCGCAACACTATATTGAAATTCTGCTATTCGCAGTCCATCCGTGTGTATGTAATGCCTAAAATATCAGATGTTATTTTAGTAGGATCCGAGGAATTACATGTATTTGATACGCCGATCCTGCTGACCAGAGAGTATTCCCTCAGCATGGAGCAGCGGTTCATCAAGCGCTCCATCGACGTGGTCTGCTCCCTGATCCTGCTGGTGATCACCTCTCCGCTGATGCTCCTGACGGCACTGGCGATCAAGCTGTATGACGGCGGCCCGGTATTGTACAAGCAGGTACGCTGTACCATCGGCCAGAGAGAGTTCTATATCATGAAGTTCCGCAGCATGCGCACCGATGCGGAGAAGGACGGCGTAGCCCGCCTGGCACAGAAAAATGACGACCGCATCACTCCGATCGGAAAAGTGATCCGCAAATGCCGTCTGGACGAGCTGCCCCAGCTGATCAACATCCTGCGGGGAGATATGTCCTTCATCGGTCCCAGACCGGAACGTCCGGAGATCATTGCCCAGTATACCGAAGTCATGCCGGAGTTCACCTTCCGTATGAAGGTGAAGGCGGGACTGGCGGGATTTGCCCAGGTATACGGAAAATACAACACCTCTCCGTATGATAAGTTAAAGCTGGATTTAACATATATCGAAAATTATTCTGTATGGCTCGATCTGAAGCTGATGCTTCTGACACTGAAAGTACTGTTCTGGCCGGACAGCACGGAGGGTGTCGAGAGCGAACAGGTGACGGCTTTCAAGGCAGAGTATGACGGCCGTGCGGAAAAAGACGATAACTGATCTGAACGTATGAGAATATGACAATATGACAATATGGGAGGAAGCCTCATGGAAGCAAGCTATGGTAAGGAACCCTTCGATCTGCGGCTGCTGCTCTTGCGGCTGGGCCGTAATCTATGGAAAATACTGGCACTGACGATACTGGGTACAGTACTGTTCGGCGGCGGTTATTATGTCAAAAATGTGTTGCTGCAGCCCGATCCCGGGTATGCGGCTTCTTCCACTTATAAGGTAGAATATGTCGAGAACCCTAATGCGGTCGGGGCTTACTATATCAACGAAGCCACCTGGAACAGCCTGCTCCACACGGGAGAATTCCTGGACGGTGTGGAGACTCATCTGCAGGAAGCGGCAGAGCGCGGAGAGACCGGTGCTGCGGCAGTGCTGGAACAGGGCAGAGACCGCTGGATCGAAGCTTTGTCGGCTGCCCTGCCTTCCGATTTCAGTATTCCGGTGACGAAGGCTACGACACAGGATCCCGGGGAGAGCATTGCGCTGGCCCATGCCGCGGAAGAGACCATGTGCGGGGAGTTCGCAGAGAGTATGCCGGAGATCACGCGGATCAAAGTGCTGGATCATGGAGACTTCGCAGAGGCAGTGGTGCCGGATGTGCGTCCGGTACGGGCCGTGATCCTAGCGGCGGTGCTGTCCTTGTTTTTCGTAGTGGTGATCTTCCTGTTATGGGAGCTGTCCCGGGACAGCATCTGGCTCCCGGCCACTCTCCGCAGACGGTATGGATTACACAGTCTGGGTACAGTGGAAAGTACGGGATTTGCGGAAAATGTGAAATATCTGCTGGAGAAAGCGGATGCCCATAAGATCGCCGTCTGCGGTGCCCTGCCGGAGGCAGATCCACAGGAGGCCGTGGACAGACTGCGCGAGCTGCAGCCCGCCGGTAGAGAGCAGACCAGCGGCAGAGTGCAGCCCATCGACAGAGAATGGATCGCAGTTCCCAGTCCGCTGCTATGCCCTGAGAGCGCAGAGACTCTGCGGGCGGCGGATGTGGTCTTGTTGGCAGTGCCGGCCGGAGCGACGGTGGGTAAGCGGTTGGAGGCTGTGCTGGAGTATCTGACCGCACAGGACTGTAAGGTGGACGGAGCCTTTTTATGGAATGCGGATGAGACGCTGATCCGGAGCTATTATTTTCTCCCTATGATTGGTTCCGATACAGCAGATAACGATATGAATACGAGAAATACAGAAATGGAACATACAAAGACTACCCAGGCAGAAGGAGAGCAGGCATGAAGGTAGAAGTACTGGCATCGGTAATGAACGCTTCTCTTCGTGAAACCGTACAACATATGAACCTGCAGTCCGATGCGGTGATCATCAACCAATGCGACAGACTCGGGCAGGAGGAAATGCAGATATCCCAGGAAAACGGAGAGGCACGAACAATCCGTTTCTATAGCTTCCCGGACCGGGGCATCGGCAGAAGCCGGAATGAAGCCATCCTTCGGGCGAGAGGGGATATCTGCCTTTTTTCGGATGCGGATATCGTGTATGAGGACGGATATGAAACGGCGATCCTGGCAGAATTTGAGAAAAATCCGCAGGCAGACATGATCATTTTCAATATCGAAGTTGAGGAATCCCGGCGCACCTACCACATCGCGGAGCGGAAACGAGTGCACTGGTATAATTGTGGCCGGTACGGAGCGGTGAGCTTTGCAGTACGCAGGGACAGCCTGCTGGCATCCGGGAGCACCTTCTCCCTGCTGTTCGGCGGCGGAGCGAAATACAGCAACGGTGAGGACAGCCTGTTCCTGGCGGAGTTCCTCCGGAAAGGCTATAAGGTCTATACCGCGCCCGTGACCATCGGCAGAGAGGAAGCGGGAGACTCCACATGGTTCCATGGCTATAATGAGAAATTTTTCCATGACCGTGGTGTACTGTATCATTATCTGTATGGAAGGCTGGCAGGACCGCTGGCACTGCGGTTTTTGTATGCCCATAAGGGGACATTGTGCAGTGAGGTAACGATAAAACAGGCGAAGCAGTGGATGCGGGACGGCATCCGCGAAGCAGGAAAGCGCGGCTGAGCCTGAACCGCGGCAGACATCGCAGGTAAATACGCGCGAACCGCGGCGGACATCGCGAGAAAATACGCCGGAAATTGAGACAGACATCGTAGGCAGAAAGGGGGTCCCACATGGAAAAAAGTGCACTGGTATATATTGTATTAACACTCGTAACGGTGGGATTCGGCTTCTGCGTGCGCAACAGCGCCTATACGGCAGGATACCTGTCGGGCAGGCGGATGTCTGGAGCACCGGTGGGATACGACCGGCAGCAGGCGAGGAACCTGGTGGCGGAGACCGCCGTATTCTGCCTCCTGGCGGGAGTCTCGGCCTGCCGTATTGCGGTGGGTGGTGACTACTGGGTCTATTGGCTGAAATTCCAGCTGATCGACCAGGGACGCCATGTGTCCTATGAAAAAGGCTTCGTCGGGCTGGTGAAGCTGTTCCACTGGATCTTCGGCGAGGGCTCCTATCTGCCGATCTTCGGATTTTTTTCGCTGGTCACGGTGTTTTTCTTCCTGAAAGCACTGCATGATCAGGCGGACTGGTACGTAGTGTCCCTGTTTTTACTGCTGACCCAGGGCTTCTATTTTAACAGCATGAATTCCGTGCGGTATTATTTCGCACTGGCATTGGCCATGTATGCGCAAAAATACGTATTGCGGGGCGAGTACGGCAAGTTTATCCTCTGGGTGCTGCTGGGATGTACGATCCATAAATCGGTGCTGCTGATCATTCCGGCCTATATCGCAGCAGATCTGTTGTCGCGGGTACGACTGAAAAAATGGCACTACGCGGTTGGGCTCCTGCTGATCTTATCCCTGATCTTCGGACAGGGCTTTTATCGGAATCTTATTTTTAAGTTTTATCCCTATTATAAGGATTCCATGTTCGACAACGGCCAGTTGTCCTACGTGAATATCGGAAAATGTCTGGCGGTGCTGATCCTGTGCCTGATCTACTGGAAGGACAGTATCCGGGATGATCGCAGGAACCGTTACTATTTCTATCTGAACCTGGCGGGACTGGTGCTCTATACCTGTGGTTCCTTCATCCCGGAGGTGTCCCGGGTGGCCTATTACCTGATCCAGTCCCAGATCTTCCTGATCCCGGGCGTGCTATGGAATGCGAAAAAGGGATGGTTCCGCAACCTGTGCATTGTCGGAGTCGTCGCGGCATATCTGCTGTATTTCGTAATGCTGTTACGTGGCATGTACGATGTGGAGATCAGATTGTTACCTTACCTGAATTGGATATTTAATTAAAAGAGGATTTGATTTATGAGAGTACTGTGGGTCTGCAATATCATGCTCCCGGTGATCGCCGAGGCATTGCATAGAGAAGCTTCCAATAAGGAAGGCTGGCTGTCCGGACTGCTGTCGCAGATCGTGGACCGGGAAGACACCGATATGACGCTGGCAGTGGCGTTCCCGGCACCCGCAGATGCGGAAGCACCGTGGAGACTCCGCGTGCCGGTACCCCGGACGAACCCCTGCGCGACGGATGAATACAATATCACATGTTATGGATTCTGCGAGGATACAGTACACCCCGATCGTTACCAGCCGGAGCTGGAAGAAGAACTGCGTAAGATTATGGAAGATTATGATCCGGATGTGATCCACTGCTTTGGTACGGAATATCCCCATACGCTGGCGGTCTGCCGTGCCTATCCGCATCCGGAGAGGATCCTTTTGGGGATCCAGGGCATCTGCAGCCTCTGTGCGGAAGCCTATTTCGCCGATCTCCCGGAGCGTGTGAAGCGCAAAGTGACCTTCCGGGATCTGGTGAAACGGGACAGCCTGCGCAGTCAGCAGGAGAAATTCGCCCGCAGAGGTGTGATGGAGAGAGAAGCCATCGGTCTAGCGGGAAATATCACCGGCAGGACGGCATGGGACCGGGAAGTGACCACCGGGTGGAATCCCGAAGCACAGTATTATCCTATGAATGAGACCCTGCGCGCTTCCTTCTATGAAGGCAGCTGGGACCCGGAGCACTGTGACCCCCACAGCATCTTCGTCAGTCAGGGAGATTATCCGCTGAAGGGCCTGCATTATCTCTTGAAAGCATTGCCCGGGATCCGCAGGAAATTCCCCGATGTGCAGGTGTATGTGGCGGGAAATGATCTGACGGCATACCACACGCTGAAGCAGAAGCTGAAGATCTCCGCCTACGGACAGTATCTCCGGAATCTGATCCGGGAGGGGCAGCTGGAAGACTGCGTGCATTTCACAGGGAAACTGACAGAACAACAGATGCGGGAACGATTCCTCCGAAGTCACCTGTTCCTGTGCTGTTCTTCCCTGGAAAATTCGCCGAACTCTCTGGGAGAGGCGATGCTGTTGGGAGTACCCTGCGTCAGCACGAAGGTGGGCGGGATCCCCAGCCTGTTTGACGGCGGAAGGGACGGCCTGTGGTGTGAAGGACACCGGCTGACAGAAACGGCTGAAACCGGCAGAAATACGTCAGATACGGCTGAAAATAAAAATAACACATGCAATTCAAAAGGATCAAAAACAACAGAATTGGAAAATATTGTAAAATCCATGGAAAAATCCATTATCGAAATGTGGAGTTCCCCGGAGAAAATGCTGGAATACTCAAAAAATGCAAGAGAACATGCAAGAAAAACCTACGATAAAGAGAAAAATTTTGCAAAATTGCAGGAAATCTATGCAAAGATAGCAGAAAGGCAGGGCTGAGAATGCAGGTGGTATTCGTTTCCAATTATTTTAATCACCACCAGCTGTCCTTCTGCGACGCATTGTATGAACTCCTGGAGGGAAGCTTCTGCTTTCTGCAGACCCAGCCGATGGAAGAAGAACGGGTGAAGATGGGGTGGCAGGCCGAGGAGAGACCGTACGTGCGCTATGTACAGGCGGACGGTACGACTACGGACGGCCCGGAATGGCAGAACCTGCTGCTGACAGCTGACGTAGTGATCTTCGGTGGATGCGATGACGAGAGCTACATCCGGGAACGCCTGGCGGCGGGAAAACCTATCTTCCGCTACAACGAGCGGCTGTATAAAGAAGGACAATGGAAAGCCATCTCTCCCAGAGGACTGCTGCAAAAGTATAAAGACCACACCAGATACCGCAAGGCACCGGTGTACTTCCTGTGTGCCGGAGCCTATGTGCCCTGCGACCTGGGGATCATTCATGCCTATCCGGAGAAAATGCTGCGGTTCGGGTATTTCCCCGAGACCAGAGAGTATGCGCCGGGGGAACCGTTTTCACGCAAGAAAAAAGGAAGCATCCTGTGGGCGGCGCGGATGATCGACTGGAAACATCCGGAGCTGGTAGTGAAGACAGCCGCTTATCTGAAAGAACATTTGGAAGAGATTCCTTTTCACATTACGATGATCGGCGGAGGAGAACTGGAGGAAGAAGTACACAGCCTGGCAGAAGAGCTTGGCGTGACGGATAAGATCACCTTCGCAGGCTTCCGGAGCCCGGAGGAGGTCCGGGCAGCTATGGAGGAATCGGAGATCTACCTCGTCACCAGTGACCGGAAGGAAGGCTGGGGAGCGGTAGTAAACGAAGCCATGAACAGCGGCTGCGCCGTCGTGACGGATCATATGATCGGAGCGGCTCCCTGGATGATTCGACAGAGGGAAAACGGGATCCTCTATCACGACGGCTGTGAACAGCAGCTGCAGGAATACGTTGCAGAGCTGCTGCAGGATCCGGCAGAGTGCCGCAGACTGGGAGAAGCGGCGCAGCAGACCGTCCGGACGGAATGGAATGCACGGACCGCCGCGGAGAGACTGGTCAGACTGAGTCGTGAGATGGGATTCCTCGCCGGTGATCCCGGCACAGGACCAGCAGAGCCAGCCCTGTGCGCAGGCGACCAGTGCCTTCCGGCACCATCTGTCCCTCTGCTGTGGACAGACGGCCCCTGCTCCCCGGCCCCGGTGATCCCGGAGCGACGGATGTATCGATATTTAACGGAAAGAAATAAAGAGGACAGAACGTGAACAGTAATGAGACCAACCAGCCGCTGATCAGTGTGATCGTGCCGGTGTACAATATCATACCTTATCTGCCCCGCTGCGTGGAGAGCCTGCAGAAGCAGACCTATCCGGAGCTGGAGATCCTGCTGATCGACGACGGCTCCACCGATGACACCCCGGCGCTGTGCGACCGGCTGGCGGAAAATGACCCGCGTATCCGCGTCTTCCACAAGGAGAACGGAGGTCCCTCCTCCGCGAGGAACTTCGGACTGACGCAGGCCGCCGGAGCATACGTGGGATTCGTGGACAGTGATGACTATGTGGATGCCGATATGTACGAGCGCCTGTACCGGGCGATCGCGACTACTCATATGCCCATTGCTCAGGTGGGCAGGGATGAGATCGATCAGGACGGTAACATCTTGCCGAACATCTGTGAGCCGGTATCCGAAGAACAGGTGATCCCGGCAGAGGATTTCTTAAAAGAGCTGCTGATGCACCGGGAAGACTGCTCTTTCTGTACCAAGCTGTTGCAAAAGGATCTGTTCACAAAGGGAAAATTCCCGGTGGGAGCGCTGAACGAGGATTTCCACCTGCTGGTGAAGCTGCTGACGGATGAGGAGAACATCGTTCCCGGGATCGCGTGCATTCCGGGCCAGACCTATCATGTCTTTTACCGCCCGGACAGCAACACCAGAGATAAAAACCGCTTCTCCAGAGTGTTCGCGGACAACATCGATAACGCGGATATGGTACTGCGGCTGGTGGAGGCGAGATACCCGGAGCTGACGGAGATCGCCTTCCGTTTCGGTGTCTTCCAGAGACTTGACTACATGCTGCATATTCCCATAGCACAGATGACCGGGGACAATGCGTTCTACCGCAGCGTCGTGAAGAGCCTGCGGAAGGGATGGTGGCGCGCCATGAGAAACCCTTACCTTACGAAAAAGAATAAGTGTTATCATACACTGTTCGCCATAGCACCGAAAGGGATCCGGGTGCTGCACAGAAAAGTGAAACATTTGCAATGAGGAGGATTCATTCATTGAAATATTCATTGAAATATCCATGGAAACAGAAGATATTGGAATCGAAAAAAATAGAGCTGCTGCTGGTGGCATTGCTCCTATTGGCGGCTATCGTCATCCGGGCATACCATTTCGGAGCGCCGCCCATCGGCGTACATCAGGACGAAGCCATGGCTGCCGTGGATGCCAAAGCACTGGCGGACTACGGTACAGACCGTTACGGAATGCGGTATCCGGTGCATTTTACGGCGTGGCGTACCAGCCAGATGAGCGTATTACTGTCCTACTGTATGATCCCGTTTATTAAGCTCCTGGGATTCTCCACGGTATCCACGAGACTGCCGATGCTGGTGATCAGCTGCCTGGGACTGCTGGCACTGTACCTCTTCGGCAGACAGCTGGCCGGCAAATGGACCGGCATGATCGTGCTGATCCTGGGGATCATCAGCCCCTGGCATTATATGCAGAGCCGGTGGTCCTTTGACTGCAACCTGTTCCCCCATGTGTTCCTGATCGCGGTAGTACTGCTGATCGCCGGACTAAAAAAGAAACCGCTATTGTACCTTTCCATGGTGATGTTCGGACTGTGCTCCTATGCCTACGGAATTGCGGACTATTCGGTACCGCTGTTTTTACTGGTGGTTGCTATTTATCTCCTGCGGCAGCAGGCAGTGAATTGGAAGGAACTGGCAGCCTGCTTTGTGCTGTACCTAGTGATCGTGCTGCCGGAATTTTTATCCATGCTGCTTACCCTGCTGGGAAAGCCCGGAATCGAGACACCGCTTTTTACGATCCCGTCGTTCCTCTCCAGCAACCGCGGCAATGATATTCTGTTCGCTAATTTTTCCTGGAAACAGCTGTGGGAGAATATCGTATGGACCGTTACTACCACCTGGGGATCCGGGGACAAGAGCGTGACCAACACCATGGTGAGATTCGGCCCGGTGTACTATATCACGGATCTGTTCTTCGTCATCGGACTGGTCAGCATCCTCCGCAGACTCCGGCGAATGGATAAAACGGAGCGTTACCCCTATGTCGCACTGTTAGCATGGCTGGGCATGGGACTGTGGGTAGGCATCCTTACCAAAAATGTGACGGTGAACCGTATCAATATCATATTCTATCCGGTACTGATCATCGGGGGCATCGGTATCGCACACTGCATCCAGAAGGTGCACCTCCTGTCCGTACCCATTGCAGCGGTCTATGGCGTGATGGCACTGATGATGGCACAGATGTATTTTGGCAGCTGGGGAGAACTCAGCCGGACATATTACTACGATCCCTACATTCAGGCGCTGAACTACGCACATACCATCGATTGCGATGCCTATTATATCTATCCGGATCCCCAGGGAATCGATGCCGGCGCTACCTTAGGCGAGATCCTGACTATGTACACCCACCAGATCGATGCACATTACTATCAGGGCATCAGCAACGTACAGGACGGCGTGGAACTCCGCCCGTATAAAGAACGCTACCACTATGAAAACGTCACGGCAGAGACCATAGCGGCCAATGAGGCGTCCGGAGAGCGGGTAGTGTATATCGTGGATTCCGGGCAGAGAGAACTGTTCGATCCGGAGAAGTATGAGATCACTTCTATCTATGACCGGTTTTATGTGGTAAAAGACCGATCGAAATCTTAATTTTTTGTGGATTCTTATGTGAAAATTGCTTTTTACTTCCCTGCGTGGTACAATAAAATGACTTATGATTATTTTTATGTGCCGAGAGGGAAGTAAGAAGATGAAGCAGAATTTCTTGAAAATACCAATCAATCGAATTATTGCGTTGATCCTTTTAGATATAATGTCTATTGTTGTGGCTTCATTTGCTGCATTATACATTCGTTTTGACTTCAGTTTCGAGGGAATCCCTCAGGAATACCTTATCAAATTTGAAAATATTATTGTTTACAATATCATACTGACATTACTCTTCTTCGCATTATGGAAGCTGTACAAAAGTGTATGGCGCTATGCCAGCGCGACAGAACTGCTGAATATCGTATTTGCTACTACCTGCGCCAGTATAGCACAGATGATCCTGTGCCATATTCTGAATCAGAAGATGCCCCGAAGCTATTTTGTGATTTATTGGTTCTTGCTATTCGGAATGACTACAGTGATCCGATTCAGCTATCGGATCTTACGTCTGATCAATTCCAAGAGATCGGAATTAAAGACGAAAAAGGACGGCAGCAATGTCATGCTTATCGGTGCCGGAGCAGCGGCAAATGCTATCTTAAAGGAAATTGAGACCAGCCGATACTTGAATCTCAATCCCAAATGCATTATCGATGATAATCCCGGTTGTCACGGCAAATTCTTGCGTGGTGTGCCTATCGTCGGTGGCAGAGACAAGATTGCAGACGCCGTAGGGCAGTACAATGTGGATGAGATCATCTTCGCCATTCCCTCTGCCAATACCCATGTGAAAAAAGAGATCCTGGATATCTGTAAAGAGACCGGATGTAAGATGCGTACCCTTCCGGGAATGTATCAGCTGATCAACGGAGATGTCTCCGTGGCAAAATTAAAAGAGGTGGAGATCGAAGATCTCTTAGGAAGAGACCCTATAGAGATCAACACAGAAGAAGTCCTGAACTATGTGAAGGATAAGGTCATACTGGTCACCGGCGGTGGCGGGTCCATCGGAAGTGAGCTGTGCCGGCAGATCGCCGGGCATCAGCCAAAGCAGCTGATTATCGTCGATATCTATGAGAACAATGCCTATGCGATCCAGCAGGAGCTGATCCGTAAGTATCCGACACTGGATCTGGTAGTGTTGATCGCCTCTGTCCGCAATACGGAACGCATCGAGGATATCTTCCGCAGATATCGTCCGAACATCGTCTACCATGCGGCAGCCCATAAGCACGTGCCCCTCATGGAAGTCAGCCCCAATGAGGCGATCAAGAACAATGTCTTCGGTACCTACCGTACCGCACAGGCAGCAGATAAATACGGTGTGGAGAAATTCGTACTGATCTCCACGGATAAGGCTGTGAACCCTACGAATGTCATGGGTGCCTCCAAGAGAATGTGTGAGATGGTGATCCAGATGATGAACCGTAAGTCACAGACCAATTTCGTGGCAGTACGTTTCGGTAATGTACTGGGTAGTAACGGCAGTGTCATTCCCCTGTTTAAGAAACAGATCGCAGAAGGCGGTCCTGTTACGGTAACGGATCCGAACATTATCCGTTACTTCATGACAATACCGGAGGCGGTATCGCTGGTACTGCAGGCAGGAGCTTATGCCAGAGGCGGGGAGATCTTCGTTCTGGATATGGGAGAGCCGGTTAAGATCGTAGATCTGGCGACGAACCTGATCAAACTGTCCGGATACAAGCCGGGTGAGGATATCGAGATCAAATTCACCGGATTACGTCCCGGAGAGAAGATGTACGAAGAACTTCTCATGAACGAAGAGGGATTGAAGAAGACTGCCAACAAGATGATCTATATCGGAAAACCGATTGAATTTGATGATGATGTTTTCAAAAAGCAATTGGACAAGATCTATCAGGATGCCTATGCGGAGACGGATCGGATCCGCGAGGATATCAAGGAGATCGTACCGACGTACCAATTTAAAAAATAAACTTTGATAATTAGTGTCTGCTGATTTTGAACCGGAAACGGTTTAATCAGCAGACACTAAATACATTTCTGTGGCGAGAACATTCGAAGCAAAAACAGGGGATTGTGGATGCCTTGGTGGAGCTGAGAGATGGAACCAGGATTACAATTGAAATACAACTGCAAAACAAGATGTATTGGGACAAGCGGCAGTTATTCTACTGGTCAAAAGCGTACATTCAGGGGTTAGCTCAAAGGGAACGTTACGATAAGTGGTCCGGTGGCGGAATGTATGGAATTTCTAAATGCGAAGGGAGAGGAGGATTTGAATATGCTGATCCCAAGAGCAGACCAACAAGCAGAAATAGAAATTTCTTGACAAAAACCACATGAATGCTACAATTTTCTTATAAGGCTATTTGGGAATAGCATTTGTGGGAAAAGGGTGGAAAGAAGTATATAGTTTGCTATGCACAAATGTAATACCATCAATAGGTGTGCGCCTGTTGGTGGTATTTTGCTTTTACATAAGGAGAAAACTCGTGGCAGTAGTTATTTTTTGCTTTGGATGTGCCTTTATTTTTTATGAATTAACCGGAATAATCGGACGAGAGATGCTTGCTGATAAGCATATTACGGGAAGTGGTGAGGGTTATCAGAATGTTGTATTTGGCAAAGACAGCAAGGACTCTTTGATTGTAAATATTCAGTACAATGTTTTTGCTCCCATAATCTATATGCTGCTTATTGCTGCGGCATTACAATATTTTGAAATGAATCAGCTAGCTCAAAATGCGGTTTATATCGTTCCCTGCTACTACCTTGTAAGAGGATTTATGATAACGGTCGTTTCCGGTAAAAGGCAATTATATAATCCGGGTTATGAATTCAAGGTGGCAATGATGGGGACGATACTGGCATTTGCGGTGCAATATGCCTTGGTTCTGCCGGGAAAGGGGATTCTCTCTACAGTAGAAGAATTTCGTACACAGCTGTGGTTGGTATTCCTGGCGTTGGCGTATCAGTTTGTCATCAGAACATTTGGGCGATCCGCGAAAAATCGTCAGAATAAGGTATGTACACAGCAAATGAAGAAAAAGTACATTTTGGACAAGTATGATGCCTTTAGGGAGAAATATGATTCCATTGTCAATGAAATCGCTCCCGGAAATTATTTGCAGAGAGTCATCTATTCCATTATGATTTATGAAAACTTTAATCGGACGAAAACACAGCGCTGGGGTGAAAATATCATATTTCTCTTGGGAAAACGTCCAATGACGCTGGGCATTATGCAGGTAAAAACGCTAAAATTCATTCGGGATGCGCAAAGTGTAGAAATGGGATGTCAGAAGGTTAAGCAATCTTTTGAGGAATATGTTGAGCGGGCAATTCGAGAGAATGATCAATATTATCGGTTTGAAGGAGGAGAACCGGAAATTTGTCTGGAAAAAATATGTCAGGACTATAACGGTGCAGAGGATTACGTTGATGCAATTAAATATATTTTTTATACATTGCATGAATTCGAGTATGCGTATGATGAAACATATGAGATAGAGAAGCGTATGCCCAAAACACAAGAAATCACTGAGTGTTCAGAAAATTATGCAGAAGTCTATACATTCGAGGAATTAGCAGAAAAGCTGGGTAGATGCAGTCATATTAAGCTGCTGGAAGATTGCTCTATTACGCCGTTGGAAACGGAGAATGTTCATGCTGTCTGTGACCCGATATATAGGGGAAATATGCTCATAGTAGAAAATGTTGAAGATCTGACGGTGGAAGGACAACACAAGATAATCACATTGTATGGTGGAGATGGTTTGTGTTTTCGAAATTGCAAGAATCTTACATTGCATGGCATTTCGTTTAAGCAGCAGGATTGTGTGCCGGAGGAAGTGGAAGCAGAACCAATCTTGCGATTTGACAATTGCGCTGGAATAAACCTGGAACAAATTGAAATTGAGGCAAGGGACAGAAAAGGAATTTTTATACATCAGTGCAGAAAGGTATGCATAGAAGGTGGAAAATTACAAGGCTGTTGCAGTGTTGCATGTAAGGCAGAGGAATCGGATATCGCGATTGCATCCTCTGTCTTTACGCAAAATCATTGTGCTGAGGGAGTAATTCAAGTGTCAGATGGTTTGTTGAACATAGAAAACAGTATTCTGGAGGATAATCCGGTTCAAGATAATTTAATCTATAATATAAACAGCAATGTGAAATGTAATAATGTGTTTGTGAAAGGTGGAGGATTCAAGCAGATTAGTAATCAGGTCATAGGACAAGGAGTGCATGTGGTGAAGGATTGTAATTAGTGCCAGTAGAAAAGATTTCGAATACGTTACATATGCGGTAAAAAGCAAAAAGAATTGACAAATTTACTGGGCTCTTCCTGCCAACGACAGGAGGAGACACATGAGAAGAACGAAGCAAGCGCAGTTTATCCTGCCGAAGAGCGATTTCGCATTCCGGCAACTACTGGAAAATGAGACCATCCGCGAACGCTTTATCAGCGATGTCACGGGAATTCCCCTAACGGAAATAAAGTCTTCTAAGATGATAAATACATTTCTGTGGCGAGAGCATTCGAAGCAAAAACAGGGGATTGTGGATGCCTTAGTGGAGCTGAGAGATGGAAGCAGAATAACAATTGAAATACAACTGCAAAACAAGATGCATTGGGACAAGCGGCAGTTATTCTACTGGTCAAAAGCGTACATTCAGGGGTTAGCTTAAAGGGAACGTTACGATAAGTGGTCCGGTGGCGGAATGGATGGAATTTCTAAATGCGAAGGGAGAGGAGGATTTGAATATGCTGATGGCAAAGACCAAGAACCCAGGAATTCGGGAGGCGATTGAAACGATGAAAGAATTTGGACTCTTAGAGAGAATGCGTATAAGGATGTTCTATAAGAATCTTGCGCGCATGGATAGAATTACGGAAGATGAGTTTGTAAGGAATGAAGGAATTGCAGAGGGAATAACACAGGGAACGGCCAATTCGCTTATAGAGGTTTTAGCTAAATTTGGCGAGGTGCCGGATGGCATCCTTCAAAAGGTTCAGAGCCAGAAGAACCTGGAAATTCTGCAGGACTGGTTCAAGAAAGCAATCAAGGCTGAAAGCCTTGAGGAATGGGTGAAGAGCATTAAAGAGTTGACCCAAGAGCAGACCAACAAGTAGAAATAGTATAGAGTAAAGTTTTTGTCAGTTGAATAAAAGAAAAAGAGAGAGCACCAACATCTCTGTTATAATGGATTTGTCTAGAATCTAAAACACAGTCGATGGAGGTACTCTCATGAAAAACATTATAGCATACTCAGCAGAAAAGCTGTACAGGGATTTTGAAAAGGCGGATGAATTTTTTCTCTCCTCCGGGATGAAAGACATGGAGTTGTACGAGAAACAGATTGCAGAGGCTACTAGAAAGGCTGCGGCAGAGCACATGGCAGCCCTGTACACCGACATGAACCGTATGCTGTGTGAGGATATTTCCAGAGCAGAAAAATATACCATCCAGAGGCATGATGAACGCCAGTTGCTGACTACAGTGGGACCGGTTCGTTTTACCCACACGCTGTTCCGAAGCCGTAAGGACGGGACCTGCCATTATCTTCTGGATGAATGGATGGAACTGGATGCCCATGAAAGGCTGAGCAGCCGTGCGGAAGCAGAGGTGCTGGCAGAGGCGGTAAAGACCAGCTATGCGAGTGCATCCAGAGTGCTGGGAGAAGATTCGGTGATCAGCAAGACAGCGGTCATGGATAAGGTACATGGGATCCAGACACAACTGCCCTTCCCGAAACCGGAGAAGAAAAAGTGTGTGGAATACCTTTATATCGAGGCAGACGAAGACCACATCCACAAGCAGGATAAAACGGGAACAGAGAAGAAAAGCAGCATGATCGGGAAACTGCTGTATCTGTATGAAAGTCAGGAAAAGAAGGCCGGACGGAAGGAACTGAAGAATGTCTTCTATCTGGGAGACCTTTGCAGCGGAGGGGAAGCAAACAGGCATCTGTTTGAGAGAATGCAGGAATACATTGACACGAACTATGAGAGCCGGTATCTGAAAGCGGTATATATCAGCGGAGATGGCGGAGCATGGATCAAAGCAGGGGCGGAATACATTGAAAAGGGAGTTCCGGTACTGGATAAGTTCCACATGATGAAATACATAAACAAGGCAGCCAACCAGATGCTGGATGAAGCAGGGGAAGCGAAAGGGCGGCTGTGGAAAGCCCTGTATAAGGGAAAGAAGAAAAAGTTCGTGAAGACCATAAAAGCTATTCGGAAATGTGCACCGAACGAAAAAGCAGTGAATGACTGTGAAGAATACCTGCTGAATAACTGGGACAGCGCAGTCAGAAGAATGCGGGATAAGAATGTCTATGGGTGCAGCGCAGAAGGACATGTGAGTCATATGTATTCCGACCGGATGAGTTCCCGTCCAATGGGCTGGAGTGAAGCTGGAGCGGATGCGATGTGTCAGTTGAGATGCTATGTGAAAGATTACGGAGAAGAAAAGATCCTGGAACTGGTAAAGTACCGCCGGAACCATAAACAGGAAGAAGCAACAGGAACAGAAGGGATATCCGTGCGTCCAAACAGGGGATACATGAGGGAACTGCTGCTCCACCGTCATGACAATGACAGGGTATACATCGAAAAAATGCAGGCAACCATCCCGAGTATAGACATTCGAAAAAAGCTGGCGATCCGGGAGCAACTGGGAGGTATTTGACAAAACGATGCAGGAGAAGTAGACTATGGAAAAGCGATCTGAGCAAGTCCATAGCAGGGAATCTTCTGCGACTCTCCAACTGACAGTAAGTTTACTCTATCAAAAACCACATTTGGGGTTTGTAAAAAGGAATAAAAAGGTTATAATGATGGAGAAAACTTTGATTCTGAAACATATCTCAGGGATGCTCTGTCTATTAATTTCCTACAGTAAATTTACCCGACCAGGATGCTCAAATAAATTGCATTTCTACACCACAAGTGATAAAATAATGAAAATATTATGGCAACTAAATGCAGGTTGTCTTTTTTGCACATAATTAATTGTATGCTAAGGAAAGGCAAATATAAGATAAAGAGGAAGAGACATATGAAAAAGTTTGAAATATTTGAAAATAAAATCTGGCTTTCATCACCGACCATGCATGGAACGGAACTGCAATATGTTACCGAGGCTTATGAGACGAACTGGATGTCAACAGTGGGTAAAAATATTAATGAAGTAGAACGTCTAACCTGTGAGAAAATCGGGTGCAAGTATGCGGTAGCCCTTTCGGCAGGAACAGCGGCTTTGCATATGGCAGTGAAATTAGCCGGTGTAAAACCGGGTGAAAAAGTATTTTGTTCAGACGTAACCTTTGATGCTACGGTGAACCCTGTGAAATATGAAGGTGGAGATCCTGTATTCATTGATACGGAATATGATACGTGGAATATGGATCCGGTTGCTTTGGAAAAGGCATTTGAAATCTATCCAGAGGTAAAAGTGGTAGTTGTGGCACACTTATATGGCACACCGGGCAAAATTGATGAGATTAAAACGATCTGCGACAAACATGGAGCAGTGATTATCGAAGATGCAGCAGAATCTCTTGGCGCAACTTACAAGGGAGTACAGACAGGAAGCTTTGGCAACTATAATGCAATCTCATTTAATGGGAATAAGATTATAACAGGATCCTCAGGTGGGATGTTCCTGACAGATGATGAAGAAGCGGCCAATAAGGTAAGAAAGTGGTCTACACAGGCAAGAGAAGATGCCCCTTGGTATCAGCATGAGGAATTGGGATACAATTATCGAATGAGCAATGTGATTGCCGGAGTAGTGAGAGGACAGTACCCCTATTTGGAAGAGCATATAGCTCAGAAAAGAGCAATCTACGAAAGGTACAAGGAAGGTTTTAAAGATTTACCGATTCAAATGAATCCCTATGATGCTGAAAATACGGAGCCCAATTTCTGGCTCAGCTGTATGTTGATAGATGAAGACGCGATGTGCCAGCAGGTCAGAGGGGAGAGGGAAGCATTGTATATTACAGAGCCGGGCAAAAGCTGTCCGACTGAAATCTTGGAAACACTTGCTAAGTATAATGCAGAAGGTCGCCCTATCTGGAAACCGATGCATATGCAGCCCATCTATCGAATGAATGGTTTTATAACACGTGATGGTAATGGAAGAGCAAGAACTAATGCTTACATTGCAGGTAGTTGTCTGGATATAGGTTCAGATATCTTCCAAAGAGGATTATGCCTGCCTAGTGATAATAAAATGACAACAGAACAACAAGACATTATTATTGAAATTATTAAAGGATGTTTTAGATGAGCGAGGAATCTCACAAAAAAGGATTTTATGAAAGTTATATAAAGCGTCCGCAGGACTTCTGCTGCGCATTCTTGGCGCTCATTTTGCTATCGCCTGTGATGCTGATTACGGCAATACTTGTTCGAATAAAGCTGGGAACTCCTGTGATATTCAAACAAGAAAGACCGGGATTACATGGCAAAATATTTGCGTTATATAAGTTCCGTACAATGACAGATGGCAGGAATGAAGCCGGAGAACTATTACCTGATGATGTAAGGCTCACAAGTTTTGGAAAAAAACTTCGAAGTACATCTTTAGATGAACTCCCGGAGTTAATCAATATTTTGAAAGGCGATATGTCAGTCGTTGGTCCTCGTCCACTGCTTGTTCGTTATTTACCATTATATAATGAGAATCAGGCAAGAAGGCATGAAGTGAGACCTGGATTTACAGGGTACGCACAAGTACACGGGAGAAACAGTATCACATGGGAAGACAAATTTGACAAAGATGTGCACTATGTGGATCATGTTACTTTTTTGGGTGATTGGAAAATCATTTTTCAGACTGTGGGAACAGTGCTCAAAAGAGAAGGGATTAGCTCTGAAACAGCTGTGACGATGGAAGAATTTAAGGGTAATAAGTAATGGGCGAAAAAAAGAAAAAACTATTGATTATCGGTGCCAGTGGACATGGAAAAGTAGTTGCAGATATTGCAATGAAAAGTGGATATGAAGAAATTGCTTTTTTAGATGATGACAAATATGTAAAATTCTGCATGGGATTTCCTGTTGTTGGCACGACAGATTCAATAGATGATAAAGAGGAATCTGATGTAGTTGTAGCAATTGGAAATTCCGTAATTAGAGAAAAGCTGCAACAAAAATTATGCGATAAAGGGCTAAATGTAGTTACGCTTATTCATCCTGATGCAGTAATTGGACAGGAAGTATCAATAGGTATAGGCACAGTTATCATGGCGGGCACAGTTATTAATCCTGGAACTAAAGTGGGGAAAGGATGTATTATCAACACGGGTGCAACTGTTGACCATGATAATGAAATAGGTGATTTTGCACATGTTTCAGTGGGCAGCCACCTGGCTGGAACTGTTAGAGTGGGAGAACGTTCATGGGTTGGTGCAGGAGCAGTTGTGAGTAATAATATTACTATTTGCGCAGATTGTGTGATTGGTGCAGGGGCGGTAGTTGTTAGAAATATTGACAAACAAGGAACATATATAGGGGTTCCAGCAAATGTAGTACAATAACATTAAAAAATAAAATGAAGTGAGATATGTATAATGAACGTTTTATTCCTAACACTATTAGATTTTAATAGTATTGATGAACATAACATATATACGGATTTATTGCGTAAATTTTACCAAGAAGGGCATTCTGTGTATGTGGTATCCCCTGTGGAGCGAAAAAATAATCAAAAAACGCACTATATAAAATGTGATAATCATGTAGGGATTTTAAAACTAAAAATAGGAAATATTCAGAAAACCAATATTATTGAAAAGGGAATTTCGACAGTAACATTGGAGCAGAAATTCATTCAAGGTATAAAAAAGTATTATTCTGATATTAAGTTTGATTTGATACTTTACTCTACACCACCTATTACTTTGCAAAAAGCTGTAAAATATGTCAAAACAAGAGATAATGCCACCACGTATCTTATGTTAAAGGACATTTTCCCACAGAATGCAGTTGATATGGGGATGCTATCTAAACATGGATTAAAGGGGATACTATATAAGTATTTTAGATTAAAAGAAAAAGCATTGTATAGAGATTCAGATTATATTGGGTGCATGTCACGAGCAAACGTGGATTATGTGCTGAAGCATAATCCGGAGGTTGAAAGAAATAAAGTAGAAATATGTCCCAATTGTATTGAAGTAAGTTCGCAGGTAAAGAAACTCGATTCAAAAGAGATTGCTAAATTGAAGAAAAAGTATGGAATTCCGCAGGGTAAGAAGATATTTGTGTATGGTGGAAATTTAGGGCGCCCACAGGGGATTGGATTTATTATTGAATGTATAAAAAGAATAGAACATGAAAAAGGTATATACATAATAATTATTGGATCAGGAACTGAATACGCAAGACTGGAAGAGGCAATTCAGAAGAAATCCCTAAAAAATACAAAATTGTATGCGGCATTGCCTAAAGAAGATTATGACGCTTTTTTGCAATTATGCGATGTGGGGTTGATTTTCTTAGATTTCAGATTTACTATTCCCAATTTTCCTTCTAGATTGTTAGCGTATATGGATAAACAATTACCAGTAATGGCAATTGTGGATGATGTAACAGATGTAGGAAAAGTAATAGAAGATGGGGGATTTGGTTGGAGTTGCCAAAGCAAAAATGTTGAAGATGTGATTGAAACATTCGTCAAGATTGCAAATGAAAAGGAACTGTCTATTTATGGACAGCGTGCGCTGCTCTTTTTACAAGATAATTATACAGTGGACGTTGCTTATTCGGCAATTATGAAACACTTTTAGTAATAAGGAATTGAAATAGGAGTACTATATTATGCAACAATTTAAACGTATTTTAATTATAAGCATGAACCCATTGAGTGATATATACAATAATGGAAAAACGTTAACTTCCTTTTTTGAAGGATATCCCCGAACGCATATAGCACAATTATTTTTTTCCTCTGAACAGCCCCAGATGCGAATATGTAATAATTTTTATAGAATTAGCGACAGCGATATGATTAAGTCTCGGATTAGCAAAGAATTCCAATGTGGAAGAAAAGTTTTGGAAGAAAATGAACATTCTGCCGTACAGAATGTGACAAATGGTAAACAGATAAGAAAAAACAATCTTACCAGATTGGCGAGAGAGATAGTATGGAATGATAACTGGGATACGAAGGAATTAAAAGAGTGGTTGGATGATTTCCAGCCTGAAATCATATTTATGGTTGTTGGTGATGTTGTATTTGAATACAAAATTGGTTTGAAATTGGTGGAAAGATATAAATCAAAAATGGCTTTGTATATTACGGATGATTATATAATGCCACGGCGTACACTTTCAGTTTTTTGGTGGATTAGGCGTAGTTATATATTGAATTATTTGAGAAAAGCTGTTAAAAGAGCTGACATCTTTTTTACAATTTCAGAACTAATGCGGCAAGAATATAAGAGAGTTTTGAAAAGAGATAGTTATGTAGCAGTCAACATGAGCCCATCTTTAGCTGAAGAGCCCACAAATAAGAACATTGAAGATCATGAAATATCATTTGTATATGCGGGGGGGCTGCATTTAAATAGATACAAGGTATTACATGAGCTGGCATGTACCCTGAAAGAAATTAATATGAAGACTGAAAAGAAATGTAAGCTGCTTATCTATTCTGCACAAAAAATAACGGATAGAGTGAAAAAACAAATAACAATTGAAAATGTATCTGATTTTATGGGGGGAGTGGAATGTGAACAATTAAAGCACATTTTAAATAGGTCTACAATATTGGTTCATGTCGAGTCATTTGATAAAAAAAACATTTATGACACCAAGTTATCATTGTCCACAAAAATTCCTGAATATTTATCTGTTGGAAAGCCCATTTTAGCTATTGGGCCAGCAGAGATTTCATCCATGCAGTATTTGTCGGATGTTGCATCTTGTGTTACAAATCTTGATCAGATGTATAGCAATATCTATGAACTGATTTCTAATCCAAAGCTTTTGAACAATTATGGCTTGTTAGCAAGAGAAAAATATTTGAAAAACCATGTGGCAGAACACAATCGCGAAGAAATGTGGAAAATACTCGGTGATTTGACTTGATTTTTTAGTAAATATACTATTTCTGTTGAAATAATGTTGATATGCATTTAGAAAATATTTATATCACATGGAAAAGATAAGAGCGTTATTAGAAAGGTGTAAAGCGAGATGAGAAGGCATAGTTTTAAGTTGGTAATGCCACTAATTTTGGTTGAAGTTTACTGGATTATTACATATATTATTTACCGCTATGGCATTATAAAATACCCATTTGCTAATGATAGCCGTGTGTTGATTTTTTTGACAATGTGCAATTTGTTCTTTGCAATGGGATATTTGATAATATGTCACCACAAAAGAAAAAATTGTATACAAAATGTAGAGATGGGGATTGAGAATGGTAAGAAATTACTGCTCATTTCCACCATTGTTGCAGTAATTCTATACATACCAAATAGCATGAGGTACACGGGAAATTGGTATCCGGATGTTTTTAACAATTTAGTCAATCCTGGTGAAACTTATCAAAAAGTTATTGCCAGCGTCTCAGAAAACGGCATGCTACGAATATTTGGCTTTTTTGACATTTTCCCATTTATGATTTTTCCACTAATGTTTATTATGTGGGACTTTTTGAAATGGAAATTAAAGTTGGCTAGTTCTGTTACCGCTTTTGGGTATTTGCTGCTTTATTGTACAGGAGGAAGAAACATGCCAATTTTGTTGTTTGTTCTTTCGGTCATTGTAACTTACATTGTTAAAATGTGCTCCGATAGAATAAGCCTTAGGACATTCATAAGAGATACACTAATTTGTGTTTCTTCAATTGTACTTGTTATAGTTATGTTTACTATGAATTTGAAGTCGCGTACTTTTTATTCAGATGACGTAGAAGAACAAATGACAATCACTTCGGTAAATCAAGAAACAAATCATTCGGTAAATCAAGAAACAAATCAGGGGCAGAATGATGAAACTGGAGTGTATTTACAGTATAAAGATTTAATCATTACAATAGAGCAAAAGGAAAAATGTGACGAAGTGGCAAAAATATTTCCAATGTATACGAATCCATATACTAAGCAATATGCTGATCCTGACAACTTGCTTTATAAAGCGATTCCAGATTCTGCAAAATTTCTATGTGTTATGGCAGATGCATACGCATCGGGAAGTTATCATGCGCTGTCAGTGGCGTTGAGATTAGAACACCAATGGACATATGGAATCGGATTTTCTGAATTTCTACAAGATTATTTAAATATGTTTACAGGAATTGACATAAAGAGCATAACATATGGTAGTAGAGTTGCACATGTAACAGAGCCGTCCATGGTAAGTGTGTATGGATGGCCAACGGCTTATGTACAGCTGGCAGGTGATTTGACTTTCCCTGGTGTAGTCGTATTTATGGGGGGATTGGGTGCAGTAGTTGCTTTATTATGGCGAGACATCCTTGAAAAGAAAAATGTATATGGTATACCATTTGTTTCACAGATAGCTCTCTTTTTGTTATTCTTACCAGCAAACTGCATTACATTTAATAGTGGAGGATATTTTGTTACTTTTTGGGGTACTGCACTAATTTGGTTAATTTCACTTCAGAAAAGAAAATGTGGGCAAGAAAAATAATATAGGATATATTATCATACATTGACAGAGGGAGAATACTGGGATGGTAAAAAAGCACTATATAGGTATGTATGGCATGTACTTGTATGAAGCGGAAATAGATGATTCTCCAAAGAGAGTAAATAGAACACAAAGACTCATATGCTAGAGGCTTTCGATAATGGAGGCTAGCAATTTGACTTCATATTTTATGGTGATGTATCCGTAGACAATGCGGATGAAAGCTGCGGATGAAGAGCTGTATATCTAAGCATGTCTCACCGTCTTAAGTAACCGGGAAATCGCGCCGTCAGATACAGGGGATGAAGTATCATCTGTATGATGTAAATCATGAATTAATCAAATATTGGAATAACCAAAACTACATAGATTCATTACGATTTTTATCGGTTTTTTTATGTAAAAAGATAGATTATTTGACAGGGAGTCAGTCTATAATAGAGTATGCGGATCAATTTGACGAAAAAGGCAATTTTATTGTAGAAATAAAAGAATGTACTATTTCCGGAAACAATGAAACAAGGGATTATATAAATGCTAGTTGTTTGAATATTGATACAGTTAATTTTGTTACTTCTATGGTAAAGGAGGCAAAAGGAAAAGGTGTCGAAATATTAATAGTTGCCCCACCCACGCTGCGTGAATCAAAAGTTGATGCAGAAAAGATTGATGAGGCTTATCAAAGTATTTCTGAAAAAACATGTGCCATGTATATTTCGCAAGCAGAAAATCATTTGTTTGAGAGAAAACACATGGCGGATTCAATTTGGCACTGTAATATGTATGGAAGGAAGGAGAACACAGAACAGCTGATTCAGAATTAAGAGGATATGGTATATTAGAGGAAAAACGGTAACGAGAAAGTTATTTTTGGAAAGGTATATTACCGAAATCTCTAACTCAAGAAAATGAGCAAGTATAAAATGGAAGAACTTAAGGCGGATTGCGTATCATTATTTCTGAACATTAATTTAAGTGGCTTGTATTTTGTTGTGTCCTTGACTAGGGTTACAGATTAGTTTATATTATGGAAGAGATAAGAGGTGCAAACCAATCGAGTGCTTACAGTATATCTGTGTAAGCGATAAAGAAGTACATACAAGAGAAACTGGAAAATGCAAGGAAAGAAGACGGCGAGTAAGACTCTTTATAGAGGTTGCTGGTAACAAAACTTGCGATACCTGTCTTTCGTGGAAGTAAGTAATATGTCCTTATGTGGGATGATTCAAACTATCACTTGAGGTGGTAGTTGATGACGAGGAGTTTGATAATTCATGGATAAGAACAAAGCAATGCCTGTAATTACTTGTATTATGTTTACATATAATCACTTTGATAGGATATATGAATCACTTGATTCTGTATTTGCTCAAGATTATCCTAATATCGAGTTAGGGGTTTTTGATGATTGCTCAAAAAATTTTCCTGCTCAGAAAATTAAAGATTATATAAATGAAAGAAAAAAATCTAATATCATAAAAGTTAAGGTTGTCCAAAATGAAGTGAATCTTGGAACGGTCAAAAATATAAATAATGCTGAGAGGCAGTTTGAGGGTAAATATATAATTAATCTTTCTCCGGAAGATCCGTTTGCATCTAGTGATGTCATGCGGAAAATTGTAGATAAAATGGAGGAATTGAACTCAGATGTTATAACAACATATAGGATAATCGTTGATGGAAACGGAAAGACAGTAGGGAAAAGTCCAAGCGAAAGATATTTCAATAAATTTATTGGTATGACAGCAAAAGAGCAGTTCAGGGCTATTGCTACTGGTGCGGGGATTGCTGGGCCGGGAACATACTATAGCAGAAAATACTTAGAAGAACAGGGATTTTTTGATGAAAATTATAGATTGCAGGAAGATGGACCAATGCTTTTAAAGACAACAAGAAACGGTCATCATATTGATGGGCTCAATATCGTGAGTTGTTATTATCGGTTAGGCAATGGTGTTTCGTCGAGTACAAATCTTAATGAGCTTTTATTAAAAGATATTAAAAGGATGTTTGACGTTGAAGTATTACCTTTTCTAGATCAATTCAATTTTTGGGAAAAAAGAAGAATAAGATATGAAATTAGTAGATTAAAGATTTCAAGAAGAAGTATGTCAATTACACAAAAGATACTGTTTGGACTAAAATACCCAGACGTTGTTTTGTTTCGAAAATCGATAAGGTGAGAGTGAGGAGAAAGTAATGCAAGTAGTTAAATATGTATTTCAGCCACATGGAGACGAGCGAGGACAATTGGTAGCATTAGAAGAGTACAAGGATATACCATTTAGAATTAAGCGAGTATACTATATGTATGAAACAATGGAAGGATTTGTCAGAGGAAAGCATGCTCACAAAAATCTCCAACAGATTTTGGTATGCATTCATGGATCCGTCAAGATTAAATTGGATAATGGTAAAGGTGAGACGAAGGTCGTACCTTTGGAAAAACCATATGAAGGTTTATACGTAGCAAATAATATGTGGAGAGAAATGTATGATTTTAGTGAGGGCGCAGTATTACTAGTGTTTGCGTCAGAATTGTACGATGAGTCTGACTATATTAGAAATTATGACGACTTTCTAGAATTTGTAAAAAGTCAAGATGACGTTGATGAAGTATCGGATGAAAAAATACAGTAATATTTCATATGCCGAATATGAGAGAGGAATCTAGAAAATGAGTATGAAAATCCCTTTTGTTACGTTTCAACCATTAGAACGTGAATTGGATAAGGAATTAAGAGATGCATTTGAACGAGTACTTAGTCGTTCGTGGTATATTGAGGGCGCTGAGGACAAAGAATTTGAACGAGCATTTGCAGAATATATAGGTACTGAATATTGCATAGGATGTGGCAATGGATTAGATGCATTAATGCTGAGCCTAAAAGCACTTGAAATTGGAGAAGGAGATGAGGTTATTGTCCCATCTAACACATATATTGCCACGGCACTAGCAGTCACCTATGTTGGTGCAAAGCCAGTTTTTGTTGAGCCAGATATTAGGACTTTTAATATTAATCCAGATTTAATTGAAGAAGCTATAACTGATAAGACCAAAGCTATTATGCCAGTTCATCTCTATGGACAGGCTTGTAACATGGATTTAATTGTTGATATTGCAAAGAATCATGGGCTTTATATAATTGAGGATTGTGCACAGGCTCATGGCGCTACGTATAGATGCTCGAATGGTATAGAGAAGAAAATAGGTACATTTGGTGATGCGGCGGGATTTAGTTTTTACCCAGGGAAAAATCTTGGTGCGTTAGGTGATGCAGGTGCAACCGTCACGAACAATGAAGAACTTGCTAACAAAATACGAGCGCTAGGAAATTATGGTTCAGATTACAAATATCATCACATTTATCAAGGAAATAACAGTAGACTTGATGAACTTCAGGCAGCTTTCTTATTAGCTAAACTTCCTAAGCTTGATCACGTTAATGAAAATCGCAGAGCGATTGCTACAAAGTATTTGGAAGGTATTCAGAATAAGGCTGTGATTCTTCCGTTTGTTCCATCGTATACAAATCCCGTATGGCACATTTTTGGAATTAGGTGTGAAAGACGTGATGAACTAGAAGCGTGGTTAAGTGAGGCAGGTATCTGTACCAATAAGCATTATCCAATTCCAATGCATTTGCAGAAAGCATACCAAGAGCTTGGGTATACTAAGGGTGATTTCCCAATTGCTGAGGAAATTAGCAGAACGGAATTATCATTACCTCTTTATTATGGGATGAATGACGCTGAAATTCAGTATGTAATCAAATGTGTTAATGAATTTAAATAAGCATAAAGGGGGCTTGTATAGTGGAAATATATGAAGTATCAGAAGATGAATATGCAAGAATTGTTCATCCGGAAGCGTTTTATAATAAACCTGAATTTTTGAAATTGAATGAAAATAGAGCAAGCTGCGTTCATTATCTTATTTTTAAAGATAGTAAAAATAGATTTGGAGTGGCAATTGGTGAGAAGGATGATGGGTGGTACTGCCCTTTTTCGGCTCCCTTTAGTACTTTTGTAAATATTAAAAGTAAGTGGGATATTTACCAATTAGATGAATCAATACAAGCGTTTGATGAATACGCAAAACAACAGAGTAAAAAAGTTTCTTTTGGACTTCCTCCTGAATTTTATTGCCCACGAATTGTTAATGTAATGCAAAATTCTCTGTTTAATGTAGGGTATCGCCCGCTGTCTTTTGATATAAATTTTCAAATAGACTTAAAAAAAACTTATAGGGAGAAAATTGAAGATTATTTAAACTTGCTTCCCTACAATGGAAGAAAGAACATGAAAATTGCGGTGAATGGTGAATTAAAGTTGGTTCACTGTAATAGTAGAGAAGATGAAATAAAAGCATATGAAATTATCAAAGAAAATCGTGAGAGTAGGGGGTATCCGTTAAATATGTCGCTGGGTCAAGTAATGGCGACTATTAAGTTGGTTAAGCACGATATGTTCATGGTAGAATGTGGAGGGAAACAGATAGCAGCGGCTCTGATATACCATGTTACATACAATATTGCACAGGTAATATACTGGGGGGATATCCCGGGATTCTCAGATTATAAACCAATTAATTTTCTTGCATACAATCTTATACAATATTATGGCGAAAAAGGGTTTGAGTATTTAGATATTGGAATTTCAACTGATCATGGAATAATAAATTATGGTTTGTCAGATTTTAAAATAAGTATAGGATGTGATACTTCTGCAAAAGTTACTTTTGTAAAAGACTATTCTAAAAATAGCGTAGTAGACGTGATTTCTCTGAATGGTGCAGCAGAAGGAACATTTTTGCATAATAAAAATTATTTAAAAAGAATGGAAGGAAAACAATGAATAATCAAAACGGAATCTTAACAGGACTTGAGTTTATGGGAGATAATATTAGAAAATATTTAAAGTACTGTGGGTCAAACGTTCGACTTTATCCATTATGTAAAATGATTCATGCAGAAAATGCTGAGTTAGATAATGATTGTAAGATAGTAGACAATGTATGGATTGACGCTGGAAAGTCATTAAAAATAGGAAAAAATACTATTATTACTTGGTATGTGTTAATTGAAGGGGGGGCAAGCACATATATTGGAGACAGAGTTTTTATTGGACCTGGAACAAAAATTTTAACAGGAACATATGAGTTTCAAGGGGTGTATACTTGCGAATTTCTTCCCGATGATTGTCATAAAGTAAACTTTGCAGATGTCCGAATTGAGGATGATGCGTACTTAGGTGCAAATTGTACGGTTATGCCAGGCGTTACTATTGGTGAGGGTGCACTTGTTGGAGCTAATGCTTTTGTAAACAAGGATTTAGAACCATGGGGGATTTATGTAGGAGCACCATGTAAAAAAGTAGGTGAGCGAAAGAAGCCATCTGAGGAAATGAAAAATAAAGTTATGACTACCTATGATTGGTCAGGTCACATCTAATAAAAGAGATGAGTTAGGTCTTTATGGATAATAAATCTAAAATTAAATTGTTTATAGAAAATTTTGTGGTATACGGAATGGGAGGAGCAATAAGTAGTGCCATTCCAGTAATTATGATTCCGGTAATTACGCGATTAATGCCCAATTCTTCTTATATCGGAATTAGTGATATGGCAACGGCAATTATTTCGATTGGAAATGCTTTTGCCTTGATGGGAATGTACGACTCAATGTATCGTCTTTTCTTTGAAAATGATAGTAAAGAATATAAACGAGAAATATGTTCCACTTCATTAGCATTTACATTTTTAACATCAATTATTGTAGCGGTAATTATGATAATTTTTAAAAAACCAATTACTGCCTTGATGTTAGAAGGAAAAAACGGTTTTCTTGTTTATATTTGTGCATTGACGGTTTTTGTTGGAGCAACTAATAGTATTGTATCTGCGCCAATTAGGATGCAGAATAGGCGAAAGATTTATCTGGTGTTAAATACCTTATGTCCGTTAATTTCATACTCAATATCTATTCCGTTGATTCTAAATGGGCATTATGTAATTGCGCTACCATTAGCAACATTGATATCGAATGTAATAATAGAAAGTTCGTTTTTGCTAATTAATAGAGAATGGTTTCAGACAAAAAAAGTAAATATTAAACATTTACCGTTATTACTCAAACTTTCAATTCCACAAATTCCTAATCTGCTTGTTTACTGGGTTTTTAACTCATGTGATAGAATCATGATTCTTAATCTGCTAGGAATGAATGAGGCCGGTATTTATGGAATATCAGCAAAACTTGGTCATGTTAGTCAACTTATATATACAGCTTTTATTGGTGGTTGGCAGTATTTTTCATTTTCAGTAATGAAAGATAAAAATCAAGTTGAAACTAATTCTAAGATTTTCGAGTATTTGGGAGTTATCTCATATGTTGCAACAGGAATGCTGTGTGTTTTTGTTAAATTCTTTTTTAGAGTTTTGTTTCCGAGTGAATATATGAATGGAGCGGTTGCGGCACCATATTTGTTTCTGTCACCGTTGCTACTAATGATGTTTCAGGTAAACGCATATCAATTTTTAATTAAACTTAAGTCGTGGCCGAATATGTTGATACTTGGAACTGGGGCACTTGTGAATATTATTTTAAACAAATTGCTAATTCCTATATTGGGAATAGAAGGCGCAGCAATCTCAACGGTGATTGGGTATCTATTTTCGGTTGTATTATGCTCGACCGCTTTATATAAAATTAAATTGTTTAATATTCATGGGAAGTTTGTATTTGTTAGTGCTGCGTTCATACTATTTTTTGTGATATGGAGATTGTTTGGATTTAATAGCGTATTGGTTTCATTTATCGAACTTGTAGTATTTGGGATTGTTGTTTTGCTTTGTTACTATCGAGAAATAAAAAAAATTATGAAAATGGTATTAAGAGAGTAAAATAGCGACAAAAGAATGTATTACATATTAATATTCCATAAATTCAATAGTTAGGTTTATACTGGAAAAAGGTTTCAATTTTTGAAAACGTTATAAAACGGAAGTCAATAACCTATAACTAAGATGCATAAAGCTATTTGCCAATACATACCTGGCACTTAGAGTATCTTATTTTAATGAACTTGATACATATGCTGAGATGAAAGGATTGGATGCAAAAGCGATAATAAATGGGGTTGGGCTTGATCCGCGTATTGGAATGCATTATAACAATCCTTCTTTTGGCTATGGAGGCTACTGCTTGCCTAAAGATACGAAGCAGCTTCTTGCAAATTACAGTGATGTACCGCAGAACATGATATCAGCAATTGTCGAGTCAAATCGAACGAGAAAGGATTTTATTGCCGATAGAGTGTTAGAGTTAGCAGGTTATTATGGTTCAAATACCAATTGGGACCCTAAAAAAGAAAAAGAAGTAATTATTGGGGTATATCGCTTGACGATGAAGTCTACTTCAGACAACTTTCGTCAAAGTTCTATTCAGGGTGTTATGAAGAGAGTAAAAGCAAAAGGCGCAACTGTAATTATTTATGAACCAACATTGAATAATGGAGAGAGATTCTTTGGATCGGAAGTAGTTAATAATCTTGCAGAATTCAAGAAAAGAGCCAACGTTATTATTGCAAATCGTTATGATAGTTGCATGGATGATGTGAGAGAAAAGGTATATACTAGAGATGTGTTTGGAGTAGATTAGTAATTATTGAAGTAGATGCGACTGTAAAGTGGAGCAACTAGTTACGGTTCTAAGGCTATTGCAATGGATATAAATATAAAGTACAATAAACTAGTAATTTCATAAAGAGCAGAAACGAGATAGGCAATTAGTAAATAATTATATGAAAATATAGATAAGGAGACAACAAATGTTTACAGGTAAGACATTATTAATCACAGGCGGTACAGGTTCTTTTGGTAATGCAGTGCTCAACAGATTTCTGGCAACGGATATTGGCGAGATTCGTATATTTTCTCGTGACGAGTTGAAACAAGACGATATGCGCCATTTCTATCAGCGCGAATATCCCGAGTACAGTAACAAACTGAAATTTTATATTGGTGATGTACGTGATCCGCAGAGTATCCAGAAGGCTATGCACGGCGTAGACTATATTTTCCATGCAGCAGCTCTGAAACAGGTTCCTTCTTGCGAGTTTTTCCCTATTGAAGCGGTGAAGACGAATGTATTAGGAACGGAGAATGTGCTCCAGGCAGCCATTGAAGCCGGTGTAAAGAAGGTTATTTGTCTGTCAACGGACAAAGCGGCTTATCCTGTCAATGCTATGGGAACCTCCAAAGCAATGATGGAGAAGGTTATCGTTGCGAAGTCGAGAACGGTGGATCCGAAGGAGACAAGCATCTGCTGTACCAGATATGGCAATGTCCTTTGCTCCAGAGGTTCGGTCATTCCTCTCTTTATCAGTCAGATTAAAGAGGGTAAGCCCCTTACCGTAACGGAGCCTGCCATGACTCGTTTCGTCATGAGCTTGGAAGAGGCAGTAGAATTGGTAGTATATGCCTTCCAGAATGCAGAGAGCGGTGACATTATGGTGCAGAAGGCACCTGCCTGCACTATTGGTGTATTGGCACAGGCTGTCAAGGAACTCTTCCATGCGCAGGATGAAGTGAAAGTGATTGGTATCCGCCATGGTGAGAAGATGTACGAGACGCTTTTGACCAATGAAGAATGTGCCCATGCAATTGATATGGGGAATTTCTATCGTGTTCCTGCGGACAAGAGAGACTTGAATTACGATAAGTACTTTACAGATGGTAATACGGAGAGAACCAAGCTGTCTGAGTTCAACTCCAACAATACCGAACTGATGAATGTGGACCAGGTGAAGGAGAAGTTGATGACCCTGTCCTATATTCGTGATGAACTTGCAAAGTGGGAGAAGCGATAATGAAGGTCTTGGTTACAGGAGCCAAAGGATTTATTGGTAAAAATCTGATTACAGAACTGGAACAGCGCGAAAATGTGGAAGTGTTGCCATTTGACATAGATACACCTCAGGAACTGCTGGAGCAATATTGTGCTGAATGTGATTTTGTATTTAATCTGGCTGGAGTAAACCGCCCGGAACATACGGAAGAATTTATGGAAGGAAATTTTGGCTTTGCCACTTCCTTGGTAGAGGCTCTTCGCAGAAATGGAAATACCTGCCCCATTATGAATTCTTCCTCGATTCAGGCAGCCTTGGAGAATCCTTACGGCAAGAGCAAGAAGGCCGGGGAGGACATGCTGTTTGCCTATGGACAAGAGGTGGGAGCAGAGATTTACATCTATCGCTTTCCAAATGTGTTTGGGAAATGGTGCCGCCCCAATTATAACAGTGCAGTAGCCACCTTTTGCCACAATATAGCCCATGGTTTGCCTATTCAAGTGAACGACAGAGGCACAGTGATGCATTTGGTCTATATCGATGACGTGGTGGAGGAACTCCTGCAGGCTCTGGATAGACATCCCCATGTAAATTTGGATGGATATTGCTTTGTGCCTGCGGTACACGAAGTGACCTTGGGGGAGATTGTGAATCTGCTGTACAGTTTCCGTGAGAGCCGCAATAACTTTATGATTCCCAATTTATGCGAAGGCAGTTTTGAGAAGAAGCTGTATAGTACATATCTTAGTTATCTGCCGGAACAGGAGTTTTCCTATCCGCTGACCATGCATGTAGATGAGAGAGGAAGCTTCACGGAAATCTTAAAGAGTGCAGACCGAGGACAGGTATCCATCAATATTTCCAAGCCTGGTATCACCAAAGGCAATCATTGGCATCATACCAAGAATGAAAAATTCATTGTGGTCAGTGGTAAGGGCTTAATCCGTTTCCGCAAGCATGGTAGTGAGGAGATTATTGAATATCATGTTAGTGGAGAGAAGCTGGAAGTGGTCGACATTCCTACAGGGTATACGCATTCCATTGTGAATGAAGGAGATACAGATCTGGTAACACTGATGTGGTGTAATGAATGCTTTAATCCGGGCAAACCGGATACGATATATGAGCCGGTGGAATGAAGAAAAGGATAGACAGAGGAGCGAAAGAATGGTTTCATTTAAGGATAATGGAAAATTAAAGCTGTTAATCATTGTGGGAACACGTCCGGAGATTATTCGTCTGGCGGCCACCATCAATAAATGTAGGAAATATTTTGATACAATTCTGGCACATACAGGACAGAATTATGATTACAATTTGAATGGTATTTTCTTCCATGATTTGAAACTGGATGACCCGGATGTCTATCTGGATGCGGTAGGAGATGACCTTGGGGCGACGGTTGGTAATATCATCAACTATTCTTACAAGCTCATGAACCAGATTAAACCAGACGCTTTGCTAATCCTTGGCGATACCAACAGCTGCTTGTCCGCTATTGCAGCCAAGCGTCTGCATATCCCCATTTTCCATATGGAAGCTGGAAACAGATGTAAGGATGAGTGTCTGCCGGAGGAAACTAATCGTAGAATCGTTGATATTATATCAGATGTAAATATGGCATATTCTGAACATGCTAGAAGATATCTGGCAGAGTGCGGATTGCCTAAGGAGAGAACCTATGTGACAGGCTCTCCTATGGCAGAAGTTTTACATCAGAATCTGGCTGAGATTGAGAACTCAGATATTTTACAGAAATTGAATCTTGAGAAGAAAAAGTATATTTTGTTATCTGCACATCGTGAAGAGAATATCGATACGGATGAGAACTTCAATTCTTTGTTCAATGCGGTGAACAAGCTTGCAGAGAAATATGATATGCCCATTCTATATTCCTGCCATCCCAGAAGCCGCAAACGTCTGGAAAATTCCGGATTTGAATTGGATTCTCGTGTGATTCGCCACGAGCCCTTAGGTTTTCATGATTACAACAACCTGCAGATGAATGCGTTTGCCGTAGTGTCTGATTCTGGGACCTTACCGGAGGAATCTAGCTTTTTCACTAGTATCGGGAAGCCATTCCCCGCAGTGTGCATCCGAACCTCCACCGAGAGACCGGAGGCTCTGGATAAGGCATGCTTTATTCTTGCGGGTATCTCAGAGAAGACACTTTTGCAGGCAGTGTCTACCGCCATTGACATGGTAGAAGAGGGCGACAATGGAATTCCCGTGCCGGACTATGTGGAAGAGAATGTAAGTACGAAAGTTGTAAAGATTATTCAGTCTTATACCGGAGTAGTGGATAAGATGGTATGGAGAAAGACCCAGGAATAAGGACTGAAGTATTCTAAGAAACCCAATCATTTTGTGCAGGATATGGAAAGAGGAGTCAGACGAACACAGAACAGATGGGAATGAAAGAGCGAGAAATTAGCTTAGTTGACTTAATTGCAATAATTTTGCTGCGCTGGAGAACACTATTGTTTGTTATGGCAATCGGTGGTTTACTGCTTGGTACTGTAAGTTATATGCGGTCTGCATCTACAGTGGAAGTACAAAATGCGGAGCTGAAAGCGAAGGAGTAGCTTTGGGCAGAGCAAGAAGGTCTATCTGCAGAAGAAAAATGGGAGACAGGCCGTCTGCTTCTGGAAGAACAGTTGACAGACACGCAGATTAGCAACGTAGTTACTGCAACACGATATGAAGGATTATATGAGCAGAGTTTGGAATATAAGGAGCAGTCTGTTCTGATGCAGATAGACCCGAATCAAGTTCAACGTGGAGATATTTATTACGTTATTGATTCAGGCAGATGGAATGGAGCAGACCTATAATGCTGAAAAGATATACGAAGAGCTTCTGACAAGCACTGAAATGTTAGAATATGTGCAGAATCAGTGTGGAATGGCACAGGAGGTAGGCGAACTTATTACGGTTGTAAGCCCTCAATCATGAGTACTACCAAGCATAAAACCCCGCATTGCTGCAGGGCTTGAGATGGTTTTTTATATATTTAAACTGCACTTTGAAAATTTATTTCTTTTTATACCGGCTGGGACATTCC
>NZ_VUMU01000019.1 GCF_009695995.1 Waltera intestinalis
CAAGTCCGGCAGGGATAAACGCTGAAGGCATCTAAGCGTGAAGCCCCCCTCAAGATGAGATATCCCTCAGAAATGAGTAAGACCCCTTGAAGACTACGAGGTAGATAGGAATGAGGTGTAAGCACAGTAATGTGTTCAGCTGACATTTACTAATCGGTCGAGGGCTTGACCAAAGGTTTTGGATAGGAAAAAGGATGTAAGTTAGGATATAAGAGATGAGGTTTCAGTGTTCGGTTTTGAGGGAATAAATGAAAGAAACGATAGTCTGATGCTATCGTTTTTTTTGTGTAATAATTTCAGATAATGATTCCTTTTTTAAAAATATATGATATAATTAACTAAGAATATAGAAATATATCCACAGGAGCAAAATAATTCAACGGGAAGGTACAGGAGTTAGTATGGATACAAAGATTTTACTTGAAAATGGAACAAATGAATTAGAGATTTTGGAATTTACTTTAGCAGGTAATTCTTACGGAATCAATGTTGCCAAGATCAAAGAGATCATTACCTATCAGCCGGTGACACCGGTTCCTAATTCACATCCCAGTATTGAAGGTATTTTTATGCCTCGGGATACGATGATCACAGCTATTGATCTGAAGAATTGTCTGGGACGCGGAGAGTCGGAGAAAAAGGGACTTTTCATTGTTACTAACTTCAACAAGTTGGATATTGCATTTCATGTGGAATCTGTACTGGGTATTCATAGGGTAAGCTGGAGAGATATCATTAAACCGGATATCACGATTTCTGCAGCCGATGAAAGTGTTGCTACCGGTATTATCAAGAAAAACGACAAGCTGATTATTATTCTTGATTTTGAGAAGATTGTTTCCGATATTAACCCGGAGACAGGACTTAAAATGTCAGAGCTGAATGAACTGGGGGAACGTACCAGAAGCTCTGTTCCCATTCTGATTGCTGAAGATTCTCCCCTGCTGAATAAGTTGATCGTAGACTCTCTGAGAGCGGCAGGCTATGTGAATCTGATCCATACAGAGAATGGTCAGCAGGCATATGATGTTATCACACAGTGCAAGGAAGACGGAACTCTGGATCAGCATGTTCGTTGCATCATTACAGATATTGAGATGCCGGAGATGGATGGACACAGACTGACGAAATTAGTGAAATCAGATGATGCGACTAAGGACATTCCCATTATCATTTTCTCTTCGCTGGTAAATGATGAGATGAAGAAAAAGGGAGAAGCACTGGGGGCAGATGCACAGCTTTCAAAGCCGGAGATCGGCAATCTGGTAAAAATTGTGGATGAACTTGTTGCGGAAAGGCATTTAGACAGATAAAATGTTCAGAAAGGCAAAAGGGCTGGGACTATCCCAGCCTTTTTCTGTAGAATAAAGGAATAAAATGATATGGATAAGAAGGAAAATATAAAAAAAATCTTAGAAAAAATACAGGAAGCAGAATACGTTCTGGTGGGACTTGGACAGTATTTTGATATGCAGTATTTTTTATCCATGCAGGAGGGGTATCGGGAAATAATAGAAAAATTACGGGAAAGTCATGCCCTTTGGATGGAACCCTATGTGGATACATGTTACAGAAAGCAGTTTGCACCTAAATTGGAAGATGAAATGACAAAAGGACTTCAAAATCTGGCGGAAATTTTAGAGAAAAAAAGTTATTTTGTCGTATCTACGTCTACCAATCGCACCTTACGGGAAATTCCCTGGAAAAAACTTCTCATTAAAAAGGAGCGCTATGTAAATCCCTGTGGGGAATGGAGTAAACTACAGTGCCCGGATGGTTGCCCGGAAGGACTTCTGCCTGTGACTGACAATGAAGAGAAAATACTCCGGGACTGGTATCAGAATATGAAAAAAGGAGATTTCAGGATTCCGGATTTGGGAAAGTGTCCAAATTGTGGCAAGGAACTTATTTTGAATAATATCTATGCGGAGCAGTATGACGAAAAGGGATACCTGGAGAATTGGGCAGAATATCATAACTGGCTTCAAAATACATGGAATCATAGACTGGTGATCCTAGAAATCGGTGAGGGTACCAGATTTCCATCCATTATGAAAAATCCTTTTGAAAGAATCGCAATGTTTCAACAAAAGGCAGAGCTCTATCGAATTGATGAGGAGCAAAATCCCATTGCCTGGCTGCTTGCCCTGTGTTAAACTAATCATGTTATGATCATGAGAGAAAACGGAGGAATAACGAATGCCTTCACAAGAAGAGTACCTGGATAATTTATTAAAGGGAATAGGGAATACAGAAGAGGAAGAAAACTCCCGGAAAGAGTCTGAAGAAGGGGTCAAAGATGAGACACTTCTGGATCCTCAAATTGACATGAGCGATATGGATGATCTGTTACAGTCAGCATTAGAGGCACAACAAAGAGATATTCCGGAGACACAACAGTCGCAAAATACACAAAATAGTGAGACGATTCATCCGGAAGAGACCTCTTCCATGTCTGAAGATGAAATAGATAGATTGCTGCAGCAGAGCAGGGAGCAGGCAGGCAGCACAGAACAACAGAAGGAACCGGATACGAACGAGAATGACGATTTGATCAAAATGCTGGAAAACGTAGATGATGAAAGTCTTTCCAATGTGTTGGATCAGATGGCACCGAATACGGAAACAGCAGAAGAGCCGGAAAAGGAGGAGAAACGCGGCAAGCGGAAGAGCTTCTTTGATCGGTTTAAGAAAAAAAAGGCGAAGAATAGTAAGAATTCTGCAGCGGATGAAACGGAATATGAATCATTGTCAGAGGATATGACTGAGCCGGATAGTGGAGAAACGCAGACTACTGCAGATACCCAGAAAATGAAAGATGATGATCTGGAGGCATTATTGCCGGGTGCTTTTCCGCAGACGGAAGATGCGGAGCACACAGAACAGGATAACGACGAAACCGATGTCATGGATATTCTGAAAGCAGCCGGTGCGGATATTGTAGATGATGCTTCACAGAAAGAAGAGAAAAAAGGGTTTTTCTCCAAATTGTTAGATCTTTTTACCGAAGAAGACGAAGAGGACGAGGAAGAGAATCAGCTGCAATTATCGGAAGAAAACAAGCAGATTCTTGACGAAATGGGTAAAGATCAGAAAAAGAAAGGCAAAAAAGAGAAAAAACCTAAAAAAGAAAAAGCAGCGAAAGAGAAGAAACCGAAGAAAGAGAAAAAAAGAAAAGAGAAAAAAGAGAAAAAAGAGAAGATCCCCGAAGTACCCGAGAAAAAACTTTCTCTCAAAAAGGTGATTCCGATTGTCGTTGTATGTATTTCACTGGGAGCGGTGATATTGCTTTTAAGCAGCTTTTTGACGGAGTATATGACAAGACGCAGCGGCAGAAAAGCATATTATGCAGGCGACTATCAGACCTGTTACCAGAACTTTTTCGGAAAAGAACTTGATGAGACGGAACAGGTAATGTACAGTAAATCGGAAAGTATTTTGACAATCCGCATGTGGCTGAGAGAGTATGAAGTATTTGTAAATGAAGGATCAGAACTGGAAGCGTTGGATTCTCTGCTGCAGGCAGTGCATGATTACCCGTCATTGCTGAATTATGCTACGGAGTATAATGCGCAGGATGAGGTTACGGTAGCTTTCCAGGAGATTTTAAATGTTTTGTCACAGAAATATGGACTGAGCCAGGAGGAAGCACAGGAAATTACAGATATTTCCAATAATGTGGAATATACGCAGAGAGTGATGACAGTTCTGCAGAAGCTTGGTCTGGAATCCTGGGATATGCCTCAGATCGTAGAGGATGCAACACCTTCAAATGATGGAGAGGAAGCCGCAGAACTGCCGGATCCTCTTCCGGAGGAAAAGGAGATACAACAATGATCGCAATTATTGACTACGATGCCGGCAATATCAAGAGCGTGGAGAAAGCTTTGGCATATCTGGGCGAAGAGGTAAGAATCACAAGAGACAGAGAAGAGATTCTGGCCTCGGACGGTGTGATCCTGCCGGGAGTCGGGGCATTTGGTGATGCTATGGAAAAGTTACATACTTACGGACTGGTAGATGTTATCCGGGAAGTGGTCCGGAGACAAATTCCTTTTTTGGGAATCTGTCTGGGACTGCAGCTGATGTTTGAAAGCAGTGAGGAGACACCGGGAGTAGAAGGACTGCATTTACTGGACGGTACGATTCGCAGAATTCCGGCGGCACCCGGATTAAAGATTCCTCATATTGGCTGGAATGATCTTACTTTTCCAAATAAGGGCAGACTTTTCCGGGGCATTGAAGAACATTCGTATGTGTATTTTGTACACTCATTTTATCTGGAGGCCGCTGATTCCTCTATCGTTACGGCGACGACGGAATATGGAACACGGATTCATGCATCTGTGGAAAAAGATAACATTTTTGCCTGTCAGTTCCATCCGGAGAAAAGCTCTCGGATCGGTCTTAAAATTTTGCAGAATTTTGTAGATATTACGAAAGAATATCGGGACCAACATACGCAGGGAGGACAATAATATGCATACAAAGAGAGTAATTCCCTGTCTGGATGTCAAAGACGGCAGAGTAGTAAAAGGCGTTAATTTTGTGAATTTCCGGGATGCCGGCGATCCGTCCGAAGTGGCTGCGGCATATGATGCGGCCGGTGCGGATGAAGTCGTATTTTTGGATATTACGGCATCGGCTGACAGCAGAGCGACACAGCTGGAATGGGTTCGTAAGGTGGCAAGTAAGGTGTTTATCCCTTTTACGGTCGGTGGTGGCATTCGTACAGTAGATGATTTTAAAGCAATCCTCAGAGAAGGCGCTGACAAGATTTCTGTGAATTCCGCAGCTATCATGAATCCGAGACTGATCAGTGATGCAGCAGAGAAATTTGGCAGTCAGTGTGTGGTTGTGGCAATCGATGCGAAAAAAAGAGCAGACGGCAGCGGTTGGAATATTTATAAAAACGGCGGCCGGGTGGATATGGGCATGGATGCCGTGGAATGGGCGAGAACCGCAGAGAAGATGGGGGCGGGAGAAATATTGCTTACCAGTATGGACGGAGACGGCACCAAGGAGGGTTATGACCTGGCACTTACCAGAGTTGTGGCAGAGAGCGTGAGTATTCCGGTAATTGCCTCCGGTGGTGCTGGACAGCTGTCTCATTTCTATGATGCCCTGACCGAAGGAAAAGCGGAGGCAGTTCTTGCAGCATCTTTGTTCCACTATAAGGAACTTGAGATTCGACAGGTGAAGGAATATCTGCGTGAAAGAGGAATCAGTGTCCGTCTCTAGGGACGACAGGGAGGATTTGACGATGGCAATGATTACAAACGACTGGCTGACAGCGTTGGGAGGAGAATTTCATAAGCCATATTACAGACAGCTTTTTGAATTCGTTAAGGACGAATATAATACGACAGTGGTATTCCCACCGGCGGATGATATTTTCAATGCTTTTCATCTGACACCGTTAAGCAAGGTGAAGGTAGTGATTCTTGGGCAGGACCCTTATCATAACGTGGGACAGGCGCACGGACTTTGTTTTTCCGTGAAACCGGATGTCGATATTCCCCCTTCCCTGGTCAATATTTACCAGGAACTCCATGATGATCTTGGATGTTATATTCCTAATAACGGTTATCTGGTTAAATGGGCTGAACAGGGAGTACTGATGCTGAATACGGTACTTACCGTCAGAGCGCATATGGCCAATTCTCATCATGGGAAAGGCTGGGAAGAGTTCACCGATGCAGCCATCCGGGCTTTGAATGCACAGGACCGCCCAATCGTATTTATTCTGTGGGGGAGACCGGCACAGATGAAAAAAAGCATGCTGAATAACCCTAATCATTTAATTCTGGAAGCACCACATCCCAGTCCGTTATCTGCGTACCGCGGATTCTTTGGCAGCAGACCTTTCAGCAAGACGAATAATTTCCTGAAAGAACATGGCGTAGACCCCATCGACTGGCAGATCGAAAACGTGTAAATTGAGAGTTACGAGCCATGCAAAGTCAAAACAGAAACAGCGATCTGGGAGCTTGCTCACAAGTCGCTGTTTTTGTTTTTGACTTTATACTGTGCGTCCAACGGACACACTCGACAGCCGTCAATGAAATAAATGTGGAGCGCCTTTTGCGACACATTTATGAATTGGGGGCATGGCTCGTAACGTAGGGACCGTAAAATCCACGCAGAAAGGACTACCCGCCCCGGACTCGGATGCTAGCTACAACTGTGGATTTTCTAAAGGATAGTGGCCAAGTGTTTCTCGTCACTTTTCGTAGAAAATTCACATCCGGAGACCTTACATCGAGACATGTGTATCGCATGCTCCGGGAGTTCGTGGATTTTGCCAATGTATTCAACTAACTCTCAAGTCAATTCATAATTGCGTGCCTCCTGCATATACATATAACACCAATGGCAGGAGGTATTTTTTATGGACTATGCAGTGAATACATACGATCTGTATCGGGATATACAACAAAGAACGGGAGGAGAGATCTACATAGGGGTATTGGGACCGGTGCGGACGGGAAAATCCACGTTCATCAAACGTTTTATGGATGAAATGGTGCTGCCCTATATGGAGGATGAACATGCCAGAATGCGGGCACAGGATGAACTTCCCCAGAGTGCCGGAGGAAAGACTATTACAACTACGGAACCGAAGTTCATTCCCAGCGAGGCGGCAAAGGTGAGATTAAATGATGATATCGAGGTGTCAGTACGGCTGATTGACTGTGTGGGTTATATGATCGATGGTGCGGCGGGACATATGGAAGAAGATGCGGAGCGCATGGTGAAGACGCCCTGGTCGGAAGAAGAGATTCCATTTACCCAGGCGGCGGAGATCGGCACGGATAAGGTCATGCGGGATCACTCCACAATTGGTCTGGTGATCACTACGGACGGAAGTATCGGAGAACTCCCCAGAAGCAATTATCTCGGAGCAGAAGAAAAGACGATCCTGGCACTGAAAAAGTCCGGAAAGCCATTCTTAGTGCTGGTTAACAGTCAGAAACCTTATTCAGAGGAGACCAGACAGGTAGCGGAAGAGATCGGCAGCAAATACGATGTTTCTGTAATGCCGGTGAACTGCGAACAGTTAAAAAAAGAAGACATACACCGGATCTTGGAGAAAATTTTATATGAATTCCCGCTGACAGCGGTAGAGTTCTATTTCCCCAAATGGATGGATATGCTTCCCATAGACCATGCTGTAAAACAGGACCTGTTAAAGCAGATTCGGGAGTTGATGAATCATTATGACAAAATCCGGGATGTGGCGGAACAGCCGGTGCAGCTGCAGGGGGATTATGTAAGAAGCTGTAAAATGGATCCAATCCAGCTGTGGAGCGGGATCGTTCAGATACAGGTAGGAATCGATGACAGATATTATTACGAAATGTTGTCCGGAATGCTGGAGGAAGATGTGGAAGATGAGTACCAGTTGTTACATAAATTAAAAGAGCTGGCAGGGATGAAAAAAGAATATACCAAGGTGCGGGATGCATTGACCATGGTGAAGATCAAGGGCTATGGTGTGGTGACTCCGGACAGAGAAGACATTGCGCTGGAAAAGCCGGAACTGATCCGCCACGGCAATAAATTCGGTGTCAGGATCAAGGCAAGCAGCCCATCCATACATATGATCCGCGCCAATATTGAGACGGAGATTGCTCCCATTGTAGGCACTGAACAGCAGGCACAGGATCTGATCCGTTTTATCGATCAGGCGGAAGCGGAACAGGGCATCTGGGAGACTAACATCTTCGGTAAGACGGTGGAACAACTGGTGGATGACGGCATTACCACGAAAGTTGCTTCTATTGGCGAAGAGAGCCAGTTAAAGCTTCAGGATACCATGCAGAAGATCGTAAACGACAGTAATGGTGGAATGGTTTGTATTATTATCTAATAGTTCAGACATCATCTGCATATCAGACAAATCATGCTTGCATGAATTTGACTGATTGACAGATGATGGGCTGAGCGCCGGCTAATGAGTAAAACAGCTGCGAAAGCAGTGATAAGGACGTTAGTCCGGTTTTACGAATGGCGCGGGCTGAACGGAATAGTTTCCATTGCTTTTTTCCCATTCCTTTTGTATAATACCTTTGTTGACTTTGCTTTATTTTTCGGGAAAACAGGAAGAATATTTGCTAAATTGCATGAAAATACAGTAAAACGGAGGACATAGATGAATCAGGTATATACAAAATTACAAAACTGCTATGAATGTGTGAGAAAACAGACAGATTTCGTACCTAAGGTGGCAATCGTCTTAGGCTCGGGCTTAGGTGATTATGCGGAGCAGATCCGTGTGGTGACGGAGATCCCTTATGCCAAGATCGAGGGATTCCCTGTCTCCACCGTACCGGGACATGCCGGTAAATTTATCTTTGGTTATCTCGATGAGATCCCAGTGGTATGTATGAAGGGAAGAGTGCATTATTACGAAGGTTATGATGTGACGGATGTGGTACTTCCCACCAGGCTGATGAAGCTATTAGGTGCCAAGATCCTGTTCCTGACCAATGCGGCAGGCGGCGTGAACACTTCTTTTCATGCCGGTGATCTGATGCTGATCAGAGATCACATTTCCGTATTTGCACCCAATCCCCTGATCGGTGCCAATATCGACAAGCTGGGACTGCGTTTTCCGGATATGAGCCATGTCTATGACAAGGATTTACAGCAGATCATCCGAGAAACCGCGAAAGAGAACGACATCTATCTGCAGGAGGGTATTTATACCCAGTTGACCGGACCTTCTTTTGAATCTCCGGCAGAGATCCGCATGCTCCGGGCACTTGGATGTGATGCGGTAGGTATGAGTACTGTAGTGGAGGCGATTGCAGCCAATCACATGGGAATGCGTATCTGCGGCATTTCCTGTATCAGCAATCTGGCGGCCGGAATGACGGATCAGCCCCTGAACCATGAAGAAGTGCAGGAAGCTGCGGATATGGCGGCACCCAGATTCAAGAAGCTGGTAACGGAATCCGTGAAGAGATTTGTATAGACAGGCAAAAGGAGATAAGGATGAACTTGATCTCAGAGACAGAAGAAACAGAACTGGTGAGACTGGCATTAGAAGCCAGAAAGCTGGCTTATGCTCCTTATTCCGGCTATACAGTGGGAGCAGCACTGCTTGCTGTGGACGGACACAGATATCTGGGCGGCAATATTGAAAATGCTTCCTACGGAGCCACCAACTGTGCGGAGCGCACTGCCTTTTTCAAGGCTGTCAGTGAAGGAGAGCGGACGTTTACCGCTATCGCCATTGCCGGTGGAACCGTAGGAGAGGATCCCGTGGAATATGCCTATCCCTGTGGTATCTGCAGACAGGTGATGCAGGAATTTTGCACGGATGATTTTGTGATCTATGTGGTAAAAAACGAACAGGATTATCAAAGCTACACATTAAAAGAATTACTTCCCTATGGATTTGGAGGAGATGCGATCAGATGAATATCAGATTATACAATGCACGAATTCTTACCATGGAGCCCGGCAGAGAAGTCTTCTATGGTGAAATATGGGTTAAAAATGACAAGATAGCCTATGTGGCGGAACAAAAAGAATTAGCGGAGGAATGGGACAGATCCCAGTTTCCGAGAATTGCCTGGGATATTGAACTGGACTGCAAGGGAAATCTTCTGATGCCGGGATTTAAAAATGCGCACACCCATTCCGGCATGACATTCTTACGTTCCATGGCGGATGACATGCCCTTAGACCAGTGGCTGAACAAGCAGGTATTCCCATTAGAGGCAAAACTGACCGGAGAGGATATCTATGACCTGACCAGACTGGCGGTATTGGAATATCTGACTTCCGGTGTGACATCTATTTTTGATATGTATCTGACTCCGGATACCATTGCGGAAGCCTGCCTGGATACGGGCATGCGCTGTGTACTGGTATCGGGACTGAACAATTTCAGCTCTTCCCCGAAGCAGGTAGAAGAAGAGTTCTTAAAATGGAATAAGAAGAATTCCCTGATCAGTTACCAGCTTGGTTTCCACGCGGAATATACCTGTTCCAAAGAACTGCTCTGGAAAGTGTCGGAAATGGCACATCATTACCGGACACCGGTATATGCCCATATCTCCGAGACAGAGAAGGAAGTGGAAGAGTGTAAGGCACGCTACGGCATGACACCGCCCATGTTCTTAGACTCTCTGGGAATGTTCGACTACGGCGGAGGCGGTTTCCATTGTGTCCATGTGACGGATCAGGATCTGGATGTCTTCCGCAGACATCGTATGTATGTGATCACGAACCCCGGATCCAATACGAAGTTAGCCAGTGGTATTGCACCTATTGCCGATTATGTGCGTCATAAGATCCCGGTGGCGATCGGAACCGACGGACCTGCCAGCAACAACTGTCTGGATATGTTCCGTGAGATGTTCTTAGTTACCGGATTAAGCAAGCTGTTAGAGAAGGATGCTGCCAGCATGGATGCCATGGAAGTATTGAAGATGGCAACGGTGAACGGTGCTAAGGCAATGCGACTGAACCGGGCAGATGTTCTGGCGAAGGGCAAATACGCAGACCTTATCATGATCGATCTGCATCAGCCTAACATGCAGCCCATCCATAATATTCCAAAGAATCTGGTCTACAGTGGCAGCAAATCTAACGTCTGCATGACTATGATCGGCGGTAAGATCCTATACCGTAACGGAGAGTTCAACGTAGGAGAGGATCCGGAGCGCATTTACGCCAAGTGCGAAAAAATCGTAAAAAGACTGTTGACTGAGTAAGCAAAGAACTCAGAAGACATAGAAACGGAGTTCCCCGTGCGGCTCCCAGAATACTTAGGAGGGAAAAGATGTTAGAAAAAATCTTCAAACTGAAGGAAAACAACACCACGGCAAAAACAGAGATCATTGCCGGACTGACCACATTCATGACCATGGCTTATATTATAGCCCTGAATCCGAACCTGCTGACTGGTTTTGGCAAGGATACCATGCCGGAACTTTGGAACGGTGTTTTCCTGGCAACTTGTATTGCATCCGCAATCGGTACCATCGTAATGGCATTTCTGGCAAATAAGCCGTTTGCCATGGCACCCGGAATGGGACTGAACAGTTTTTTTGCAGTTGTAGTAACCAATATCGTAGCCCTGACCGGAATGACCTATGTAGCATCCTTCCAGTCGGCTCTGTGCATTGTACTGATCGAAGGTATCGTGTTCCTGGTTCTCTCCGTACTGAACATTCGTGAGAAGATCGTGGATGCCATTCCTCTGGGCGTGCGCCTCGGTATTGCACCTGCCATCGGTCTGATGCTGTTAAACATCGGTGTAGGCTCCAATGCAGGTATCTATTCCGAGAACGGCGGACCTTTCTATGCTATGAGAGACTTCTTCGGTGCACTGACACCTTCACTGGCTAAGACAAATATGGGTTCTGGCTATTCCGCAATGGTTCTGTCCGTTGTCACCATGTTCGTAGGTCTGTTTGCTATTGTTGTTCTGGCACAGAGAGGTGTTAAGGGTGCTGTATTACTGGGCATGCTGATCTCCAGCATCATCTACTGGGCAGGAGAGGCTATCTTCCTGGGAACCAATCCCTTTGCTTCTCTGGCAACCGCATCCTTCGTACCTGCTTTCGGAGATATGGCTTCCACCACACTGTTTAAGTTTGACTTCCGGGGATTTGCAGAGATTGGCTGGTTTACCGCCATCACTCTGATCATTACCTTCTGTATCATTGATATGTTCGATACCATCGGTACTCTGGTAGGAACCGCAAGCCGTGCGGGAATGCTGGATAAAAATGGCAAAATGCCGAATATGAAGCAGGCACTTTTATCTGATGCAGTAGGTACAGTAGCAGGTTCCTTAACCGGTACTTCCACAGTTACCACCTTTGTAGAGTCTGCATCCGGTGTAGAAGCAGGCGGTCGTACCGGCCTGACTGCACTGACTACCGGTATCATGTTCCTGGCATGTATCTTTATTGCACCCATCGCCGGAATCATTCCTGCGGCAGCTACCTCTTCCGCACTGATCTATGTGGGTGTACTTATGGTAGCAGGTCTTAAGAATGTAGATTTCGATGACATCTGCCAGTCACTTCCCGTGGCTCTGATGATGATCGCTATGCCGATCTCCGGATCCATCGGACATGCCATCGGCCTTGGGCTGATCACCTATACTGTGATCAAGGTATTTACCGGTAAGGCAAAGGATGTTTCTGTACTTACCTATGTATTATCACTGATCTTCCTGTTAAAGTTCTTTATTGTCGCATAAAGAATTTTGATATAATAAGAAATAGAAAAAAAGGTCAGAATATGGGGCGGGCACTGCACGGGTGGTGCCTGCCTTCTTATATCCGGAAAAGTGAGAAATAATATGGAGTTTGTTGTATTTACAGGTGTATTGCTTTTTATATTTTTATTCATGATCGTACAGGAACTTATGCAGGCAAAAAAAGAGGAAAAAATGTTCCGGAACTCTCTTTTGGAAAATTACGGAAAAGAACCGCCGAAGGAATATTCGCTGGAGAGATTTGCAAGGCTTGACAGTTATCTGGAACGACATAAGGAAGAGAAACAGTTAGATGATATCACATGGAACGATCTGGGAATGGATGAGGTATTCTGCCGGATCGACCGGACATTGTCAGCGGCAGGAGAGGAATACCTGTATTTTACCCTCCGGAATATCTTCTGCGGGAAGGAAAAGCTGGACCATTTGGAGGAAGTGACCGGATGGTTTTTGGAGCAGGATGATACCAGGATCCGGGTACAACTGTTACTGAAAAAATTGGGGCATCTCGGGAAATACTCTCTCTATGATTATCTGGATAATCTCGACTATCTGGGAGAGCGTAACAATCGGAAGATATTGCTTTTAAATCTTCTGTATCTGCTGTTTGCCTCACTTTTATTCGTGCAGCCGGCGGTAGGGATCCTTGGGATCGTGGTGTGTATGCTGGGACATATATTGACATACTTTCGTGAGAAAAAAGTGATCGAACCGTATATTACAAGCTTCGCCTATGTGCTTCGCATGATCGATGTTTGTGAGGAACTGGGCAGACAGAAGATCCCGGTGTATAAAAAAGAATTGGAGGATTTAAACGAGGCGCTGAAAAGCCTGCGGGAATTAAAACGGGGTTCCTTTTGGGTAATGGCAGGAAATCAGGGGAAGATCGGCGGGAATCCGTTAGATATTATAGCGGATTATCTGCGGATGATATTGCATCTGGATATCTGGCAGTTTAATCTCATGCTTCGGAAATTAAGACTAAAGACCAATGAGGTGGACAGATTGTTAGGGATCACCGGTTATCTGGATATGGCAATCTCGGTGGGAGGCTTCCGCAGGTCTTTAGAGGGTTACTGTATTCCGCAGCTGGAAGAAAATGCGAATAAGGTGTATCTGCATATGGAAGGCGGATGGCATCCGCTGCTTACGCATCCTGTGAAAAACAGTATCCGGGCAGACAGAGGTGTGCTGCTTACTGGCTCTAATGCCTCCGGAAAATCCACATTTTTAAAAATGGTGGCAGTAAATGCCGTTCTGGCACAGACGATTCATACCTGTACAGCGGAAAGCTATCACGCTCCGGTATTTCGGATCTTTTCTTCCATGGCGCTGCGGGATAGTATACAGAACGGCGAGAGCTACTATATTGTGGAGATCAGGTCCCTTAAAAGGATCCTGGATGCAGCACAGACAGAGACGGCTCCGGTGCTTAGTTTCGTGGATGAGGTTCTGCGGGGGACCAATACCGTGGAACGTATTGCCGCAGCTACGCAGATATTGATACATTTGTCTGAAAGCGGAGTGCTTTGTTTTACTGCGACCCACGATATTGAAATGACGGAACTATTGAAAGACTGTTATGACAATTATCATTTTGAGGAAGTGATCCGGGACGGCGACATCAGTTTCCCTTATGAACTGTTACCTGGGAGGGCAGGCACTAGAAATGCGATCCGGTTGCTGGCTCTCATGGGATACGACAAAGAGATCACGGAGAGAGCTGCGACGCAGGCGGAAGACTTTATACAGACAGGAAAATGGTCGGTGCAGACTCTTTTGGGGAATACTTGACGTTTGCGCCATATCGTTGGTATACTTCATTTAATAGAACCTCACGAAAAGACATTAGGAAAGCATAATAAGGCATAAAGGAGAAAAAATATGGCAGTCAGCTTTTTGAATTCATTTTTATCTTATCTGGTGGTATTGATAGTGATCGCGGCAGTAGGCGCTGTTGCTATTACCCTTGGAATTACTCTTCGCAAGAAGAAAAATAAAAAAGAGGGAATGCAACAGGAAAAGGAGTCCGCTGACGGAGAATAAGGGTTATGGCAAAATCGTCAGGACAGAAATTAAAGCTTTTATATCTGATAAAAATGCTGCAGGAGAACACGGACGAGAATCATCCAATGAGTACTCCGGATATTATAAAATACCTGGAGAATCAGGGAATCCATGCGGAACGGAAGAGCATTTACAGTGACATGGAGAGTCTTGCGGACTTCGGTTACGATGTGGTACAGGTGCAGAGCAGGCTGGGAGGCGGTTATTACCTCGGCAGTAGAGAGTTTGAACTCCCGGAATTAAAGCTGTTGGTGGACGCCGTACAGTCCTCCCGCTTCATTACCACGAAAAAATCCAGAGATCTGATCCGGAAGCTGGAGCAGATCGCCGGGAAAAACGATGCCGGCAAGCTACAGCGTCAGGTCTATGTTGCAGGCAGGATCAAGACGGAGAATGAGAGCATCTATTATAATATCGATGCCATTCATCGTGCCATTCAGGAGAACAGGCAGATCACTTTCGTGTATCTGGACTGGAACCTGCAAAAGGAACTGGTGCCCAGACCCGGTGGGGATAAGTGCGTCAGCCCCTGGGCCCTGATCTGGCGGGATGAAAATTATTATCTGGCAGCCTATGACAGTGAGGCCAAAGTTATCAAGCATTACCGGGTGGACAAAATGGGGCAGGTGGAAGTGACGGTAAGTCCCAGAGAAGGGGTAAAACAGTTCTCACAGATCGACGTGACCTCCTATACGAACCAGACCTTCGGCATGTTTGCAGGGGAGGAGAGCGTGGTAACCATGGAGTTCCCGAAGCACCTCATCGGTGTGGTACTGGACCGGTTCGGCAGAGAGGTGGATATCCGCCCTATGTCCGATACCATTTTCCGGGTGCGTGCGAAGGTGGCCGTCAGCGGACAGTTCTTCGGATGGCTTGCGGGAATCGGACCGGATGCCAGGATCGCAGCGCCGGAAGCAGTACAGAAGCGTTATGTACAGTGGCTTTCGGATATTTTGCGGGAACAGTCGGGAACTGCAGATTAAAAATTTATCCAAAATTTCATCCCCTTTTTTGTATAGTTTTCTAAAGGATCCCTCGTTGACAAGGCAGGGATTCTTTTTTATACTGATAGATAGCACCCACAATATATTGCTATCTGATACAGACAAACACCATATATGGTATTTGCAAACGCTATCGTAAGTAAGGGGAATACAGCAGAATCCGGGCGTTTTCCGGACATTATCGTATGAAGGGAAGAGAAAGATGAGCAGCAATTTTGAACATGACCATGAAGAAAATGAAGATTATGGCAAACAGTTCAGACCGGACAGGGAGATCTATGTCGTAAAAAAGGACGGGAGCAAGGAGCTTTTTAATGTACAGAAGGTAATCAGTGCAGTAGGCAAAAGTGCATACCGCGCCCTGACGAAATTCACCAAAGAAGAAAAAGAGCAGATCTGCCAGTATGTGGTAGACAAGGTAAACGAACTGGAAATGGATGAAGTTCCCATTCCCATTATGCACAATATTGTGGAAAGTGCCTTAGAGCAGGTGAAGCCGATCGTCGCAAAAAGCTATCGCGATTATCGTAATTATAAGCAGGATTTCGTACGGATGCTGGATGATGTCTATAAAAAGAGTCAGTCCATCATGTACATCGGAGATAAGGAAAATGCCAACACGGATTCCGCTCTGGTATCTACCAAGCGTAGTCTGATCTTTAATCAGCTGAATAAGGAACTGTATCAGAAATTTTTCCTGACCACGGAAGAAATCCAGGCATGTCGTGACGGTTATATTTATGTACATGATATGTCTGCCAGAAGAGATACCATGAACTGCTGCCTGTTTGATGTGCAGAATGTCCTGACGGGCGGCTTTGAGATGGGCAACATCTGGTATAATGAGCCGAAGACTCTGGATGTGGCATTTGATGTTATCGGCGATATCGTCTTAAGCGCTGCCAGCCAGCAGTACGGCGGATTCACCGTACCCAGCGTGGATCTGATCTTAGAGCCATACGCCGAGAAATCCTATAATAGAGCCCTGGCAAAATACGAGAGACTGGGAGTAGCCGCAGATGTGGCGGAGAGAGAAGCGCTTGCGGATGTGAAGAAAGAATTCGAACAGGGATTCCAGGGATGGGAATATAAGTTTAACACCGTGGCAAGCAGCCGTGGCGATTATCCTTTTATTACCGTGACTGCTGGAACCGGCACCGGTAAATTTGCAAAAATGGCTACGATTACCATGCTGGAAGTCCGCAGAAAGGGACAGGGCAAAAAGGATCATAAAAAGCCCGTTCTGTTCCCGAAGATCGTATTTTTATATGATGAGAATCTACACGGTCCCGGTAAGCCGCTGGAAGATGTATTTGAAGCCGGCGTGGAATGCTCTGCCAAGACCATGTATCCCGACTGGCTGAGTCTGACCGGTAAAGGCTATGTGGCAAGCATGTACAAACAGTATGGAAAGATCGTATCTCCCATGGGATGCAGGGCTTTTCTGTCTCCCTGGTATGAGAGAGGCGGCATGCATCCCGCAGACGATAAGGATCAGCCGGTGTTCGTGGGCAGATTCAATATCGGTGCGGTATCCCTGCATCTGCCCATGATCCTGGCAAAAGCGAGAAAAGAGAGCAGAGACTTCTACGAAGTGCTGGATTACTATCTGGAACTGATCCGTCAGCTCCATATCCGTACCTATGCTTATCTGGGTGAGATGCGTGCATCCACCAACCCGCTGGCATATTGTGAGGGCGGTTTCTTGGGCGGACATCTGAAGCTGACAGACAAGATCAAACCGTTACTGAAATCTGCAACGGCAAGTTTTGGTATTACAGCGCTGAATGAACTGCAGGAACTCTACAACGGCAAGTCCCTGGTAGAGGATGGGGCCTTTGCTGTGGAAGTACTGGAGCATATCAATCAGAAAATTTCAGAATATAAGGAAGAGGACGGCAACCTGTACGCCATCTACGGAACTCCCGCAGAGAATCTGTGCGGTCTGCAGGTAAAGCAGTTCCGTAAAAAGTATGGTATTATTGAGGGTGTATCCGACAGAGAATATGTCAGCAACAGCTTCCACTGTCATGTGACAGAGGATATTTCCCCTATTCAGAAACAGGATCTGGAGAACCGTTTCTGGGATCTGAGCAACGGCGGTAAAATCCAGTATGTAAAATATCCGATTGATTATAATACCGAGGCAATCAAGACACTGATCCACAGAGCTATGGACATGGGCTTCTATGAAGGCGTTAATCTGTCGCTGGCATATTGCGATGACTGCGGACATCAGGAACTGGAAATGGATGTATGTCCTGTCTGCGGCAGCCGCAATCTGACCAAGATCGACCGTATGAATGGCTATCTGTCTTACTCCAGAGTACACGGAGATACGAGACTGAATGATGCCAAGATGGCGGAGATCGCAGAGCGTAAGAGTATGTAGAGACAGGATGGACAGATAAATGAGATATCATAATATAACCAGGGACGATATGCTGAACGGAGATGGTCTGCGGGTCGTACTGTGGGTAGCAGGATGTAACCATTGCTGCAGAGAATGTCAGAATCCCATTACATGGGATCCTGATGGAGGACTTTTATTTGATGAGGCTGCGAAACAGGAGATTTTTGAGCAGCTGGAGAAGCCATATATTTCCGGAATCACATTTTCCGGCGGAGATCCCATGCATCCCGTGAACCGCGCTGATGTGAGAGAACTGATGCAGGAGATCAGAGAAAAATACCCCACGAAGACAATCTGGATGTATACCGGAGACAGCTGGGAGGACATCTACGATCTGCCGATCATGCAATATGTGGATGTCGTGGTGGACGGAGAGTTCCATGTAGAAGAAAAAGATGTAAAGCTTCTGTGGAAGGGCAGTAAGAACCAGAGGGTGATCGATGTGAAGAAGACACTTGCCGGAGAACATCCGGAAGATGCAGTACTGCACTGCGGAGATTATAAGTAAAGGAAAGATTAACCATGCATAGAATTGCTAAATTTCATTTTGTGAGTCCTGCACAGTTTATGACTGCCATGCAGGAGGAATATCCGCAGTATACGGAGGAACAGATCAAGGAAATGTACGAGGCTCTGAAGCTTCCGAAGAGAGCTACGAAGGGAAGCGCCGGATATGATTTCTTTGCCCCGTTTACTTTTAAACTGACACCCGGAGAGACTATTAAGATCCCGACCGGTATCCGGGCGGAGATGCAGGAAGACTGGGTACTGCAGATCTACCCCAGAAGCGGACTGGGCTTTAAATACAGACTGCAGATGAACAATACGGTTGGCATCATTGACAGCGATTATTTCTTTTCGGACAATGAAGGTCATATTTTCATGAAGATCACCAATGATTCTAACGAGGGCAAGACAGTGGAGATTCCTGCGGGAACCGGATTTGCCCAGGGAATTTTCATGCAGTACGGTATCACAGAGGACGATGATGCGGAAGGTATTCGCAACGGTGGCTTCGGAAGTACTACAAAATAATTCATAAGAGTAAAATCCCCCGAATGGGACATGATGAAGTTGTGATATGTACCCAAAGGGGGACTTTTTATGCCACAGAACATGCAGTATGTCGATAGACGGATGTAACTTAGTTATGAGAATATTAAATGTGACAAAATGTATCACTTTTGTTGGCAAAATTGAAAAGGTTGCCTGTCAATGATATAATGGCGCAAAAGAAGAGCCATAAAATTTATAATATCAGGAGGCAATCAATGTTTAAAATCGTTACAGATAGTACAGCAGATCTCCCCGCAGAATATCTGCAAGAACATGACCTTGGATGTATAAATCTCAGTTATATTATGGATGGTGTGACTTACGGGCAGGGACAGGAACTTCCCGAGAAAGAGTTCTATGCACTGATGAGAAACGGCAAAATGCCCACCACTTCCCAGGTGAATCCGGAGGAAGCAAAGAATCATTTCCTGAAATATTTAAAGGAGAACAAAGAGATCCTGTGTATCGCCTTTTCTTCCGGATTGAGCGGTACCTATAACAGTATGCGTGTAGCAGCGGAAGAGATTATGGAGGAACAGCCGGATTGCAGGATCATTGTCATTGACAGCCTGTGTGCTTCTTTGGGAGAGGGACTGTTAGTGTATAAGGCAGTTACCTTAAGAGACCAGGGTAAGTCCTTGGAAGAAGTGGCAGAGTGGGTAAAAAATAATCGTCTGCATCTGGTGCATGTATTTACCGTGGATGATCTGTATCATCTCTATCGCGGGGGTCGTGTCAGCAGGGCGACAGCAGTCGTGGGAACATTAGCAGGTATTAAACCCAAGCTCCATGTGGATGATGAAGGACATCTGATTGTCATCGGCAAGGTGAGAGGACGGAAAAAATCCCTGCATGCATTGGTGGATTATATGGAAGAGAAAATGGGTTCTTACCGTGATCAGAATGATATTGTGTTCATCAGCCACGGGGATGATCTTCCGGCGGCGGAACTGGTAAGAGACCTGGTGAAGGAGCGGTTCGGAATCGACAGCTTCCTGATCAATTATGTCGGACCTACCATTGGATCCCATTCCGGTCCCGGAACACTGGCGCTGTTTTTCATGGGAGAGGAACGGTAAATTGAAAATTAGTTGAATACATTGGCAAAATCCACGAACTCCCGGAGCATGCGATACACATGTCTCGATGTAAGGTCTCCGGATGTGAATTTTCTACGAAAAGTGATGAGTAGTTCTCGTCATGACGGGGCCGCCTACAGTCGACATCCATGTCGACAATCGGCTGACGCGGACATCGTGTCCGCTTTCCCCCTGTCTTTCAGCACTTTTCTAGAAAATATCAACATCCTCCGACAAACATCTTCGACATGGCACCGCATACTCCGGGAGTTCTGCGTTTTGAAAAGCTTTCAAAAACCAGTAGCCCTGGCTGGGTATAAGAATAAGCAGTGCCGTAAGCAGACGTCGGTACCATAGCGTCCTAAGGGACGCATTGCGGTCGTATTGTGACCGCTTATGTACCGCTACGCTCTGCGACAGAGCGCGAGCGTGCCGCGTTTCTTATGCCCTGCCAAGGGCTACGGGATTATTTCACTAACTCTCAAGTTACTGACATCTTTTCTCAATAATCATTTCCCCTATTGACAAAACAAGAATTCCCTACTATAGTGTTCCTGTAAAGAACTACTAATGGAGGGCTCATGGAAGAAGCGGCAATCATAGAACATATTACTCTGTTTGGACTGAGCAGGCAGGAAGCTGCAATATACCTGTGTCTTCTGAAAAATGAGGAATTAACAGGATATGAAGTGGCGAAGCTGACCGGAATATCCAGGTCCAATGTGTATAACGGACTGGCATCTCTGGTGGAGCATGGTGCTGCTTACGTGATGGAAGGGACATCTTCCAAATATCTGGCAGTGGCACTCCCAGAATTTTGTGATAACAGGGTCCGGTATCTGATGAAAGTAAAGGAGCGACTGGTGGCCGACGGCCCGAAAAAGTCTCTCCCCCGGGAAGGGTACATAACCATTGAAGGATATGAGCACATCTGTGATAAAATCCGGCATATGATTCTCGGAGCGGAAATGCGGATTTATTTTTCCGCAACAGGAGCTTTTTTGGAAGAATGGACAGAGGAAATCCGGGAACTGGTGAAGGCAGGGAAAAAAGTAGTCCTGATCTCAGAGGATAATAAAGAACTTTTTTCTAAAGACGAAGAATTACGTGACGGTATCATACAATACCGTGTACCGGAGCATTTCAGAGAGCCGGAGGAAGAGGAACAGCGGTCAGATCAAATCCGTCTTATTATAGATTCCGAGTATATTCTTACCGGTACGGTGACCGGGAAGAGTGATGATGCCTGTCTCTACAGCGGTCAGAAGAATTTTGTCAGAGTTTTCAAGGACGCCATGCGCAACGAGATCGCCCTGATCAGAATTGCCCGGAATGAATAAAGCTTACAACACTTTTTCTATTGTGGAAGAATGGAAATGGTGTTTCCATATGCAAATAATTTATAAAAAGAAAGGGATAGAAAATGAGTATCAGAGTTGCAATTTTAGGTTATGGTAATTTAGGAAGAGGAATGGAATGTGCGGTAAAGCAGAACGATGACATGGAGCTGGTGGCAGTATTCACCAGAAGAGATCCTGCTACAGTGAAGACATTAACAGATGTAAAGGTATACAATGTAGATCAGTTACTGTCCATGCAGGACCAGATCGATGTACTGGTACTGTGCGGAGGTTCCGCAACCGATCTGCCGAAGCAGACCGCAGAGTATGCAAAGTATTTTAATGTGGTGGACAGCTTTGATACCCATGCGAAGATTCCCGAGCATTTTGCACAGGTAGATACTGCTGCTAAGGAAGGCGGCAAGGTAGCTATGATCTCCGTAGGCTGGGATCCCGGTATGTTTTCTCTGAACAGACTGTATGCCAATGCCATTTTAAGAGACGGCAGTGACTATACTTTTTGGGGGAAGGGTGTCAGCCAGGGACATTCCGACGCTATCCGCCGTATCCCCGGGGTTAAGGACGCCAAGCAGTACACCATTCCTGTAGAAGCCGCATTGGAAGCTGTCAGGAATTGTGAAAATCCGGTATTGACCACCAGACAGAAGCACACCAGAGAGTGTTTTGTGGTAGCAGAAGAGGGCGCAGACAAGGCACAGATTGAAGAGCAGATCAAGACTATGCCTAACTATTTTGCAGACTATGATACCACGGTACATTTCATCACAGAGGAAGAGCTGCAGAGAGATCATGCAGGGATTCCTCATGGCGGATTCGTATTGCGTACCGGCAAGACTGGCTTAAACGGTGAGCATGATCATGTGATCGAATACAGCTTAAAGCTGGATTCTAATCCGGAATTTACTTCCTGTGTACTGACTGCTTATGCAAGAGCAGCCTATCGTATGAACCAGGAAGGTCAGAATGGCTGCAAGACCGTATTTGATGTTGCTCCCGCATACTTAAGTACTCTGACTCCGGAAGAGATGAGAAGTACTTTATTGTAATAAATATAGACTTAGAGGAGATACTTATGGAAAAAAAGGCATTTGTTACCAAAGAAATGATCGAAAAGATCGTAGAAAAATATCCCACACCGTTTCATATCTATGATGAAAAGGGAATTCGTGAGAATGCAAAAGCACTGAAAGAGGCATTTGCATGGAATAAGGGGTACAAGGAGTTTTTTGCAGTGAAGGCGACTCCCAACCCGTTCCTGATCAATATTTTGAGAGAATATGGCTGCGGATGTGACTGCTCCTCTCTGACAGAGCTGATGCTGAGCAATGCCATGGGTGTAAAGGGAGAGGACATTATGTTCTCATCCAACGATACTCCGGCCCATGAATTTGAATATGCGGCAAAAATCGGTGCTACCATTAATCTCGACGACATCACCCATATCGATTTTCTGGAGAAGACCATCGGTTATCTGCCCAAGACCTTAAGCTGCCGTTACAATCCCGGCGGATATTTTTCTATCAGTAATAACATCATGGATAATCCGGGAGATGCCAAGTACGGCTTTACCACGGAGCAGATGTTCGAGGGATATAAGATCCTGAAGGCAAAGGGTGTGGAGAATTTCGGTATTCATTCCTTCCTTGCCAGCAATACGGTAACAAATGACTATTATCCCACACTGGCGAGAGAACTGTTCGAATTGGCAGTGAAGCTGAAAGAAGAGACCGGCGCGCATATCACCTTCATCAATCTGTCCGGTGGTATCGGAATTCCATATCGTCCGGATCAGGAGCCTAACGATATCCGGGCCATCGGCGAAGGCGTGCGCAAGGTATACGAGGAGGTTCTGGTACCTGCCGGTATGGGTGATGTTGCAATTTATACGGAGCTTGGCCGCTACATGATGGCACCTTACGGACATCTTGTAACCCAGGTCATCCATGAGAAGCACACACACAAGGAATACATCGGTGTGGATGCCTGCGCTGTGAACCTGATGCGTCCTGCCATGTACGGTGCGTACCATCACATCACCGTACTGGGCAAGGAGAACGAACCCTGCGACCATAAGTATGACGTGACCGGTTCTTTGTGTGAGAACAACGACAAATTTGCCATTGACCGGATGCTGCCGAAGATTGACATCGGTGACTATATCGCAATTCACGATACCGGCGCACATGGGTTTGCTATGGGATATAACTACAATGGTAAGTTGAAGTCTGCGGAACTTCTGTTAAAAGAAGATGGCAGTGTGGAAATGATCCGCCGTGCTGAGACACCGAGAGATTATTTCGCAACGTTTGACTGCTTCGATATTTATAACAAGATTGACTTTGACGCATAACTTTTACCCATAGGAGGGCGATATCCCGGAATGCGAATGGACATTGCAATTTCGGAAGTGCAGAGTACGAAGTAATCGTTTATGCATAGTATATACAGGAGGATACGAAGCAATGAGATATCCGAAAAATATACAGCAGGGAGGGACCATCGGATTCGTGGCCCCTTCTTTTGGCTGTCAGATAGAACCTTATTACAGTGCCTTTGGTAATGCACAGAAAAAGTTCCGTGAAATGGGTTACCAATTACAACTGGGTCCCAACTGCTATGCGGGAGAGGGGATCGGTATCAGTAATACGCCGGAAAAATGCGGTCAGGAACTGACCGAGTATTATTGTAGCAGAGAAAACGACTGTCTGATCTCCTGCGGAGGCGGCGAACTGATGTGTGAGACTATGAGTCATGTGGATTTTGAACGCCTGAAGGCGGCAGAACCCAAGTGGTATCTGGGATATTCCGACAATACTAACATGACCTATCTGCTGGCAACCATCTGTGACACGGCATCTGTTTATGGACCCTGCGCAGCGGCATTCGGTATGGAACCCTGGCATTTGTCGTTAACGGATGCATTCGGCCTGCTGAAGGGAGAGACGAAGGAAGTACACGGTTACGACAAGTGGGAAAAGGAATCTCTGAAAAACGAGGAACATCCGCTATTACCCTACAACACGACAGAAACCAGAGTATTGAAAAGCTTTTTGGGCAGACAGGCAGCAGGAGCCGGACAGAAAATTCAGTTTTCCGGAAGACTTTTAGGTGGATGCATGGATTGTCTGGTGAATTTATTGGGCACCCGGTTTGATAAAACAGGAGCTTTTCTGGAAAAATATAAAGAGGACGGAATCATCTGGTTCTTAGAAGCCTGTGATCTGAATGTTTTTGCAATCCGCAGAGCGATGTGGCAGATGGAGGAAGCCGGGTGGTTCCGGTATGTCAAAGGCTTCCTGATCGGCAGACCCTTGTGTTTTGGACAGGAGATGATGGGACTGGATCAGTATCAGGCGATCCTCTCTGTAGCTGGTGAGAAGAATGTTCCTGTGATCATGGATGCGGATCTGGGACATCTGGCACCGATGATGCCTATTGTGACAGGAAGCCTTGCGAAAGTAAGAGTATGTGACAATGACATTACCATCCGTTATGACTACCGGTAAAAACGTATAAATTCTCATAAACGGTATAGAAATCAAAAGGCTCATCCTGGGAGGGAGAGCCTTTTTGCAGTGTGCGCGACAGGGTCACGCTCTATTCATCGAAAACAATATTAGCAGCCGAAATTAAAGTAGCTGCAAAATGCATTCAACCACTGAGAACAGTTAATGAATCTGAAACACATACTTTCTTCCTCCTTTTCCTGTTGCATGGTGTCCGGTTACGGCTGTGTTAGCTAAGCACAAATGAATTGTAACAATTTTGTAATAATTCATCCATAGGAGATGATTGGCAATAAAATGGAAAAGCAGGAAATGGGATTCGAGTATAAAAAGGGAAAAAGAAAGCGCAGAACCTTAAGCTCTGCGCCTACTGCCGGCAATGGGACTTGAACCCATACGGTGTTGCCACCAACAGATTTTGAGTCTGCCTCGTCTGCCATTCCGACACGCCGGCTAATCAAACACTCACAACGGAATTCATCTTAACATAGATTGAAAAGCTTGACAAGAGTTTTTTTCCCAAATATGGATACTATTTTTCTAGTCTTTTTCCACAAGATGTTGTATAGTAAATGTGTATGGGTATAGGGGAATACGACCTATAGTGATGGAAGCAAACAGGGTGGAAGCATGAATTGCAAAGAATTTGAAAAAAATATTCCTGAATTTATAGCCGGGAAACTTGATTTCCTGACGTTACAGGAGTTTGGAGAACATATGCAGGAATGTCCCGGATGTAAGGAAGAACTGGTGATTCAGTTCCTGGTGACGGAAGGTATGCAGCGTCTGGAAGACGGTGATGCTTTTGACCTGCAGAGAGAACTGGAGATTCGCCTGACGGAGGCAAAGCGCAAGGTGAAGATTCATATGTCTTTTTTGAAGGCAGGAGCCGTACTGGAAGTGATTACGGTGATTTTTCTCCTGGGATTTCTAGGATGGATCATCTCGTAGCATGTAATTGTATGTAATAGCAGAAACAGGATAGGACAGATTAGATGATGAGTCAGAAACTGGTATTGATCGATGGACACAGTATATTGAACCGGGCATTTTACGGAGTTCCGGATCTGAGCAATGCGGAAGGGCTGCATACAAATGCCATCTATGGTTTTTTGAATATTATGTTTAAAATTCTGGAAGAGGAAAAGCCGGATTACCTGGCAGTGGCATTTGATGTTCATGCACCGACTTTTCGTCATCAGATGTATCAGGCGTATAAGGGAACGAGAAAACCCATGCCGGAGGAATTAAGACAGCAGGTGCCGGTCATGAAGGAAGTCCTGAAGGCCATGCATATTACCATCATGGAGCAGGCTGGATTGGAAGCGGATGATATTCTGGGAACCCTTGCAAAGAAAGCAGAGCAGGAGGGAATGGAAGTATCGCTGGTATCCGGCGACAGGGATCTGTTGCAGATCGCCACGGATCATATCAAGATCCGCATTCCGAAGACAAAACAGGGAAGAACGGAAATTGAGGATTATTATGCTGCGGATGTGCAGGCAGCCTATCAGGTGACTCCGTTGCAGTTTATTGAACTGAAAGCGTTGATGGGGGATACGGCGGATAATATACCGGGAGTGCCTAAGGTGGGAGAGAAGACAGCCCAGGCGCTGATGGTGGAATATGGCTCGCTGGATAATATTTATTCCCACGTAGAGGAAATCTCGAAAAAAAGTATTCGGGAGTCGCTGATAGAACACAAGGATCTGGCAGAACTGAGTAAGACACTGGCTACGATCAAGACAGATTGTGATCTGCAATTGGATTACGATCAGGCAAAAGCCGAAGGATTCTATACACCGGAAGCGTATACCCTGTGCAAGCGTCTGGAATTTAAGAATCTGCTCGGCAGATTCGAGAAGAATGCTGCTGCCACAGACACAAAAATCACAGAGAACTTTCGGATCATTGAGGAGAAAAAAGAATTCCTGGATTTTTTAAAAAAAGCCAAGAAACAAAAAGAAATCGGTCTGTGGCTGATCACGGAACCGGCGGTGGGATCTAATACAAAGAAGGAAGAACTGCTTGGAGCGGCAGTATCTGTGCCGGATGCGGAAACGGTATTTTATGCGTTGAAGCGGGAGCAGGAACCGGAGGGGCAGTTGAGCCTGTTTGAAGAGGTGAAACAGACGGTGGATGAAACGGCAGAGATCACGGCAGCCTTGCAGGAACTTTCTTCCGTGAAAGGACTCCGGATTGCTACATTTGATGTAAAGCGTCAGTACGATTATCTGGACCACAGCGGTACCGAACAATATTTTGACATTCTCATAGCTGCCTATCTATTGAATCCTCTGAAAAATGATTATGATCCGGAGTCCATTGCTTCAGAGCATCTGGGGATCATGATCCAGGGAAAGGCGGAAGTATTTGGAAAGAGATCCTTCCGGACATTGCTTTCGGAAGAGAGAGAAAAAGCCGCGGAATATACCTGTTATGGGGCCTGGGTATCCGTAAAGTGCAGGAAAGTGCTCGAGGACAAGCTGGAGGCAGCAGGCATGAAGCGGCTCATGAATGAGATGGAAATGCCTCTGTCGCTGGTACTCTACGATATGCAGAAGGAAGGCGTGGCTGTCAGAAGAGAGGAATTGAAATCTTACGGTGATGCGCTGGTTGCCCGGATTGAAGAACTGGAGCATGCAATACACGAACAGGCTGGAGTTGATTTTAATATTAATTCCCCCAAACAATTAGGTGAGGTACTGTTCGAGACGATGCAGATCCCGGGCGGGAAAAAGACGAAGACCGGTTATTCTACAGCAGCGGATGTGCTGGAGAAGTTGTCTGCGGATTATCCGATTGTGCGGGATATTCTGGAGTACAGAGGACTTACAAAACTGAAATCAACCTATGCGGACGGGCTGGCAGCTTTTATCGAGGCGGATGGAAGAATTCATACGAACTTCAATCAGACCATTACAGCCACAGGGCGGATCAGTTCCACAGAACCGAATCTGCAGAACATTCCCATGCGTATGGAACTGGGCAGAAAGATCCGCAAGGTATTTGTCCCCAGGGAGGGATATGAATTCATGGATGCGGATTATTCGCAGATCGAATTGCGTGTACTGGCCCATATGTCCGGAGATGAGCAGCTGATCGATGCCTACAGACAGGAAGAGGATATTCACCGGATCACAGCATCCAAGGTATTCCATACTCCTTTCGAAGAGGTTACGGATCTGCAGAGACGTAATGCCAAGGCTGTAAATTTCGGTATTGTCTACGGCATCAGTTCCTTTGGACTGAGCCAGGATCTCAGCATCAGCAAAAAAGAAGCGGCGCAGTATATTGAACAGTATTTTGAAACCTATCCCAAGGTGAAGGAATTTATAGATAAACTGGTGGCGGATGCGAAGAATAAAGGCTACACGGAAACGATGTTCGGCAGGAGAAGACCGATTCCGGAATTGTCATCGTCTAATTTCATGCAGAGATCTTTTGGAGAACGTGTGGCAATGAACGCACCCATTCAGGGAACCGCGGCGGATATTATCAAGATCGCCATGATCAAAGTATGGAAAGCGCTGAAAGAGGAAGGATTAAAGTCACGACTGATTTTACAGGTGCATGATGAACTTCTGATCGAGACAGCACTGGAAGAAGAAGCAAGGGTTCGGGAGATCCTTACAGAGAACATGAAATCTGCGGCAGATCTGGCGGTTACGCTGGAGATCGATCTGCACACGGGAAAAGACTGGTACGAGGCAAAATAAATGCGTTTTATAGGAATTACCGGCGGCGTGGGTGCCGGAAAAACGGAAATTTTAAAATACATCGGTCAGCATTACAAATGCGAGATCTATCTGGCAGATGATATCGGACATAAAGTAAAAGAACCGGGAACGGAAGGGTATCAGGCACTGGTGGAATTGCTGGGCAGAGACATTCTGCGTGCGGATGGGCAGATTGATAAACCCTCTATGGCCGCCAAGATTTTTGCGGATCCCGCATTGTTGGGAAAAGTAAATCAGATCATTCACCCGGCGGTGAAAAAATATCTGGCTGACCGGCTGGCGGAGGCGCGTGCTAAGGGAGATGTGGAATTGTTTTTCGTCGAGGCAGCCCTTCTGATCGAGAACGGTTTCGGTGAAGTCGTGGATGAGATGTGGTATATTTATGCCAGGGAAGAGGTACGCAGAAAACGTCTGTCCGTAAGTCGTGGATACACACCGGAGAAGATCGATAGGATCATGTCTTCGCAGCTGTCGGAGAATGAATTCCGGAAACATTGTGATTTCGTCATAGATAACAGCGACAGTCTGGAGAACAGTTACAGACAGATCAGACAGAAACTGGAGGCATATACATGGAGGGAGTAAAAGAAAAACAGGGACAGTTGATATTCGGACTGGACATTGGGACCAGAAGCATCGTAGGTACGGTGGGATACTTAAACGGCGGAAAGTTCCATGTGCTTGCACAGCGTTCCAAAGAGCATGAGACGAGAGCCATGCTGGATGGACAGATTCATGATATCGGCAAGGTCGGTGAGACGATTTCTCAAGTAAAGGAACAGCTGGAGGAAGATCTGGGGAGAGAACTGACGGATGTCTGTATTGCGGCAGCAGGTCGTGTACTGCGTACGGTTACGACCTATGTGGAGCATACGTTTGAAAATGATCGGGAAATCATGCAGGAAGATGTTTATTCTCTGTGTACCATGGGTGTCGAAAAAGCCTATGAGGAATTCCAAAACAGTAATACGGACACAGATATGAAATTTTATTGCGTGGGTTATACACCTATGCGGTATTATATGAACGGTTACCAGATGGGAAATCTGGAAGGACATAAGGCCAAAAGTATTGCGGTGGATCTGATTGCCACCTTTTTGCCGGATGATGTAGTGGACGGACTGTACAAGGCGGTGGAATTTGCAGGTTTACATGTGGCAAATCTGACACTGGAGCCTATTGCGGCCATTCAGGTGGCTATCCCGGAAAAGTTCCGGATGTTAAATATGGCACTGGTGGATGTCGGCGCGGGAACCAGCGATATTTCCATTACCAAAGAAGGTACCATAACCGCGTACGGAATGATTCCCGTAGCCGGGGACAGCCTGACGGATATCCTGGTACAACATTGTCTGGTAGAATTTGAGACTGCGGAGCAGATCAAGAGAAAATGCAGGACCCAGGAGATCATTGAATATGAAGACATCATGGGCCTGCCCCAGACGATTACCGCAGGTGAGGTACTGGAGCTTCTGGATCCGGAGATTGAGCGTATGACGCAGATGGTATCCGATACGATAAAGGAGTTAAACGGTGACAAACCGGTCAGCGCGGTGTTCGTAGTAGGCGGTGGCGGAATGGTGCAGGGTTATACGGAAAAGCTGGCGGCGAAGCTGGGCATTGTGAAGGAACGTGTGGCAATCCGCGGGCAGGAGGTCATGCAGACAATCGTGTTCGAACTGGAAAATGCCAGAAAAGATGCCATGATGGTAACCCCGATCGGAATCTGTTTGAGTTACTATATGCAGAGCAATAATTTTATTTTCGTAGAATTCAATGGGGAAAGAGTAAAGCTGTATGATAATGGAAAGTTGTCCGTGACGGATGCGGCAATGCAGATGCAGTTCCCCAATGATCAACTGTTCCCCAGAAGAGGAGAGGCTCTTTTATTTACCGTAAACGGTAAGAACCGCATGGTAAGGGGTGAACGGGGAGAGGCAGCAGTCATCCGCGTCAATGACGAAGAAGCGGATATGTATACGCAGGTACATAATGGGGATCGCATTGTGATAACGCCATCCACGGAAGGTGTGGAGGCGGTCATGGAACTGGGAAGTCTTCCGGAGATGGGAGATGCCCTGGCGGTGTACGTCAATGGCAGGCAGATCAGTCTGCCCAGAACGGCAGATGTCAATGGCCGCAGAGAGAATGAATTTTATCATATTTGTCAGAAAGATGATATCCAGATTCGCAATTTCTATACCGTAAAAGAAATTGCGGAATTCCTGGATGTACCACTGGGGACAGGTATCAAAGTCAATGATACGGCGGCACAGCCGGAGACCAGAGTGTATGAACATTTTACGGTTAGTTGGGATATGGAGAATCCGTTGCCAAAGGAGAGTGTTACGGTTCCGGATCCGGTGGAAAAACCGAAGAATACGGTAGCAGAAGCACAGACAGATGAGGGAAAAAACGAGCCCGGGGTACAGATTGTGCAGGAAACACCTACGGTGCCGCAGCTTCCGCATCCCCTGACTGTAATTGTAAATCATACGCCTATTACCATGCAGGGAAAAGCTTTCTATGTATTTGTGGATGTGTTTGATTATATTGATTTTGATCTGGGCTCCGCTGCGTCCGCAGGAAGATCCATTGTGACAAATCTGAATGGACGTCCGGCACAGTATATGGAGACACTGACTGAGGGTGATGTGATCGAGATCTACTGGAAAAATTTGAAATAATAATGCGATAGAAAAGAGATTAGTAAAATTATGAGATTATGCAGTATTGCCAGCGGCAGCAGCGGCAATTGTATTTATGTGGGTTCCGAAGCCACGCATCTGCTGGTGGATGTGGGAATCAGCGGGAAAAAAGCGGAGGCCGGATTGAACAGTCTGGGACTGACCGGCAGAGACTTAGACGGTATCCTGGTGACCCATGAACATATGGATCATGTGGCTGGCTTAGGTGTCATGGCCAGAAAATACGATGTGCCCATCTATGCTACTCCCGGGACTTTGGAAGAGATTCAGAAGATGGGAAATCTTGGGAAGATCGATCCGGAACTGTTCCGTGAGGTGAAGGAAGATGTGAAACTGACCATCAAGGATCTGACCGTGAATCCCATGAAGATTTCACATGATGCGGCACAGCCTGTAGGGTATCGCATTGCATATGGGAATAAAAAAGTCGGAATCTGTACGGATCTGGGCGTATATAACGATTACACCGTGGAGTGCCTGAAGGGGATGGATGCTTTGCTTGTAGAAGCTAATCACGATGTGAAGATGTTGCAGGTAGGTCCTTATCCTTATTATTTAAAACAGAGAATCTTAGGGGAGAGAGGGCACCTTTCCAATGAAAATTCCGGAAAGCTTCTTTGTCGTATTTTACATGATAAATTACAGGCTATTGTGTTAGGGCATCTGAGCAAGGAAAATAATCTTCCCGAGCTGGCCTATGAGGCGGTCCGCATGGAGATCACCATGGGAGAGAATCCTTATCGGGCGGAGGACTTCCTAATGATGGTGGCGGACAGGAGTAATGTATCTCCGGTCATCAATATTGCTTAATTATGTTTCAGACCGCGCTATTTGCAAATTCGCGTCAGCACGTTTTACTTCACTTCGTGACTCACTTTGCTCATAGATTGGCGTTCAGCGAATGAACATAAGGTTGCAAAATGTAACAAAGTGTAGTTTAATAGATAGAAATATAGATAGAAATAATAGCATGAAATCATGCGGAAAATGAGGGCGATTATGAAAAAAACAATTATTACGGTAGTTGGTAAGGACACAGTAGGCATTATCGCAAAGGTATGTACCTATCTTGCGGAGAACGGCATCAATATCCTGGATATTTCCCAGACCATCGTACAGGGATATTTCAATATGATGATGATCGTTGACACCAATCAGATGCAGAAGCCTTTTGGTGACATGGCAGATGAACTGGCTGCTCTCGGAGAAGAGATCGGCGTAGTGATCAAATGCCAGAAGGAAGAGATCTTTGACAAGATGCACCGCATCTAATGCCCCACGATAAATCATAAAGACCCGAAGGGGCAGATAGGAGCTGTAATGATCAATTTATATGAAGTAACAGAGACGAACAAAATGATTGAGGAAGAGAACCTGGATGTGCGTACTATCACACTGGGAATCAGTCTGTTAGACTGTATCGATTCCAATCTGGACAGATTAAACGAGAAAATTTATAACAAAATTTACGAAGCAGCCAAGGATCTGGTGAAGACCGGAGAGGAGATCTCCAGAGAATTTGGTATTCCTATTGTAAATAAGAGAATTTCCGTAACACCCATTGCGCTGATCGGCGGCGCCGCATGCCACACCATCGAGGACTTTGCAAGCATTGCAAAGACCCTGGATAAAGTAGCACATGAAGTGGGTGTGAATTTCCTTGGCGGATATTCTGCACTGGTAAGCAAGGGAATGACTCCGGCAGACGAACTGCTGATCCGTTCCATTCCTCTTGCGCTGTCCACCACAGAGCGTGTGTGTAGCTCTGTGAACCTGGGCTCCACCAAGACAGGCATCAATATGGATGCGGTCAAGCTTATGGGAGAGATGGTGAAGGAAACCGCTGAGTATACCAAGGAAGATGATTCCCTGGGTTGTGCAAAACTGGTTGTGTTCTGTAATGCACCGGATGACAATCCCTTTATGGCAGGTGCATTCCATGGTGTGACCGAAGCGGACAAGATCATTAATGTCGGTGTTAGCGGTCCCGGTGTTGTCAAAACTGCATTAGAGAAGGTACGCGGAGAGAATTTTGAGGTTCTCTGTGAGACCATTAAAAAGACTGCCTTTAAAGTAACCCGTGTGGGACAGCTGGTAGCACAGGAAGCATCCCGGATGTTAAATGTTCCTTTCGGAATCGTGGATCTGTCCCTGGCACCGACCCCGGCTATCGGCGACAGTGTAGCGGATATTCTCTGTGAGATCGGTCTGGAGCGTGCCGGAGCACCCGGAACCACCGCAGCCCTTGCTCTGTTAAATGATCAGGTGAAAAAAGGCGGTGTTATGGCATCCTCTTATGTCGGCGGTTTAAGCGGAGCGTTCATTCCCGTCAGTGAAGATCAGGGTATGATCGATGCTGTCAATGCGGGAGCTCTTACCATTGAAAAACTGGAAGCAATGACCTGTGTCTGCTCCGTTGGATTGGACATGATCGCCATCCCCGGAGACACCAAGGCAACTACTATCTCCGGTATCATTGCGGATGAGATGGCCATCGGAATGGTGAACCAGAAGACCACTGCCGTGAGAATCATTCCCGTCATCGGAAAAGGAGTGGGAGAGACCGTAGAATTCGGAGGCCTGTTAGGCTACGCGCCCATCATGCCTGTGAACACCTTCTCCTGTGATGCTTTCGTCAACCGCGGCGGACGCATCCCTGCCCCCATCCATAGCTTTAAGAACTAAATTGAAAATTAGTTGAATACATTGGCAAAATCCACGAACTCCCGGAGCATGCGATACACATGTCTCGATGTAAGGTCTCCGGATGTGAATTTTCTACGAAAAGTGATGAGTAGTTCTCGTCATGACGGGGCCGCCTACAGTCGACATCCATGTCGACAATCGGCTGACGCGGACATCGTGTCCGCTTTCCCCCTGTCTTTCAGCACTTTTCTAGAAAATATCAACATCCTCCGACAAACATCTTCGACATGGCACCGCATACTCCGGGAGTTCTGCGTTTTGAAAAGCTTTCAAAAACCAGTAGCCCTGCCAAGGGCTACGGGATTATTTCACTAACTCTCAATTTACACAATCACAATCGGTGTCCGGTATTCATTCACCATTTCTTTTTTATTCTTCAGTGCCAGATGCCCCAGGTAGATCTGATTTCGGAGAATATCCAGATCCAGCATACGCAAAGCATCTGCGGGAAGTGTCTGTCTTGCGTCTGCCAAACTGGTAATGAGTGGAATGGAGCTGTTCTTTTTGATCTCGGTAAGGAGAGGAGCTGCATCCTTGCAAAATCCCAATACTCTGGCGTAGGAAATATAATCTTCAGACTTGCAGGTCTCGAATTCTTCCTTGGTCATATTCAGCAAAATATGGAACAGGCATCTGCTGATACGAGTGTAGGTCATATCCTTGCTCTTGAGCAGATCGCAGAATGAGGTATATCCTGTGAAAGATGGAAGCATGTTCCGGATGCGGTCCGATAAATCCGGAGAGATATCCTGATAGCAATCATAGCCAGACGAGTATTCCGTCAGCAGCTTGTATTGCAGCGCCGCAGAAAAATCATCCGCAAACAGAGGCTTCTGTTCTTCCAGAGAAGTCCGCAATATCTCATAGGCATTTTCCGGCATTTGGGATGCAAGATAGGTAAGATCATGCCCGGCAGCTACGGACTGACGGATGGCAATAGCGGAACACTGGTTGGTCCCCAGACGCTTATCGTGATAATCCGCACCTACACGGGTGGTAGTGAAGGGAACAATCTTGCTGTTCCTTGACATCAGAGCCTTCAGATATTCAATTCCCAGTATATTATTCGGAGAGGACAGCACATCCTTGTCATCACTCAATGAAGGAGCGTACTGCAACAGAGCCCAGGTCCTTGCAATCGGGAAGGACATTCCCTTTTTCAGATTGCAGCGCAGGGATTCCACATAAGGTTCCGGCTCCGTGTAGATGATTTCGGCGATCCGGGAGAGCGTATCGATGTTACCGCATTCACTGCCAAAGCATAGATTCGTGGTAACTCCCAGTTTGTCGAACAGAGCAACGGATCCTTTGGCAAAAAACTCCGCACTAGAAGCAGCGTAGCATGTGGGGAGTTCCAGCACAAGATCCGCACCGCATTCCAAAGCCATTTTGGCGCGGGTGAACTTATCTAGCAGGGCAGGAGCACCGCGTTGCATGAAGTTGCCGCTCATAACGATGATCGTATAATCGGCGCCGGTGGCTTCTTTGGCATGCTGCATCTGGTAAGCATGACCATTATGAAAAGGGTTGTATTCTGCGACAATACCATTGACCTTCATAACATGGCTCCTTTCGTGAAAAGAAATATACGGTAAAACGAATATAAATACAAACTGCGTATGTGAAAAAAATAACATACATTGAAAGCGTTTACATGCGCATGGTTATCAGCATATTTTGCAATTGAAATTCCAAGGTTGTATCTGAAAATATACAATTTTGCGAACATTATGCCCTTGTCTACGCTAGATGTATTTAGTATAATATAAATACATCGGTTTGTTAAGATAAAACCAAAACTTTACAGAAGTTATTTGGGAGGAAGCGGGTATCCCCCGCCGGAAAGGAGAATGGATATGTCATACATTGACATGATTAAAGAGAGAGCAAGACTCGACAAAAAAACAATTGTATTACCGGAATCTAATGATAAGAGAACATTACTGGCTGCTGCCCGTATCATGGAAGAGGGCATCGCAGATATCATTATGATCGGTGATGAAGAAAAGATCATGGATGGTGCAGGCTGGCTGGAAGTCGACCTGTCCAAGGTAACGGTAGTTAACCCGAAAACAACTCCCAAGTTGGATGACTATGTGAATTTATTATATGAAACCAGAAAAGCAAAGGGAATGACTCCCGAGAAGGCAAGAGAGATCCTGTTAAATGATTACCTGACCTTCGGTATCGTAATGGTTAAGGCTAACGATGCTGACGGTATGGTAGCAGGTGCATGTCACTCCACCGCAGATACCTTAAGACCCGCACTGCAGATCTTAAAGACTGCACCCGGCGTTAAGCTGGTATCCGCCTTCTTTGTTATGGATACCGTATTCAAGGATCAGGGTGAGAACGGAACTTTCCTGTTCGCTGACTGTGGTCTGAACCAGGATCCTACCCCCGAAGAGCTGGCTGCTATCGCAGATACCTCTTCCAGAAGCTTCAAGTCCCTGATCGGACCCAAGCCCGTTATCGCTATGTTAAGTCACTCCACCAAGGGCAGTGCCAAGCATGCTCTGGTTGACAAAGTAGTAGAAGCTACCCGTATTGCACATGAGGAGTATCCTCATCTGACATTAGACGGTGAACTGCAGCTGGATGCAGCGCTGGTTCCCAGCGTAGCTAAGTCCAAGGCTCCCGGAAGCCCTGTTAACGGACATGCAAATGTTCTGATCTTCCCGAACCTGGATGCAGGTAACATCGGTTACAAGCTGGTACAGAGACTGGGTGGCGCAGAAGCTTACGGTCCTATGTTACAGGGTATCGCAAAGCCTGTTAACGATCTGTCCAGAGGATGTTCCTGGCAGGATATCGTTGGTGTCGTAGCACTGACTGCTGTACAGGCACAGCTGGTATAATCATTATAAAAACCATAAACGTGTGCGGGATATCTGTCCCGCACCGTATTCATGTATTGCCCTTACCGGGTGACATGAGATCATAGAACATTAGTCTGACAGATTAAAAAAGAAAGGAATTTGCCATGAATATTTTAGTTATTAACTGCGGAAGCTCTTCCCTGAAGTTCCAGCTCATCGATTCCGAGACCGAGAAATGCATCGCAAAGGGTCTCTGTGAGAGAATCGGTATCGAAGGAAGCCGGATCACCTATACCCCCGATGGCGGCGAGAAGGAACAGACCGTAACTCCCATGCCGGATCACACCGAAGCAATCCGTCTTGTACTGGAAGCACTGACCAATCCTAAGACCGGTGTAGTAAAGAGCCTGGATGAGATCGGTGCCGTAGGACATCGTATCGTACACGGTGGTGAGAAGTTTGCAGCATCTACCATCATTACCGATGAAGTTATGAAAGCCATCGAAGAGTGCAACGATCTGGCTCCTTTACATAACCCTGCAAACCTGATCGGTATCAATGCCTGCAAAAAGCTGATGCCTACCACTCCCATGGTAGCTGTATTCGATACCGCTTTCCATCAGACCATGCCTGAGGAAGCTTATATGTACGGTCTGCCTTATGAGTATTATGAGAAGTACAAGATCAGACGTTACGGTTTCCACGGAACCAGCCACTCTTATGTATCCAGGAAAGCGGCAGAGGTTCTGGACAAAAAGTACGAAGATCTGAAGATCATCGTATGCCACTTAGGTAACGGCGCCAGCGTATCTGCAGTTAAGAACGGCAAATGCGTAGATACCTCCATGGGCCTGACTCCCCTGGAAGGCCTGATCATGGGAACCCGTTCCGGTGATATTGATCCCGCCATCATGGAGTTCATCGCTCACAAAGAGGGCAAGAACATCGACGAGATCATGACTGTTCTGAACAAGAAGTCCGGTGTATACGGTCTGTCCAACAACCTGTCTTCTGATTTCCGCGATCTGGAAGATGGTTATAACAGAGGTGATGAGCATTGCATCCGTACAATGAAGACTTATTGTTATCGTGTGGCAAAATACATCGGTTCTTATGTAGCAGCAATGAATGGTGTAGATGTGATCTGCTTTACCGCAGGTATTGGTGAGAACGCACCGCTGGTTCGCTCCCTGGTATGTGAGCATCTGGGCTTCTTGGGCGTATCCATCGATGAGGATGCGAACCACAAGCGCGGCGAAGAAATCGCTATTTCCACTCCTGACAGTAAGACCACTGTAATGGTAATTCCTACGAATGAGGAACTTGCTATTGCCAGAGAGACAGTAAGTTTGGTAAAATAGGTTCGGCGGAACCTTAAGAATGAGAACACCCATCAACCGGAGGCTCCGATTGATGGGTGTTTTATTATGGTAAGGAATGAACAGAGGGAGAAAATGTTATGAAGAAAAATGTGATCGTAGGACAGTCCGGAGGTCCCACCGCGGTGATCAATGCAAGCCTTGCCGGTGTCTATAAGACAGCAAAGGATATGGGGGCGGATACCATATACGGTATGCGTTACGGCATCCAGGGCCTTTTGGAGAAAAAGATAGTAGATCTTGGAGAGAAAATACGTAACGATATGGATGTGGAACTTCTGAAGAGAACCCCGGCATCCTTCCTGGGCTCCTGCCGCTATAAGCTGCCGGAGAGCAGTGAAGATAAAGCTATCTATGAGAAAATATTTGCAATTCTGGAAGAACTGGAGATTACGGCATTTTTCTATATCGGTGGCAATGATTCCATGGATACCATAAAAAAGCTTTCCGATTATGCCCAGACAGTTGACAGTCCGATCCGTTTTATCGGTGTGCCCAAGACGATCGATAATGACCTGGAGGGTACGGATCATACGCCCGGTTACGGCAGCGCTGCAAAATATATTGCCACCGTTACCAAGGAACTGGTACGTGATGGTCTGATCTATGAGATGCAGAGCGTGACGTTCATCGAGATCATGGGAAGAAATGCCGGCTGGCTGACCGGTGCGGCAGTACTTGCCAAGAGTGAAGACTGCGAAGGTCCGGATCTGATCTATCTGCCGGAGGTTCCTTTCGATGTGGATGTTTTTCTGGAAAAAGTAAAGAAACTGGTAGTTGAGAAACAGTCCATCGTCATCGCTGTATCGGAAGGTATCAAGACGGCAGACGGCAGATATGTCTGCGAATTGTCCGCACACTCGGACAAGACCGATTCCTTCGGTCATGTGCAGTTATCCGGTACCGGTAAATATCTGTCCGACCTGATCATCGAGAAATTGGGCTGCAAGTCCAGAGCTATCGAACTGTCTACCCTGCAACGCTGTGCAGGACATCTGACCTCCCGTGTGGATATCACCGAGGCTTATCAGGTAGGCGGTACTGCGGTAAAAGCAGCTTTTGAGGGCAAGACCGGTCAGATGGTGATTCTGAAAAGAGTATCCCAGGATCCCTATATCTGCACCACGGATCTCTACGATGTGCATAAGGTAGCAAATCTGGAGAAAAAGGTTCCCCGTTCCTGGATTACGGAAGAGGGAGATTACGTGACAGCAGAGATGAAGAACTATATCGAGCCTCTGATACAGGCGGAACTGACCCCGATCATGATCACAGGCCAGCCCAGACATATTATTATCGATGATCTGCCGGATATAAAGTAAGCAAGTATAGATAGAACAAATTGGATACAAAGGAGGTGGGAACATGCCGAAAGACAGGAAGAGAAAAAACATGCTGATCATAGCATGTATCATGCTCTTTGCAACTTTATTTACGCTTGTTCCCGCCTTTTCTTTTTCCGTGACTGCAGCCAGAAGGAACACAGGATCGGTGGCGGAAGAGTACGTCAGGTATCAGTCCAGGCTTCAGAATATAGAGAAGATCACGGAGCTGGAGGAAAACGGATTCCGTTTGTTAGAGGATCAGATATTTGCCATGCCACTTCAGAAATTGCCGGAGGATATGCCGGAGGACGAAGTGGATGAAGTATGGTTCTATGCGGCATTGGACAAGCAGTACCACAGACTGGCAGTTTTTCTCGCAGATGATAATGGACAGATTCTGTACAAGACGGACCAGCTGGAGGCAAATTACTGCTATCCGGGGGAATTACGGCAGCCCATAGAGAAGCTTGCATCGGTATCTTTTCAGGATGTGGACAATGACAGCGATACGGATATTATTCTGATTGCCCAGTGCCATAATGACAGAGGAGATTATCAGGAGAAATCTTATAAAGTGGGAGATGTTCTGTTCCAGGAGGATGGCAGCTTTTACAGAGACTATCGGATCTCGGACAAGATCAACCGCTTTGATATGAATAAAAATCCGGCGTGTATTCTGAACTTCGTACGCGACGGACGTTCCACAGAATTCCTCTACACTGCGGAGACATACGGAGAACTGCTCAGCCATAATTTCCGTGTGATCGAGGAACAAAGCTATACCCGTAATTTTGAAAAGCTGGGGAAAATGAAGGTAGTGCCCGGAGTATACCGGATGGTGGAATATGATGTGTTTATGATCTACCTGATCGACGAGCAGGGAAATATTGTGTGGAGCTTCCAACCTATGGAGGATTACGACAATCTCTATGCGCTGAAGGGAATCCAGGGGAAGGATCTGGACGGCGATGGGTTCAAGGACCTGGTGGTATTTGCAAAATACAGTTACGAGGGAGATTTTGGGGAACTATTGGTAGATACCGTGTGTACCGTGTATTATCAGCGGACTGCCGGATTTGAAAAAGACAAAGATTTTACCGCAAATTATGAATGTACGGAGGAGGACACTTTAGAGGCACTGGTTGGGAAGATACGTGCCTACTGGGGGTGGCAGACATAATGATAAAAATATTGATCGTGGATGATGAAAAGCCGATCTGTGATCTGATCGATCTGAATCTGTCGGCAGCAGGATATTTTTGCAAAAGCGTACAGGACGGCATGAAAGCAATCGAATGCATCGAGAGAGAAAAATTTGATCTGATCTTGCTGGATATTATGCTTCCCGGAGTGAATGGCTTTGACATCATGGAATATATCAGACCTTTGAAGATCCCGGTGATCTTCATTACAGCCAGGGGAGATGTGAAGGATCGTGTAAAGGGGCTGCGGCTTGGCGCAGAGGATTATCTGGTGAAGCCCTTTGATGTCGTGGAACTTCTGGCGAGAGTGGAGGTCGTATTGCGCAGATTCCATAAGATGGCAGCACAGTTGTCCGCCGGGGATGTGGTGGTGGACATGGATGCCAGAATGGTGACCAAGGCAGGAATGCCCGTGGTGCTGACCAATAAGGAGTATGGACTTTTGGTGTTGTTTATCCAGAACAAAAATATTGCCCTGTTCAAGGAAAATCTGTATGAAAAAGTGTGGGGCGAAGAGTATGACGGAGATAGCAGAACCTTAGAGCTTCATGTGCAGCGCCTGCGCAAGAAGATGGGATGGGAGCGTCAGCTGGTGGCGGTCTATAAGGTGGGATACCGGCTTGAGATTGCATGACCCGGAGTGGGTAAAAGGAGAGATGTATGAAATTTTCCTGGAAAATACTGTTTTGTACGATGTTGATCATGGCAGTGGCATGCGGAGCAAGCGGTTATTTTTTTGTAAATTATGTATTTCAGACCTCCATGGAGCGTGAGACCAGACAGGCACTTGATGAAAGCAGTATTTTGAGGTTCGCTTTCGAGACGGCAGCTTTAAATATTCCGTCCAAATATGATGTGCTTCCGGACGGAACGGTGGAACAGATCGGAGTATACCTGGAGAATAGTGGACAGCACGGCAACAGATTGCTGCGGATCAGCGATGAGAACGGTAAGGTGCTGTATGCCAGCGAAGGGTTTACCGGGGATACTTCTCTGTGGGAAGAACGCGGAGAAAATACGAGAGTATACCGGGTAGTGCAGTCTGGGGATTCCTATTATATCCAGACACAGACCAGGATCAATGTGTCCGACCGTCTGCTGACGTTAGAGACCATGAAAAATATAACTGCGGTATATACGGAGAGGACGGAAGGATTCCGGATGTATCGTCAGGTTACGGTGATCGTATTGTTGTGCAGTGGAGCGGTCATGACGCTGATTGCCTGTTGGCTGACCAGACCTATCAGACTTTTGACCCGTGCCACCGGCAAAATGGCGGAGGGAGAATATAGCTATCGCGCGGAGCAGATCAGTAATGATGAAATGGGGCAGCTGACCGCGGATTTCAACCATATGGCAGAGGCGCTGGAGCAGAATATTCAGAATTTGGAAAATGAAGTCAGAGCCAGAGAAGATTTTATTGCCGCATTTTCCCATGAACTGAAGACACCGCTGACTGCCATGATCGGTTATGCGGATATGCTGCGTTCCCGGAAATTGGATGATGAGAGGCATTTTTTGTGTGCCAATTATATCTATACAGAGGGAAAACGCCTGGAGACTATGGCGCTCAGACTGTTGGACATCATTGTGACCAGACGTAAGGAGATCGATCGTAAGACCACGAATGTCTCCGGTATTTTCTCGTATCTGCAGGAAATTTATGATGAGACCAAGAACCCGGAAGATGGCAGAGTGAAGGTTGACATCTGCTGGGAAAAGGGAGAACTCTATGCCGAGGAGAACCTGTTGAAGACTGTTTTGATCAATCTGACCGATAATGCCATCAAAGCCTCCGAGGAGGGGCAGACCGTGGAGATTACAGGAAGGCGCATGGAGAACGGTTATTATTTTCAGGTGCGGGATGAAGGAATCGGTATCCCCGAGGAAGAACTTCAAAAGATCACGGAAGCTTTTTATATGGTGGATAAATCCAGATCCAGGGCTCATAACGGAGCGGGACTGGGGCTTGCACTGTGTACCGCTATTCTGGAGCTGCATCACAGCCGCCTGAAGATCGAGAGTACACTGGGTTTTGGAAGCTGCATGGGCTTTCTGATTCCGGACGAGGGGGTGAACGCGGATGAATAGATGGAAGAGCTGTTCTTTGGGCTTTGCGGTAGCAGTTGTGGTCATTCTTGCGGCTCTGTGGGGTCCGGAATGGATCGCGGCCAAAAGGGATGAGAGACTTTTAAACAGTATTACCACAGAGGCAGTGGAAGGAGCGGAAGGATATCGTTACCGCATGAGCAGCAATCAGAAGCTGTATCTTTTGGGAAGATGTCTGAGCAGCCAGACCCTGCCGGAGAGTGAACTGCGGTTTCTGACCAGAGTGGACAATGAGGCAGGAAACTACGGAGAAATGACGGGTACCTATGCGTTTGTGGAGAATCGTCAGCAGCCGGGAGAGGGACAGATTCAGGAGGAAGCGGTATATGAGGCATGCAACAGAGAGATTCAGACCCTGAAGGAGCAGGGAATTCTTCCCGGGGAAGTAAAGGAAGTGTCGGAAGACTCTTACGAAGCGGTGATCTGCTCAGCCATCGATGTGCTGGAGCCGAGGAATAATCTCTCCGTATGGAAACTCAGCCTGTCTACGGACGTAAGGAATGCGGATAAGAGTAACCGTTTTCTGGATATATATCTGGATGCGGATACCGGCAAAATCTATGAATTCTATGTCCGGACCGGACAGCAATGGGATGACATCGATACGGATGCCATGATCGACCGGTATGCGGAATATCTGGAGCTGACTGGTCTTGAAAAATATGAAGACCCAAATCCGCTGTTGGAGACGACGCCGTATTTTGCCAAGTATACTTTCCCGGGGGAGGAAGGCAGTACCACGGTGACCATCGGTTACTATGAAGGAATTCGTGAGCTTTTCCTCAAAGTAGGAAGATAGAAAAATAAAATACGCAAAGATTTTTACAAAAAAGATTAAAATCACTACTTGACGTTAGCACACTAAAGCGGTAATATAAATAAAAATTAAATACAGCGGTAAGAAAACCATTGATGTGGAGATAAAAACAGTTCGTGCACTTACAGAGAGACCGGATGCTGAGAAAGGTTGGAACGCAGGTTGTTAAATGGACCACGGAGGGCGCAGTCAAAGAGGACACACAGAATCCTAAGACCTCAAGTATTCTGCGACGTGAGGGCATACGTCAGTTGCCGGGGATATGTTGGTATCCTGTAAGAGCACAAGCAATTGTGAAGCAAGGTGGCACCGCGGGAAGTGTAAATAACCCGTCCATGACAGAATCAGATTCTGTCATGGGCGGTTTTTTTGTACCTTTGGCGAGATAACCCCAATGAGTAAAAGGAAGCCTCAAAGAGGCGATTTTACGAATTGAGGCGCTGAAAAGGTGTGAGCAGAAATAATTTTAAGGAGGAGTACCGGAATGAAGATCACACCCACACTGGAAGAATGTAAAAAGATCGCAGCGGAAGGAAATTACGGAGTGATTCCCTTAAGCACAGAGATGTATGCGGATATGACCACACCCATCGAAGTGCTACGCATCTTAAAAAAGGTCAGCGGTCATGTCTACCTGCTGGAAAGTGCGGAGGCAGATAAACGATGGGGCAGGTATTCCTTTTTAGGATATGATCCTTTGCTTGAGATCACCTGCTATAACGGTATGACCACAATAAAATCGGAACTGACCAGCCGGACGGATTCCGGAGATGTCAGAGGGATCATCCGCAGCGTCATGGAAGAGAATAAAAGTCCCAAGCTTCCGGGGCTGCCTTCCTTTACCGGAGGTCTTGTAGGATATTTTTCCTATGACTATATCAAATACAGCGAACCGACCCTGCGACTGGATGCGAAGGACGAGGAAGGCTTCCAGGATGTGAACCTGATGCTGTTCCACAAGGTCATCGCTTTTGACAACTACAGACAGAAGCTGATCCTGATCCTGAATATCAAGACCGATGATCTGGAGATCAATTATCATAGGGCGGAGCGGGAACTGAACAACATGAAGGAGCTTTTGCTGAATGGGGAAAAGGCAGAGCATATTCCCTGTAAGCTCCGGACAGACTTTCAACCACTGTTCAACGAAGCAGCCTATTGCAGCATGGTCGAGAAAGCCAAGCATTACATCAGAGAGGGAGATATTTTTCAGGTGGTATTATCCAATCGCCTGGAGGCGGAGATGGAAGGAAGCCTCTTAGATGCTTACCGGGTACTGCGCACGACAAATCCTTCCCCATACATGTTCTATTTCTCCGGAAGTGATGGTGAGATCGTGGGAGCCAGTCCGGAGACATTAGTAAAGTTAGAGGACGACGTGTTACATACCTTCCCTTTAGCAGGAACGAGACCCAGAGGTGCCACCGAGGAAGCGGACAAGGCGTTGGAGGCAGAGCTTTTAGCAGATGAGAAGGAACGCTCCGAACACAATATGTTAGTGGATCTGGGACGGAATGATATCGGCAAGATCAGCCGGATAGGCACCGTGGAAGTGGAAAAGTATATGTCCATTGAGAGATATTCTCATGTCATGCACATCGGATCCACGGTAAGAGGAGTGATCAAAGAGGATGCGGATGCTCTGGATGCGGTGGATGCCATCCTCCCCGCAGGAACTCTGTCGGGAGCCCCGAAGCTTCGGGCATGCGAGATCATCAATGAACTGGAAGACAATAAGAGAGGTATCTACGGCGGAGCCATCGGCTATATCTCCTTTACCGGAAATCTGGATACCTGCATTGCTATCAGACTTGCTTTTTCCAAGAATGGAAAAGTATTCGTAAGATCCGGCGCCGGTATCGTGGCGGACAGCGTACCGGAGAAGGAATACAGAGAATGTATCCAGAAGGCAGCAGCTGTAAAACAGGCTCTTTGGAAAGCACAGGAGGGAATGGAAGTATGATATTACTGATCGATAATTACGACAGCTTTTCCTACAACGTATACCAGCTGGTGGGAAGTGTGAACCCGGATATCCGGGTGATCCGCAATGATGAATGCAGCGTGGATGAGATCCGAGCCATGAATCCCTCCCATATCATATTATCGCCGGGACCCGGCAGACCGGACAAAGCGGGTGTCTGTGAAAATGTGATCCGGGAACTTGGGGGCAGGATACCTATTTTGGGAATCTGTCTCGGGCATCAGGCAGTCTGTGAGGTGGCAGGGGCTACCGTTACCTATGCATCCCACCTGATGCACGGCAAACAGTCTCTGGCGACTCTGGATACGGACAGCGTATTGTTCCGAGGCATGAAAAAAGTCATCACTGTGGCAAGATATCATTCGCTGGTAGCGGATCCTCAGACGATTCCCGAAGAATTGAAAGTTACCGCAGTTACCGAAGATGGCGAAGTCATGGCGGTAGAACAGACAAAGAAACAGATCTACGGAGTACAATTCCATCCGGAATCCGTACTGACACCGGACGGACGACATATCATTGTTAATTTTTTACAGACGCAGAAGGGAGAAGGCAGAAATATGATTAAAGAAGCAGTAGATAAACTAGTAAAAAATGAGAACATCGGATACGATATGGCAAAAACCGTTATGGATGAGATCATGAGCGGGGAAGCCAGCGATATTTTAAAAAGCGCTTACTTAACAGCGTTAAGCCAGAAGGGTGAGACCATCGAAGAGATCACCGGCTCCGCAGAAGAGATGCGGAAATTCGGCAGAAAGCTGGGCGCAGATGTAGAAGCGCTGGAGATCGTGGGAACCGGCGGTGACGGCTCCAATTCCTTCAATATCTCCACCACGGCATCCATCGTGATCTCTGCCGCGGGTGTACCGGTAGCCAAGCACGGCAACCGTGCAGCCAGCTCCAAATCCGGTGCGGCAGACTGCCTGGAAGCACTGGGCGTGAATATCACCATAGAGCCGGAGCAGAGCAGGAAGCTGTTAGAAGAGATCGGCATCTGCTTCCTCTTTGCACAGAAATATCACACTGCCATGAAACATGTGGGTCCCATCCGCAAGGAACTGGGCATCCGTACAATTTTCAATATCTTAGGACCGTTAGCGAACCCTGCAGGACCGGTATATCAGATCATGGGTGTGTACGATGAAAGCCTGCTGCCTTCCATGGCAAAGGTATTGTCCAATCTGGGAGTCAGGAGAGGCATGGTAGTCTACGGACAGGACAGACTGGACGAGATCTCCGCCAGTGCGCCTACCGCAGTCTGTGAGATCGACAACGGCACCTTCAAAAATTATGTGATCACACCGGAAGATTTTGGGCTGGTAAGATGCACGAAGGAGGACCTGGCAGGCGGAACTCCCCAGGAGAACGCAGAGATCACCAGAGCTATCTTAAACGGCGAAAAGGGTCCCAAACGCAACGCAGTACTGTTAAATGCGGCAGCAGCCCTGTATGTGGCAGGCAAGGCAGACAGCATGGCTGACGGCGTGAAGCTGGCAGAGAAGGTCATCGACACAGGCCTTGCAAAGGCACAGTTGGAGCGTTTTATCAAGCTGAGCAATGCAAGATAAAGTGTTACGAGTACTTTTGACCTGCGGTGCAAGAATTCTGGATTTAGATTAAGAAACGGAAAGGCAGGATGAATGGATGATACTTGATACTATAGCAGCCTCTGCAAAGGAGCGGGTAGCAGCAGCCAAAGAAGCACTGCCCCTTACAGAACAGATTGCCAGAGCAAGAGAGTTAGACAGTAATACGGGATTTCCTTTTGAACAGGCATTGGCAAAGAAGAGAATGAGCTTTATCTGCGAGGTGAAAAAGGCGTCGCCCTCCAAGGGACTGATCGCACCGGAATTTCCCTATGTGCAGATCGCAAAGGAGTACGAAGCGGCAGGAGCAGATGCTATTTCGGTGCTGACGGAACCGGCGTATTTTCAGGGGAAGAACGAATATCTGACGAAGATCCGGCAGACGGTACAGATCCCTCTGCTGCGAAAAGATTTCACGGTAGACGAATACATGATCTATGAGGCGAAAAATATCGGAGCGGATGCAGTGCTCTTAATCTGTGCGATTCTCTCTCCCATGCAGCTGTCGGAATACGCGGGGATTGCCAGAGAACTTGGCCTGTCGGCACTGGTGGAAGCTCATGACGAGAGAGAAGTGGAGATGGCGCTTGCAGCCGGTGCGAGAATCGTTGGTGTCAATAACCGGAATCTGAAAGATTTTACGGTGGATATCCATAATTCCGTGCGGCTGCGGGAACTGGTGCCGGAGAACATCCTCTTCGTATCTGAGAGCGGTATGAAGACCAGACGGGATATCGTGAGACTCGAGCAGAACGGTACCAATGCTGTTCTCATCGGAGAGACGCTGATGCGAAGTGCGGATAAGAAAGCGGTATTGCAGGAGCTTCGCGGACAGATTACAGAAAGGTCGTAAATTATTATGAAAGTGAAAATGTGCGGTCTCTATCGTCCGGAGGATATTGACTATGCCAATGAGGTGCAGCCGGACTATGTGGGATTTGTATTTTACGAAAAGAGCCATCGGGCGGTTACGAAGGAGCAGGCAGCCGAATATCGCAAAAAGCTTCTGCCGGGAATCCGGACGGTGGGGGTGTTTGTAAATGAGGATCCGAAGAACATCATAGAACTGCTGGAGGAAGGTATTTTGGATGTGGCACAGCTTCACGGGGATGAGACGGAAGAGGATATCCAGTATCTGCAGGCGGTGTGCCACAAGCCGGTGATCAAGGCGGTCAAAGTAAGAGACCGGTATGATGTGGAAGCCTGGCTGGACAGCAGTGCAGACTATCTGTTATTTGACAACGGAATGGGAGCGGGACAGGTGTTTGACTGGAGCGTCCTTGGTGGGATCGACAGGGAATTTTTCCTAGCAGGAGGATTGCAGGCGGCGAATCTCACCGAAGCCATGGAAGTGGTAAGACCTTACGCGGTAGATTTAAGCTCCGGCATTGAGAGTGACCGGAAGAAAGATCCGGAGAAGATGCGCCGGATCATGGAACTGGTAGAACGGTATCGCCCCCAACTTTGATGCCTACGGATTGCTCCGTGCTACGCACTCCCGCAATCCTACCCAATATTCGCATATCGTGGGATTATCATCCCACTTTTATGCTCATATCGGGGCGGGTCCTAAGGTCTTTCACCCACCTATGAGCATGCTCATGTGGGCTTAGACCTTTTGCCCCTGGCATCAGTATAAATTAGAAATTAGAAATCAAAATGAAAATCGGGAATAAAAATCAGGAATAAAGAAAAGAGGACGAACAAATGAGCAAAGGACGTTACGGAATCCACGGAGGACAATATATCTCCGAGACATTGATGAATGAACTGATCCATCTGGAGGAGTGCTATGAGCATTATAAAAAGGATCCGGAATTCAATGCGGAACTAAATAAGCTGTTGAATGAATATGCCGGTCGCCCCTCTCTGCTGTACTATGCGGAGAAGATGACCAAGGATCTGGGTGGTGCGAAGATCTATTTAAAGAGAGAGGACTTAAACCACACCGGCTCCCACAAGATCAACAATGCCCTGGGACAGGCATTGCTGGCAAAGAAGATGGGCAAGACCCGTCTGATCGCAGAAACCGGCGCAGGACAGCATGGTGTGGCTACCGCAACGGCAGCAGCGTTCCTCGGTATGGAATGTGAAATTTTTATGGGAAAAGAAGATACCGACAGGCAGGCACTGAATGTCTATCGCATGGAACTCCTCGGAGCCAGGGTACATCCCGTAACTTCAGGGACCATGACCTTGAAGGATGCCGTCAATGAGACCATGAGAGAATGGTCTAACCGCGTAGTGGACACCCATTATGTACTGGGGTCTGTTATGGGCCCCCATCCTTTCCCCATGATCGTAAGAGATTTTCAGAGTGTCATCAGTCAGGAAGCAAAAGAGCAGATCCTGAAGGCAGAAGGCAAGCTTCCGGCAGCCGTGGTAGCCTGTGTGGGCGGCGGCAGCAATGCCATGGGTGCGTTTTACAACTTTATTGAGGATAAGAACGTAGAACTCATCGGCTGTGAGGCGGCAGGCAAAGGCGTGGATACGGCACTGACCGCAGCTACGATTGCGACGGGTTCCTTAGGAATCTTCCATGGAATGAAATCCTATTTCTGCCAGGATGAATACGGACAGATCGCTCCCGTATATTCCATTTCCGCAGGCCTGGATTATCCCGGTATCGGACCGGAGCATGCTTATCTGCATGACATCGGCAGAGCGCAGTATGTCCCCATTACGGATGATGAAGCGGTAGATGCTTTTGAATATCTGGCAAGAACCGAGGGAATCATCTGCGCCATTGAGAGTGCCCATGCGGTAGCACAGGTGCGTAAGATCGCAAAGAATTACAGCCCGGATCAGAGCATTATCGTATGTCTGTCCGGAAGAGGTGACAAGGATGTGGCAGCCATCGCGAGATACCGTGGTGTGGATATTCATGACTGATGAAATTAACATATGAAATATAGATAGAAGAAATGGAGACAGATACGATGAGTAAATTAGAAAAAGTATTTGATACACCGAATAAAAAGGCGTTCATCGGCTTCCTCACTGCAGGAGACCCGGATGCGGACAGCACCGTAAAATTCATTTTAGAGATGGAAAAGGCAGGGGCGGATCTCATAGAGATCGGTATCCCCTTTTCCGATCCCACGGCGGAAGGCGTGGTGATCCAGGAGGCAAATATCCGCTCTCTTAGCAACGGCATGACCACAGACGGTGTGTTTGAGATCGTGAAGAGAGTGCGGGAGCAGTCAGAGATTCCCCTTGCGTTTATGACTTATGTGAATCCGGTATTCCATTACGGATATGAGAAATTTTTTACCAAGTGTGAGGAATTGGGTATCAGCGCCATTATTATTCCCGATGTGCCTTATGAAGAGAAGACGGAGGTGGAGGCTCCCGCCAAAGCTCATGGCGTGAAGGTGATCTCCATGATCGCACCCACTTCCGAGAGCCGTATCCGCCAGATCGCATCGGAAGCGGAAGGATTCATCTATGTGGTAAGCTCCATGGGTGTTACCGGCGTGCGCAGTGAGATCAAGACCGATCTGCCCGCTATCGTGGAAAGCATCCGCACTGTGACTGACGTTCCCTGTGCCATCGGCTTTGGTATCAGCACCCCTGAGCAGGCCAAAGCTATGGCATCCATATCCGACGGAGCCATTGTTGGAAGCGCCATCGTGAAAATTATTGCAAAGTATGGTAAGGACGCAGCCCCCTATATCGGAGAGTATGTGAAGAGCATGAAAGAGGCTGTGGCGGAAGTGTAAAAATCCTACAAAATTTTGTTGACAAAAGCACATACCCTATGTATAATAAGTCAGTGTGTGAATCAACACATCGTAGGAGACTTGTGTTTTCTACGCAACATATTGCATAGGAGTCGCTATGTTAGTAAGTTTATCTGATGTATTAACATCCGAAGGCAAGGTAGAGACTGTTGCCATTCCGCTTGAGATGACAAGCTTTAAGAGCCGCCAGGGAGATTTCTCTATTACGGAGAAGACACCCATTAATCTTACTTTTACCAACATCGGTGTGAACAAGGCAAAAGTAACCGGCACTGCAGAGCTTACCTTTGACACGAAATGTGACAGGTGCCTTACTGAAGTACCTACAGCAATGAAGCTTAAGTTTGACAGAATCGTTTATTCTCCGGAAGCGGAAGTAAGTGAGGAAGAAGATACCGAGCAGAGCTTTATGGATGGATGGCAGCTGGATGTAGAGGCTTTTGTGTACGATGAAATTCTGGTGAATTGGCCGGCAAAGATCTTGTGTAAGGAAGACTGCAAGGGTATCTGCCCTGTATGTGGTCAGAACAGGAATCTGAAGGAATGTGGTTGCGATACTTTCGTACCGGATCCTCGTATGGCAGCAATCCAAGATATCTTCAACGCGAATAAGGAGGTGTAACGATGTCTATTTGTCCTAAGAATAAATCTTCCAAAGGTAGAAGAGATAAGAGAAGAGCAAACTGGAAAATGAGCGCTCCTACATTGGTAAAGTGCAGCAAATGTGGTGCACTGATGATGCCTCACAGAGTTTGCAAGGCTTGCGGTTCTTACAATAAGAAGCAGGTCGTAAGCGTTGATTAATTGATAAATCAATGAAGCGAAATTAAGTGAAAAGAGAAGAGGAGATTCCGGATGGAATCTCCTTTTGCTTTCACAAAAAAATCACTTGCTTTTTATATACGCCTTTAGTATAGTAAGAATGAATCTGCCATCATCAAACTGTTTGGTGCGATCCACGGAGCGGTTTGATGATGAGCGGATAAACATAAACAGGTAAAGGAACGACGAAATGGCAGAATATGTAAATGTTGCTGTAGACGCAATGGGTGGCGATAATGCTCCGGCAGAGATCGTAAAAGGTGCTGTAGAAGCTGTCAACGCAGATAAGCGCGTCAAAGTATTCCTGGTAGGCAAGGAGCCTGTGATCCGTGAGGAATTAAAGGCGTACAGCTATGATGCAGAGCAACTGGAAGTCGTACATGCTGAAGAAGTCATTGAGACGGCAGAACCTCCGGTCATGGCAATCCGTCGGAAGAAGGATTCCTCCATTGTCAAAGCCATGTATATGGTGAAGAACGGCGAATGCGATGCATTTGTATCTGCGGGAAGTACCGGTGCGGTACTGGTAGGTGGACAGGTGATCGTAGGTCGTATCCGCGGTGTGGAGAGACCGCCATTAGCTCCCCTGATTCCAACAGAGAAGGGCGTAAGCCTTTTATTAGACTGTGGAGCCAACGTAGATGCGAGACCTTCCATGCTAGTCCAATTTGCCAAGATGGGCAGTGTCTATATGGAAAGCGTTATGGGAGTAAAGAATCCGAGAGTCGGTATTGTGAATATCGGCGCCGAGGAGGAGAAGGGCAACGCTCTGGTAAAAGAAACATTTCCGCTTCTTAAGAATTGTCCGGAGATCAATTTCATCGGCAGTGTGGAAGCAAGAGACATTCCGGCAGGTGCGGCAGATGTCATTGTCTGTGAAGCGTTTGTGGGCAATGTGATCTTGAAGATGTATGAGGGTGTAAGCTCCGCGCTTCTGCATCAGGTGAAGCAGGGGATGATGTCCACGCTTCGCAGTAAAATGGGTGCACTGCTTGTGAAACCGGCACTCAAGACTACATTAAAGAGTTTTGATACTTCCCAGTATGGTGGTGCTCCGCTACTCGGACTGAACGGTCTGGTAGTGAAGACTCACGGAAGCAGCAAGGCAGTGGAAGTGAAGAATTCTATTTTGCAGTGTATTGCTTTTAAGGAAGAGAAGATCAACGAGAAGATCAAAGAACAGATCAGCCTGGAAGATAAGGCTGCAGAGAATAATTAATCAAGAGAAATATTTGGGAAAGAAGGAACTGTTATGGAATTTGAAAAGTTGAAGAAAATCATTGCTGAGGTATTAAACGTAGATCCCGATGAGATCACCATGGAGACCACATTCCAGGATGACCTGGGTGCTGATTCCCTCGATGTATACCAGATCATCATGGGCATCGAGGAAGAGTTCGATATCGAGATCCCTGCTGAGACCGCAGAGCAGGTTACTACAGTAGAAGACGCTGTAGAGATGATCAAGAACGCAGTGAACTAGTAAAGCTACGAGCCATGCAAAGACAAAACAGGAACTGTGACCGAGAGCTTGCTCACAAGGCACTGTTCCTGTTTTTCAGTTTATATGATGATGTCGAACTTCCGTAGCCCCAATCAAGGTAAGAAACGCGACACGCTCTCGCTCTGTCGCAGAGCGTAGCGGTACATAAGCGAGGATAATACCCTCGCTAAGTACCGACGTCTGCTTACGGTCTGCTTATTCTTATCTTGATTGTGACTACTGAGTTTGAGCTATTAGCATTTGTGAGGACAAAAAAATGTTGGATGGTTATACAATGGACGTGCTGGAGCAGCGCATCGGCTATTGCTTTCACAACAAAGCATTGCTGAAGCAGGCTCTGACCCACAGCTCCTATACCAATGAACAAAAGATCAACAAAACAGAGAACTATGAGCGTATCGAATTCTTAGGAGATGCCGTACTGGAACTGGTATCCAGTGATTTCCTGTTTCGGGAACACCCGGATGTTCCGGAGGGTGAGCTGACCAAGATGCGCGCCTCCATGGTGTGCGAGCCTTCCCTGGCATTCTGTGCCAGAGACCTGGAGCTGGGACAGTTTATGCTTTTGGGAAAAGGCGAAGAGAACACCGGCGGCAGACGCAGAGACAGCATCACCTCTGACGGTATGGAAGCTATGATCGGTGCCATTTATCTGGATGGTGGCATGCAGCCTGCCAAGGCTTTTATTGACCGCTTTATTCTGTCGGATTTAGAGGACAAGCGTCTTTTCTATGACAGTAAGAGCAATCTCCAGGAATTGATCCAAGGAAAACTCAAAAAAGAGTTTGAGTACCGGCTGTTAGAGGAGAGCGGACCGGAACACGACAAGACCTTCGTGGTAGAGATCGACATGGAGGGAGAATGCCTGGGCCGTGGGCAGGGAAGAACAAAAAAAGCGGCAGAACAGCAGGCGGCTTACGAGGCGCTTCTGCTATTGAGGGATAGAGGATATGTATTTAAAAAGTATTGAGATACACGGGTTCAAATCATTTGCCAATAAGATCGTATTTCAGTTCCACAACGGAATTACCGGTATCGTAGGACCTAACGGCAGCGGTAAGAGTAACGTTGCGGACGCGGTAAGATGGGTACTGGGTGAACAGCGCATCAAACAGCTGCGTGGTGCCAGTATGCAGGATGTTATTTTCTCGGGAACAGAGACCAGAAAACCGTTGAGCTACGCCTATGTTGCCATTACTCTGGACAACAGCGATCACCAGCTGGCGATCGACTATGACGAAGTTACAGTGGCGAGACGGATCTACCGTTCCGGAGAAAGTGAATATCTGATCAATGGTACTCCCTGCAGATTAAAGGATGTCAATGAGCTGTTCTATGATACCGGTATCGGTAAGGAGGGCTATTCCATTATCGGACAGGGCCAGATCGACAAGATCTTAAGCGGTAAACCCGAGGAACGGCGTGAACTGTTCGACGAGGCCGCCGGAATCGTGAAATTCAAGCGCAGAAAAGCAGCAGCCCAGACAAAGCTGGAGAACGAAAAACAGAATCTGGTGCGTGTGAATGATATTCTGTCCGAACTGGAAAAACAGGTAGGACCTCTGGAGAAGCAGTCCGAGGTGGCAAAGGTCTATCTGAGGAAAAAGGAAGAGTTGAAATCCCTAGATATCAACGTGTTCTTATTGGAAAATAAGAGACTGAGAGAACAGCTTGCTTCCGCAGAAGAAAAATACAATCTGGCAAGCACGGAACTTGTTGAGACCGGTGAAAAATATGAGGGTATCAAGGAAGAATACGAACGGATCCAGCAGGAGATTGAGAGTCTGGATACCGCTATCGAAGCCGCCAGGGAACAACTGACGGATACCGGTCTGATGCGCGGTAAGTTAGAGGGTGAGATCAATGTCTTAAAGGAGCAGATCAATTCCGCCCACGGCAGTGAGAACCATCTGAACAACCGTAAGGCAGCCCTGGAAGAAGAGATTGCCGGCAAAGAGCAGGAAAAGCAGGATATCTTAACCGATAAAAAGGATACCGATACCCAGGTGCAGGAGATTGCAGAAGCTGCGGCGAAAGCGAAGGCTGATCTGGAAGCCATCCAGAATAAGATCACCGAGCTCAACAATAATATCGAAGCCGGGAAAAATACCATTATTGGAGAACTGAACCAGAGAGCTACTATCAAATCCAAGATGGGCCGTTTCGATACCATGATGGAGCAGATCAATATCCGCAAGGCAGAGTTAAATTCCAGACTGTTACGTGCCAAATCCGATGAGGCAGCCAGAGAAGAAACGGTGAAGAAGCTGGAAGAGACTTTTGAGACCGTGACTGAGGAACTGCGTCAGATGACGGAACAGGAAGCGGCATCCGAACTGGAGCTTGGCAATATCCGTGAGAATCTCACCGGACTGGATGCGAAGCTGCGGGAGACACAGAACCGTTTTCATCAGGAACAGTCTAAGTTAGAAGCCCTGACCAATATTACTGAACGCTATGACGGTTACGGCGGCAGCGTCAAAAAAGTCATGGAGCAGAAGGAAAAAGAAAAGGGCATCATTGGTGTTGTAGCGGACATCATCCAGGTGGAGGCAAAATACGAGACCGCCATCGAGACTGCGCTGGGCGGCAATATCCAGAATATCGTAACGGATAACGAAGAGACCGCCAAGCATATGATCGGCTTCTTAAAGCAGAACCGTCTCGGAAGAGCCACATTCCTGCCTCTGACCAGTATTACCAAGCCCCAGGAATTCAAGAATCCGGAGGCGCTTAAGGAAAAAGGTGTCATCGGTATGGCAGACGAACTGGTAGGCACAGAAGAAGAATACCGCAATGTGGCGAAGGCTATGCTGGGACGTATCGTTGTGGTAGACAATGTGGACAATGCTGTGAAGATCGCTAGAAAATTCGATTACGGCATCCGCATGGTCACCCTGGAAGGCGAACTTTTAGTTCCCGGTGGTGCCATCAGCGGCGGCGCTTTTAAAAACAACAGCAATCTCCTGGGAAGACGTCGTGAGATGGACGAACTGGAGAAAAAGGTGAAAAAGCTCTCTGAGGATATCAAAACCTACAATCAGAAGATCGAAGACACCAAGAGTAAGAGAAATAAACTTCGTATGGATCTGGAAGCACTGAAGACCGAGATGCAGCGCAAGTCCATTGAGCAGAATACCGCAAGATTGAACATCTCCCAGGCAAGAGAGCGTATGGAAGAAGAGGCGGAGAGTGCACAGTCTCTGAAGCTGGAGGAGCAGGAGATCGAGACCAGGATCTTCGAGATCCGTTCCGGCAAGGAATCCATTACGCAGGAACTGGCTGCCAGCGAAGAGTTGGAGAAGACGACGCAGGAACAGATCCTGGGCTTCCAGAAAGAATTGGAGAGCTGCAGACTGGAAGAGAGCGAAGCTTCCGCCCACGCAGGAGAATGGGAAGTAAAAGTCGAGAAGATGCGTCAGGCGCTGGATTACAAGCAGGCAAATGTGGATCGTATAGGCGGCGAGCTGGAACGTGCACAGGCAGAGCTTAATGAGATTTTAGAAGCTCTGACGGAAAATGCGCAGGAAGTGGAACGCAAGAAGAACAACATCCTGGAGATTGAGAAGACCATTGCTGCTTCTCATGAGAATCAGGATGCTTCCAGGAAGAAGCTGGACGAAGACCTTGCGAAAAAGGAAGAACTGTCTGCAAAACAGAAAGATTTCTTCCGCAGCAGAGAGGAAATGTCCGAGCGTATGAATGCTCTGGATAAGGAAGTCTATCGTCTGGGCGAACAGAAGAAAAAGCTGGAGGACGGCATCGAAGGTCAGATCAATTACATGTGGGATGAGTATGAGATCACCTTAAGCGATGCGGCAGGACTCCGCAACGAAGAGATGAATGATCTGCCAGCTATGAAACGCGAGATCAGCGGTCTGAAAGACGAGATCCGCAAGCTTGGCAATGTCAATGTCAACGCCATTGAGGATTACAAGAACCTGATGGAGCGCTATACTTTCATGAAGACTCAGCATGATGATCTGGTGGAAGCGGAGAAGACGCTGGAAGGCATCATCGAAGAACTGGATACCGCCATGCGCAAACAGTTCACGGAGAAATTCGCAGAGATCAGCAGAGAGTTCGATAAGGTATTCAAGGAACTCTTCGGTGGTGGTAAGGGAACACTGGAACTGATGGAGGATGAGGATATTCTGGAGGCAGGCATCCGCATCATCGCACAGCCCCCCGGAAAAAAGCTTCAGAACATGATGCAGCTCTCCGGTGGAGAGAAGGCTTTATCCGCCATATCCCTACTGTTCGCTATTCAGAACCTGAAGCCGTCTCCGTTCTGTCTGTTAGACGAGATCGAGGCCGCACTGGATGACTCCAATGTAGGACGTTTTGCAAAGTATTTACATAAGCTGACCAAGAACACCCAGTTCATTGTCATTACCCACAGACGAGGCACTATGGAACAGGTGGATAGATTGTATGGGATCACCATGCAGGAGAAGGGCGTATCTACCTTAGTCAGCGTCAACCTCATTGACAAGGACCTGGACGATTAGAGTATGAAAAGAACTTCTAATCACTCAGAGCAAAGGCTCTTTCGTGAAGAAGTTCTAAGTTTCATACAAGAAAAACGCAAGCGTTTTTCTGGATAGAATGCTGATTGGAGGAAAAGGGATGAGTGAGGAAAAGAAAGGCTTTTTTGCGAGGCTGAAAGAAGGACTGACCAAGACCCGTGATAACATTGTCCGGGGAATCGATTCGGTCTTTAGCGGTTTTTCCGCCATTGATGATGATTTCTACGAAGAACTGGAAGAAATCCTCATTATGGGAGATATCGGTGTCAATGCCACCACTGCCATTGTGGAGAGATTAAAACAGCAGGTAAAAGAAAAGCATATCAAGGAGCCTTCCGAATGCAAACAGCTTCTGATCGAAAGTATTAAGGAGCAGATGCAGGTGGATGAGACCGCCTATGATTTCGAGAAGGAACAGTCCGTGATCATGGTCATTGGTGTCAACGGTGTGGGTAAGACCACTTCCGTGGGTAAACTGGCAGGTAAATTAAAGGATGAGGGCAGAAAAGTCCTTATCGCCGCAGCGGATACTTTCCGTGCCGCAGCGGGAGATCAGCTGGCAGAATGGGCATCCAGAGCGGATGTGCCCATGATCGGCGGAAAAGAGGGCGCGGATCCCGCCAGTGTGGTGTTTGATGCCGTGAATGCAGCGAAAGCAAGAGGCGTGGATGTGCTTCTCATTGATACCGCCGGCAGACTGCATAATAAAAAGAACCTGATGGAAGAACTTCGCAAGATGAACCGCATCATTGACAAGGAGTTCCCGAATGCCCACAGAGAGAACCTGATCGTATTGGATGGTACCACCGGACAGAATGCGCTGGTACAGGCGAGAGAATTCGGTGAGGTGACAGATCTCACAGGCATCATTCTGACGAAGATGGACGGAACGGCGAAGGGCGGTATTGCGGTGGCAATCCAGTCTGAACTGAAGGTTCCGGTAAAATACATCGGTGTGGGGGAGACCATTGAGGATCTCCAGAAATTCAATTCTGAGGAATTTGTAAACGCATTGTTTGATGTGAATATGGAGGATATCGGAGAACTGCATCTGCCCGAGAACGAGCAACAGACGGATACGCAGGAGGAATAACCGACAGACCAAGGAAAGTGTGACAGAAAGGCATGGGAAGAAAAATGCAGGAAGAAATGTTGACTTTAGAGAAATTTGAAGAAGCAAGTGAAATCGTAAAAAAGGTAACGTTAGAGACCAAGCTGGTATACAGTGATTATTTCAGCGCCCAGACCGGCAACCGTGTATACTTAAAGCCCGAGAACTTACAGTTTACCGGAGCCTACAAGTTAAGAGGCGCTTATTACAAAATGAGCACACTGACGGATGAAGAGCGTGCCAAGGGACTGATCACCGCATCAGCAGGCAACCATGCCCAGGGCGTTGCTTATGCAGCAAAATGCTACGGCAGCAAGGCCACTATCGTAATGCCCACCACCACACCTCTGATCAAGGTAAACCGTACTAGAGGCTACGGTGCAGAGGTAGTACTGCACGGTGATGTCTATGATGAAGCATGTGCAAAAGCATATGAACTGGCAGAAGAGCACGGATATACCTTCATTCATCCGTTTGATGATCTGACTGTGGCAACCGGTCAGGGTACCATTGCCATGGAGATATTCAAAGAGCTTCCCCTGGTAGACTACATTTTAGTTCCTATTGGTGGCGGCGGACTGGCAACCGGTGTCTCCACACTGGCAAAACTGCTGAACCCGAAGATCAAGGTCATCGGCGTGGAACCTGCGGGAGCTAACTGCATGCAGGTATCCTTAAAGAATGGCAAGGTAACCACACTGCCAAAGGTCAACACCATTGCAGACGGTACTGCGGTTAAGACTCCCGGAAGTAAGATTTTCCCGTACTTACAGAAGAATCTGGACGACGTGATCACTGTGGAGGACGAGGATCTGGTAGTAGCCTTCCTGGATATGGTGGAGAACCACAAGATGATCGTGGAGAATTCCGGACTGCTGACCGTGGCAGCCTTAAAGCAGTTAAATGTGAAGGATAAGCGTATTGTATCTATCTTGAGCGGCGGTAATATGGATGTCATCACCATGTCCTCCGTAGTACAGCAGGGTCTGATCTTAAGAGACCGTATCTTCACCGTATCCGTATTGCTTCCCGACAAGCCCGGTGAGCTGTGCAGAGTATCCGGTATCATTGCCGGTGTTAACGGTAATGTTATCAAGCTGGAGCACAACCAGTTTGTATCCATCAACCGTAGCGCTGCCGTGGAACTGCGTATCACACTGGAAGCATTCGGTACCGAGCATAAGAAAGAGATCATTGCTGCCCTGGAAAAAGAAGGCTATCAGCCTAAGGTGGTCAGAGCAAATATATAATTGTGCAGAGTCATGCAGATGTTGCTGCATAGTTTCTTAGAAAAGAAGTGAATGTATCACTGATAAAAGCCGCATATTATAGATATGCGGCTTTTATGTGTGGAAATGGAGAGAGCTATGGCGAAAAAGACTGAAAAAGAACTGGAAATACAGAGACTGGATAAAAAGACACCCCTGCAGATGTTTCGGGATTATGTAATGATCACGGTGGCTTCTTTCATCTATGCGGTATCCGTCAGCATGTTTTTGGATCCGAACTCCCTGGCACCCGGGGGTATCACCGGTATTGCCATTATTTTAAACCGTTTGTTCGGAATTGAGACAGGTACCTGGATGTTACTCATCAACATACCGATCCTGCTGATCGGTATCTGGAAATTTGGATTGCGGTTTATTTTGTCTACGATATATTGTACGGCAATGACCTCACTGTTTACAAACCTGCTGACACCGGTAGGAGCAGTGACCAAAGATCCATTACTTGCCTCTCTGGCCGGAAGTGCCCTGATGGCAGTATCTATGGGTTGGGTGTTCAAGGCCGGATCCACTACGGGAGGAACAGATATTATTATCAAGCTGCTGCGACTAAAGTTCCCGTACCTCAAGACAGGAGCATTGTTTTTCCTGACAGATGTGGTTATCGTCATAGCATCGGCATTTGTATTCCGGAACATTGACAAGGCACTGTATGCCGGTATCGTGGTCATTATCACATCAGTGGTGCTGGATGTGGTATTGTACGGCCGTGATGAGGCGAAGCTGATCTATATTATCAGCGACCATGCGGAAAAAATCGCAGGGAGATTGTTGGAGGAGCTGGACATTGGTGTGACATATGTACAGGGCAGTGGTGCTTACAGCGGCAAGGAGAAGAGCGTCATCATGTGTGCCATGAAGAAAAACATTTCTCCCAAGGCGGAAGAGATCGTAAAGGAAGAGGATCCCCTGGCATTTATGATCGTCACCAGTGCCACGGAGATCTTCGGTGAGGGCTATAAGAGCTATTTCAGTGAGAAACTGTGATGCTGAACATAAAATTTAAGTAAAAAACAGCTGAAAGGGCTTACATTTTCAAAGAGAATCATCTATAATAGCGTCGTGCCGGAAGGGCAGACGCTATTTTGGCGATACGATGAATGGGTACGGATTATGATTTCAAACCGGGCAGAAGCAGCCTGCGGATTACTGTGGCATAGAATAGTGTAAAACCATAGAGAGAACCGAATGGAAACTGTGGTAATGATATAGGAGCTATGTGATATGAGTGATACAACATTGTCAAAAGAGGAGAAACAATATAAACGGCTCACCGAGGAACCGGTAGCACGGTTGGTCCTGGAACTGGGACTGCCGACTACCATCAGTATGCTGATCACGAATCTGTATAATATGGTGGATACCTGGTTCGTAAGCCAGTTAGGCACCAGTGCTACCGGAGCGGTAGGCGTGGTGTTTGGCTTGATGGCAATTATTCAGGCGTTCGGATTCATGTTCGGTCATGGCGCTGGAAGCAATATCAGCCGGTTGTTAGGAGCTCATGAAAAGGAGCGGGCGAAAGCTTTTTCCGCAACGGGATTTTATTTGGCGGTGGGAGCCGGAGTGTTGATCGCGGTGATCGGTATTGTGGATCTGAACGGATTGTGCAGATTGCTTGGAAGTACGGAGACCATCCTTCCCTATGCGAGAATCTATGCTTTCTATATTTTGGTGTCGGCACCGGCAATGGCATCCAGCTGTGTGATGAACAATGTGCTCCGGTATGAAGGCTATGCCAATCTGGCGATGGTAGGACTGGTCTCCGGCGGTATCTTAAATATGGCGGGAGATGCCATTCTTATGTGGGGGTTAAATCTTGGTATCCGGGGAGCGGCACTTTCCACTATGATCTCCCAGTACGTATCCTTTGGAATCCTGTTATTCTTTTTCCTACGTGGAAAGACCCAGAGCAGCCTGGCACCGAAATATTTTACCTGGGAATTTGCCGTACATAAGAACATTCTTACAGCAGGTTTCCCCAGCATGATGCGACAGGGACTGGCCAGCGTGTCCACCATGGTGCTGAATGCACAGGCGGCAGTCTACGGGGATATTGCCATTGCAGCTATGAGCGTGGTATCCCGTATTTTCAATTTCGTATTCAGTGTGGCACTGGGTATCGGTCAGGGCTTCCAGCCGGTATCTTCCTTCAATTATGGGGCAAAGAAGTATTCCCGTGTAAGGAAAGCATTCTGGTTCACCCTGTGTGCCAGCCTGGTAACCATGGCAGTGTTCGCAGGTGTGGTGTATGTGTTCCGCAGAGAGTTGTTGCTGCAATTCCTTACGGATATGGACGCTTATGAGATCGCTTTTTATGCGTTGCAGATCCAGTGCCTGACGCTTCCGTTTATTCCGGTATGCATCTGCGGCAACATGCTGTTTCAGTCCATTGGAAAGGGCGGCAGGGCGACGATCTTAGCCTCCTTCCGAAGTGGCACCATCTACATTCCGGCACTGCTGATCCTGACGGCGTTCTGGGGAATTCGGGGCATCCAGTGGTCACAGCCGGTGTCCGATATTTTATCTGCGGTTTTGTCATTGCCGGTGGCTGCGGCGTTCATAAAGGGACTGCCGGAAGATGGTGTGGAAGTATAGAGAAGAATGAGATCCCTTCGTCATAAGACGGAGGGATTTTTATGTACAGATGTATCCATACACAGGAATAAGTATCTGCCTTGATCTGTGAAGCTGTTGACATTAAATAATCAACATGATACAATATATTTAACAATTAGGCTAAAAGTTAAACGTTTGGATGAAAGGATGTGATTCATTTTTGGGAATACAGGATACATTGAAAGCGCTGGCAGATCCTATAAGGCGTGAAATACTAAATCTTCTGAAAAACGGTCGATTGTCGGCAGGAGAGATCTGCGAACATTTTCCGGTGACGGGGGCTTCCATATCGAGGCATTTGTCGGTGCTAAAGGAGGCAGATCTGATCCGGGACAAGCGGGAAGGAAAGTTTATTTATTATGAACTGAATGCTTCCGTGCTGGAAGAAATCATGTTATGGATCACAGATTTGAAAGGAGCATCGGATAATGAAGGAAATGATACAGAAAAATAAAGGCAGGCTGATCTGCTCGGCATTTGTTATGTGCATGGGAATGATAGTGGGATATACCTGTGAGAACAGTCTGTGGGTAAACGGCATTTTTGCAGTGACTTATGTGGTAGTAATGGCAGTAACTTTTTACGACAACAGAAACAGGCAGCAGAGTGATAAGGTCATAAGAATGGTTACGTGGATCGTGCCGGGAATGACATTGCTCTATAACGGTATCGCCAGATGGATTGATATGGGTGTAAGGAAAGAGAATCTGCTCATGGTAATTTTGTATGTCGGAATGGGATTGCTATTTGTTATTGTGGGCAATTATCTGCCCAAGGTGAAACCGAACCGCACCATCGGCATCCGCGTCGTATGGGCATTGCAGGATGAGGAGAACTGGAATGCCACGCACCGCTTCAGTGGAAAAATATGGGTGGCAGCAGGACTGTTGAGCATGAGCTGTGGACTGTTCAGTGACAGCATGGCTGCATTATTTTTGTTTATTGTCGCTATCACGGCAGCAGCTTTTGGCAGCATCCTGTATTCTTATTTCTATTATAGAAAGAAGTTGCGCACCGGAAAAGGGCTGGCAGTACACTACAACCATAAAGTGGTTGCGGTCTATGTGTTTATAATGCTCGCGTGTGTGCTATTTACGGTATGGACGTTATATACGGGAAAAATCGAGATCTGTTACGGAGAAAATGAATTTACTGTTCAGGCGGAGGGCTGGCAGGATTACACAGTGAAATATGACGCTATTGAAAGCATTGTTTACGAAGAGAATATGTTCCGGGATACGAATACAATCCGGACGAACGGTTTTGGCAACCTGAAATATTCCATGGGACATTTTCGCGATGAAATCCATGGAGATTACATCCGCTATACCCATAACGACTGTGATATTTATGTAGTCATGGAAGTGGAGGGGAGCACCGTTATTCTAAACGGTGCAGATGATGCGCAGACCCGGGAAATCTACAATAATATCAGAGAACGGATGGAAAAATAATATCTGTAAATAAATTTCCCAATTGCTTTTATATTTTTCAAAAATGGTATACACTAGACTTATGTAAGTTTTGTACAATGAGGATTTCTGGAAAGGGTGGTTACAGTATGCTGAAACAGTGGATCCCGGCGGCAAAGCCGGACAAAGAGGAACTGGACAAACGACTGGATGCAGCGCAGGAGGAGCTTTTAAGACTCCAGATGCAGATCAAGGAGCATAAGCTCCCGGTGCTGGTGCTGATCGAAGGCTGGGGTGCGGCCGGCAAGGGCAGTACCATCGGCGGAATTATTAAAAATATCGATCCCAGATTCTTCAAGGTGGCTTCCATGTCCGCACCGACGGAGGAAGAGAAGCGGAAGCCTTTCCTGTATCGGTATTTTGTGAAAATTCCGGAAGCCGGCAAGTTCGAATTTCTGGATTCCGGCTGGATGGATGAGGTGACAAAGGGAAGACTTCGGGGCGAACTGTCGGATAAGCAGTATGCGGAGCGTATTGAGAGCATCAAGCGTTTCGAACGACAGCTGACGGACAACGGTTATCTGGTGCTGAAGCTTTTTTTCCAGATTGGTAAAAAGGAGCAGAAAAAGCGTTTAGAGGAGCTGGAAGGCAACAAGGACACCGCATGGCGTGTGGGCGAGAACGACTGGTGGCAGAACAAGCATTATGACAAATGTGAGGAAGTCTTTGACAAATACCTCACAGATACGAACGCTTCCGTAGCTCCCTGGTACATCATAGATTCCGGGGACAAAAAGTGGGCGGAATTGCAAGTGCTGGAGACATTATGCAGTGGTATCCATGTGGCCATGCAGAATGAGAGCCTTGCTGTACCCATTTTGCAGAATGTATTCCCGCTGGTGAAGATGCCGAAGCTGTCCGAGGTGGAACTGGACAAGGAAATCTCCGAGGAAGAATACAAGAAAGAACTGCGTCATCTGCAGAAGAAGCTGAATGCTCTGCATTACCGCCTGTATCGGAAAAAGATTCCGGTAGTCATCGCCTACGAAGGCTGGGATGCCGCAGGCAAGGGCGGCAATATCAAGCGGATCGCGGGAGCACTGGATCCCAGAGGCTACGAGGTACACCCCATCGCCAGCCCGGAACCCCACGAGAAAGCGAGACATTATCTCTGGCGATTCTGGACGAGACTTCCTAAGACCGGACATATTGCCATTTTTGACCGTACCTGGTACGGTCGCGTCATGGTAGAACGGCTGGAAGGCTTCTGTAGTACCAACGACTGGCAACGGGCTTATAACGAGATCAACGAGTTCGAGAAGGAATTGTCCCAGTGGGGCGCGGTGATCATCAAGTTCTGGGTACAGATCGACAAGGATACCCAGCTGGAACGCTTCACAGAACGGCAGAACACCCCGGAGAAGCAGTGGAAGATCACGGACGAAGACTGGCGTAACCGCGACAAATGGGACCAGTACGAAGACGCTGTGAACGAAATGCTCCAGAAGACCAGCACGGAATATGCTCCCTGGCACATTTTGGAATCTGTAGATAAAAAATATGCCAGAATCAAAGCATTGAAGATCGTGATTGAGGAATTGGAGAAGGCACTGGGGTAAGCGCACTGGAATAAGAATAGCTGTTTCGATATAAAAAATTGACAAAACCGTCTGATAAGGACGGTTTTTGTTGCGTTATAAATGTTTTTTGTTATAATGAGACATAGTTATTTTTGGAAATTGCAAAGATACAGAAATATATTTGGAAACAGAAGAAATCGTCAGGTGTTACGGCACAATGAGAGGAGAAATCATGGGCGAGAACCGTAAGATATATGCAGCATTACTGGGAGCAGGAACCGTGGGAAGCGGTGTGTACAAGCTGGCAGGGATGCAGGAAGAGGATATCTTCCTGAAGACAGGAGCACATCTGGAGATTAAAAAGATTCTGGTGCGCAATTCCGGGAAGGTAAGAGAAGGAATCCCACAGGAGTTGTTCACAGATAGCTGGCAGGAAATTCTGGAAGACCCAGAAATCCAGATCGTTATTGAAGTCATGGGTGGTATAGAACCGGCCAGAACTTATGTGGAAGAAGCCATGAAGGCCGGAAAGCAGGTGGTCACCGCCAACAAGGATCTGCTGGCGGAGTATGGGGATCCGCTGTTTGAGGTTGCCACGGAGAATAAATGTGACTTACAGTTCGAGGCAGCTGTAGCAGGAGCCATTCCCATTATCCGACCTTTGCGTCAGAGTCTGGCGGGAAGTCAATTGACGGAGATCATGGGAATCGTCAACGGTACGACAAACTATATTTTGACAAAAATGTCCGAGGAAGGTATGGGCTATCAGGAAGCTCTGGATATGGCTACGAGACTGGGCTATGCGGAAGCAGATCCCACAGCGGATGTGGAAGGCTATGATGCGGGACGCAAGATCGCCATTATGGCATCCATCGCTTTCAGCTCTCGCGTGACGTTCCCTCAGGTTTATACGGAAGGCATCACGAAGATTACAGCAGAGGATATCCGGTATGCAAAAGAATTCGGCTATGTGATTAAACTGTTGGGTATTACAAAGCTTACAGGTAAAGGAATTGAAGTAAAAGTACATCCCACATTGATCCCGGACAGCCATCCTCTTGCCACGGTCAGAGATTCCTTCAATGCCGTATTTGTTCATGGTCAGGCTTGTGATGATGCCATGTTCATGGGACGGGGCGCCGGACAGATGCCTACCGCCAGTGCGGTACTGGGAGATGTCATTGATGTGATGCGTAATATTATCCATGGAAGCTGCGGCAAGATTGGCAGCGACAGCCATAAGAAGCTTCCTGTACTGGATGTAGAGGATACGAAGAGCCGATTCTTCCTACGCTTACAGGTGGAGAACCGTGCCGGAGCCCTGGCAAATATCGCAGGAGTCCTTGGCAACAACGATGTCAGCATCGCCCAGATGGTACAGAAGCGCAGCCACGACGGCATTGCCGAGATCGTGGTCATCACCGATCTCGTAAAAGAGAGACATTTTAATGATGCCATCCGTATCATGGAGGGAATGTCCGTCGTGAGGGAAATCTCCGGCATTATCCGTGTGTACTAAAAGTATGGTGAATTGAAAGTTACGCAAAACAGCCCCGTAGCCCTCTTTCTATTGCTTTGGTGAAAATTGCATCAAAATAGCAAAATCCGTACAAAAAAACTTCTAAATCAGGAATTTTTGTACGGATTTTCTTCATTTTGCACGTTCAGCGAAAATAACAGCTTTTTACA
>NZ_VUMU01000002.1 GCF_009695995.1 Waltera intestinalis
TTCATAGTCTGACCTCCTGACGCTGGTCAAAAAAGTTAAGCGCTAAACTTTTTTGACTGTGTATAGTATGAGACTATTATTGCAGATGAAAGTTGATTGCAAAAGGTACTTGCTATGGAGCATTTACGAATAAACTTAAATATTGAGCGGAAAGTTTGAGCTTCAAGCTTTCCGTTTTTTCATGTCTGAAGTAGGTATTGTTACTGAAATTTTCTATCCATTCGTGTCTGACAGCAACATCATACCAAGCCATCAGAATTCGGATTATATGGCGCTTTTGCCATATCTATTTTTATCAACGGTTATAATTCAAAACATTTTGATAGTTTTGCCATAGGAAACATTTTCGTGAAACTTTCACAAATATTTAGGAAAACGCAGGAAACCTAAAAAACATTTGTAAATAACAACCAAAAACAGGAGAATGAAACTGTGACAAATATATAAATCAGAGGGAAAACGATTACCCAAAATCAAATTGACCATGCGGAAACAGCAACGTTATAATCAAAATAACCCAAGGGAAAGTGCACTTTTTAAAACGGTTGATACGACAGAAAGGTTACAAAAATATAACACAGACAAGTAGAATTGGAAAGAGAGGATATTATGGGTAAGTTGATAAGACGTTGTGGATCATTTCTGATGATGCTTCTGCTGGTGATCGGGATTCTGCCGATGACGGTAAATGCAGAAACAACACAGAATACAGAAGAGAGAAATGCGCTTTATGTACAGGTGCCGGAGGATTGGGAGAACCCTTGCGTCTGGGCATGGGACAGTGACGGCAATAATGCGTTTACCGCATGGCCTGGCGAGGAGATGGAAGCAGATGCAGCTAATGACGGCTGGTATTATATCTGGCTTCCTGCATGGGCGAATCATGTGATCATCAATGCCAATGAGGGTAACGTGCAGACCGAGGAGCAGATCCTGGATACCAATGCAGCATGGATCACGGTGAGTGCAGCGGACACCGTAGAGATCTCTTATGAGAGCAAGACTACCGGAGAGGCACCGGCTTACGTAGAGAAATTCGTGGTACATGCAAAAGTAGATGATTCCTGGGAAGCCCCCTGCCTGTGGGCGTGGTCGGCACCGGATGGAACCAATGCCTTTGCAGCATGGCCCGGGGAAGAGATGAAAGCAGGTGAAGATGGCTGGTACAGCATCAAGGTTCCGGTATGGGTAAACTCCATCATTGTCAATGCGAACGAAGGAACTGTACAGACAGAAGATATTTCCATTGATCCCGCAGAGCTTTGGGTAACGGTAGCAGCTGACGGCAGCTACGATTTCAGTTATAAGAACCCGGATCAGGCAGAAATCCCCAATGTGACGATCCATGTATCTGCTCCCGCAGACTGGAACGGTCCCTGTCTGTGGGCATGGTCGGCACCGGACGGCACTAACGCATTTGCAGCATGGCCCGGAGAGGCATTAGAGGAAGGCGAAGGCGGCTGGCTGGTAAAAGAGATTCCCGGCTGGGTGAATTCCATAATCGTCAATGGTAATGAAGGAAGTGTACAGACAACGGATATTTCCGTAGAGACCGGTAAGGATATTTGGCTTACGATAAACGGTCCGGAGGATTACACCGTATCTTATGAAGAAATCGCGCTGGAAGAAACAACCGAAACTGTGACAACACAAGAGTCTGCGGAAGCTGTGGAAGCAACAAACGAAGCAGCGGAGAATACAAAGAAATCCACTCCGTTCGTACCCATCGTGATCGGCGTGCTGGTAGTGGCAGCAGGTGGCGTGGCAGTAGCAGTCTCAAAGAAAAAGTCACAGAAATAAGATATAAAAACAAGCAGCAGGAAAGTACATATCAAAGGAGTGCAGGATATGAAGAATAAAAATCAGAAAAGAATCCGGAACAGAGCATGGGCATGGATCGTGACAGCAGGACTGACCATTGGCAGCCTGACCGGCTGTGGCAGCCAGACGGTGGAGCAGACAGCGCAGGGCGAAAAGACGGACGGAGAGGTTACGATCACCATCTGGCATGACAAGGAGGATGCGGTAACGCAGGTCCTGGAAGAGGAATTTGCCCAATTAGAGCCGCAGATCCACGTAGTGCTGGAGAAAAAGAGTGATCTGACAGAAGCTCTCAAAATGGTGGGAAATGATCCTAAGGCAGCTCCGGATATGTACTTTTTTGCCCATGATAAGATAGGTGTCTATGCAGAAATGGACATTCTGTCGCCTATCACGGATATCATTCCGGCAGAGGAACTGGATCCCTATATGGATAACACGATCGAAGCGGCGACTTATAAGGGAACGGTCTATCAGCTTCCTATCTATTATGAGACCTTACTTTTTATGTATAACCGTCTCTACATGAAGGATGAGGAAGTGCCGGCTACGACAGAGGAACTGTATGCTTACATGCAGGATAATACCCGTGGAGGGCATTACGGATTCGTGGAACAGCATAGTACCCCTTATTATGCGGCAGGCTGGATCAATGGATTCGGAGGCTATATCCTGAATGATGCCGGAGAGCCGGGATTGAATCTGCCGGAGACAGAGGAAGCCCTGGCCTATCATAAAAAGTTCGTGGATCTCATGCCCGGGGAGACCGAGTATGCCACAGTGAATACCCTGTTCAAAGAGGGAATGGCACATGCGACTATAGCCGGTCCCTGGCTGATCCCGACAGTAAGAGAAAGCGGAATGGACGTGGGAATCGCCTCTATGCCTGTGATCGATGAGACCGGAAAACCAATCGCCCCCTATATGGGAGTACAGGGTGTCCAGGTGCTGAAAAATGCAGCAGAGAATAAAAAGGATGCGGTAGAGCAGGTACTGCGGGTACTGATGAAGGACGAGGTAGGTATTGCGCTTGCACAGGCCAGCGGCTGTGCTCCTGCCAGAGAAAATTGTTACAGTTATGAAGAAGTAAGCGGTGATGAAGTGGTCATGGCTATGAAGGAGACTGCGGAAAATGCGGTGCCCATGCCGAATCTGCCGGAGATGGATGTGATGTGGACCGTAGCCAGCGGATTGCTGACGGATGTCAACATGGCGGGCAATGATGTGGCGGAAAGTGCGGAGAAAGCACAGAAGGAAGCTTTGCAGCTGATCGAATCCATGAAATAAGTGACGCTGCGTAATCAGGCATAATCAGGCAAAAGGAAGTGGAACGAATAAATATGGCAAGAAATAAAAATGCTCATGGGAACAGACAACAGAATAAAAAAAGAAGAGAGACACTGTTTGCCTACAGCTGGTCACTGCCGTCCTTAGTATTGATCCTGTTGATCGTAATCTTCCCGATCCTCTATACCGGATATATCTCCATGACCAATATGAATATTTATCACTGGAATAATTATGAGTTCATTGGACTGGAGAATTATAAGGATGCATTGCTGGTATTTGATAATGGTTTCCTGACGGCACTGCTTGTGACGATATTGTGGACCGTGGTAAATATGGTGCTGCAGCTGGTGATCGCTTTTATCATGGCGACACTTCTCAATATCAAGGGATTGAGACTGCGGAATGTCTATCGTACCCTGTTGATCTTCCCCTGGGCCATGCCGGGGTATGTATCCATCCTGCTGTGGAAGACAGGAATGTTCAATTCCCAGTTCGGTCTGTTGAATCAATGGATGATCAGACTGGGAATGGAACCGGTGAGATGGCTTGGAAGTGACGTGATCGCATTCATCAGCTGTACGACAGTGAACCTCTGGCTGGCGTTACCCTTCATGATCACTATCATTGACGGGGCACTGCAGAGCGTGGACCGGAGTTTTTACGAAAGTGCGCTGCTAGACGGCGCCACCTGGCTGGAGCGGACGAGATATATTACGGTTCCGATGATCCGCTCCATTATAGCACCGTCGGTTATGATCACGACATTTACGACTTTTAAACAGTTCGATGTCATCTATCTGCTGACCCAGCAGGTGGGATCCAAGACCGGTGCAAATATTCATACCATTTTGACTTACGCATATGAGAAGGCATTTATTACGAACAATTATGGCTATAGTTCGGCGATTTCCATTCTGATCTTCGGAATGCTGTTAGTGTTTTCTCTGGTGACAAACGGCAGAAAGGAGGAGAGCAGATGAGTAAAAAGACGAAACATGTGCTGGTACTTATAACGGTAAATGTGTTTTTCATCCTGGTATGCTTTTTCGTGCTGGTGCCGGTATTGTATGCGTTTTCCGTGTCGCTGAATGCGGAGAACAGCCTGTTGGGATCTGACTTTTCCTTTTTGCCAAAGCATATGACTCTGCAGAACTATAAGGCAGTTTTTACCGAGAAACCGGTGCTTTTGTGGCTGAAGAACAGTCTGATCCTGGCGGTGACCACACTGGTGATCTCGCTGGGGACCGGAATCCCTGCGGCGTATGCTTTTTCCCGGAAACGATTTCCCGGCAGAAAGGCGATTTTGAAGCTGTTGATTTTACTTTATGCATTTCCGTCCCTTTTGTCCATGACGGCACTGTATAAGCTGCTTAGTCCTATGGGGCTGATCAATACCAGAACCGGTCTGGTCATTGTGTATACCGGTACGATGGCAGTGTTTGCACTATGGAATATGAAGGGATATTTTGACACGATTCCGGTGGAGATCGAGGAGGCAGCCATGATTGACGGAGCAACACAGTTAGAACAGGTGACAAAGATCGTACTGCCGCTTGCTAAGCCTACCATTGCGGTAACGGCTATGATGGTTCTCGTCTATGTATGGAACGAGTATATTTTCGCCATCAATTTCATGACGGGATCCGATACTTATACACTGGCGGCGGGCTTATATTCGCTGCAGGCGACGGAGATGAGCGGAAGCTGGCCGATTTTCTCGGCAGCATCCCTGATCGTGTCTCTGCCGATCCTGATCGTATTTTTCGCATTGCAAAAGAACATGACAGAGGGTCTGACCTCCGGTGGAGTGAAGGGATAGACCGCAGAAAGAGGAAGTATGAATCGAAGTGCAGTATTACATATACCCATGTCCCAGTATGCATACGGGACAGATGAAGAGCATATTGTGATCCGTCTGCGGGCAGGCAGAGGGGATCTGACAGAATGCATTCTCCATTACGGAGATAGAGCCTGTCGCCTGACACCGGTGCTTTTTACAGAACAGAAGATGGCAGTGGTGGCGCAGACGGAAGAATTCGATTACTGGGAGACTACGCTGGAGCATCCCTATAAAAGACTTTGCTATTATTTCACATTGTCCGATGGCAGGGAAGAGGTGTTGTACTACGGAGAACGATTCACGGATCATACCGTGGATGACCGCTCGGAATATTATCAGCTGCCGTTCAATCACCGCGCAGATATTGTTGCACCTCCCGAATGGGCACAGGATACGATCATCTATAATATTTTTCCCGACAGCTTTGCCACTGAATACCGGTATCTTTGCGGCAGAGGAGAGGAGAAGGAATGGGGCGGTGTACCGACGAGGGGAAAGCTCGGCGGTACGATCCGTGGGATCTGCGAGAACGTGGAGTACCTGAAGAACCTCGGCGTGAACGCTATTTATATCAATCCGATCTTTGTCGCCGGAGAATATCATAAGTACGATCTGTTAGATTATTTTCACATTGATCCCTGTTTCGGAACCGACGATGATTTTCACCGGCTGATCGATGTATTTCATGCGAACGGACTGAAAGTAATCATTGACGGTGTGTTCAATCATTGCGGCTGGTATTTTTTCGCCTTTGATGATGTGGTGAAAAAAGGAGAGCAGTCAGCTTACAGAGACTGGTTCTACGGACTTACCTATCCGGTGGTGCGACCGGAGGATCCGGAGGAATATCCGGGATACGAGTGCTTTGGCTATGAACGGATGATGCCGAAGTTAAATCTGGCAAATCCGGAGACCGCAGAATATTTCTGCAAAGTGGGGCGCTACTGGGTGGAAAAATTCCATATCGACGGGTGGCGGCTGGATGTGGCAAGTGAGATCAATGACGGCTTCTGGAGAAAATTCAGAGAGAGCGTAAAATGTGTGGATCCCGACGCCATTCTCATCGGAGAAGTATGGGAGAGCGCGGCGCACTGGCTGGATGGAACCATGTTTGATTCTACGATGAATTATGATTTCCGTAAGCACTGCCGGAGATTTTTTGGGGAGCAGACGGCAGATGCCAGGGAGTTTGACAGCCGCATAACGGATATGCGTATGCGCTATCGTAAGCAGACGGTCTATGCACAGTTAAACCTTTTAGACAGCCATGATGTCAGCCGGTTCCGCTCGTTGTGCCGGGATGAAGAAAGCTTCCGCCTGGCGGTGATCTTTCAGATGACTTTCCCCGGAATGCCCTCTGTATTCTATGGGGATGAGGTGGGACTGACCGGTATCCCGGAGGAGGAATACAGACAGCCCATGCCCTGGGATACACTGGATGAGAGAAGTCCTTTGTTTTTGCTATATCAGAAGGCAATTACCCTGCGCAAAAAGGAGGCTGTCCTGCGGAGAGGAGAGTACCGCACCCTGTTGGCGGAACCGGGCAGCAGAGTGTATGGCTATGAAAGATATCTGGAGAAAGAAGATGGCAGTATAGAAAGTATACGTATTTTCCTGAATATGGAAGAGGAAAACGTCCCCCTTCCTGAAGAACTGCTGAGCGGAGAGATTCTCTGGCAGGAAGGTCTTAAGGAAGGACAGTTGGCAGCAAAAGGATTTGCACTGATCCGGGCAAGGGATTAAAATATTCTCAGAGAAAATCGCACGAGGAGGGTGAACGATGGGAGCAACCATTAAGGATGTGGCAAAACTGGCGGGAACTTCTACGGCAACCGTATCGAAAGTGATGAACGGCTCTTATTCGATCTCGCAGGAGACGGCAGATAAAGTACGAAAAGCTATGGAGGAGCTGGATTATCATCCGAATCTGCGGGCGAAAAATTTCGCCAGGCAGTCTGCACGAACCATTATATTTGTGGCAGAGCTGGGAAAAGGAACCGGGTTTGCCAATCCACAGATGTTTGAGATCTTGTGTGGGTTGGAGGAAGTGCTGGCACAGAAGGACTATACGCTTGTAGTCAGGAATATAGCAGCGGGAGACTGTGCGGAATTTATCCGGAATGCAGCGGATACCAAGCAGGCAGACGGGTTTGTAATCCATGCGTCAGTGATTTCCCAGGCACTGGATGAACTGCTGTTTACCCATGAGATCCCTCATATTGTGATCGGTAATCCGAATTTTAACAGCCATTTCTGCTGGCTCGATATCGATAACCGGCTGGCGGGAGAACTGGCGGCGAAGCATCTGCTGGAGCGGGGCTGTCAGTCGGTGGCTTTTATCGGAGGCAAGCCGGAGGACCAGATCTCAGCGAGACGTCTGGACGGAGTCCTGACAGTACTTAAAGAGCATGATGTGTTACTGCCCAGAGAATATGTGAAAAAAGGAGAATCCGTCTGTGACAGCGGTTACCGGATGACCATGCAGATCCTGGAGAACAGAAGACGTCCGGATGCGTTAGTGTGTGCGGACAACTATATCGCCTACGGCTGTGTGAATGCCCTGCACGACAGAGGAATCCTGATCCCGGAGGAAATGAAGGTGATTACTTTTGACGACTTCCCGTTTTCTCAGATCCTGAAGCCCATGCTCTCTGTCGTGAACATCGATGTCTACGATATGGGGGTGCAGGCCGGGAAGTATATTCTGCAAAAAATAAAAAGACCGAATCTCTATGTGCAGTCCCATATCACATTCCCAACGTTGATCATCCGGGAATCTACCTGATACATAAAAAAGGAGATGCACAAGTCTTTTTTATGCTATAATACCTAAGGAGTGAGTCTCAGGGAAAAAAATTACGAAAGTGGGAACCTGCATGGAAAAATGGTATGTGGCTGCAAAGAAGGCAGATTTTGATAAATGGGCGAAGGAATTTCATATCAGTCCGGTGACGGCGAGGATCCTTAGAAACCGGGATCTGACGGAAGAGAGCCAGATTCGGAAGTTTCTCTATGGAAAACTGGAGGACTGCTACTCTCCCTGGCTGCTAAAAGATATGGACAGGGCAGTGGAGGAGATTCTGAAAGCGGTAAAGGAAGGTCTGCATATCCGGGTCATCGGGGATTATGATGTGGACGGAATCTGCTCGTCTTATATCCTGACCAAAGGGTTTCAGATGCTTGGCGCACAGGTGGATACGGCAATCCCACACAGGATTCATGACGGTTATGGATTGAACGAGCATCTCATCGAAGAGGCGAAGCGGGAAGGCGTTGGCATGATCGTCACTTGTGATAACGGAATTGCTGCAGCACCACAGATCGAGCTGGCAAATTCCCTGGGCATGCGTGTGATCGTTACGGATCATCATGAGGTCCCTTACATAGAAGAAAACGGAGAGCGTAAGGAACAGCTGCCCCCGGCACTGGCAGTGGTGGATCCTAAGAGGTCGGACGACACCTACCCATTTCCCGGCATCTGCGGTGGCGTTGTGGCACTGAAGGTGATCTGGGCAATCACGGAGAAGACCGGAAATCCGGGTCTTATAAATATTCAGGATGAACTGTTGGAATTCGCGGCACTTTCCACGGTATGCGATGTTATGGAGTTAAAGGATGAGAACCGTATTCTGGTCAAAGAAGGACTGAAACGGATCCAAAAGGGATATAACGAAGGACTGAAAGCGTTGATGGAAGTCAATGAAATCGCTCCGGACCGGCTGAGTGCATATCACCTGGGGTTTGTACTGGGCCCTTGCCTGAATGCTACGGGCAGACTGGATACCGCGAAAAGGGCGCTGGAGCTTTTGCAGAGCTTTACCAGAGCAGATGCCATGACAGCGGCGAGAGAACTGAAAGACTTAAATGAAAGCCGCAAGAACCTGACGGTGCAAGGGATTCAAAGAGCGGATGAGTATATTTTGGAACATCATATGACAGAAGATAAGGTCATGGTGATCTATCTGCCGGAGGTACACGAAAGTATTGCGGGAATCATTGCCGGAAAAGTCAGGGAAAAATATCATCATCCGGTATTCATCATGACCAAAGGCGAAGATGGTGTGAAGGGATCCGGGCGTTCTATCGAAGCATACCATATGTATGATGCCATGACCCAGGTAAAACAGTTTTTTACCAAGTATGGCGGACATAAGCTGGCGGCAGGACTTTCCATGCGGGAGGAGGATATTGAACCTCTGCGGATTGCTCTCAATAAAAACTGTACGCTGACAGAAGATGATTTTATTCCCAGGGTACATATCGATGTGGCAATGCCCATGGGGTATGCGGATGAAGCCCTGGCGGGAGAACTGGCGTTATTAGAACCTTTCGGAACAGGGAATCCCAAGCCTCTTTTTGCACAAAAGAATCTGATCTTCCAGGCGGGATTTAAAATAGGTGCCAATAAAACCTGTGCCAGATTCCGTGTGAAGACACCGGAAGGAAATACGCAGACGCTGGTGTTTTTCGGAGACCTGGAACGACTGGGAGCTTTTTTGAATGAAAAATATGGTATCGGAAGTGAAGAAGCCCTTTATGCCGGAAGAGGGAATTTCCCTCTTTCTGTGGTATATCAGGTCGGCCAAAATACCTATAAGGGTAGGACGGAAGTGCAGTTTGTCATGCAGAACTATTGCTGACATTTTTGTAACTGTTCAGAATCACATTCATTTTTTTTTATTTTTTGAACACAAAATGGACACATTTTCTCTGTAATATGTATTTCAGATAGTTGATGAACTCACTATCTCCCCCCCTCATAAGAAACCGGAAAGCCTCAGGCATCATGCCTGAGGCTTTTTGGTGTCCGGTAGAACTTTTCAGAGTTTATAAAACCTCAAGATTCATTTTAGAATTAAATTAGAATTCGTACACATTCTGTACACATTTTCCCTGTAACATGTATTTCAGATAGTTGATGAACTCACTATCTCCCCCCCTCATAAGAAATTGAAAAGCCTCAGGTATAACAGCCTGGGGCTTTTCGATTCTCCGGTAAGACTTGACGACAGACCGATATCCGGGGTTATAATATAAGAATACGAACACAAATTTATAGAAAGAACAGAAATTACAAAATGAACAAAATAAAATCACAGATTCACGAATGGAAAGAAGCGTTGAAAAATATCACAATTAAAAATTGTGCCATAACCTTAATGGGAAGTTTTATTCTGGCATTTGGATTATATCATGTGCACTCCATCTCCGGTGTTACCGAGGGTGGTGTACTGGGAGCAACACTGTTACTGGAGCACTGGACCGGCATTTCCCCGGCGGTCACCGGCGGCATCATGAATGTGCTGTGCTATGTGCTGGGATGGAAGCTACTGGGTAAGGAATTCATCGCTTATTCCGCACTGGCTACGGTGGGATTTTCCGGTATGTATAAGATATGCGAACAATTCCCGCACCTGTGGCCCGGACTGGCGGACATGCCCCTTGTGGCAGCCCTGGTGGGTGCATTGTTTGTTGGTGTGGGCGCCGGACTGTGCGTACGTATCGGTGGAGCCCCCAGTGGAGACGATGCCCTGGCCATGAGTATTTCCCATGCCACCGGCTGGAAGATCCAGTGGGTGTACCTGATGTCGGACCTGATCGTGCTGGTCATGTCCTTGAGCTATATTCCGGTACGGCGCATCGGGTATTCGCTGTTCACCGTGCTTTTGTCAGGACAGCTGATCGGCTTTATCCAGAATTTTCATCTGGAGGAGAAAGAACTTACGGTAACAGAAAACTGAGAAAACGGAAGGAGCAATCTTATGAATACGGTGGGGAAAAAGGGAAGTCTGGAGAAACGAAAGATATTATATATAATTATTTTACTGATCGGAGCTGCAGCCAGAATCTATCGGCTGGCAAGCGCACCGGGAGGAATCAATCAGGATGAAGCCTTTGGCGCGCGTGAAGCCTGGTCACTGCTTCATTCAGGAATAGATTCCTTCGGCTATTCCTGGCCGATGTATCTGACAACCTGGGGAAGCGGAATGAGCGTGGGAAACAGTCTTCTGATGCTTCCGTTTATCGCACTTTTCGGGCGGCATATATGGGTATTCCGGCTGCCACAGGTGATCGTAGGGATCGCCACTCTTATGGCGGTGGAAAAAATAGTAAAAGAGACCATAGATGAAGAAGCTGCACTGTGGGCAATGTTTCTGCTGGCCATTAATCCCTGGCACATTATGATGTCGAGATGGGGACTGGACTGCAATCTGGCACCGGGATTTCTGATTTTTAGCCTGTTGTTCTTTGTATCAGGCATGAAGAATGAGAGATATTATCTTTTATCTGCATTGTTCTATGGCCTGAGTCTGTACTGTTATGCGACGATCTGGCCAGTGGTTCCTTTTATTGTATTACTTCAGGGAATTTATTTATTGTATGTGAAGAAAGCCCGCATAACGAAATGGACGGTGGCCTCAGGTCTCCTGCTGGGAATCCTGGCAATACCGGCGTTCCTGTTTCTGCTGGTAAACAAGGGTATTATTTCCGAAATGGTGACCCCGTGGCTTTCCATCCCGAAACTGGTGGTGATGCGGGACAGCGAGATCTCAGTGGCTGGAATGGCAGGGAAGATGAAAAACCTGTTTTCCATTCTGGTAAATGAATACGACGGTTGTTACTGGAACAGTACGGAACAGTATGGAATGTATTATAAATGTTTCCTGATATTTGCAGTGATAGGTCTGTTCTATTGTGTGAAGAGTGTTTACAAAAGTTTGAAGACACGGATCTATGATGGATATGTGCTGATGGGAATTCAATTTCTGACCGCATTTGGCTTAGGATCTTTGATCTATGTAAATGTCAATCGTATTAATTGCATTCATATAAGCATTATTGTGTTTATGGCGGTGGGCATTTGCCGGACGCTGCGGCTGCTTCGCAAAGACCTGAAATATATTACGGAAGTGACAGTAATTGTCTTCTGCGTTCTGTTTCTTTCCTTTGAGCATTTCTATTTTGGAGTATATGCCAACAACATCGGCAGAATGTTCCAGGATGGAATGGAACAGGCCGTGGAATATGCGGAGTCTCTGGCGGGGGAGGATGACACTATTTATGTGGGAGAAGGCATATTTTACACAAAAATATTGGCCTTCAGCAAGCTGACACCGGAAGAATACATAGAAACCGTTCAATATACCAATTATCCGGCAGCCTTTCTGGACGTCAGTCAGTGCGGCAATTTTGTTTTCAACACGCCATTGGAAGGAAATGATGGAATTTATATCATTGACCTGACAAAACAGACAGAGAGTTGTGTGGATATGGGATATACGGTAGAACAATTCGGAAATATGGCGGTAGTATATAAATAGTACATAAAATAAGAAAAACAGCAAGATGCCTGCGGAGGAAAATGCAGGCATTTTTTCTTACAACTAGAGAGTGGGAAAATATAGGTGGTACATTTTTGAAAAATAGAGTAAAATATACCATAGTATACAATGAATTCGGACGGATCAAGAGATATTTCGAAGAGAAAGGTGGACACCTGTATGAACAGAAAATTAACAGAACTTTTGGATAAACTGGAATATGAACAGGTATGCGGAAAAACGGAGCGGGAGATCACAGCTGTAGTCTATGACTCTCGTAAAGTCATTCCGGGATGCCTGTTCATTTGTATTAACGGAGCCAATTTTGATGGACATGATTTTGCAGCACAGGTGGCTGCACAGGGCGCCGGGGTGCTGGTAGTACAAAAGGACATAGAGCTTCCTGCGGATGCGGATGTGACTGTGATCAAAGTAGCGGATACCCGATATGCCATGGCATTTATCTCCGCAGCCTGGTTCGGCCATCCGGCAGAGAAACTGAAAGTTATCGGTATCACGGGTACCAAGGGCAAGACCACGACCACTTACCTGGTGAAATCCATTCTGGAGAATGCCGGCTATAAAGTGGGACTGGTGGGAACCATCGAGGTGATCATCGGAGACGAACATATTCATGCAAATAACACCACACCGGAATCTTACCTGTTACAGGAGTATTTTGCCCGCATGGTAGATGCCGGACTGGATACGGTAGTTATGGAAGTATCTTCCCAGGCGCTGATGCTGCACCGCACCCAGGGATTTGTATTCGATTACGGTATTTTTACAAATCTGGAGCCGGATCATATCGGTCCGAATGAGCATGCAAGCTTTGAGGAATATCTACACTGCAAGGGTTTGTTGTTCAAACAGTGCAAGGTGGGAATCGTTAACGGTGACGATGAACACTGGCAGGCAGTGACGGAGGGACATACCTGTGCACTGGAGAACTTTGGTATGGGAGAGCACTGCATGCTGCGGGCCGAGAACCGGCAGCTGGTGCACAAACCCGGAGAACTGGGAGTGACCTTCCATGTGACCGGTCTGATGAATTTTGCTGTGGAAGTACCCATGCCCGGCAAATTCAGTGTGTACAATGCGCTGGCAGCCATTGCCATCTGCCGTCATTTTAAGGTGGATGAGGAAGCTATCAAAAAGGCACTGTTACAGGCAAAAGTAAAGGGTCGTATCGAGATGATCAAGGTTTCTGACCAATTTACTCTGCTGATCGACTATGCCCATAACGCCATGGCACTGGAAAGCCTGCTAACCACACTGCGGGAGTATGAACCCCACAGACTGGTCAGCCTGTTTGGCTGCGGCGGTAACCGCTCCAGACAGCGTCGTTTCGAGATGGGAGAGGTCAGCGGCAGGCTGGCGGATCTGACCATCATTACTTCCGACAATCCCCGGTTCGAGGAACCGCAGGATATTATCAACGATATCAAGACCGGTATGGCGAAGACGGACGGAAAATATGTAGAGATCTGCGACCGCAAGGAAGCCATTACTTATGCCATTGAACACGGAGAACCCGGCGATATTATCGTACTGGCGGGAAAAGGGCACGAAGACTACCAGGAGATCAAAGGCGTGAAGCATCCCATGGATGAACGGGATCTGATCCGGGATATCCTGGCAGAGGGACATATCCCCGGATCGGCAGCGGGTCAGGGCCTATAAGACAGTTTTCCGGGATCCCGGTGAACAGAGAGGAAAACAGATTGCGTACGTTATATGCGGATATCATTGTAGATATCTCTCATGAAAAACTGGATAAGACATTTCAGTACCGGGTACCGGAGAGACTGCGGGACAGATTGGAGCCGGGAGCCTGCGTTATGATCCCTTTCGGCAATGGAAACCGTCTGATCAAAGGTTATGTGGTCAGTATAGGGGATCAGTGTCAGTTCGCTCCGGAGAAGATCAAGGAGATCGCAGGACTGCCGGAAAAAGAGACCGGTGTAGAAGATAAAATGATCGCACTGGCTGCCTGGATCCGACGCAATTACGGTTGTACCATGATCCAGGCTCTGAAGACGGTCCTGCCGGCGAAGCAGACCGTGAAGAAACTGGAGCACAGACAGCTGGTGCGCCTGATGAATAGAGAGGAGCTTCTGTCACTCTTAGGAAAATGCGAGCGCAAAAAACAGGTGGCAAAGGCCAGACTGTTAAAAGCTCTGTCGGAGCAGGAGACGATTCCCTATGAGTGGATCACCGGGAAATTGGGCGTCAGCGCCGCTACGGTAAACAGTATCGTAAAAGTGGGCGCGGCGAAACTGGTCAGCTCCGAGAGCTACCGGAACCCCGTGAAGGTACAGGCGGGAGAGACGACGCATAATACATTGAGCTCGGAACAGCAGACCATCGTTACGGAAGTGCTTACGGATTTTGATGCCGGTAGAAGACAGACATATCTGATCCATGGCATCACCGGCAGCGGCAAAACGGAAGTGTATATGCAACTCATCGGCGAGATGATCAAAAGAGGTCGTCAGGCGATCGTGCTGATCCCGGAGATCGCTCTGACCTACCAGACGCTGCTACGGTTCTATCAGAGATTCGGTGACCGGGTCAGTGTGATGAATTCCACATTGTCTCCCGGAGAAAAATATGATCAGTGCGAGCGTGCAAAAGCAGGAGAGATCGATGTGATCATAGGTCCGAGATCCGCACTTTTTACCCCATTCCCCAATCTGGGCCTGATCGTCATGGATGAGGAACAGGAGAACAGCTACAAAAGTGAGAGTACTCCCAAATACCATGCCAGAGAGACGGCAATGGAAGTGGCGAAGCTGTACAAAGCCAGCGTAGTGCTGGGATCGGCGACCCCTTCCTTAGAGGCGTATTACCGCGCCGGAAAGGGAGAATACAGGCTGTTCCATCTGACAAAACGCCTGACCGGCGGAGAACTGCCCACGGTACACACGGTGGATCTCAGGCAGGAGCTGCAGGAGGGCAACCGTTCTATTTTCAGCAGGAAGTTACAGGAACTGATGACAGACCGGCTAAGCAAGGGGCAGCAGACCATCCTGTTTTTAAATCGAAGAGGGTATGCGGGATTCGTATCCTGTCGTGCCTGCGGTGAAGTTATGAAATGCCCACACTGTGATGTCTCCCTCTCGGAACATAAAGGGGGAAGGCTGATCTGCCATTATTGCGGCTATACACAACCCTTGCCAAAGCTATGCCCGAAGTGCGGATCCAAATATATTCTGGGATTCAAAGCAGGTACCCAGCAGATTGAAGATAAATTGAAAGAACTGTATCCGGGGGTGCGGACGCTTCGGATGGATGCGGATACTACCCGGACGAAGGACAGCTATGAGAAAATTCTGTCAGCATTTTCAAACGGAGAGGCCGATGTGCTCATCGGCACCCAGATGATCGTGAAGGGACATGATTTTCCGAAGGTGACATTGGTAGGGATCCTGGCGGCAGATCTGTCCTTAAACGCATCGGATTACCGTGCCGGAGAGCGGACATTTCAGCTGCTGACCCAGGCGGTGGGCAGAGCAGGCAGAGGGGTGCTTCCGGGAGAAGCGGTGATCCAGACTTATCAGCCGGATCATTATGCCATTACCTGCGCGGCAGCCCAGGATTATAAAAGCTTTTATGAGGAAGAAATCCTGTACAGAGAGCTGTCGGGATATCCTCCCGCAGCACATATGCTGGCGGTGCAGATCTATGGCAAAGAGGAAGAAAATGTAAAACAGCTTGCCCGGAGACTGACAGATGTGGTAAAGTCTAATATGGACTTTTTGCAGATATTGGGACCGACCCCGGCAAATATCAGCAAAATCAATGATATTTACCGGTATGTGTTCTATGCGAAGCATGCGGAGTATGATACGCTGGTGGCGGTAAAAGACTGTGTGGAGGAGACTTTGAGACAGTGGCAGCCAAGACAGCTGAGTATACAATTCGACTTTGACCCGGTAAACGTGTTATAGGAGGTAATAACTGTGGCAATCAGAAATATTCGTGAATATGGAGATGAGGTACTGAAAAAGACCTGTAAGGAAGTCAAGGAGATGACTCCCCGGACGAAGGAATTGATCGAGGATATGTTAGAGACTATGTATGACGCCAACGGCGTAGGACTGGCTGCTCCCCAGGTGGGCATACTTAAGAGAATTGTGGTGATCGACACCACCGGAGAGGATCCGTATATTCTTATCAATCCCCGGATCGTGGAGAGCAGCGGAGAGCAGACCGGACAGGAAGGGTGCTTAAGTGTTCCCGGGAAGTTCGGTATTGTGACCAGACCCAATTATGTAAAAGCGGTAGCTTTGGATGTCAATATGAAACCCATCGAAGTAGAGGGTACGGAATTATTGGCAAGAGCCATCTGCCACGAACTGGATCACCTGGATGGACATCTCTATGTGGAGAAGGCGGAAGGCCCTCTGCAGGACATGACCTATGAGGATGAGGAAGAAGAATAAGTATTCCGGGAAGGAGATAAGCTATGCAGATCGTATTTATGGGAACCCCTGATTTCGCAGTGGGAGCTCTGGAGGCTTTGATCGCACAGGGACATGAGATCACCGCAGTGGTGACCCAGCCGGACAAGGCAAAGGGAAGAAGCGGACAGTTACAGTTTCCGCCGGTGAAGGAATGTGCTGTAAAACACGGCATCCCGGTATTCCAGCCTCGTCGGATCAAGACTCCCGAGGCTATTGAAGAATTGAAAAAATATCCCGCAGATGTCTATATTGTGGCAGCCTTCGGACAGATCCTGTCTCAGGAAATCCTGGATCTGCCGAAGTACGGATGCCTGAATATCCACGCATCCCTGCTTCCGAAATACCGTGGGGCATCTCCAATCCAGAGAGTGATCATCGACGGGGAGACGGAGACCGGTGTGACCATCATGCAGATGAATGCAGGACTGGACACCGGAGATATGTTGTATCAGAAGAAGATTCCCATTACTTCGGAAGATACTTTTGAAACATTGCACGACAAGCTTATGGTGCTCGGCGGAGAAGCGATCACCGAGGCATTGCCTCTCTTAGAAGCAGGAAAGCTGACTCCGGAGAAACAGGACGATGCGAAGACCTGCTATGCGGCACTGATCACCAAAGAAATGGGCAGACTGGACTTCACCAAAACGGCAGCCGAACTGGACAGACTGATCAGAGGACTGACACCCTGGCCCAGTGCCTACACATTTTATCGCGGAAAACAGTTAAAGATCTGGAAGGCGATTCCCATGGTGACGGCTCACAGGGAAACCCCGGGAACGATCCTTACGGTGAATAAGGATTCCTTTGAGGTGGCAGCGTCGGAAGGCGGTCTGAAGGTCATGGAATTGCAGCTGGAAGGCAAAAAACGTATGACAGCCCATGATTTCCTGTTAGGCGTGAAGGTACAGCCTGGAGAGATCCTGGGAGAGTGATAAACAATCCAGGCAATTAGAAAGGAGACTTTGCTATGTACGGTGGTTATTATGGATATGGTTATTATTTTGACCCCACGTATTTTCTGGTATTGATCGGACTGGTGTTATGCCTTGGGGCCAGTGCGCTGGTGAATTCCACCATGCGAAAATACAGTAAGGTCCGGAATATGAGAGGAATTACGGGAGCGGAAGCTGCCCGGAATCTTCTCAATAGAGAAGGCTTGTATAACGTACAGATCGAGTGTCTGAATGCAAACGACGGCGATCATTACGATCCCCGGACAGATACCGTAAGACTGTCATATAATAATTATAACGGAACCTCAGTCACCGCAGTCAGTGTGGCTGCCCATGAGTGCGGACATGCGATCCAGCATGCCCACGGCTATGCACCTATGAGTATTCGTGCGGCACTGGTACCGGTGGTGAACATCGGAAGCAACTTAAGTATTCCCCTGATTTTCTTAGGAGTACTGCTCAGCTGGAACCAGACATTGATCCAGCTGGGAATCTGGGCATTTGCCCTGACCGTGATCTTCCAGCTGGTGACACTTCCCGTGGAATTCAATGCCTCCCGCAGAGCAATCGTGAAGGTGGAGGAATACGGACTGTTAGGCAGTGAAGAAGTAAGCGGCGGTAAAAAGGTGCTGACAGCGGCAGCCCTTACCTATGTAGCGGGAGCAGCATCCTCCTCATTACAGCTGCTTCGCCTGATCCTGTTGTATGGCGGTAACCGCAGAAGGAGAGACTAAGCATGGGGAAGCCTGCAACCACCGATACAAGAGAGATTATTGTGGAGATCCTGCTGGACCTGGAAAAGGGGCAGGATTTTTCCCATAAATTAATAAAAGCAGTGCTGGATAAATACGATTACCTGGATCCCAGAGATAAGGCATTTATCAAGAGAGTTACAGAGGGTACCATAGAGAGACAGCTGGAGTTGGATTATTATCTAAACCGGTTTTCTTCCGTTCCGGTCCGCAAGATGAAGCCTCTGATCCGTTGTCTGCTCCGCATGAGTACCTATCAGATCCTGTATATGGATGCGGTGCCGGACAGTGCGGTATGCAATGAAGCCTGCAAGCTTGCGGCAAAGCGCGGCTTTCGTACTCTGAAGGGGTTTGTCAATGCCGTCCTGCGAAATATATCCCGTAGCAAGGACAAAATGCCCCTGCCGGATCCTACGGATCCTGTAAAATATTTCAGCGTAAAATATTCCATGCCGGAATGGATCGTGAATCTGTGGCTTCCGGTATACGGCACGGAGGGAACGGAAACACTTCTCATGGGACTGCTTAAGATTCATCCGGTATCTCTGCGTTTTTGCCTGGAATTGTCGGAAACGGAACGTGAGGATCTTAAGAAAAAGATAGAGGCTACAGGGGTCCACTTAAGCGCACATAAGGAACTTCCCTATGTATATCTGGCGGAAAATCTGGAAAACGTCAGCGAGCTGCCCGGATTTGCCGAAGGAAAATTCACTGTACAGGATGCTTCTTCCGCCCTGGCGGTAAAAGCAGCAAAAATAAATCCGGGAGACTTTGTTATGGATCTGTGTGCGGCACCGGGAGGCAAGACGATCCTGGCGGCAGAATATACGAAAGAGGCGGGACATGTGTTATCCCGCGATGTGTCAGAATATAAGACGGCTTTGATCCTTGAGAATCTGGAGCGCATGCACCGCACCAATGTGAACGTGGAAGTGCATGATGCCACGGTTTATGACGCAGAGCAAGAAGCATCTGCGGATGTTGTGTTGATGGATGTCCCTTGTTCGGGCTTAGGTGTCATGGGCAAAAAGAGAGACATTAAATATCATGTGACACCGGAAGGCCTTAAATCTATCCAGGAACTGCAGAGGCAGATCGTGGAAGCCGGATGGCGGTATGTGAAGCCGGGCGGCGTGCTGTTGTACAGCACCTGCACCATCAACAGAGAAGAGAATCAGAACATGGCAGCATGGATCACGGAAAAGTTCCCGTTCGTTTTAGAGGAGGAGAGACAACTTCTGCCGGGAACGGATGAGACCGACGGATTCTACTTTGCAAGGCTGCGCAGAAGAACGTGAGATATAAGACATGGATAGTAAAAAAGATATCAAATCCCTGAATCTGGAGGAACTGAAGACCGAACTGGAGAGTATGGGAGAGAAAGCTTTCCGGGCAAAACAGATGTATGAGTGGATGCATGTGAAGTTAGCGAGAAGCTTTGACGAGATGACCAATCTTTCCGCAAAATTCAGGGAACAATGCAAGGAAAAGTATGAATATACCTGTGTAAAGCCTGTCAGAATACAGGAGTCGAAGATCGACGGAACGAAAAAGTTTTTATTTGAACTGTCTGACGGCAATGTGGTGGAAAGCGTGTGGATGCAGTACAAACACGGCAACAGTGTGTGCATTTCTTCCCAGGTGGGATGCCGGATGGGCTGCAGATTCTGTGCGTCCACCCTGGATGGACTGGAGCGGAACCTGACGCCTTCGGAGATGTTAGATCAGATCTATGCCATCACGAGACTGACGCAGGAACGGGTCTCCAATGTGGTAGTCATGGGAACCGGAGAACCCATGGACAATTATGATAATATTCTAAAGTTTCTGCATCTGCTGACGGATGAGAATGGATTAAACATCAGCCAGAGAAATGTCACGGTGTCCACCTGCGGAATCGTGCCGAGAATGCGACAGCTGGCAGATGAGAAGCTGCAGATTACCCTGGCATTGTCACTGCATGCAACCACAGATGAAAAAAGAAGAAAACTGATGCCCATTGCCAACAGGTATTCCATCAAAGAACTGATGGAAGTCTGCAGGTATTATTTTGAGCAGACCGGGCGCCGGATCACTTTTGAATACAGTCTGGTAGGCGGTGTGAACGATACGGAAGAGGATGCCAAAGAGCTGATCGCTCTGGCAAAGCCTTTATGCTGTCATATTAACCTGATTCCGGTAAACCCGATTAAAGAGCGGGACTTCGTGCAGTCGGATACCGGGCATGTTCAGGCGTTTAAAAATAAACTTGAAAGTAAGAAGATACATGTTACAATTAGAAGAGAGATGGGCCGGGATATTGACGGAGCCTGCGGACAGTTAAGGCGTCGTCATACACAGGAGATGCAGAACCCGGACGGACTCTCACAGGAGGAAAATTGACGTGCTCAAGACGTTTTCCATAACCGATATCGGAAGGAAAAGAAAAGTAAATCAGGACTATATCTATACCTCTGAGGAACCGGTGGGAAATCTGCCCAATGTGTTTATTGTAGCGGACGGTATGGGCGGACATAATGCGGGAGATTATGCATCCAAAGTGACAGTAGAGACCATGCTGGCTGAGATGCAGAGTTCTTTTGAAAAAAATCCCACGCTGATTTTCCGCAGAGCGATCGAGGAAGCCAATGAGGTGATCCGCAGGAGAGCCGGCGAAGACAAGAAGCTGGAAGGAATGGGAACGACGGTTGTGGTGGCATCCTGCATGGGCAGATTTTTACAGGTGGCCAATGTGGGTGACAGCAGACTTTATGTGGTGAATCGTGAGATACGGCAGATTACGAGGGATCATTCTCTTGTAGAGGAAATGGTACGCATGGGCGGATTAGACCGTGCAGATGCAAGAAATCATCCTGACAAGAATATTATTACCAGAGCGGTAGGTGCGGAGGATCATGTAGAGCCGGACTTTTTTACCGTAGAACTCAGGGAAGGCGATACTGTCCTTATGTGTTCGGACGGACTGACTAATATGCTGGAAGATGAAGAGATCCGCATGATCATCAGTGGTGCAAGAGATCTTGTGGAGAAAGCAGAGCGTCTGGTAGAGGCAGCCAATGCAAACGGCGGCAGAGACAATATCAGTGTTATCCTTATTGAGCCGTGCGCATAAGACAGATAATACTCTTAGTTACTTAGGTTATATGAGAATGGAGAGCAATAATGATCAAAATAGGAATGATGATCGGCGATCGCTATGAGATCCTGGAGAAAATCGGAACCGGCGGTATGTCAGATGTCTATAAAGCAAAATGTCATAAGTTGAACCGATATGTGGCGATCAAGGTATTGAAGCAGGAATTCAGCGAGAATGCTAATTTTGTATCCAAATTCCGTATTGAGGCACAGGCGGCAGCAGGACTGATGCATCCCAATATCGTAAATGTCTATGATGTAGGGGAAGAAAACGGAATCTACTATATTGTAATGGAACTGGTGGAGGGCATTACCCTCAAAAAGTACATTGAGAAAAAGGCCCGTCTGTCTTACAAGGAAGCAGTAAGCATTGCCATCCAGGTGAGTATGGGCATTGAGGCAGCACATAATAATCATATTATTCACCGGGATATCAAACCGCAGAATATCATTATTTCCAAAGACGGCAAAGTAAAAGTCACGGATTTCGGTATTGCCAAGGCAGCGACCAGCAATACGATCACTTCCAATGTAATGGGAAGTGTACACTATACGTCTCCGGAACAGGCCAGAGGCGGTTACAGTGATGAAAAGAGTGATATCTATTCACTCGGTATCACCATGTTCGAAATGCTTACGGGAAGAGTCCCCTTCAATGGGGAGACGACGGTAGCGATCGCCATCAAGCATATTCAGGAAGAAATGCCTTCTCCCAAGGAATTCGTGCCGGAGATCCCTTCCAGCGTTGCAAGTATTGTATTAAAGTGTTGTCAGAAATCACCGGACCGCAGATATCAGAACATGGCAGAACTGATTGCAGACCTGAAGCAGTCCCTGATCAATCCGGAGGAGGACTTTGTCGTGAACAAGGATCCGGATATGGAAGGCGGCACCCGGATGATCTCCGATGAAGATATGGCACAGATCAAGAGAAAAGTTCCGTATCAGAGTGGCCGGGAGTATGAAGAACAGGATCATGATGAGACGATGCGCCTACGTTCCGATACAGAAGCCATGTATGAGAATGATGAAGAGGGAGAGGATGATTATGATTACGATCCCAAGATGGAACGCGTGACAACGGTTCTGGCAATCGTTGCGGGAGTGGTGATCTGTATTATCCTGATCGTACTGGCGGTGAAGATCTTTGGCGGGAAAAAGAACGAAGGCAATAATCCTTCCGGTCCGATCATCACTACGGAGGAAACCAAAGAAGAGGCAGAGAAAGTCACCATGCCGGATGTGAAGGGCATGAATGTGGATGATGCGAGAAATACACTGACCGGACTGGGAATTCTGACGGAAGTTGTATATGAGGAATCTGATTCCGTGGCAGAAGGTGTGGTGATCAGTACCGACGTCAGCGCGGGTGACCAGATTGACAAGGGCAGCAAGGTAACACTTACGGCAAGCGCCGGAACCCAGGGCGTAGAAGTTCCGAATGTGGTGGGACTTACTTTTGACGAGGCGAATACACAGCTGGTAAGCAAGGGCTTTTTGGTCAATAAGACAGAGGATTATTCCGACACCATAGAAGCAGGACGCGTGATCGCCCAGACTCCCGCAGATGGAAATAAGGCGCCGAAAGGCAGTGTGATCACCGTTACCGTAAGCCTGGGAAAGGAAGATACGAAGATCCGCGTGCCGAACCTGATCGGACTGTCAGAGCAGGATGGTACGGTGGAAGCAATCGAGGCCGGACTGACAGTAGGCAGTGTGACCCATATTTACAGCGATGAAGTGGGAGAGGGCATGATCTGCTATCAGAGCTATTCCCATGGTTCCTATGTGGATCAGGGAACCTCCATTGATATTAAGGTGAGCCAGGGCGCACAGAAAGTGACTTATAAGTGCAATGTCAGCATTGCGGCACCGACGACTTCCGAGGCACCCAAGTATGTATCGGGAATGGAAGTCGGTATCACCCTGGTGGCGGATGACGGCACTGTGCTGATGGATACGAAGGTTACCACCTTCCCGGTAGCAACCAATATCAACGGCATCGCCTCCTCCGGCGGTACGCTTACCATGACCTATCAGGTGACAACGGAGGGAACCACTACAACGGATACAGATGGCACCATTAATGTTCCCGGCACCACGGAGAACCAGTCCTTTACCCGAAGAGTGGAATTCGTGAAGGAATAATGCAAAGGCAGGAACTATGAAGGGCAAGATTATAAAAGGAATTGCCGGCTTCTATTACGTCCATGCGGGGGATGCACTGCATAGTACGGACGGAATCTATGAATGCAAGGCAAAAGGTGTCTTCCGTAAGGACCACAGGAAACCATTGGTCGGGGACGATGTGGAGATGGAAGTCATAGATGAAGCACAGAAAAAGGGAAATATCACAGAACTGCTTCCCAGGCACAGCGAACTGATCCGTCCGGCGGTTGCCAATGTGGATCAGGCACTGGTGATTTTTGCCATCTGTAAGCCACAGCCCAATTTTAACCTGCTGGATCGTTTCCTGATCATGATGCAGCAGCAGGACATTCCCTGCATCATCTGCTTTAACAAACAGGACATTGACACAGAGGGGAAAAAAGAGGATTATCGTTCCATCTATGAACAGGCGGGATTTCAGACCATTACTGTCAGTGCCAGGGAAAAGGAAGGCATCGACAGATTAAAAGACCTGCTTCGGGGCAAGACCACCACGGTGGCGGGGCCCAGCGGTGTCGGCAAGTCTTCACTGGTCAACTGCTTACAGTCGGGGATCGTGATGGAGACCGGTTCCATCAGTGAGAAGATCGAGCGTGGAAAACATACCACCAGGCATTCCGAACTGATCTCCATTGCACCGGATACTTACATTCTGGATACTCCGGGGTTCAGCTCCCTGGGACTGTTCGGACTGGAAAAAGAGCAGCTGGCGGGATTTTATCCCGAATTTGTTCCTTTTGAAAAATATTGCAGATTCGGAGGATGTTCTCATATCTCAGAACCGGTCTGCGGCGTGAAAGATGCCGTGGCGGAAGGGGAGATTTCGCAGACACGTTACGAGAATTATTGTCTGCTCTATGAGGAACTGAAAAGTCAGAGAAAATATTAATTATGAGTGAAGTGCAGAATCATCTTGGGGAAAAATTTAAAGAGACCATTGCCGAAGCTATGAAGACCGGAGATTTCCGGGCACTGAATACATTAGTAACCGATACGGTCACCGATGCTTTGCGGGAAGCGGATTTTCAGGCGAATCTATCCAGGGAAGCCACGGAAAAAAAGGTCTGGAATTCCCAGCGCAACTGGCAGGATAAAAAGCGGGAAGAAGAGAAGTCTATAGAGCAGATCCAGACGGAGCGCGAAGAACGGGAAAGACAGCGGGAAGAACACCGCAGACAAAACGAAGAATGGCACAGACAGCGAATAGAACGGGAAAAACAATGGGAAGAGCAGCGTAAGGCACAGGCGGCGCAGAACCGTGCCAGAAATCAGGCAGGAGTCGGGACACCCAGGCAAGCTACGGCTTCCGAGATGACTTCTTTGGTAAAAATGGAGAAAAAGGGAAGCGTGTCCGGAACTTTGTGCACCGTGTTCGGCGGCATCGGACTTGGTTTTTCCGGGCTGGGACTTTTGGTACAGCTTCTCCTGGCAGCTTTTAGTGCAGCAAGCTTAAGTGCGGCAATTCTTCCGGGAGTACTTTCTCTGGTATTTTTGGAGATGATCTCCTATGGTAACGGACAGCGCAGAAGATTACAACGTGCGGAGAAATATCTGGAACTGTGCGGTACCAAGATGTACGGTGTGATCACGGAGATGGCGCGTTATACCGGCAAAAGCGTCCGATATGTAAAAAAAGATCTGCGTAAAATGTTAAAAGCCGGAATGTTCCCTAACGGTCATTTGGATGATAAAGAAACCTGTTTTATGTTAAATGATGTGATCTATCATCAATATCTGGAGACAGAAAAGGCTTATCTGGAACAGAAAAACTTAGAGGAGCAGGCAAAACAGATGCCGGATACAGGAACAGCACAGGACGCTGCACAGACGGAGAGAGAACAGGAACTCCACAGTATGGTAGCAGAGGGGATGGAATGCATCAGACATCTTCGGGACCTGAACGACCGGATCGAAGAGGAGGCAATCTCCGAGAAGCTGTACCGTCTGGAGAATCTGTTAAAGGAGATCTTCGACAGAGTGCAGGAGCACCCGGAGCAGATGCATAGAATGCATAAATTAATGGATTATTATCTGCCCACTACTTTAAAGCTGGTGGAGCAGTATGCGGAATTTGACGAGGTCAGCAGTCCCGGAGAGGACATTCTCGATGCCAAGAAAGAGATCGGGAAGACACTGGACATGATCAATCAGGCATTTGTGACATTGTTAAACAATCTGTTTCAGGATGCAGCCTTTGACGCAGCGGCTGATGCGCAGGTATTACAGACCATGCTGGCAAAGGAAGGCCTGACGGAATCTGATTTTGTAATGGAAAAACAGTAAATTGAAATTTGATTCGCGATTCCTCCGACGAAAGGAATCGTCTGCGGAAGGGAGATTAGTATGAACATGGATTTAGACGCAGCAACAAAAGAAGCACCGACTCTTACACTGGATCCTTTTGCGGAGGCAAAGGCAGAGATCGTGGAGAAGAAGCCGGAGGAGTTAGTGGAAGAGCAGGCGGTTCCTGAGATGGAACTGACACCGGAGGAGCAGAAGCAGGTGGATGATTTCGCAGCACAGATCGACCTGACCAATACCCAGGCGGTGTTACAGTACGGAGCCGGAAGCCAGAAGAAGATCGCGGATTTCTCAGAGACGGCGCTTAATAATGTCCGGACCAAGGATATGGGAGAAGTTGGAACTCTGTTAACCGATGTGGTGGCACAGCTAAAGGACTTCGACACCGAGGAAGATAAGGGATTTTTCGGTCTGTTCAAAAAAAGCGGAGACAAGCTGAGCAATCTAAAAGCAAAGTATGATAAGGCAGAAGTCAATATCACAAAGATCTGTGATGCCATGGAGAGTCATCAGGTAGTGCTGTTAAAGGATGTGGCTGTGTTGGACAAGCTGTACCAGCTGAACCTGAATTACTTCAAGGAACTGTCCATGTATATCCTGGCAGGCAAAAAGAAGCTGGCGCAGGCAAAAAGTGTGGAGCTTCCGGAACTTTTAGAGAAGGCACAGAAGAGCGGACTGCCGGAGGACACGCAGGCAGCGAAAGATTTCGCGGCAATGTGTGAGCGGTTTGAGAAGAAGATCTATGATCTGGAGCTGACCAGAGCCATTTCCCTGCAGATGGCACCCCAGATCCGTCTGATCCAGTCCAATGATATCGCCATGTCCGAGAAGATCCAGTCGACGTTAGTGAATACGATCCCCCTGTGGAAGAGTCAGATGGTCATTGCCATCGGTCTGGATCATGCCACCGATGCCGCCAAGGCACAGCGTGCCGTATCGGATATGACCAATGAACTGCTGAAGAAGAACGCGGAAGCACTGAAGGTGGCGTCTGTGGAGACAGCGAAGGAATCCGAGCGGGGAATTGTGGATATAGAGACACTTAAGAGTACGAATCAGACACTGATGACGACACTGGATGAGGTCATGAAGATCCAGGAAGAGGGACGTGCGAGAAGACAGAGCGCAGAGGAAGATTTACAGCGCATTGAGAATGAAATGAGAGATAAATTACTGGAGATGAGTAAAGCATCCCATACATGATTTTTACATAAATTTAAGATGCTTAATGCTTGACGAAAATCATGTCGGAAATTAAAATAAAACGTATGGTATATATAAAATGGAAGGAGTAAATACAAATGAAGAAATTAGAAGAAATGCTTAAGAACAGATCGATTAAGAACAAACTGTCTCTTGTATTTCGAATCATGGATGTGTTATATATCGTGATCGCATTTGTGGCATTTGGGGCAATGTTGCAGACAAAAAATTACGTGGGGATCGTAATTGTACTGGTGTTGGCAGTGATAAGTATTTTGTTTACAGTATCTATCTCCAGAATGCTGACCAAAGCATTGGTAGAGCCAATTGAAAGCCTGGTAGTGGCATCTGAGAAGATCGCATCCGGTGATTTCGAGATCGGTACTCCTTATGAATCCGAGGATGAACTGGGGCGCTTATCCGACAGCTTCGAGACAGCAGCCGGAATCCTTAAAAAAGTGGTATCTGATCTGTACGATATCGTAGAGCATTTTTCCGAAGGTAATTTCGATGTGCACAGCAGTTGTCCTGATGCTTATGTAGGACAGCTTCACAGTGTACTGGATGAATTGAATGAGATGGTTAACAAGATCAGTGAGACCATGCATGGTATTCAGGGATCTTCCGAGCAGGTATCTGCCGGCAGTAACCAGCTGGCTGTCAGCGCACAGGATATCGCAGAAGGTGCTACCAATCAGGCAGCAGCCGTAGAAGAACTGGTGGCTACCGTAGACGAAGTAACCAGTCAGGTACTGGAGAATACCAAGTCTACCGACATTGTACATGACAAGGCGAAAAAGGTAGGTATCGAGGCAGCCAACAGCCAGAAGAAGATGGATGAGCTGGTAGATGCCATGAAGAAGATCAACGCAACGACCCAGAACATTGAAAAGATCATCGCGGATATTGAGAATATCGCATCCCAAACCAATCTACTGTCCTTAAATGCTTCCATCGAGGCAGCCCGTGCCGGAGAGGCAGGAAGAGGCTTCGCAGTCGTGGCAGATCAGATCAGACAGCTGGCAGAAGAGAGTGCTAATTCTGCAGTAGAGTCCAAGAAGCTGATCGAAGAGTCCTTGAACGAGGTAGAGGTGGGTAATAAGGTCACCAAGGAGACCAATGATGCTATGCAGGAGGTTATGGCTGAGCTGGATCAGATCATCCAGGAGGTTGCCAATATCCGTACTGCGTCTGACAAACAGGCGGTTTCCGTTAAAAATATCAAAAAGGGTGTGGAAGACATCAATGATGTTATCCAGTCCAACTCTGCAGCAGCCGAAGAGACTTCCGCTACCAGCGAGGAGCTTTCCGCATCTGCTACTACTCTGAACGAGCTGTTAGAGCATTTCAAACTGCGCGGCTAAGAGATCAGTCAGCATCGGAAGGTGCGACGTAGAGAGAATATAATATCTTTGCAATTTTTTCATAAGATTCCTGACAATCGGACAAGATCCATTTTTTTAAAATGGCAAGAGTCCCCATTGTCAGGAATTCTTTTTGATAATTGAGTTCAATCTCGTCTTCGCTATGAAAGCGTTTTTGAAAAGATTCTTTGAACCGATCCGTCATCTGTCCGGATAAAAAATCAAAAAACCGGTTTTCGTTTGCTTCAGAACGTAGATTTTTCTTCAAAATACTACGGTTGTCATAAAAAAACTGTAATTGCATCTGCAGTCCTTCTTTCAGATTCCAGGTTCCTCCCTGCATAAAACAATCCAACAATTTCTGCATCTGCAGAGCATCCACTTTGGACTGCAGGGTATGGATATCCTGAAAATGACCGTAAAATGAAGTCCGGTGGATTCCAGCGGTCCGGCAGATATCACTGACAGTAATCTGATCCACTCTCTTGGAGGATGCCAGCCGGTTGTAGGCATTTAAAATATTTTCTTCGGTAGTCATATATCTTTTATTATTCTCGGTATTCATTAACACTACACCTCTATAATATGTGACGGTTGTATGTTTGATATATACTGATATATACTGGATATATCGAATTATATTTTATTTCTACAGACATGACAAGTGACAGATTACACAGTACAACGGAGGATGGAGTAATGAGAGAGGACGTCACAACCGAATACGGAGCAGAGAGTAAGAATGAGAGAATTCTGGAAACGGGATCCTATCTGCAGCTGGTACTCAGGCTGGCACTGCCAGCCATGATCGTTATCATTGTTATGGTGCTTTATAATCTGGCGGATACATTCTTCATCGGACAGATGGGAGATCCGGAAAAAATAGCGGCAATCTCGGTGTGCATGCCGGTATTTACGGTATTGTCCGGGATTGGAACCTTGTTCGGAATTGGCGGAGGAACAGTGGTCTCCATTGCACTTGGGGAGAAGAACCGGCAGCAGATCGGAGAGATCACGGCATTTTGCTGTATGGGAACACTGCTCGTAGGAACTGTTTACGGGTTTTTAACGGGGCTGTTCGCAGAACCATTATGCAGGATCCTGGGCGCGGAGGAAAGCTTTCTTGCAGATGCAGAGAGATATCTTAAAATTTTTGCATTTTCGAGTCCGTTTGTTCTGTTCTCTACAGCCTATGGAAGCATTTTAAGATCCGATGGGGAAGCAGCTACGGCAATGCTTGCCAACCTGGGAGGAACCCTGCTTAATATCGTATTGGATGCACTGTTTATTCTCGGGCTGCATATGGACGTGGCAGGAGCAGCGGCGGCAACGGTGATCGGCAACGTATTTTCCGCAGTGCTGGTCTTACTGCTTCTGTTGAAAAAGAAACAGGTCTTTCTTCCGCATAGACAAAACCTTCATTTTCGCAGAGAGGTTGTTGTACCGGTATTGACATTGGGACTGCCCATGACATTCTCTACGATCCTGGGAAGTGTTTCCAATGCAGTGCAGAACCGTATGATGGTGGCGCATGGTTCCGTTTTTCTGACAGCCCAGAGCGTAGCCGGCAAGCTGGGACTGATCATTACGATGCTGATCATGGGGTTCTGTATGGGATTGCAACCGGCGGTTTCCTATAATTTCGGCGGTAAAAACTATAAAAGAATGTATGAGATCCTCTGGAAAACAGCGGCGTTTACGTTGACTGCCGGAACCCTGCTTGCACTTTGCGTTTATCTGAACAGAGCGAGACTGGTAGCTGCATTCATACAGGATGAGGGTGTGATCCGGTATGGACAGATTTTTGTACTGGCGAATATCTGTGTGGCACCGGTCTATGCTGTTTATCAGACGTTCCAGACATTTCTGCAGGCAACGGGAAAGGCAGATTATGCCATTATTGTCTCACTGTTAGACAAGGGACTGGTATTTCTTCCGGTGCTGGCTGTCATGAACGGACTCTACGGGGCTTATGGGATCGCCTTTTCCCATGCGGCCACAATGATTCTCTCTGTGATCATAGCAGGGGGACTGACGATGCTCTGGAGCCGTACCTTACGTTCCAGCAGTGCCTGACAGAAGCTCTTTTCTATATTCGGAAGGTGTCTGACCATAGATTTTGCGGAATACTTTGACAAAATAATTATTGTCGGAATAGCCTACGAAGCTGCTGATCTCCTGAATCTGATATTCAGAGGAGGAGAGAAGTTCCGCAGCTTTTTTACAACGTTCAATAGTAAGATACTGAGAGATCGTCATGCCGGTGACCTGCCGGAAATATTTGGACAGATAAGAGGGGGATACATGGACAATCTGTGAAAGCTCTTGCAGACGGATCTCCTCACCGAGATGCAGATAGAGATATTCCATGGTGTCGGAGATAAGCTTCGGGTAATTCTGCCCCTGCAGTTTATGTTCATGAACGGCCTTCGTCAGTTCCAGTACCATTTCGTGGATGTAATGGGCAGAGTCGTTCTGCGTGGTGGCAGCATCCATCATCTGGACATAGCGCTGGGTGATCTCATTGATAGTGATGATCGACAGACCTCCTTCCTCTGCTGCTTTTCTGGCAAGTACACGCAGAATGGTAAAACCGACCAGAGGGTTGATATAAGAAGCCGACTGGTAAAAACCGGAGGACAGAGCACTTTGCTCCATTTCATTGTGGGCAGATGCGATATTCTCAATGTCACCGGAAGCAATCATATGAAGAAAGCGGTGCTCCGCATCATATCGTTTATAGATTTCACTGTAATCACAGGGATCCCGCGGAGTGTCTGTCCTGTCAGTGTTCTCCATAGACTGTATGAAGCCGTTCAATCTGCGGAAGGTATAGGAAGAAATGGAAGGATCAAAGGATCTGGTCAGGGCAGTGATCACATTCTGGATCTGATTGGTATACACAAGCGGAAGAGAGGTGTAGTATAATTTTATGGACAGCACAAGCGAAGCAGGCAGCTGGTTCTCGACTAACAGCTGCTCGATCTGCTTATCCTGGTATTCATATTGGACATAGGGACCGATGAGATAAGTGTTTTCCTGAAATTGAAAAAACGTAATGCAGATACCCAGCTTATCCTGAATCTCATAAACAGTCGCAGGGGCGATGACAGGCAGCAGAAATCCGATGGCTTCTGCGGTGAACATAGGCTGCAGAGAGGGAACCAGGCAATTTTTTTCTTCAAATGCCTTTAACTCACGGTTCGGATCAGTCAGACACATACTGGAAACCGATAGCAGATTAGAAAGCAGACGGATGAATAGTGAAGTATCCATAAAAACCTCCTGAAAATCAGATGATAGTAAAAATATATCATAAAGACAAAATAATTACTATATACAAATAATAAAATTGCTTTTTTACTGAAAACAAATGGAATATGAGATAAAATAATGCTATTATAAAAAATATATTTCTATCACATAGTTATTCTTCCTGCTATGATAAATATAAGAGATGTGCAATGGCGCGCATTGTAAGAGACTCAGGAGGGTATGAGAATGGAAGAGAAACTACAGTACAAGAAAGCGAAAACATGGCAGATCGCACTGGCTACCATGACCGGAGCCGGACAGATGGTCTTCTATATGCTGATGACGAGTGCAACCTATATCGGAAATGCCAACTTTGGAATTCTGGTAGCAGTCACAGGTGTAATTATTACAGCATCAAGAATTCTGGATGGAGTAACAGATCCGCTGATCGCGTATTTTCTGGAACGTTTTGACAGCAAGAGATTTGGCAAGGTACGGTTCTCCATCATGGTAGGCTGGGCACTGATGGCGCTGGCGACGACACTGATGTGTAACCTGGGACCGGCACTTCATCTGACAGGAATCGTCGGAATCATTTATTTTATTGTATGTTATGCGATCTATATTATTGGATATACATTTGTGTCTATTGCGGGAGCAATCAATGCAAATATCCTGACCAACGATCCGAAACAGAGACCGACTCTGGCAGTATGGAATACTACTTATTCTTATCTGACACCGATGATCATGTCCATGGTATCCATGGCAGTGATCCTTCCGAAATTTGATAATATTCAGGGAACCCCGTATTTTGGTACTTTAAATATTGTTGTAATTGTGATCTCACTGGTATTTTATATTCTGGCATGCATCGGCATCGCACCCTATGATGTACCGGAGAGCTTTGAGAGTATCGGAAGCGTAGAGCAGGAGGATGCAAAGCCAAGTCTCCAGGATATGAAGGCTCTGATCAAAGAGAACAAGGAACTTCAGAGATACATTGTATCGGCTTCTTCTGATAAGCTGGCGCAGACCATCGGATCTGCAGCTGTTGTATCCACAATGCTCTATGGCATTATGCTGGGAAGTATGGCAATGGCAACGATCCTGTCCGCAGTATCCATGCTGCCGTCTATCCTGTTTGCCGTTATTGGAGCAAAAATAGCGGGAAAACGCGGTAGCCGTCATGTCATGATCCAGTGGACATGGGCATGTATCGTGATCAATCTGCTCTATGCAGTGTTCCTGCTCTTCGCTCCGACGAGTCAGGTCGGCGGACTGATGAATGGAGAAGTGACAGGAATGGCAATTGCTCTTGCAGCAGTGTTCATGGGACTGAACTTCGCCAACAGCTCTGTGAAAATGGTAGTATCCGTGGCAACGAACTCCCTGCGTATGGATATTGTGGACTATGAACTGGATCGTTCCGGCAGATACCTGCCTGCGACCGTATCTGCTACCTACAGCTTCATCGACAAAGTGATCTCTGCATTCGGAGCGACGATCGCAACTGCCTTTATCGGCATCATCGGTTATACGACCACGACACCCCAGCAGGGAGATCCACTGACCACCGGTGTCAAGCTGATCACGATCCTTTTGATGATCGGATTCCCCATCATCGGCTGGGTATGCACACTTTGTGCAATGGATAACAGTGAACTGACCAGAGAGAAAATGGTAGAGGTACAGAAGAGTATTGCAGAGAAAAAAGCAGCGATTATTGAAAGCGGAGAGGCAAAATAATGAGAGTGACAACATCTTTTAATGATAACTGGACATTTGAAAAAGAAGGAAACAAAACGCAGGTGGCACTTCCACACACCTGGAATGCCATAGACGGGCAGACGGGACCTGCGATGTATTATCGTGGGGTGTGCAGCTACGAAAAAAAATTTAAAACGCCAAAGCTACAGGCAGGACAGCAGTGCTATCTGGAGTTTAGGGGCGTGAATTCCTCCTGTGAAGTGATGCTGAACGGAGAAAAGGCTGCAGCACATGATGGCGGCTATTCTACCTTCCGTGTTAACATCACTGAGCTGTTAAAAGAGGAGAATGAACTTAAGGTTCTGGTGGATAACGGAGAAAATGACAGAGTATATCCCCAAAAAGCAGACTTTACCTTTTACGGTGGAATTTACCGTAACGTAAATCTGATCGTGACGGAGGAGAGCCATTTTGATCTGGACTATTACGGAGGATGCGGAGTATATGTAACTCCCGAAATACAGGGCGAAGATGCCGTGATCGAAGTAGTGACCTATTCTGTGGGAAATGCGGACGAGGTACAGATTGTGATCGACGGTGTGGGAGAGACATTCCTTACTGTGACAGAGGAAGACGGACGCAGAGTCGGAAGAGGCAGGATACAGATTGTAAAAGCCCACCGCTGGCAGGGACGAAAGGATCCTTATCTATATCATCTGACAGCAAATCTGCTTCAGAATGATACTGTTTTGGACAGTGTGGATACGAAATTCGGCGTGCGGGAATATGCATTTGATCCGGAAAAGGGATTTTTCTTAAACGGAGTAAGCTATCCGCTACACGGAGTGTCCAGACACCAGGACCGCGCAGGAGTTGGCAATGCGCTGACGAAGGAGATGCACGAGGGGGATGTGGAGCTGATCCTGTCCATGGGAGCCAATTCCATCCGCTGTGCACATTATCAGCACGATCAGTATTTTTATGATCTGTGCGATGAAAAAGGAATCGTTGTATGGGCGGAGATTCCCTATATTACCGTGCATATGCCTGGCGGCAGAGCAAATACTTTAAGTCAGATGAGAGAGCTGATCGTCCAGAACTACAATCATGCTTCGATTATCTGTTGGGCATTGTCCAATGAGATTACCCTGCAGGGTGTGACGGAGGATCTGCTGGAGAACCATAAATTATTGAATGACCTCGTACACCGCATGGATCCTCACAGAGTGTCTGCCATGGCAAATCTCTTCCTGCTGGAGACAGATTCTGCGATGGTATCGCTTCCCGATATCTGCGGATACAATCTGTACTATGGATGGTACGTGGGTGAAATGGAAGACAATGACCAGTGGTTTGATACCTTCCATAAGGAGTACCCCGGGATCCGGATCGGTCTGACCGAATATGGAGCGGATTCTGTGATAAGTTTACAGTCGCCGAAGCCGGAAAAGGGAGATTACACCGAAGAATATCAGGCGCTTTATCACGAACACATGCTGGAGATGTTCAGTACACGCCCATATATCTGGGGAACCTACTGCTGGAATATGTTTGAATTCGCAGCAGCTGGCAGAGATGAGGCAGGAGATCCCGGCAAAAACCACAAGGGACTGATCACCTTTGACCGTCGTCAGAAAAAGGATGCCTACTATATTTACAAGGCATGGTGGTCGGAGGATCCTTTCGTACATCTGTGCGGCAGCCGCTATCATGACCGTGTGGAAGAAGAGACAGAAATCAAGGTCTATTCCAACCAGCCTTCCGTGACACTCTGGATGGATGGAGAAATGGTGGGAACAAAAGAAGGTTCTCATATTTTCACCTGGAAAGTAAAAATCACAGGAACGCATAACATTAAGGTGACGAGCGGTGAACTTTCCGATGAGATGGAAATTGCAAAGTGCGACACCCCGAATCCGGCATATTTTGTCTCTGCGGAAAAGGTACGCAACTGGTTCGACGAACCGCAGGAAGAGGAGAAAGCGGGCTATGAGTTTTTCTCACTGGACGATACCTTAGGAGCAATCTCGGCAAATCCGGAAGGAAAGGCACTTATGGATCATATGATGGCAGCCATGACGGCAAAGACTGCCGGTGGTATGGGAAAAGGTGTAAAAATACCGAAGGCTATGATGACAATTGTCGCCAGACAACCGATGCGGAAACTGTTAAAGCAGGCAGGTATCGCCGAGGACAGTGAGCAGGCAGTGCAGCTTGCCGCAGCTCTTGGCAGAATCAGAAAGAAGAGGTAATATTACAAATGGCTAAGTTTGAAAAAGATTTTCTGCTGGGAGCGTCCACCGCTGCCCATCAGGTAGAAGGCAATAATGTACATTCCGATTACTGGCTCATGGAACATATGGAGTATTCCCAGTTCGTAGAGCCCTCCGGGGATGCTGTGGATCATTACCACCGCTATGAGGAGGATATCCGCATGCTGGCAGAAGCGGGACTGAATGCCTACCGGTTCTCCATAGAATGGGCGAGAATAGAACCGGAGCAGGGGAAGTTTGATGCCAACGAGATCGAACATTATCGTAAGGTGATCGCATGCTGCAGAAAGTACGGCGTGGAACCCATCGTAACGCTGCATCATTTCACCTCCCCGGCATGGCTGATCCGGATGGGCGGCTGGGATAACGAAGAAGTAATTCCTCTTTTTGCCGCATATGCAAAGTATGTGACAGAGCAGTTAGGCGGAGAACTTAACTATATCTGTACGATCAATGAAGCCAATATGCGCCTGCAGATCCATGCACTGATGGAACGGTTCAAAAAGCAGATGATGGCGAAGATGGCTGCAGCAAAGAGCCTGGAAGCAGAGAAGAAACCTGAAGGTATGGAAGGGCAGGTACAGGTGGGACTGAATCTGAATGATCCCATGGAACGCATGAAATTAAATGCCATGGAAAATGTCAAAGTATTCGGAGACCCCCAGCCTCATACTTTTGTATCCGCAGCAGGTGAGAATGGTGATGAAATCGTCTGTAGGGCGCACAAGGCCGCAAAAGCTGCGATCAAGACAGTAAGACCAAAGATCAAAGTCGGTATTACGCTGTCTCTGCACGATATGCAGTGGATCGAAGGCGGCGAAGAAAAGGCGCAGAAGGAGTGGGAAGAAGAATTCACCCATTATATTCCTTATATTTTGGAGGATGACTTCCTCGGACTGCAGAACTATACCAGAACTACTTACGGACCGGACGGCATTGTTCCGGTTCCAGCGGGAACCCCTATGACCCAGATGGATTATGAGAACTATCCGGAAGCACTGGAGCACTGCATCCGCAGAGTTCATGAAGAACTGCCAGAGGTTCCAATCCTGGTTACCGAGAACGGTATTGCCACAGGCGATGATGCACAGCGGTGTACATTTATCGAGCAGGCGCTGGCAGGAATCGAGAGATGCATCGCAGATAGCATTCCCGTGATCGGATATTGCCATTGGTCACTGATCGATAACTTTGAGTGGCAGAAGGGATATGCCCTGACCTTTGGATTATGTGCGGTGGATCGCACGACACAGGAGCGCTTCCCGAAAAAGAGCCTGAAGCTTTTGGGCAGCTACAGATAGGACAGAGAGCAGCCGGATCTCATAGGTAAGGCAGTTACCACAGAATGGAGAAGAACATGAAGACAGCAGTACAACAGATTATGCTAGGATCCGTTACAGGAACTAAAAAGGAGGCGCAAGCCACCCTGCAGGCAATCAAAGAGACCGGATATGACGGAATTGAACTGAACGGATTTATGATCCGCCCGACACCGTTTCTGGTCCGGATGCTGACCAAAGCAGCTGGGATGCCCACCGGAAAAGGTGGTAAACTGGACTGGAAAAACCTGGTGGAAGAGGCCGGGCTGTCCGTAGTCTCCGTACACGAGGATCTGGGTACCATAGAGAGGGATATCGATGCGGTCATTGCCGAAGCAAGGAATTTCGGTACAGATAAGATCGTGATCACCGGAATGTACCGTTTTGATTATTCCGATACAGAAGCGGTAAGCGGACTGTGCAGGAGACTGAACAGTGCCGGAGAAAAGCTGGCGGATGCCGGAATCTCGTTGCTTTATCACAACCATAACGTAGAGTTTCAGAACTATTATACGAAATGTGTTTATGGGCATATTGTGGAAGAGACGAAAGCGGATTTTGTTGGATTTGAACTGGATTCCTATTGGATCGCTGATGCGGGAGTGGATCCGCTGACTGTGATGCAGATGCTGGGAGACAGGATGAAATTATATCATATAACGGACAGAGGCAGCAGGCAGCAGGGAGCATCCATGACTCCGATCCTGAAACAGGACTGTGTGGAACTGGGATATGGAAATATGAACCTTGGGGCATGCATAGAGCAGGCAAAGTCAGCAGCTGTGGATGCCATTATTTTGGAAAGTCATAAGAACTGGATTGACAAAGATCCGGTCAGATCTCTGACCGTGTCATCGGAATTCCTTGATAAAACTGTGAGGTGAGCAATCAGATGAGAGCCATTCGTATCAAAACGGAACATTTATATAATCCCCTGGGAATCGATATATCGCATCCTCGGATCGAGTGGAATTGTGAAGGCGGCAGCAGACAGACGGCTTATGAAATCACTGCCAGAACAGACGGGAAAATTGTCTGGGAGACCGGAAAGGTAAGCTCCGGTGAGATGAGCGTGAGATATGGTGCAAAACTGCACAGCCGCCAGTGTGTGGAGCTTACCATTACACTTTATGACGAGAACGGAATTGGCAAAGAACCGGTAACAGCCTGGTTTGAAATGGGATTTCTCGAAAAAGAATGCTGGCAGGCGAAATGGATCAATGTGGAAGAACAGAATCTGACACAGGTCAACACCAGACCGGTATCTTATGCGCGCCGGAGATTTAACGTAGATGGAACCGGGCAAGGCAGACTCTACATCACAGCACATGGCATCTATGTGGCATATCTGAACGGCAGGAGAGTCGGAGATGCAGTTCTGGCACCGGGTACCTCGGAATATACGAAGCGCCTGGAATATCAGACTTTAGATGTGACAGAATACCTGCAGGAGGGTGAGAATGAACTCCTGGTATGTCTGGGAGACGGCTGGTATCGCGGTAAGAGCGGAATGAACAATACCGGAGGAAATCTTTTTGGCGATGATCTGTCACTCCTGGCGCAGCTGGAGGTGGACGGCAGGGTTGTCTGTCTTACGGATGAGAACTGGGAAGCTTCTAATGAAGGGGCAATCCGTGCCAACGGACTGGACTTCGGCGAACGCGTGGATGCCACGGTGGGAGACGGACGGTTTCCAACAGAAGGATATCACAAAATCAGAACGGAAGACTTCGGATATGACACGCTGGTGTGCAGTAATAATGTTCCCATTAGAGAACATGAGCGTTTTCAGGGAAAATTGTTTATAACTCCGGCGGGAGAAAAAGTCATCGACTTCGGACAGAATATGGCAGGATATGTATCCTTTGAAACAGATGCGAAAGCGGGACAGAAGATCCGGCTGGTGCATGGAGAGACACTGGATGAGAAGGGAAATTTCACGATCGCCAATTTCCAACATGAAAGTATGGCGCCGGAGAAAATGATCTATCAGGAGATCGACTATGTATGCCATGAGGGACATAATATTTATTGTCCGCAGTTTGCCATCTTCGGATTCCAGTACATGCTGGTGGAGAGCGATATTCCCGTAGAGCAGATTCACTTTACCGCACATGCCGTATATTCGGATATGGAGCAGACCGGATTCTTCACCTGTGGTAATGCGGATGTGAATCAGCTGGTGAGCAACTCCATCTGGTCCATGAAAGGAAATTTTGCGGATATTCCCACAGACTGCCCTACCAGAGAAAGACAGGGCTGGACCGGGGATGCGGGAGCGTTCGTGGAAACGGGAGTCTATCTGATGGACTGCTATCCGGTATTGCGCAAATGGCTGAACGAGGTGCGGCTGGAACAGCTTCCGAATGGAAAAGTCCCCGGTGTGGCACCGAAGAACGAAGTGCCGGGAGCCTTTAAAAAGATGTCGGACGGATCTGCCGGATGGGCGGATGCCATCGGCATTGTACCGAATGCACTGGCGAAGACATACAACTGCACGGATATTCTGGAAGAGAATTACGATGCCCTGAAACGCTGGGTGGATTTTTCCGCAAAACGGGCGAAGAAGAGTCGGCTGAAAGCCAAGTTCAAATGGGACAAAAATAAAAAATATATTGTAGATACCGGATTCCACTGGGGAGAATGGCTGGAGCCGGGCGTTGATACGAAGACCGTACTGACGGAGACCATCATGAAAGGTGCACCGGAGGTACCGACGGCATATTTTGCCTACAGTGCGGAAAGCCTGGCGGAAGATGCCAGACTTCTCGGAAGAACAGAAGATGCCGGGAAATATCAGAGTCTGTCCGAGAAAATTAAGACTGCCTACCGGGCAAAATTCCTGCCGGAGGGAAGGATCACTTCAGATCGTCAGGCAGCCTATGTGCGGCCCATTGCCCTAGATGTTATCACGGAAGAGGAAAAGAAAACGGCAGCGCAGACACTGAATGAAATGGTCATTGCCAATGGGTATCATCTGAATACCGGATTCCTCTCTACCCCGTATCTGTGCCATGTGCTGACAGAATACGGCTATACAGATACAGCTTACCGGCTGCTATTGCAGGATACGGCACCGGGCTGGCTATATGCGGTGAAAAAGGGAGCAACAACGATCTGGGAGACCTGGGACGGTAAACAGGAAGACGGAACCGTGCACGATTCCCTGAATCATTATTCCTATGGAGCAATTACCGGATGGCTGTTCCGGGATGTGGCAGGTATCCGGCTGAACTTTGGCAGGATCGAGATTGCACCGCATCCTTCGGAGAAAATCGGACATGCGGAAGCAACGTATCTGTCACCACTTGGTGAGATCCGTTCCAACTGGTATTACCGGGATCATAAAATCTGCTATGATATTACAATTCCGGACAACTGTACCGCAACTATACGGCTTCCCGGCTGCAAAGCAGAAGAATGCCGCGGCACGATCCACAGAGAGGTGCTTGACGGGGCGGAAAGTACCACGTAAAATAAAACAAATGGTATGAAACAGAGGCCATTGCTGCAAAAACAGCAATGGCTTTTTTAAGAGCTGGGAGACGAATGGAATGAAAAAGCTGGTGCTATTCTGGATCTGTATTGTAGGACTGAGCATGACAGGATGCCGGGCAGGACAACAGGAAATAGAAAGAAACAATGCTGCAGAGAGTACGGTAGGGCAGCAGCCGGAAGAGCCGGTGACGGAAGAAGCAGTGACGGAAGAGCCGGTGCCGGAAGAAGCAACAGAGGCAGAACTACAGTCACGGGAACAGATTATGGAAGAATCCGTTGGATACACCAACTTGCAGCAGATCGCCCTGGATTCCACATGGGAATATGCGGATCATTCTAAGATCAATACCGGAGCAGCAGTGCTGTACCTGGCGTCGGAGGAATCCGGACGCAAAGGCATCGTCATCGGTGTCAATGCCGGACACGGGACGGCGGGCGGCGCGAAGGTGAAGACGCTGTGCCATCCGGATGGCTCGGCGAAGGTCACCGGTGGCAGCACGGCGGCGGGAGCTACGGAGGCTGCTGCAGTCTCCGGGGGCATGACATTTCAGGACGGCACACCGGAGCGGGAGGTGACATTACGTATGGCACAGATCCTGCGGGATAAGCTGTTATCTTCCGGTTATGATGTGCTGATGCTCAGGGACAGTGAGGATGTGCAGTTAGACAATGTGGCGCGGACTGTGATCTGCAACAATGTCGCGGACTGCCATATTGCACTGCACTGGGACAGCGGTGACGGCAAAAATTACGACAAGGGATGCTTCTACATCTCGGTGCCGGAAGCACTGAAAACCATGGAGCCGGTAGCGTCGCACTGGCAGCAGCACGATACCCTGGGAACGGATCTGGTGGAGGGACTGCGGGAGCAGGGCACTATGATTTATGGGAAAGGAAATATGAGTATTGATCTGACACAGACTTCTTATAGTACGATTCCCTCTGTGGATATGGAACTGGGAAACGCATATTCGGATCACAGTGATGTGGTATTGGAACAATTGGCCACAGGGCTTCTTGCCGGAATCAATACTTACTTTGAACAGTAGGGACTTTGCAAAGAGTGTGAGGTATGCTATAATACTATTTTAGATTCGTTTGCCTCTGCACGGAGGCGGATGGACTTATGAGCGAAATACAGAATAGAAAATACAAGAAAGGCAGACCCTTTTGGTGGGTCTGAACGGTAAATAAATCATGAAGCTGGGTATCGTAGGTCTTCCCAACGTAGGAAAGAGTACACTTTTCAATTCCTTGACCAAGGCGGGAGCGGAATCCGCTAACTATCCTTTCTGTACCATCGACCCCAATGTGGGTGTGGTAACAGTTCCGGATGACAGATTAAAGGCACTGGGAGAGATGTATCATTCCAAGAAAGTGACCCCTGCTGTGATTGAATTCGTAGATATCGCAGGTCTGGTAAAGGGTGCTTCTAAGGGTGAAGGACTGGGCAACCAGTTCTTGAGCAACATCCGTGAGGTGGATGCCATCGTCCATGTGGTGAGATGCTTCGAGGATACGAATGTCATTCATGTAGACGGCAGTGTAAATCCTTTACGGGATATCGAGACCATCAACTTAGAGCTGATCTTCGCAGATCTGGAAGTACTGGAGAGAAGACTGTCCAAGGTAGTTAAGGCTGCCAGAATGGACAAGACTTACGCCAAGGAGCTGGCACTCTTAGAGCGTATCAAGGAGCATCTGGAGAGCGGTAAGATGGCGAAGAGCCTGGAAGTCACCGATGAGGATGAACTGGCTCTGATAAAGGAATACAATCTGCTGACCTACAAGCCCGTGATCTATGCGGCAAATGTATCCGAGGATGATCTGGCAGACGACGGCGCATCCAATGAGATGGTAGCGAAGGTGCGCGAGTTCGCTGCAAGTGAGAACAGCGAAGTATTCGTCATCTGCGCACAGATCGAGGAAGAGATCTCCGAACTGGATGATGACGAGAAGGCAATGTTCCTGGATGATCTGGGATTAACGGAATCCGGCCTGGAGAAGCTGATCAAGGCAAGCTATCATATCTTAGGTCTGATGAGCTTCTTAACCGCAGGAGAGGATGAGACCAGAGCATGGACCATCAAGATCGGTACCAAGGCGCCTCAGGCAGCCGGCAAGATCCACTCCGATTTCGAGAGAGGCTTCATCAAGGCGGAAGTTGTAAATTACAAGGATCTCTTAGAGCAGGGCTCTCTGGCAGCTGCCCGTGAGAAAGGCTTGGTCGGCATGGAAGGCAAGGACTATGTCGTACAGGACGGCGATGTGATCCTGTTTCGATTCAACGTGTAATGCTAAGATCCGCAATAGACAGATTACGAGACTGCTTGCAGGCAGAGTAATCTGTCTATTAGCGAATGTCTATTCCGGATTTGAGAGCGCAAAGCGCGGAGAAGCCGGATAGTACTAAGAAAGGATATAAATATTATGATGAATGCAGGAGATATTGCATTTCCCCATTTAGGCATTTACCTGGAAAATGTTCCCAGAAGCTTTACCGTATTCGGTTTCGAGATTGCTTTTTACGGTCTGATCATCGGCATCGGTGTACTGGCGGGTATCCTGATGGCGGTGCATGAAGCGAAGGTGAGCGGAGAGAATCCGGATGCTATTTGGGATTTCGCTATTTATGCCGTGATCTTTTCAGTGATCGGTGCCAGAATTTATTACGTGGTATTTGCCTGGGATTATTACAAGGACAATCTGTTGAGTATCTTCAATACCCGTAACGGTGGTATGGCGATCTACGGTGGTGTGATCGGAGCTTTCCTGACTCTGTTTATTTACTGCAAGATCAAGAAGATCAGCCCTTTCCGGCTGGGAGATCTGTGTGTACCGGGACTGATCTTAGGACAGGTTATCGGTCGCTGGGGCAATTTCATGAACCGTGAAGTGTTCGGAGAATATACGGATAATTTCCTGGCTATGCGGCTCCCTATCGAAGCGGTGCGCAGCCGGGATATTTCCGAGAATGTAGCGGCACATATTATTGAGGGAACGAATTATATTCAGGTACACCCCACATTCCTCTATGAGAGTCTGTGGAATCTGATGATTCTGATCATTATGCTGGTATACCGCAAGCACAAAAAGTTCGAGGGAGAGATCTGCCTTTTGTATTTCGGAGGCTATGGCCTCGGCAGATTCTGGATCGAAGGTATCCGGACAGATACCCTGTTTATCCCCGGAACGAGCCTCGCCGTATCCCAGGTATTATCCCTGTGTATGGTGATCTTCGCGGTGGTGACGGACATTGTGGTACGTATGCACCTGAAAAAACAGCCGAAAGTGGAAAAAAATTAAAATTTTTTAAAAATTTATTAAGAATATCGAAATAAGAGCAAATACATAGATATTGTGTTTGCTCTTATTTTTTTACCACATATAGTGGAAAAGAGCGCTCTTGTCATAGGACAGGACGCTCTTTTTGATTCTGCCGTCGAAAAAAGCCACTTGATTTCTCTTGTAAAATCCCTTAATTTAGTATAAAATCATAATAAAAGTGGGAGAAAGTGGAGGCAAGTGCCACAAAGTGGTAGATTTTTGGGAAAATGACCTCCTTTTTTCGTGGCAGTCCCCTTTTGGATGAATGGTGGTGAGTGCGATGTTTATGAGCGAGTACAACCATACGTTAGATACGAAAGGCAGGTTGATCATTCCGGCGAAATTCCGAGAGACTCTAGGCGAGGAATTTGTGATTTCCAAGGGAATGGACGGCTGCTTATTTGTGTATGCCAACGATGACTGGAACGCTTTTGAACAGAAGCTGACCTCATTACCTCTGATCAATAAGGAAGCAAGACAATTTGCCCGTTTCTTCTTAGCCGGTGCGGCTACGGTGGAAGTGGACAAGCAGGGAAGAATCCTGTTGCCGGCACACTTGCGAGAATTCGCCGGACTGGAAAAAGATGTGGTGTTAGTCGGAGTCGGCAGCCGCGTGGAGATCTGGAGCAAGGATAAGTGGGAGACCATGAATTCCGATGCGGATATGGATGAGATTACCGGCGCCATGGAAGGACTGGGACTGACCATTTAAAGGAAGCAGGAAAGGATGACCGTCGTGGAATTTAATCATTATTCTGTGATGTTGCATGAGACCATCGAACAACTGAATATCAGACCGGACGGCATCTATGTGGACGGAACCTTAGGAGGCGGCGGACATGCATATGAAGTGTGCAGCCGCTTACAGAACGGACATTTCTACGGGATCGATCAGGATGACGCGGCAATCGCGGCGGCATCGGAGAGATTACGATGCTTTGGAGATAAAGTGACCGTGATCCGCAACAATTACGTGAATGCGGTGGAGGCACTCAGCGAATACGGAGTCACCGGTGTGGACGGCATCGTGCTGGATCTGGGAGTCTCTTCCTACCAGTTAGATACCGAGGACAGAGGGTTTTCTTACCGGTTTGATGCACCGCTTGACATGCGGATGGACCGCAGACAGACCCTGACAGCGAGAGACATCGTGAACAACTATTCCGAGATGGAACTGTATCATATCATCCGGGACTACGGCGAAGATCCGTTTGCGAAAAACATTGCGAAGCATATTGTAAAAAACAGGGCGGACAAGCCCATTGAGACTACCTTTGAATTAAACGAGATCATCAAAGCTGCAGTTCCGGCGAAGATGCGGCAGAACGGACATCCCTCCAAGCAGACATTCCAGGCGATCCGCATTGAGTGCAATCAGGAACTGGAAGTACTGAAAAAGGCATTGGACGAATTGATCGATCTGTTGCATCCCGGTGGGAGGTTCTGCATCATCACCTTCCATTCCCTGGAAGACCGGATTGTGAAAAATGCGTTCCGCAGGAATGAAAATCCCTGTACCTGTCCTCCGGAGTTTCCGGTGTGTGTATGCGGTAAGATCTCCAAGGGAAAGGTGATCACCAGAAAACCGATTCTGCCCGGTGCGGAAGAACTGGAAGTAAACAGCAGATCCAAGAGCGCGAAGTTACGCGTGTTTGAAAAGAAATAAAGAATTTTAAATATTTCATCAGTGAAAGTGGGAATAAAGTATGGCACAGAGAAGAAGTAATACCCCATACATATATGATAATACAGCAAGAGACTTACAGATCCGCAGGCAGATGGAAGAACCCCGGAGACAGCTGTCTCACGAGACGAGAAAAAACAGAGAAAAAGCAAGACATATGAGCATTGGCTATGTGACTTTTCTGATGGTGGCACTGGTGGCATGTGCATTTTTCCTGGTGAACTATATTCAGATGCAGTCACAGCTGACCACAAAGATCGCAGAAGTATCCAGAATGGAGAGCGAACTGAATGCTCTGAAATTGGCCAATGATGAAGAATACAGCCGGATCACCAGCAGTGTGAATCTGGAAGAGATCAAGAAAATTGCCATCGGCGAACTGGGAATGACCTATGCAACCGAGGGACAGGTAATCCCTTATGAAAGCAACAGCAATGACTACATGCGTCAGGCTGACAACAGTCAGAACTAAGCCCGGGAGGCCCGAAGTGTGAAAGAACAGAAAACTAAAAAATTTTCCGTAAAAATGCAGAAAAAGCTCCTGTGTCTTTATGCACTGATCATTTTGGCATTTATTCTTTTGTCGGTGCGTCTTACATGGATTGTGAAAGCAGATGGTGCAGCTTACGAGAAGCAGGTGCTGTCTCAGCAGAAGTATGATTCCATAACATTACCTTTCCGGCGCGGCGATATTGTGGACGCCAAAGGAACCAAGCTGGCGGTCAGCGAGAAAGTATATAATCTGGTCATTGATGCCAGGGTAATGCTGGATCGGGAGGATTATCTGGAACCCACCATGGAGGCATTGGGTGCAAATTTCCCGGATCTGGACATGACGGCAGTGCGGCAGTATGTAACGTCTCACCCCGAATCTTCCTGGTATGTGCCTCTTCGGAGGATGACTTATGACCAGATCAGCGGATTCCAGGCGGCAGCACTGGAGAACAGCAAGATCCGTGGTGTCTGGTTTGAAGAGGAATATAAGAGAGTCTATCCCAACGGTTCTCTGGCGGCAGATGTGATCGGATTTTCCAGAGCGGACAATGAAGGACAGTACGGTCTGGAAGAGTATTACAATGATGTTCTGAACGGAACCACCGGAAGAGAGTACGGCTATCTGAATGACGATGCCAATCTGGAGCGTACGATCAAGCCGGCAGTGGACGGTAACACGATACACAGTACCATTGATGCCAATATTCAGGGCATTGTAGAGAAATATCTGAAGCAGTTTAACGAGGAGCATAAGGATGCGGTACATCCCGGTAACGGTGCGGAAAATGTGGGCTGCATCATCATGGAAGTCAATACCGGCAATATTTTGGCCATGGCCAGCTATCCTACCTATGACCTGAACGATACCAGGAATACGGACGCCCTTTTGGGATCCCGTAAGATCGAGATGGTGACCAATGCCAACGGTTACCAGGTACTGACGAAGACAGATACCTATTTTACCCAGGAAGATATCGATGCCCTGACAGATGAGCAGCTATTGGATAATCTGAACTACCTGTGGAAGAACTATTGTATATCCACCACTTACGAGCCGGGATCCACGGCGAAGCCTTTTACCGTGGCAGCAGCATTGGAGAGCGGTGCCATCACCGGCAACGAGCACTATCAGTGTAACGGATCTCTGGAAGTCGGCGGACATACGATCAAATGCCACAGCTACCGTTCCGGCGGTGAAGGTGATGTATCGGTACAAGATTCCATTGCCTGGTCCTGCAACGTAGCGTTAATGAAGATTGCTGCCACCATGGGCAAAGAGGAATTTGCCAAATTCCAGCAGATCTTTAACTTTGGATTAAAGACCAACGTGGATCTGGCAGGAGAGGCGAGAACTGCAAGCCTGCTGTTTCCGGTGGACCAGATGGGAAGCGCTGATCTGGCGACCAACAGCTTTGGACAGAACTTTAATGTAACCATGATCCAGATGATCACCGGTTTCTGCTCTCTGATCAACGGCGGTTACTATTATGAGCCCCATATGGTGGATAAGATCACCAATGCAAGCGGAGCAACGGTGGAGAACATTGAACCGAGAGTGTTACGACAGACCATCTCCGAGAGCACTTCGGCGAAGATCAGACAGTACTGCCGTGCTACCGTTATGGAAGAGGGTGGTGACCGCAGAACCGGTAGAACCGCAAGACCTGCAGGTTATGCCATCGGCGGTAAGACCGGTACCGCAGAGACTATTCCCCGTAAAAACGGTGAGTATGTTGTATCCTTTATGGGATATGCACCGGCGGATGATCCCCAGATCGCCATTTATGTAGTTGTGGACCGTGCCAATGCATCCCCTCAGGATGATGCAAAGTTTGCAACCGGTATTGTACGAAATGTTCTGACGGAAGTGCTGCCTTATCTGAATATCTTCATGACGGAGGAACTGTCTGAAAAGGAGATTCAGGAACTGGCGGAGAAACAGATCGAGATTACGAATCAGTATACCCAGACTCCCGAGAACGGAGATGACCAGAACACCGGAGACAATCAGACCGGAGACGCTCAGACCGGAGATGATCAGTCCGGAGATTCCCAGAGTGGTGACGGAACCGGTGACGATACGACGACGGTTACGGAGGACTGGAGAAATTATCCCAAAGATCCCGCTACCGGTTATCTGGTAAGTCCGATCGACGGCGGTCTGATCGATCCCATTACGGGAGCGGATGTCGGCGGGGACGATACCATGGGTGACAGTCCCATTAACAATAATCTGCTGAATCAGCAGAATGAATAAACAAAACATACGAATAGCCTCACAGCAGGAGCAATAAAATGTAAAAAGCTCTTGTTGTGAGGTTTTTTTATGGCGGATCAGCAAAATCGTTTTTTTCATCGCAAAAAGATCATGACCATTTTTTTCATATGCGCACTGGTGCTTATCGGATTGTTTATGAGACTTTTGTATCTGATGGTGTGGAGGGCGGATTATTATGAGGAAGCGGCGACGAGACTGCATGAGAGAGAACGCAGCATAAAGGCGGCAAGAGGACGTATTTTGGACAGGAACGGAGTGGTACTGGCGGATAACAAGACGGTCTGTACCGTATCGGTGATTCATAATCAGATCACAGAACCGGAAAAGGTGATAGCCATGCTGGTAAAAGAGCTGGGAATTTCGGAGACGGAAGCGAGAAAACGTGTGGAAAAATATTCTTCCATGGAACGCGTCAAAAGCAATGTGGACAAGAGCATCGGTGACAGAATCCGGGAATATGATCTGGCGGGGGTAAAAGTGGATGAGGATTATAAGCGATACTATCCGTATGGAGACCTGGCCAGTAAAGTCCTGGGTTTTACCGGAGGGGACAATCAGGGGATCATTGGGCTGGAAGTAATCTATGAGGAAACACTGCAGGGAGAAACCGGTATGATTCTGACTGTGACGGATGCCAAAGGAATCGAGGTAGACACCGCGGGGGAACGCCGGGTAGAGCCGGTGCCGGGATGGGATCTGCGGATCAGCATCGACCGTAATATCCAGGAGTATGCCACGCAGCTGGCGGAACAGGCCTGCGCCACCAAAGAGGCGGACAGCGTCTACATCATTGCCATGGATCCGCGAAACGGAGAAATCCTGGCCATGGTCAATTATCCGGAATTTGATCTGAATGACCCTTATGCACTGCCGGAGGAGACGGAAAACCTGACAGGAGAGCAGAAGCAGGAAAAATTAAATGCCATGTGGCGCAACGGCTGCATCAATGATACCTATGAACCGGGATCTACCTTTAAGATTATTACAGCCGCGGCGGGACTGGAGGAAAGGGTGGTCACCACGGAAAGTACCTTTTCCTGTCCGGGATTCATCATTGTGGACGACCGAAAGATCCGCTGCCATAAGATCGGCGGACATGGCACACAGACATTTGTGCAGTGTATGCAGAATAGTTGCAATCCGGCACTGATCTCCGTAGGACTGCGTCTCGGTGTAGACAATTATTACAAATATTTTGAGCAATTCGGACTGAAAAAAAGAACCGGAATCGATCTCCCCGGGGAAGCAGCAACGATCATGCATAAAAAAGAAGACATGGGAAATGTGGAGCTGGCGACGGTGGCTTTCGGGCAGTCTTTTCAGATCACGGCGATCCAGCTGCTGACAACGGCATCCTCCATCATTAACGGAGGCAACCAGATCACTCCTCACTTGGGCATGGAAGCCCTGAACCGGGATGGCGAAGTGGAACAGGTTTTTACTTATCCTGTGGAGACAGGAATCGTATCGGAAGAGACCAGCGCAACTATGCGTTATATCCTGGAGACAGTGGTGGCGGAGGGCTCTGGTAGAAACGGACAGGTGCAGGGCTTTCGGGTGGGTGGCAAGACGGCGACCAGTCAGACGCTGCCCAGAGGCAGCGGACGTTATATTTCTTCTTTTATCGGATTCGCACCTGCCGATGATCCACAGGTGATTGCCATCGCCATTATCAACAATCCCCAGGGAGTCTATTATGGAGGACAGGTGGCAGCACCTATTATAAGGCAGCTGTATGAAAATATTTTGCCTTATTTGGGACTGGAGAAGACGGAGGATACTGTTGTCGAAAATCATTGAATGAAAAAGGTTCCGGCGGATGAAAATTTGACAAAATCCGCTGGGGACACCCCTTATAATAATTCTGAAGGAGGGGTGTGATGCATTATGAACTATATTTAGACAGTATCTTCCTCCTGCACTTCGGTATGAATCTGTTACTTCTGATCATGGTAGATCACAGCACCTGCCGCACTGCCACGTGGTACCGGCTGCTGTGGGGAGCGGGAATCGGAGCGGTCTGCTATCTGCTCCCTTTTTTATGGAAGGGAGCGGCCCTGCTTAAACTGCTGCTCTGTATGCTGCCCGGAACATTGTTGATGCTGGTTGTAACATTTCGGATCCGGAATTGGCGTTCACTATGGAGTTATTTTAGAAAGCAGATGTATGATACCTTCCTACTCGGAGGAATTCTGGTGGCTGTGCTGAGGGGGATCCCGGCCGGAATACAGTATGTACCGGGAATTGTGCTTGCACTGGGACTGGGGGCTCTGACAGTGCAGCTGCTATTGTGGAGATACCGAAGAGAAACGGAGCTTGGAACTCATTGTGAGGTAGTACTTCGGGGTACGGAACAGACATTGTGTATCGCGGCGATTGTGGATTCCGGCAATACTTTGACGGAACCTATGAGCGGAGCCCCCGTATCTGTACTGGATGTGGAGACATTTCAGACTTTGTGGCCGGAGGGGCTGCCGGATTTTCGGGTGATTCCTTACCACAGTGTCGGGAAAAAGAATGGAATTCTCTATGGATACCGGATTCCGCAGATGAAGATCCGGATCCATGGTGTGGAAAAAATATGCAGCGATGTGTGGCTGGCAGTAAGTGAAGAGGAAATCGCAGGAAGAGAGATTCCTATGCTGCTGCATCCGGCGCTGTTAAAAAAGACAGGAAAAGCAGGAAGGAGCAACTATGATCTTAAAGATAGCAATACCCGGGAAAATGCAATTCAAGATGATTCGCAGAGAACCGTTTCTGCGGCAGCGGAAAGGAGATATTCATTACATCGGAGGCGCAGAGGTCCTGCCACCGCCGCTTCCCACAGATCAGGAGAACCGGGTGATCAGTGATCTGGGAACGGAATATGAGGATGAAGCAAAGGCCATATTGATTGAACATAATCTCAGACTGGTCGTCTACATAGCCAAAAAGTTCGATAATACGGGAGTGGGCGTGGAGGATCTGATCTCCATAGGTACCATCGGACTGATCAAATCCATCAATACCTTCAATCCGGAGAAAAATATCAAGCTGGCGACCTATGCCTCACGGTGCATTGAAAATGAGATATTGATGTACCTGCGGCGGAATAATAAGACGAAGATGGAAGTGTCCATCGATGAACCTTTAAATGTGGATTGGGACGGCAATGAACTTCTCCTGTCGGATATCCTGGGAACGGATGAGGATGTGATATACAGAGGGATAGAGAACGAAGTGGAGCGCAAGCTTTTAATGAATGCCGTAAGCAAGCTGTCAAACCGGGAGAAGACCATTGTACGGCTGCGGTTCGGGCTGGGGACACCGGACGGACAGGAGATGACACAGAAGGAAGTGGCAAGCTTTCTTGGAATCTCCCAGTCCTATATCTCGAGACTGGAAAAAAAGATCATGCGGCAGTTGAAAAAGGAGATCAGCCTGCATATTTGACTTTGCATTCGGGACGGATACATGATACTATAGAGATTACGGAGAAGACCCATTCTCCGGATTATGAATGACAGATTTTAAGGATGAAGATACATGATACAGCGTGATGATATATTATCGATGGAATATTTAAAAAAGACGGAATTCACCGGATGCCATCAGGGGATGCGTTACCGCCTGGAACAGACACAGGCTCCGGAGGACCCCGAGGGCGGTAAAAAGCTTATGGTGACGGTATGGCCGGAGCCCTTTAATTATTTTAAGACCCCGGAGGAAAAAAAGAAAAGAGCATATTTTTCTTTTGACGAGGATGGCGTGGTGGATGCCGTCGGCTGGATGAATGACCGCTTATTCGAGGATAAGAAGATATGGGAGGAAGCACCTTCCCATTGGGATACCTATCAAATGTAAGGAAATAATAAGATGATGTTAAAATATATCATAAAGGATCTAAAGGAGACCCTGGCCTATCTTCCCTACGGGATCATGGCGGGTGCTGTTGTGGGACTGCTCCTGAACGGACTGAATGCCAGACGGGAGCGTAAGGGGAAGGATACTTTTCCCATGGCGGGACTCATGGCATTTTCTCTGTATCTGATGATCATTCTGGTGATCACTTTTTTCTCCAGAGAGGATGGCAGCCGGATCGGCATGGATCTGGAACTGTTCTCTACCTGGGGGACGAATGCGAGGAACCATGCGTTTGTCGTGGAAAATGTACTGCTGTTTATTCCCTATGGATTTATCTGTCCCTGGGCATTCCCATGGCTTCGGGGATTTTTTCGTAATACCTTTGCAGCATTTGTGACCAGCTTCGGTGTGGAGACAATCCAACTGATCACCGGCAGGGGATATTTTCAGGTGGACGATATCCTGACCAATGTGCTGGGGGCTGTGATCGGGTATGTGATTTTCTGGTTGCTGCATCATATGATACAGGGATTCCACAGACCTGATCTCAGGCGGTAAGATAGCCCCGCATAGCTTTCAATGCATTTTTTTCGAGACGGGAGACCTGGGCCTGGGAGATGCCGATCATGTCGGCCACTTCGGTCTGGGTCTTGCCTTCGAAAAAGCGCAGGGAGATGATATGACGCTCCCTGTCGTTCAGACGTTTCATGGCTTCACTGAGGGAGAGATGTTCCACCCACGTCTCTTCCTTATTTTTTTTATCACTGATCTGGTCCATGACATAGAGGGTGTCACCGCCGTCGGTATAGACCGGTTCGTAGAGGCTCATGGGATTCTGCATGGCATCCAGGGCATAGACGATGTCTTCTTTGGAGATGCCCACTTCCGCGGCAATCTCTTCCATGGTGGGCTCTTTCAGATTCTTTTTGGTCAGGGTGTCTCTGGCATAGATCGCCTTATAAGCAGTATCCTTCAGGGATCGTGATACACGGATACTGTTGTTGTCCCGTAAAAATCTTCGGATCTCCCCGATGATCATTGGAACCGCATAAGTGGAGAATTTTACGCCCAGAGTGGAATCAAAATTGTCGATGGCTTTGATCAGGCCGATGCACCCAATCTGGAACAGATCATCCACGTTTTCCGCACTGTTTGAGAAACGCTTGATTACGCTTAAAACCAGACGTAAGTTTCCTTCGATGTAGGTCTCTCTGGCAGCAGTGTCTCCTTCCCGGATCTTCGCAAATAAAGCTTCCTTGTCTGCCGCCTTTAACAAAGGCAGTTTTGCTGTATTGACGCCGCAGATTTCCACTTTTCCCTGTACCATAGAGACCTCCCGATTACTGAATTTTGTGATAACAACAGTATTCACAGGACTGTGGGAGGATATACTTTGCCGGTAGAATTTCCAGTATTTGCCGAACAAACGGATAGAAAAGGCATATATTATATATATAGAAAGAAAGCAGGAGTACGCATATGCTTTTTTCCGAATTAAAATGCAAAGATGTGATCAATGTCAGAGACTGTAAAAAGCTGGGGCATGTCTGTGATCTGGAATTCGATGAGTGCAGCGGATGCATCTGTAAGATCATGGTGCCCGGAGGAAACCAGTGGCTGGGATTCCTGCGCTGTGAACCGAATATCGTTATCCCGTACAAGGATATCAGGCAGATTGGGCCGGACATAATTTTAGTTGACATTAACTGCTGATTCTCTTATAATATCCGTATAAATAACACGTGGTTTTTAAGAGGAGGATGCCTATGAAATGTCCGTTCTGCAGCCATGAAAATACCAGAGTGATCGATTCGAGACCGGCGGAAGATAACAATTCCATTCGCCGTCGCCGTGTGTGTGATGAATGCGGCAAGCGATTCACCACTTACGAGAAGATCGAAACGATCCCGCTGATCATTATTAAAAAGGATAATAACAGAGAGGCGTATGACCGTGCCAAGATCGAGGCCGGAGTACTCAGAGCCTGCCATAAACGTCCGGTCAGCGCACAACAGATCACGACGTTGGTAGACGAGGTGGAGAACGAGATCTTCAACCGGGAAGAACGTGAGATTCCCAGCGGAACCATCGGTGAACTTGTGATGAATAAGCTGAAAGATCTGGATGCGGTAGCTTATGTAAGATTTGCTTCCGTATATCGGGAGTTCAAGGACGTGAACACCTTTATGGATGAATTAAAGAGTGTCCTGAATGACAAGAATCACAATTAATTTCCGGAAGACTTAAGTTTTCGTAAAAACAGTCGATATTATAACTGAAAATACAGCCAGATAAAGCTAGAATTTCGCATGGCATGTGCGATATAGAAAAAAGAAGGACAAGGAGGTGAATACATGGGAATAGGCGGAGTGAACGGGATCGGCGGAATCGGCAGAATGCAGGATTACAGCATACAGATGCCGCAGCCGGCAAAGACAGTGATCGTGGAAGAGACCGGGGCAGAATCCCATGTAGCATCTTCGGAACAGATAAATTCCGGGAATCCCGGTGCGGCGAAGGAGGAGGCTCCGGTTCAGGAGCAGAAATCCAACGCACCGTTAGAGGACATCTCCATTACGTTCCACAAACAGGACGATTTCGGCTACATTGGCAGGGACAGCGATATCCATTCCCTGGATGTGGAGAAGGCAATCTCCGATATGCGTAAGGACCAGATCTTACAGCAGTACCAGTACTTTGTGGGAAGCAAAACGGTATTTACAGAATAGTTACCTCCGTCTGTCAGGCGTAAGCAAGACACCGGAGGTATTTTTTAATTTTTTCGGAAGAAGTGATACAGACAGAAAAAATAGATTCCGGCAAGTACCAGCTGGCTGACCAGAATCCCCCACAGATACCCCTGCATACCGATCACGGGAATGGCAAAAAATACGAACAGGAGCCGGATCAGAAGACAGACCACGTTGGAGAAAAAGATCCGCCCCGCCATACCGAGACCCTGCAAAATGCTTGAGAGAGTGGTATCCAGATACAGAAAAGGACAGATGAAGCCCAGAGTCACGATAAAATGACCGGCCAGTTCACTGTGGAACAGTTCCGTTCCCATCCAGTCACCCAGAAACAGAAAACAGCACAGACAACAGGCACCCATGAGACTGCAATATTTTACGGTGCGCAGGGTGGCGTTTATGACGGCTCCACGGTCTCCTTTGGCATGATTTTCGGAGATGGTGGGCAGGAGAAGCACCGCCACGGAGCCGGTAAGGGCGTTAGGGAAAAAGATCATGGGCATGGCCATGCCGGTAAGGACTCCGTATACACTTAAGGCTGTGGTGGTATCATAACCGTAGAGCAGAAGTTTCCGGGGGATGGAGACGGCTTCGATACTTTGTAAAATGTTCAGAACGATACGGTTGGCGGTCAGAGGCAGTGCCATACCAAGCAGATCCCGATAGACCGGAACAGAAGGACAGATATTTTGCAGGGAAAGAATACTACTGTCCGGATACAGATGTATATACAGGCAGACCAGAGCGATCAGCATGGAAAAGATCTCGCCTACGGTGAGACCGAGAACCGCAGCATTGATGGAGGGAGTACGACCTTCTGCCAGATCGGCTCCGGTGACGAGAAAGACGCAGCTGACTCTTGCAAGCTGCTCTAAAAGCTGTGTAAGAGCAGGCACGAAAGCTTTCTTTTTCCCATAGAAATAACCGTTGATGCAGGCGTGCAGCGCGGCAAAGGGGACAGAGAAGGACAGGATCCGCAGCATGGGTACGGTACGGTGATCTTTTAATAGAAAAATACCGATAGGATCCGCAGAGAAAAACAAAATGGCATTTGTTACAAGAGACAGGGGTAAGGTGATACTGATCCCGGCCAGCAGCGGCTTTAAATTCCCGGAAGGGCGTTTGGCACTATCCGCCGCCACATATTTCGAAATGGCGGTCTGATATCCGGCGGCTGTAAGGGAAAAAGATAGGGATAATGCCGGACTGAGCAGCTGATAGATGCCCATTCCCTCTTCACCGAAGAGCCTGGACAGATAGATACGGTAGAAAAATCCAATGACACGGGTGATAAGGCCGGTTGCAGTCAGAATGATAGTACCGAAGATCAGGGGATGACGTTTGGCATGTTTCATAAGCGGATTTTTTGACCCTTTTGGCTTAAAAGATCTTGCAAAAGTATATTCCGATGACCTTGTTGACAGAACAGTAAAGTGAATGCTATCATGAATAGCAGTAAAATGTGCATGATCAGTTACAAGATATGCAGAAATGAGGCAATATGATATATTTAGATAATGCAGCGACTACGAAAACAGCACCGGAGGTCGTAGATGCGATGCTCCCGTATTTCAGTGAATATTACGGCAATGCCAGCACCATTTACAGTCTGGGCGCCGAGAGCAAAAAGGCTATGGATCATGCTCGCCAGACCATCGCGGACAGCCTGGGAGCGAAGCCGGAAGAGATCTATTTTACCGCCGGTGGTTCGGAGTCCGACAATTGGGCATTAAAAGCCACCGCAGAAGCTTATGCTTCTAAGGGAAAACATATTATTACCACGAAGATCGAGCACCATGCCATTCTCCATACCTGTGAGTATCTGGAGAAGAGAGGCTTTGAGATCACCTATCTGAATGTGGACAGAGACGGACTGATCAGCTTGGACGAGCTGAAAGCGGCCATCCGCCCCGATACTATTCTGATCAGCGTGATGTTTGCCAACAACGAGATCGGTACCATCGAGCCCATCGCCGAGATCGGTGAGATTGCAAAAGAGCACGGCGTATTGTTTCATACCGATGCGGTACAGGCGTATGCACAGGTTCCCATTAATGTGGATGAGATGCATATTGACATGCTCAGTGCCAGCGGTCATAAATTAAACGGCCCCAAGGGAATCGGCTTTTTATATATCCGTAAAGGAGTGAAGATCCGTTCTTTTGTACACGGCGGAGCGCAGGAGAGAAGCCGCAGAGCCGGTACAGAGAACATCCCCGGCATCGTGGGACTGGGGGCAGCCGTAGAGCGTGCTATGCGTATTATGGACAGTAAGACCCGCAAGGAGATCGAACTGCGTGATTATCTGATCGGACGTCTGGAGAACGAGATCCCTCATTGCTGGCTGAACGGTCACCGCACGAAGAGACTTCCGAATAATATCAATTTCTCCTTCCTGTTTATCGAGGGAGAATCCATGCTGATCATGCTGGATATGAAGGGAATCTGTGCTTCCAGCGGATCTGCATGTACTTCCGGATCCTTAGATCCTTCCCATGTGCTGTTAGCCATTGGTTTAAAGCATGAGGAAGCCCACGGTTCCTTACGTCTGACCTTGTCTGAGGATAGCACGAAGGAAGAGATGGATATCGTAGCGGAAGAAGTGAAGAAAATCGTCCAGAGACTGCGGGATATGTCTCCTTTATATGAAGATTTTCTGAAGAGTCAGAAGAACAACTAAGCAAGAAAGAAGAGGATAACAGATACATGTACAGTGAAAAAGTAATGGATCACTTTCAAAACCCCAGAAATGTCGGGGAGATCGAGGATGCCAGCGGCGTAGGTACTGTGGGTAACGCCAAGTGCGGAGATATTATGAGAATGTTCCTGGACATTGACGAGAACGGGATCATCAGAGAGGCAAAGTTCAAGACTTTCGGCTGCGGTGCTGCCGTAGCTACCAGCTCCATGGCTACCGAACTGGTAAAGGGCAAGACCATCCAGGAAGCTTTGCAGGTAACGAACAAGGCGGTAATGGAGGCGCTGGACGGACTGCCTCCCGTAAAGGTACACTGCTCACTTTTAGCAGAGGAAGCCATCCATGCAGCTCTGTGGGATTATGCGGAGAAGAACCACATCACCATCGAGGGCCTGCAGAAGCCCAAGAATGATATCAGTGAGGGCGAAGAAGAGGAAGACTATTAAGATCTATGAAGAAAAAAGTAGTGGTTGGCATGTCCGGAGGCGTGGATTCCTCCGTGGCAGCCATGTTATTAAAGGAACAGGGCTATGATGTGATCGGTGTCACCATGCAGATCTGGCAGGACGAGGAGGAAGCAGCGAAGGAAGCCAATGGCGGATGCTGCGGATTGTCTGCGGTGGATGATGCCAGAAGAGTGGCAGAGAGACTGGAAATTCCTTATTATGTCATGAATTTTAAAAAAGAGTTCAAATGTCATGTCATGGATTATTTTGTGGACGAGTATTTAAGAGGGCATACACCGAATCCCTGCATCGCCTGCAACCGTTACGTGAAATGGGAATCCCTGTTACAGAGGAGCTTAGAGATCGGCGCGGACTATATTGCCACGGGGCATTATGCGAGGATCGACAGACTGCCAAACGGCCGTTTTGCTATCCGCAATTCCGTTACGGCGGCGAAGGACCAGACCTATGCGCTGTATAATCTGACCCAGGATCAGCTTTCACATACTCTGATGCCGGTGGGAGAATACACTAAGGATGAGATCCGTGCCCTGGCAGAGGAGGCGGGACTTCCGGTGGCACATAAGCCGGACAGTCAGGAGATCTGTTTCGTGCCGGACAATGATTATGCTTCCTTTATTGACAGAGAAGCCGGAGAAAAGGTGCCGGGACCGGGCAATTTTGTCACGGAGGACGGCAGGATACTGGGGCATCATAAGGGGATTACTCATTATACCCTGGGGCAGCGCAGAGGACTGGATCTTCCCATGGGAGAGAGGGTGTTTGTTACAGCCATCCGCCCCGAGACCAATGAGGTGGTGATCGGTTCCAATCAGGAACTTTTCACGGATAAAGTATTATGTGAAAATGTGAATTATATGGCAGTGGAGAATATCACAGAACCCGTCAGAGTACTGGCTAAGATTCGCTATAATCATAAGGGCGAGCATGGAACACTTACAAAACAACCGGATGGCAGAGTACTCTGTACCTTCGATGTACCTGTGCGTGCCGCTACACCGGGACAGGCTATGGTGTTCTATCAGGGCGAACATGTACTGGGCGGCGGGACCATTGTCCTGTAGGAAAACAGGGATCACTATTTTACATAGTGGTCCTATATTTTTATCACGACACGTAACATCAATAGCGGGGGCGTGCATATAATAGAAGAAAGCTTTTATAATTCACAGGAGAGACTATGGATTATCGATTTTCGTTTCAGAGACCTATGAGAAGAAACAGCTTCTGTTCCATGAAGGGAACGATCGTGGATCTGGTGCCGGCAGGGCAGGGCGGTCGCAGAGCTGATGGATGCCTGCTATTTGCCGCTATCGAGGATACGGATGGCAATACCGTGAACTTTTTTATCAACCCCGATACCTATGTGGTGGATTTTACTACGTTGTCAGTGGGAATGATGGCAACCTTCTGGTATCGCAACGATGCGCCCATGCCCCTGATCTATCCGCCTCAGTATACGGCAGTGGTAGTGGCTGAAGAGAGAAGCGACCGGAATGTGGATGTGAGCTACTACAGCAATTCCCTGGTCAATGAGGAGCAGACATTGCAGCTGAATCTGGATGGCTCAGTGGATGTGCGTACCGTGAACAACCAGTATTTCCAGGCGAGTCCCGCGAACCATAATCTGGTGGTCATCTATTCCTCTTCCACGAGAAGCATTCCTGCCCAGACCACGCCGTCTACAGTGGTGGTACTGTGTGACAGAAACTGTGGTTAGGCAGACAAAAGAGGACAGTTGTAGTCCATAGACCTATTGAGATTTTTGCAAAAATGTTATACCATAAAACAATCCCCCATAGAATGATGTCGGGAGCAAAAGCCCCCGACTTTGATGCCTACGGATTGTTCCGTGCTGCGCACTCCCACAATCCACCCCAATATTCGCATATCGTGGGATTATCATCCCACTTTTATGCTCATATCGGGGCGGGTCCTAAGGTCTTTCGCCCACATATGAGCAAGCTCATGTGGGCTTAGACCTTTTGACCCTGGCATCATAGAATATACCCATGGCTGTCTGTGCGCAGTGCAGGCAGTCTGTGAGGGGGGAGATTACTTATGATCTGGCAGAACGAAAGAGAAAAGAGGACATTATGGGTAAGAAAAAGCAGATACGTTCTGAAGTAAAAGGGAATGTGAAAAACAGTATAGGAAGAATTGCGTTTGCAGCATTGGCTGTGCTCTTACAGATCGGTTGGATATTGATATTGATGATCAAACTGTATCAGTATTCTTCAGTGATCTCTCTGCTGACCAGCCTGTTTGCACTGGTAGTGGCGCTCAGGATTTATGGGAAACATACCAATGCCGCATTTAAGATGCCCTGGATCATTGTAATATTGGCATTTCCTGTGTTCGGTCTGTGTATTTACGGATTGTTCGGACATAAAGAGGCTATGCATAAAATCATCCGGAAATTTGAGGATGTGGATGCACAACTGATTCCTCTGAATGTTCAGGATGAGACAATATTGCAGCAGCTGGAGCAGGAAGATCCTTTGCTGGCAAATCAATGCCATTATATCTGGAAGTATGGTAATTATCCGGTGTATGACACGACAGCTGTGAAATTCTATCCGGAAGCTTATCTGGGATACGAGGAACAGCTTAAGGAGCTGGAGAAGGCAAAGCACTTTATATTCCTGGAATATCATGCCATAGAGGAGGCGGAGGCTTTTGCACGGCTGAAGGATGTATTGGCAAGAAAGGCTGCCGAGGGCGTGGAAGTCCGTATTCTGTACGACGATGTGGGCTGTATCGGCTTTTTGGATAAAAGCTTTATAGACCGCATGAATGCCATCGGTGTACAGTGCCGGGTATTTAACTATGTAGTGCCCTTTTTAAATATTTTCATGAATAACCGCGACCATCGTAAGATCATGGTCATCGACGGAAAAGTAGGATTCACCGGTGGATATAATCTGGCAGATGAGTATTTTAATATCACGCATCCTTACGGTTACTGGAAGGATACCGGTGTGAAGCTGACCGGCAGAGCGGTACAGAATTTTACCATGATGTTTTTGGAAATGTGGAACGTTATGGGACAGGCGGATACAGATTATGAAAAGTATCTGCAGGCATCGCAGGAAGGTGCGGAAGATGGAAATGTGCAGAAGGCATCCGGCTATGTACAGCCCTATGCGGATTCTCCACTGGACGGAGAGCCGGTGGGTGAGAATGTCTACCTGAACCTGATCAAGACGGCGAAGAAACGCCTCTATGTGGCAACTCCTTATCTGATCATCAGTGATGAGATGACGAGAGAGCTGGGACTGGCGGCAAAACGTGGCGTGGATGTACGGGTATTTACCCCGGGTATTCCGGATAAAAAAATCATTTACGGTGTGACCAGATCCTATTATTCCGGACTGGTGCGTCAGGGTGTGCGGGTTTATGAATATACCCCGGGCTTTTTGCATGCGAAGCAGATGCTGTGTGATGGGGATACGGCGACCGTCGGTACTATCAATATGGATTACCGGAGCCTGTATCATCATTTTGAAAACGGTGTGTGGATGCACGGCTGTGATGCCATCCGGGATATTGAGGCGGATTTTGATAAGCTGTTACAGGATAGTGAGGAAGTCACCGATAAATACCGGGATGGAAGGAAAAATAGGGCAGTGAGAGGCTGGCAGTGTATCATGCGCCTGATCGCGCCGTTGCTGTAACACACATAATAACGGAAAGCTGGAGATTACGATGAAAATACTGGTCAGTGCCTGTCTGCTGGGCGAAAACTGTAAATATAACGGGAAAAATAATTACAGCGAGCGTGTGGCAAAATATCTGGAAGGGCATGAGGTAATCCCGGTATGTCCTGAGGTGCTGGGAGGACTTCCGACCCCGAGGGATCCGTCGGAGATCGTGAGCGGCGAGGTCATAAACTGTAAAGGCATAAATGTGGACAGGCAGTTTCGGGAAGGCGCAGAGGAGGCTCTGCGGATCGCCAAAGAGAATGGCATCGATCTGGCAATCTTACAGTCACGAAGTCCCAGCTGCGGTGTAAAGCAGATTTATGATGGAAGCTTTACCGGTAAACTCATCCCCGGACAGGGGGTATTTGTACAATTGCTGGAAAAGAACGGCTTCCGGGTGATGGACTGTGAGGAAATATAATGGCAAAAATATTATTGTTTGGCGTGAGTACACAAAAAGACCGGGCTGTGCGTATGGCAGCGGAGAAAATAGGTGTGGATGTGACGGCGGTGAACCGCAGGGACTATGGACAGAAGATCGGAACACTGGCGGAAATCAGCGGTTTTCATAAGAATGGAAAAATATATAACGGTCCTGATTTTGCAATGGAAATGCTGGTGTTTTCCGGAATGGATTCGCAACAGGTGGATGCATTCCTGGCAGAATATAAGGCAACCGGCTTACCACCGGTTGCCCTGAAGGCGATTGTGACACCGTATAATGTCTCATGGACAGCGGATGCGTTGCTTCGCGAGCTGATGAAGGAACACATTCAGCTTGGAGGATAGGGAATAAAGAAAATTACAGCTTGTGATATTCCGGGCTGCGTTTTTCATAGATCGTATAATATTTGAAACCGCACAGCTGCAGAATCTCGGAGGCGAGATCCAGATAGGATCCTACATCCTGTGCTTTGTGTGCATCGCTGCCAACGGTAATGATCTCACCGCCAAGCTCGTGATAGCGGCGCAGAATATCGGTACAGGGATGGGGCTGTCTGAGACCGTAGCGGAAGCTACCGATGTTTAATTCCAGACCTTTGCCGCTGTGAACCAACAGCTCCAGAATCGGATCAATGGCATCCTTATATTTGTCATAGGAATAATTTTTATCTTTGTTCGGCGCCACACGGACGATATAATCCAAATGCCCTAAGACGTCATAATCGTCATGGCATTTCAGATTTTCCAGCGTCTCTGCAAAATAAGCACGGATGGCTTCCTCCTCGGAGGAAAACTTCTCAAAATATTCGGGGTAATAGGGATCCATTCCCCGGCACAGGTGGGTAGAGCCAATGACGAAATCAAAATCATAGGCGGAAGTAAAATCTTCGTCTCGGTCGGCCAGATGCGGCTGCAAGCCTAATTCCACACCGAAGAGAACCCGCATTTTCCCTTCGTATTTGGCGCGACAGCGGAGGATGTCATACAAATAAGAATCTGTATTCAGCAAAAAGATGCTGCCGGGTCCCTCCTCAGTATTTGGATAATCAAAATCGTTATGCTCGGTGAAACACATGGTTTCCAGTCCCAGAGAGATCCCTTTATCGATCATCTCCGGCATGGGAGCCTTTGAATCCCCGGAAAAAGAAGAGTGAAGATGACAATCTGCTTTGATAGACATATTTTTTATCCTTTCTGGTTATCATTCTGTTGTAAGTCATTTACAGGGTACAGTATAGCAAAAAACGGAGCAAAAACCATACCATTTCTAAACAAACTGTAAAATTTACCACAAAATCACAAATATTTTTCATTTACATCTTGAATTATAATCAGGAATTAGGTAAAATGTTTTTGCTGATAAAATTTTGACAATCTGTGAATCACAGTAAGTCAAAAGATATAAAATTAATATTTTAGGAGGAAACTAAAATGGCAGTAAGAGTAGCAATTAATGGTTTCGGCCGTATCGGTCGTCTTGCATTCAGACAGATGTTCGATGCAGAAGGATATGAAGTAGTAGCAATCAACGATTTAACCAGCCCTAAGATGCTGGCACATCTGTTGAAGTATGATTCTTCTCAGGGTGTTTACAAGTATGCAAGCACCGTTGAGGCTGGCGAGGACAGCATCACCGTTAACGGCAAGACCATCACCATCTACAAAGAGGCTGACGCAAGCAAGCTTCCCTGGGGTGAATTAAAGGTTGATGTAGTTCTGGAGTGTACCGGATTCTACACCTCTAAGGAGAAGGCTTCCGCACATATCACTGCCGGTGCCCGTAAAGTTGTTATTTCTGCTCCCGCAGGTAACGACCTTCCTACCATCGTATACAATGTTAACCACAAGACCCTGAAGCCCGAAGATACCGTTATCTCCGCAGCTTCCTGCACCACCAACTGCTTAGCACCTATGGCTAAGGCTCTGAACGATTGCAGACCTATCATGAGCGGTATCATGACCACTGTTCACGCTTATACCGGTGATCAGATGATCCTTGACGGACCTCAGAGAAAGGGTGATCTGAGAAGAAGCCGTGCAGGCGCTTGCAACATCGTTCCCAACTCTACCGGTGCTGCTAAGGCAATCGGTCTGGTAATTCCCGAACTGAACGGCAAGCTGATCGGCTCCGCTCAGCGTGTTCCGACCCCTACCGGTTCTACCACCATTCTGGTAGCAGTAGTTAAGGGCGCTGTAACCAAGGAAGAGATCAACGCAGCAATGAAGGCTGCTTCTACCGAGTCCTTCGGTTACAACACCGATGAGATCGTATCTTCCGATATCGTAGGCAGCACCTACGGTTCCATCTTCGATGCAACTCAGACCATGGTTGCTCCTATGGAAGATGGCAATACTCAGGTACAGGTTGTATCCTGGTATGATAACGAGAACAGCTACACCTCTCAGATGGTTCGTACCATCAAGTACTTCAGCGAGTTAGCATAAGCCGACAGGCGTTAACGCGTAAAGACCTATCAGGGTCCGGTCTTACAAGGACCGGGCCCTTTTTAGATACTAAAATAATTGGAGGTTAATACCATGGGATTAAATAAGAAATCTGTAGATGACATTAACGCAAAAGGAAAGAGAGTCCTGGTAAGATGCGACTTTAATGTTCCTTTAAAGAACGGTGAGATCACTGACGATACCCGTATCGTTGCAGCTCTGCCTACCATCAAGAAGCTGATCAATGATGGGGGCAAGGTAATTCTTTGTTCTCATCTGGGTAAGGTAAAGAACGGCCCCAACGAAGGCGAATCTCTGGCACCCGTTGCCAAGAGACTGTCCGAGAAGCTGGGCAAAGAGGTTACTTTCGTAGCTGACTACAATGTAACCGGCGAAGCAGCTACCAAGGCTGTTGAGAACATGAAGGAAGGCGACGTTGTTCTGCTTCAGAATACCCGTTTCCGTGGCGCAGAAGAGACCAAGAACGGTGAGGAGTTCAGCAAAGAGCTGGCTGACCTGGCTGATTTGTATGTATGTGATGCATTCGGCTCTTCTCACAGAGCGCATGCTTCCGTAGCAGGCGTTACTAAGTTCATCACCGCTAAGGGTGGTCAGAACGTAGTAGGTTACCTGATGGAGAAGGAGATCAACTTCTTAGGTAAGGCTGTAGAAGATCCCGTAAGACCTTTCGTAGCTATCCTGGGTGGCGCTAAGGTTGCTGATAAACTGAACGTTATCTCCAATCTGTTAGAGAAGTGCGATACCCTGATCATCGGTGGTGGTATGGCTTACACCTTCTTAAAGGCAAAGGGATATGAAATCGGTAAGTCTCTGGTAGATGATACCAAGATCGACTACTGTAAGGAAATGATGGAAAAGGCTGAGAAGCTGGGCAAGAAGCTGTTACTGCCTGTTGATTCCGTAACCATCGCTGATTTCCCTAACCCGATCGATGCTCCTGTTGAGGTTCAGGCATATGATGTTACCAACATGCCTGCAGACAGAGAGGGATGTGATATCGGACCCAAGACTGCAGCTCTGTATGCTGAGGCTGTTAAGACTGCTAAGACCGTTGTATGGAACGGACCTATGGGCGTATTCGAGAATCCTACCCTGGCAGCAGGTACCATCGCTGTAGCGAAGGCTCTGGCTGAGACCGATGCAACTACCATTATCGGTGGTGGTGACTCCGCAGCAGCTGTTAACCAGCTTGGTTTCGCTGACAAGATGAGCCACATCTCTACCGGTGGCGGAGCTTCCCTGGAGTTCCTGGAAGGCAAAGAGCTTCCCGGCGTGGCAGCAGCAGACGACAAATAAGAATAAAGAAATACTAAGGCGTCAAAAGTACGCCGCCTAAGTATTTCTAAGTTATTCTGAGGAGAATGCCTCAGGCATTCTCCGGTATACGATAAGAACGATAAAAAATAAGAGGTGTATGGTTATGGCAAGAAAGAAGATCATTGCCGGCAACTGGAAGATGAACATGACTCCCAGCCAGGCAGTAGAACTGATCAATACTTTAAAGCCCCTCGTAGCAAATGATGAAGTAGACGTACTGCTGTGCGTTCCCGCAATCGACATCATTCCCGCTATGGAGGCAGCAAAGGGTTCCAATATCATGATTGGTGCCGAGAATATGTACTTCGAGGAGAAGGGTGCTTTCACCGGCGAGATTTCTCCCGCAATGTTAGATGATGCAGGTGTGAAGTATGTGATCATCGGTCACTCCGAGAGAAGAGAGTACTTTGCAGAGACTGACGAGACCGTGAACAAGAAAGTCCTCAAGGCTTTCGAACATGGCATTACTCCCATCATCTGCTGTGGTGAGACTTTGACGCAGAGAGAGCAGGGTGTTACCATCGACTTCATCCGTCAGCAGATCAAGATCGCATTCCTGAATGTAACTGCCGCACAGGCAGCAACCGCTGTGATCGCATACGAGCCCATCTGGGCGATCGGTACCGGCAAAGTAGCTACTACCGAGCAGGCACAGGAAGTATGTAAGGCAATCCGTGAGTGCATCGCTGAGATCTATGATGATGCAACCGCAGCAGCTATCCGTATCCAGTATGGCGGATCCGTATCTGCTTCCAGCGCTCCCGAACTGTTTGCACAGGCAGACATCGACGGTGGTCTGGTAGGTGGCGCTTCCCTGAAGGCTGACTTCGGACAGATCGTAAACTATAAGTAATAGAACAATTGCACAAAAAATAAGGGCTCAAAACCCTTGAAAAAAGAGGATTCTTTGTTGAAAGCCAACAATGGAATCCTCTTTTGTTATGTTATATAATCTAATAAGTATCACCCTTTTCTATCACTAAACTATCATCAGGAATGGCGGGTTATGCCATTTTCTTACGTAGATTACGGCAGATAGATTAAAATGAATGTGGTTGCGGCTGGGGATTAATACGGTATAATTTCAGTATCTGGAAGTCTGAGACACATGGAAAGGCAGGGAACGCTTTATGAAATATGTATTTACAAATGGAAAAATCTTAAACGGTACAAAAGACATGCAGGTACAGGAGGGGCAGGTCATTCTGGTGGAAAATGAGAGGATTACAGAAATTCTGCCAGCGGAAGAAGGCGGGAAACGAAACCTGAAGGCTTCCGGGTATGAAGAGATCGACCTGCAAGGAAAATATATCCTGCCAGGACTGATCAATATGCATGTACATCTGGCGGGTAACGGAAAGCCGCAGAAGAAGCAGAGAGACAATGAAGCGTTGGTGAAAAAGATCATGAGCAATGGTCTGACCAAAGCGATCGCCTATAACATGGTCTGTGGCTTTGCCAAAGACGAGCTGTACAGTGGTGTGACCACGATCCGTACCGTGGGAGGCCTGGGAGATTTTGATACCAGACTGCGGGATGACATTGCCGCAGGCAAAAAGCCAGGGCCCAGAATCCTCGCAGCGAACGAAGGCATCTCTGTCCCCGGCGGACATATGGCCGGCTCCGTGGCAATCGCGGCAGGCAGCATCGAAGAAGCTTTGCAGCATTTGGAAATTGTCAAAGCACAGAAGGTGGATCTGGTAAAACTCATGATCACCGGCGGCGTACTGGATGCGAAAGAAAAAGGGGTGCCCGGTGAATTAAAAATGGCTCCCGAAATGGTAAAGGCAGTCTGCGATAAAGCGCATGGCATGGGATATAAGGTAGCGGCTCATGTGGAGTCTCCGAAGGGCGTAAAAGTTGCTCTGCAGAATGGGGTAGACTCTATCGAACACGGTGCAAAAGCGGACGAAGAGATGATAGCGCTTTTCAAGGAACACAATGCATTTCTGTGCACTACATTGTCTCCGGCGCTTCCTTATGCACTGTTCGACCGTTCCATTACTAATGCTTCCGAAGTGGAACAGTTTAACGGCAATGTGGTATTTGAAGGTATCATTGACTGTGCGAAGGCGGCGATTGCCAACGATATTCCTGTGGTACTGGGCAATGATGTGGGATGCCCCTGGATCACCCAGTATGATTTCTGGAGAGAATTATACTACTTCCACAAGTATGTGGGAGTCTCCAATACTTTTGCACTGTACACCGCTACCTGCCGGGGCGCCGAAATGGCAGGCATCGGAGATATCACCGGTACACTGGAACCCGGTAAATGCGCAGATATGATCGTGGTGGAGAAGAATCCTTTGGAGGACATAAGGGCACTTCGTAATGTGGATATGGTTGTGTCGCAGGGGAAAGTGCTCCGTTCCCCGAAGGTGAAGAAAAAGCAGATCGTAGAGACGGAACTGGACAAATTTTTATAAGGAAATAGCATATGACTTTTGATAAATTAGAGAAAAATCTTATGGATGTGATCCAGGAGGAACAGGCTAAGTTAGGGTTTCGCAGAGAGAAAATCCGCCTGTATTATCCTTTAACTACATTGAATCATTTACTGGATACTGAGGATACGGCCGAACAGATGGAAATCACACTTGCCAGACAGCCGGAGAGTATGACGCGGAAGCTTGGAAACCTCGATGTTACCCGCAGAGGAGACCGCTTCTGTCTCTGTATTCCGGAGGAGGGCAGTGCTTATGTCCATGAGCATTTTGCGGAGACAGGATTTATCTATGAATTGATCCGGCTGATTGGTGAACATGATTGTAAGCTCGAGGATATACGACGGTTATTTTTAAGTCACTCCGAGAATATTTATGTGGAAGAGATGCAGGGTGAGGATTTTGATGTTATGATCCGTTTCCCGGAAGGGATGGGGGACCCTTATTGCTATTGCTTTCGTGACGAAGGGTGTCATGTGATCTATCACCGTTTTCTGCCGGAAGATTATGCGGAGCTGATGAAAGCGTGAGATAGCAGGGGAGCGAACGATAAGAAAAGATTAAGTGCAATTTTAGCATATGGAAATACGTCAGAATGTATGGTAAGATATAGGAAGTTCCATTAAGAAAAATGTCGTAAAAGGCAGAAAGCGGGGGGTAAGATGATCTTTAAGTGTAAAAACTGTGGCGGTAATGTGGTCTACAGCCCGGAGAGAAAGAAAATGTTCTGTCCTTTCTGTGAGAGCGAGGACAGTGAAGAACGCCAGGATGGCGTGATCGAGACGAGCGGTGACGAAAACAGTATTGCGTCGGAAGCGTCCCAGGCAGCAGGAGCAGATCAACCGGAAGGAAAGCTGTCGGCAGCCGAAGGGGAAGCTCTGAAAAAGGTGAATAAGGTATGTCCAAACTGTGGTGGTGAAATACCAATGACAGCGAGTACCTCCGCAACTCAGTGCCCCTACTGCGACAACTATGTGATCGTAGACGATCAGATAGCCGGAAGCTATACACCGCATATGCTGATACCGTTCCGTATGGGTAAGGAAGGCTGCAAAAAGCTGATCCGTGATAAATTTGAAAAATGTATTTTTGCACCGACAGATTTTCTGTCTGAGGTGAGACTGAATGGTATCCACGGTGATTATGTACCATTCTGGTTTTATGATTATGATACCAATTGTACATTCCACGGAGAAGGTACCAAGGTGCGTAGCTGGACTACCGGTAATACCCAATATACCGAGACTTCTTATTATGATATTGTCCGGGATATGGATATTAATTTTGACAAGATTCCGGTGGATGCATCCATCGGAATGCCGGATGATGTCATGGATCTGATGGAGCCTTTTGATTATAAGGAACTTCAGGAGTTCAAACCGGAGTACCTGTCCGGATTTTACAGTGAGCGTTACAATATGACCTCCGATCTGGTGGAGAGCCGGGCGAAGGCGAAGATGCAGGAAGATGCGCAGAAGATGCTGCATGACAGCTATTCCGGTTATTCCAGCGTCCGCAAACTGGGAGAAAATATCAGCGTAACAGGCAGTGAGGTAAATTATGGACTTCTGCCGGTATGGAAGTATGATTATACCTATAAAGGGAAAGAGTATCCTTTCTATGTGAACGGACAGACCGGTAAACTGGTAGGTACCGCACCGATTTCCAAAGCAAAGGTGTGGGCTTACGCAGGAACACTTGGTGTGACACTGGCGGCAATTTTATGCATGGTAAATGCGATTGCCAGTCTGCTGTAGAGATTATGAGGGAAGGATAACGGGACAATGGAAAAAGATATTAAGAGAGAAGCACTGAGACAGTACTTCATATATTTTAAAATATGGTTTATCATTGCCGGAATATTGGCAGTGATCACTATCGGAGCGGCAGTTGTTCATGCACTTACGCCTAAGCCCGTACGGGGCAACAGTCAGGAGCCCACAGAGCGTGTATATGACTATGCGGATATGTTGACGGATGAAGAGGAGCAGAGTCTGCGGGAATATATTGCGGAGTGTGAGGAGAAGATTCAGGCAGATATCGTCATCGTAACAATCTCCGAATCGGTAGAATATGATCTGCAGGATCCGGATCTTCCGGAGGCATTTCATGCGAAGGAGGTCGGCAGCACCGACTGGAGCACTGCTATGAGAGATCTGGCAGATAACTTCTATGATTACAATAATTACGGCTATAACAAGGTACATGGCAACGGCGTTCTGCTTCTGGATAATTCCTATGAGGGACAGAAGGGAAGCTGGCTGTCCACCTGCGGAAATGTCTATGATTATTTTGGTGATTATGAGATCGACCAGGCATTGTATGCAGTGGATGACTACATAGACGAAAGCCCCTACAGAGCATATAAGAATTGTATCAGTTATGTGACCCGGACCATGGAGGAGAGCCAGGAAAGCATGCCTATGACATTTGCTCCCTGGATCCTGGTAGGACTTGTGGTCGCTCTGATCTATGCAGTGGTGAATCTGCATCAGAACAAAGCAAAGGATACTACCGCAACGAACCAGTATGTTGAAGGTAAAAAGCCAAAGATCAACGATACCAGAGATCAGTATCTGCGTAAGAATGTGGTTACCAGAAGAATCGAGACCAGCAGTAGCAGCGGAGGAAGCAGCCACCGCAGCGGAGGTCATGGCGGAAGCCACAGAAGCAGCAGCGGCGTCAGCCATGGTGGCGGTGGACACAGAAGATAAGAAATATGTGCGGGCTTATCGCCCGCACATATTAAATTGCACAATAAAAGCACCTACATGACGGTATAGGTGCTTTTTGTATGCCTTAAATTCTGTATCAGTTCAAGAAAAATTAAGCCATTCCGTTAACAGCTTTGCTCAGACGGGAAATCTTTCTCGCCACGTTGTTCTTGTGGTAAACGCCCTTAGAAGCAGCCATCTCGATGGTCTTGGTAGCAGCGGTCAGTTCAGCCTTTGCAGCTTCCTTGTCGCCGGATTCAACTGCGGCGTATACCTTCTTGATAGCAGTCTTAACGCCGGAACGGATAGCTTTGTTTCTGTCAGCTCTTGTGCGGGATACTAAAATTCTCTTTTTTGCAGATTTAATGTTAGCCAAGTCGTACACCTCCATAATGTATACAATAAAATTATAATTTACAAGAAATGTTTCACTTTAGCCAGACACGGAAGACTAACGTAAACATACTATTGTAGTTTAGACAATCTGCCGCCTTTTGTCAATACATATTTTGCGTTTTTTTGTAAAAAATATATTGCCAAGAAAGGCAGGCAGAGAGTGTAAAATGGATAATTTTCAGATCAGAACGGACCTTGCCCTGGAGGCAAGAGAAAGCGTCAACGAGGAAGAAAGTAAATTACGGGGTGTGTCGGTGGAAGAACACTACGAGGAAGAGGCGGATCTTCGTATCACTAAGGTTACGATCGATACGAAAAATGCAGAGAAAATGCTGGGAAAACCCATGGGAGTCTATGTGACGATGGAGGCTCCGGCGATGGTGGAGCCGGATGATGATTATCATCGGGAGATTTCAGAAGCACTGGCGGAAGAACTTCTGAAAATGATGCCGCAGGAACAGGAAGAACAGTCGGTACTGGTGGTGGGCCTGGGCAACAGAGAAGTGACTGCGGATGCACTGGGACCTCAGGTGGTAGATAACCTCCTGATCACCAGACATGTAGTGAAAAATTATGGTAAGGCAGCATATAACTGCACCCGGATGAATCTTGTCAGTAGCATTGAGCCGGGAGTCATGGCCAAGACCGGCATGGAGACAGCGGAAATCATAAGCGGAGTTGTAAAAGAGACCGGACCGGATGTACTGATCGTTGTGGATGCGCTGGCTGCCCGCAGTACCAGAAGACTGAACCGAACGATCCAGATTACCAATACTGGGATCCAGCCGGGCTCCGGTGTGGGAAATCATCGTAATGCACTGACACAGGAAACACTGGGAGTGCCGGTGATAGCTATAGGAATTCCTACGGTAGTGGATGCAGCTACCATTGTAGGGGATGCCCTGGAAAAACTGATGAGTGGCGAGAAGGAATTTGATGCGGTGAAATATATGGGACAGCATAGAATGGCATTTGCGGAACTGAACAATATGTATATGACGGGAAAAGATATTGATTCTGTAGTGAAGAGGGTCAGCTATACTGTGTCCGAAGGAATCAATATAGCCATGGAAAAATCATTTGTGGTATAACGAATCAAAGAAAACGTGCCGGCATATATATAGGGGAGAACGTATGGGAAGGGGAGTGGCGGCGGTAAAAATGAGTCAAAGGAACATGCATCGGACGGCGTTGCTCCTTATGGTCGGAAGCGGCATTTTGCTGACGACCGGAAACGGAACGGATGCTTATCCGATCGTTGGGTATTCTCAGGCGGTTGCAGCCTCTGAAGACAGCACGGGAATATTGCTGGAACAGTCGGTACAGGGACTGGTGCCCCTGCTGGGATACGGAGATATTCGGAAAACGCGGACACAGCCGCCGGAGGATGAGTCTACGTGGCATACACTGACAACGGAAGAATTGTTGGGAGCAGATGGAATTCTTCCGCAATCCGGTGGAAAGGAAACACAGGAGGTGGAGGAACCGGCGGAGAGTACTTCCGCAACAGCCGGCGGAGAATTTGTTCCGGCCGGCAGACAGATGCAGATTGACCTTGCACAGTTAAAGGACTACGAATCACTGGTAGGAAATTTTTATGCAATTGATGCCAATACCATGATAGGAAGCGATCAACTATCCGTGGATAAGTTTATGGAAATCGATATGACCATGGCGAAACAGGAGGGAGAAGGCCCACAGATCCTGATCTATCACACCCATTCCCAGGAGGCATTTGCAGATTCTGTGCCGGGAGATGTGAACACAGGTATTGTGGGAGTGGGAGAATACCTGACACAGGTGCTTACAGAACAATACGGCTACCGGGTACTTCATCATACCGGACAGTATGATGTGGAAACCAGAGACAATGCTTATTCCAGGGCGCTTCCGGAAGTGGAACAGCTACTTGCAAAGAATCCGTCCATTCAGGTGGTGATAGATCTGCACCGAGATGAAGTGGCGCAGGACACCAGACTGGTGACGGAACTGCAGGGCAGACCCACCGCTAAATTTATGTTCTTTAACGGACTCAGCCGCACGCGCAAGACAGGAGATATCGATTATCTCCGGAATGATAATCAGGAGGCAAATCTGGCATTTTCTTTTCAGATGCAGCTGAAGGCAGCGGAGTATTACCCGGGTCTGACCCGCAGAATCTATTTGAAGGGATACAGATACAATATGCATCTGTGTCCCAGGACGCTTCTGGTGGAACTGGGAGCGCAGAATAATACATATGAGGAAGCCATCAATGCCTGTGATCCGCTGGCACATATTTTGGATATGGTCCTTGGAGGGGAATGATCTGATTTACGAATCGAAGCAAAAACATAGACAAGAATGCGGATTTTATGCTACAATCGTTAGATGCAAGAATATGTCAGGAATGGAGAGTAGTATGACAGCGATAGATCAGAGCAAGATCCGCAATTTTTGTATTGTGGCACATATAGATCATGGAAAATCCACTTTGGCAGACCGCATTATTGAGAAGACCGGTCTGCTGACCAGCAGAGAAATGCAGGCACAGGTTCTGGATAATATGGATCTGGAGAGAGAGCGTGGCATCACCATCAAGGCACAGGCAGTACGCACGGTATATCAGGCGCAGGACGGAGAAGAGTATATCTTTAACTTGATCGATACTCCGGGACATGTGGACTTTAACTACGAAGTCAGCCGTTCTCTGGCGGCCTGCGACGGCGCGATCCTGGTGGTGGATGCGGCACAGGGCATTGAGGCACAGACACTGGCGAATGTTTATCTGGCACTGGATCATGACCTGGATGTCTTCCCGGTCATCAATAAGATCGACCTGCCCAGTGCGGATCCCCAGAGAGTGATTGAGGAGATCGAGGATGTTATCGGCATCGAGGCACAGGATGCACCGCTGATATCCGCAAAAAACGGTATCGGCATTGAGGAAGTGTTAGAACAGATCGTGAAGAAAATTCCCGCACCAAAGGGCGATCCGACGAATCCTCTACAGGCGCTGATCTTTGATTCCGTGTATGATTCCTACAAGGGTGTCATTATTTTCTGCCGTGTCATGGAAGGTACCGTGAAAAAGGGCACTGTCATCCGCATGATGGCTACCGGAGCCAGGGAGGAAGTAGTGGAGGTCGGATACTTCGGCGCCGGTCAGTTTATTCCCTGCGAAGAGCTTTCCGCGGGAATGGTAGGTTATATTACCGCTTCCATTAAAAATGTAAAAGACACCGCAGTGGGTGATACGGTGACAGACGATAACAATCCCTGTGCAGTGCCCCTGCCCGGTTATAAAAAAGTCCAGTCCATGGTGTATTGCGGTCTGTATCCCGCAGACGGCTCCAAATACCCAGATCTGAGAGATGCCCTGGAAAAATTACAGTTAAACGATGCGTCCCTGTTTTATGAACCGGAGACCTCCGTGGCATTGGGATTTGGTTTCCGCTGCGGATTCCTGGGACTGTTGCATTTGGAGATTATTCAGGAGCGTCTGGAACGAGAGTATAATCTTGATCTGGTGACCACTGCTCCCGGAGTAGTCTATAAGGTACACAAGACCAATGGGGAAGTGATCGAGCTGACCAATCCGTCCAATCTGCCGGATCCTTCCGAGATCGAATACATGGAGGAGCCTGTGGTAAATGCGGAGATTATGGTAACCTCTGAATTTATCGGATCTATTATGGAATTGTGCCAGGAGCGTCGCGGCAAGTATCTTGGCATGGAATATATCGAAGGCACCAGAGCATTGTTAAAATACGAATTGCCTTTGAACGAGATTATTTACGATTTCTTTGATGCACTGAAATCCCGCTCCCGCGGTTATGCTTCTTTTGATTATGATCTGAAGGGTTATGAGAGATCCAATCTGGTGAAGCTGGACATTCTGATCAACCGCGAGGAAGTGGATGCACTGTCCTTCATTGTCTGTGCGGACTCCGCCTATGAGAGAGGCCGTAAGATGTGTGAGAAATTAAAGGATGAGATTCCGAGACACCTCTTCGAGATTCCCATTCAGGCAGCTATCGGCGGCAAGGTGATCGCCAGAGAGACCGTAAAGGCTATGCGTAAGGATGTGCTGGCAAAATGCTACGGCGGTGATATTACCCGTAAGAAAAAGCTGCTGGAGAAGCAGAAAGAGGGTAAAAAGCGTATGCGGCAGTTCGGTAACGTAGAAATCCCGCAGAAAGCATTTATGAGCGTTTTGAAACTGGATGACAAGAATTAACCATAATTTATTGAAGGAGTAATATGAATCAGAAGGAACTGGAAATATATATTCATATTCCCTTTTGCATAAAAAAGTGCAGCTATTGTGACTTTCTGTCTGCTCCTGCTACGGAGCAGACGGTAGAGTCCTATATGGCTGCACTTTTTGCCGAAATCGAAGGGAAGTCCGGTAAATATCGGGATCGCAGAGTGGTGTCAGTGTTTATTGGTGGAGGAACGCCGTCGCGGCTTACCGGAGAGCAGATGGGGAAGCTGATGGCGTGTATCAGACGGAATTTTTCCCTGGACCCGGCGGCAGAGATCACGACGGAAGTAAATCCGGGAACCGTGTCAGAGGAAAAGTTACGTACCTTTCGTAAGGCAGGGATCAATCGCCTGAGCATCGGAATGCAGTCCGCACAGGATGAAGAACTACGTGAACTCGGCAGGATCCATGATTTTGCCGGATTTCTTGAAGCATATGAAGCAGCGGTGCAGGCAGGATATACGAATATCAATGTGGATGTTATGAGCGGATTGCCGGGACAGACGCTTGAAAGTCTACGGGATACCCTGGGGAAACTATTGGCACTCCGGCCTATGCCACAGCATGTTTCGGCATATAGTCTGATCGTGGAGGAGGGAACCCCTTTTGCGAGGATGGCGGAGCGGGGAGAATTACAGCTGCCGGAGGAAGATACGGAGCGGGCAATGTATGAGGAGACCAGGGAGATACTGGCAAAATATGGCTTTCATCGTTATGAGATATCCAATTATGCCAGGGATGGGTATGAGTGCCTTCATAATGTCGGTTACTGGATCCGCAGGGATTATCTGGGCTTTGGTATTGGCGCGGCATCGCTGGTTGATAATGTGAGATTCCAGAATGGACGGGATCTTATCACATATTTGGAGAATCCGCAGGATTGCCGGGAAGAAGAACAGGTGCTTACGGAGCAGGAGCAGATGGAGGAGACCATGTTTTTGGGACTGCGTCTGATCCGGGGAATCTCCTATGAACAGTTTGAAAAACAGTATGGCAGAAGTCTTCCCGAGGTATATGGACCGGTGATCACGCAGAATATTGCAGACGGCTTACTCCGGGAATACACAGAGGAGTCAGGGGAGAGATTTCTGGCACTTACGGAAAAGGGACTGGATGTAAGCAATTATGTGATGGCACAGTTTTTATTCTGAGGTCTGTGAGGACTGACAGGCACTTGTGGACAGAACAACACATAAAATAACATAAGCAACTGTCCACGGAGGTGCTTTTTGAAGACCTTTCAGCAACCCTTAACTGCAGGAGAAGAAGCTTATTATATCCGTTTACTCAGGGAAGGTACCGTGGAAGAATCCATACAGGCGAAAGAAATTCTGGTGGAGAGGAATTTACGCCTGGTGGCGCATATCGCCAAAAAATACCAGAATGTGGAAGAGGATATGGAGGACCTGATCTCCATCGGATGTATCGGACTGATCAAAGCAGTGAATTCTTTCGATTCCGGAAAAGGCAGGCTGGCTACGTATGCCTGTCGTTGTATCGATAATGAACTTCTGATGATGCTGCGAAGCCGTAAAAAGCTGTCCAGGGAAGTATCTCTATATGAACCGATCGGTCAGGATAAGGAAGGCAATGCTATTCACCTCCTGGATGTGATCGAAGAGAAACAGAAGGATATCGTGGAGGATATGGAGCTCGGAAGAAATATCAGACGCCTGTTTTCGGCCCTTGATCACTGCCTGTCAGACAGAGAATACCGGATTCTTGTAATGCGTTATGGCCTGCGGGGGCAGAAAGAACATACGCAGCAGGAGGTCGGGGATATTCTTGGAATCTCCAGAAGCTATGTGTCCCGTATGGAAAAACGAGCGCTGCATAAGCTTGCATCTAAGCTTCGGGAAGACTAAACACAATCTTGTCAATTATTAGACACTGTGATATATTTTTTTTGTAAGTACGTTTGGATAAGAGGGGGAATATCGGGGATGCGTTTTGTGAAAACGGAAGAATTAAAGACGGGAATGCGTCTTGCCAGACCTATATATAATAAGAAAAGTATTCTTTTGTTTGATAGGAATTCTCTTCTGTCGGTACAGGCAATAGAGAGCATACGCAATTTCGGCCTGATCGGTGTCTATGTTTTAGAGCCTGCGGAACCGCTACCTCCCATGACGCAGGAGGATCTGGAATTTGAGCGGTTCCAGATCAAGGCGGTCAGTGCGATCGAAGAAGAGCTGTATCGCATTCTGAAGACCAGAAAACAGAGCAGGATCCAGACGATTGCGGATATGGTTATCCGCAGCTACGGACATTTGGATGAGAAGATTAATTTTTATCAGAATCTGAGAAGCCTGGAAGATTATGTTTTCAGACATTCCCTGAATGTGGCAATACTCTGTGCCATGATTACCCATGTAATGAATATTCGAAGAGAGGAACAGTATCATACCGTATGTGCGGCCCTTCTTCATGATATGGGAAAACTGAAAAAACATGAGGATGTATATTTCGGAGCTCCTTATTCCAGAGAAGACGCGATCAGAAATTGTGAGACCCAGGAAGAGGCTTACAGCGTGATCGAAGATGCATTTGCGACGGAGGGAGCCGCTATACGCCGGATCTGCCAGCAGGCGGCGGGAAAGCAGCTGGATCTTTTCCCGGAAGAAGGAAAAGAAAGCAGATATAAAATGCTGGAGGGATCCAATGTATTGCTGGTGGCGAACCGCTATGATGAGATTACCGCGATGACACTGCAGGGAACGGCCCAGTCAGAAGTGAAGGCAGTCCAGGAACTACTGGAACATCCGGAAGTGTACGACCCGGAGACGGTGCAGGCATTATTAAGATCCATTAATATTCTGCCGCCCGGGGCAAGCGTAGAACTCAGTACCGGAGAAAAGGCGCTTGTTTTGAGAGAAAATGAAGAGAATGTGCTGTGTCCCACAGTGGTAAGCTTCCGTGACAACAGTATTTTGGATCTTGCTTTGCCACAGAATGAGGATATACAGATCGTTGATGTCATGAAGACAATGGATAACAGATATATACTGAAGAAATAAGAAATGAGGAAAAAATATGCCGACAATCGAAGAAATACTCAGAGCTGCCAAAGAAGCCGGAGCAAGTGATGTGCATCTTACGGTAGGTATTCCTCCCAAAATGCGGGTGAACGGTAATCTGATCACAATGGATTATCCCAAAATGCTGCCTGCGGATACCCTGGAGGTGCTGGTCAACATCATGACAGAAGTGCAGAGGGAGCGTTTTGAGGAACGGGGAGAATATGATATGTCGTTCTCTATTCCGAACTGTGGACGTTATCGTGTCAATGCGTATAAGCAGAGGGGATCTGTTGCCCTGGCATTCCGTCTGGTGGGAACCAAGGTACCTTCACCGGAAGAACTGGGAGTACCGGAATCGGTGATTGATCTGTATCAGCGCAAACGTGGACTGGTGTTGGTCACCGGTCCTACCGGAAGCGGTAAATCTACCACACTTGCTGCCATTATAGATAAGATCAATAATAACAGGGATGCTCACGTGATTACCCTGGAGGACCCCATCGAGTACCTGCACCAGCATAAAATGTCCATGGTCAATCAGCGTGAGATCGGTATTGATTCCAACAATTATGCCAATGCCTTAAGGGCAGCTCTCCGTGAAGATCCGGATGTTATCCTCGTGGGAGAAATGCGTGATTTTGAGACGATCAGTGTAGCGATCACCGCGGCGGAGACGGGACATCTGGTATTGTCCACATTGCATACCATCGGTGCAGCCAGCACGGTAGACCGTGTCATTGATGTATTCCCGCCGCACCAGCAGCAACAGATCCGGGTACAGCTGTCCAATACACTGGAAGCCGTTATTTCCCAGCAGCTGATACCTACGGCAGACGGAAAACATCGTGTAGCGGCGTTTGAGGTCATGCATGCGAACCATGCAGTACGCAATCTGATCCGTGAGGGAAAGTCCCATCAGCTGGCAAGTGTCATGCAGACCAACCGCAAGCTGGGGATGATCACCATGGACGAGGCAATTGTCCAATTGTATTTTGAAGGCAAGATCGACAGAGAGCATGCCATCCAGTTCGCACAGGATCCGGACAGCATGGAAAATAAGATCTGATCCTGAGGATCATAAAATGATAATCACCGTTAACGATTCAGAGTCCCGATTCATAGGAATGAGAAGAGTCTCTGAATCGTTGCGAAAATCAAATTTCGAAAAGCTAATTTCCAAGGAAAATTTCTAATACAAAATTCTTTTATTGCCCATCGGGCATTTCGCAGAGTTTCCGCATTTCGTTGGTTACCCAATTTTTATCACAAAATTTATATACAAGGAGGTAGTTTATGTTTTCGACAATTGATTCCGGTGCAGTCTGCGGATTGCAAGCGTATCTGGTCCGCGTGGAGGTGGATCTGGCTGGGGGATTGCCCTCTTTTCAGATGGTGGGTTCTTTGGGGAGTGAGGTGAGAGAATCCCGGGAGAGAGTGTGTGTCGCCATGAAAAATTCGGGGTTTCAGATTCCGCCCTGCCATATAACAGTGAATCTTGCACCGGCAGGCAGGCGTAAGGACGGAACGGCATTTGATCTGCCTATTGCCGTAGGCTTGTTAAAAGATATGGAGCTTCTCACGGAGGAGGCGGTACGGGATACGCTGTTCTTGGGAGAACTGGGACTGAACGGTGAGATCAAAAGGGTCAAAGGAGTGCTACCTATTGTTCGGGAAGCAGCAGACAAGGGAATCGGCAGAGTGATCGTTCCCCGGGAAAACGCATTGGAGGCAGCGGTGATCCCGGGGATTACGGTATGGGGTGTCGGGGAACTGGGAGAGCTTATTATGGCTCTGCTGCATCCGGATGCGGAAAATGAAAAAATATACAAACCCAGGATCCGGGCAGAAGAATTGTTGCAGAAAAAGAAAGCAGACAGAAGAGGAGACTTTAAAGAGGTGTCGGGGCAGGAGAGTGCCAGGAGAGGTGCAATGATCGCGGCAGCGGGATTCCATAACCTGCTGATGATGGGACCGCCGGGGGTGGGGAAATCCATGATTGCCGGGAGAATTCCGGGGATATTACCGCCCCTTACACTGGAGGAGAGTCTGGAGGTAACCAGTATTTACAGTGTGGCGGGGTTGCTTACTCCGGAACAGGCGCTGATCACGGAGAGACCTTTTTACGCACCTCACCATACAGTCACTGCAGCGGCACTGATCGGCGGCGGAAATGCCTATCCCAGACCCGGAATGGTATCTCTGGCACATCGGGGTGTGTTGTTTTTGGACGAGCTTCCGGAATTTCAGCGGACGGTGCTGGACAGTATGCGGCAACCGTTGGAAGAACGCAGGGTACAGATTGCCAGGGCGTCGGGAGTGGTAACTTTTCCGTCGGATTTTATGCTGGTGGCTGCCATGAACCCCTGTCCCTGCGGATATTATCCGGATCGGAACAAATGCCGCTGCACACAGCCGCAGATAGAAAAATATCTTGGAAAAGTATCGGGACCGCTATTGGACCGTATTGATCTGTGCGTGGAACTGCAACCGGTGGACATTTTGCATTTACAGACAAAAATCACAGGAGAAAGCAGTGAACAGATGCGGGAGAGAATCGAAAGAGCCAGAAAAATGCAGGAGAAGAGGTATGCGGGAACAGAGTATCGCTTCAATGGGGATGTATCATCGGCAGATGTGGATCATTATTGTAGTCTGGGAGAAACGGAGAAAAATGTCATGGAACAGCTGTACCATGCGTTGGAACTGAGCGCCAGGGCATATCATCGGATTTTGAAGACCGCCAGAACGATTGCGGATCTGGAGGAACAGGAAAACATTGCAAAAGAACATCTTCTGGAGGCAGCCTGCTATCGCCCCTCCGGAGAGTACTGGGGATAGAAGGGAGAGCCGGAGATGACAGAGATGGAGAGAATGTATGCTTATTTTATATGCAGTATTCCCATGATCGGCGGGGTAAGAGCCGGTCAGTTGCTAAGCAGATTCGGGGACCCGCAGGGAGTCTATGAAGCAGGTACCGCCGGCTGGAGGGAGATATTGAGTGATTCTGTTGTGGAGTATATGGACAGACAGAAAAAAAGCGGCAATCTTGAAGAAGAATATCACAGCTTAAGAGAAAAACAGATCGGACTGGTATTACAGGAGGAAGAGGGATTTCCACAGAAACTGCTGGAAATACCGGACCCACCATACGGCTTGTTTTATAAAGGAAAATTACCGGAACAGAAACAGCCGTCGGTGGCGGTCATTGGAGCCAGAGAGTGTTCGGAATACGGACGTTTTGTGGCGGAAGAACTGGGCAGATACCTCGGTAGTCAGGGAATACAGGTCATCAGCGGAATGGCAAGGGGAATCGATGGGATCAGCCAGCAGACAGCGCTTTTGGCAGGAGGGACATCCTACGGAGTGCTGGGATGCGGAGTGGATATCTGTTATCCCAGCCAGAACAGGAAATTGTACGAGGAACTGATACAAAAAGGGGGTCTGTTGTCCACTTATGCGCCGGGGACAAAGGCACTGCCGGCATATTTTCCTCCGAGGAACCGTATCGTCAGCGGGTTGGCGGATGCGTTGATCGTTATAGAAGCCAGACAGAAAAGCGGGACGTTAATTACCGTGGATATGGCGCTGGAGCAGGGGAAGGATGTTTATGTGGTCCCCGGCAGAATCACGGACAGACTCAGTGACGGCTGTAACCGCCTACTGACACAGGGGGCGGGGGTGTTCCTGTCACCGGAGAGCTTTACGGAGGAATTTTTGAGGAACTGGGAAGAAAAGCAGGAGCTTTCATCGCCGGATCCGGCGCAGAAAATAAGAGGCAGACGAAAGAGCCGGAAACGTATAGAAAAGCTGGAGGAGCCTTTGCGTCAGGTGTACAAATTGTTGGATTGTGTGCCGAAATCGACGGAGATTATTTTGCAGGAGGCATGGAAGAAAGGAGAATATATAGATATTGTCACGTTGCACCGGAGACTGATGGAATTGGAACTGATGGGATATGTAAAGCAGAATACCCCGGGGTATTTTGGTACTTCTGCGAATTGACAAGGGTTTTAGATCGGGGGTATAGTTAAGAATACAGACGCAAGAAAGGCAGGGTAACCCTATGAACGATAAAGATACTTACAGAATGCATACAAAAGTCATACAGATCGGAGACCGTAAGATCGGCGGCGGCAATCCTATCGCCATCCAGTCCATGACCAATACGAAGACGGAAGATGTGAAAGCTACGGTGGAACAGATCCTGCGACTGGAAAAGGCAGGTTGCGAGATCATCCGTTGTACGGTACCTACCTTAGAGGCGGCAGCAGCCATCCGTGAGATCAAGAAGCAGATTCATATTCCTCTGGTAGCGGATATTCATTTTGACTACCGTATGGCTCTGGCTGCCATCGAGAACGGTGCGGACAAGATACGTATTAACCCCGGCAATATCGGAAGTACGGAGCGGGTGAAGGCTGTGGTGGATGCGGCGAAGGAGCGGAATATCCCCATACGTGTCGGTGTCAACAGCGGCTCCCTGGAGAAGCCGTTAATAGAGAAATACGGTGGTGTGACAGCTGAGGGCATTGTGGAGAGCGCACTGGATAAGGTGCACATGATCGAAGACTTAGGATATGACAATCTGGTCATCAGTATCAAGTCTTCGGATGTATTAATGTGCGTGAAAGCCCATGAACTGCTGGCAGGGAAGACTGTATATCCGCTGCATGTGGGCATTACCGAGTCCGGTACAGTCAACAGCGGCAATATTAAATCTGCCATTGGTCTGTCCCTGATCTTAAGCCAGGGCATCGGGGACACGATCCGTGTATCCCTGACCGGAGACCCTGTGGAGGAGATCAAGTCCGCGAAGCTGATCCTGCGTACCCTGGGACTCAGAAAGGGCGGCATCGAAGTCGTATCCTGCCCTACCTGTGGCAGAACCCAGATCAATCTGATCGACCTGGCGACCAGGGTGGAAAAGCTGGTGGAAGATTATCCGTTGGATATTAAGGTGGCAGTCATGGGCTGCGTGGTAAACGGTCCCGGAGAAGCAAAAGAAGCGGATCTGGGAGTAGCGGGAGGCATCGGAGAGGGTCTACTGATCAAACGCGGAGAGATTATAAAAAAGCTTCCGGAGGATCAGCTGCTCCCCGCCTTAAAAGAGGAATTGGATCATTGGAGTTAAAATAGATGAGTAAACCTTTTTTTGAAGTATTTCCGAATTTACAGTTGAATACGGATATTCATGACCTGATGGGTCAGACAGAAGTAGAGAGAGTCTCGGCGACAAAGCGCAGAGACTTTCTTCGGGTGTATTTAAAAAGTACCCGTCTGATTCAGAAAACAGATATCTGGACCGCGGAACAGGAGATTAAAAAGCAGTTGTTTCCGGATGCCAACCTGACGGTAAAAATATACGAAAAATTTGAACTTTCTTCCCAATACAATCCGGAAAAGCTGATGGATATCTATAAAGAAAGTATTCTGGAGGAATTTCGGGAATACAGTCATATTCAGTACAATGCCCTGAAGACGGCCAGAATCGAGTATCCTGCGGACAATGAAATGCTGATAACGATGGAGGATACGGTGCTGAACCGCAGTATGGAAGGGGAGATATTACAGATCCTTGAGAAGATACTGGTGGAACGCTGTGGATTCTCTGTGAAGCTCCATGCAGCCTATGTGGAAAAAGAGACCGGAAGATTCAAGGAGGAAGAGGAAGCTAAGATCCGCATGAAGGTAGATGCCATCTACAGCCGCACCAGAGGCAGGAAGGAAGAGGCTGTGGACAGCACAGTGCCTGCGCAGGACACAGAGCAGGAAAATACCCAGAGCCCGGAGACGAAAAAGTCAGACGATTCCAGCAAGGCAAAAAGCGAACCGACAGGTGGCGTAACCAAGAGTTTCCAGGGTGGCGGTCGTGGCGAATTCAAGCGTGGAGAGTTCAAAAAAGGAGAGTTTCGTAAGGGGGGCAATTTTGAAAAGGGCGCCCTGAAGAGATCAGACAATCCCGATGTGATCTACGGCAGAGATTTTGAAGAGGAAGCCATGAAGATCGAGGAACTGATCGGCGAGATGGGTGAAGTGACCATCCGCGGAAAAGTACTGTCCGTGGATACCAGGGATATTAAGAACGAGAAGACCATCATTATCTTCAATATGTCTGATTTTACCGATACCATGACCATCAAGATGTTCGTACGTACCGAACAGGTGAAGGAAGTGACCGGGGATATCAAGCCGGGAGCTTTCTTAAAAGTCAAGGGTATCTGTATGATGGATAAGTTCGACCATGAACTTGCCATCGGCTCCATCGCGGGAATCAAGAAGATCCCTGATTTTACCAATACGAGAATGGATACTTCCGCCAGAAAACGTGTGGAGCTGCACTGCCATACCAAAATGAGTGATATGGACGGTGTCTCCGAGGCAAAAGATATCGTAAAACGTGCCTATAAATGGGGGCATCGTGCCATTGCCATCACAGATCACGGCGTGGTACAGAGTTTCACCGATGCCAATCATGTCTGGGACGATCTGTGGAAGGCGGAAAAGGGCAAACGTAAGGAAGCCGGAGATGAAAATCCGGACAAGCAGGATTTCTTTAAGATCATTTACGGTGTGGAGGCCTATCTGGTGGATGATCTGAAGGAAATCGTGACCAATGATAAGGGGCAGAGTCTGCATGAGGACTATGTGGTATTTGATATCGAGACCACGGGATTCTCCCCAGTGAATAACCGGATCATCGAGATCGGTGCGGTGAAGGTGTCCGGCGGCGAGATCGTGGATCGGTTCTCCACCTTTGTCAATCCGGATGTGCCCATTCCTTTTGAAATCGAGAAGCTGACCAGTATCCGGGACGAGGATGTCATGGACTCTCCGCAGATCGATGTGATCCTGCCGCAATTTTTGCAGTTCTGTGAGGGCTGTATCATGGTGGCACACAATGCCAGCTTCGATATGAGCTTTCTCATGGAGAACTGCAGAAGACTGGGATATCCGCAGGAGTTCACTTATGTGGATACCGTGGGCATCTCCAGAGTACTGTTAAAAAATCAGTCAAAGCATACCCTGGATGCGGTGGCGAAGACTTTGGGGATATCCCTGGAGAATCATCACCGTGCCGTGGATGATGCGGAATGTACGGCACATATTTTTGTGAAATTTATTAAAATGCTGGAGGAGCAGGATATCCATAATCTGACGGAAGTCAATGCACTGGGGGCATCCAGTGTGGATGCCGTGAAAAAAATGCCCTCCTACCATGCCATTATTTTAGCAAAAAATGATCTGGGGCGCATCAACCTCTACCGGTTGGTGTCACAGTCACATCTGACCTATTTTAACAAGCATCCCCGGATTCCCAAGAGCCTGATCCTGAAATACAGAGAAGGTCTGATCCTGGGAAGCGCCTGTGAGGCGGGAGAGCTGTACCGGGCATTGCTTGACGGGCAGTCGGATGCGCAGATCGCCAGACTGGTAAAATTCTATGATTACCTGGAGATCCAGCCCTGCGGCAACAATAAATTCATGATCGCTTCGGAGAAAATCCGGACGGTCAATTCCATAGAGGATATCCAGAATATCAACCGCAGGATCGTGGAACTGGGAGAACAGTTCCACAAGCCCGTAGTGGCTACCTGTGATGTACATTTTCTGGATCCCGAGGATGAAGTATACCGTCGTATTATTATGGCGGGCCGAGGATTTGATGATGCGGATGAACAGGCACCGCTGTATTTACATACCACGGAGGAGATGTTGGAAGAGTTCTCCTATCTGGGCAGTGACAAGGCGGAAGAGATCGTCATTACCAATACGAATATGATCGCGGATATGATCGAGACCATTGCACCGGTGCGCCCGGACAAGTGTCCCCCGGTCATTCCGGACAGTGATAAGACACTGACGGAGATCTGTTACAACAGGGCCCATGAGATCTATGGACCGGATCTGCCACAGATAGTAGAGGCAAGACTGGAGAAGGAATTGAACTCCATTATCAAAAACGGATTTGCCGTAATGTACATCATTGCGCAGAAGCTGGTATGGAAGTCAGTGGAGGATGGATACCTGGTAGGTTCCCGTGGATCCGTAGGAAGCTCCTTTGTGGCAACCATGGCGGGAATCACGGAGGTCAATCCCTTAAGTCCCCATTATTATTGCAGCAAGTGTCATTATGTGGATTTCGACAGTGAAGAGGTCAAAGCCTACGCCGGTAAAGCGGGAATCGATATGCCGGACAAGGTCTGTCCGGTGTGTGGAGAGAAGCTTCATAAGGATGGCTTCGATATTCCTTTCGAGACGTTTCTGGGATTCAAAGGAGATAAGGAGCCGGATATCGACCTGAACTTCTCCGGTGAGTACCAGTCCAAGGCGCATAAATACACGGAGGTTATCTTCGGCGCGGGTCAGACTTTTCGTGCCGGAACCATTGCAACCCTGGCGGATAAGACCGCTTTCGGTTATGTGAAGAATTATTTTGAAGAACGTGGCATTCATAAGCGGACCAGTGAGATCGACCGTATTGCTTCCGGATGTACCGGAGTACGACGCAGTACCGGTCAGCATCCCGGCGGTATCGTTGTATTGCCTCTGGGGCAGGATATTAACTCCTTCACCCCGGTACAGCATCCGGCGAATGATATGACCACGGATACCATAACCACACACTTTGACTACCATTCCATCGACCATAACCTGCTGAAGCTGGATATTCTGGGACACGATGATCCCACCATGATCCGTATGCTGCAGGATCTGACGGGGAGAGATCCCTTGACGATCCCGCTGGATGGACAGGATGTTATGAGTCTGTTCCAGAACACGGACGCGTTAGGCATCACCCCGGAACAGATCGGTGGAACAAAGTTAGGAGCATTAGGCATTCCGGAGTTCGGTACAGACTTCGCTATGCAGATGGTTATTGATGCGAAACCCAAGGCGTTTTCCGATCTGGTGCGTATCTCCGGTCTGTCCCACGGTACCAACGTATGGCTGGGCAATGCGCAGGATCTGATCATGAGCGGCGTGGCGACTATTTCCACGGTAATCTGTACCCGTGATGATATCATGCTGTATCTGATCCAGATGGGCGTGGAGCCGGAGAAGTCCTTCAAGATCATGGAGGCAGTACGTAAGGGTATGGTGGCGAAGGGAAAATGTGCCATGTGGGAAGAGTGGAAAGCGGATATGCTGGCGCATGACGTACCCCAGTGGTATATCGAATCCTGCCAGAAGATCGAGTATATGTTCCCGAAGGCACATGCGGCGGCGTACGTTATGATGGCATGGCGTATCGCTTATTGCAAGATCCATTATCCGTTAGCTTATTACGGTGCGTTTTTCAGTATCCGCGCCAAGGCATTTTCCTATGAGATCATGTGTCAGGGGCAGAGGCACTTGGAGAGCGTGATGGCAGAGTACAAAAAACGACAGGATACTCTTTCTAATAAGGAAAAAGATGCTATGGGTGATATGCGTATCGTGCAGGAGATGTATGCAAGAGGCTTTGAATTTGAACCCATCGACATCTTCCGTGCACAGTCCAGATCGTTCCAGATCGTGGATGGAAAATTAATGCCGTCCTTAAACAGTATCGACGGACTGGGAGAGAAGGCGGCAGATGCCATTGTGGAAGCTGCCAAGGACGGCCCGTTCCTCTCCAAAGATGATTTTCGTCAAAGAACTAAGGTTTCCAAGACGATAATTGACCTTATGGATTCGTTAGGATTATTAGGAGACCTGCCCGAGTCCAATCAGATCAGCATCTTTGATCTGGTGTAACAGCTCAGCTGCGTAAAAATTTTTAAAAAACCTCTTGCATTTTTTCGACAACTCCATTATACTATGCAAGTACGGTTTTTTTGGCTGATTGGTCAAGCGGTTAAGACGTCGCCCTCTCACGGCGAAAACAGGGGTTCGATTCCCCTATCAGCTGCTCTTTGAAAATTGTAGAAATTTTTCAAAAAATACTTGCAATTTTCAAATTAATGTATTATACTGAACAAGGTTCGTAAGTAACCTATGGCTGATTGGTCAAGCGGTTAAGACGTCGCCCTCTCACGGCGAAAACAGGGGTTCGATTCCCCTATCAGCTGCTTATTCTTTAATAGAATAGCCCAACCCTGAAAAGTGTCGAAGAGCAGAAATGATTGCTTTTTGGCTCTTTTTTTTATAAATTTTTCTTGCCATTCCCATTTTTTTGTTGTATAGTGGTTCACGATTACTCAAATCATGGGGAAAAAGCGGCAAAGAGGCGGGAACCGAAAGCCGTATATCCGCGAAAACGGATGGATGGGAGCATATATGGCAAAATATTTAGTAATTGTAGAGTCACCGGCGAAGGTGAAGACAATCAAAAAATTTTTGGGAGCGAATTATGAGGTTATGGCCAGCCAGGGGCATGTGAGGGACCTGCCCAAGAGTCAGCTGGGAATTGATGTGGAACATGACTATGAACCGAAATACATTACGATTCGCGGCAAGGGAGATCTGCTGGCATCCTTACGTAAGGAAGTGAAGAAGGCAGAGAAGATATATCTCGCAACCGACCCGGACCGTGAGGGAGAGGCCATTTCCTGGCATTTATACTATGCCTTGAAACTGGAAGATAAAAAAGTATATCGTATCACCTTTAACGAGATCACCAAAAGTGCGGTGAAGGAATCCTTAAAGCATGCCAGAGAGATCGATATGAATCTGGTGGATGCCCAGCAGGCGAGACGTGTGTTAGACCGCGTGGTAGGCTATCGGATCTCCCCTATTCTGTGGGCGAAGATCAAGAGAGGCTTAAGTGCCGGCCGCGTACAGTCTGTGGCTCTGCGGATCATCTGCGACAGAGAGGATGAGATCAATGCCTTCATTCCGGAGGAGTACTGGTCCCTGGATGTGAACTTGAAAGTAAAGGGCGAGAAGAAGCCCATCTGCGCAAAATATTACGGAACTACGGAGAAAAAGCAGGGGATCGGCAGCAAGGAAGAAGCTGATGAGATCATGAATTCCCTGAAGGGTGCCAAATACGAAGTGAAGGAAGTTCGACACGGCGAGCGTGTGAAGAAGGCACCCCTTCCTTTTACTACCTCCACCTTACAGCAGGAAGCCAGCAAGGTGCTGAATTTTTCCACACAGAAGACCATGCGTCTTGCACAGCAGTTATACGAAGGTGTGGATATCAAGGGAGAAGGTACGGTAGGTCTGATCACCTATTTACGTACGGATTCCACCCGTGTATCGGAAGAAGCGGAAGCACAGGCTGCGCAGTTCATCGACGCACATTACGGTGAAAAGTACAAGGCTGCCGTAAATACAGAAAAAAAGAACGGTCAGAAGATCCAGGATGCCCACGAGGCCATCCGTCCTACGGATTTAAACCGCATGCCCATTGCCATCAAAGAACAGCTGCCCAGAGATCTGTTCCGTCTGTATCAGCTGATCTGGAAACGGTTTTGTAGCAAGCCGCATGAGTGCAGCACAGTATGATACGACTTCAGTGAAAATTCAGGCGAAGGATCAGATCTTTACGCTGGCAGCCTCCAAAATGCGCTTTGATGGTTTCATGAGTGTCTATACCCAGGAGGAAGATAAGGACGAGGAAAATGTACTGGGCGGCAACCTGGATGAGAACAGTGTACTGGAATTTATAAATTTTGATCCGAAGCAGCACTTTACCCAGCCTCCCGCACATTATACCGAGGCAAGTCTGGTGCGTGCCCTGGAAGAACTGGGCATCGGACGTCCCAGTACCTATGCACCTACCATCACCACGATTCTCGCCAGAAGATATATTACCAAGGAGAATCGTAATATCTATGTGACGGAGCTGGGTGAAGTGGTCAATCATATGATGAAGGAAGCCTTCCCGGCCATCGTGGATGTAAATTTTACCGCTAATATGGAGACCTTGCTGGATGGTGTGGAAGAAGGCACTGTGAAGTGGAAGACCATTGTGGAGAACTTCTATCCGGACCTGGATGCAGCAGTGAAAAAAGCTGAGAAAGATCTGGCAGAGGTGACGATCGCGGATGAAGAATCCGACGAAGTCTGTGAACTGTGCGGCAGACGCATGGTGATCAAATACGGACCTCACGGCAGATTTCTGGCATGCCCCGGATTCCCTGAGTGCCGCAACACCAAGCCTTATTTCGAGAAGATTGGCGTGGCATGTCCCAAGTGCGGCAAAGATATTGTTATGAAGAAGACCAAGAAGGGCAGAAAATATTACGGCTGTATCGATAATCCGGAATGTGATTTCATGGTATGGCAGAAGCCTTCGGGAGAGAAATGCCCCCGCTGCGGTAAGCTGCTGCTGGAAAAAGGTAACAAACTGGTCTGCATGGACGAACAATGCGGTTATGTGAAGAATAAACCGACGGAAGAGAAGTAGTTTTATATACTGTCAGAATTTTCTCATAAATTAGCGCCATTTCCATTGTAATCTGAAATTACATGTGCTACAATGTGCATAACATCTTGTGGTTTCGTAGTATGTGTAAACGGAGGAAGATAGATGAGTAGCGTACAATTGTTGGACAAGACACGTAAGATCGGTAAATTGTTACACAATAATAACTCCAGCAAAGTGGTATTCAGCGATATCTGTAAGGTAATGCGTGAGATCCTGAATTCCAATGTACTGGTGATCAGCAGGAAGGGTAAGGTGCTGGGTGTAGGTAAATCCGACGGAATCGAACCTATCACAGAGCTTTTGGATGACAGTATTGGCGGATTTATCGATCCGATGTTAAATGAGAGACTGCTTGGTGTGTTGTCCACGAAGGAGAATGTCAACTTGGAGACTCTTGGTTTCGAGAATATCGACACGAGAAAGTTCCAGGCAATCATCACTCCCATCGAGATCGCCGGTGAGAGGCTGGGAACACTCTTTATTTATAAGTGTGACGAACAGTATGACATCGATGATATTATTCTCTGCGAGTATGGAACTACAGTGGTGGGACTGGAAATGCTCCGGGCAGTAAATGAAGAGAGTGCGGAAGAGAGCCGTAAGGTAGCGGTTGTGAAATCCGCAGTCAGCACCCTGTCATTCTCAGAGATGGAAGCTATTACCCATATTTTTGATGAATTAAACGGTATGGAAGGAATCCTGGTAGCGAGCAAGATCGCTGACAGAGTCGGCATTACCAGATCCGTCATTGTCAATGCCTTAAGGAAGTTTGAAAGTGCCGGCGTTATCGAGTCCAGATCCTCCGGCATGAAGGGAACGTATATCAAGGTATTGAACGATGCCGTGTTTGATGAGATTGAAGAATTAAAGCGCCAAAATGGCAGAAATTAAGTAAAAAGTACAAAAATAACGACAGATTAGGAAGAAGAGACTATTGCGAAAAATAGTCTCTTCTCTTATTTTAGTATTGTGTTTTTGTCGAAATACTTTATAATAAAGTAGAGTAGGTATGGTAAAAGCGGTTCCTGTGCGATTTTATCGATTTTTTAAGGAACAGTAGAATGTGAGGTAGTATGATACAGACAAATGCGTTTGATTATATTAATGTTTTAAATCGTGCCGCGGATGCTGCATGGCAACGGAATGAAGCTATTTCCAATAACATTGCCAATGTAGATACACCGGGGTATAAGAGACAGGATGTGGCTTTCGAGTCGGTACTGCAGCAGGCTCTTGGCAATAATCGCTATCAGTCCATGGATGATAAAGTAGCCAATGTCAATCTGAGCAGACTCCGCGGCAGGGCGTATGTGGATTATGCCAATTATTCCTACCGTCTGGACGGTAATAATGTGGATATCGAGAATGAAAATGTGATGCTGGCAGAGAATCAGCTGAAATACCAGGGACTGATCAGCAGCATCAATCAGGAATTTACCAATTTACAGACTGTGATGAAGTGAGGGATTAGCGTATGAGTATGTTTTCAGCATTTGATGTTACGGCATCCGGACTGACAGCACAGAGACTGCGTATGGACGTGATCTCCGAAAATGTTGCCAATGCCAATACCACAAGAACCGAGGATGGTACGCCGTATCGCCGCAAAATCGTTACGTTCCAGCAGAAGAATCCGCAGCAGACCTTCAGCCAGGTGCTGCATAATGTAAGCAGCGGCTACTCCGGAAGCGGTGTTAAGGTCAGCCAGATCTTTGAGGATACCACTACGGAGATGAATATGGTATACGATCCTTCCCATCCGGATGCGGACGAGAATGGATATGTGACATATCCGAATGTGAATATTGTCACGGAAATGACGGATCTGATCGATGCCAGCAGATCTTACGAGGCGAATTCCACGGCGTTTAATGCCAGCAAATCCATGGCACTGAAAGGACTGGAGATCGGTCAGTAAGCTGACGGATCCGGATAACGGCCCATTGCATAACGGACCGGAATATACGACGTAAGGAAGGATATGGTCTATAAAATGGATATTTCTGCGATTACTGCTTTAAATAATGTAAACGGAACAGCCACGGTGTCTCCCACCTCTCTGACAGGAATGCTTGCGGAGAAGGAGAAGAAGGCGGAAGGAACGATGTTCGAGACTTTTCTCAACACAGCAATCGACAATGTGAAGACGACCAACAGCTATCTCTCAGATGCCGAAAATGAGAAGATCCGGTTCGCACTGGGTGAGACGGACAACACACATGACCTTACCATTGCCATGGAAAAGGCTTCTACGGCACTGCAGTATACCGTAGCCATCCGCGATAAGGTGATGGAAGCCTACAAGGAATTGATGCAGATTCAGATCTAAATCATACCTTTTTATACTTGACGCGTAAGAGGAGAGAGCTGCAATGGCAGACAAATTAAAAGAAATACCTGCGAAAATACTGGAATGGTGGAATAAGTTCACAACCAGACAGAAGAGCATCATTATCGGAGCTGCTGCGGTTGTGATCTTTGCATTTGCGATCATCATGTATGTCATGAGCAAACCACAGTATGTACGATTGGTTACCTGCGAGACTACCGCACAGGCGTCAGAAATCATAGATACGCTGGACAGTGCCGGGATCGCACATAGAGAATCCAATGACGGACTGAAGATCGATGTAGAGAGCAGCCAGCAGAGTGCGGCTAACCTGGCTCTCGGATCTGCCGGATATGTACCGGATGCCCTGAATCTGAATGATTATCTGGGGAACAGCATGTCTACGACCGCTACCGATAAGGAGAGACTCTACAATTCCTATCTGGAGCAGTATATTACACAGACGATCGAGGCACAGAGCGCTGTAAAATCGGCCAAGGTACATTTAAGCTTCCCGAAGGATAATGGAACGCTGGCGGCACAGAACGAAGAAGCATCTGCGTTCATCCAGCTGGAGTTGGATGGTACGTTTACATCCGCGAATGCAGCAGCGTTGGCAAAGTGTGTTGCTACATGGCTGCGGAATGATACCACGGCGAATATTACCATTATGGATACTGATTCCAATCTGCTGTTTGCAGGCGGTGACGATTACACATCCGCAGGCATTGCCAATTCCATGCAGGAATTACAGAACCAGGCAGAATCCATGATCGCCAATCAGGTAAAAAAGGTGCTGTTGGGAACCAAGCAGTATAACGATGCGGCAGTGACCAGCCATCTGAGTATGGATTTCTCCGATTATAAGGAGACAGTAAAAGAATATTATGCAAATTCCGGAAGAGATGAAGGTATGCTTTCTCATGAGGAGACTTATGAGAGTGAGAACACCAATGATGGAGGAGGTGTTCCGGGTACCACCTCCAATGGGGAAAGCGGGAATACCACTTATGTATCCCCGGACAGCAATAACAGCTCTTCCTCGACTTCTGAGACCAGCAGGGATTATCTGCCGAATGAGTCCATTACCGATAAGGTGACACCGGCGGGAGGGATCAATTATACCAATTCCTCCATATCCATTGCTGCAATTACCTATAAAGAGATCCATTATGAGGATGTCAAGAGACAGGGACTTTTGGACGGTACTACTTGGGACGAATACAAAACCCAGAACAGTGCGGATACCAAACTGGATGTGGATTCCGATATGTACAGTCTGGTAGCCAATGCTACGGGGATCAGTGAGAGCAATATTACGATCATTGCTTATGAAAGTCCGATCTTTTATGATAAGGAGAGCACACCGGTCAGCTGGCAGAATGTGCTGAGTGTGGTGATGCTGATCCTGATCTTGGGATTACTCGTATTTGTAGTATTGCACAGTATGCGTACCAGACAGACAGTACAGCAGGAAGAGGAGGTATCTGTGGAGAATATGCTGCAGTCCACTCCTGAGACAGAGCTGGAAGATATTGATGTGGAATCTAAGTCCGAGACACGTAAAATGATTGAGAAATTCGTAGATGAGAATCCGGAGTCGGCAGCGGCGCTGTTGCGTAACTGGTTGAACGAAGACTGGAACTAGGAAACGGAGTAAACATGGCAAGAACAAAAGCAGAAGGCGGAATATCGGGATTGCAGAAAGCGGCAATTCTTCTGATCGCATTGGGACCGGAGAGATCGGCCGGGATTTTTAAACATCTAAAAGAAGAAGAAATTGAAGAACTGACACTGGAGATTGCTAATACCAGGAGTGTCACACCTCAGGTAAAAGAAGAAGTGATCAATGAATTCTACGAGGTGTGTCTGGCACAGCAGTATATTGCCGAGGGCGGTATCAACTATGCAAAAGAACTGCTGGAAAAGGCATTGGGTTCCGACAAGGCGATGGATGTTATCGGAAAACTGACTGCGTCCCTGCAGGTGAAGCCTTTCGAATTTGTGCGTAAGACCGATGCCAGCCAGCTGATCAACTTCATCCAGGATGAGCATCCGCAGACCATCGCGCTGATTTTGTCCTATCTGTCTCCCAGTCAGGCAGCATTGATCATATCTGCACTGCCTCCCGACAGTCAGGCAGAAGTGGCAAGACGTATTGCTGTCATGGACCGTACCAGTCCCGATGTTATCAAAGAAGTGGAAAAGGTACTGGAATCCAAGCTGGCAAGTCTGGTGAACCAGGACTACACCATTATCGGTGGTGTCGATGCAGTGGTAGATATTCTGAATACGGTAGACCGTGGTACCGAGAAACACATTATGGAGACTCTGGAGATCGAAGAACCGGAACTGGCAGACGAGATCCGCAAAAAAATGTTTGTGTTCGAGGATATCCTTTTACTGGACGACAAAGCAATTCAGCGTGTGTTGCGTGACGTGGACAACAATGATCTGGCAGTGGCACTGAAGGGTGCCAACGAGCAGGTACAGAATGCGATCTTCAACAATCTGTCCAAGCGTCTGGTGGTTATGATCAAGGAAGATATGGAATTTATGGGTCCTGTACGTATGAAGGATGTAGAAGAAGCACAGCAGAAGATTGTCAATATTATCCGTAAGCTGGAGGATTCCGGTGAGATCATCATTTCCAGAGGCGGAGGTGACGAGATCGTTGTCTAGTAATCTTTTAAAAAAGGGATTTACAAAGCTTTCGGAAGACGATGCAAGAGTGATAGATACCAATGAATTGGTAGCAAAACGTATCAGGGAGCTGTCTGCCAAAATGCAGAAGGAAAGTAATACGGGGTTTGTGTCCGGCCTGGCATCGGACAAAGTGGAAGCACCGGTGACAGATCCGGAGGAAGAGGAAACAGATTTCACTCCTTCCGGCAATGTGATCAAAGCAGGAGAAGATCTTCAGAAGCTTAAGGAAGATGCGGAGGCGGAAGCACAGAAGATCGTAGAAGATGCCAGGGCACAGGCAGAAAGTATTTTGCAGGATGCCAGATCACAGGCGGAAGCAGAGCGGGCAGACATACAGGAAGCGGCCAGAAGACAGGGACAGCAGGAAGCACAGGCGGAAGCGGATCGTACAGAGGCTGCACGAGAAGCAGAATATCAGAAGAAAACGGCGGGACTGGAAGCAGAATACCAGAAGCGGCTGGACGAGCTGGAACCTGAATTTGTGGACACGATCACCGGAATTTATGAGCATATTTTTCATGTAGACCTGCATTCCTACCGGGAGGTTCTGTGTTATCTGATCTCCACTACCATGCGGAAATCAGAGGATAACAGAAGCTTTCTGATTCATGTGTCCAAAGAAGATTACCCTTATGTCAGTATGCAGAAAAAGCAGATTTCCGCCGGTGCGGTTGCGCCGAATGCAACCGTGGAGATCGTGAAAGACATTACCCTCGGAAAGGGCGAGTGCCTGATCGAGACAGAGGGCGGTATTTTTGACTGCGGACTGGGAACGCAGCTGTCCGAACTGCGTCAGAAATTAAAATTATTATCCTACGAAGGCTGATAAATGGTCATTAAGAACATAGATTTTGAAAAATATAATAAATTAGCAGATAAGACTTTTTACCGGAAACTGGGAAAAGTGGTAAATGTGGTAGGTCTGACGATTGAGTCGGCCGGTCCGGATTCCAAGCTGGGGGATCTGTGCAGGATCCTGCCGGAAACGGAAGGGGCAAAACCCATTATGGCTGAGGTTGTGGGATTTCGTGATAAGAAGACTCTTCTTATGCCCTACGATTCGGTAGATGGCATCGGTCTCGGCTGTGTGGTGGAAAATACGGGAGACCCCCTGACAGTTACGGTAAGTGAGAAGCTTTTGGGCAAGACGGTAAACGGACTGGGAATCCCCATTGATGGAGACATGATTACAGGCGTGGCATATCCGGTAGAGGCGGCACCGCCGGACCCTATGTCCAGAGCGATTATCGACCAGGTATTACCCCTGGGGGTAAAGGCAGTGGACGGTATGATCACGGTTGGTAAGGGGCAGAGAATCGGTATTTTCGCCGGTTCCGGTGTCGGAAAGTCTACGTTGATGGGTATGTTTGCCAGAAATACCAAGGCAGATATTAATGTCATTGCGCTGATCGGTGAGCGCGGCAGAGAGGTCCGGGAATTCATAGAGAGAGACTTAGGTGAGGAAGGTATGCGCAGATCGGTAGTAGTCGTGGCGACTTCCGACAGACCGGCATTGGAGCGGAACAAGGCTGCCAAGACGGCCACTGCTATTGCGGAATATTTCAGAGACCGGGGAAAGGATGTCCTGCTGATGATGGACTCATTGACCCGTTTTTCCATGGCACAGCGAGAGATCGGACTGGCCAGCGGAGAACCTCCGGTGACCAGAGGCTATCCCCCCAGCGTGTACTCGGAAATGCCTAAGCTGTTGGAGCGGGCGGGCAGAGCTGCGGTGGGATCCATTACGGGATTGTATACCGTCCTGGTAGATGGCGACGATTTCAACGAACCTATCACGGACACAGCGAGAAGTATTTTGGACGGTCATATTATGCTGGACAGAAAGCTGGGACACAAAAATCATTACCCGGCGATTGACATTTTACAGAGCATTTCCAGATGTATGAGCCAGATCGCAGCCAAAGAGCATAAGCAGGCGGCCAACAAACTCAAAAATGTACTGGCCACCTATAATGAAGCGGAAGATCTGATCAATATCGGCGCTTATAAAAAGGGCAGTAACCCGAACATTGACTATGCCATCTCGAAGATCGATGATGTGAACAGCTTCCTGTGTCAGGGCACGGAGGATAAATTTACCTTTGAAGAGACGGTACAGATGTTGGAAGACCTGTTCGCAAATCAGGAGTGAGATAAATGGCAAAGTTCAGATATTCCCTGCAGAACATCCTGAATATCAAAGAAAAAATGGAAACACAGGCCAAACAGGAATTTGGTATGGCACAGACTGCATTGAATGTGGAAATCGAACATTTGGAACGTCTGAAGGTGCGAAAACGGGAATACGAAGAAGAATCCGGTGGTCTGTTGCAGGGAAAACTGGATCTGCTGGCCATTGAAGAGAACAAGGAAGCACTTTTAAAAATGGACAGTCTGGTGGCTGCGCAGTGCATCCGGGTGGATAAAGCCAAAGAAAATGTGGAGGCTGCCAGAGAACGAATGACAGAAGCCATGAAAGAGAGAAAAATGCATGAAACCCTCAGAGAAAAAGCATTCGAGGCTTTTTTGCAGGAAGAAAATCATGCGGAAAGTAAAGCAATCGATGAACTGACCAGTTATACTTACGGACAGAAAAGCCGGCAGGCGGATTGAGACAACGGGAGGACATAATGGCAAGAGAAAAGACTCCGGAAGAGCAGACAACGGATAACGAGAGAAAACAGCTGGCGGAAGAAAAGAAAAAACTGAAGAAAGAACAGCAGGCACAGCGCAAGGAAGCAAAGCGCCGGGCAAAAGAAATCGCAAAACAGGAAGATGCTCTGGATGATGGGAGCGAAGGCAACAGCCTTCTGACCTTCGGAGCGACCATACTGATCGTGGTACTCTGGATGGCTGTAATCTGCGCGATCATCAAGCTGGATATCGGGGGATTCGGAAGCTCTGTGGTGACTCCCATTCTCAAGGATGTGCCTGTGCTGAACAAAATTCTCCCGGCTAACTCCATAACAGAGACTACGGATGGCAGTGCCTACGGTGGCTATACCAGTCTAGAGGATGCGGTGGATCAGATTAAGAGTCTGGAGCTGCAGTTGGAGCAGGCGCAGACGGCATCTGCAGCAAAGGAGGAAGAACTGGATCAGCTGAAAGCTGAGGTGCTGAGACTTAAGGAATTCGAGAATCAGCAGGTGGAATTCCAGCGGATTCAGAAAGAATTCTATGATGAGGTAGTCTATTCCGATAAGGGACCGGGTGCGGAAGAATATAAAAAATATTATGAATCCATGGATCCCGCTACTGCCGAATATATTTATAAGCAGGTAGTGACGCAGTTGGAAGAGAGTCAGGAGATACAGGATTATGCGGCAGCATATTCTGCAATGAAACCGAAGCAGGCAGCGGCTATTTTTGAGCAGATGACTAATAATCTGGATCTGGCGGCCCGTATTCTGAAAGTGATGAGTGCGGAGGACAGGGGTAAGATCCTGGGTGCCATGAATTCTGAAGTGGCAGCAAAGATCACGAAAATTATGGACCCTGAGTCTTAAGAAAAAAGCGGAAAGATCCGATAAAAGATTTGTAGTATCATTACAGGGTTAAGACTGCCATCCGGCAGCCAAAGGATCTGGGAAAGGAGGGAGAAAAGAACATGGCAGGCACAACGATTAAAGGTGTGGGCAACGACGGCAATGTACAGATCCGGGATATGGTCACAGTAGCGAAACAGAATGCCGGAACCGGTTTCCAGGCAGTGTGGAATAAGACCCAGAACAATGCGCAGACGACCGGAAACGGTGGACGCACGACCGACGGACGTAACGATGTCAGACGCGGTCAATCATTACGGGCCGGTGACAGACAGCGGGATCACCTCGCCGGAACACAGGAAAAGTCAGATGTCAAAGCAGAGGATGGTGACGCCAAAGATCTGGAAAAAGTCCAGGAAGTCCTGGGAACCATCGTACAGAACCTGATCGGACAGATCACAGATACCTTTTCGGTCAGTGAAGAAGAATTACAGGGAGTCATGGATGAACTGGGTATGACAGAGACAGACCTGATGGATCCTGTACAGCTGAACGAATTGTTGATGGCGGTCAGCGGAGCGGAGGATTCTTTTGCATTGCTTACCGATGAAGAGCTGTATGGAAATGTAAAAAACATCCTGGATCTGCAGAAGGATCTGACGGGACAGGCACAGGAAGAACTGCAGCTGACACCGGGAAAATGGCAGGATGCAGTCACTAAAGTAGTGACAGAGGAACCTGTGATCACGGTGGAAGTGGAAGAGCATGCCACAGATGCGGCAGAGAGATCACAGAGTGATGTGGAATTTCCGACAGTGGAGCAGGAACCGGAGGAGAAAATACAGGCACCGGTACAGAATACACAGGAAGAGAAAACAAAAGATTCGGGGAACAGACATGAGAGCCAGACAGCGGGACAGCAGGGCAATCTGTTGTTACAGAATCTGAAGGAAGAGAATTTCCTCTCCGGATTGCAGCAGGCATCACAGACAGAAGGAACACAAACAACGGATACACAGGATATCATGCGCCAGATCATGGATTACATGAAAGTCTCTGTAAAGGCGGACAGCTCCGATCTGGAAATGCAGCTTCATCCGCAAAGTCTGGGAACGCTTCACGTACAGGTAGCATCGAAGAACGGTGTGGTTACGGCGAACTTTATTACACAAAATGAAACCGTAAAAGCTGCACTGGAAAGCCAGATGGTTCAGCTGAAGGAAAGCTTCGCGGAACAGGGCGTAAAAGTAGAGGCTATTGAAGTGACGGTACAGACACATTCGTTTGAACAGAACCTGGAACAGGGTAGAGACAATCAGAGTGATCAGGAGAGCGGAGCCGGGGTAAGCAGAAGACGCACCCGCAGAATCAACCTGAACACAGCATTCGCAGAGGACGAGCCTCAGACGGAAGAAGACCGGATCGCAGCGGATATAATGTCGGCGAACGGCAATACGGTTGATTTCACCGCATAAAAAATAACAGAAAGGAGAAAGAAAATGGCATTGGTTGCACCCGTGGAAAACGGTAAGATCGTAGAGACTGCATCGCAGACTTCTGTAAAAAATTCCACAAAATCAAGCAATAGCGGGATGGACAAGGAAGCATTTTTACAGCTCCTGGTAGCGCAGATGAAGTATCAGGATCCTCTGGAACCCACATCCAACACCGAGTACATATCCCAGTATGCACAGTTCTCACAGGTAGAGCAGATGCAGAATATGTCCAGCAGCATGGATCTGCAGAGGGCAAGCGCACTGGTAGGCAAGGAGGTCTACATCAAGACAACTACATCCTCCGGAGAGACCAAGCTGGTACAGGGAAAGGTGGATTATGTAGCATACGAGAACAATAAGGCGTATCTCTATATTAATGAACAGAAATATTCCATTGATGACCTGGATTCCATTGTGGACGCGGATTACCTGGATGCGTATAACAAGGCTTATAACTTTACGGTAAAGCTGAACAAGCTTCCTAATGTAAACGGCATTGATTCTACGGATGGTGAGAATATTGATGAGCTGGAGAAGGAATACAACAAGATGAGTGATTATGAGAAATCCTTCCTGGCCAAAGATACCGTAACCAGTCTGAATAAGTACATCGAGAGACTGAAGGAGATCCGTGAGGCGGAAGAAAAAGCCGAAGACAAGGATCCCGAGAGTACGGAGAAGACAGAGGGTACCGAAGAAGCATAGAACAGTAAGTAAGCGGCTGACGCAGAGGAGTGTTTGAATATGGATATTCAGAAAAACAGTTTTCTGTCCATTGACCAGCTGGCAAATCAGTATTTAAACAACAGTCGTAAGACCGTAAAAGCAGCACAGGAAAATCTGGTATCATTTCAGGAAATCTTACAGAGCAAAAGTAACGAGCAACTGAAATTTTCCAAACATGCTACGGTGCGGCTGGCAGACAGAGGCATTGAATTGACCGATGCACAGCTGGAACGCTTGAACGACGGAGCGCAAAAAGCGGGACAGAAGGGAATCAGGGATTCTCTGGTGATCGTAGACAATCTGGCATTTATTGTGAATGTACCCAATAAGACCGTAGTCACTGCGATGGATAGCAGAGAAACCGAAGAAAATGTATTTACAAATATTAACGGAGCCGTAATTATGTAGACCGGACCTTAACGGAGGTTACACTCTTTTGAATGACAGAGAAAGAGTACGGTTCCGAACACAGGAGGAACAAGCACTATGATGAGATCATTGTATTCTGGTGTAGCAGGACTGAAAACACACCAGACCAGAATGGACGTAATCGGTAATAATATTGCCAACGTCAACACAACAGCTTACAAATCCAGTTCCATGACTTTCAGTGAACTGATGAGCCAGACCACACAGAAGGCCAGCGGTGCCAACGCTACCACCGGCGTCGGCGGTACCAATGCCAAACAGATCGGTCTGGGCGTTAAGGCAGGTGCTATCAATACTGCCATTACCACGCAGGGTTCTGCGCAGTCTACCGGTAACCCCTTTGATATCATGATCACCGGAGACAACTTCTTCGTAGTCAGCAACGGCTCCGAGAATTTCTTCACCAGAGACGGCTCTTTCTATGTAGATGGTGCCGGCAACCTGGCAATGACCAGCACCGGTTACAATGTTATGGGTTGGAGCGTGGATGAGACTACAGGCAACATCAAGCAGGATACCGTAACTGCACTGCGTATTATGAGTGCTGCGAATATGACCTATCCCCCTGAGGCTACCACAAAAGCAAATATCTCCGGAATCCTGGATCAGAATGACAAGGATGTTACCAGCGCCAACGGCAAGACCGTGAACCTGAATTTCTTCGATGCAAGAGGTTACAGCTACACTGCAAAGTTCACCTTTAAGCAGTCCGGCGGTGATAAAACCAATGAGTACAGTATGGAATTGAATAAGATTCTGGATTCCACCGGAAAGGAAATGGATATCTCAGGTATTACATTCGGAGAGCAGAACCTGGAACAGACCTTAAGCTCTAAACTTTCATTAAATACAGACTCCTATAAATGGGATGATGCTACAAAAACGCTGCAGACAACAGCGACACCTCCGGAGACAGTAGCAGAACTTGATAAAATATTTAACAACGGTGCACTCATAACTGATCAAGATAAAGCAGAAGAAGTACAAAAGAATCTTGATGCCATTGCCAAGGCATATGGTTATGAAGGCTCTACGGATGAATTTTTAAAATTGTATACTACGGGAAATGCCGGTCAGGTCACTGTGCAGAAAATGCTGGAAAATATGTCCAAGAACATGACGGGAGATGATATTCTGCCGAAAGTCAAGAACGAAGAACTTACGATGACCGGAAGAAAGTTTGACGGTGCAAAGGTTGTATTTGATAAGGATAGTGGTAAATTACAAAGTATCAATAACAGTACGACAAATCTTTCCACGACATTGAATTTTCCGGCTACCATGGGCAATTTCTCCAATATTACCATCGACTTGTCCGAATGTACCAACTACGACAACAAGGGTACTTCCACCATTGGTGCCACCAGCGGTGATCTGGATGGTCTGGGAACCGGACGTCGTCTGGGAGATATGATCGGTGTATCCATCCAGAAGGATGGCATGATCTACGCAAGCTATGACAATGGTATGACTAAGCTGCTCGGACAGATCGCCACAGCAGCCTTTGCCAATGCTTCCGGCCTGGAGAAGGAGGGCGATAATCTCTACTCCGCAACACTGAACTCCGGTGAATTCGACGGTATCGGCGTAGATATCACTGCAGGCGGCGGATACATGTCCACCGGTCAGCTGGAGATGAGTAACGTAGATCTGTCGTCTGAGTTTACCGAGATGATCACCACACAGAGAGGATTCCAGGCGAATAGCCGTATCATTACCGTGTCCGACACACTGCTTGAGGAACTGACCAATCTGAAGCGTTAAGAAATCGTAAAAAATAATTTGACTGCATAAGGGGATAGGATAGAAGCCTGTCCCTTTTGTGTATATAAAACATCAAGGGAAAAAAGTACTACATCATTACAAATAATCCTGTTAAATCCGCAGGGCAGAATAGGAGACGGTAATATGATCGAAGTCACGAAGATCAATGGAATCAAGGTATTGGTGAATCCGGACCTGATCGAACTGGTAGAAGAGACCCCTGATACAGTGCTGACACTGACCACCGGGAAGAAAATTATTGTAAAAGAAAGTAGACAAGAAATAAAAAATCTTGTAATATTATACAGAAAGGATATTTTTGCAAGATAAGGCAGAATGTCAGGTGATTTAAGTGGATATAGCTTCTTTAGCCGGTATATTGCTGGCATTATTTATGTTGGTATTTGGTATCATAAGTTCCGCAGGTGTGGGGGGATTCGGTGAATATCTGGATCCGGCTTCTGCAATCATCACCTTTGGCGGAGCATTTTCCTGTACCCTCATGTCCGTGAGTTTGCAGAATTACATAGCTGGTTTGAAATCTTTCACACTGATCTTCAAAGCGCCCATACTGAATACTTCGGATATGATCGGTAAGATCATAGAGCTTTCCAATGTGGCACGTAAGGAAGGCCTGCTTTCGTTGGAAGAAGCAGCAGCCGACCTGGATGAACCTTTTCTGAAGAAAGGAATTCTTTTGATCGTCGATGGAACCGATCCCGAATTGGTACGTGCGATTATGGAGACGGAACTGGTGAGCGTGGAAGGCAGACATAAGGATACGATTGGCTTTTGGGATACGTTGGCGGCCATGGGCCCTGCATGGGGTATGATCGGTACCTTGATCGGTCTGGTAGATATGCTGTATCATATGGATGATCCGTCCACACTGGGACCTGCCATGGCGGTTGCACTGATCACTACATTGTACGGATCCCTGCTGGCTAACTGGATCTGTACGCCGGTATCCAATAAATTAAAAGCGGATAATGCGATAGAGATGCAGCAGAAGGAAGTCATGATCGAGGGACTTTTGTCCATACAGGCAGGTGAAAATCCCCGTGTCATTGAGGAGAAATTAAAGTCATTCCTTCCTCCGAAGGACAGAACAAGTGCAGATGAAGAAGGAGAAGCGGGGGGTGAAGCTTAATGGCAAAACGTAAGCCTGAAGATCCACCTGCTGGTTCACCGGCATGGATGGCCACTTTCAGTGACCTGATGAATTTGCTTCTGTGCTTCTTTGTCATGCTGTTTTCCATGTCATCTATTGATGCCAACAAATGGGATGAAATGGCTGCGGCAATGTCTAACAGTGCTTTTAGTATTTTTAACGCCGGCTCTACGGCCATAGGTGAAGGAATATTGATCAGTAACGGCGTCAGCCAGCTGAATGATCTGGATGAGTATATCAGTAATGCCGGAAGAAATGCGGACAGTGAAACGGATTCCGACAATTATGAGAAATATGACAGCACAGAGGCACTGCAGGAGGCACTGAATGAGAAAAATCTTCAAAGCAATGAAGAACTGTCTGAAATGGTACAGGAAGCTGTAAATGAGGACAGCCTGGCGGATCAGGTGGATGTATCTTTCACAGCGCAATATGTACAGCTTTCTATGAAGGGAGCTCTTTTATTTGATTCCGGAAGCGATTCCCTGAAGGAACAGTCCAAGACAGTATTGGACAAAGTGGGAGTGATCCTGGAACGATATGGCAGTGATTCTGTAATTGAAATTGAGGGACATACGGATAATGTTCCGATACATAGTGCGAGGTTCGCTGATAACGAAGAATTGAGCAGTGCACGTGCACTATCTGTATTTTATTACCTTGTGGACAATACTTCACTGAATCCTGCAAATCTCCGACATGCGGGAATGGGAGACCGCACCCCCGTGGCAGACAATTCCACAGAAGAGGGCAGAAGTAAGAATCGAAGGGTAGAAATCAGAATATATAATCCTTCTGCGGCAAATTAAGTCAGACAGGGAAAGGAAGCAGAATAACATGAAGAAAAATCTGATGACAGTGCTGATCCTGGCACTACTTATCGTGAATATTGCGTTGACCGGTGTTATGCTGGTAAGCATTGTGGGAACGAATAAGAAGACGGCACAGCTGGTGGATAATATTACGACAGCCATGAATCTGGAATTGACGGTTCCGGGAGCAGAGGGAACGACGAGTGTTGCTCTTACGGATACAGAAGTATATAATATTTCGGATTCTATGACGATCCCTCTGAAGAGTGAGGCGGGAGCTGAGCAGGATTATATTATTTTTGATGTTTCGCTGTCTATCAATAAAAAGAGCAAGGATTATAAGACCTACGGAAACAGTGAGACACTGTCCGGCTATGAAAATCTGATCAAGGATGCCATTACCGCTACGGTTTCCGCACATACGGAAGATGAGTGCAGAGAGGATATGGAAAGTTTAAAAGAGGAAATCCTGAAGTCTGTGCAGGATCTGTTCCAATCCGACTTCATCTATAAGGTTGCAATCAGTGGAGTGAAATTCGGCTGATGAACCACAAAAATAAGATGACAGGAGGTGGGGGCCTGTGAGTGATATACTTTCACAAAGCGAAATTGATAATCTCTTGAAACAATTGTCGGACGGAGATCTGGATGTGGATCAGATTCAGGGTGAGGATGAGAAGCAGGTTAAAAATTATGACTTCAGTCGTCCCACCAAATTCTCCAAAGAACACTTAAGAACATTGGAGATTATATTTGAACATTACAGCAGACTGGTATCGACAAACCTGCCGGTATATCTGCGTAAAAACGTACAGGTATCGGTTGCAAGTTCCGAGACGGTTACTTTCAGTGAATTCTCCAATGCACTATCAAATCCGTCGGTACTCGGTATTATTAATTTTGCACCACTTAACGGCAATATCATTATTGAGATAGCAACCAATCTGTGCTATGCCATGCTTGACCGTATGCTGGGAGGCAGCGGACAGCCTTTGGAAAAAAGCAGGGAATTTTCAGATATAGAGTTGACAATACTGCAGAAGCTGCTGATCATGTTCACACAGTTACTGCGGGAACCCTGGAAGAATGTCCTTGATATCTCGCCGGTTTTAAGCAGGCTAGAGACGAATCCCCAGTTTGCACAGGTGATCGCTCCCAGTGATATGATCGCCATTGTAACCCTGAATATGAAAATCGGGGATGTAGAAGGAATGTTAAATATCTGTCTTCCTTTCTTTACACTGGAAGATGTGATGGATAAACTGAACACCAAATATTGGTTCTCCACAATGCAGGAGAACCATGATGAACACTACGAGGAGTACATTGAATCCATGATCCGCAGAGTGGATGTTCCCATTAAAGCGGTGTTGGGCAAGAGCGCAATTTCAGTAAGCGATTTTCTGAATCTGCAGGTTGGAGATTGTATTCGACTGGATTCCAGAGTGGATACCGATATGGAAGTGTATGTGGGCAATATTAAGAAGTTCACAGCATTACCGGGTACAGAGAAAGATTCGTATGCTGTTCAGATCACATCGGTGATCAGAGAGGAGGAGTAACGATGGATGGGATGTTATCTCAGGATGAGATAAATGCCCTGCTGCAAGGCATGGATCTGTCGGACACCGCGGACAGCGGTGCATCGCCGGAGACACCTCAGGACAGCAGCTCGGCTGAAAATACGGATAATGGATATGTGAAAGATGTGGCACCGACTGTCGGAGACGAAGAGGGACTGACGGATGTGGAGAAGGATGCCATTGGTGAAGTAGCCAATATCAGCATGGGTTCTTCCGCCACTACATTATATTCACTGGTAAACCGCAAAGTAAATATTACCACTCCGGTGGTTACACTGGCCACATGGAAGACCCTGCTGGATACTTACGAGAAGCCCTGCGTATTTATTCAGATCAAGTATACACAGGGGTTGGACGGCACCAATATTCTGGTTTTAAAAGAGCATGATGTAAAAGTGATCACCGACCTGATGATGGGCGGTGACGGTACCAATACAGAAGGAGAACTGGGAGAGCTGCATCTGAGTGCAATCTCCGAGGCAATGAATCAGATGATGGGATCAGCAGCCACCTCACTATCTACGCTGCTGCAGACGGTGATCGACATCAGCCCGCCTGAGTCTTCCCTGTTCGACCTGACAGAAGTAAAAGACGGCAAAGAAATTTCTCCATTTTTGGGCGGTACTTTTGTAAAGATCTCTTTTCGCATGCAGATTGATGATCTGGTGGACAGCACTATCATGCAGCTGTATCCCATAGATTTTGCCCGTAAGCTGGTAGAGACATTTATCAATACGCAGATGGCTAACATTGATGAAGTGACAGAGAAAAAGCCTGCACAGCCGGAGAATGATACCGATACCACAGCGCAGATTCCTGCACCGGGTACTGATAATCAGACGCAGATGAACAATACGAATCTGAACGGCATGAACCGGATGGGTAACATGGGCATGAATGACATGAACCAGATGAACAACATGGGCATGAATGACATGAACCAGATGAACAACATGGGCATGAATGGCATGAACCAGATGGGTAACATGGGCATGAATGGCATGAACCAGATGGGCAGCATGGGCATGAACGGCATGAACCAGATGGGCAATATGGGCATGAACGGCATGAACCAGATGGGCAACATGGGCATGAACAGCATGAACCAGATGGGCATGATGGGAATGCCGGGACAGAATGTGAATGTACAGCCTGCGCAGTTCCAGAGCTTTTCGAATGACAATATGGGCACTACCGGACAGGAGAATATCGGACTGATCAAAGATGTTCCACTGGAAGTAACGGTGGAGCTTGGCAGAACGACAAAATCCATATCCGATATTCTGGACTTCTCTCCGGGAACGATCATAGAGCTTGACCGTATTGCCGGTGAGCCGATCGACGTATTGGTGAATGGCAAGTTCGTAGCCAAGGGAGAAGTTGTTGTAATTGAAGAGAGTTTTGGCGTACGAATTACGGAGATTATAAAGTAGGCAGAGAACAGACCAAATAAACGGAGGAAAATTAAATGGCTAAAAATATTTTAATCTGTGATGATGCAGCATTTATGAGAATGATGATCAAGGACATTCTGACCAAGAACGGTTATAATGTGGCAGGAGAAGCAGAAAACGGATTGAAGGCAGTGGAAAAGTTCAAAGAGGTAAATCCTGATCTGGTACTTATGGATATCACTATGCCTGAGATGGATGGAATCCAGGCATTGAAAGAGATCAAAAAGATTGACGGCGGAGCAAAAGTAATTATGTGTTCCGCTATGGGACAGCAGGCAATGGTTATTGAGTCCATTCAGGCCGGAGCCAAGGACTTCATTGTAAAGCCTTTCCAGGCTGAGCGTGTTATTGAAGCAGTGAAAAAGGTAGTGGGCTAATGATCATACTTACCGGAAAAACAGACAGTTATGCGCAATTCATCACAGTGCTGTTGATCTTTGTGGCGGTACTGGCGGTGACTGCGCTGGTGACAAAATGGATTGCCGGATATCAGAAGCAGCAGGGTGCAGCGGGGAATATTGAAGTATTGGAGACCGTCCGGATCGCCAACAACAAATATATCCAGTTGGTTCGCATTGGCGAAAGCTATTTTGCGATTGCGGTCTGCAAAGATACCGTAACAAATCTGGGAGAAATTCCTGCCGGGCAGCTGAAGGACAAGACAACAACAGATAATACTTCTGGCTTCCGGGAGTTATTGAAACGTGCGGCTAAGAAAGAGAATGAAGAACAAGATCATTAACTGGAGTAATAAATTTAAGATTGCAACGTATATGGTATGCCTGCTGGTCACGGTGGGCATATTGTGTATTTGCGTACCGATAAAGGCACAGGCTTCGGAAAGACATCTTACGGGAGACACGGAGGTCTCCACAGTGATCAATCCTGCCGGAACGGCGACTACCCATGAGGAAGTAGGGTCGTTGAATACAGCCAATACGGTCAGCATTACCTACAATAATGGGAACGGTCAGATCAATGGAGCACTGAGAATTCTGATCACTCTGACACTGATTGCACTGGCACCGACCATTATCATTATGATGACCTCTTTTACCAGGATCATCATTGTGCTGCACTTTACCAGATCGGCATTGAATACGCAGACGGCACCGCCCAATCAGATCCTGATCGGTCTGGCATTGATCCTGACATTTTTTATTATGGAGCCTACCATTACGAGAATCAATGAAGAGGCGATCCAGCCGTTTGAAGCGGGAACCATCGACCAGAGTGAAGCACTGGAAAAAGGAATGGCTCCCTTGCGGGAGTTCATGTATCCGCAGACACAGGTAAAGGACGTAGAACTTTTTATGGATATCGCCGGACTGGAGTGGGATGGAACCCTGGAGGATATTCCCAATTCCGTGCTGGTACCGAGTTTTATGATCAGTGAATTGCGTACTGCATTCTGGATCGGATTTATGATTTATATTCCTTTCATTGTGATCGATATGGTAGTGGCGTCGACCTTGATGAGTATGGGTATGATGATGCTGCCGCCTACGACGATTTCCATGCCCTTCAAAATACTGCTGTTTGTTCTGGCAGATGGATGGGCACTGATCATAGGTCAGCTGGTGCAGACGTTCTATTAATCGGAAGGTGAGGTGTTACTATGACGATTGATGCAGTATCTGAAATGACTAATAATGCACTCTATGTGATCATCAAGGTATCGATTCCTGTACTTCTGGTGTCTTTGATCGTGGGTCTGATCATCAGTATTTTTCAGACGGTGACATCCATTCAGGAACAGACATTGACATTTGTACCTAAAATCATAGCGATCTTCCTGACGCTGATCCTGCTGGGCAGCTGGATGATGAATACTATGGTAGAATACACAGTACAGCTTTGGTCGAGTTTCAGCCAGTATGTACACAGGTGACGGGATGACTTCATGATAGATTTTTCGTTTTCGATATATGATCTTGAATATTTTTTATTGATTTTTGTCAGGGTATCCTGTTTTGTATACATAGCACCGTATTTTGGAATGAACGATACTCCTGCCAGGATTCGGATCGGTATCAGCTTTTTTACATCGATCCTGCTGTATGAAACACTGACACCGGCAGATGCGGTTGTATTTGATACGGTGATGGAGTATGCCGTGATCGTCATGAAAGAGGCAATTGCCGGACTTCTGATCGGATTCGGCGCGAATATCTGCATGGCGATCGTGAATTTCGCCGGATCCATTGCGGATATGGAGACCGGCCTGTCCATGGCAACCCTGATGGATCCGGCTACCAGAGAGAGTACCAGTATCACCGGTGTGTTATATCAGTATTCTTTTATGTTGATGCTGATCGCTTCCGGAATGTACCGCTATCTGTTTGGAGCGCTGGCAGACAGCTTTACGCTGATCCCCATAAACGGTGTGACTTTTCATGCGGACAGTCTGCTGAACTCCATGATAGAATTTATGAATGATTATATTCTGATCGGCTTTCGCATTGTATTGCCGATTTTTTGTGTGACATTGCTGTTAAATGCCATTTTAGGTGTGCTGGCCAAGGTGTCACCGCAGATGAATATGTTTGCGGTGGGAATTCAGCTGAAGGTGCTGGCGGGATTGTCTGCCCTGTTCCTTACGGCCGGAATGTTGCCTGGGGCAGCGGATTTTGTGTATCAGGAAATGAAGAAGATGGTAGTATCTTTTATCGGAGGTATGATGTGAGCTTAGAATATAATCTGCAATTCTTTGCCGCAGAAGGCCAGGGCGGGGAGAAGACAGAACCTGCTACCGAGAAAAAATTAACAGATGCCAGAAAAGAAGGACAGGTTGCCAAAAGCCGTGAGGTTGCTAATGGGCTTGGATTACTGGCGGTGTTCCTGGTACTGAAACTATGGGTAGGAAATATGGGATATCAGTTCATGAATGTTTTTACGGTTATTTATGAGAAGATTCCCGAGGTGGTAACGTTCTGGCATGGCAATATGCCGCAACAGGATACCACACTGGTATTCCGAAAAATGATGCTGGAAGCCGTAGTGATCATGGCACCGCTTATGCTGATCGGTTTCCTGATTGCTTTTTTAAGTGATGTGGTCCAGGTAGGATGGCATCCCACCGGAAAAACATTGCAGCCGAAGTTTTCCAAAATGAGTCCGGTGTCCGGATTTAAGAGAATATTTTCAGTCAACTCAGTGGTAGAACTGATCAAATCCCTCCTGAAGATTGGACTGATCGTTTACATATGCTATAATTATCTGAAGAATAAATGGCCCCTGTTGTATCAGCTATATGATCTGGATCTGATGCAGGCGATCGAACTGATCGGGAATACGGTGACGGATCTCGGAATCAGAATATCACTGATCTACATGATCATTGCGGCAGCTGATTTTATCTATCAGAAGGTAAAATTCAGCAGGGACATGAGAATGACCAAGCAGGAAGTAAAAGAAGAATATAAGCAGCAGGAAGGAGATCCGCAGATCAAAGGCCGTATCCGGCAGAGAATGCGGGAAGCCTCCCAGCGCAGAATGATGCAGAATCTTCCCCAGGCAGATGTGGTTATTACGAACCCCACGCATTATGCGGTTGCCATAAAATACGATCCGGAGGTGGCGGATGCTCCCATTGTGATCGCTAAAGGAGAAGATTATCTGGCGGCTAAGATCAAAGAGATCGCCAGAGACCATCAGATAGAAATCGTAGAGAATAAACCCCTGGCCAGAATGCTGTATGCCAATGTGGATGTGGGACAGGCAGTCCCTCCGGAGCTTTATCAGGCAGTGGCGGAAGTGCTGGCATTTGTATATCATCTGCAGGGGAAGATATAACTTAAGAAGAATTTACAGAAAGACAGAAAGGAGGTCAGGTGCATATGAAAATGAAAAAAGCGGATGTGGGTGTAGCAATTTATATCATGGCTGCCATTATCATGTTTATTGTACCGATTCCGGCCTGGCTTCTGGATATACTGCTGGCTATCAATATTTCCATTGCGTTGACGGTTCTGTTCGCTACCATGTTCAGCAAGGAAGTGCTGGATATGTCGTTCTTCCCCACCATGCTGTTGTTTACAACAATTTTCCGAATAGCACTGAACACCTCATCCACCAGACTGATCCTGCGGGACGGTAATGCCGGTAATGTCGTGGAGACTTTCGGTGAATTTGTAGGCGGCGGAGACCTGGTCATCGGTGTTATCATCTTTATTATTCTGATATTGATCCAGTTCATGGTAATCAATAAAGGTTCCGAGCGAGTGTCTGAAGTAACCGCAAGATTTACTCTGGATGCAATGCCCGGTAAGCAGATGGCAATTGATGCAGATCTGAATACCGGAGCCATCACGGATGCGGAAGCCAAGAGACGCAGAGAGAAGATCCAGGAAGAGGCAAGCTTTTTCGGTTCCATGGATGGTGCTGTAAAATACGTAAAGGGAGATGCGGTAGCGGGTCTTCTGATCACCACGATCAATATCGTGGGTGGTATTATCACGGGAATGACCAGGCAGGGAATGGATATTACAGCGGCCCTGAACAAATATGCGATCCTGACCATTGGTGACGGTCTGGTAAGCCAGATCCCTTCTCTGCTGATTTCACTTTCCACCGGTATTCTTGTGACCAAAGGAAGCAAGGATGCTGACTTTGGCACTACGTTGGTAAGCCAGCTGTTCGGTGTGCCGAAAGCACTGTACCTGGTAGGGACCATGCTGGCTGTTTTAGGATTTGTGACACAACTGAACACGATCCTGTTCGTGGGTCTTGGCCTGGTATTTATCATTGTGGCGAGAAATATTGAGGGCACGATTGAGACGGCAAAGATTGAACAGGAAGTAGACAGTGAGGAAGCAGCTGCGGAGGAGATACGACAGCCGGAAAATGTCAACAGCCTGCTGCAGGTGGATCCGATCGAATTGGAATTCGGTTACGGAATTATCCCTTTGGCGGATGTGAACCAAGGTGGTGACCTGCTGGATCGTGTCGTGATGATTCGAAGACAGATAGCATTGGAACTTGGTACGGTGGTACCTATTATCCGACTGCGGGATAATATTCAGCTGAACCCGAATCAGTATATTATTAAAATCAAGGGAATTCAGGTCAGTGAGGGAGAGATACTGTTTGACCATTATATGGCCATGAATCCCGGGTATGTAGAGGAAGAGATCACCGGAATCCCTACCTTTGAGCCTTCTTTCCACCTGCCGGCGATCTGGATCACGGAAGGACAGAGAGAACGTGCGGAGAGTCTGGGATATACAGTAGTAGATCCTCCCTCGATCATTGCTACGCACCTGACAGAGATCATTCGTCAGCATATTGCAGAGCTGCTTACCAGACAGGATGTTCAGAACCTGATCAACAACGTAAAAGAGAACAATTCTTCTCTGGTGGAAGAACTGGTACCCAAGCTGCTTGGACTGGGTGAAATACAGAAAGTGTTGCAGAATCTGTTAAAAGAAGGAATATCCATCAGAGATCTGCTGACAATACTGGAAACCCTGGCCGATTATGCGCCAACGACGCGGGATACGGATATCCTTACGGAATATGTAAGACAGAGCCTCAAGAGAGCGATTTCTACGAAATATTTCCCTTACCATGAGACGACAAGTGTGTTGACACTGGATCCGAAGATCGAACAGGAAATTATGGGCAGCGTAAAACAGACGGAGACGGGAGCTTTCCTGAATCTGGATCCTGCCAGAAGCAAGGCGATACTGAACGCTGTGGGTGAAGAGATCAAAAAGCTGGAAAATATGGGAAAAACCCCAATTATTATGACATCACCCATTGTGAGAATGTATTTCAAACGACTGACGGAAGACTATTATCCGGATCTGGTCGTGGTATCTTACAATGAAGTGGAATCAAATGTAGAATTACAATCTGTGGGAATGGTCACAGCATAACAGGAAGAGTGAACCGACGCAGGAGTGAGGAGTAATATGATCATCAAGAAATACACGGGGAAAACGGAAGCAGAAGCTACAGAAGCTGCGAAAAAAGAACTTGGAAGCGGTCTCGTGATCATGAATGTAAGGAAAGTAAAAAAGAAGGGATTTTTTGCATTTCTGTCTCCGAAGCAGATAGAGATCACTGCTGCACTGGAGGAGGAAAAACCTCAGAAACCGCAATATGGAAGTATTACGCGCACGACGGATGCACCGTCGGAGAACAGAAATCTGTTTGTCAGAAACAGTACAGAGAATATAGAAAAAAAGCTGGACAGTCTGCAGACACTGTTGGAGAGTCAGTTAAACAGCAGACAGGCGACCGGGGAGGAGACAGGAACCCACCGGGAAACAGTCAGTGAAGAAAAAGAGAAAAAGGATTCGAAAGCGGAAACCCCGGAGAAGAAAGAGGAAGAGCAGAATCCGGAACAGGATAAATTTATCCGGCTGTTGTATAATAAAATGCTGGATAACGAGATGGACGAGAAATACGTAAACAGTATTTTGGAAGATGCCTCTAAAACCAAAAAAGCAGACCTGCCCTTTGATTATCTTCTGGCTAATATTTATCAGAAGATGGTATTGAAATTCGGAAAGTCAGAAGGGATTACGCCCTCTGCGGACGGACCGAGGATTGTATTATTTATCGGACCTACGGGAGTGGGTAAGACAACTACCATTGCCAAGCTGGCAGGAAAATATTGTGTGGAGGATAAAAAGAAAGTGGCACTGTTAACCGCAGATACCTATCGTATTGCGGCCGCAGAACAGCTAAGAACCTATGCCAATATTTTGGAGACACCTTTCCGGGTCATCTATACCCCGGAAGAACTGCAGACTGCAGTGAAGGATTATTGGGATTGTGATTATATTTTTATAGATACAGCGGGGAGATCACATCAGAATGCGGATCAGCTGGAGAAAATGAAGGAAATGGTGGGAGCACTGAAAGACCCCGGAAACTATCATGTGTTTCTGGTTCTCAGTGCAACTACCAAATATAGAGATCTTCAGAGGATTGCAGACTGTTATGGTAAGATTACGGATTATGAGCTGATCTTTACCAAGTTGGATGAAACGGAGGCAGTGGGGAATCTGCTGAATATGAAGCTTTATACCGGTGCACCGGTCGCTTATGTGACCTGTGGACAGAATGTTCCGGATGACATGGAAGTATTCAATCCACAGAAGACGGTAAAACAGATCCTTGGTGGAAAGGAATAAAGCTTAGACAGAAAGGCGCGAGAAAATGGATCAGGCGGAACAGTTAAGGATTATTAAAGCAAATAAGCAGATAAGACCGACTGCAAGAGTCATAACTGTCACCTCCGGAAAAGGTGGCGTTGGAAAATCCAATATGTCTATCAATCTGGCAATTCAATTTCGTAAAATGGGAAAAAGGGTCGTTATTTTAGATGCAGATTTCGGACTGGCGAATATTGAAATTATGTTTGGTGCAGTGCCAAAGCATAACTTATGTGATCTGGTATACGAAGGAAAAAGTATCAGTGATATTATAACCCAGGGCCCTATGGGAGTGGGATTTATCTCCGGAGGATCCGGAATTGCCGGAATGTCAAATCTGGGAAAAGATGCTCTTACCTGCATTATACAGAATCTGGCCGAGCTGGATGCCCTTACGGATGTGATCATAGTGGACACAGGAGCCGGAATATCGGACAGCGTATTAGAATTCCTGGTGGCGAGCGGCGAGGTGCTGCTGGTGACGACGCCGGAGCCTACTTCCATTACGGATTCTTATTCTTTGTTAAAGGCGTTGTACCGACATCCGAGATATGAAGAGGGCTATACTAAGGTCAAAATGGTGGCAAACAGAGTGGAAAATGTAAAAGAAGGCCAGGTGCTGTTTGATAAGCTGAATGCAGTGGTTACCAGATATCTTAAGACCTCCATGGAATATTTGGGGTGTGTACCACAGGATCCCCAGGTGGTGCAGGCAGTAATGCAACAGGTGCCTGTGTCGATACAGAATCCGGGAGCAAAATCCAGTCAGGCATATCAGAGAATTGCGGAGAGATTGTGCGATAAAACACAGGAAGAACAACCAAAGCGCGGAATGGCAGCTTTTTTCTCCCATATTATAGGGACCAGAAACAAAGCTGCAAAACAGTCCAGATAAGAGAGGTACAAAATTATGTTGTCCAGATTTGTGGAAGAAGGTTCTAAAGTAGAGCTTCGGGCGCTGGAACATGGATTGGGAGAATCCGGAGCCGAAAATACGACAAAGGTTTACCAGAGCCGTGTACTGCAGATCCTATCGGAGGATACACTGGAGATTTCCATGCCAATGGAACAGACCAGACTGATCCTTCTGCCGGTGGAAAGCGAATATGATATGGTATTTTTCGAAGAGAATAGTCTGTATCAGTGTTTTTCCAGAATCGTAGATCGTTACAAAAGTAATAATGTATATGTGCTGGTGATGGAACTGACCAGCAATCTGCGCAAATATCAGCGGAGAGAATATTATCGGTTCAGTTGTGCACTGGATATGTGTGCGCGGAATCTGGAGGAAGAAGAAATCGAGGCACTGGAAAAAAATTCACCCTATGAGCTTCAGCCGGGACTTCCGTTAAAGCATAGTGTGATCGTAGATATCAGTGGTGGCGGATTGCGCTTCCTGTCATCTCAGAAATATGAACCCGGGAGCCTGATCCTGTGCAGCTACCATCTGTTAAAAGATGGGGAAAGAAAAAAATATGATGTGGTCGGAAAGGTTTTAGCAGTCAAGGAACTGGAAAACCGGAGGGGAATGTTTGAACACAGAGTCCAGTACTACAATCTGGATGTAAATACCAGAGAAGAGATTATTCGGTTTATATTTGAAGAAGAGCGTAAGAGCCGTAAGAAGGAGAGACTGAACTGATGCCAAAAAAAATACTGGTTGTAGATGATTCTGCACTCATGAGAAGAGTGCTCTGTGATATAATAGATGCAGACATAAGGTTTCAGGTAGTTGACAGAGCAAAAGACGGATTAGAAGCTTTTGATCTGTTGAGCAGAAACAGTTATGACGCGGTTGTCCTGGATGTGAATATGCCGAGGATGAACGGACTGCAGCTGTTGCAGGAATTGCGAAAATACAAGATACCGGCAAGAGTGATGATGGCGAGTACCGACACTATGGAAGGTGCCAGAACCACCCTGGATGCACTGGAACTGGGAGCTCTTGATTTCGTACATAAGCCGGACAGTGCAGTCGACTGCCGGGGAGAGAATTTCCGCAGAGAGTTTTTACGGACACTGAATGTTGTGGCTAACGGCAGAATGCCGTCATTCAATGAGAAGAAGAAAATTTCCGAAGAGAAGGGCACAGTCAGGGAGATGATGAAGATCATCAATCATCACCCGGTCAGTGTGGGCGGCAACAAAGTGGTGGCAATTGCAAGCTCCACGGGAGGTCCGAAATCTCTGCAATCGGTGATCCCTCTGTTACCGGCCGACCTGGATGCACCGGTACTGGTAGTACAGCATATGCCGGCAGGATTCACAGCATCTCTTGCAGAGAGACTGGATAATTTAAGCCAGATTCATGTAAAAGAGGCAGCCGAGGGGGAAGAACTGAAAAAGGGCTGGGTCTATATCGCCATGGGAGGAAAGCATCTCCATGTGGTAACCTCACCGGCCGGACGTCATACACTGCATTTATCCGAAGAACCTTACAGGGAAGGAGTCAGACCCTGTGCCAATTATATGTACGAATCCCTGCAGGACAGCCGCTTTGATACGGTTGTATGTGCAGTTATGACCGGAATGGGTGCGGACGGAACGGAAGGGATCGGTAAATTGAGAACTTCCAGGAAAACATACGTGATCGCACAGGATCAGGAGACAAGCATTGTATTTGGAATGCCCAAGAGTATTATTGCAGCAGGACTGGCAGATCAGGTGGTACCGTTAGACCAGATCGCCCAGGAAATCATACTGCATGTAGGAGTAAATTAAGTAATATATGCCGTTTCCGGCAATACTGTGATCGGCAGAATGGAGGAAAAGATGGACGTAAGCCAATATCTTGAAATTTTTCTGGATGAAACAAATGAACATCTGCAGAACCTGAATACACAGATTCTGGAACTGGAGTCAGATCCCGAGAATATGGATAATATCAATGAAATATTCCGTGCGGCACATTCCCTGAAGGGTATGGCGGGAACCATGGGCTATAAGCGGATGCAGAATCTGACCCATGATATGGAAAATGTATTTTCGGAAGTGCGTAACGGCAATATTAAGGTTACACCGGAAATGATCGACGTACTGTTCCAGTGCCTGGACGCTCTGGAGGAGTATAAAAACAACATTCAGGAGACCTCCGATGAGGGAACCAATGACAATGAAAATCTGATCAAAGCCCTGAATGATATTTTGAACGGCAGCAAGACCGGACAGGCGCAGCCCGCAAAGGAAGAAAAAGCAACAGCACCCGCAGCGGAGAGCACCGGAACAGGTGCGGAAAAATGGAATGACATTGCGTTTGATGACAGCCAGATCCGCGTGATCAAAGAAGCTATGAAACAGGGCAAAAATGTATACGGTATTAATGTTGTGGTACAGGACAGCTGTATCCTGAAGGCGGCAAGAGCTTTCCTGGTGTTCAAGGCTGTGGAGGAAAAAGGAGAGATCATCGTCTCCGTACCCAGCGCACAGGATGTGGAAGACGAAAAGTTCGATAAAGATTTCACTCTGATCGTTTTGTCCGATTATTCTCTGGATGATGTGATCAAGGCAGCGGAAAGCGTATCCGAGATCGCACAGGTGACCGGTGCGGTTCTGGAACTGGAGAAGACCAAGAATTATCATTCCGAAGAGGAGACACAGGAACCCGCACAGGAGAAAAAAGAAGAAGTAGCCGAGACAAAGACTGAAACGAGAAAAGAAGAGAAGAAGCCTGCAGCTGCTAAAGCTCCGGAGAAAAAACAGGTGAGCAAGCCTGTGGTCAACCGTACTGTACGTGTAGACATCGAAAAACTGGACTCTCTGATGAATCTCGTAAGTGAGCTGATCATTGCCAAAAACTCTCTGGTAGCTGCTTCCAGCAATGACCAGGGCAACAATACGGCATTCAATGAGCAGATCGAATATCTGGAAAATGTGACAACTAATCTGCATGAATCCGTAATGAAGGTACGAATGGTACCTATCGAAAGCGTTGTAGTGAAGTTCCCCAGAATGATCCGTGATCTGTCTAAGAAGCTGGACAAGAAGATGGAACTGTATATGACCGGTGAGGAGACCGAGCTGGATCGTACCGTGGTGGATGAGATCGGGGATCCTCTGATGCATCTGCTGCGTAATTCCGCTGACCACGGCCTGGAATCCGCGGAAGTTCGTGCACAGCGCGGCAAGCCCGAGCAGGGATCTATTTTCCTGGATGCTTATCAGGATGGCAATAACGTAGTCATCGAGGTAAGAGATGATGGTAACGGTATTGATGTGGAAGCTGTTAAGAATAAAGCAATCGAACGTAATCTGGTAACCGTAGAACAGGCAGCAAATATGCCGGAGAAGGATATTATCAATCTGCTGTTCCAGCCCGGTTTCTCCACTTCCGAAAAAGTAACCGATGTATCGGGAAGAGGCGTGGGACTGGATGTCGTGAAGTCCAAGATCGAATCCTTAAGCGGTGAAGTAGAAGTGAAATCAAAATGGGGAGAGGGAAGTACCTGGACGATCCGTCTGCCTCTGACCCTTGCAATCATTCAGGCACTGATGGTAGTCGTAGGTGGAGAAAAATATGCGATCTCCCTGGGATCCATTCAGACCATCGAAGATATCTCACCGAAGGATATCAAACTGGTAGAGAACAAAGAAGTGATCAACTTAAGAGGAACGGTAATTCCCCTGATCCGTCTGACGGAAGTACTGGATGTGGAAAGTACCAGATCTCCCGAGGATAATCTGATTGTGGTAATCGTCAAGAAGGGAGACAAAATGGCAGGTCTTGTGATCGATGAACTGATCGGTCAGCAGGAGATCGTTATCAAATCTCTTGGCAAATATATCAAGCAGTGTAAATTTATCAGCGGTGCAACGATTTTGGGTGACGGTGAAGTGGCACTGATCCTGGATGCAAATGCATTACTGTAAGGAGGGAGATGACGATTATGGAAGAACTTAGCATGAAAAATACGTTAAAAGCCGGAGATGAGCGTAAAATTGAGGAGGAATTTTTCCAGTATATTGTGATCCGCCTCGGTGATGAGCAGTACGGCATTGATATCCGTTACATAGACAACATTGTCAGAATGCAGCACATTACCAGAGTACCCAAGGTACCCGCATATCTGAAAGGTGTTATTAATCTGCGTGGAGAAGTACTGCCGGTAATGAGCCTCCGACTGAAAATGGGACTGGAGGCAGACGAACTGACCCGTGCTACCAGAATTATCATTCTGAAACTGGAACAGCAGGGCAGTGTCGGCATTATTGTGGACGAAGTGAAGGAAGTTGTCACTCTCGGTACCAGCCAGATTGAAAAAATGTCTCAGAATGCCGGTGAGAATAAAAAGAGTTTTATTACAGGTGTAGGAAAACACAATGGAGAACTGATCTCTCTTCTGGATCTGAATTCCATTACACTGGAGGAAAACGCATAAAGGAGATGGATCCATGGGAGATCTGAGTTTAGAGGAAGTTTCGGAAACATATCTGGATGTTTTAAAAGAAATTGGAAACATAGGTGCAGGCAACGCTATGACAGCACTCTCCCAGATGTTAAACTGCAAGGTGGATATGAAAGTACCACAGGTAAAGCTTTTGGATTTTAACGAAGTCGGAGCACTGATGGGAGGAGAGGAACAGGTAATGATCGGTGTTTTCCTGGGGGTGGAAGGAGACATTACCGGAAGCATGATGTTCCTGGTGGAACAGAACAGCGCAAAACATCTTCTCCATAAGATCCTTGGAGATATGGTACAGCCGGAAGGTTTTTCAGAGATTGAATTTTCTGCAATGCAGGAGATCGGCAACATTATCACGGGAGCCTATCTGAATTCCCTGTCGACTCTTACGAACCTGACGATTATCCCTACCCCGCCTTCTCTGACGCTGGATATGGCGGGAGCGATCCTAAGCGTTCCGGCAATTGAATTTGGAACTTTGGGAGATAAGATTTTACTGATCCAGTCTCAGTTTTACGATGAGGTGGAGATTGATGGTTATTTCATTCTGGTTCCCGATATTGAATCCTATCCCAAGATATTATCGTCTTTGGGAATATCTGTTGCATAAGGTGCTAAGAGGCAGAAGAAGGGGAGCAGAATGAGCGAGATTATTAAGGTAGGAATGGCGGATCTGAAGACCTGCGTAAGTCCCGACGGAGTGACGACTTTGGGATTGGGATCTTGTGTGGGAATTGCAATCCGCGATCCGGTGACGAAAATAGGCGGTCTGGCGCATATTATGCTGCCAGACAGCACTACGATACGTAACAGTAGCCAGAATATTGCAAAATTTGCGGATACGGGAATTGATGAACTGGTACGCCAGATGGAAAAACTTGGTGCGAGAAAGGCAAGAATGGTTGCTAAGATTGCCGGTGGCGCTACCATGTTTACATTTCAGGGTCGTAACGACATGATGCAGGTGGGGGAGCGCAATGTACAGGCTGTTAAGAAGAAATTGAAGGAAATCAATATCCCTATTTTAGCAGAGGATACAGGCAAAAACTACGGAAGAACCGTTACATTTTATCCGGAGACCGGAGAATTTCATATCCGTGCGGTAGGAAGAGATGAATCAGTCATCTGATAAATATTGGAATGGAAGAAAATTATGAACAGAAAGAATATGCCATTGATCCTGATGCTGACAGCCGGCGCCTGTACCTGTATTGTTACGATGGTACAGGCTTACTCGGTATTGGCAAGTTTGGTGGCACTGTTTGCTGTGATGCTTTTGTTTTACTGTCTGGGAAACGGTGTCCGGCTTCTGCTGGATCGCTTTGACAGGCAGAACGAGGAAAAGGCAAAACAGGAACAGGAAGAGAAGGCGGAACAAGAAGATGCTGTATCGGAAGATGCACAACAGAAGGGTGTAAGCGAGTCAAATGGATGAAGCCGGTAAGAAAAGATTATTAGAAGAATATGCTGCTAATAAGCGACCGGAGACCAGGGAGCAGCTGATACTGGAGTATGCCCCCCTGGTGAAAGTGGTGGCCGGAAGACTGAGCATGTATCTGGGATACAACGTAGACTATGAGGATCTGGTCAGCTACGGGATCTTTGGCTTGATTGATGCAATTGACAAATTTGATTGCCTCAAAGAAGTAAAATTCGAGACCTATGCCAGTCTGCGTATCCGTGGAGCCATTCTGGATCAGATTCGTAAAATGGACTGGATACCTCGGACGATTCGCCAGAGACAGAAGAAGATTGACGCTGTCATCAAGGAAGTGGAACAGACCACGGGACGCAGTGCAACAGATGAAGATATTGCTATGGGTTTGGGAATATCCGCGGAGGAATATTTGGACTGGCAGTCGCAGATGAAAATTACGGGACTGGTGTCACTGAATGAATATATGGATCAGGGAAGCGATGTCTCGCAGGATTATAGCAGACATACCACGGCCAGATTTGACGGTCCGGAAGAGAGCATTGAGAAGGAAGAACTGACAAAAGTACTCGGAGAAGCATTGGAACTTTTGACAGAGAAAGAGAAGAAAGTAGTTACGCTGTATTATTACGAAGATCTTACGCTAAAAGAGATCAGTAATATACTGGAAGTGTCGGAATCCAGAGTCTCCCAGCTGCATACGAGAGCTCTGCAGAAAATGAAGACAAAAATGGGAAATTATATGGGACTTTTATAAAAATGTTTGACCCGCAGATTGGGTAAGAGGAGAAAATGCATGCAGAATGGCTATTTTCAGCTCGTAAATGCACTGGGAGGTTATGGGCTACAGATATTTCAACCAAAGGACGGAGGAGCGGACGTGAATCTCCAGGAAGTGTTGAATTATCTTGAACGGGAATCTGTGCCGTATGATCCTATGGCAATTAAAAAAGCAATTTTGTCGGGGGAAGATACGGTATGCTTTCTGGAGAGAAAGGATTGCCCGGCACTGGAAGAAACCTACAGTATCGAGGTCAGCCAGGATAATATGCAGGTGATTCTTCGATTCTATCCGGCATCACAAAGCGGGAAAAGAACAACCATGGACAGTGTGATCCGGGATCTCAGATACCGGAACGTTGTCTACGGAATACAGATGAACGTTCTGCAGGATCATTTTATGTCGGATGGGATCTATGGTACAGATCTGATCGTGGCCAAAGGAAAAGAACCGAGACATGGTACGGATGCGTCGGTCAGGTATTATTTTAATACGGATGTTCATGCACAGCCTACATTAAAAGATGACGGCACCGTGGATTATTTCCACCTGAATATGATCAACCCCTGCAGAAAGGGACAGCTCCTGGCGGAAATCATTCCGGAAGATGAAGGGGAATACGGAATAACGGTGCAGGGAGCCAAAATCCGCCCCAGACAGGTGAAGAAAGCACATCTGGAATTCGGACATAATATTGAAATCTCAGAGGACAGAAAAAAACTTACTTCTCTGGTGGACGGTCACGTGTCACTGGTAGAGGGCAAAGTATTTGTATCCGATGTTTATGAAGTAGAGAATGTAGATCTATCCACCGGAAATATTGAATTTGAAGGAAGCGTGCAGGTGCGTGGCAATGTTTCTTCTAATTTTGAGATCAGGGCCGGTGGCAATGTGGTCATAAGCGGTGTGGTAGAGGGTGCCTGCATCGAGGCCGGAGGAAACATTATCATTGCCCGCGGTATGAATGGTATGGCAAAAGGCATCCTGAAGGCCGGTGGCAATATCGTTGCCAAATTCCTCGAAAATGCGACGGTCAGTGCCGGTGGTTATGTGAATACGGAGTCGATTCTGCATAGCAATGTGACGGCATCTACGGAGATCCAGGTAACCGGTAAGAGAGGCTTTATCACTGGGGGACATGTACGTGCCGGTCAGAGAATCGAAGTGAAGACTCTGGGAGCGACACTGGGGGCACCGACCGTGGTAGAGGTCGGAGTGGACCCGGAGAAAAAAGCAGAATATATGAAACTCCAGAAAGAAATTTCGGAGATCGTTAAAAATATTCGGAGTATTCAGCCGATTCTTGCCAGTTTCACAGAGAAAAAAAACAGAGGAGTGCGTTTTACTCCGGATCAGTTGAATTATATCCGGAATTCCGCAGCAACGATGGAGACACAGAAAAAGAGCCTGGAGGAGAAAAACGCGCGCATGCAGGAATTGCAGATGGAGTTCAATCCACAGGAAAAGGCCGCTGTCATCGTCAAGGGAGAGGTGTATCCGGGGACTACGATCATTATCGGGGATTCCTCCATGCAGGTGAAAAATACTTACCAGTACTGTAGATTTGAACGCATCGATGGAGATGTTAAGGCTACCGCAATATAGCAGAAAAGAGGCACAGATATGGCGTTTGGTTCGTTGGAGATTGCTTCGATCCCCAGAACACAGGATTATTCCGTGATGAAGCAGAATGAGGACAATAAAGGGGCATTTCAACAGATGACTCTGGGACAGCAGTCTCAAAAACAGAGTGAAAAGCTTACGAAAGAAGTACACAGCAGTGATAATGCGGACTGGTATACCGGACAATATGATGCCAAGGAGAAGGGACACAATGAATATGCCGGAAACGGCGGAGATAAACGCCGGAAAAAGAAAGAACCGGAAGATGGTGTTGTTATCCAAAAACAGCATCGTGGTTTTGACATCAAGATCTGAAAATACAAAGGAAACGTAGTAAGATGGACATTTTAGAAGTGATCCTGCTGATCGTAGGAATTGTAATTTTTATAGGAAGTTTTTTACTGCCGGCAGGCAGATCGGACGCCGGTAGAATCGACACAGATGCGGCAAAACAGGAAATCCACGGTTTGATAGAGGAAGAAATGAAAACAGTCCGTGCACAGGTGCAGGATAAAGTGGAAGAAACCTCAGAAGATGTGGTGGAAAAGGCGGAGAGATCGCTGGAACGCCTGACTAACGAGAAAATCATGGCGGTAAATGAATATTCCGATACGGTATTACAGGAAATTCATAAAAATCATGAGGAAGCAATGTTCTTATATGATATGCTGAACAACAAGCATGCCAATATCAAAGATACCGTCTCCAAAGTGGACAAAGCGGTGAAAGCTGCGGAAGACAAGGTGAAGGTGATCGATGATACTCCGACGGTAAAAACTGAGGAAACGGAAAAAGTGATCCTGGCAGACGAACCGGCGAAAACAGAGGAGGCTGTATCTCCGGAAATCGGATTCATGGGTGAGACAGCGGAAGAAGGCCAGAACAACAACGAGAAGATCCTGGAAATGCACAGACAGGGCAAATCCACGGTAGCAATAGCCAGGGAACTCGGACTGGGCGTGGGAGAAGTAAAACTCGTAATTGACCTGTATAAGGCCTGAAGGTAATCACGAAATTAAGGACGGAGACAGAAATGAAATTAAAATATTATCTGCGCGGTCTTGGAATTGGTATGATTGTGACCGCATTGATCCTGGGAATCAGCTTTTCTCACCGTCAGGGGCAGGAGACACAGATATTGACAGATGATCAGATCAGAGAACGTGCGGAACAGCTGGGAATGGTGGACAGCAGTGAACTGACGTTAACAGCTCTGCAGAACAGCGTACAGCAGCAGGCACAGGAAAACACGGAGAAGACGGAAGCATCCCCGGAGCCTGAGACCGAAGAAGCAATGACAACAACATCGGAACCGGAGACAACGGTTGCACCGGAGAATACCATGGAACCGGAGACAACGGTTGCACCGGAAAATACCATGGAACCGGAAGCAACACCACAGCCTGAGACGATTGTAGCATCAGAAGCAGCGCAGACGGTTACCGTTACCGTAAAAAAAGGAGCAAGCTCCGGAAGCGTCAGCAGCCGGCTACAGGAAGCGGGATTGGTGGAAGATGCGAAGACATTTGACAATTACTTATGTAATAACGGCTACAGCCGCAGCATAAATCCCGGCACTTATGAGATAGTTCCCGGAACTTCCGAAGAAGAAATTGCCAAAATAATCACAGGAAAACATTAAAAACCCCTTGCCACAGGGGCTTTCCTATGTTATAATCGCACTGTTGTGACAAAAAACACGCCTTTCGATTTGACGATGGTGCTTACTGGTTTTACAGAAGTCTTTGTCAGAGCTAACCGGGTTCTTAACGCGTCCCGGCAGAAAAGAAAAGCGGAAGATTTTAACCAAACGGAGGTAAAGACATGAGCGTTATTTCTATGAAACAGTTACTTGAAGCAGGTGTTCATTTCGGACATCAGACCAGAAGATGGAACCCTAAGATGGCTCCTTACATCTTCACCGAGAGAAACGGCATCCACATCATTGATCTGCAGAAGTCTGTAGTTAAGGTTGATGAGGCTTACAAGGCAGTATCCGAGATCGCTGCACAGGGCGGCACCATTCTGTTCGTTGGTACCAAGAAGCAGGCACAGGACGCTGTAAAGGTTGAGGCTGAGCGTTGCGGTATGTACTATGTAAACGAGAGATGGTTAGGTGGTATGCTGACCAACTTCAGAACCATCCAGTCCCGTATCGCAAGACTGCATGCAATCGAGACCATGTCTCAGGACGGTACTTTCGATGTACTGCCTAAGAAGGAAGTTATTCAGTTAAAGAAAGAATGGGAGAAGCTGGAGAAGAACCTGGGCGGTATCAAGAACATGACCAGAGTTCCCGATGCTATCTTTGTTGTAGATCCTAAGAAGGAAAGAATTTGTGTACAGGAGGCTCATGCACTGGGCATTACCCTGATCGGTATCGGCGATACCAACTGTGATCCTGAAGAGCTGGATTACATCATCCCCGGTAACGATGATGCGATCAGAGCCGTTAAGCTGATCGTTTCCAAGATGGCTGACGCTGTCATCGAAGCTAAACAGGGCGAGGCTGTATACAGCGATGCTGATATAGCTACCGAAGCAGAGGATATCGAAGAGGTTGCAGCTGACGCTGAATAATCCGATTCCATAAGAGAAGCATAGGAACCCAGATTGCGATGCCTGTCATTACGGTCTGGGTTCTTGAGGATAATATATTAATTAAGAAGAGAGGATAAAAAAATGGCAATTACCGCATCTATGGTAAAAGAGCTCCGTGAAATGACCGGCGCTGGTATGATGGATTGTAAGAAGGCTCTGAGCGAGACAAATGGAGATATGGACGCAGCTGTTGAGTTCCTGAGAAAGAACGGACAGGCTAAAGCTGAGAAGAAGGCAAGTCGTATCGCAGCAGAAGGTGTTGCACGTGCAGCAATCTCCGCAGACGGCAAGACCGCTTGCGTTATTGAAGTGAACTCCGAGACCGACTTCGTTGCAAAGAACGAGACTTTTACTTCTTTTGTAGAGGCTGTTAATGGAGCTGCTCTGGCTTCCGATTTACAGGGTGGCAAGGACGGTGAAGATATCGAAGCACTGTTGGCTACTCCTTTTGAAGGCGCAACTGTTAAGGAAGCTCTGGTAGAGAAGACCGCTACCATCGGTGAAAAGCTGTCTATCCGTCGTTTCGAGAAGGTATCCGGAGATGTGGCAGTATCCTACATTCACGGTGGTGGACGCATCGGTGTTATCGTTGCAGCTAACGGTGCATCCGATGACGCAGCTAGAGAAGCACTGACCAACATCGCTATGCAGGTAGCAGCTATGAATCCTACCTACATCAGCAGAAATGATATTTCCGCAGAAGAGCTGGCTAAGTTACAGGAGATCACTGTTGACGCAGCTCTGAACGATCCTGCATCTCTGCCTAAGCCCATCCTGAATAAGCTGATCGATAAGGCTATGAACAGTTCTGCATGGAGCGATGAGGATAAGGCAATCTACGAAGAGAAGAAGAGCAACATGAACTACCTGTTCAACTTCCTGTCCAAGGAAGCAGCAGCTGCTCTGGCTGAGCTGGCTATGGCTGACAAGGACGCTATCGTATCTGATAAGATCTTCAAGGGTCTGGCAGACGGTCGTGTATCCAAGCAGCTGAAGGAGATCTGCCTGTTAGATCAGACCTATGTTAAGGCTGAGGATGGCAAGCAGACCGTAGCTAAGTATTTAGAGAGCGTTAACAAGGCTCTGACCATCGCTAAGGTTGTTCGTTTCGAAGTTGGCGAAGGCATGGAGAAGAAGAACGAAGACTTCGCAGCAGAAGTTGCCGCTCAAATCAACGCTTAATTATAACGGATTTATTTTGAAAAGGCATACGTGAGTATGCCTTTTTTACATATTGAAAGGTACGAAAGCATAGCTCATTGCGGAGAGTTGCTGTCTGCTACTCGGGGAGTTCTGTTTGTATTAAAAACGCCATTTTTTGCTAAAAAAATACAAAAACATGAAATATTGCCATGTAACAAGCTGTTATTTTCGCTGAACGTGTAAAATGAAGAAATTTCGTACAAAAATTCCTGATTTAGAATTTTTTTTGTACGGAATTCATTTTTTTGGGGGTATTTGCGACAAACTAACTTGAAAGTTAGTGAAATAGTTGTTCTAAAATCCACGCAGAAAGGGCTGCCCGCCCCGGACTCGGATGCTAGCTACAACTGTGGATTTTCTAAAGGAAAGTGGCCAAGTGTTTCTCGTCATGACGGGGCCGCCTTTACGTTGCCATCCATGGCACTTATCGGCTAACGCGAACATCGTGTTCGCGTTGCCCCTGCGGCTCAACCACTTTCCAAGAAAATCTCACAGTCTCCGCCGCATCTACGTCCGGGGGAGCAGTCCTTTTCTGCTGGGTTATGAAAAACATCCCAATTATTTAGGCAGAGCATTTGAGAATACATGTGCAGAAGTTAAAAACAAGGATTTAGTATGTGCAAAAAAGCAGGAAATACATGCGAATAATTCAAAAGTCAAAATTAAGTATGTGTAACAAGTCGGAAAATACATGCCTTAAAGCAAAAAATAATGATCCGGCATGTATGATAACCAGGAAAACACATGCGCAATAGTCTAAAATGGAAAATAGGTATGTAAATCGCTTTAGGAAACACATGTATAAAATTTAAAAATAAGAATTAAGTATGTAAATGACTTTGGAGGAATATAGAAACCAGCAACACGAGATAGACTTAGTAGTTTTTCATGGGATTTTCAAAACACAGAACGCCCACGGTGGACGGAATGTCATGCCGCGATGTCTGTCGGAGGGGGTTGATATTTTCTTGAAAAGTGCTGAAAGACAGGGTGGAGCGAACAGGACGTTCGCGACAGGCGGACGTTGCCATGGATGGCAACTGGAGCCGTGCCCGTACGGATTAGAACCGCTATATCACTTTTCGTAGAAAATTCACACCCAGAGACGCGACATCAAGGCGTGATGTTCCGTCCGCTGCGGGCGTTCGTGGATTCTATGGCAACCCTACGTTACGAGCCATGCACTCAATTCATAAATGTGTCGCAAAGGGCGCTCCACATTTATTTCATTGACGGCTGTCGCCGTATAAAGCCAAAAACAAAAACAGCGACTTGTGAGCAAGCTCCCAGATCGCTGTTTCTGTTTTGACTTTGCATGGCTCGTAACTTTCAATTTATCGATAGAATTCCAACAAAGACTCTAGCTTCGCCGACATATTCATCATCATGGCATCCAACACAGTGATGGCGGTCATGCATTCCATGACGACGACAGCTCTGGGGACGATGATGGGATCGTGGCGCCCGCGGATGGTAAGCTCGGTGTTTTCACCGGAGCGGTTCACGGTCTGCTGGGGGCGGAAGATGGAAGGAGTGGGTTTCACATAAGCACGGACAATGATAGGACTGCCGTCACTCATACCTCCTAAAATACCGCCGGAATGATTGCTGATCTTTGTGACTTTGCCGTTCTCCATGCGGAAGGGATCGTTATTCTCACTGCCGGTATGACGGGAAGCTTCTGCACCGTCGCCAATCTCTACGGCTTTCACGGCACCGATAGACATGATAGCTTTCGCAAGGTTGGCATCCAGCTTCTCGAACACCGGGTCTCCGATGCCTGCGGGAAGTCCTTCGACAAGACATTCCATGCAACCGCCCACGGAATCGCAGGCTTCTCTTGCCTGCTGCAGATAAGCACAGGCTTTTTCATCAGCTTCTACATCCGGCATAGCAGTGATCGTGGAGCGGGCAGTAGTACGGTTGAACTTTGTCAGATCCGCATCTACGGGACCGATGGAGCGGGTATAGGCGAATACGGTAATGCCCATCTGCTCTAAGATCTTCGCAGCAATGGCTCCGGCAGCCACGCGTCCGATGGTCTCACGACCGGAGGAACGTCCGCCACCCCGGTAATCCCGGAAACCGTATTTGGCATCAAAACAATAATCCGCATGGCCGGGACGATAATTCTCTGCGATCTCCGTGTAATCAGCAGAGATCTGAGAGGTATTACGTACCATCAGGGAGATAGGAGTACCGGTAGTCTTTCCTTCAAAGATGCCGGAGAGAAGCTCCACCTGATCGGCCTCTTTACGCTGAGTGGTAATGGCACTGGTGCCGGGTTTACGTCGGTCTAAGTATTTCTGTATATCTTCCTCGGAGAGAGGCAGTCCGGCGGGACAGCCGTCTACAACGACACCCAAAGCTTTCCCGTGGGATTCTCCCCAGGTAGTGATCTTGAAAATGTTTCCCAATGTTGAACCGGCCATGGCAGTTCTCCTTTTCCAACCGTTCAGCACCCACCCATACATTCGCAAAGACGCACGATGAATCATGCTTTCTTGCTGCTATGCAGCTCATTTTGCTCATTATGGGGCGGTGACTCGAATAGTTACCTTTTTATCATAGATTATACGTAATTATTGAAAAAATCGCAACTTTTTTATAGAAAAAGGATGCAACGGAATATAAAGTATGCTATCATATTATATAGTTGCTAACGGGAAGTAAAAGGTCGAATATACAAATGGAAAAAACAACGGAAGAGAAAGCAAGGGCAAAACTTCTGAAATTTGGGAAAAAGAATCGATGGAACAGGGCGGTAGCAGTACCGCTGCTGTTTTTTGTGATGCTTTTTTTTCATGTCTGTAATTATTGCAAGAATAATGGAAAACGTTTTGCCGTGATGGCGGGAACCTTCTTCCTGTTTGCGGTATACAGCAGTTTTTCATTCCCGGCGTTTATTACAGAGGATGCGGGGAATGACTATGAATTGAAAAATGCCGAGACTGCTGACATCTCTCTGGCGGAGGAGAAGGAACCGGATATGGCGGGGCTGGAACTCTTAGAGGATGAGGATGTTCTGGAACAGTCGGATTACAACAGTATTTCCCACGGCTATGCACTGGTGGACAAATACGATGCCTCCGATATTTTACGGGCTTCAGAGGAAATTGTGAGTGAAAATGCCCGGGAGACCGGAACAGGCAGTGATGCGCGGGAGACTACAGAACAGCAGGAATTCCGCTCCGACGACTGGAGACTGGTTCTGATCAACAAGCAGAACTCCATTCCGGAGGATTATACGTTCCAGTTGGGCACCATCAGGGGTTCCATGCAGTGTGACAAGAGAATCTTAGAAGACCTTCTTGCCATGCTGGAAGCAGCGGAAGAGGATGGTGTGAACCTGACGATCTGTTCGCCTTACCGGGATCTGGAGTATCAGCAGATGTTGTTCAACCGGAAGATCAAGCGCTATATGAACCGCGGAATGTCCTATATGGAAGCTTATCAGCTGTCCAGCCAGGCAGTGACGGTACCGGGAGCCAGTGAGCATCAGATCGGACTGGCACTTGATATTGTATGTAACAGTTATATGTCCCTGGACGAGGGCTTTGGAGACACAAAAGCCGGAAAATGGCTGGCAGCCAACAGCTGTCGTTTTGGATTTATTCTGAGATATCCTAAGGGGAAAGAAGATATCACCGGGATCGAGTATGAACCGTGGCATTTCCGCTATGTAGGGAAAACTGCTGCGCCTGTGATCATGGAACAGGGCATAACATTAGAAGAATTCTGGGAGGAATATGTAGAAGATGTATCGATTGATTAAACAGGAAGGACGCGCCAAAAGAGGAGAATTTACCACAGTGCATGGCGTGATCCAGACCCCTGTATTTATGAATGTGGGAACGGTAGCGGCGATCAAGGGTGCCGTATCCACAGCAGACTTAGAGCAGATCGGAACCCAGGTGGAATTATCCAACACCTACCATCTGCATGTCAGACCCGGTGATAGGATCATCAAACAGATGGGCGGACTTCACAAGTTCATGTCCTGGAACAAGCCGATCCTGACAGATTCCGGTGGATTTCAAGTCTTTTCCCTGGCGGGACTGCGTAAGATTAAGGAAGAGGGTGTTACCTTCCGTTCCCATATTGACGGTCATAAGATCTTCATGGGACCGGAGGAAAGCATGCAGATCCAGTCAAATTTGGGTTCTACCATTGCCATGGCTTTTGATGAGTGTGCTCCCAGTAAGGCGGACCGGATGTATGTACAGAATTCCGTGGAGCGTACTACCAGATGGCTGCAAAGATGCCAGGTGGAGATGAAACGCCTGAACAGTTTAGAGGATACTGTGAACCCGCATCAGCTGTTATTCGGTATCAATCAGGGTGCCATCTATGAAGATATCCGTATCGAGCATGCCAAGCGGATCGCTGAGATGGACCTGGACGGTTATGCGGTAGGCGGTCTGGCAGTTGGCGAAACCCACGAGGAAATGTACCATATTCTGGATGAAGTGGTACCTTATCTCCCGGTGAACAAACCAACCTACCTTATGGGCGTGGGTACCCCGGCTAATATTCTGGAGGGTGTAGAGCGTGGTGTTGATTTCTTTGACTGTGTATATCCCACGAGAAACGGACGCCATGGACATTTATATACCAACCATGGAAAGATTAATCTGTTCAATGCAAAATATGAGCTTGACAGCAGACCGATTGAAGAAGGCTGCGGCTGTCCGGCCTGCCAGAGATACTCCAGAGCTTATATCCGTCATCTGTTAAAAGCGAAGGAGATGTTGGGCATGCGTCTTTGTGTACTCCACAATCTGTATTTTTATAATACCATGATGACGGAGATCCGTGATGCCTTGGATGCAGGCCGCTTTGCAGAATATAAAAGACACAAGCTGGATTCCATGGCTACACCGTTGGAATAAGCTGTAACTGTCGGAGCTTAGAGGAATTTCATACAATTTTATGCAAAAAGACTTGCCCCTTAAGCTATTTTTGTGTATCATACTTACTTGTACAGAAAGTTTTACAGGCGTAACACGCCGGAATGGAGGAACAAATGGGTATTTTATTAACTGAGTCAGAGGCTGCTGCAGCAGGTTCCGGAACCAGCATGATCGTTATGCTTCTTGTATATGCAGTATTGATCGGTGCAATGTGGTTTTTCTTTATGAGACCGCAGAAGAAGGAACAGAAGAGAGTAGCTGCAATGCTGTCCAACTTAGAGACAGGTGACTGCGTTCTGACCACTTCCGGTTTCTATGGTATCATTATTGATATTACTGATGATACCGTTATCGTAGAGTTCGGTAATAACAAAAACTGCCGTATCCCTATGGAGAAATCTGCCATCAGCAAGGTTGAGAAGGCTGGAGAGAACTAAGAAGCGGTGAAAAAGGAGCAATGCCGGGATAAGGTATTGCTCCTTTTTACGTGTATGACACACTTGATAATTTGATCTATTTTAATGTGCATAATTGCATTTATGTTAATTTTCAATGTTGAAATTTCATATAGTATCAGTTATTATGAAATAAGTATTTTACGTAAAAATACAGGAAATATCACAGGAAACGAGGAAAATAACACTATGGAGTTACATATTACCTGTATTCCCGGCGACGGCATCGGACCGGAGATCGTCAGGGAGACGAAAAAAGTTTTAGACAAAGTTGCGCATAAATATGGTCATAAAATGATCTATAAGGATATTTTAATGGGTGGAGCTTCCATTGATGTCCATGGAGTCCCTCTGACAGAGGAAGCTATTGCGGATGCCAAAGCGGCAGATGCGGTGCTGATGGGATCCATTGGCGGTAATACCACCACTTCCCCCTGGTACAAATTACCTCCCGAGAAGCGCCCGGAAGCAGGACTTCTGGCAATGCGCAAGGCGTTGAATCTGTTTGCTAATTTAAGACCGGCAGTGCTCTATGATGAGCTGGCAGCGGCGTGCCCGCTGAAGGAGGAGATCAGCAAAGCGGGATTTGATATGCTGATCATGAGAGAATTGACCGGCGGACTTTATTTCGGTGAACGCAGGACCATTGAAGAGAACGGCGTGAGAAAAGCTATCGATACCCTGACCTATGATGAGAACGAGATACGCAGGATCGCCATCAAAGGCTTTGATATTGCCAGAAAGCGCAGGAAAAAGGTAACCAGCGTGGATAAGGCTAATGTATTGGATTCTTCCAGACTGTGGAGAAAAGTCGTGGAGGAGGTAGCAAAGGACTATCCCGATGTGACACTGGAACATATGCTGGTAGACAATTGCGCCATGCAGCTGGTGAAGGATCCTGCACAGTTTGATGTGATCCTGACAGAGAATATGTTCGGAGATATCCTCTCCGATGAGGCAAGTATGGTGACCGGTTCCATCGGAATGTTAGCCAGTGCCAGCTTGAATGATACAAAGTTCGGCCTCTACGAGCCCAGCCACGGATCCGCTCCGGATATTGCCGGCAAAGATATTGCAAACCCTATCGCCACTGTATTAAGTGCGGCTATGATGCTTCGTTACAGCTTTGATCTGGACGAAGAAGCAGATGCTATCGAGGCAGCGGTGAAGAAAGTATTGCAGGACGGCTTCCGCACCGGTGATATCATGTCTGAGGGCTGCACGCGGGTAGGATGTACCGAGATGGGCGACCTTCTGGCAGAGAGAATCTGATGCCATTTGCCCCGGAAGCACATTTATCCGGTATAGAAAAATAAGGAAGAGAAAGAGAGATATAATTATGAGAAGTGATTCCGTTAAGACAGGAACTGCCCAGGCACCTCACAGAAGTCTGTTCAATGCCCTGGGATTTACCGAAGAAGAGAGAAGACGCCCCATGATCGGTATCGTCAGCTCCTTCAATGAGATCGTACCCGGACACATGAATCTGGATAAGATCACAGAAGCTGTAAAAATGGGCGTAGCCATGGCAGGTGGTATGCCGGTAGTATTCCCCGCCATCGCTGTATGTGACGGTATTGCCATGGGACATGTGGGAATGAAGTATTCCCTGGTGACCAGAGATCTGATCGCCGACAGCACCGAGTGCATGGCTATGGCACACGGATTTGACGGTCTGGTATGTATTCCCAACTGTGACAAGAATGTTCCCGGACTTTTGATGGCGGCAGCCAGAGTGAATATCCCTACTATCTTTGTATCCGGCGGTCCCATGTTAGCCGGACATGTACACGGACAGAAGAGAAGCTTATCCTCTATGTTCGAGGCAGTGGGAAGTGTGGCAGCCGGTACCATGACTATGGATGAACTGGCTGAGTTCGAGGAAAAGGTATGTCCTACCTGCGGCTCCTGTTCCGGTATGTATACCGCGAACTCCATGAACTGTCTGACCGAAGCCATTGGTATGGGACTTCGCGGCAACGGTACGATTCCCGCCGTATATTCCGAGCGTATCCGTCTGGCAAAGCATGCCGGCATGAAGATCATGGAACTGGTAGAGAAAAATATCCGTCCCAGAGACATCATGACTCCGGAAGCCTTCAGAAATGCCCTGACTGTGGATATGGCACTGGGATGCTCTACCAATACCATGCTGCATCTGCCCGCTATCGCAAGAGAAGCAGGTGTGGAACTGAACCTGGAGATCGCCAACGAGATCTCTGCCAAGACTCCGAATCTGTGTCACCTGGCACCTGCCGGCCCTACTTATATGGAAGACCTGAACGAAGCAGGCGGTGTCTATGCGGTAATGAATGAACTGTCCAAAAAGGGACTTTTGAACCTCGACTGCCTGACTGCCAACGGTACGACCATAGGAGAGAATATCAAGAATTGTGTCAACAAGAATCCGGAAGTTATCCGTCCTGTGGAGAACCCCTATTCCCAGACCGGCGGTATTGCCGTACTGAAGGGCAACCTGGCACCGGACAGCGGCGTGGTCAAGAGATCTGCTGTGGCACCGGAGATGCTGGTGCACGAAGGCCCTGCCAGAGTATTTGACTGTGAAGAAGATGCGATTGATGCTATCAAGTCCGGTAAAATCGTCGCAGGCGATGTAGTAGTGATCCGCTATGAAGGACCTAAGGGCGGCCCCGGCATGAGAGAGATGCTGAATCCCACCTCTGCCATTGCAGGCATGGGACTGGGCTCCAGCGTGGCACTGATCACTGACGGACGTTTCTCCGGAGCTTCCCGTGGCGCATCCATCGGACATGTGTCTCCGGAGGCAGCAGTGGGTGGCCCGATCGCACTGGTAGAAGAGGGCGATATCATCCGCATCAACATTCCGGAGAACAAACTGGATGTACTGGTCTCCGACGAAGAACTGGCAGCCAGAAGAGCAAAATGGCAGCCCAGAGAGCCTAAGATCACGACCGGCTACCTGGCAAGATATCATGAACTGGTGACCAGCGGCAACCGCGGTGCGGTACTGGAAGCACCTTCTCAGAAGAATTAAGCAATCATTAAAATAACCGGAGGAATTTTGAAATGCAGTTAACGGGATCGGAAATTCTGGTAGAATGTCTGAAGGAGCAGGGGGTAGATACCGTATTCGGTTACCCCGGCGGAGCAATCCTTAATATTTATGACGCACTTTATAAGCACAGTGGGGAGATCAAACATATTCTGACTTCGCATGAACAGGGAGCGGCACATGCGGCGGATGGCTATGCGAGAGCTACGGGAAAAGTAGGTGTCTGCATGGCTACCAGCGGTCCCGGCGCCACAAATCTGGTCACCGGTATCGCTACGGCTTACATGGATTCTGTGCCGATGGTAGCGATCACCGCCAACGTTACCTTGCCTTTACTTGGTAAGGACAGCTTCCAGGAGGTGGATATTGCCGGCGTGACCATGCCCATTACGAAGCATGGCTATATTGTGAAAAATGTGGAGATCCTGGCTGATACCATCCGCAAGGCATTCCATATCGCCAGAAGCGGAAGACCCGGTCCTGTCCTGATCGATATTACGAAGGATGTGACGGCAGCTGCCTGTGAATATACTCCCATGACGATTCAGCAGGGGGAGAGAGTGACCCGTTACACCAGGGAAGAACTGATGCTGGTAGCGGAGATGATCCACAAGGCGAAAAAACCATACATCTATCTGGGCGGCGGAGCCATCATTTCCGAGGCAAGTGCCGAGGTGGCAGAATTCGCAGAACTGATCGATGCACCGGTATGTGATACTTTGATGGGTAAGGGAGCCTTTGATGGAAAAAGTGAGCGCTATACCGGCATGATCGGCATGCATGGTACCAAGACTTCGAACCTTGGAGTCAGCGAATGTGATCTGTTGGTGGCACTGGGAGCCAGATTCTCCGACCGTGTGACCGGTAACCCGAAGAAATTCGCGGAGAATGCAAGAATCATCCAGCTGGATGTGGATGCTGCGGAGATCAATAAGAATATTCGCGTGGACGCTTCTCTGGTAGGAGATCTGAAGAAGACTCTGACAGAATTAAATGCCTGTCTGTCCAAACAGGAACATCCGGAGTGGATGGCACATATAACGGAACTGAAGGAAAAATATCCCCTGAAATACGATGACGAAAATCTGTCCTGCCCTTATATCATGCAGGAGATTGACCGTGTAACGAACGGAGAAGCCATCATTACCACAGACGTGGGACAGCATCAGATGTGGGCGGCACAGTATTATCATTATACGAAGCCCCGTACCTTCCTGTCTTCCGGAGGATTAGGTACCATGGGTTACGGCCTTGGAGCCTGCATCGGTGCGCAGATCGGACAGCCGGATAAGGTCTGCATCAACATTGCAGGCGACGGATGCTTCCGCATGAACATGAACGAACTGGCTACTGCCAGCCGTTACAACATTCCTATCATCCAGGTGGTCATCAACAACCAGGTGCTGGGCATGGTAAGACAGTGGCAGACACTGTTCTATGGGAAACGCTATTCCCAGACAGTACTGAAGGATAAGGTGGATTTCTGCAAGGTGGCAGAAGGACTGGGCTGTACCGCCATCCGTGTGACCAAAAAGGAAGAAGTGGCACCCGCTATCGAGAAGGCCATTGCCCTGAAGGCACCGGTAATGATCGAGTGCATGATCCCGGAGGATGATAAGGTATTCCCCATGGTTCCGGCAGGAGCCCCCATCAGCGAAGTATTTGACGGAGATGATTTGAAAAGGCAGTCCTGATGAATAAGACGACGAAGAGATTACTTTTTGCGGTGCTGATATTACTGCTGTTTCTGCTGACAGTATATTTTGTCCTGGCATTATACTACAGGGAAGGTTTTTCTCTGAATACCTGGATCAACGGAGTATACTGTACCGGGAAAACGGTGGAAGAAGTGAATTCGGAGCTTTTGTCACATACAGAAGCTCCGGATGTTGTCATCGTGGATAAAGCGGGAGAGAAATACACGATCACTCTCGCTGATGTGGATTATCACGCGGACTTTAGCAGCGCACTGGAAGCATACAGACAGGAACAGAATCCTTATCTGTGGGTGGACAATGTTCTGTTTCATTCCAGGCGGACCCTGGCACCTGTGGTGACTGTGGATGAGGAGGCGCTTCGCAGAGCCTACAACGCCCTGGATTTCGTACAGACGGAACAGAAGAGAATAAAAGATTACAGCCTTACCAGGGATGCGGAGGGTGCCTATGTCTTCACGGACGGACTGAGCGACCGTATCGATCTGGAGAAGGCTTTTTTGGCGTTAAAACAAATCGTGGAGAATGGGCAGGAAACACTGAATCTGCAGGAGAGCGGATGTTACTATGAGATAACACCGGATGAGAGTCAAAAAGCCCTGCGGAATCTGTGGAAAGAGATCGAGAGATTTCAGACCTGCGATATTGTCTACTGCTTCGGCGAAGAGAGACATCCGGTGACAGCAGCGGACTGTGCTTTTTTTCTGACAGCGGAGAACGGACTGCCGGTGCAGGATGAGAAGGGAAGCTTTGTACTGGACGAGCAGGCTGTGACGGCGTATGTGCAGAGCCTGGCGGAAGAATATGACGGCTATGGACGAACCAGACAGTTTCACAGTACCCGTGGGGATGTGATCACCATCGATGGCGGAACCTATGGCAGCAAGATGGACCGGAAAAAGGAGACTGCCTACCTGCTGGAGCATCTGCTGGATCCCGGTGTACATACAGGCACGCCGCAGTCACATATACCTAGTTATGAGAGAGAAGCTTTCTGCTATGGGAAAAATGATATTGGTGACACCTATATCGAAGTGGATATGACAGAACAGAAAATGTACTATTACGAAAAAGGTGTATTGAAGCTGGAGACGGAGATTGTGACAGGCAATATGCGGCGGCGCATGGGAACGCCGGAAGGCGTCAATTTTGTCTATAATAAGCAGAAAAATCGTGTCTTACGGGGACCGGGGTATGCATCTCCTGTGAAATTCTGGATGCCTGTGAAGGGCGGTATCGGTATTCATGACGCCGGATGGCGCAAAGAATTCGGCGGGGACATCTACCAGACTGCCGGTTCCCACGGCTGTATCAATACACCAAAGGACAAAATGGAAGAATTGTTTGATTGCGTGCAGATCGGCACCCCTGTCGTAATGTTTTATTAATGGCACAGACATTTTCAGATAAATTGTCCTTGATAGACGAACAAATTGAAAATAATTTAACAATGTAGTTGACTAAAGCAAATGAAAAGCTTATTCTATACCTATGCTTTTTATAAAAAATTTAGAAAATATCGAGGAGGTCTTTGAAAATGGCAAGAGTGTATAACTTTTCCGCAGGCCCTGCAGTACTCCCTGAGGAGGTATTACAGGAAGCAGCCGATGAAATGCTGGATTATAGAGGAACCGGCATGTCCGTAATGGAGATGAGCCATCGATCTAAAGCCTATGATACGATCATTAAGGAAGCGGAAGCTGATCTCAGAGAGCTGATGAATATCCCGGACAACTATAAGGTACTGTTTTTACAGGGTGGTGCGAGCCAGCAGTTTGCCATGATCCCCATGAACCTGATGAAGAACCGTGTGGCAGACTACATCGTAACCGGTCAGTGGGCGAAGAAGGCATACCAGGAGGCTTCCCTGTACGGTAAGGCAAATAAGATCGCTTCTTCCGAGGATAAGACTTTCTCTTATATTCCCGATTGCTCCGATCTGCCCATCAGCGAGGATGCAGATTACGTGTACATATGCGAGAATAATACTATTTACGGTACGAAATTTAAGACCCTGCCCAATACCAAGGGTAAGCCCCTGGTTGCAGATGTATCCAGCTGCTTTTTATCCGAGCCGGTAGATGTGACAAAATACGGTGTGATCTATGGCGGTGTACAGAAAAATATCGGACCTGCTGGTGTGGTTATCGTAATTATCCGTGAGGATCTGATCACCGAAGATGTACTTCCCGGTACACCGACCATGCTTCGTTATAAAATCCATGCAGATGCGGATTCTCTGTACAATACGCCTCCCGCATACGGCATCTATATCTGCGGCAAGGTATTTAAATGGCTGAAGAAGATGGGCGGTCTGGAAGCAATGAAGGAGCGCAATGAGAAAAAGGCGAAGATTCTGTATGACTATCTGGATGAAAGCAAGCTGTTCAAGGGTACCGTCCGCAAGGAAGACAGATCCCTGATGAATGTTCCGTTCATTACCGGAAATGAGGAGCTGGATGCCAAGTTCGTAAAAGAAGCAAAAGAAGCCGGTTTCGAGAACCTGAAGGGTCACAGAACCGTAGGCGGCATGAGAGCAAGTATCTACAATGCAATGCCCATCGAGGGTGTGGAGAAGCTGGTAGAGTTTATGAAGAAGTTTGAAGCGGAGAACGCTTAAGGGGGAGAAAAATGTTTCAGATCAATTGCCTGAATCCCATTTCCAAAGTGGGACTGGATCGTCTGACAGCAGACTATAAAGTAACCGATAATATGAATGACGCAGAGGGCGTTTTGGTCCGCAGTGCTTCCATGCATGAGATGGATCTGCCGGAAAACCTGCTGGCAGTAGCGAGAGCCGGTGCCGGAGTCAACAACATTCCTCTGGATAAATGTGCGGAAAAGGGTATCGTAGTATTTAATACTCCCGGTGCCAACGCCAATGGCGTGAAGGAACTGGTGATCGCAGGCATGCTGTTAGCTGCCCGTGATGTGGTAGGCGGTATCGAATGGGTCAAGGCATCCAAAGACAACGCTGACATTGCCAAAGCCGCAGAAAAAGAAAAGAAGAAATTCGCCGGTACGGAAGTAATGGGCAAAAAGTTAGGTGTCATCGGTCTGGGCGCTATCGGCGTTAAGGTGGCAAATACAGCAGTAAGTCTCGGTATGGAAGTCTATGGCTATGATCCTTATGTATCTGTCAATGCTGCTTGGAACTTAAGCCGTTCTGTCAATCATGTGATGAATGTGGAAGAAATTTATGCAGACTGTGATTACATTACGATACATGTACCGCTTCTGGATTCCACAAAGGGCATGATCAACAAGGAAGCCATCAGCAAAATGAAAGATGGCGTGGTCCTGTTGAACTTTGCAAGAGATCTGCTGGCAAATGAGGCAGATGTCCTGGAGGCATTAAAGAGCGGCAAGGTAGCCCGTTATGTATCTGATTTCCCGAATCCTACGACAGCAGGACAGCCCGGCTGTATCGTGATCCCTCATCTGGGTGCAAGCACCGAGGAATCCGAGGATAACTGTGCGAAGATGGCTGTGGAAGAGATGATGGATTATCTGGAGAACGGCAATATCCGCAACAGCGTAAATTATCCTGCCTGCGACATGGGCGTATGCAGCCAGGCCGGGAGAATTGCTATTTTCCATAAAAATATTACCAATATGCTGAATCAGTTTACCGCAGTGATCGGTGAGAAGAACATCAATATCTCCGATATGACCAACAAATCCCGCGGTGAAGTGGCATATACCATGCTGGATATTGAAAATGCGGCAACACAGGATCTGGTAGAGACTTTGCAGAAGATTGACGGCGTCTTCCGTGTACGTGTGGTAAAATAGAATATCAAATAAAACATGCAGGAAAGTTACAGACAGGTATTGGGTGGAATACATCCAGTGCCTGTTTTATTTTTTCGTAAAAGCGTTGTATGCTATGAGGGAATCTGTTATACTTGGCATGGACCAAAGACGTAAGCCACAGGAGAAAGAGGGAACAAAAACAGATGAAATTTGATATGCATTGTCATACAAAAGAAGGATCTATGGATGGAAAGGTTCCTATTGACGATTTTATTGCGGAATTGATCCGCAAGGGGTTTGACGGTATGTTGGTCAGTGATCATAATTCATATAATGGTTACCGCGCGTGGAAACGAAACATCAAGGATCAAAAATATAAAGATTTTGTAGTGCTGAAGGGGATTGAATACGATACCATTGATGCCGGACATATCCTGGTGATCATGCCTGAGAATGTTAAGCTGAAAATTCTGGAGCTTCGGGGATTGCCGGTACAGATCCTGATCGATATCGTGCATAAGAACGGTGGGATATTAGGACCGGCACATCCCTGCGGAGAGAAATATTTAAGCTTCACCAATACCCTGAAGAAGCGGAATCAGATGGCTGTGATGAATCAGTTTGATTTCCTGGAAGGCTTCAATGCCTGTGAGAGTGTAGAGAACAACCATTGCGCCAAGGTACTGGCGGAAATGTACGCGCTGCCAACCTTCGGTGGAAGCGATGCTCACAAAACGGACTGTGTCGGTATGGCGTATACAGACATCCCTGAGCAGATCCATTGTGAATCCGATCTGATCCGGGCAGTGAAGCTGGGAGAAGGGATCAAATGCGGAGGATCCTATTACCGGGGCACTACCAAGGAGAAGATCGGAAAAGCCAATAATATTCTGGTACAGTCCTTCTGGTTCTACAACAGACTGGGAAGCCTGTACCGGCATCACAGAAGAAAAGCGGAAATGCATAAAATGGTATAGGTCCCCTGGGCCTATACTTTTTGTAACTATTCAGAGCCATGTAAAGATTATCAAATGAGCGTCGAATGCTTGCATTCGTAAGAGCAATTGATAATCTTTATAGGGCGAAGTAACCACATGAGCAAAAGAAAAGCCTTGCAGAGGCGGTTTTGCGAATGGGGTTCTGAATAGTTACTTTTTTTAATACAAATCATAATCTGAGTTCATAAATTCTTAAGATGCTTTTACTATGGAAATAGGGTATAATATGCATAAATAAGTAAGTAATATGGAAGGTCCGTAGAACTTGCTTTTAGGGGAAGAGCGTAAGGCGCTACCCGTAATTAAGAGGTGAGAAATATATGAGAAAAAATTTAAGGGGCAGAAAAGCAACCGCGATCGCGCTGGCATCCGTTATGGCAATGTCGCTTGCAGCCTGCGGCAAGCAGGATGGATCGAATCCGGGGGGACAGACAGAACAGAAGGAATATGTATATGTTCCCGAATACCTGGAGTTGGATGATAATACGAATTCCAGCTACAGTAACATGACAGTACAGGGAGATAAGCTGTATTATACAAATTACCAATGGGATGAAGCTTCCGGTGAGAGCAAGGTCGTGCTTGGAGCTTATTCGCTGACAGACGGTTCCAGGGAGGATCTGCCGATCACCATTAATGCGGACGGCGGTGGAATCTATTCCATGCAGGCAGACGAGGAAGGTAATATTTATACTGCGGAATTTGAGTGGAATGCCACAGAAGGTGATGACGCTTATACACAGCAGACAACGGTATTGCACAAGTACGATGCATCCGGTACGGAGCTGATGGCACAGGATATCACGGATATCATGCAGCAGGATGAGAACAATTCCTATGTGGGCAGCATGTGTCTGGACGACCAGGGCAGATTTTATATCAGCTCTGATTCACTGATCCGGCTGTTTGGCAGTGACGGACAATTTCAGGGAGCTGTGCAGACGGACAGCCAGTGGATACAGGGCATGGGAAAAGCAAAAGACGGCAAGGTATACCTGGCTTATTATGACCAATCCGGCAACGTGAAGCTATCCCAGATCGACTTTGACGGCAAAGCATTGGGACAGACATATGATAACTTTCCGAACACAAACGGCAACGGAGGATTATGTGCCGGAATAGACAATGATCTCCTGGTGAATACGGATACTGCCCTGTATGATTATAGTCTCGCAGACCAGAAGACTACCGAAATACTGAGCTGGCTGGACAGTGATATTAACGGCAGTTATGTCACATATGCCGCAGCCACCGCAGACGGTAAGATCCTGGCAGTGGTCAATGACTGGAACACAGGGGAAACTGACCTGGTGAAGCTGACCAAAACCAAGGCCAGTGAGGTGGCACAGAAGTCCCAGATCACGATCGGAACCCTGTATACCTCCCAGAGCCTTCAGGCAGCAGCCGTAGCCTTCAACAAGCAGAGTAATGAATATCATGTCAATATTAAAACATATATTGATGATAATAACTGGACCGAAACTTCCTGGGCGGATGGCATAACAGCCATGAACAATGATATTACCTCCGGAGCCGGGTGCCCGGATATCCTGGATCTGTCCAACCTGGATGTCAAGGAACTGGCTTCCAAGGGTGTATTTGAGGATATGACACCCTATCTGGAGAAGAGCAGTGTATTAAGCAAGGACGATTTCTTTGAGAATATTGTAGACAGTTATACCTTTGACGGAAAACTGGTGGGAATTCCGAAGAGCTTCACTTTAAACACGATCGTCGGCAAGACCTCCGAAGTAGGTGATAAGAAGGGCTGGACCATTGACGATATTATAGTCTATGCAGGCCAGCACGAAGGTGCTTCCCTGTTTGAGGGCATGACCAAGAGCGGTATGCTGTACACACTGTTAGCCTATGATCTGGACAGCTATATTGACTGGGAGACGGGAAAGTGCAGTTTTGATTCGGAAGATTTCCAGAAAGTACTGGAATTTGTCAATACTTTCCCCGAAGAGTATGACTGGCAGAATGACGACAGATCTACACCGGTGAAGATCCAGTCCGGTGAAGTACTGTTAAATATGACAGGCATCTATCAGCTGAACAGTATTCAGGAGGAGGAAGCTATGTTTGGCGAACCGGTAACCTATATCGGATATCCTACCTCCGGCGGTGGCAGCGGCACTTATATGCAGGCCAGTGAACTGTATGCGATTACCGCCAAATCCTCCAACAAGGACGGCGCATGGGCATTTATTGAGAATTACCTGAATCAGCCATTTGATAATTTATATTCCTATGGACTTCCCGCCAAAAAGTCTGCGCTGGATGATATGGTGGAGCAGGCGATGAATGTAACATATATGACGGATGAAAACGGTGAGCAGATCCTGGATGAGAATGGGAATCCGATTCCGGAGGATGGTACTTCCAGCATCAGCTACGGAGACTGGGAATATTCCTATCATATACCTACACAGGAGGAAGTGGCAACCCTGCAGGATCTGATCAGTGTGGCTGAGCCTTCCAGTGCAACCGGTAATGATGAGATCACCAATATCATCACGGAGGAAGCGGAAGCATTCTTCAAGGGCCAGAAATCTGTAGCGGATGTAGCGAATGTCATTCAGAGCCGTGTACAGGTCTATGTAAATGAAAACAGATAAGGAAAGGCTTGATTATCGTGAGCAGGCAGCAGGTGGATCAGAAGCGGAAGCGGCATCACAAATTGGATAAGAGAATGCGGAAACTCAAGAGGAGCTCGGGGCTTTTTATAGCCCCAAGCTTTCTTGGAGTACTTGCTTTCTTTTTTCTTCCTTTTCTGGTTGTGATATTTTATTCGCTGGTGGATAACCCTATCAGCATGAACTTTGTATTTTTAGACAACTTTGTAAGTGTAATAAAAAATGCGGCATTCCGTACGGCAGTGCATAATACAGTGGTATTTTCCGCAATTGCGGTGCCACTGGCCGTGGTTTTGTCCCTGCTTCTGGCAGTGGTACTGGAAGCAAAGCTTCCTTTCCGGAGTCAGTTCCGTACCTTTTTCTTAAGTCCCATGATGGTGCCGGTGGCATCCATTGTATTGATCTGGCAGGTATTGTTCCATTATAACGGTGCGGTCAATGATCTGTTGGGAGTCTTCGGTGTGGAGAAGATCGACTGGCTGAAGTCTGGCTACTCTATTATTGTAATAGTGATCTTATTCCTATGGAAGAATCTGGGATATAATATGATCCTGTTTATGGCAGCACTTGCCAGCATACCCAGGGATCTGCTAGAGGTGGCGAGACTGGAAAATGCCACATCGTTACAGACCTTTTTCTATATTAAGATCCGGTATTTGTCTTCCACCTTTTTGTTTGTGACGATCATGTCCCTGATCAGCTCTTTTAAGATCTTCCGTGAGATCTATCTGCTGACAACGGATTATCCTTACGATTCCATCTATATGCTTCAGCACTTCATGAACAATAAGTTCAAGAGTCTGGATTATCAGACGCTGTCTGCAGCAGCGATACTGATGTCTCTCGTCATGGTTGTGATCATTGGACTTCTGTTCGCAGTGGAAAATCATTTCGGAAAGGATGTGGAAGGCTGATGGAGCAGAAGCTTAAAAAACCTGTCCCGCCTGAACTTAGAAGGGCGATCCGATTCAAGAAGAGAAAGAAGATATTTGAGAATATGCGCATCAGCATAGCAACAGTGATCGCAGCCTTTTTTGCTATACTGTTTCTGATGCCGATCGTCCTGACGATCACCAATTCTTTCATGTCATCTTCGGAGATATCAGCGAACTATGGTTCGGTATTTGCCACAAATGATAAGGGCGGCAAGGTCTATATTTCCGAAAAAGTGAATTTGAAATTTATTCCGGATATCGTATCCTTCAGCCAGTATACTACGGTACTTTTGAAAAGCCCGGAATATCTGCTGAAATTCTGGAATTCTGTGATCCTGGTGGGACCGATCGTGCTGTTTCAGCTGATCGTGGCATCGCTGGCGTCTTATGGATTCGCCAGGTACTCGGGGAAGCTGAGGTCATTGGTATTTTTCTCTTATGTGATATTGATGCTGATGCCGTATCAGGTAACGCTGGTACCAAATTATCTGGTGGCGGAAAAGCTGAATATATTAAATACGTACTGGGCTATCTGGCTGCCCGGGATCTTTTCACCCTTTGCAGTCTATCTGCTGACGAAGTTCATGAAGAGAATTCCTGTGGGAGTCATGGAAGCGGCACAGATCGACGGTGCCGGAGAGTGGCAGATCTATCGGCTGATCTGTATGCCGTTGTGCAAAGGAGCTCTGTGTTCTGCAGCCATTCTTGTATTTATCGATTACTGGAATATGGTGGAACAGCCGCTGATCCTGTTATCCGATGCGGAGACGCATCCCTTGTCCGTATTCTTAAGCAAGATCAATTCCGGAGAGATCGGACTGGCATTCGCCGTGGCTACGATCTACATGGTGCCCAGTCTTTTGGTATTTCTCTACGGGGAAGAATATCTGGTAGACGGAATTACCTACCAGGGCGGTGTCAAAGGCTAGGATCACTGATTTTTGATGATATACCGGCATGGATCCGACTGTCGGAGTACAGATAGAAAGAGAAGTATAGAGGAGAAGCAAGATGAACGAGAACGGTGGAAAAAAGAGAAGAGAATGGGTAAAAAATGCAGCCATTATATTCTTGTCTGTAATGTTAGTGCTGACATTTTTCTCCAACACATTTATGAACTATTCCCTTCCGGAGGTGGCGGCCCAGTACGTGCAGTCTGGAACGATCACGGCAAAGATCCGCGGTACTGGTACGGTGGAAAGCGGAGATCCCTATAATGTGAAGATCAGTGAAACCCGTACCATTTCCAGCGTCCTGGTGAAGACCGGGGATAAGGTGGAGAAGGGAGCCCCCCTGCTGTTACTGGAGGATAAGGAAAGCAAGGAACTGACCGATGCCCAGGCAGCACTGGATAAGGCAATGCTGGATTTCGAACTGGCGCTTCTGTCCGGGGATATTTCCAATTCCGCCTTCCAAAATGTACAGAACGGCAATGTGGCTTCCCTCAATACCTATCAGAGCCGGATCGTAGCAGCGGAAGCGGAAATAGACAAATGGCAGAAGCAGGTGGAGGAAGCTACGACAGCTATCAATCAGTTAAAGACTGCACAGGTGAATGTGGATGCCGGCGGAGCACCTGACACCAGCTCGGAACAGGCAAAAGTAGCAGAAGCCCAGGCAGCATTGAACAATGACTGGGTCAAGATCGCAAAGGATAAGATCAGCGAGTGGCAGACAGCCAAGGCAGCCTGCGATGCCACCATTGCAAAGTACAATGAGGGAATATTAAGTTCTGTATCCGGAAATGACAGTCAGAATCAGGTACCTAAGGAAGAGTACGATGTGGCAGTGGTTAACAGTGCAACCTATCAGAAACTGATCGACGAAAAGCAGGCGCAGATTAATGCAGATCCGGCAGCTGTGACAGCATATAATAATAAAGTGAACGCCCTGGCAGAAGCTAACAAAAAACTGGCAGAGAAGCAGAACAGCAAAACAAATACCACCAGCTCCCTGACGGTACAGACCCAGAACTGGCAGAATGAACTGGACAACAGAAATGCAAAGCTGAAGGCGGCACAGGACTTTAAGGCACAGCTATTGAAGGATATCTCCACAGAGCTGAATCTGGATTACCAGTTAGACAGCCTTAAGAAGCAGAGAGATGATATCGCAAAATTGCAGGAGAATGCGGTAGGCGCCAGCATCGAAGCCCCCATTTCAGGAACCATTACCAGCGTAACAGTCAAGGCAGGAGACGAGGCACAGCCGGATACTGCCCTGGTGACCATGCAGCCGGAGGGTAAGGGCTTTACCATGAGCTTCTCCGTGACCAATGATCAGGCGAAGAGACTTTCCGTGGGAGATAAGGCAGATCTGGTGAACTCCTGGAGATACAGTGATATGGATATTACTCTGGCAAGCATCAAGCCGGATACCACAGATCCCGGACAGAAGAAGCTGCTGACCTTTGATATCACCGGAGATGAAGTGACACCCGGACAGTCCTTGAATGTATCCGTAGGACAGAAGAGTGCCAATTACGATCTGATCGTACCCAACAGTGCCATCCGTGAGGACAGTAACGGCAAGTTTATCCTGATCGTGGAATCCAAGAGCAGCCCCTTAGGTAACCGCTATGTGGCAACCCGTGTGGATGTGGAGGTACTGGCAAGTGATGACACCCAGTCCGCAGTGAGCGGAGCTTTATATGGCTATGAATTTGTCATTACGACATCTACCCAGCCGGTAGAGGCAGGAAAGCTGGTCAGACTGGCAAATAATTCATAAGCGTTTAATCTTACAGGAAGGAAGAAACAGACTATATGTTTCGGATGCAGATACAGAGTAAAAAAAAGTGCATATGGTATTGCAGTGCGGCAGTATCCTTCCTACTGTTCCTGCTATTGAATCTATGGTGTGATCATCTGGTCAATATGCAGGACGCCCAGCAGATGGCCGGACGCTGGAGTGAAAAAAAGGATGTGGCACAGATCAGCTGCTTTTTCTCCTCAAAAGCGGAAGTGACGGAGGATACCATTCAAAGCTTTGAATATTCACTGAAAAATGTGCTGCAGGAGGCCTCTATTACAGAGACCTCAGAGAATCCAAGTGCCAGACTCTGGGTGGATGCTTATAGCGCAGACGGTAAGATCACCCTGGTGAACGGAAGCAATACACTGGATGCCAATGCGATTGGGATCGGAGGGGATTTTTTCCTGTTCCATCCGCTAAAGCTGATCACCGGCTCCTATTTTTCCGGTAACGATCTGATGCAGGACTATTGTATTATCGATCAGGATGCGGCATGGCAACTGTTCGGCTCCAATGATGTGGTGGGAATGACCGTATATATTGGCAATGTCCCGCACATTGTGACCGGAGTGGTACGCAGACCCCAGGGCAGAATGGAAAAGGCAGCAGGCTTAACTTCCACGGTAGTCTATGTATCTTATGAAACCCTGGAGGCCTATGGGACCAGCAACGGTATCAATCATTATGAGATCGTGATGCCGAACCCTGTGGATGAGTTCGCCTACGGCAAAGTAAAAGACGGGATCGGTATAGACGAGAAAAACGTCGAGATCGTGGAAAACAGCAGACGGTATTCCCTGCCCAACCGGATCAAAACAATCCTTGCCTTCGGAACACGTTCCATGAACGGCAAAGCCATCATCTACCCCTACTGGGAGAATCTGGCGAGAGGCTATGAAGACATTATTGCATTACTTACAGTATTTATGCTGTTTCTGTTATTATATCCGGTAGTGACCGTTATCTGGTGCTTTGTACACTGGTGGCGCCATAAGGGCTGGACTTTGAAGGATGTATGGCATACCGGTAAGGATAAGGCAGAGCGGGCTGTGGAACGCCGCAGGGAGAAAAAGCACCCACACAAAGAGAGGGATGTCCTGGAGGAACTGGAACGGGAGCTGGAGGAAGACCCTTATGCTGACAGTGAATTCTCCTGGCTGACGGATGAGCCGGCGGTGGGAGCAGAGCCTGCGGATGCAGCTTCGGAAGAGCCGGAGAAAGTGCAGACAATGAAAATGCAGACGGAGGAAACGCAGACACCACAGGAGACAAAAGAGGAACAGCAGTCGTAAAACAACAGACACAGACAAGAAAAGGAGAGGGAGAATGAAAAAGAAAGGGAAAAAACTGATCAGTATCGCATTGACCGTGGCAATGATCGCAGGTCTGACAGCCTGTGGAAAGGGTAACGGTGGGAACGGAAACGGTGGCGGCAGTGCGGCTGATGCCAGCCTTGCAAAACAGTATGTATTTAAGGAACAGGCGTTGGATCTCAATATGGATTCAGACAATATGAATATTGACTTGCTGACCAGAAAGGGAGATACGATTTATCTTCTGTTTGAGACCTATGACTATTCCGATAACGGCAGTCAGAGTAAGCTGCATCTTGCTACAATGAAGCAGGACGGTACCGTCATCGACACCGTAGAACTGCCTATGTGGAAGGAAGGAGAGGCTCCGGCGACTCCGGCACCTGCACAGGGCGGTGAGGATCCTGTAGATACACCTGCGGATGGAGCGGACGGAAGTGAAGCAATGCCGCTTACAGAGCAGGAGACCAGCACACAGGATATTGCGGCAGCGGATATGGATGTGGTAGATGCACCGGCTGGGAACGGCAATTATACATACACATCGCTCAACAATTGCACGATCGGTTCGGATGGAAATGTCTACGGAATACGTAATTACTATAGTGAGACATATTCCGAAGACGATTACAGCAGTACGAATGATTATGCATTGATCTGCTGGAGCGCGGATGGAACTATCAAATGGGAAGCTGATCTGAATGATATGAATACGGAAGAAAGCTATTCCTGGGTACATAGTATCATCCCCAATGAGGATGGAAGCCTGACACTGCTGTTAAGCGGTGATAAAATAGAGAAATGCACTGTGACGGAAGAGGGTATCACAGACCGGAAGGATCTGCCGGAGGCAGCAGCAACACTGTTCAACAATGCAAGCTCGAATATCATTACGCAGGATGGCAAGGTGCAGATCATCTATTATGATGAGAGCAATTACACGGATATGTATATCGCAACCTATGATCCTGCAACAGATGCGGTATCAGAAGGAATAAAGCTTTCCTCGACACTGACCAACGGCGGTTATTATAATATGGTGCCCGGAGACGGTGACATCCTGTACTATGCCGATAGTAACGGCCTGTTCAGTTATAATGTGCAGACACAGGAGTCGAAGCAGATCATGAGTTATATCAATTCGGATCTGGCTGCCGGCAGCCTGAACAATTTCCTGGTACTGGACGAGGAACAGTTCCTGGGCTTTTACTATGATAACAACGAAGGCAAAATGTGCGGCGGTCTGTTCACCCACGTGAAGCCGGAGGATATCAAGGACCGGATCGTCCTTACACTGGCCGGTAACTATATTGACTATGATCTGAAGAGAAAAGTAGTAGAGTATAATAAGTCCGGTGACACCTATCGTATTGTAGTTAAGGAATATAATACCTACAACACTGCAGAGGATTATACTCTCGGTGTGAAGCAGTTAAATAATGATATCATCTCCGGAGGAATGCCGGATATTCTGGTCGTGGACAGCAATATGTCAATGGACAGCTATATTGCCAAGGGACTGGTGGCAAATGTGGATGACCTTATTGCCAAGGATGAGGAATTATCGAAAAACGACTATCTGCAGAATGTCTGGGATGCGTACCGTGTGGACGGTAAACTGTACTATGTGATTCCTTCGTTTTATATCTCTACTATGGTAGGAAAAGAAGCTATTTTCGGTGACCGTACCTCCATTACTATGGAAGAGCTGCAGACGATCCGGGATACCATGCCGGAAGGAACCGCACTCTTCAGTGATGAGACCAGAGACAGCTTCCTGTATACCATGATGAACTATTGCGGCAGTGATTTCGTGGATGTATCCACCGGAAAATGTGCATTTGATACGGATAATTTTGTGGCAATGCTGACCTATGCAGCCGAGCTGCCGGTAGAATATGGAGAGGATTACTGGGGAGAGGATTACTGGAATAACTATGAATCCCAGTTCCGTGAGGACAGAACACTGCTGGATGGCATCTCCATCAGCAACATCCGTGATCTGAACGGTACGATCAACGGTGTCTTCGGTGAGGATATCTCCTTTGTGGGCTTCCCGACCGATGGAGATATGGGATCCGTATTATGGGCAGGTAACAGGATGTATGCCCTGTCTGCAAAGTCCAAGAACCTGGACGGTGCATGGGAATTCCTGCGCTACTATCTGACACAGGAATATCAGGATAAGATACAGGAACAGGAATACAATCTTCCGGTACTTCGCAGCACCTTTGAGAAGAATGTGCAGGATGCTACGAAGAAGCCGTACTATATGGATGAGAACGGCAACAAAGTGGAATACGATGAGACCTATTACATCAACGGTGAGGAAATACTGCTGCCGCAACTGACACAGGAGCAGGTGGACAGAATCGTAAGCTTTGTGGAAAGCGTGAATAAGAGGGGATACTATAATGAGGCAATCTCCAATATCATTTCGGAAGAAGCCGGTGCATACTTCTCAGGACAGAAGAGTGCGAGGGATGTGGCAAGTGTCATTCAGAGCCGTGTACAGGTCTATGTAAACGAGAACAGATAAACGGAAGATAGCACTGCGTAGAGTAGAATAGTAAAAGATGGCGGTCTGTTGAAAAACAGGCCGCCATTTATAGTAAGGTGCTTCAGCTAAGGCGGATGGGAATGCCCTGCTTTTTCAGATGTGTCGTCAGGGTAAGCTCCTGTCCGTGCTCCCTTAGCCACTGTTTATAGATCCGGTAATCCGGCATGATGCGCTCGACCATGTTCCAGAAGTCCTTCGAATGGTTCATATGAGTCAGGTGGCAGAGCTCGTGGACTACCACATAATCCAGAGGACCGGCAGGACCGTAGATCAGACGGTAATTGAAGGATAAAGTCCCTCTCGAGGAACAGCTTCCCCAGCGGGTCTTCTGGTCACGGATGGTGATAGAAGTATAGTGGCCGCCGGTGAAGCGGTGGTAGTATTCCACACGATTCGTAAACACTTCTCTGGCAGCATTCCGATATCGGTTTTCCAAAGCCTGCAGCCTGCGGAGCTCCGCAACGGTCAGTGGCTGATTTTCATATAGATTCATGAGAGCACCTTTCACATACAGGGATGTTGATCCTCTGGGTATCTTTGTAAGTTTGAACAGATTAAATATACTGCGTATGGCTTGAAAAGTAAACGCAGAAATTGTAGAATAGTGCGTGACGGCTCGTGGACGGAACCGTTACAGGAAAGGAAAACAGTAAATACTATGGGTAAATGTATTTTGATCGGCGCAGGAGACCTCACGATGGGAGAGCTGGCTGTGACGGAGGAAGATTATGTGATCGCGGTGGACGGCGGCTTAAGCTACTGTGGGCTCCTGAATGTGGAGCCGGACCTGATCATTGGAGATTTTGATTCGATGAGCGAACAGGAGAAGCTTGCTGTGGAACAGTTACAACAGACCGTTCCGGAGAAGATCTGCCAGCTGCCGCAGTGTAAGGATGACACAGACATGCTGGCAGCTATCAAGCGGGGGCTGGAGCTGGGCTATACCGATTTCCGTATTTATGCGGCCACCGGTGGGAGATTTGATCATACCCTGGCAAATATCCAGTGTCTGCTGTATCTCAAAAATCACGGTGCGGTGGGGTACCTGGTAGACGGTACGGGAATGGTGCTGGTACTGCAGAACGAAGCCGTGCATTTCCGGAAGGAGCTGGAGGGCACCATGTCGCTGTTTGCCCTGACGAAGGAGGCAAAAGGCGTGAATATCCGCGGCATGAAATATCCTTTGGAAAATGCCGTGATCACCAACGATTTCCCCATCGGGATCAGCAATGAATTCCTGGGAGAGGAAGCGGAGGTGTCCGTAGAGGACGGTGAACTGGTATGCATGATCCGGTACTATGAGGATGAAGTATAACCATGTAAGCTGTGAAAAATAAACAGGTCTGATGCGATTTCGCACAACGAAGATGAAGTCGTCAATAATAAAAACGGAGGAAAATTATGAAAAAATTGGTAAGTGGAGAATGGAATGTAAGAGTCTGCGGAGTACTGCTGGCAGTAACCATGGCAGCCGGAATGACCGCCTGCGGCAGTAAGTCCGGGGATAACGGCAACACACAGGGGACGGTACAGGAATTTGCACAGGCGCAGCCAGACGGAGCTTTTGCGGACGGCAGTGAGCTGGGAGAGGGCAATACCGAGTTTACCCTGACCGTAACGGATAAGGAAGGCGCTGAGAGCAGTTTTACCATTCATACTGACAAGGAAAATGTGGGGGATGCCCTGACGGAAATCGGCATGATCGCAGGGGAAGAGGGAGATTATGGTCTCTATGTGAAGACCGTCAACGGTGTAACGGCAGATTATGATGTGGACCAGACCTACTGGGCATTTTACATCAACGGCGAATATGCTTCTACCGGTGTAGATGCCACTCCTGTGACTGCCGGTGATATCTATTCCTTTAAAGTGGAGAAATAACAGTTGAAAAATGGGAAACTGACGATCAGAGAGATGGCGGTTTTCGCAATGTTGGGAGCGTTAATGTACGCTTCGAAGATGATCATGGAGGTGGCACCGAATGTCCACCTCCTTGGTGTTTTTACGATTGCGTTTACCGTGGTATATCGGAAAAAAGCATTGTATCCCATCTATACATATGTGCTGCTGAACGGGATATTCTGCGGCTTTGCCACCTGGTGGATCCCGTACCTGTATCTGTGGGCAGTGCTGTGGGGAGCGACCATGCTGTTACCCAAACGGATTCCGGAGAAGCTTCGTCCGCTTGTCTATATGCTGCTGTGTGCTGCCCATGGCTTCTTATTCGGAACTTTGTATGCACCGGCGCAGGCACTGCTGTACGGTTTAAGCTTTCAGAAAATGATTGCCTGGATCATCAGTGGACTGCCCTGGGATTTCGTGCACGGTGTCAGTAATTTTTTCTGTGGGATACTGATCGTACCCATAATTAAAATACTTACGTTTCTGGAAAAAAATCTTTAGAAAATCTTTCGTTTTTTCAGTAGGTGAAATTAGAAATTATAAATTAAAATCAGAAACAGACAGGGGAGAGGATCCCCTTGCCGCATGTGGCAGAATGAGAGGGAGTCATGGAGAACAATAAATATCATATTCTCATCGTGGAGGATGATAAGGAAATCCGGGATGGTGTGGAAATCTATCTGAAAAATCAGGGGTATCAGGTATGGAAGGCTGCCAACGGTAAGGAAGGACTGGAGATCGTAGCACAGGAGGAGATCCATCTGGCTATCCTGGATATTATGATGCCGGTGATGGACGGTGTGACGATGTTAATGAAGCTGCGGGAGCAGAATCACGAGTTCCCGGTGATCATGCTGTCCGCCAAGTCCGAGGAAGTGGATAAGATCATGGGATTAAATATGGGAGCGGATGACTATGTGACCAAACCCTTTACACCGTTGGAGCTGTTGGCGAGGGTAAATTCCCATCTGCGCAGATATTCCAAATATCTGACGGCAGTCAGTGGGGAAGAACAGGAGAAATCCCATGTGTATACCATCGGCGGACTGGAACTAAACGAAGAAACCGTAGAAGTGACGGTGGACGGAGAAGCGGTGAAGCTGACTCCCATGGAATTCAAGATCGTACAGCTTTTGATCAAGAATCCGGGCAGAGTGTTTTCCGCAGATGAGATCTATGAGCGTATCTGGAATGAGAAAGCGGTCAACACCGATACCATTATGGTACATGTGCGTAACATCCGCGAAAAAATCGAGATCGATCCGAGAAATCCCAAGTATCTGAAAGTGGTATGGGGTGTAGGATATAAGATCGACAAACAATAAATGCGGTTGTGGGAAACAAAGTGTTTCGGCAGGCAGAGCAGGGAAATGGCCGGAGAGGTGTAAGAATGGAACAGGTAACAGAGGCTGTGAAAGCGGAGACAACGGAAAAACGGGAAAACCGAGAAAACAGAAAGCCTGCAGTCATATGGCTGATCATCGGACTGATTGTCAGTCTGGCAGCTTCCGGTATTTTTACCGCATGCTACGGAATCTTCGAGCGCAGAGCGGAGAGCAGGAGGAATGAACAATACATTGAGGATCCGTTGGAGACGTCGAATACGATTACTTATCTGTATCAGAACTGCTATCTGCTCTACCGCGATCTGTACAACAAAGAACACCAGACTTCCTTAAACTATGTGGAATTATATATGCAGCCAACAGAGGGAAACGAATGGCTCAATGATGACCGGAAACGGGCAGAAGTGGCATATGGAGATACGGAGGAGCTCACGATACCGGAAGGAGCAGATCCCGAAAACTATGCGGCCCAGGGAATCTTGGCGGCGCAGACCGGGGAATACTTGGAAGAACATTTCAATACCCTGGAAAACTCTTTTGGTCAGTTGAATAATTTGTATGATTATAGGATCCGGGATACTCAGACCGGAGAGATCCTAAGTAATCTGGCGGATACGGATATCGTGGCGGAGGAACAGAGCTTTTATCTGACTTTTGTATTTGATTCCTATGGAAATGATGCTACCTTAGGGAATACGGTGATCGGATCGGATACAACAACCCTTCGCAAGACAGCGGCGGAAGTGATCCGTAATTGCGGTCTTACGCGAATGGTGGATGCCAATATGGGCACAACGATCGATGCCAGTCATAATACCATGTTCCGGCTGGAAATGCCGAAAAATTGTGAGATCACCTTCTGCATCTCCAGACAGGCGGCACAGAGCCTGGGACAGAACGGTCAGTATATTTATTATGATCAGGATATGAACAATGTCAGTGTTTACTTTTCCATGGGAGAGCAGTATGCATCCTATTATCTGTCCGGATGTCAGCAGATGTTTCTGATCCTGGCACTGTTGATCTTCCTGCTGGCGCTTGTATTTCCGGGACTTGGGGAAGAGAGAGCCTGGGAGAAGGTGATGCTGCTGAAGCTGCCTGTCGAGGCGATTGTTGTGATTCTTGTGGCGATCGCCGGCATTGGAAGTGAACAGGTGGTAGGACTGGTATCCTGGGTGAGAAGCGGTCATGCGCTGGGCACAGTTTTACGTGGAAACAGTGCGCAGATACAGTTATTAACTATAATACTGACCTATGCATTAAATGTTCTGGCGGTGGCAGCCTTGTTTTTCATTGCCTGGTGCTTGGGAGTATCCCTGCGGGCAATGCGGGTTCAGGGAGCCAGAGCGTATTTGAAACAGCACAGCTTGTGCTATCTGTTAGTGCCTTTCTGGAAAAAATTGTGGAGAGGAATGAAGAAGGGATTCTCCATTGGCAGGGATAAGGTGGTGGATGTCTATCATGATGCAGAGCATTTTGATGTGACGAAGGATGCCAAAAAACTGATCCTGCGGATCGTATTGTGGAATGCCCTGATTCTGGTGATCGTATGCAGCCTTCCTCTGGGAGGAGTGACGATCGCAGTCATTTACTCTGTGATACTGTATTTTGTACTGCGGCGTTATGTCAGCAAATTGCAGAAAAAGTACGGATTGCTGTTAAAGGCCACCAATGAGATCGCTCAGGGTAATCTGAACGTGACCATAGAGGAAGATCTGGGCGTGTTTGAACCCTTTAAACCGCAGATCTACCGGATTGAGGAAGGCTTCCGTAATGCGGTGGCGGAGGAAGTGAAAAGCCAGCGGATGAAGTCGGAACTGATCACGAATGTATCTCACGATCTGAAGACGCCACTGACAGCTATCATTACTTATGTAAAGCTGCTACAGGAGCCGGGAGTGACGGAAGAACAGCGGAAGGAGTACTTAGAGACATTGGATCGTAAATCGCTGCGCCTGAAGGCATTGATCGAGGACCTGTTCGAAGTCAGCAAGGCAAATTCCCAGAATATCACGCTTGATATCCGCGATGTGGATATCGTAAGCATGGTGAAACAGGTCGAATTTGAGATGGAAGATAAGCTCGCGGATGCCGGACTGGATGTGCGGATGAACCTGCCGGAAGAGAAGGTCATTGTGCCGTTGGACAGTCAGAAGACCTTCCGTATTTTTGAAAATCTGTTTGGCAATATTGCAAAATATGCTTTGCCCGGGACCAGAGTCTATGTCAACGGTTTTACGGCAAAGGATGAGGTGACCATTATCTTAAAAAATATCGCAGCGCAGGAATTATCCGCGTCGGGAGAGGAACTGACCGAGCGATTCGTCAGAGGGGATGCTTCCCGTAACACGGAAGGAAGCGGACTGGGACTGGCAATTGCAAAAAGCTTTACAGAAATTCAGGGCGGAAAGTTTCGGATCGAACTGGACGGAGATTTATTCAAGGTGGTGTTGATCTGGAAGGTAAAACAGGAGAATAAGGAGCCGGAAAATGCTAATTCAGCCCAAATGGAGAATAAATAACCCAAGATAATGATATTAAAATAAATCAATAAATTAAAGCAAAAACATCCGTATTTATGTAGAAATAGGTTAAATGCGGATGTTTTCAATTAGATATTAGTATGCTACAATGTATCTTGTTCGGAGCCGGATGATGAGAGAAAAAGCAAGCTGGTTCATCGATACGATTCGGATAGTTAAGAAGTAGGAAGAGAAAAAGGAGCCGTGAATAATGGGAATGACAATGACACAGAAGATACTTGCACAGGCAGCAGGTCTTACGCAGGTACAGGCAGGACAGCTGATCGAGGCACAGCTGGATCTGGTGCTGGGCAACGATATCACCAGTCCGGTGGCAATCAAGGAAATGGATAAAATGAAGCTACAGGGAGTGTTTGATAAGGATAAGATCGCACTGGTACCGGATCATTTTGTTCCCAATAAGGATATTAAATCTGCGGAGCACTGCAAATGTGTCCGTGAGTTTGCAAGACGCAATGAGATCACCAATTATTTCGAAGTAGGAGAGATGGGTATCGAACATGCCCTGCTTCCGGAGAAAGGACTTACCGTAGCCGGAGATGTGATCATCGGTGCGGATTCCCATACCTGTACTTACGGTGCGCTGGGTGCATTTTCCACCGGTGTGGGAAGCACGGATATGGCAGCCGGTATGGCTACCGGCAAGGCATGGTTCAAAGTACCTGCGGCGATCAAATTCAATCTGACCGGCAAACCCGCAGAATGGGTCAGCGGTAAGGATGTGATCTTACATATCATCGGCATGATCGGTGTGGACGGTGCACTGTATAAGTCTATGGAATTTGTGGGAGACGGTATTGCTAATCTGTCCATGGATGACCGCTTCACCATTGCCAACATGGCTATCGAAGCCGGCGGTAAGAACGGTATTTTCCCTGTGGATGAGAAGACTATTGCTTACATGAAAGAGCATTCAAAACGCCCCTATAAGGTATTTGAAGCAGATCCGGATGCACAGTACGATGCAGAATATACCATTGATCTGAGCACTTTACGGCCTACCGTGGCATTCCCGCATCTGCCGGAGAATACACATACCATCGATGAGATCCACGAGATGGAGCCCATCGACATTGATCAGGTAGTGATCGGATCCTGTACCAACGGACGTATCGACGATCTGCGCACCGCAGCGAAGGTACTTGCAGGCAGACATGTGGCAAAGGGAATGCGCTGTATCGTGATCCCCGCCACCCAGTCCATCTACATGCAGGCAATGGAAGAGGGACTTCTTAAGACCTTCATTGAAGCGGGAGCAGTGGTAAGTACACCTACATGCGGACCCTGTCTTGGCGGATATATGGGTATCCTGGCGGAGGGAGAGAGATGTGTCTCCACGACCAATCGTAATTTTGTGGGACGTATGGGACATGTAAAGAGTGAGATCTATCTGGCGAGCCCTGCAGTGGCAGCAGCCAGCGCTATCACCGGCAAGATTTCCTGCCCTTGTGAACTGAAATAAAATAAAAGAGGTAATAGAAAATGAACAACGCAAAAGGAATAGTTTTCAAATTCGGGGATAACGTGGATACAGATGTTATCATTCCCGCAAGATACCTGAATTCTTCCGACCCAGCAGAACTGGCGACTCACTGCATGGAGGATATTGACAAGGACTTTATCAAAAATGTGAAAAAAGGTGACATTATCGTAGCGGAGAAAAACTTCGGCTGCGGCTCCTCCAGAGAGCATGCCCCCATCGCCATCAAGGCGGCAGGTGTCAGCTGCGTCATCGCCGAGACCTTCGCAAGAATCTTCTACCGTAATGCCATCAATATCGGGTTGCCCATCATTGAGTGTCCAGAGGCATCCCGCAAGATCAACAATGGCGATGAAGTCGAGATAGACTTCAATACCGGCGTGATCAAAGATCTCACCACCGGCGAAAGCTTCCAGGGACAGGCATTCCCCGAGTTCATGCAGAAGATCATTGCCGCAGAGGGATTGATCAACTATATCAACAGCCAAAAATAGAAACAGCTTTTAAGCTTACAAAAATACCTCCCTGTTACCGTTTCCGGAATACAGGGAGGTATTTTTAAATTCTAGTCTTATTAAGTTAAGCTTTTTTATTGATCATGGCACGTTTTCTCAGGGTCGGATCCAGGATCTTCTTACGGATACGAAGGTTTGTGGGAGTTACCTCCAACAGTTCGTCGGTATCGATGAAGTCCAGAGCCTGCTCCAGAGACAGGATCCTGGGCGGTGTCAGACGCAGAGCTTCGTCGGCACTGGAGGAACGGGTGTTGGTCAGCTGCTTTTTCTTGCAGACATTGATCTCGATGTCCTCACTGCGGCCGGTCTGACCGATGACCATACCGGAGTATACTTTCTCGCCGGGCCCGATGAAGAGAGTACCGCGTTCCTGTGCATTGTACAGACCGTAGGTGATAGATTCACCGGATTCGAAAGCGATCAGGGAACCCATCTTACGATACTGGATATCTCCCTTGTAAGGACCGTAATCATCAAATACGGTGTTCAGGATACCGTTACCCTTGGTGTCGGTCATGAACTCGCCACGGTAACCGATCAGTCCTCTTGCGGGGATGGAGAACTCCAGACGGGTGTAAGTGCCGCCGGAGATGGAACCCATGTTACGAAGCTCACCTTTCCGCTGTCCCAGCTTCTCGATGACAGCACCGGCAAACTCGTTGGGGACATCGATATAAGCCAGCTCCATAGGCTCTAACTTTTTACCGTTTTCATCGGTATGATACAGAACCTCTGCCTTACTTACGGCGAATTCGAAACCTTCACGACGCATATTCTCGATCAACACGGACAGATGCAGCTCACCACGGCCGGATACTTTGAAACGGTCGGGAGAATCGGTCTCTTCCACACGTAAGGATACATCGGTATTTAACTCGCGGAACAGTCTGTCACGCAGGTGACGGCTGGTAACGAATTTACCCTCCTGGCCTGCCAGAGGAGAATCATTTACCATGAACTGCATGGCGATGGTGGGCTCACTGATCTTCTGGAAAGGAATGGGTACCACATTTTCCGGAGAGCAGATGGTGTCACCGATGTGAAGCTCGCTGATACCGGAGACGGCAACGATGGAACCGATGCCTGCTTCCTTTACCTCTACTTTATTCAGACCATCAAATTCGTACAGCTTGCTAACCTTGGTCTTGATGATCTTGTCGGGGTTGTGGTGGTTACAGATGACCACATCCTGATTCACACGGATGGTACCGTTGTCTACCTTACCGACACCGATACGTCCTACATATTCATTATAATCGATGGTACTGATCAGTACCTGGGTAGCTGCCTCGGGGTCACCTTCGGGAGCGGGAATGTAGTTGATGATGGTCTCGAACAGAGGCTCCATATCAGTACCCATCTCGTCGGCATCCAGGGAAGCAATACCTGCCTTGGCGGAAGCGTACACAAAAGGACAGTCTAACTGGGAATCGTCCGCATCCAGTTCTAAGAACAGTTCCAGTACTTCGTCTACGACTTCATCAGGTCTTGCTTCGGGTCGATCGATCTTGTTGATACATACGATAACGGGAAGCTTCAATTCCAGAGCCTTACGGAGTACGAATTTGGTCTGGGGCATAGCACCTTCGAAAGCATCTACTACCAGGATAACACCGTTTACCATCTTCAGGACACGTTCTACTTCGCCGCCGAAGTCTGCGTGCCCCGGGGTGTCGATGATGTTGATCTTGGTACCCTTATACATAACAGCAGTGTTCTTGGACAGAATGGTGATACCACGCTCGCGCTCGATATCGTTGGAGTCCATGACACGCTCAGCAACTTCCTGATTTTCACGGAATACACCGCTTTGTTTTAACAGCTCATCCACCAAGGTGGTTTTACCGTGGTCTACGTGAGCAATGATTGCAACGTTTCTGACATCTTCTCTTTTTTGTCTCATAAAAATCCTTGCCTTTCTAAAAATGCGTGCAGCTGATTTATCCTTTTTTCAAACTGTTTCAGTATAGCACTTATCATTTCCGGACGCAAGAAAAAACCGTGTAAAATCAACGTTTTTTGTGGTTCCTAACAACTTTTGGGCGGTATTTGCATTTTTATGCGATGGGTTTTAGTACTCAAACGATAAAAAATAGAGTATAAATAGTAGTGCAATACATAAGGATTGTTGTAGAAGAGTCAGAAGATGTAGAAGGGAGAACAAAAATGACAGATAAGGTTATTGAAAACAATCAGGTAACGGTGATGGGGGAAGTGGTAAGCGATTTTTCCTACAGCCATGAGATCTACGGGGAAGGATTCTACATGGTGGACTTAAGGTGTACGAGACTGAGTGACAGCTTTGACATCATACCGGTGATGGTCTCGGAGAGACTTTTAGATGTGACAGCGAGCTATATTGGAATGCTTTTGTGCGTTAATGGGCAGTTCCGATCCTATAACCGTCATGAGGAGCGTAAGAACAGACTGGTATTGTCTGTATTTGCCAGAGAGGTGAAATTTATTGAGGAGATGGAAGAAAGTTCCAAGACGAACCAGATCTATCTCGATGGATATATATGTAAGGAGCCGGTATACCGCAAGACACCGTTAGGAAGGGAGATCGCAGACCTGCTGCTTGCCGTGAACCGCCCTTACGGCAAGTCTGATTACATTCCCTGCATCTGCTGGGGACGCAATGCACGCTATGCAGAACATTTCAAAGTGGGCGAGCGCTGTGCTATCTGGGGCCGGATCCAAAGCCGTGAATATATGAAGAAACTGGATGAAGAAAATGTGGAGAAACGTGTCGCATTCGAAGTGTCCGTCAGCAAACTGGAGCTGTTGGAGGAAGCCCGGGAATCCATAGTCTGACGACAAAAGATTGCAAAAATTTACAATATATGGTATAAAGAAATGCATAAGTAACTAGCAACTGCGGACAGCTATCTGCCGCAAACGCAGATAGACCATGAGGTGTGTAATGGCAGAAGGATGCATCTATATTTATACCGGCGATGGCAGAGGCAAATCACCGGCAGCGATCGGAAGAGCAGTACAGGCAGCGGTAGAGGGGAAGAGAGTCGTTATCATTCAGTTCCTGAAGGGAAAGGGACTGGAGGATTCGGATTTCCTGCGCAGGATGGAACCGGAGATCAAATTGTTCCGTTTCGAAAAATCGGACAGCAATTTTGCAGAATTGCCTGAGGAGAAGAAGCAGGAGGAGATTCAGAACATCCGTAACGGAATCGGCTTTGCTAAAAAGGTGCTGACCACCGGAGAATGCGATCTGCTGATCTTAGACGAAGTGCTGGGACTGGTGGAAAAGGATATCATTACAGTGGATACTTTGAAGACACTGTTGGAATGCAGAGGAGATACGGATGTGATCCTGACAGGAATCACTTTGAACGATGAAATATGCGTTCTGGCAGATGAGGTATCCAAGATCGAGACCGTAAAATTCAAGGTCTGGGATTGACAGTCACATGGGTTAATGCTATCATAAAATTATATTTTAGAAGATAGAGGTTGCGTTTTTCAAGAGTATTTTTTCGGAGGTAACAGGTACCGTTGAGGGAAGAAGAAAGGGGAACACGCCGAAAGATAAGGTATCCTGTATATTGTTATCTTGGGCATACGTTTAAGAAGCGTATGACTGTCATCTCGTAAGCAGATGGGGCGCTATCAAATAAGCTTGGATAATCAGCGCCGGCGCCATTGTGCGCTGGCGTTTTGCAAATGGAGGAAACATATGGCTATTTTTAAAGGAGCAGGCGTGGCAATCGTCACACCCATGAACGAAGACGGATCTGTCAACTATGAGAAATTCGGTGAACTGATCGAATTCCAGATCGCAAACGGCACAGATGCCATTATCGTATGCGGTACTACAGGAGAATCCTCAACGTTGACCCATGAGGAACATCTGGATACCATCAAATACTGTGTAGACAAAGTAGCGAAGAGAATCCCCGTAGTGGCCGGTACAGGTTCTAATTGTACCGATACCGCAGTATATCTGTCCCAGGAAGCGGAAAAATACGGTGTGGACGGCATCCTGCTGGTAAGCCCCTATTACAATAAAGCAACCCAGAAGGGATTGTATCGTCACTTCAAGACCGTTGCGGATTCCGTGAAGGTTCCTGCTATTCTGTACAACGTGCCCAGCCGCACCGGCTGCAATATCCTGCCGGAGACTGTGGTGAAGCTGTGTAAGGATGTAGAGAACATCGTAGGCGTCAAGGAAGCCAGCGGCAATATCAGCCAGATCGCACATCTGGCAGCTATCGGTCAGGGCGTCGTGGATATCTATTCCGGCAATGATGACCAGATCGTACCTATCCTGTCTCTGGGCGGTATCGGAGTTATCTCCGTGCTTTCCAATGTAGCACCTACACAGACTCACGAGATCTGCCAGAAGTTCTTCGACGGAGATGTGGCAGGCAGCCGTCAGATGCAGCTGGATGCTATGGATCTGTGCAATGCACTGTTCTGCGAAGTGAACCCGATCCCGGTGAAGACAGCACTGAATATGATGGGAATGGGAGCAGGAGCGTTCCGTATGCCTCTGTGCGAAATGGATGAGGCAAATGCCAAGAGGCTTGAAAAAGCCCTGAAGGATTATGGTATCCTGTAGGCTGGAAATTAAAAAGCAAGAGTGGAAGAATCCCGCCTGTGAAATTTTTATCATAGGCGGGATGTTTTTAAATATATAAGAATATTAAGATAGGAGAGAACAAAATGGTAAAAGTAATCATGCATGGATGTAACGGAAAAATGGGACAGGTGATCAGCGGACTGATCACGGCAGATCCCGATATGGAACTGGTGGCGGGAATCGATGCCAGAGACGATGGACACAATCCTTACCCTGTATTCACGGATATTGCAAAATGCGATGTGGCTGCAGATTGCATCATTGATTTCTCTGCGGCAGTAGCAGTAGACAAGTTGTTAAATTACTGCGTAGAGAAGAAAATCCCCTGCGTGCTGTGCACCACCGGCCTGTCCGAGGCACAGCTGGCGAAAGTAGACGAAACAGCGAAAAAGGTGGCCATCTTAAAATCCGCCAATATGTCCCTGGGTATCAACCTGATGTTAAAGCTGTTAAAAGAAGCAGCTGGAGTGTTGGCACCTGCGGGATTTGATATTGAGATCGTAGAAAAACATCATAACCTGAAACTAGACGCTCCCAGTGGCACCGCACTGGCACTGGCGGACTCCATTAACGAAGAATTCGATAACGAATACGAATACGTCTACGACCGCAGTACACGCAGAGAACGCAGACCCAAGAAAGAGATCGGTATCAGTGCCGTCAGAGGTGGCACCATCGTCGGCGACCATGACGTCATCTTCGCCGGAGCAGACGAAGTCGTAACCTTCTCCCATACCGCCTACTCCAAAGCTGTATTCGGCAAAGGTGCCGTACAGGCTGCCAAATTCCTGGCAGGCAAACCCGCCGGCATGTACAACATGTCCAAAGTGATCGATGCAGCAATGTAATATATTTTTATGGAATTTTCAATAAACCAGCAGCTTGACTGAGTGTAAGAATAAGCAGGCCGTAAGCAGACGTCGGTACCATAGCGTCCCAAGGGACGCATTACGAGGGTACTATCCTCGCTTATGTACCGCTACGCTCTGCGACATGAGCGCATCGTACTAAAGTACGAGCGTGCCGCGTTTCTTATACTCAGGCGAAGCTGCGTAGGGGACAGAGAAAGGCGAACTTCATGAACGAAATGGAACAGAAGGTTCTAAAGACCCTCTCACACCAATATAAAACACAAGCGGCAGCCTCCACGGAGATCATCAACCTCCAGTCCATCCTGAACCTCCCCAAAGGAACCGAACACTTCCTCACTGACATCCACGGCGAATACGAGCAGTTCAATCACGTCTTAAAGAATGGATCCGGTTCCGTGCGCCGTAAGATCGACGAGGAATTCGGCAATACCATCAGCAGTAAGGATAAAAAAAGTCTGGCCACTCTCATTTATTATCCGGAGAGCAAGCTGGAGATCGTTGAGAGAGAAGAGGACAATCTGGAAGACTGGTACAAAATATCCCTGCACCGGCTGGTACAGGTCATTAAGCGTGTCTCTTCAAAATATACAAGGTCCAAGGTCAGAAAAGCATTGCCGAAGGATTTCGCCTATGTCATCGAAGAACTGATTACGGAAAAGGAAGAAATTCAGGATAAAGAAGCATACTATAATGAGATCATCCATACCATCATCCGGATCGGCAGGGCACCGCAATTTATCATCGCATTAAGCCATCTGATCCAGCGACTGGTCATTGATCATCTGCATATTGTGGGAGATATTTACGACAGAGGCCCCGGGCCTCATATTATTATGGATACACTATGCCAATACCATTCTGTAGATGTACAGTGGGGGAACCATGACATGGTGTGGATGGGTGCAGCGGCCGGAAGCCTGGCCTGTATCGCCAATGTGATACGGATGTCTGCCAGATATGGCAACCTGGCAACCCTGGAGGATGGCTACGGCATTAACCTGCTTCCACTGGCCACCTTTGCACTGGAAACCTATGAAAATACTGACTGTGATGCATTTGCCATAAAATTCAATACAGATTATAACACCAAAGATCTGGGACTGGATACGAAAATGCATAAAGCCATTGCCATTCTACAGTTCAAACTGGAAGGACAGCTGATCATGCGGCACCCGGAATTCCACATGGAGAGTCGGATGCTGCTGGATAAAATAGATTTTCAGAAAAAGACGGTCTGCGTGGATGGAAAAACCTATCCTATGAAGGATGTGGATTTCCCTACGTTGGATCCGGAACACCCCTATGAACTCACCGAGGAAGAGAGCAAGGTCATGCTGCGTTTGCAGCAGGTGTTCATGCGCTGTGAAAAATTACAGAGACATGTAAAATTCCTCTATTCCAAAGGCGGAATGTATAAGATCTACAATGGAAATCTGTTATATCATGGTTGCGTGCCTCTGAATCCGGACGGAAGCTTCAAACAGGTGGAAATCTGCGGAAAAGAATATTCCGGGAAAGCGCTGTATGATATTTTGGAATACCATGCCAGAAGAGGTTATTACGCCAAGGATGCTAAGGAACGTGCGTTAGGACAGGATATGATCTGGTATATTTGGGCAGGCCCCGGCTCCCCGGTATTCGGCAAGGCCAAAATGGCTACTTTCGAACGTTATTTTCTGGAGGATAAGGAAACACACATAGAAGAAAAAAACAGTTATTATAAGCTGTTGGAGAATGAGGAAGTCATAGGCAGTATTCTGGAAGAGTTCGGCCTGGACAAGGCGGATGCACACATCGTGAACGGCCATGTTCCCGTAGAGCAGATTCACGGAGAGTCACCCATCAAATGCGGAGGAAAGCTGTTGATCATTGATGGGGGATTTTCCAAGGCCTATCAGAAAAAGACGGGAATCGCCGGATATACCCTGGTATGCAATTCCCGGGGAATGCGTCTGGTGGCCCATGAACCTTTTGAATCTACAGAAGCGGCTATTTTAAAGGAGTCAGATATTTTCTCGGATTCCATTGTAGTGGAGAATTTTCCCCGGAGAAAAATGGTGGCGGATACCGATACCGGTAAGGAGATCCAGGAGAATATCTTCTATCTGGAAGAACTCCTGGAAGCTTACCGGGAAGGTACGATCATGGAAGAAGTCTGAGTTATCGCTGATCGGTTCCGGTGGTAGCGTTATCATTGCCTACCAGATCGTTCGTGATATCGGATATACCGTTTGCAGCATCATCCACAATATTGCCTACCGTATCACCGGCTTCATCTACCGCATTGCCGGCGTTATCCAGCATGGAATCATTCTCGGATACCGTATTGCCGTTGCCATTGGTATCACCCATGTTGTCTGTGGCAGAGGTGCCCTTCTCCACGGACGGTGTAACCGTACTCTCCGGAGTGGCAGCCATGCTGCTGCCATTTCCGTTGCCGTTTCCTTTGTTTGTACCGCAGGCTGTTGCCATGCACAGGTAAACAGTAAGGATTCCAAACACCAGTAACTTTTTACTTAACTTGGATTTTGCGCTATTTTTCATAATGTCCTCCATTTCAAAATGTCCCATTGCGGGTATATTCTATCCGGACAGAAATGACCGGTTTAAGGGTAGTATGTGAGGATTTGGAAAAAATATACGTATGAATTCCAAAACAGACAGATGCAGAGGCGTCTGCAGAAATGAGGAAATAAATGGAATTTCGTCCCTGTATTGATATTCATAATGGAAAAGTAAAACAGATCGTCGGCGGAAGTCTGAAAGACAGCGGCGATCAGGCACAGGAAAATTTTGTGTCGGAGCAGGATGCAGCCTTTTACGCAGCACTTTATCAAAAAAATAAGTTAAAAGGTGGTCATATTATTCTGTTAAATTCCTATGACAGTCCCTACTATGAGGAGACCAGAAAACAGGCATTGGCAGCTTTACAGGCGTATCCGGGAGGATTGCAGGTGGGAGGCGGTATCACTCCGGAAAATGCCGGAGATTATCTGAATGCCGGAGCTTCTCATGTGATCGTGACTTCCTATGTATTCAGAGAGGGCAGGATCGATTATGACAGACTGGAACGACTGGTATACGCGGTGGGTAGAGAACGGCTGGTGCTGGATGTCAGTTGTAAGCGTGTGGGAGAAAAGTATCTCGTAGTGACAGACCGCTGGCAGAAGCTGACGGAAGAGATCGTGAATGAGGCGCTGCTGGAAAAGCTGTCAGCATATTGCGGGGAATTTCTGATCCATGCGGTAGATGTGGAAGGGAAGGTCCGGGGGATCGAACAGGATCTGGTAAAGAACCTCGGAGGTTACACCGGGAATCCCGTCACATATGCGGGTGGTGTCCATTCCATGGAAGATCTGCTCCTTCTGAAGGAATTGGGACGAAACCGGATGAATGTGACCATCGGAAGTGCACTTGACCTGTTCGGAGGCAGTATGAAATGGGAAGACGTACTGAAGATATGCAGCGAGGAAGCTTAATGAATATAAAAATGCCGCAGGCAAATAATGTCTGCGGCATTTTGTACGCTGTAGTTTTATAAAATTAAAGCTTGGTTACGTTAACAGCCTGGGGACCCTTTTCACCATCTACGATATCGAAAGAAACGGCTGCGCCTTCCTCCAGAGTCTTGTAACCATCCATGTTCAGTCCGCTGTAATGTACGAATACATCCTTGCCGGATTCATCAGAGATGAAGCCATAACCCTTCTGATTGTTAAACCACTTTACGGTACCTTTGTTCATAATACATACCTCCAAAAATCACTTTTCTAACAGCTGTGCTGTCGATCTTCCCGACAACAGCATAAGAATAGCACAGCCCATATAAAAAGTAAATATAGTATTATTGAATTTGCACAAAAAATACAGGGAATTCCCTTATAAATAGAGATAAATGAAAGAAAATATTGGGAATTTATTACAAAATTGTTAAGAAATGATTGCTGTAAGGGATTTCATATGATAAAATGGAGTGATATTTATTGGAGGTGACTCTATGAAAGAACGTAAACATAAGCGGAAACTGAACCATGTGCTGATCCTTACATCCGATGCAGCAGATGCAAATGTAAAGCAGTTTCGGATACGGGCATGGCTCGCGGAAGTAATTGTAATTATGCTGTGTATACTCATTGGCGGAGTGATAGGCTATTTTATCTATGAAGGTCAATTATGGGAAAATGCCGGCAGACGAAGCCATGAACAGGTGGTAGCCCTGGAAGAGGAAAACAAGACACTGGCGGAGCAGAACAGCAAGTTGGAAGCTAAGGTAACGGAACAGGCGGAAGAAATCCAGATACTTAGTGATACCGTAAGCCAGAAGGTGCAGAGTGAGAACGAGTTGTCGGCGACTCTGGAGAAGCAGAGTCTTCCTACGGAATTCCCGCTGACCGGTTCGGCATCTATGGAAGAAGTAACGGAGGGTGAGCCTATGTGCATTTTCCATGCATCGGTAGGCACTACGGTGGTTGCTGCAGCAAGCGGTACGGTAATGGCAGTGAATGATGATGAGACCTATGGACACAGTGTGTGGGTGGATCATGGTAACGGATATATCACAATCTATCGGAATAAGGGAGATGCCACAGTAGCTGTCGGAGATTCCGTGGTGCAGGGGACGACTCTGTTTGTGATAGGAGAAGACAATGCGGATCTGGGTTACCAGATGCAGAAGGACGGAAGTTATATCAATCCTATGGATATGTTGGCAATCAGCGGCTGATTGCGGAAAGGTTTGGAAAATACATGTTAGGTAAAAAGAGTACAGATACAAAAATGAATACACTGATCGGTGCCGGTGCGGAATTGAACGGTGATTTTACGCTGGATGGATCTGCAAGAATTGACGGTAAGATCGGCGGCAATGTAACGGTAACGGGCAGTCTGATTCTTGGTGCCGGCAGTGTGGTCACCGGAGAAGTACAGGCGGCCTCCGTACTGATCGGCGGAGAAGTGACCGGAAATATTACGGCTCCGGAGAAGGCAGAACTGACGGCTTCTGCAAAGGTACTGGGAGATATCGCCACCAAGGTCATTGTGATTGATGAACATGCCATATTTCAGGGTAAGATCGATATGAACCAGACGGTACCGGATAAAAAGGAAAAAGCGAAAGCGGCCAAAGCGACGCGTGTGGGACGTAAGAGTGCAAAGGCTGCAATTGCAGAAGCACTGAAAGAAGTGGAAGAGGAAGAAAAGAGAGAAAATCAGGAAAATACAGCAGCGCCGGAACAGACGCAAAATACGGCGGCAGAAGAAACAACAAAATAAGATAAAAGAAAAAGACGTTGGGGATTACTTGCCAACGTCTTTTTTCTCCATACGTCCGAATACCAGTTCATAACCGTCATTGCCATAATTCAGAGAACGATTCACTCTGCTGATGGTAGCAGTGGAGGCTCCGGTTTTCTCGGCGATTTCCAGATAAGTCTTGCCATCTTTCAACATGGCAGCTACTTCAAAACGCTGGGACAGAGACAATAATTCATTGACTGTACACAGATCTTCGAAGAAACTGTAACATTCCTCCCGGGACTGCAGACACAATACTGCATCAAACAGAGAATCCACAGCATCCGTTTTGATTTTTTTATTCATGATCGACACACCTTTCCATAGTTGTAATCCGTACAACGCAACTATCTGTATTTTAGCATACTAAAGTTTTAAAGTAAAGGCGTGAAACAAAATAGTTATAAAATCTTCATAATTTCAAAGAATGTAGAAAATGAGAATGTAGAAAAGATGGAAGTGTTGACATGTAGTTTTGGATACTATATAATAGCCACATAGAGAAAACAAGTAGCTGCGAAGCAGACAGCAGAGTGCGAAGCACGGCTATTTGTGCCGCAGGCGTCACAAAGTAGCCCTTATCGCAGAATCCAAATTAGAAATTTGATTCGCGATTCCTCCGACGAAAGGAATCGTCTGCGGAATGGAGATTAGTATGGCAACAACAGAAGAATTACTTCAGACGATTTTGCAGAGCCTGGAGAAAGTGGAATATATCAAATCAGAAGACATTCCGAATATTGATCTGTATATGGATCAGGTGCTGACTTTTATGGACCGCAAGCTGCGTTCGGCAGTACGCCCGCAGACCGAGGACCGCGTCCTGACCAAGACCATGATCAACAATTATGCAAAAAACGATCTGCTTCCTCCTCCGGTGAAGAAGAAATATTCTAAGGAACATGTACTGTTGCTCATTTTCATCTATTACTATAAGGGCGTGATTCCCATGAATGAGATTCAGACTCTGTTGCAGCCGATCACCGATCATTATTTTCAAAATGGACAGGCATTTGACCTGGAAAGCTTATATAAAGAAGTCGTATCTTTGGAAAAGGAACAGCTGGAGGACTTAAAAAAAGACGTAGTGGACAAATTCCGCAGAGCAGAGAATTCCTTTACGGAGACCTCCGGAGAAGAACGAGAATTCTTACAGAAATTTGCCTTGATCTGTCTCTTAAGTTTTGATGTCTACATGAAGAAAATGATCGTGGAACAGCTTGTAGCGGAACTGGCAAACGATGCGAAAGCCAGGGAGCCCGAAAAGGAAACTCACAAGAAAAATAAAGAGAAATAAAAATAAGTAGCAAAATCAGAAACAGGAAAAATTTTATGAAAGCATTTATGGATCTTCATACGCATTCTCTGGCAGCAGGGCATGCGTATAGTACTTTATTAGAAAATATTGACGCTGCACTGGCAGTCGGGATCAGATACCTGGGAATGAGTGAACATGGTCCCGCATCTCCCGGAGGACCGCATGAGTTCTTTTTTAGCAATTATAAAGTGATTCCCAGAGAGTATGACAGAGAAGAGGTTAGCGGCAGAGTGGTACCGGTGACAGGTGGAAGGCTCCATCTTTTGTGTGGTGTGGAAGCCAATATCTGTGACACGGACGGTAAGCTGGATCTGGAGGAACGTTATCTGCAGAAGATGGATTATGCGCTTGCCAGCATTCATCCTTTTGCTTTTACTGCGGGAAGTCGTAAGGAGAATACGTTAGCTTCCGTGAGAGCATTTCAGAACCCTTATGTGAAAATACTGGGACATCCCGATGACGGCAGATTCCCTTTAGATTACGAGGAACTGGTGCGGGAAGCAAAGCAGGCGCACGTTGCATTGGAAGTGAACAATTCTTCTCTAAATCCCCGGTCGTCAAGACAGGGCGGTAGGGAAAATATCATAGAATTGTTAAAGACTTGCATGAAATATGAACAGCCTGTTATAATGGGAACGGACAGCCATATGTGTTTTGCCATAGGAAAATTTGTCGAGACCGAACAGCTGATGAGGGAACTGGATTTCCCTACGGAGCTGGTGTTGAATTACGCCCCGGAGAATATTCATAAGCTGATCAACATCACACTGTAGCTGATACCACCCGGTGTTACCGGAATAAGAATACAGCCGGAGAAGGCACGCCCCGCAAGCGGGCAGATAGGAGAACAAATGAAAGACGCAAATTGTGGATATTGTATGAGAGGGGAACTGTTAGATAAGTTCGGTATTTTCATCTGTGACCTGAAGGTGAGCAGCCTGATCCTGTTCAAGGAACAGAGCCATCCCGGCAGATGCATCGTAGCATACAAGGACCATGTCAGTGAGATCGTGGACATCAGCGAGGAAGAGAGAAGATTATTTTTTGAGGATGTGGCGCATGCAGCGAAAGCCATCCATGCAGCATTCCATCCAGATAAGTTAAATTACGGAGCATACGGAGACACCGGCTGCCATCTGCACATGCACCTGTGCCCGAAGTACAAGGACGGTTTCGAGTGGGGCGGCACTTTCGAGATGAATCCCGGCAAGACCTTTTTGACGGATGTAGAATATCAGGAGATGATCGACAGGATCAAGGCGAACCTGTAAATATTCCGGAACATTTTCCCTGGGATTACATAGAATAGATATGTAATCTCAGGGAGGATGAACGATTATGAAAACAAAGAAAGTAATGGCAGCGGTATTGGCTGTACTGCTTGCGGCAGGTGGACTTACGGGCTGCGGCAATGCAGAACAGACGAACGGACCAAAGAAGACAAGAGTGGTGCTCAATGAAGTGGCCCACTCTCTTTTTTATGCACCGATGTATGTGGCTATCGAGGAAGAATATTTTGCCGATGCCGGGATCGACCTGGAGCTCGTAACGGGATTTGGCGCGGATAAGACTATGACAGCGGTTCTGACCGGTGAGGCGGACATCGGCTTCATGGGCAGTGAGAGCACGATTTACACCTATGCCGGAGGAACGGAAGACTATGTGGTGAACTTTGCCCAGTTGACCCAGCGGGCAGGAAATTTCCTGGTGGCGAGAGAACCTATCGATGACTTTTCGTGGGATATGTTAAAGGGTGCTACAGTCTTAGGTGGTAGAGCTGGCGGTATGCCGGAGATGGTATTTGAATATATCCTGGAGAAAAATAATATGGATCCGACAACGGATCTGTCCATCGACCAAAGCATTGACTTCGGTTCCACGGCAGCAGCTTTTTCCGGCGGGCAGGGAGACTTTACCATTGAGTTCGAGCCGCATGCTACGCTGTTAGAGCAGAAGGGCGACGGCTATGTGGTGGCATCTTTAGGCGAGGAATCCGGCTATGTACCGTATACTTCTTTTTCTGCCAGGAAGAGTTATATAGAGAAAAATGCGGAGACGATCCAGGCATTTACCGATGCCCTGCAAAAAGGTATGGATTATGTGCAGGAGCACAGTGCGGAAGAAATCGCCAAATGTATTGCACCCCAGTTCGCAGAGACCGGGAGTGATACGCTGACAGCCATTGTGGCCAGATATCAGGAGCAGGATACCTGGAAAAAAGATCTGATCTTCCACAAAGATGCTTTTGACCTGTTACAGAATATTCTGGAGGATTCTGATGTACTGAAAGAGAGAGTGCCCTATGAAAAACTGGTGACCACAGAATTTGCTGAGAAAGCGGCGGCAAAATAAGGAAAACGAAGAGAGTGTTATAAAAATAGTTTAAAAAAGGAGGAGGATCAGACATCCTCCTCCTGAATGTGTATATTTTTAATGGCCCAGAGCTTTAATGCCTTGGCATTGGTACTGATCTTCTCCAGGGAATCCAGAATATCCTGAAATGCCGGACGCTCATTCTCAGAGATCACGCCGTCTTCGGAGATAGCGATCAGGGACGCACGAAGCGTGTCGATATCTTTCAAGGATCCCAGTACTTTCAGCGCCAGTCGGTCAAAGTCTACAATGTCAACCTCTGATACATTGTTGCGCCCCATGGGGCATTCTCTGGCACAGTAGGAATTGCACAGCTCCGGGGTATTATATGCCTCTGCCATAGCCTTGACTTCCTCCGGATAAGGGGCGATGGTATCCAGTTCGATCCTTGCCAGTCTGGTGCGGTCGATGCCTACCAGTTCAGCGGCCTTTTCCCGGCTGCTGAAGTCCGGATTTTCCTTGGCAGCTTCGCATCGTGCGAGATAGTACATATTATCAGCGGCTTTTGTAGCTTTTTTACCCATATTTCTTTTAATCCTTTTATAGTATAGTGTAATCAAACATCTCTAATATCACAGTTTAGTAGAAAAAAGACACATTGTAAAGGAAAAATGACGATATTTTACGAAAAGCAGTTGAGGGAATGTGTAAAATTTGCTAAAATATAAGAGATGTGAAAAAATCAATTTTTCATATATAAAATGGAGGTGCGGTAATGGGTTTAATCAGAGCAGCAAAAGATGCAGTCAGCAGCATGATGGCTGACCAGTGGAGAGAGTATTTCTACTGTGATTCTCTTTCCAACGATGTATTGGTAGTAAAAGGACAGCAGCGAGTAACCAATGGACGTAACAGCAACACCAAGGGTGTGGAGAACATTATCTCCAACGGTTCCATCGTAGCAGTTAACGAAGGACAGTGTATGATCATTGTGGATCAGGGCGGAATCGTAGAGTTCTGTGCGGATGCCGGTGAGTTCGTATATGATTCTTCCACAGAACCCAGCTTGTTCTACGGCAATCTTGGCGAGAGCGTTAAGAATACTTTTTCCAATATCGGAAAACGTTTTACCTTTGGTGGTAATGCAGCGAAGGATCAGAGAATCTACTTCTTCAATATCAAGGAGATCATGAACAACCTCTTTGGTACGGCAAGCCCTATTCCGTTCCGTGTAATTGACCAGAATATCGGACTGGATCTGGATACCTCCTTACGTTGTAACGGTGAGTATTCCTTCCACCTGGTGGATCCTTTGTTATTCTATAAAAATGTATGCGGTAACGTAACAGAGTCCTATACCAGAAGCGAACTGGTAGCGAAAATGAAGGCAGAATTGTTGACCGCTCTGCAACCTGCACTGGCTAAGGTTTCTGCACAGGGCGTACGTCCCAGTGAGATCCCTGCTCACACAGAAGATCTGACAGAAGCATTGAAGGAAGAGCTTTCCGATCTGTGGACCAAACTTCGTGGTATCGAGATCGTTACCATTAATATCAATTCTGCGAAGATCCCTGATGAGGATGCAAAGACCATCGCAGATCTGCAGAGAACCGCAGTACTGCGCAATACCGGAATGGCAGCAGCTACCATGACCGCTGCACAGGCAGAGGCTATGAAGATGGCAGCATCCAACACCTCTACCGGTCCCATGATGGCATTTGCAGGCATGAACATGGCGAACATGGTAGGCGGTATCAATGCCGGACAGCTGTATCAGATGGATGCCCAGCAGAACAGTGGTATGCAGCAGGCACAGGCAGCACCCGCGCAGGGGCAGGCTCCTAAGATGCAGGCACCGGTACTTGGCTGGACCTGTAGCTGCGGCGCTACGGATAACCGTGGTAAGTTCTGCGCTGAGTGTGGAGCACCTAAGCCTTCGGACGCAGGCTGGACCTGCAGCTGTGGTGCAGTAAATCAGGGCAAGTTCTGTTCCGAATGCGGAGCAAAGAAGCCGGAAGGAGCACCGATCTATAAATGTGATAAATGCGGCTGGGAGCCGGAAGATCCTGCACATCCTCCTAAGTTCTGCCCGGAGTGCGGCGATCCCTTTGATGACAACGACAGAGTATAATACATACTCGTCAGAATATATTTACCGGAAACAGTACAGCAGATACCTTTATGATATCTGCTGTACTGAACTGTTATGAATGAAAAAGAAAGAGAAATATAAATGAACGGAAGTCTGATCGCTATTATTGTTATACTGGTATTGTGTCTGGTACTGGCAGGGATCATTTATTATGCTTATTGCAGGATCCGTGAAAAATTACGGGATACCTCCAGAATGCTATTCGGTACAGATTCCATGATCGAGGGCATGAAGCAGAGAGAAGCGGAAGTGGAGATGACACCGAAGTCCGTATCCTCCGCGACAAATCTGTATATGCCTTCTATTATGAGAGATTTTCCCGAGTTCCATTATGATGAGATGAAGAGCAGAGCGGAGAACGTGCTGACCTCTTATTTACAAAGTATTACCGGACAGAATCCGGCACTTTTGTCGGAGGGAACGAAAGAATTGAAAGAACAGCTCAGACTGCGGCTGGAGATGCTACAGAACCAGTCACAGAGGGAGAGCTTTGAAAATATACATATTCACAGAACAGAGATACATCAGTACCGGAAGCAGAAGGGAAGACAGAGTATTGTCCTGCAGTCAGCCGTAGAATATATCCATGCGTTGAAAGAAAACGGTAAGCTTATCGGGGGCAGTGAAGAACGGAAAGAACAGGCAAAATACAATGTGGAACTGGTCTATATCCAGGATCAGGATATGGTCGAGAACCAGGAGGATGCAGGTCTGGCCCTGAATTGTCCCAATTGTGGTGCACCGCTTCCCGGACTTGGGGCAAAAAAGTGCATTTATTGTGATACACCTATTGTGGAATATAATCTGCGGATCTGGAATTTCAGCAGAGTGGAAGAAGCATAGAGAAGGCTGAGAGGGCTGTATGGACGAAAAAATAATGGAGTTAGAAAATAACAAAGATATAGACAGACGGCTGGAGGAAACAACGAAGCAACTGCAGCGGGAACGGGAAAAACTGATGGCTGTGATCCGAATGTCCGGAGATCTGATCTTTGAATATGATATTGCAAAGGATCAAATGCATTATGCCGGTCCGGAAGAAGGTAGTCTGTATTGCGGACAGATCACGGAAGGGTATACTGAGCAGCTCCTCAGGGAAGTGGACAACCGCACGGATGCAGTGGAACAGCAGCTTGCAGAAGCGCTGCACAGCGGCAAGCCGGATATTTGTATTGAACTCTGCAAGCCGGACGAGGAAGGTAATCCTCACTGGATGAAGGTCATCGGGCAGACTTTTTATAATGAAAAAAAAGAACCGGAACGTGTCCTGGGCAAGGTCTGTGATATTGATGCGCAGAAGAAAAAGGAAAGGGAACTACAGGAAAAATCACAAAGGGATTCCCTGACTGGACTTTTGAATCATTCCACCATCAAGCAGCAGATCACACACAGACTGCAGAAAATGAAACGGGGACAGGTGGGATACCTTATTGTTCTGGATGTGGATAGTTTTAAAAAGATCAACGATACAAACGGACATCTGTTTGGAGATGCGGTATTGTGCTCTTTTGCGGATGAAATGAATAAATTGTTTCCCGAGGCGCTGAAAGGCAGGATTGGTGGAGACGAGTTCGTATGCTATGTAGAGAATATGCCAAGAGAGGAACTGGAAGAGAAGCTTGGACAGTTGAATCGCTGTATGTCTGACCGCTATGATGATGATAAAACAGGACTGCATATCTCCTGCAGTCTGGGAGCTGCGGTTACGGATGGAACAGTGACAGACTATAATCTGCTGTTCCGGTGGGCAGATGCAGCCTTGTATCAGGTGAAGAGTCGGGAAAAGGGCGCTTATGATCTTCTGGAGGTCAAGGAGGGTGTGGCATTGCCCGGTCAAAGCTACCTGGACAGTGAGGAGAACAAAGAGGACGAGATCGTTCACAAGGAGGCACAGTTCGAGAGCGCGGAAGATCTGGTGCTGTTCTGCATGGACCTGTTGGAAAATGTACCGAATCTGACCAGCGCCCTGAAGTTGATCAGTGAACGTACCTGCAGTTTTTTCAATATTGATGATATGATATGTGTGGAAGTGAGTGAGGCAGGACCGTCGATCCGTTATCAATGGAATCGGGAAGAAAAGAAAAATTTTGTCAAAAGAATATTGCACCCGGGAGTATTTGAATGGGACAGGATCCGGAAACGTGCAGACGAATCCGGTGCCGCAATTTACAGACAGTCGGAGACTCCGAATATCTACAAAGAAGAAGCGGAGTCTGTGATGATCGTAATGTCTACCGCTTCGAAGGGATTAAAGGCCAGTGTTATCTTCTCAGACCGCCATACAGACAGAACCTGGGAAGAGGAGAAAAATGCCCTGTGCAGAATATCCCATCAGATATTCAACAGGCTTCGCATGCTGAAAAATGCAGAAAAAGATCAAAGGGAACTGAACCGGAAACTGAATTATGATGCGCTGACCGGACTGCCGGTGTACAATAAGTTCGTAGACAAATTAGAAGCCTATATGGCAGCGAATGGAAAGACCGGATTATATTTTGTGTCCTCTGACTTTTCTAATTTCCAGTATGTGAATGAAATGTATGGCTACGAGGTAGGCGACCGTATCCTGCATGATTTTGCTGTGGAATTACAGGAAAAATGTCAGGAAGGCGTATTGTTCTGCCGCGTAACCTCCGATCACTTTGTCGGTGTGCTGAAGGAAGATTCCGCGGAGGATGCCAGACAGGCGTACCTGACGTTTACGAATTCTTTTGTGAAGAGGATCAATAGCCGGTATGATCAGTGTAATCTGGTCATTGCCACCGGTTTGTATGAGATCACGGAGAATGACTGGTCGGTATCTTCCATGATGGATAATGCCAATGAGACCAGAAAACAATGCAAGACGCAGAAGGTAGACAGTGCCGTAGAAATTTACACGGACAAGATCCGCAGAGATTTGGAGAATACCAGAACAATTGTATCCGGAATGGTAAGCGCCTATAATAATAAAGAATTCCATGCATATCTCCAGCCTAAGGTATCTCTTCATACCGGAAAAGTAGTGGGAGCGGAAGCACTGGTGCGCTGGATAAAAGCGGATGGAACTATGGTAATGCCCGGAAAGTTTATAGATATTTTTGAGAGAAATGGGTTTATTACCAAGGTTGATTTCGCCATTCTGGATCAGGTCATGGAATATTTGCGTGATGCCCTGGCACAGGGAGAAGAAGTGGTGCCGATCTCTGTTAACTTTTCCAGACGTCATAATGAATATGCGGATTTTGTGCCGAATATCTTAAAGCGCCTGAAAGACTATAAGGTACCCAGCAATCTGCTGGAGGTGGAAGTGACGGAGTCAGTATTTATGTCGGATCTGAATAAGCTGACCAATAATCTGGAAACCCTCAGGGACAGAGGAGTGGAGATCTCTGTCGATGATTTCGGAAGTGGATATTCTTCGCTGAATCTGTTATCCAAGGTGGCTGTGGATACGGTAAAACTGGACAAGCAGTTCCTGGATGATACCATGAACAGCGAACGGGAAGAAACCGCATTGACAATTATAAAATATCTGACTAAAATGTTAAGACATCTCGGCTTTAAAGTGCTGGCAGAGGGTGTGGAGACCAGTGAACAGCTGGAGATGCTCCGGCTGGCGGATTGCGATATCGTGCAGGGATATTTTTATGCAAAACCAATGCCGATCGGGGAATTCAGAACTTTTTTACAGGAATTCAATGAAAGGGATAATTAGTCATACATGAGCATTTATGATACTTTGAATAAAGAACAAAAAGAAGCGGTGCTTCATACGGAAGGACCGCTCCTTCTGTTAGCGGGCGCCGGAAGCGGCAAGACCCGTGTCCTGACCCACCGAGTGGCATATCTGATCGATGAACTGGGAGTGAATCCATGGAACATTCTTGCTATTACCTTTACCAATAAGGCGGCACAGGAGATGCGGGAACGTGTGGACCAGATCGCCGGTTTCGGCGCGGATCAGGTGTGGGTAGCCACTTTCCATGCCACCTGCATGAGGATCCTCAGAAGACATATTGACAGACTGGGATATGATACGAATTTTACTATCTATGATACAGACGATCAGAAGACCGTGATCAAACAGGTCTGCAAACGTCTGAACATCGACACGAAGATGTATAAGGAGCGGACGCTGCTGTCTGAAATATCTTCTGCCAAGGATGAACTGGTGGATGTACGGGAATTCGAGGTCAAGTCTGTAGGCGATTATCGCAAAAGTGTGACGGCAAAGGTTTACAGAGAATATCAGGACACCCTGAAGAAGAGTAATGCACTGGATTTTGATGATATCATTGTGAAAACGGTGGAGCTGTTCAAAAGCTGTCCGGAGGTACTCTATAACTATCAGGAGCGCTTTCGATACATCATGGTGGATGAGTACCAGGATACGAATACGGCGCAGTTTGAACTGATCCGGCTGTTGGCGGACGGTTACCGCAATCTTTGTGTCGTGGGTGATGATGACCAGTCCATTTACAAGTTCCGAGGTGCCAATATCCGCAATATTTTAGATTACGAGAAGATATATCCGGATGCAAAAGTGATCAAGCTGGAGCAGAATTACCGTTCCACACAGAATATTCTGGATGCGGCAAACGCGGTGATCCGCAACAACAGAGGCCGTAAAGAGAAGGCACTGTGGACGGAAAAAGGAGCAGGCAGCCGAATACATTTCAGACAATTTGACAATGCTTATGAAGAGGCGGAATATATCGCAGATGATATTTCTGATAAAGTGAACAAAAATGGCGTTGCCTATGCGGATTGTGCAGTACTGTACCGTACCAATGCCCAGTCCAGACTTTTAGAAGAACGTATGGTGGTGGAAGGAATTCCCTATCATGTGGTAGGCGGTGTGAACTTCTATGCCAGACAGGAGATCCGGGACATCCTGGCGTATTTAAAGACTATTGATAACGGCAGGGATGAAGTGGCTCTGCGCAGAATCATCAATGTGCCGAAACGAAGCATCGGTACGGCATCGCTGGAAAAAGTGGCGGATTATGCACAGATGAAGGATATCACGTTATTTGATGCATTGTGCGAGGCAGACCAGATCAGGGGACTGGGAAGAGCGGAAGCAAAGATCCGTGGATTCGTCAATCTGATCGAAGTGCTTCGCAGCGGATTGTCCTCCTATACACTGCCGGATCTGATCAAGTCCTTATTAGAACGGATCGATTATGCGGAATATCTGCGGGATCAGGATGAAGAATCTGCAGAGGACCGTCTCGGGAACGTAGATGAATTGATCACCAAGGCAGCAGTCTACGAGGAGACCCATGATGAGCCTTCTCTGTCGGAATTTTTGGAAGAGATCATGCTGGTAGCGGATATTGACAATGTGGAGGATGGCGATAACAGAGTGCTTTTGATGACTCTGCACAGTGCCAAAGGTCTGGAATTCCCGGTGGTCTATCTCGCCGGCATGGAGGATGGACTATTTCCCGGCTTTATGACGATCGCGTCCGATGATCCCTTGGAGATCGAGGAAGAGAGACGACTGGCTTATGTGGGAATCACCAGAGCCAAGGAGGATCTGACGCTGACCTGTGCCAGAAGCAGAATGCTCCGCGGTGAGACACAGTACAATCCCGTGAGCCGTTTTGTGCGGGAGATCCCGAAGGAACTTATGGATAATACCCTGCCGCCCAGCAGAAGATACCGGGACGATGACCTGGAGGATTTTCAGACGAGAAGAGCCAATGAGGCAGCCCTTCGTGCCATGGGACTGGAAGCGATTGCACCCCCCCGGTCCGGAAACGGTTCGGGTAGCGGCTTCGGAGGCTTTGGCAATACGGGATTTGATCCAAGACCCAAGGCAACCTTGAAACCCCGAGTTACGGCAAAAGCAGACAAACCTTATATTTCCAAGGGGATCAATGGACTCAACCAGCTGGCGGGACTTCAGAAAGGAACGGAATTCAAGGCACCGGATGCACTGGACTATACGGTAGGTGACAGAGTACGTCATATCAAATACGGTGAGGGCACGGTATTGAATATCGCGAGAGAACCCAGGGACTATAAGGTCACGGTGGAATTCGACCAGGCGGGGCAGAAGATCATGTATGCATCTTTTGCCAAGTTAAAACGGGTATAGTATTTTTCACGAAAACATGGTATCATATAAAGGAATGAAAACAATTGCTTTGCATCCGCAGAAAAGTCCGGATGCCGGAAAGGCAGGTAAATAATATGAACAGAATCGAAAATCTGGTAGACCTTGACAAATTAAACGAACTGAAAGTCAGCGAACTGAAGAAGCTTAATAAGCTCCTGGGTAAGGAAGTGGAAGAGAAGAAGGAGCGCAATGTCCTGGTATGGGTACTGGCGATCATCGGCGCCGTAGCAGCTGTTGCAGCTGTAGCTTATGCCGTATATCATTTCTTCTTTGCACAGGATTATCTGGAAGACTTCGAGGATGATTTCGAGGACGAAGCAGATGAAGTGGAAGAGGATGATGACGACTTCTTCGAGGATGAAGGAGAGAACTAACCCATGAAAAAAGGACAGGTATATGAAGGATCTGTTGTAAGGGTCGATTTTCCCAACAAAGGGATCGTCTGTGTGGGAGAAGAGACTGCTGTAGTCAAGAACAGCCTGCCCGGACAGAAAGTCAAGTTCTCAGTGAATAAAGTACGCAAAGGGAAGGCGGAAGGAAGGCTTTTAGAGGTGACAGAGAAGTCACCTTTAGAAACCGGCCGGACGTGTTCCCTTTTTGGGTTGTGCGGTGGATGTACCTATTTGTCTCTGCCCTATGAAGAACAGCTGAAGGTCAAAGAAGAACAGGTAAAACGTCTGCTGGACAGCGTGTTAAACAAGCAGGAAGAAGCCTGGATTTTTGAGGGCATCAAGGGCAGCCCGAAGGCTTATGAATACCGCAATAAGATGGAATTTTCCTTCGGAGACGAGTACAAGGATGGACCGCTGGCACTGGGCATGCATAAGAGAGGCAGTTTCTACGACATTGTGACCGTAGCGGACTGTGAGATCGTGGATGCGGATTACCGCCTGATCTTACAGTCAGTGAGAGATTATTTTGCCCGGGCGAAGGTAAGCTTTTTCCACAGAATGAGCCATGAGGGGTACTTACGGCACCTGCTGGTACGTAAGGCATCCCGCACCGGAGAGATTCTGGTGGCACTGGTGACGACCTCCCAGGATCCCTGGCAGGGAGAGACGGCGGTGGAAGGAAGCTTGGATGCGGATGCGCTGATCACGGGATTTAAGGATTTGTTGCTTTCCCTGGAACAGGATGGGAAGCTTTTCGGAAAATTCGCAGGAATCTTACATATCACCAATGATTCCATCGCAGATGTGGTGCAGAGTGATCATACGGAGTTGTTGTACGGACAGGAGTATTTTTATGAGGAACTGCTGGGGTTGAAATTCAAGATCTCCACATTCTCCTTTTTTCAGACCAACTCCTACAGTGCGGAGGTACTGTACCAGACGGCGAGAGATTATGTGGGCGACCTGGGTGGCAGCGACAAGACCGTGTTCGACCTCTACAGCGGTACCGGCACCATCGCACAGCTCATGGCACCGGCCGCCGGGAAAGTCATCGGTGTGGAGATCGTGGAGGAAGCCGTGGAGGCAGCAAAGAAAAACGCCGCCGCCAACGGACTGGATAACTGCGAATTCATTGCCGGAGATGTGTTGAAGGTACTGGACGAAGTGGAAGAGAAGCCGGACATGATCATCTTAGATCCCCCAAGAGATGGCATCCACCCCAAAGCACTGCCGAAAATTATAAAATATGCGGTGGATCATATCGTCTACATCTCTTGCAAACCCACCAGCCTCGTGAGAGATTTGGAGGTATTCTTAGAGAATGGCTACCGCGTGGACAAAGCCGTTGCCGTGGACCAGTTCCCCTGGACCGCGAATGTGGAGACTGTTGTCTTGCTTTCCAAGGGAATGGTCGATTGGTCCTTTTTCCTGGGGCAAGGATGCAAAGGAGGCCGTCCACAATGCGGTGGTTCTTGAAGAGGTTGCCAAGATGGCATATCGAATCGAGCTGATTCATCCGCAGGAATTACAGGATAAGCATTATTTCCGTAAGCATGGTGCAAATGCATATTACGGACAGAATTAACAGGATATCGAGAGGGTATAAAACAGATGAAGATGAAAACAGCACCTATGGGGTGGAACAGCTGGGATTGTTATGGAGCGGCTGTTACAGAAGATATCGTACGACGGAACGCTGAATTTATGGCTGAGCATCTGAAGGAGTACGGTTGGGAATATATTGTGGTGGATATCCAATGGTATGAGCCATATGCTGCAACCAATGAGTATCATCCTTTTGCGGATGTAGTAATGGATGAGTATGGAAGACTGCTTCCCGCAGTAAATCGTTTTCCTTCCGCAGCAAATGGTGCGGGCTTTGGACCATTGGCAGAATATGTCCATTCTCTTGGATTGAAGTTCGGCATTCATATTATGAGAGGGATTCCACGACAGGCTGTACATCAGAACACGAAAATCATGAACAGTGACAGACATGCCCGGGAAATTGCCAAAACAAACAGTATCTGTGCCTGGAATACGGATATGTATGGTGTAGATCCTGAGAAAGACGGGGCACGGGAATACTATAACAGTATTTTTGAATTATATGCTTCCTGGGGTGTGGATTTTATTAAATGTGATGATATTGCACGGGAACTGCCACATGAGGAATCCGAACTGATTATGCTGAGCAAAGCATTGCATGGTTGCGGAAGACCCATGGTTTTAAGTCTGTCGCCGGGACCTGCTCTTTTAGAAAAGGCAGAGCTTTATAAGCAGATTTCCAATATGTGGAGAATCACCGATGATTTCTGGGATAAGTGGGAACTGTTATATGATATGTTTTCAAGAGCAGAAAAATGGTGCACCCATGCAGGTGCAGGGCACTGGCCGGATGCCGATATGCTTCCGGTCGGACCGATACGGCAGGTATATGATGTGAATAACTGGACGAATTTCACACAGGATGAGCAGATCACCATGCTGACACTCTGGAGTATCATGCGTTCTCCTTTGATGCTGGGAGGAGAGCTGACAGGGTTTGACGAATTCACTATGAATCTGGTAACCAATTCTGAAATACTTGCCATGCATGCAAATGCACGGCATTCGCATCAGGTGTGGAGACGTGAAATCGATGGTATAGAGCATGCATTGTGGATTGCAGCAGATACAAAGGGTGGATATTATGTCGCGGTATTTAATCTGGGTGATAAAGACAGTGGCATATCCATACCGCTTGCCGATCTGGAGATTTATGATGGAGTAAATGGAACGGAGCTTTGGAGCGGAGAGCACGTGGAAGAGCCAAAGAGCCTTAGTGTGTCATTAAAGAGTCATGGTGCTAGGGCATATCATTTTACGTACAACTAAAAAGCATACTACTGTTAATGTATAGAGATCTTCAATCATGATCTCAGTTTTGAGATTAACCTTATAGTCATTTTCAGCACGTTTGCGATCTTTTTCGATTATTATATTTTACTGTGAGATTTTGATATTAGCAATAGTGAAATGGGGCAGAGAAGAGTTGAAAAGGCAGACGGATAAGAAACAAAGATAAAATAGTAAAAATAGAATAGAACAAAGAAAGAATATGGAGATAAAACAGAAAGGAATAAACATTGAATGTAAATCCTATAACAAGATTGGATTATCCAGATCCGGACGTGATCCGCGTAGAAGACACCTATTATATGGTATCCACAACCATGCACTTTATGCCGGGCTGTGAGATTCTGCAGTCTTTTGATCTGGTGCACTGGGAGCATATGACTTATGTCTATGAGACGTTGGATCATACGGATGCGCAGCAACTGAAAAGCGGTCAGAATATTTACGGACAGGGCATGTGGGCAGCTTCTCTGCGCTATCATGAAGGCCGATTTTGTATCTGCTTTGTGGCAAATGATACCCGTAAGACTTATTTGTATACTTCGGAAAAAATAGATGGTCCATGGAAAAAGCAGCTTATAGAAGGCTTTTATCATGACGGCTCTTTATTATTTGATGAGGATGGCAGAAACTATATTGTATATGGAAATGATGAAATCTGGATTACAGAATTGAATGAAGATTTGACTGCACCAAAGAAGGACGGATTACATCGTCTTTTAGTCAGTGATCATAAGAACCCGGAGCTAGGCTATGAGGGTTCTCATATTCAAAAAATAAACGGCTATTATTATATTTTTCTGGTTCATTCCCTGAGAGACCGCTGGATGCGGACGGAAGCATGCTTTTACAGTGATTCTCTGGAAGGAGAATTCACGGGTGGAGATGTACTTTGTGATGATCGTGGATATTGTGGACAGGGCGTGGCACAGGGAGGAATAGTGGATACGCCGGATGGAAAGTGGTATGCAATGCTGTTTCAGGATTCCGGAGCAGTTGGACGGATTCCTATTCTGCTTCCGGTTACCTGGAAGGATCATTTTCCGTTTTTTGGACAGAACGGACATGTGCCGGAAGAAATAGAGGTTCACAGTACCAGACCAGGATATATTTATCAGCCATTAGTGGGAAGTGATGATTTCTGTAATGGGTTGCTTCCGCGCTGGCAGTTTAATCATGATCCAGATCCACGGTACTATCATCTGGATGCATTGCAGGGAACCTATACAATTACAACACGGGAAGTTTGTACAGAGCTTACACAGGCAGTAAATACGCTTACGCAAAGGATGAGTTATCCGTCCTGCGCAGCTGAGGTTACTGTTGATGCTTCTGCATTGAAAGAGGGCGATGTCGCAGGTTTGTGTGCGTTGCAGAGCTGTTATGCTGCAGTTGGCATTACAAAACATCATGGAAAATATGAAGTCCTTATGCTGGATAAAAAAGAAGATGGTATATTGGATATGACGGAAGGAACTGTTGTTGAATCACACCAGATGGATTTTCGTCTTGAAGCAGATTTCTGTAACATGAAGGATGAAGCACGCTGCTATTACCGGGTAAATAAGGGAGACTGGCTACCCATCGGAACCGTGCATAAGCTGTACTTCAAACTGGATCATTTTACTGGTTGCCGGTTTGGTCTGTTCTGCTACGCGGCAGAGGAAACAGGAGGAAGTGCCTGCTTCCGGGATTTTAAGTACTATGATGTTGATGAAATCTCATAAAGATAGAACTGCATAAAATAAGTGTCGGAATTTACTCAAATTTTTCCTACTTTGGACATTGGTTTTTACAACGGTATTGTATAGTGAAGCAGAGGAAAAACAAAACATGTTTCAGAGAGGAGAAACGATTATGAGAATTAAGAGTATGATGAAGGGTATGCTTGCTGTTGTAATGGCAATGTCTATGGCAGCATGCTCCGGAGCACCTGCAGCAGACTAGACTTCTTCTAAGTCACCGTCACCGGCACAGACAGAAAGTACAGCAGCAACAGAGCAGGAAACAATCGTAACAGAAGTATCTGCAGAAACGCAGACGCAAGAAGAAACAGCAAAAGCACCGAAATATGTTTTCTGTTTATTGGTGATGGTATGAGCTATCCCCAGTTTCAGGCAGCATCTGACTATCTTGGAGCAATAGCAGATGAAGATTATGTCAAGGCACTTCCGAGCAATAGCTATGAAGACCGTGGAGGAGCAGTACTGGACGGCCCGGAAGCAGGATACAAGGTTACCTATACACAGGCTGATGCAGAAGCGGTTATGGCTGAAGATGGAAGTGTTATTCTGATGGATGAGCATCTGGCAGATTTCCGTCATCAGCAGATGGAAGCGGATTTACACACCTGCTTCTTATGTACATGAACTTGGATTAAAATTCGGTATTCATATCATAATATAGTATATTGAAACTATTACTATTGTTAGGACGTAAAGTATTAGAAATATCACATGACGCTTTGTTTTTGTGGTGTTTTGGGAATATTCAATGGATAATTATATTACTTTATCTGGAACTTCAAAGAGATGAGGAATATCTGCGAGAAGAATAAGAACATTATGTGCAGAAAGCAGAATAGATGGTGTGATTTGATTTGGACGATTCTGGACAATTTCAGAGAATGCTCACAAGCCTTTCGATCTATCATTGCGGCAGTAGCAGAGATGGAGCGGGAAAATATCAGAGTGCAGACAATGGCTGGGCGTGAGCATAAGGCGAGAGAAGGTAAATGGAATGGCGGATTTGCTCCGTATGGATATAGGCTGGAAAATGGGGAACTTGTTATTGCGGAGGATGAAGTGGAAATTATTCAAATGATTTTTGACAGGTAAATTGATAACCCGGTATATATGGGGAAGATAGCATATGGACGCAGGCGTACAGAGAAGAAAACAGGAACCCGTAATGAAACTCATGTAGTGGAGCAATCAGATTTCCCTGTTTATGAGGGAATTCATGAAGCAATTATTTCCGAGGAAGACTGGGATCTTGCACAGGAAAAACGTTCAAAAAATAATTACAAGCGTGAAAAAATTCATGATCCGGAACATGCACATATTTTGTCTGGGATATTAAAATGTCCTTGCTGTGGAAAAGGAATGTATGGAAATATTGGTAAAGCAGGGCAAAAAGATAACAAGACTAGATATTACTATTATTGTAAGAATACCGTGAATGCTACCGGGCACAAGTGTACGTTCCGACGTAACATCGAGCAGACACAGATTGATGATATGCTTGCAAAGCTGATTACAGCAATGACAAAAGAAGGAAAATTCAAGGATGCCATTCAGGATAAAATAGGAGCAACTGTTGACACAACGGACCTGGAAAAGCAGTTATCTGTGTTAAATGCAAGTCTTCATCAGGCAGAGACTATTAAAACACGCCTTGAACAGCAGATGGATAATCTGGATGTTACAGATACCCATTACGATAAAAAATAGTAGATTTGCAGAGACGATTGGATGCTCAATATGATAGAATAGATGAAGTGGAAGAAACAAGGGCAGAACTGAAGTCTCAGATTTATGAGCTTAAGAAAAATCAGATTGATGCAGATAGTATATACAGATTTTTAGGTGCTTTTAATGAAGTGTATTCAGAATGTACGGATGCTGAAAAGAAACAGTTCATGCAGGCTTTTATTGAACGCATTGATATATTCCCGGAAAGACGGGAAGATGGAAATTGGATTCAGAATATTAAGTTTCAGTTTCCGGTACCGATTATAAAAGAAGGCAAGGAAGTAGCACAAATCAAGGGAATTTCTTTGGACAAGGAGAAATCGGATGAGCATATGGTTTCCTTGGAAAAGTCATCAACACTTGAGACTGTGTGCTTACTGACGATGCACAGTTGTTTTCAAGACCGAAGGAGATGAACCTGTTTGTGACGGACTGTAAATATGGCCTTACAGAAACGGATGTCAAACATATCCTGAAAATGAAAAAGGGCAAAAAATTTGGAGAAAGAAAAGAAAACAGAAGTGAATAAGGCAGCAGTAGTGTCCCAGGCAGAATTTACAGAGATATTAAATAGTATCATAGACGAAAGATTTCCGGGAACGCAGCGTTATATAATCAATGGCGGAGATTATTGGAAAGACATTGTCATGGAACTGAGACAGGGAGCTGGGAAATTGAGATACAGTCCTTACCAGTTGTTCAAACAGTCGGATGATTATGAAAATACAATACAGGAGTTTATATTGCGTTGGGAAAAAGAAATAAATTCTTGAAATAGGAGTGCTGAAAATGTAAGGTGGCATGATGAGTAAAAATATATGCAGATTAGATGGAAATCATATTTTTTTATCCGTACTGAGGGATGACGAGGAGGCAGTCGGCTTATACGCGAAGTGGATGTCGGATGAAACCACCTGTGTCTTTATAGAGCATGCGCATTCTGTGGTGGACATCACCCGGATGCCCGGTTGGGTAAACGACCATTCTGTCATGCGGATGGGAATTGTCCAGAAAGAGACAGACACATTGATTGGATATTGTCATATTGACCATCGAACTGAGGACATGTCAGCCTGGTTATCCATTAACATCGGAGAAAAGGCGGCGCGTGGAAAAGGCATTGGAACCGAAGTCGTGCAGATACTCTTGCGGTACTGCTTTATGGTGCTGGGAGTGTATAGTGTCCATCTGGATGTACTGGAAACAAACACCCCTGCCATTAAGTGTTACGAGAAGGCAGGATTCAGAATAAGTGGCAGATACCGGGGGCATTGTTACTATATGCGGAACCACTATGACTGGCTACACATGGATATCTTATATGAGGAATACCGGAAACCGCTTGAACCTTAAGAGTCTTCATGCGAAAAGTGCCCGCAAGTTAGCGGGCACAACAAAAAAATCAAGAAAATCAAAAAATTACAGAGTCTGATGCACCTCGCGGATCACAGCATCAGCAAGCTCCGGAGCTTTGGCGGGATCAATGTCATCCGGGAATTCCGCATCAATGGTGGAGGCAGCCGGGCGATAGTTCAGGCGAAGGGAATTTGCCTGAATATAATCCGTTGCCTTGTTGTAAGTATCCTCTGTAACGCCGTTTAAAGTAATGGTATATAATTTTGCCATAATCTATCATCCTTTCTTTTATGTTGTGATTAATGGAAACATTTCCTTGTTTCTGTATATAGTATATCTCTTTTCCTGAAAAAAGAAAATGGAATAAAGTAACAAATATAATAATAGGAATCATTACTATAATTGTGAAATAGTCACATATTACTATAATAAGACATTTGTCAACTGTGTTTTACTCTGCAAAAATGATAAAATGAACCATCAAAAAGCAGTTTGCAAAGGAGGAAAACAAGGGAAAAATGTAAGACAAAGATAAGAAGAAAAATGTGAAAAAAATATCTATTCCGGAATGCGTATTCTGAATCACAATCTGCTGTTGGGATTCCATAGGCCCGGAATATCCGCCGCTGTCGGATGAATATTTGCAGCAGGATAGACTTGTGTGGATATCCGACCCCGGAACGGGAAGGGTATCATTTCGCAGGCTGGTATCTCACAACGGATGAGGGAGACATATTGGTGGAGACCATGCCGGCATCCCGCTTTTTTGCACAACAAGGCGGAGAAACGGACTATAACGTTCCGTTGGAACTGCACTTGATGGCAGGCTGGAAGAAAACCGAAGAAAAGGGGAACTAAAGGTTGTTTTTCTGCGTGGGAAAAATTATAATAGGACTAACGGATCACACACAGAAAGAGGACCCCAAAATGGAAGAACAGGAAGAACAGGGAAAAAAAGAAAGCACAGTGCTCCCGGAACCTCCGGAGATTACGGTGAAAAATCCCAGGATCGGCAAAGTACGTAAGCTGGAAGAGGAAGTAAAACGTCAGAATGAGTTGGAGCAGCTTCGGACCAGGCGCATCCGTAAGGAGCAGGAATATATTGAGCAGATGAGCAAGGCGGTGGAAGATCACCTGCGCAATACCAAAGAGGAGCAGCGGTATAACGAAGAGTTTGAACGCCTGATCCGCAAGGATGTCTACCAGATGCACGGCATCAGTGAGGACAAGCTGCAGGGAATGACGGAATACCGCTATGCCCTGTATCGGGGAACAGCGTTCGGCATGTTTTTTCTGTCGCTGATCTTGACCGGAATCTGTGGATATCTTCATGGCTTCGGCTCGGAATTATGTATTTTCATGGCTTTTTATACAGCCATTGAGGGAACGCTGCTGAACAATGGGAAGAGACAGCATGCAATATTGGATGTCCTGACGAGGATTCTGTATCTGCTCTTGTTCCCGGCGATGTTGATCGTGTTTGTGTGCTATGAACTGGGATTTACAGAGTATGCCCTTATCGTACCGGCGCTTACGATAGCCGGAGTGGTGCTTCTGCTGCTGGGAGCAGTGTCCTATTTCCTGTATGACCCTTACCGACTGGATCGTAAGAATCATAAAAAGGCCAATCGTTACATCCGTGATATCGAAAAGGCTGCCATCAAGGAAGTGGAACTGGAAGAAAAAGCACTGGCGAAGCAGGCGAAAAAGCAGGAAAAGCTGGAATTAAAGGAAGAAGCCAGACAGAAGCGTGCGGCGAAGCGAAGAGAACGGAAAAAGCAGATAAAGGAGATCTTCTCCGGTTGGAAAGAATGGATCCGTGCAAAGCTTCCGAAGAAAAAGCAGGAGCCGCCGGTGACAGAAGAGGAACAGACAGAGAAGTCCGTGGATACAGAAGGCAGTGGGACAACCAGCATGGAGGAAGCGTAATGGCATATTATCTGATTGATTTCGAAAATGTAAAAAGCCGTGGCATGGAAGGCGTGGAGCTTTTGACGGAGGAAGATACTGTCTGTATTTTCTACAGCGATAATGCTGACAGCATGACCTTTGACCTGCATCGGAAATTAAATGAGACGAAGGCAAACATCATTTACCACAAAGTAGCGGTGGGTACCAAGAATGCACTGGATTTCCAGCTGGCAACCTATCTGGGATATCTGATCTGCGGGCAGCAGAACGAGGGGATACACCCAAATTATTTTATCGTGACCAAGGACAATGGCTTCACCAGCCTTATGGTGTACTGGAAGGCGCAGGGAGTTCCCGTGCGGATCATCCGTAATCTCTTATGGGGGAAGAATCCTGTGGCAGAGCAGAATCTCCTGACAGAAGAGGAACAGGAGACAGAAACAGCCGTTACCGCTGCAGAGGATGTGACAGAGCAGCCGACGACAGAGGAAGAGCAGACACAACCCATACAGCCGGAAAGGGTAGATGCACCTGAGGAGCCCGTACAGCCGGAGCCTGAGAAGGCGAATGCACCCGAGGAGTCCGCACAGCCGGAGCCTGAGACGGTGGACGAGTCTGCACAACCCGCGAAGAAGCCCTCAAGGAAAAAGAACAACACGAGAAAGAAGAGTGCTGCAAAGACAGATGATAAGACTGAGGAAAAGAAACCGGCAGAAAAGAAGCCTGCAGAGAAGAAGTCCGCGGAGGAACCGGATGAACTGACTTTAGCCGTAGAAAAAGTCCTTACAGATCAGACCATCGTCCCGCAGGTGGTAAAATTCATCCGCCAGTACAAGACCAAGCAGGGTATCAACAATGCCCTGAATAAGGAGTTCAAGGACAGCAAGCGCACCAGTGAGATTTATTCTGCCATCAAACCCCTGATTGCCGACAAAAAGGGAAAATAATAAAAAAGATCAAGAAAATGTGAAAAGAAAGTTATTGACAATATAAAAGCAGAGTGGTATTGTTGCTATCGAACAGAAAGTGAAATTCGATGAGCAGAACAAGATCTGCATACGGAAGCATTTCAGAGAGCCGTCGGCTGGTGTGAGACGGTATGTGAGTATGACAGACTATCCTCTGTGAGAAGTGCGCTGAAGATTTTAAGTAGGTGTCACCGGTATTCTACCGTTATTTAGAAGCCTGTTGGAAATGAAATATTTGTATTTCATGGAGATGGGAACAAGAGGTCATGTGATAAAACATGGCAAGCAAAGTGGTAACGCGGAGAGCTTAGAGCTTTTCGTCTTTGGGTGCTTAAGGGCGCCGGAGACGGAAGGCTTTTTTGTTTTATGGGCAATCAGAATTTTTCTTTCTGTCACGACAAAATAACAAGACACAAGAAAGAAGGAAACAAAAATGAACAGTTTGGTAATCATTCTGATCGCAATGGCAGTGCTGGTAGCAGGCTATGTCTTCTACGGAAGATGGCTTGCAAAAAAGTGGGGAATCGATGAGAAGTCGAAGACGCCTGCATTTACCCATGAAGATGGAGAGGACTTCGTGCCTTCCTCCAAATTTACCGTATTTTCTCATCAGTTTTCCTCTATCGCAGGGGCAGGCCCTGTGACGGGTCCCATCCTCGCATCAGTATTCGGATGGGTGCCTGTGCTTCTGTGGCTTCTGATCGGCGGCTTGTTCTTCGGTGCGGTGCAGGACTTCGGTGCCCTGTATGCTTCTGTGAAGAACGAAGGAAAATCTATGGGAATGATCATTGAAAAATACATCGGTAAGACCGGCAGAAAGTTGTTCATGCTGTTCTGCTGGCTGTTCACGCTGTTGGTTATCGCAGCCTTTACCGATATGGTGGCAGGTACTTTCGTAGGTACCGGACTGGAAGATGCAGGTGTGGCATATGCTAACGGCAGTGCAGCATCCATCTCCATGTTGTTCATCCTGGTTGCTGTGATCTTCGGTCTGATCCAGAAAAAGGTTGGAAAAATGAACGAGTGGGTTAAGGCGGTCGTAGCCATCGGTCTGCTGGTAGTGATGTTTGCGGTAGGCATGAAGCTTCCGATCTATGCTTCAAAGACCACATGGATCTACATCATCATGGCATACCTGTTCCTGGCATCCGTAATGCCCATGTGGCTTCTGATGCAGCCCAGAGATTACATGACCACCTTTATGTTACTGGGCATGATCATCGGCGCTGTACTCGGTGTGGTCGTAGCACATCCCGATATGGAGCTGAATGCATTTAACGGTTTTCAGGTGGGCAACAGCAGCTTGTTCCCGACCCTGTTTGTCACGATCGCCTGCGGTGCGGTATCCGGATTCCACAGCCTGGTATCCTCCGGTACTTCCTCCAAGACCATCAGCAATGAAAAAGATATGCCCATGGTAGGCTACGGTGCCATGATCGTAGAGAGCCTGCTTGGTGTGGTAGCACTGGTAGTTGTCGGAGCAGTAGCTGTGAATGGTACGAAACCCGATGGCACACCTTTCTCCATTTTCTCCTTCGGCGTTGCAGGATTCCTGGAGAAAATGGGTGTTCCCGTAACCGTGGCAACCGTATTCATGACCATGTGTGTATCCGCACTGGCACTGACTTCCCTGGATTCCGTAGCAAGAATCGGACGGATGTCCTTCCAGGAGCTGTTCTTAGGGGATACCACAGACACTGCAAAGATGACTCCCATGCAGAAGGTTCTGACCAATAAATATTTTGCAACCGTGATCACCCTGTTTTTCGGCTATCTGCTGACTCTGGGCGGATACAACAATGTATGGCCGCTGTTCGGTTCTGCAAACCAGCTGTTGGCTGCACTGGTACTGATCGCATTGGCAGTATTCTTAAAAACCACCGGTCGTACCGGCTGGACGCTGTACTTTCCCATGGGAATGATGTTAGTCGTAACCTTCACCGCATTGATCCAGAAGACGATCACGTTGGTGAAAAATGTGGCTGCCGGACAGGCAACCTTCCTGGTGGACGGTTTACAGCTGATCGTTGCCATACTGCTTATGGTACTGGGCGTTATGGTTGCTTACAGCTGCATCCGCAAGCTGTTCGGTGCAGGGAAAAATTCAGAAAAAGAGGCAGCGTAATACAGCAGAGAAATAGCAGATAAATATAGCACAAAATATAACAAAGAAATATGGCAAACTAAGAAAAGATATGCTAGAATAGGGAACGGTCAGAGAGCAAAAAGCTTTTTGACCGTTCTTTTCGTCAGAGTGGAAGCTGGCGGGGAGGATTGTAATGGGAATCAAGTAAGTGACAGGGAAAAGGATAAAAGCAAGATGAAACAGAATATGCAGGATCTGACGGAAGGATCCTTAGGGAAGAAAATACTGATCTTCAGTGTGCCGCTGATGCTATCCAATCTGCTGCAGGTGCTTTTCAATATGGCGGATATTGCAGTGATCGGACAGTTCGCGGGATCTCTGTCTCTGGGCGCGGTGGGCTCCACGGCGACCCTGGTCACCATGTTTACCGGGTTCCTCATTGGTCTGTCCGGCGGTATCAATGTATTAACGGCATTATATTACGGAGCAAAAGATAAGGACAGCCTGTCGAAGACCATCCATTCCGCGGCACTGGTCAGCCTGATCATGGGCGTATTGTTATTAGTTCTGGGCGTGGGATTGTCCGAGTGGATGCTGATGGCATTGAAGACGAAGGAAGAGCTGTTGGACAAAGCGGTATTGTACCTGCGGATCTATTACCTGGGAATGCCGGCACTGGCAATTTACAATTTCGGTAACGCCGTGTACAGTGCGGTGGGCAATACGAAAAAGCCGTTGTATTATCTGGGATTTTCCGGAGTGCTGAATATAATCTTAAATCTTTTCTTCGTCATTGTCTGCCGGATGGATGTAGCGGGAGTGGCGTTAGCAAGTATCATTTCCCAATACGTGTCCGCTGTGCTGATCTTACAGGCACTGCTTCGAAGCAAAGACATCTATGCACTGCATCCCGGAAAACTACGGATGGATCGGGAACTTACGAGGGATATTCTGAAGCTGGGAATGCCTTCCGGATTACAGAACGTGATCTTCCAGTTCGCCAACAGCTTTGTTCAGATGGGCGTGAACTCCTTTGATGCCACGATGGTGGCGGGCAACTCCGCAGCTACTAATGCGGATGCACTGGTGTATGATGTCATGGCGGCATTCTATACTGCCTGTGGCAGCTTTATGGGGCAGAATTACGGCGCCGGTAAAAAGAAAAGAGTGCGGAACAGTTACCTCATCAGCCTTGCATATTCCTTCGGCATCGGTCTGCTCCTGGGAGTGTCACTGGTGGTTTTCGGAAGACCGTTTTTGTCTCTGTTTACCAGAGATGCGGCAGTTATGGATGCCGGAATGTATCGTCTGACGATTATGGGCTTTTCCTATTGCATCTCGGCATTTATGGACTGTACCATTGCGGCAGCCAGAGCCCTGGGCAAAAGTATTGTACCGATGTTCATTGTCATCATGGGCTCCTGCGTATTCCGTGTGATCTGGGTTTATACGGTATTTGCGTATTTTCATACAATTCCGTCCCTGTATCTGCTGTATATGTTCTCCTGGAGCATTACCGCAGTGGCGGAGATCCTGTATTTCATACGGATCTACAGACAAAAAATGGCTCTCCTGTCGTAAGACAGAGGAGCTATTTTGCTGTGAGTGCGATGAGCCGGCCGACTCGATGGTGTATGGATTTATGCAGCTTCGGTCTCTGCAGTAGCAGAAACGGCAGCGTAACGAACCGGCAGGAGATGAGCGCGTTCCAATGCCACATAAATGGTAGGAAGTAAGATCAGCTGAAGGATGATGCCGGGGAGACAGGATACGAAATATCCGGTAGCCCAGGCAGACCAGCTGTAAGAACCGCCGGCGAAGATCAGGGCACGCAGGATTCCGGTGATCACGCGACCGCCCAGCATGGCGATGATCAAAGCCGCATACAGATCAATGACCAGCTTGCCGCTGCGGAGAAGCTGCATGACCAGACCGCTGATCAGACCATAGAGTCCCAGCTCGATCATCATGATGGGCATATAGCCGAAAGCGGGCATGCCGGTGAGCATACTGGATACAAAGGGCCCTAAAATACCACAGATGAGACCGAAGGGAGCTCCGCAGACCAAACCGCACAGCAGCACGGGCAGATGCATGGGAGAGAACAGGACGCCACCCTTAGGGATCGCATGCAGAGCCATAGGCAGTACCACACATAAGGCAACACACAGAGCGGTGATAATACTCTTGTTTAAAACGGTTAATTTTTTCATGGAATGAAACCTCCTGAACAGTAACAAAAAAGCCAGAACGGCATAGTTCCCCCTTCTGGGGTAATATGCCTTCTGGCGTCAGGCTCCTTCGTGAAGCACAATTTATAATAAAGGGTAAGCATTTTTTTGTCAAGATAAATTGCAAAAAAGCATCTGCCATGCTATCATGAAACAAGTATTATTTTTGCAGGAGTAAGGTTATGCGTATTATGGTAATGGATGGACAGGGCGGAGGCGTAGGCAGAAGCCTGCTGGAGGCATTAAAGGAACGTTTCCCTGAGGCGGAACTGATCGCTGTGGGAACCAACGCCACGGCTACGGCGAATATGATGAAAAGCGGCGTGACAAGCGGAGCCACCGGAGAGAACGCTGTGGTATATAACAGTAAGAGAGCGGATGTGATCATGGGACCAATGGGAATCGTTATGGCGGATGCCATGTTAGGAGAGATCACACCCACGATGGCGGCGGCAGTGGCTTCTGGTGATGCGAAGCTGGTCCTGATCCCCATGAACAAATGCCATGCGACGATCGTGGGAGTAGAGAGCAGACGGCTGGGAGAATACATTGCGGAGGCTGTGGATGAGATCGCGAAGATTTTTTAATGATCTGGCAGAGGAATTACGGGAACTCCCTAAAGAGGTGCGCATCATTGCCATTGACGGAAGATGCGCGGCCGGGAAGACGACAATGGCTGCAAGACTGGTAAAGAAACTGGGTGGGGATGTGATCCATATGGATGATTTTTTCCTGCCGCCTGCACTTCGGACACCGGAACGCAGAAGCGAGCCCGGAGGAAATGTGCACTATGAACGCTTTTTAACGGAAGTGCTCCCGAATCTGAGATCTGGCAGACCTTTTTCCTATCGGAGATTTGATTGCTCCCGGATGACCCTGGGAGAAGAGATTCCGGTAGAAAATAACGGTTATGTATTCGTGGAGGGAGCCTACAGCTGCCACCCGGTATTTGGTGACTATATGGACCGTCGGGTATTTCTGGATATTGATGGGAAGACACAGGAAGAGCGGATCCGCAAGCGGAACGGCGAGGACAGATTACAGGACTTTTTACAGCTGTGGATCCCGCTGGAAGAGGCATACTTTCAGACATTCTCTGTGTGGGAAAAAGCAGATTACATTATATTATAGAGGAAATAAACGAAAGGCGGGACATATGCTGCAACAGTTTTACCCGGATCATGAGGCGGATTCCGCCTATGGCATAGATTACAAGACATTATATAGGAAGGGTTATCGCGGGATCATTTTTGATATTGATAATACTCTGGTACCCCATGGGGCACCGGCGACACCGCAGGCGATCGAATTTTTCGGCAGACTGCGGGAGCTGGGATTTCAGACGCTTCTATTATCGAACAACAAGGAACCCAGGGTGAAAAGCTTTGCGGACGCGGTAGGGGCTTCTTATATTTATAAGGCCGGCAAGCCGGGAAGAGACGGCTATCTGCGCGCCATGGAGCAGATGCATACTACGAAAGATACTACACTTTTTGTGGGAGACCAGCTGTTCACGGATGTGTGGGGAGCCAAAAAATGTGGCATCGTGACCTATCTGACGCGCCCTATCCATCCTAAGGAAGAGATCCAGATCGTACTGAAGAGATATTTAGAAAAAATTGTGCTGTTTTTCTACCATAGAGAATGCCGCCGGAAAGGAAAGTAAAATGCTGAATGATATCAATGGTTATACCAGAACCTGTGGACTGATCGGCAACCCGGTGGAGCACACGCTGTCACCGGTGATCCATAATACTCTGTCCATGGTGCTGGGAGAGAATCTGGCATATGTCCCGTTCCGTGTAGAGAACGGAAGACTGGAGGATGCTGTAAAGGGAGCCTTTGCGTTGAATCTGCTGGGTTTAAATGTGACGGTCCCTTATAAAAGTGATGTGATCCCGTATCTGACGGATATCGATCCGCTGGCAGAGAATATCGGAGCGGTGAATACTCTGGTACGGACCGAGACAGGCTATAAGGGATATAACACCGATATGCCAGGATTGTACCGTGCCATGTGTGAAGATGGTGTGAAGGTGAAGGGCGAAAAAGTCCTGATCCTGGGTGCCGGCGGTGTGGCGAGAGCCGTAGCCATGCTGCTGTTGGATAAGGGAGCAAGGGAAGCAATCCTTCTCAACCGTACGGTGCAGAAAGCACAGGAGGTGGCGGACGAAGTCAATCGTATCGCCGGCAGGAAATTTGCGAAAGCAATGTCTGTGGATGCGTATGACAAGCTTCCGGCAGGAAAACAATATCTTGCAATACAGGCCACCAGTGTGGGCATGTATCCCCACTGTGATGCGGCCGTGATCGAGGATCCTGCATTTTATGAAAAAGTACATACCGGTTACGATCTGATCTTCAATCCGCCGAAGACCCGGTTTATGGAGCTGGTGGAGGCACAGGGCGGTAAGGCCTACAACGGAGCGAAGATGCTGCTGTACCAGGGAATTATTGCGTTTGAACTGTGGACAGGCTGCAAGGTCGAATCGTGGCTGGCAGACAAAGTCTATGAACGGATGCAGGAAGCAAAAAAGACAGAGGACGGAAAATAAAATGAAGCACAAGCGCAGGAATATCGTCCTGATCGGTTTTATGGGATCGGGGAAAACCACACTGGGATTAAAGCTGTCCTATCTGCTGCGGATGCCGGTGGAAGATACGGATAAAATGATTGAGAAACAGGAAGGCAGGAGCATTTCAGAGATTTTTGCGGATGATGGGGAAGCCTATTTCCGGGAACTGGAGACGGAAGTCTTACGCAAATGCGGCAGCAGAAAATACGAGTACATTCTGTCCGTAGGCGGAGGAACCCCGGTCAATCCGGTGAACCGTCCCCTGTTGCATCAATGTGGAACGGTGGTATACTTAAGAGTGTCACCGGAAGTAGTATACGAGAGACTCAAAAATGATACCACAAGACCGCTGTTGCAATGTGAGGATCCGCTTGGAAGAATCCGGGAACTGTTAGCAGTACGGGATAAAATCTATACGGAATGTGCAGATATCATCCTGGATGCAAATAGGGGACACTCTGATGAACTGGCAGAGGAACTGCAGCTGCAGCTTCGTAAGCTGAAAGAAGCACCGAAGAAAAAGGAGCGTGAGAAGAAAATGAAAATTTTAGTGATCAATGGCCCTAACCTGAATTTCCTGGGAATCCGTGAGAAGAAAATCTATGGCACGCAGGATTATCAGTATCTGTTGGATCTGATCGACAAAAAGGCAAAGGAGACCGGGGATGAGATCCAGACGTTCCAGAGCAATCATGAAGGAGCCATTATCGACAGGATCCAGGAAGCCTATTTTGATGGAACAACCGGTATTGTAATTAATCCGGGAGCTTATACTCATTATAGTTATGCTATCCGGGACGCACTGGCAAGCGTGGATATTCCGAAAGTGGAAGTCCATATTTCCGATATTACAAGCAGAGAAGAATTTCGCAAGATTTCCGTGACGGCACCGGTATGTAATAAGCAGATCTACGGCCAGGGACTGGACGGATATCTTCAGGCAATTGATTTCTTAAGAGAAATTTGAAAAAAATATTCAAAAGTAGTTGAAATATGTATGCTTTTATATTAAAATATTAAAGAATTATGACGTGAAAATATTAGGAGGAATACATTATGATTTCTGCAGGTGATTTCAGAAATGGTATTACCATTGAGTATGATAACAATGTTTACCAGATTATCGAATTCCAGCATGTTAAGCCGGGAAAGGGCGCAGCATTCGTTAGAACCAAGCTTAAGAACATCAAGAGTGGCGGTGTAGTTGAGAAGACTTTCCGTCCTACTGAGAAGTGCCCTCAGGCGCGTATTGATAGAAAGGATATGCAGTATCTGTATGAAGATGGTGATCTGTACTACTTCATGGATACCGAGACTTACGATCAGGTTGCACTGAATTCCGAGACCGTAGGCGATGCACTGAAGTTCGTAAAAGAGAACGAGATGTGCAAGATCTGCTCTCACAATGGCAGCGTATTCTCCGTTGAGCCTCCTCTGTTCGTAGAACTGGAGATCACAGAGACTGAGCCCGGATTCAAGGGCGATACCGCTACCGGTGCCAGCAAGCCTGCTACCGTTGAGACCGGAGCTACCGTAGCTGTACCTCTGTTCGTTAACCAGGGTGACAAGATCAAGATCGACACCAGAACCGGTGAGTATCTGTCTCGTGCATAATCACTGATATCCAAGCATAAGACCTGTAAGGCAATGAGTGACCTTTTTTTCGAAGGTGTACTTGTTGCCTTTTTTGTTGCAATTTGAAATACCACATGGGTAAAAGCCTGTCTGGGGAGACAGCGCTTTCGGAGATACATGGAGGTATTTATATGGAAATGACCGTTTTCAGAACAAAAGTACAGCGTGCAGTCAGTGAGGCGCTTGGAGAGGAATACAGCGTAGAATTAAGAGAAGTACAAAAGAATAATGGAGTGATCCTGCAGGGACTTATGATTCGCAGGGCGCAGGAAAACATGATGCCCACCATATACCTGAATTCTTTTCTAAAGGCCTATGAGGAAGGTGCGACATTTGCGGATATTATCCGGAAGATCGTTACGGTGTACAGAGAAGATGCCGTGGGAAAACAGATCGATATCTCATTTTTCACGGATTTTGAAAAAGTAAAAGACAGGATATGCTTCCGGCTGATCAATCGTGATAAAAACCGAAGCTTCCTGGAAAAGGTGCCGTATATTCCCGTTCTGGATCTGGCTGCCTGTTTTTACTATGCATACGATGGCAATGGAGTGCAGAACGGAATGATCCCTATTTACAACAATCATATGTCCGCATGGAATGTGACGGACAGAGAATTGTTTGCCTGTGCTGTGAAAAATACTCCCAGACTTTTTCCCTGCGACATTATGCCGATGGAAAGTGCATTGGAGGAACTGCTGGAGGAGCTTCAGGCAGATGTAAGACAACATCTGGCACGGGAGATTCCCATGCTGATCCTGACAAATGCCGGGAAAACATACGGTGCCTGCTGCATTTTATACCCGAAAGTGCTGGAGCAGCTGGCTAAACGGGTGGATGGGGATTATTATCTGATTCCCAGTTCGGTTCATGAATTTATTCTGCTTCCGGTAGATCAGGGACGGAGTGCGGAGGAGCTGAAGGAGATGATCGCCGAGGTAAACAGTACGGAGCTGACTCAGGAAGAGATTTTGTCGGATCAACTTTATTTATACAGCAGGCAGGAGCGCTGTGTAAAAATACTTTAATTTTAACTGGACATGTGTAGAGTTTTATGATATTATAATCGAGGTGATGTAACAAATTTGTAATATTTGCATCCGTAGTCTAATGGATAGAACGGAGGCCTCCGACGCCTTTAATGCAGGTTCGATTCCTGTCGGATGCATTTACATCACCTTGATTATAGGGAGAGATGAGAGAAGCCGCTTGCGGCTTTTTGCAATTCAAGGAATATTTCAGAATTCGGAAAGGACTATATATGTGGAAAGAGAAAATACATTCCATCGGCAATTATATCATAAAACATAATAAGGTCGTGCTTCCGGCAGTAGTTGTAGTGGCGGTGGCTATTACCGTATCCGTAAGCCTGAGTTTGAGTAACCGGCATAAAGAGGCACAGCAGGAGGCAGAGATCGCATCCGCAGCCAGTGAGACGGCAACAGAGACGGCGACGGAGGAAGTGCCGTTGGTGGCCAACGAAGAAGGTGCGATTTATACACTGATCGCAACGTATTATAATGCCATGGCGACAGGTGATGAAGAAACACTTCGTTCCGTATGCGATGAAATCTCGGATAAGGATATGTATCGTTATGTAGAACTGTCTCAGTATATTGACTATTATCCTACTTTGGAAATATATACCAAGACGGGACCGGAGGAAGGTTCTGTGATCGCCTATGTGTATTACAAAATCTCTTTTGTGGGTCACGAAGAAGAGGTTCCCGGATATCAGGCACTCTATATCTGTACCAACGATCAGGGCGGACTGTATATTAAGCGTGGTGAGAACAGTGAAGAAGTAAATGAATATATCAAGACTGTCAGCACGCAGGATGATGTTGTGGAATTCAATAATAAGATTACCGTGGAATATAATGAACTTATGGTGGACCATCCGGAGGTGCTGCAGTATATCAGTGAACTGGATTCTCAGGTAAGTATTGCGGTAGGCGAGAAGCTTGCCAGTCAGGTGGCCGGAGAGACTCAGGTCGCAGAAGCCGGAACAGAGGAAGGCGGCACGGACGGACAGGATACCCAGACGGAAAACGGCGAACAGCAGGAGGCAGAGGATCAGGGACCTCAATATGTAACCACCACCACAACCGTGAATGTCAGAAGCTCTGACAGTGAGCAGGCAGATAAACTGGGCAAGGTATCCGGCGGTACGAAGCTGCAGGTTCTGGAACAGCGTCCTAACGGCTGGACCAAGGTGGATTACGAAGGCAAGGAAGGTTACATCAAGACAGAGTTCCTGCAGCTGGCGGAGAGTGCAGCTGGAGCTGAGACCATCGGAACAGTTACTGCCACCACCAATATTAACGTGCGTGCATCGGCCAGCGAGACAGCAGACAGACTGGGAGTTCTCTCCGGCGGTGATTCCGCAGAGCTGGTTGGCACAGAAGGCGACTGGAGCAAGATCAAATACAACGGACAGATCGGATATGTGAAGAGCGAGTACGTACAATAACGATGCGTCAGCAAATCAGCGGAATCCGAATAAAACATGTCATTTCAGGGAAAGCTTCTTACCAAAAACGGTAAGGAGCTTTTTTGATGAACAAACAGGAAATTAACATCTATCGGGAAATACAGCGTAATACGGAAATGGCGATGAAAGCACTGGATGCTGTTACGGATAAAATCTACGATGATCGTCTGGCTGCGACTGTGGCAGAGCAGGAGCTGCAATATTCCAGACTGCATGACAGAGCAGTGCAGAAACTGGTAGAAGGCAAAACGCAGATTTATCGCACGAATGCTATAGAGAATATGATGCTTAAGATGGGCATCGGATACAATACACTTCTAAATACCGGCACGGGACATATAGCGGAAATGATCATAAAGGGAAGCAACAACGGAGTGCTGGAGATGGAGAAAGTGCTGGCGCATAACGAAGAGATGGCGGATACTTCCAGCAGGGCATTGGCGAAGGAGCTGATTGCCATGGAGAACAGCAATATCAAAACATTAAAAGAATATTTATAAAATCTCATAGGAAGTTATTTTAGCAATCTGTGCACTATAACGCACAGATTGTATACTTGTATAATTTTTGTGCAATTTTTACAGAAAAGTGACAAAAACTTTTACGATTTAGTGGAATAAAGTTTATTGTGCAATTAAAAAAGTCGTTTTATAATAAAGCATATGGCAACCAGGTTGTCATGAATCTGTATACCAATTGAAGGAGGACATTCAGATGTCATATGTTGATGAAGTATTTGATATGGTAGTGGCCAAAAATCCCGCACAGCCCGAGTTCCACCAGGCAGTCAAAGAGGTTCTGGAATCTCTTCGTGTTGTGATCGAGGCAAATGAGGAAAAATATCGTAAGGACGCTCTGCTGGAGAGAATCGTAACTCCCGAGAGACAGATCCTGTTCCGCGTACCCTGGGTGGATGACAAGGGTCAGGTACAGGTAAACAACGGATTCCGTGTACAGTTCAATTCCGCGATCGGACCTTACAAGGGCGGTTTACGTTTACATCCTTCTGTAAACTTAGGAATCATCAAGTTCCTTGGTTTTGAGCAGATCTTCAAGAACTCCCTGACCGGACTGCCGATCGGCGGTGGTAAGGGTGGATCCGATTTCGATCCCAAGGGCAAATCCGACAGAGAGATCATGGCTTTCTGCCAGAGCTTCATCACAGAACTTTACAAATATATCGGAGCAGACACCGATGTTCCTGCCGGTGATATCGGTACCGGCGCAAGAGAGATCGGTTATATGTATGGACAGTACAAGAGACTGACCGGCCTGTATGAAGGCGTTCTGACCGGTAAGGGCTTAAGCTACGGTGGATCCCTGGCAAGAACCGAAGCAACCGGTTACGGTCTGCTGTATCTGACAGAGGAGATGTTAAAGTGCAATGGCAAGGATATCGCAGGCAAGACTGTTACTGTATCCGGTGCCGGCAATGTAGCGATCTACGCTATCCAGAAAGCAGAGCAGTTAGGTGCAAAGGTAGTTACCTGTTCCGATTCTACCGGCTGGATCTATGATCCCGAAGGAATCGATGTAGCTCTGTTACGCGAAGTGAAGGAAGTTAAGCGTGCAAGACTGACTGAGTATGCAGCAGCAAGACCCAGTGCACAGTATCATGAGAAGAAGAATGGTGAGCACGGTGTATGGACTGTTAAGTGTGATGTAGCTCTTCCCTGCGCAACTCAGAACGAGCTGGATCTGGAGGATGCAAAGCAGCTGGTAGCTAACGGCGTATTCGCTGTAGCAGAGGGCGCTAACATGCCTACCACCATGGAAGCTACCGAGTACTTCCAGAAGAACGGTGTTCTGTTCTGCCCTGGCAAGGCATCCAACGCAGGCGGTGTTGCTACCTCCGCTCTGGAGATGAGCCAGAACAGTGAGAGACTTTCCTGGACCTTCGAAGAAGTAGATGCCAAGCTGAAGAACATCATGGTGAACATCTTCCATAATCTGGATGATGCAGCTAAAAAGTACGGTATGGAAGGCAACTACGTAGCAGGTGCGAACATCGCAGGCTTCCTGAAGGTTGCAGATGCAATGACCGCTCAGGGTATTGTATAGTATATGATGCCAGGGGAAAAAGGTCTAAACCCACATGAGCTTGCTCATATGTGGGAGAAAGACTTTTTGACCCGCCCCGATATGAGCATAAAAGTGGGATGATAATCCCACGATATGCGAATAGAGGGTAGGATTGCGAGAGTGCATAGCACGAAGCAATCCGTAGGCATCAAAAAGTCCCCGGAATCTGAAGTTCCGGGGACTTTTTTAGTGGTGCGCCATGCGGCGCACCTTTTTGTTCTATTCCTGTGGCTGCTGTGCAGCGGCATTCCGTGCGTTGATCTCAGCCTGCTGCTGATTGATGACTGCTTCGTAATCCGGGTTCGCGAAGAAGGTAGCGTCATGCTGACACTGAGTTCTGGTGTTCGGTGTGCTGACTGTCTGTGTACCGTCCGGATTGTTGATAATGACGGTAGAACCCTGCTGTAATGCAGGATCCTCTACGAGAGGCATCGTAGCAATACCGGTGTATTTGAACGGGCAGTCAGGACTTGCGGGAAGCCCATCATAAGCACAGATCTCGCCCTGATAATGCACGTCACAGCTCTCGGTAGGTTCGGTACCTTCTGCAAAGTATTCGGTATAAACAGAACCATCACACAGACCGGGGATCGGCAGCTTTCCGGACTGAGAACATACCGCAACCTGTACGATTCCGGAAGGAACCGGGAATTGGGTGTTGGGCAGATCCTCATGAACCCGTTTCATCACCTTGCGCCATAAAGTCTTGGAGACACCGTCTTCCGCACTGTTCAGGTCTACGTTGTTATCGTAACCGGTCCAGGTAGCAGCAGTGTAATAAGGGGTATATCCTGCAAACCATGCGTCGGTAGGTCCTGTTGTGGTACCTGTCTTACCGGCAATGGCCATGCCACCGAAGTTAACCTTTCCACCGGTACCGGAAGTAACAACATCCTGCATGGCACTGGTCAGCAGGAAAGCAGTAGTTTCCTTGATCACCTGTCTGGTGGGAGGATTCGTATTGTCCAGGATTACATTGCCGTCGGAATCAGTGACTCTGGTGTACAGCTTTGGCGTTACATAAGTACCGCCGTTTGCAATGGCTGCGTAAGCAGCTGTCAGCTCATAAGGAGTAACACCGTAGGTCAGACCACCCAGAGCCAGGGACTGGTTCACATCGGACTTGATCTCATTGCCGACCTGGACACCGTCGGTCAGCGTGGTAAATCCAAAGTTTAACAGATAATCGTATCCGAGTCTCGGGGTGATCACTGTGATATTTTTTACAGCGATGATATTCAGGGAGTCACGGATCGCACTGCGGATATTCTGGATGCCACGGTAGCCGGACTTGTACCAGTTACGTACAGGAGTACCGTCTGCGTAATTAAACGGTGCATCGTTGTAGACCGTTGCCAGAGTCTTCCCGGCACTGTCTAAAGCGGGAGCGTAGGAGGCCACTACCTTGAAGGTAGATCCGGGCAGACGCTTTGCACTGGTAGCACGGTTCAGGGTCCTACGGCCTTCCTTGGAGCCACGGCCGCCGATCATGGCTACAATATGACCGGTACTCTGTTCTTCGATGACCATAGCAGACTGCGGCTGAGGTGTCATGGTGATCGTCTCTTCGTAGTTGTCCGCACTGTCTTCCACACCCAACTGGGCTAACATGGCGGAACGGTACGTATCTATAGCCGCATAAGCATCATCCTGGGAGGAGAAGATCAGATTGAACTTTTTATTCTGATTTTCCTTGAACCAGGTCATCATGTTTTCTTTACTGAAGTTATTTTTGGTGCCATCAGGAGAGATAATGGTAAGTGCATAGTTCAGATACCATTTCACATTCTCCGGATAATTGGAGGGATCTGCATATTCTTCGTTCAGAATTGCCTGAATCTTGGGATCCAGAGTGGATTCCACACGCAATCCGCCGGAAGTAAGCAACGTCTCTGCCATGGCTTCGTTATAACCGGACAGGATCAGATCCTGTTTTACCTGCTCATACACGGCATCGGAGAAGTAAGAGCCGGTAGTAGCATTGGCTTCCTGATAGTCGATATCATACAGCCCGATACGCTCGTATACCGCATCGGTATCTGCCATGGCTTCATCGTATTGTGTCTGACTGATAAAGCCAAGCTCCAGCATTTTGTTCAGACATTTCTCTCGACGTACCGCATTGTCCTCCGGATGCCTGATCGGGTTGTACTTGGAAGGATTCTGCGTGATGCTGGCGATGACCGCGCATTCAGAGACGGTCAGATCGCTGCAGTGCTTACCGAAGTAACGTAGGGAAGCGGATTCCACGCCTAAGGTGTTTTGCCCTAAGTTGATGGCGTTCATGTAACGCAGCAGGATCTCATCCTTGGAGTAGTATTTTGTAATCTCCAGTGCCAGATACTGCTCCTGGATCTTACGCTTGATCTTTTTGATCTTGTTATCCCCCTCGGAAGTCCAGTCGGTGAAGACGGTGTTCTTCAACAGCTGCTGGGTGATGGTACTTGCACCCTGGGCTTCTTCGCCACCGGTCTTTATGAACTGATAACCGGCACGCAGGATACCCTTAACATCAATTCCGTTGTGCTGATAAAAACGCTCATCCTCGATCGCTACAAAGGCTTTGCCCATGTAGTCGGGAATCTCGTCCATGCCTACGGAGAGACGGTTGGAGTTGGTGCTGACATATTGGTCGATCTCATTGCCTTCTTTATCATATACGATAGTAGCCTCGCCTACTGCCACGACATCGGACAGCCGGATCGTGGGAGTGGAAGAGAGGATGCCGCGGAAGACACCGATACCGGCAGCTACACCGCAGATGCCGATGCCTACGACAGCGGCCAGCATGATCTTGACACAGGTCAGCGCGAGCTTCCTTCCCCATTTTTGTGATTTAGAGTTGAGTGCCTTCTGCTTCGCTCGGACACCTTTTTTACCATAATTCATAAAACAAGTCCTTTCTGTCTGAGATACAGACGAAAATATTATACCAAATAATGCTATGTAAATAAAGGCTTTTTAGAATTGTTTCACATTTTGGAAAAGTTATGCTACACTGGAAAAGAATCCGAAGGAAAACAAAAATAAGTGAGGTTAACATGGGCGATACGGCAGCAACAGACAGCTACAGAGTATTATTATCCGGCGGCGAAGGAGAGATCGTGGAGAAAAAATCCCGTTTCATCGCAACGATCCGTAAGTGTGAAACCGAGGAAGAGGCCGTAGCTTTTATAGAAGAAATGAAGAAAAAGTACTGGGATGCCAGACATAACTGTTCTGCATTTATAATAGGAAGCAGAGGCGAACTGACAAGATGCAGTGATGACGGAGAACCCTCCGGCACTGCGGGCAGACCCATGCTGGAAGTGCTGACAGGCTCCGGGATCCGCAACATCGCGGTGGTGGTGACGAGGTACTTCGGCGGCACCCTATTGGGTACCGGCGGGCTGGTGCGGGCATACACCCAGGCGGTGAAGGAAGGTCTTGCCCACTGCGAGACGGGGATCCTGCGAAAAGGTTGTGAACTGGAAGTGACGACAGATTATAATGATGTAGGAAAACTGCAATACTATTTCGGACAGCAGGGCATCGTTCCTATGGACAGTATCTATGCCGAAAACGTAAAATTTATTTTACTTATCCCGATGGAAAATGAAGAAAAAGTCAGGAAAAACCTGACAGAAACCACCTGTGGAAAGGTAAAAATTGAGAAATTGAAAGAGACTTATTTCGTTGACAAAGAATAACCAATGAAATAAAATAAAAATAGCGGTTTAATGATTCCATGAGGAAAGGTGGTGGTTTTTATGAAGTGTACACAGAAGAGCTCTGACAACCCACTTCCGGGGCGAAGCTGCCATGTAAGTTACACCCATAGAAAACATCATAAGGAGGATCATCATGGAAGAGATCAAAGAACTGGAAGAGGTATTAGAGCTTCTTAACACCAAGCAGTACACCAAGCTGCGCCAGTACCTGGCTGAACTCAACGATGCCGATATTGCGGGACTTTTGGAAGAACTGGAAGAGGAAGAGATGTTAAAGGTCTTCCGCATCCTTCCCAAGGACCTGGCGGCAGACGTTTTTTCCTATTTAGATATGGACAATCAGCAGAAGATCATCACCTCCCTGTCGGATAAGGAAGCAACGAACATTATCAACAACCTGATGGCGGACGATGCGGCCGATCTGCTGGAGGAGATGCCTGCCAACATTGTCAAAAAGCTTCTGACCAACGCAAGCCCGGATGTGCGCAGAGATATTAACCATTTACTGCGCTACCCGGAAGATTCTGCCGGAAGTATCATGACGGTCGAATATGTAGACCTGAAGGAGAATCTGACGGTTAATCAGGCCATCGAGCGGATTCGCAAGGTGGGACTTGACAGTGAGACCATCAATATCTGTTATGTCTTAGATGCCCAGAGAAGACTGGTGGGAACGGTGGCTCTGCGGTATCTGCTGCTCATGGACGGCGACGAGATCATCGGTGACATCATGCATGAAAATGTCATCTCCATCAATACGTTGATGGACCAGGAAGAAGTTGCCAGACAGTTCAAAAAATACGACTTTACAGCCATGCCGGTAGTGGACAATGAGAACCGGCTGGTAGGTATTATCACCGTGGACGATATCGTGGATATCATCGAAGAAGAGACCACGGAGGATATGGAAAAAATGGCGGCTATCGTGCCCAGCGATAAGCCTTATATGAAGACCGGGGTATTTGAGACCTTCAAAAAGCGTATTCCCTGGCTGCTTCTTCTGATGGTGTCAGCTACCTTTACCGGAGCCATCATTTCTTCTTTTGAAGATGCTCTGAGTGTGTGTGCGGTACTGGTGGCATATATTCCCATGCTGATGGATACCGGCGGAAATGCCGGAAGCCAGGCGAGCGTTACAGTCATCCGTGGATTGTCCCTGAATGAGATCGAATACCGGGATGTGCCGAAGGTCGTATTCAAGGAGATCCGCGTGGCACTGATCTGTGGTATCACACTTTCCGCAGCGAACTTTGTAAAATTACTGTTATTGGATAAAGTAGGGGTGCTGGTGGCAGCATCCGTGTGCCTGACTCTGGTAGCAGCGGTAGTGATCGCAATGATCATCGGCTGCCTCCTGCCGATCCTGGCGAAACGGCTGGGATTCGATCCTGCGGTTATGGCGAGTCCGTTCATAACGACCATCGTTGATGCAATGTCATTACTGGTATATTTCCGTGTCGCATCTGCAATTTTAGGGTTATCATAAGAGAATAAATGATAGGTAAAGCGTCTGCCGGAAAGCAGGCGCTTTTGACATTTTTTTGACAGGATGTTTTTTTTTCAATACTTTTCCGCAAGCTCTTTGCAAGGACGATAATTTTTGTTAGAATCAGGATAAATGTGAAATGTAACCGCTTTCGTTAATCTTTTTCTTAAGAGAATATTCGGGAACAGCAAAAGCAACGGAGGAATGAAATATGAGATATTTTTTTGAATCTAAAGTAGAGAAAAAGGATGCAGGGTACACCATTCAGATTCCTTTTAATGTATGGGAAGTATGTCATCAGAGAGAAGTCATCAAGGGAGATATCGTTCTGGATAACAATATCATCGAGTGTGAGCTTCACCCCAAGGAGAAGGGCAATTATGAGATCGTAATTACCGATGAAGCTGCCGTAAAGGTAGAGCTGGGTGTGCCTCACAAGATCCTGTTACATATTAACGGTTCCCTGATCCGTATGGACCAGAACAGCCCTTACAGCTTCGAGAATCCGATCCGTAAGATTGACAGCATGAATGTGATCATCCAGCCAGAGGACGGTCTGTGCGGTCAGGCTTGTGTCGCAATGTTAGCCGGTGTTACCATTGCAGAGGTGATCAGTGTGATGGACTGCAGAGAGTGGCAGGCTACCATGGGACGTGTGATCTCTGCGCTGAACTATTACGGCATTGATCATACCGATATCATCGTTTATACCGAGGGCAAACCCGCTGTGCTGCCGAAGTGCTGTATCATGATGGAAAAGATGGGACGTTTCTGTCATTACCTGGTACATTACGATGGCAAATTCTACGATTCAAATCTGGGCGTACTGGAAGAGTATGATATGAGCAAATTACTGGGTTACCTGGAGATCAAGTGTTAAATTAAGAAAGAATAAATATAAGCTGCAGGCCGTTGCCCTGCAGCTTTTTGTGTAAATAGTTAAAAAATATATGGTGTTGCAAAGCAATGCGGTAAAGTGTAAAATAGACGAGGTATGATTTTATCAATACGAAAGACGGGGAGAGAGAAATGAATAAGAAAAAGATAATTGAAACATATCAGGAAGTGGCAATGGCTACCGGACTTCCCTATGACGAGGCAAATGACCTGTTCCATGGCGTGAGGGACGGATTTGACTTCATCGCATATCCTTACGATGAAAGTCGTCCTTTTGCAATTGTCCTGCATACTGCAGCGAAAAGTGCAGACGGTTCTGTATTGGACAAAAAGGTGATCAAGGCATTTGAAAAGAGCAGCAAGAGTATCGGATGTCTGGGACAGAAGAATATGGATATCCGGGTCACTGTGCAGGCCACCGCAAAGAATCTGAAGGATGCCATGAATGAGTGCCTTACGGCAACGACTGCTTTTTTACGTGCCAACAGCTACAGCCCCTGCTGTGATCTGTGTGGACAGCAGGTGGAGACGGTTGCACTGAAAATGAGCGGGGAATACTATCATATGTGTCCGGATTGTGAGATGAAAATGCGCAGCGACACGGCAATGAAGGCACAGCAGACCGCTCAGAAAAAGGAAAATATCATCGGAGGCATCGTAGGTGCCCTGCTGGGATCTCTGCTGGGAGCACTGAGTGTTCTTATTCTCAGTCAGCTGGGATATGTGGCAGCACTTTCCGGTGTGATCATGGCAGTGTGTGTCCTGAAGGGATACGAAATGCTGGGCGGAAAGCTCACTAATAAGGCAGTGGCTATCAGTGTGATCATTATGATCCTGATGACCTATTTTGCAGATCGGGTGGATTGGGCATTTATCTTGCTCCGTGACGGTGGCGGTGCAGAGGCCGGTTACAATATATTTGAATGTTATCGTCTGATTCCGGAAGCGCTATACCGGGAGGTCATTGATAGAGGAAGTTACATAGCCAATCTGCTGATACTGTATCTGTTTGTGGCACTGGGAGCAGTACCTACCATTCGCGGAAAACTGAAAGAGAAAAAAGAAGAAGGTATTATTACGAAATTGAATTAAGCTCTTTGCTTTCAGCCGATTATGTGGTACAATAGTACCAGTGATGTAATTCCTTATATCGTGGTATTGGGTTCAGACTTTTGACCCCGGTAGCATAATGTTGGAATTAGGGGGAAGGAATATGAGAAAGTGGAAAGCATGGCTGTTTGCGCTTGCTGTTCTCATAGGCATTGGGACTATTGGGACGGTGTCAATGAAGGCAGAAGCACAGAATCTGAATCAGGGAAAGCGGGTACTGTTTATCAGCTCGTATTCTTATGGATGGGATACAGTCCAGACACAGATCGAAGGAATCAAGGCGGGGGTGGACGAGAATACCACCGTGGATTATGAATTCATGGATACGAAGCGCTTCCGGACGGAAGAGTCAATAGCAATGTTTGGCGAAATGATGAAGTACCATCTGGATCATTCAGATCCCTATGATGTCGTGATCGTGGGAGATGATGCCGCACTTCGTTATGCAATGGCATTCAGGGAGGAACTGTTTGATGGCATCCCCATTGTCTTTGAGGGTGTCAATGATGAGGAATATGCCCTGGAAGCAGCGAAGAATCCTCTGGTAACCGGGATGCTGGAGAAACTGTCAGTGGAAAAAAATATCGATATGGCATTAAAGGTAAATCCGTCAGCGGACAAAGTAGTGGCCATATTGGATGATTCTATGACCGGTGAGGCAGAGCGTAAGAATTTTTACAGTGCCGAGTCAGAATATCCGGGGTTGGAATTCTCTGAGATCAATTCTTCCGAACTGACAACTGCACAGCTGCAGCAGGCAGTCAGCAAGGTGGATGAGAATACCATACTGATCTACATTGTAATGTCAAAGGATGGCAGCGGCAAGCAGTATACCAGTGCACAGGCGGTACGCATGCTCGTGAATTATTCCAAGGTGCCGGTGTACCGCATGGTGGAGGCCGGGATCGGTGATGGATTGCTGGGTGGTAATGTGGTATCCATGTATAAGTCCGGAGAGATCGCAGCACAGATGGCCATGGATATCGCGAATGGTACCGACAGTGCAGAGATCAATGTGGTAAAGGACAGCCCTAACATTTATTGCGTAGATGAAGACGTCATGCGAAAGTTCGGACTGGAGGCATCACAGTTTCCGAAAGATACCGAATTTGTAAATCATCGGGAGGGTTTTTTTGCCAGGAACCGTGAGGCTTTGATCCCGGCACTTATCCTTATCACTGCACTTAATGTTATTATCTGTTGGGTGTGCTTCGATAATTACCGCAGACGAAAGCTGTTACAGGAACTGGAGCAGGCACGCGCGATCATGGAATCGGCATCCCAGCATGACTTCCTGACGGGACTTCCGAACCGCAGCAAGTTCATGAAGGATCTGGAACAGCTGATCGGAGCCCAGATTCCCTGTACGGTCATGATGCTGGATATCGATAATTTTAAGAAGATCAACGATACTTACGGACACACAGCGGGAGATGAGGCACTGCAGCAGGTAGCCAACCGACTGAAGGACATGCAGTCCCAGATACTTACCTCTTATCGGTTCGCGGGAGATGAATTCATCCTGATCCTTCGTAGCAATCAGAGCATGCTGGTGGAGAAGACGGCGTACCAGTGTCGTCAGGTATTTGCCAAAGATGTGACACTCTGCGGAACGAAACGGCGGATCGGCGGCAGCATCGGTATTGCAAGCTATCCCAAGGACACCGATAATCTGGAACAGCTGATCGTATGCGCGGATGATGCCATGTATAAGGTGAAAAAGAACGGCAAGAACGATTTCGCATATTATGAGAAACCCACAGAGGAATAAAATATCAGACAGGCGGTTATTTCTGTTCTACGAACAGCAGATACTGCCTGTTTTTTTCTGCCTGTTTTGAACATAAGGTTGAAAAAAAGCAGGATTATGTTTATAATTAGTACTATTGACTAAAAGGAGAAAGATCTCATGCGAATACTTTCAGATGCGTTAGGATACGTTATGTACTTTTGCTATTATCTGCTACATAATTACGGCCTTGCTATTATTCTGTTCACTCTGATCAGTAAGATCGTTCTTTTACCGGTGTCAGTATGGGTACAGAAGAATTCCATTAAAATGGTAAAAATGCAGCCCGAGATCAACCGGATCAAAGCAAAACATTTCGGTGATGCGGACCGGATCGCAGACGAACAGTCCCAAATATTCAAGAGAGAGAAGTACAATCCTTTGGCATCTTTAATTCCCCTGGTGGTTCAGATCATTCTGCTGATGGGACTGGTGGAGGTTATCTATCATCCCCTGGATTATCTGCTGCATATGTCTCAGGATGTGATCACTGCATTTAATGGGCTGGCGATCAGTCTGGCAGGGGTGCATCCGGAGAGCTCTTCCGTTCAGCTTACGGTAGTGGAAATGATCAAGAGTGGCAACTACGCAGAGCAGTTTGCAGCATTACAGAGCAGTCTTGCCGGTGTGGATATCGCTTCTGTATTACAGCAGGTAGAGAGCATATCTTTGGATTTCTGCGGTATTAACTTGAGCTGGGTACCATCCGAAGTGGGTGGCATTGATATTATTGTGCCCATCGCAGCGGGAGTATCCGCATGGTTGTTATGTGTGGCGCAGAATGCGGCCAATGTCATTCAGGCAGAACAGTCCAAACTGAACAAATACGGTATGATGGCATTTTCCGTAGGACTTTCCCTATATCTGGGCTGGTTTGTTCCTGCAGGTGTGGCATTGTACTGGATCGCCAGCAATCTGTTTGCAATCTTACAGCAGTATCTGTTAAACTGGGCCATTAATCCAAAAGACTATGTGGATTACGAAGCACTGGAGGCCAGCAAACAGGAACTGGATGAATTACAGTCTATCGGTGGCAGGAAAAAGCCTTTTGCGAGAAATCCTTATGCCAAGAGAGAGAAGAAGGACTTCAAGCGTTTCTTCTCGGTGGTGAATAAGCATCTGGTATTTTATTCCGAGAGCAGTGGCTTCTATAAATATTATCAGGGAATCATTGAATGGCTGTTAGCCCATACGAATCTGACCATTCATTATATTACCAGTGACCCTGAGGATCAGATCTTCGCACTGGCAGAAAAAGAGAATAAGATCCGTGCCTATTATATCGGGGAGAAGAAGCTGATCACTCTGATGATGAAGATGGATGCGGATGTGGTTGTTATGACCATGCCGGATATTGAGAATTTTCATATCAAGCGCAGCTATGTGAGAAAAGATATTGAATATATCTACATCCCACATGGCATGGACAGCCTGAATATGACCATGCGTACCGGATCCATGGATCATTACGATACAGTATATTGTGTCGGTAAACATCATACCGAGGAGATCCGCAAAACAGAGGAAGCCTACGGTCTGCCACCCAAGAAGCTGATTGATTGGGGATATTGTCTGTTAGACCGCATGATCGAAGATTACAAGAAGGCAGACAAGACACCTCATGAGAAAAAGCATATTCTCATCGCACCCTCCTGGCAGAAGGATAACATTGTGGACAGCTGTCTCGAAGGTATGCTGGATGATCTGGCAGGTAAGGGCTATGAAGTGGTAGTGCGTCCTCATCCCCAGCAGGTACGCTTACAGCAGGACAAGATGGACCGCCTGAAAGAGCGTTATGCGAATAATCCGGATATTGAGATCCAGACCGATTTTTCATCCAACAGCACGGTATTTGAGGCAGACCTGCTGGTGACCGACTGGTCCGGTATCGCTTATGAATATGCGTTTGCCACGAACAAACCGGTACTCTTCGTGGATACTCCCATGAAGGTCATGAATCCGGAGTATCAGAAGATTGACACTGTACCTATCAATATCTGGATGCGTGATGTCATCGGAGACCGCCTGGATCCTGCGAAGACAGAGGAGACCGAAAGTAAGGTCAGAAATCTGCTGGAGCAAAAAGATGCTTATCATGATAAAATTGAAAAAATTGTAGAAGAGTATGTATACAACCTGGGCAACAGTGCCGAGGTAGGTGCGAAATACATCGTACAGGCAGTGCAGGAACAGATCAAAAAAGCAAAAGAACAATAAGCTGTAAAACAGAAATTACAAATAAATAAAAAGTAAAAGAAAGAGGTAAGTAAAATTATGAAGAAATTAAGCAAAATCGCACAGGTAACATTTTTTGCAGCAGCATTCGCAGTACTGTTTTCCGGAACAGCCGATGCTTATATCGATCCTTCGGTTATGAACTATGCGATTCAGGCAGTAGCAGGAGTCATTATCGCAGTGGGCGCAGCAGCCGGTATTTACTGGAGAAAGGCAAAAAAGAAGATCGACAAGAGCCTCGGTATTGATGAGAACAGAAACAAAGAAGTAGAGTCCGATGACATTATGATGGATCAGGCAGAGGATAAGCAGGACAAGTAAGCAGGAGAAATATTCAGAAATGAAAAAACGGGATAAGAAACAATTACTGCCGGGCATTGTTTTGTCAGTTGCTGTTGGCTTTTTAGTGTTTTTATATGCACCGATAGATTTGTATTGTAGCAATGCGGATGAATTTTGGTTTGACTTTGGAATATTGTTTACTGCGGCATTGGGGTTATTTGCAGTCTGCGTGGCTGTTATGAGTCTGGCATATATTGTGTTATGGCTGATACATCCTGTCGCATACCGGATAGGTCTGGCAGGTGGATTTATTGCATTGATCTGTACCTACGTCCAGGGCAACTTTATGGTCAAAAATCTTCCGCCTCTGGATGGATCTGCGATCAATTGGGATAACTATACTGCTTTGAGAACACAGGGGATTATCCTTTGGACAGTCGTGGCGGTTATCACGGCTGCTATGTGCATATTACTGAAAAAGGAATTGTTTACGAAGACAGTCATGTATCTTAGCACATGCCTTACTCTGATGCTGCTTATGACAGCGGTGAGTGTTACACTTACCAGTGGTGTATTGCAGGAAAAAGCGCATTATCAGATCGGCGCGGACAAAGAGTTTGTAATGTCGGACGATCAGAATTTTGTGATCTTATTATTGGATACAGTAGATGCCAGAACATTTTCAAAGTTGCTGGAAGATCATCCGGAATACAACAAAGACTTTCAGGATTTTACTTATTTTGAAAATACTGTTGGAGCTTATTCCTGTACAAAACGCTCAATTCCCTTTATCTTATCCGGAGACTGGTATGAAAACGATGAGCCGTTCGATGATTACATGCGCAATATGTATGAGGTATCACCGTTATTTAATGCTTTACAGGAGAAGGGCTACAACATGGAACTCTGCGATACTGAGTTGTACATGAATGACGATATTGCCAAGATGTTCAGCAATGTGTACAGAGTTGACTTTAAATTAAGCTCTTATACGAAATTTGCCAAACCTTTATTAAAACTGATAGGCTTCAGGTATGCACCGTTTGAATTGAAGAAAAAGTGTATTTTCAAACCCGCGGCTTTTGATGAATTGGTCAGAGTGGAAAATACAGGTGAAAATTATAGCTTCACCACATCGGATTATCAGTTTAAGGGGCATTTGGACACCGTAGGAATTACAACCGAGAATTCAAATCCTAAATTCAAATTTTTCCATCTGGATGGAGCGCATGTTCCCTTCATCTATGATAAGGATATGAATATCATTGATGAACATGAGGGAACCTATGAGCTGAGCATGGAAGCTGTAATGCTGGAGGCGGCAGATTATGTGGAACAGCTGCGCAAAAGTGGAGCTTATGATAATACAGTACTTATTATCATGGCAGACCATGGATATAACGGCAGCCTGGAAGAATCCGGAGACGAAGCCTGGATGAGACAGTGCCCGCTGTTAATGATAAAGGGTCGCAGCGAAAGCCATGACACGATGCAGATATCACAGGCACCGGTCAGCTTTGCAGATCTGCAGGAGGCATATTTACGTCTGTTGGACGGACAGCCGAGTGAAGCAGCATTTGACTGGAAAGAAGGAGATGTGAGAGATCGCCGTTTCCTGAAGTATTCTTTCCTGGACGAAGATCATATAACGGAATACCTGCAGACAGGACATGCGTTCAACAGAGACACAATGGTTCTTACCGGAAGAGAATTTAATCGATAAGAATACAAGGGGAGACAGATAAATAAAACAAGCAAATGAAAAGAAGGAAAGAATGAGTATGCAGGCTATTATTTTAGCAGCGGGAATGGGAAAAAGGTTAAAGGAATTAACTAGCAATGCCACCAAATGTATGGTCGAAGTAAACGGTGTCACCATGATAGAAAAGACACTGGGACATTTAGAAAAGCTTGGGCTTAAGCGCATTGTGTTTGTCATCGGTTATGAAGGGCAGAAACTGAAAAGTTATGTCGAAAGCTTAAATATCAAAACCCCGTTAGAGTTTATTGACAATGATGTCTATTATAAGACCAACAATATCTATTCCTTATATCTTGCCAAGGAAAAACTTGTAGAGGATGACACCCTGTTGCTGGAATCTGATCTTGTCTATGAAGAAGCCGTGATCCGTAAACTGGTAGATCATCCGTATCCGTCTCTGACACTGGTGGATAAGTTTGAGAGCTGGATGGACGGAACCTGTGTTACGTTAGACGAAGATGACAATATTACAGCTTTTTTGAGTAAGAGAGAATTTGATTTCAGCAAGACAGATGAATACTATAAAACGGTAAATTTATATAAGTTCAGTAAAGAATTCTCCCAGAAGCATTATGTTCCGTTTTTGGAAGCATATTGTAAGGCACTTGGAACAAATGAATATTACGAACAGGTGCTGAAGGTCATTACATTCCTGGATGATCCTCAGATTAAGGCTGTTAAGCTGAATGGAGAAAAATGGTATGAAATAGATGATGTGCAGGATCTGGACATCGCAGAGACCTTGTTTGCCACGAAGGAAGAACGCTTGAAGAGAATGCAGAGCCGCTATGGCGGATATTGGAGATATCCTAAATTGTTGGACTTCTGTTATCTTGTGAATCCGTACTTCCCCTGCCGTAAGCTTATTGATGAAATGAAGAGCAATTTTGAGACACTTTTGACGGAGTATCCTTCCGGAATGAGTGTAAACAGCCTGATCGCTGCAAAAGATTTCGGATTACATAAGGATCAGATGGTTGTCGGAAACGGGGCAAGCGAACTGATCAAGTCTCTTATGGAGCAGCTGCCGGGGAAAATAGGTGTGGTAAAGCCTACATTTGAAGAATATCCGAATCGCAAAAATGCAGAGGATGTCATTGCTTTTCTGCCATCGAATGAAGACTATTCTTATTCAGCAGAGGATCTGATGAACTACTATGCAGATAAAGATATTAAAACATTGCTGTTGATCAATCCCGATAATCCTTCCGGCAATTATATACCGAAAAAAGATGTGCTGTTGTTGGCAGCTTGGGCAGAAGAAAGAGAGATCTGCCTCATTGTGGATGAATCTTTTGTGGACTTTGCGGATGAGACTGACAGTTCTCTTCTGGAACAGGCAGTTCTGACACAATATCCTCATTTGTTCGTAATGAAGAGTATCTCCAAGAGCTATGGAGTACCGGGCATCCGACTGGGAATTTTAGCAGGAGATAATAAAGAAATGATTGCAAAATTGAAAAAGGATGTCTCTATATGGAATATTAATTCCTTTGGAGAATTCTACCTTCAGATCTACGAAAAATATGCCAAAGATTATAAAGCAGCTATGGATAAGTTCCGACAGGAAAGAAGAGCTTTCGTAAATGCATTGGCAGAAGTACAGGGATTACGCGTGATCCCTTCTCAGGCTAATTATCTGCTCTGTGAATTAACAAATGGAGAATCTGCAACAAAGCTGGCAGAAGATCTTTTGGATGAAGATAATATTTTAATTAAAGATTTGTCCACCAAAAAAGGATTTGAAGGCAGAAATTATATCCGGATCGCGATCAGAGATGAAAAGGACAATGAAAAACTGGTAGCGGCTCTTAAAAAGAAGTTAAATTAATTACTTTTCCGGTGATGGAATCCGCAGGAATGAGTCCTATCTTATCGGAACGGCTGTCTATACTTTCCGGACGATTGTCTCCCAATACGAAATACTCATTGTTACCCAAAACTATGGGAGCAGAGGCGTTTCCCGGATCAGTTATAGCCGGAGCATCTGAAAAATAGGGCTCGTAGAGAGGTGAACCGTTGATATAGACAGCTCCGTCCATGATCTGAACAGTCTCACCGGGAAGACCGATCACACGTTTTAGAATCATTCGGTTGTCAAGAGCTTCTGAGCGGATGGTGATAATATCAAAACGGGAAATCTGTTCGGGAATGCCAAATTTTTGTACCAGTAAAAAAGATCCGGAATGGCAGGTGGGCTCCATGGATCTCCCGGAGACCTGATAAAGCTGTACGCCGTAATGACTGATCAGAAAAATAAGGCATCCGATACACAGTATGGACAGTAAATAGTGAGAGATTTTAGACGGCATGAGGACTCCTTTCTTACAACTGCTTAATTTACGGATATAGTAGCATGCGAAAACAGATCATGCAAGAACAGAACATATTATAAATGATGAAAAAGAGGGATAACATATGAAAGTATTACTGGTGAACGGAAGCGGACATGCGAAGGGATGCACCTATACTGCACTGGAAGAGGTAGCGGGTGCATTGGAGAAGAACGGTATCGAGACAGAGATCATTCAGGTAGGCGTAGAACCCATCGCCGGATGCATCGGCTGCGGTGCCTGCTTAAAGACCGGAAAATGTTTCCGTGAGGACGGTGTCAATGAATTCGTAGAAAAAGCAAAGACCGCAGATGGATTCGTGTTCGGATCTCCCGTGCATTATGCATCGGCATCCGGTATGATCACTTCTTTCTTAGATCGGGCTTTTTATGGTAAGAGTGCACTTTTCCAGGGCAAACCCGGTGCCTGCGTTGTCAGCTGCAGACGTGGCGGAGCCTCCGCGGCTTTTGATCAGTTGAACAAATACTTTACCATTAACTGCATGCCGGTGGTATCCAGCCAGTACTGGAACCAGGTACACGGCAATACACCGGAAGAAGTGAAACAGGATCTGGAAGGTATGCAGACCATGCGCACATTGGGCAATAATATGGCGTGGCTGTTAAAATGTATAGAAGCAGGCAAAGCTGCCGGTGTGAGTTTCCCGGAGAGAGAACCGGCGCAGAAGACCAACTTTATCCGATAAATACGACAGACCGGACAGGAAAAGGAGACAGACGAAACTATGGCACAGTGGCAGGGATTGGGAAGATATCCGGAAAATGCAGATCCAAAGGACTGCCCCGCAGCGGGAGAACTGTTGGCTTACGTGGACGGAAGCTATCAGGATGCACTGAAAAAATACGGTTTTGGCTGTATTTTCATCCTTCCCGACGGGCGGATCTATACAGAATACGGCAATGGCGATAACCCGGACTCCCTGAAACAGCGAAATGTATCCGGAGAGATGCTGGGAGCCATGTATGCGGTACGGTTTGCCTTAAACAGTGGATTTCGAGCCATTGAGATCCGGTATGATTACGAGGGGATCGAAAAATGGGTCACCGGTGCGTGGAAGAGCAAAAATGAACTGACACAGAAATACGCACAGACCATGAGAGGCTGGGGACAGAAGATACAGATCCGTTTCATGAAAGTGCCGGCACATTCCAAGGTAAAATACAATGAACTCGCGGACGAGACAGCAAAACTCGGCGTGGCGAACGGTAACGGAATTCCCAAGGTGAAGAGTCTTAGCGATTTCGAGGCGGCGGATGCCGCAGAGAGGATGCAGGATGCGGCTGAATAAATATCTGGCACAGTGCGGTGTATGCTCCAGGAGAGATGCGGACAAACTCATCGAACAGGGAAAAGTCTTAGTCAACGGTCAGGTTGCAGGAATGGGACAGCAGGTGTTAGAGACGGATACCGTACAGGTGGGAAAAAAGATTTTACAGGGGAAACAGACCTGCAAAGTCCTGGCTTTCTACAAGCCGGTGGGCGTCGTCTGCACAGAGCGGGATCCACATGCGGAGAAAAAGATCATGGACATGATCCGCTGTCCGGAGAGATTGACCTATGCCGGACGCCTGGACAAAGATTCCGAAGGGCTGATCCTTCTGACCAACGACGGAGACCTCATTAACGCCATGATGCGGGGAGCAAACCGCCATGAAAAAGAATACATTGTAAAGATCGACCGGGAAATAACACCCGATTTTTTGGAGATAATGAGAAAAGGCATCTATCTGAAGGATCTGGATATCACTACCAGAGAATGTAAGATAGATAAAATAGGAAAATATACATTCCAGATCATACTGACTCAGGGAGTCAACAGACAGATCCGCAGGATGTGCGAAGCCTGCGGAGCGAAAGTGAGATCCTTAAAAAGAATCCGCGTCATGAATATCCGCCTGGGAGATCTGAAGCCCGGAGAGTGGCGTGAGGTCACAGGGGAAGAACTGGAAACGCTTCTGACAGATACCGGAATGTTAAATCGTAAATAATCTTTTAAAGGCAGGAACACAATATGCAGTCTTCAAAGATAGACCGGATCAAATATCTGGTAGAACAACTGAATGCGGCTTCGGAGAGCTATTATGCCAAAGATCGGGAGATCATGAGCAATTATGAATATGATAAGCTCTATGATGAACTGGTGGAACTGGAAAAAGAGACAGGCGTTACCCTGGCGAACAGCCCCACGGTGAATGTGGGCTACGAAGCGGTGGATGAGCTTCCCAAGGAACGTCACGAGAGTCCGATGCTGTCTCTGGGTAAGACCAAAAGCCGCGAAGAACTGCGGGACTGGCTGCAGGGCAACCCTGCAATTTTAAGCTGGAAACTGGACGGACTGACCATTGTGTTGACCTATCGTGAAGGAAAACTTGCAAAAGCGGTTACCCGCGGAAATGGTGAGATCGGGGAAGTTATCACGAATAACGCTCGTACTTTTAAAAATCTTCCGTTAAATATTTCTTATACCGGGGAACTGATCCTGCGGGGCGAGGCGGTTATCACTTACAGTGATTTCGAGAAGATCAACGGTGAGATCGCAGATGCAGAGGCAAAATATAAGAATCCCAGAAATCTGTGCAGTGGATCCGTTCGACAGCTGAATAATGAGATCACGGCCAAACGCAACGTGAGATTTTATGCGTTTACCCTCGTAAAAGCGGACGATGTGGACTTCCACGATTCCAAGGAAGCACAGTTTGCCTTTTTACAGGAGCAGGGATTTGCGGTGGTAGAACATGTGGCGGTGACCGAGGAAAATATCCTGTCAGTCATTGAAGACTTTGAACACAAGATCGAGCATTATGACATTCCCTCCGACGGACTGGTACTTACCTATGAAAGCATCAGCTATGGACAGTCCCTGGGCAGAACTGCAAAATTCCCCAGAGATTCCATTGCTTTTAAATGGGCGGATGAACTTCGCGAGACTACTTTAAAAGAGATCGAATGGAGTGCCAGCCGCACCGGCCTGATCAATCCGGTAGCCATCTTCGAGCCGGTAGAGCTGGAGGGTACCACAGTCAGCCGTGCCTCGGTGCACAATATCAGCATATTACGTTCCCTTCGACTGGGGATCGGAGATCACATTACAGTCTATAAGGCGAATATGATCATCCCCCAGATCGCAGAGAATCTGACCGGCAGTGACAACGTGGAGATCCCGAAGGTCTGCCCTGTCTGCGGACAACCTACCGAGATCCGTCAGATGAATGAAGTACAGACCTTGTATTGCACCAATGAGAAATGCCCGGCGAAGGAGATTAAGGCATACACCCTGTTCGTTAGCCGTGATGCCCTGAATATCGACGGGCTCTCCGAAGCAACATTGGAGAAAATGATCGATCAGGGCTTCATCCACGAATATGCTGACCTGTTCCGGCTGGATCGTTATAAGGAAGTTATCACACAGATGGAGGGCTTCGGAGAGAAGTCTTATCAGAATATGATAGACAGCATTGAAGCTGCGCGCCATACGACGCTGCCCCGACTGATCTACGGACTGGGAATCGCGGGGATCGGTGTGGCCAATGCCAAGGTGCTTTGCAGATATTTTGATTATGATCTGGAGAAAATGCAGTCAGCAGACACAGAGACCTTAAGTGCTATCCCCGGTGTGGGAGAAGTGCTTGCTGGGGCATTTACGGAGTATATGTCCGATGCGGAGAACCTGGAACAGATCGAACATCTGAAACAGTTCCTGACCATTGAGACACCTAAGGTGGATGAAAATGCACAGACACTATCCGGTATGAGTTTCGTCGTAACCGGAAGTCTGAACCATTACGCCAGCCGTAATGATCTGAAAGAAGTCATCGAGGAGAGAGGTGGTAAAGTCACCGGCAGTGTGACGGGGAAGACCACCTGCCTGATCAACAATGACATTACCTCGACTTCTTCCAAAAATAAAAAAGCGAAGGAGCTTCAGGTCCCAATCCTTACGGAAGAAGATTTCCTGAAGACTTATGATATTCCTTACGAGGAATAAGTAGACCTGGAGGAAAATGAAATGCCTATTAAGACACAAAATGATCTGCCTGCAAAAGAGATACTGGAGAATGAAAATATATTCGTCATGGACGAATTCCGTGCTCTGCATCAGGACATGCGTCCATTGCAGGTATTGATCTTAAACAATATGCCGGTAAAGCAGGACACGGAGCTGCAGTTGCTGCGTGCCTTGTCCAATACCCCTTTGCAGGTGGATGTGACCTTCATGAATACCAAGACCCATGTGTCATTGAATACCCCTGCAAGCCATCTCAATAAATTCTACACCACCTTTGATGAGATCAAAGACCGCACCTTCGATGGACTGATCGTCACCGGAGCACCGGTGGAAGATATCACCTTTGAAGAGGTGGATTACTGGGAGGAGACCTGTAAGATATTAGACTGGGCGGAGACCCATGTGACTTCCACCTTGCATATCTGCTGGGCGGCGCAGGCCGGATTCTACCATTATTATGGTATTAACAAGAGACAGTTGCCGCAGAAGCTGTTCGGTGTCTACGAACATAAAGTATCCAATCGGAAAATACCGTTGGTGCGTGGCTTTGATGATATTTTCCTGGCACCGCACAGCCGCCATACCGAGACTCCTTCCGAAGCCATTCATGCCTGTAAGGAGCTGACGATCCTGGCGGAATCCGAGAAAGCCGGTGTATTCCTGGCTATCGCAGAGGAAGGCAAAAAAATCTTCGTGGCCGGGCACCCGGAATATGACCGCTATACCTTGAACAATGAGTACCACAGAGACCTGGACAAGGGATTGCCGATCCAGGTTCCCTATAATTATTATCCGGATGATGATCCGGAGCAGAGACCACTGTTACAGTGGAGATCCCATTGCAATAACCTTTACAGCAACTGGCTGAACTATTACGTATATCAGGCAACACCGTACGACCTGGCTCAGATCCGGTAACACACGTGGAATATCGTGCACATTTTGCTACAATAAATTGATAAAAAATAATAGATATCACTGTTCGTCAAGCTGCCTGTATGGTAAAATACATATCATACAAGTAGCTTTTCATATATTACGAAAGCAGAAAGAATGAGGGAGTACATATGGAAATTAACATTGGTATTATCGCAATCGTCGTATTGGCCATTGCCATTCTGGTCATCCTGGCATCCGGTTATGTGAAGGCATCACCGAACAAAGCCTACATCATCTCCGGTATCAAGAGAGAGCCCAAGGTCCTGATCGGACGTGCCGGTATCAAGATCCCCTTCCTGGAGAAAAAGGATGAACTGATCCTGAAGCAGATCAGTATCGACATCAAGACCAACGGCTATATCCCCACCAAGGATTTCATCGGTGTGGATATTGACGCCGTGGCTAAGGTCAGAGTCCTGACCCAGAGAGATGTCACCGTGAATGCCAAAGGGGAAGTAGTGGCAGGTGCCGATTCTAATAAGAGGATCACCACCGAGATGGCTAACGCAGCCATGAAGAACTTCCTGAATATGAATGAAGATCAGATCCGCGATGCGCTGACCGATTCCTTACAGGGTAACATGCGTGAGATCATCGGTACCCAGTGCCTGAAGGAGCTGTGTAATGACCGTAAGACCTTCGGTGACGAGGTTCAGGCGAAGGCACAGAAGGATATGAATGCCCTGGGTATCTGGATCGAGTCCTGCAACATCCAGAAGATCGAGGATGAGAACAACCTGATCACTGCTTTAGGACAGGATAACATGTCCCAGATCCAGAAGGACGCTTCCGTAGCAAAGGCACAGGCAGACAGAGATGTGGCCATCGCCAGAGCACAGGCGCAGAAGGATGCTAATGATGCACAGGTCATCGCAGAGACCGAGATCGCCCAGAAGCAGACCGAACTGGCGATCAAGAAGGCAGAACTGAAGAAAGAGTCCGATATCAAGAGGGCAGAAGCCGACGCAGCTTATAAGATTCAGGAAGAGGAACAGCGTAAGACCGTGGAGATCACCACAGCGAACGCGAACCTGGCCCGTCAGGAGAAGGAACTGGAATTAAAGGAGAGAGAAGTATCCATCAAGGAGAAAGCTCTGGAAGCTGAGGTCAAGAAGACCGCAGAAGCAAATAAATACGCAGCACAGCAGAAGGCAGATGCCGAGCAGTACGAGAGACAGAAGAGAGCGGAGGCAGAACTCTTCGAGATCCAGAGACAGGCAGAAGCTGAGAAAGCAAAATCCGAGGCAGAGAGATTCGCCAAGGAGCAGGCAGCAGAGGCAGTCAAGGCAGCCGGACTGGCAGAGGCAGCCGCTGTGGCAGCCAAAGGTAAAGCGGAAGCAGAAGCCATCCAGGCGAAGGCGGAGGCAGAGGCAGCCGGTATCCTGAAAAAAGCAGAAGCTATGAAACAGTACGGCGACGCAGCAAGACAGCAGATGGAGTTGGATACTCTGAAGGTATACTTCGAGCAGCTGCCCAAGATCGCCGAGGCTGTGGCTAAGGGCTACATGAACGTGGATTCCATCAAGATGTTCGGCGGCGATTCCAGCAAGCTGGCAGGTGATATCATGACCACCGTGACCCAGGTCACCGACGGTATCAAAGAGTCCACCGGACTCGATATCAACGAGATGCTGGCAAAGGGCTTCGCCAAGGAAAAGGCAGAAGATACAAAGCCTGTAGAGAAGAACGACACCGGTAACGATTATCAGGAAGTATAATATATGATAACAGCGGATGCAAAAGCTACACAAGAAGCAAAAGAATTATTGGAATACCTCAAAAATACAGCGGGACAGCAGATCATCACCGGTCAGCACACCCAGACCATCCCCTGTGAGGAGATTGCCTATATCCGGCAGACCACCGGAAAAGAGCCAAAGCTGCGGGGCTTTGAACTACTGGGGTATTCTCCGAATATCAATTATGCAGACGCTTCCCCGGAATGCCTGACGGAAGTGGAAGAGAATAAAGGCACGGCAGAGACCGCCCTGCAGTGGGCAAGAGCGAACCGCCCGGATAAAGTGAACGACACGGGTACAGAGAACAGCACAGACTATACCACCGGTGGTATCCTCACCTTCAGTTTCCACTGGTTCTCGCCCTTAGGCGGTAGAGACAAAAGCTTCTACACCGAGCATACCGATTTCGATGCGGCTAAAATACTGCAGGAAGGAACTCCGGAGAGAGCCGCCTTCTATCATGACATGGACGCGATCGCCGGGATCCTACAGCAGTTTCAGCAGGAACATATCCCCATCCTCTGGCGCCCCTTCCACGAATCCTACGGCACATGGTTCTGGTGGGGAGCGAAGGGCGCGAAAGTCGCAAGAGACTTATACCGATTGATGTTCGATTATTATACCGGAGAAAAGAACCTGCATAACCTGCTCTGGGTATGGAACAGCGATATAGAGGAAGCCTATCCCGGAGACGAATACGTGGATGTAGTATCCATGGATGTCTACCTCCCGGAGTATCAGTCCACAGACTATGCAGATGCCTATGAGAAACTGGTGGCAGCCACCTCCCGTGACAAAGTGGCTGCCCTGGCAGAAGTGGGCTACCTTCCCGATGTGGATCTTTTGCAAAAAAGCAGAATCCCCTGGGCCTACTACATGACCTGGTCCAAGGAATTCTGCATTGGTGAAAAATATAACAGCGTAGAAAATCTGAATAAAATGTACGACAGTGAATATGCGGTGACACTGTAAAAATCTATGATGAAGGATTTTGCGAGAGGCGTGATAGCCTCTCGTTTTTGCTTTTAGAAAAACTGCAACAAAAGTACTAAAAACAATTTACATAAATCTTAAATATGCTATACTATTTTAGTATTGAATAAAAAAATTGTAAGTTGTAACGAAAAATGCTACAATTATGCAGATATCCCAAATATGTAAAAGTAACAGGTGAATGATCATGGAATTAGGCAGAAAAAAGGTCCGTTTAGGCGAATTACTGGTAAACAGCGGTGTTCTCACGAATGAACAGCTGCAACAGGCGTTGGACAATCCCGCCCGTCAGGGTAAGAAGTTGGGAGAATTCCTGGTAGATGAAGGCATCGTATCGGAGGATGACCTGGCGAGAGCACTGAGCAAACAACTGGATCTGGATATGATCGATCTCCAGAGCACCACTGTGGACAAGGAAGTACTGAATCTGGTGCCGGTCAACGTTCTGAAGAAGAACAAGATATTCCCCTTCGGCTACAAGGAGAACAACTTCAACGTTCTCATGGTCGCCATGGCGGATCCCCTGGATTACAACGCCATCGATGACATCAATATCATCACCAACTTCCAGGTAGAGCCCGTAGTAGCCACCACCCGCAGCATCATGCTGGCGATCGATAAATATTTCGGTCAGGAAGAAGTAACCGAGGCACTGGCAGCCTACGCCAAAGAGAAAAAGCTGGATGTGGTAGAAGATATCGCCACGGAGGAGAACATCAACAGCTCCCCGATCGTTATGCTGGTCAAGGACATGATCGAAAAAGCCGTCCGCCAGCGTGCATCCGATATCCATATCGAACCTATGGAAAATATCATCCGTGTCCGTTACCGTATCGACGGTGCCCTCTATGAGAGAGCGAGATACGGTGTCAACGTACTGTCTGCTATCATCGCCCGTATCAAGATCATCGGCGGCATGGATATCTCCGAGAAGAGAAAACCCCAGGACGGACGTATCACCCAGATCGTAGACCGCGTGGAATACGATATCCGTGTATCCGTCCTGCCTACCGTATATGGGGAAAAAGTCGTAATGCGTCTTGCAGCGAAGAGTGCACTGAACCGCGACAAGAGCCAGTTAGGCTTCAAGCCCTACGAATTAAAACAGTTTGACTATATTCTGAAAAATCCTCACGGTATCATCCTGGTAACCGGACCGACCGGAAGTGGTAAGTCCACCACTCTGTATACCGCACTGAGCGAGCTGAACAAAGAAGACGTGAACATCATCACCGTCGAAGATCCTGTCGAGGCGAATATCGACGGTATCAACCAGGTACAGGTCAACACCAAGGCAGACCTCACCTTCGCGACGGCACTGCGTTCCATTCTGCGACAGGACCCGGATATCATCATGATCGGTGAGATCCGTGACCAGGAGACTGCCAGCATCGCTGTACAGGCATCCATCACCGGACACCTGGTCGTAAGTACCCTGCATACCAACTCCTCCGCCAGCACCATCACCCGACTGGAGGATATGGGTATCGAATCCTACCTGATCGCAGATTCCGTCATCGGCGTTATCGCACAGCGACTGGTCCGCAGACTCTGCCCCTTCTGTAAGAAGCCGAAGCAGGCCACCAGGGATGAAAAAGAGTTCATGGGCCTGAAGGAAGAGGAAAACGTAACCATCTACGAACCCTGCGGCTGCAGCAAATGCGACAATACCGGATTTAAGGGCCGTATCGGTGTCTACGAGATCATGCAGATCACACCGAAACTGAAGACTATTATCAGCAAGCGGGAAGGTGCCGATATATTAAAGGAAGAAGCATTAAAAGAAGGAATGCATACCCTGCGTATGAGTGCCACGGATTACGTACTGGACGGCACCACCTCCTTCTCCGAGATGGTAAAGGTATCATTTGACGTATAATTCTATAAAAACCGCAATATTTTATAGAAATTTCTCAAAATTTATAAAAATTTTTCAAAAACCAGGACCTTTTTAGGGCCGGGGCCCGTCTTACATAGTTGGGGAGATAGTTAAAGATAGAGACGTAATTGGAGGGAAGGCACATGGCGACCTATGGTTACAAGGCCATCACAAAGGCTGGAAAAGAAGTAAAGGGAAGTTTGGAAGCGGATAACAAAGATCTGGCAATGGCAGAACTGAGAAGGCAGGAGCTGACCGTTATCGATCTGGGAGAACAGAGCTTTCTGACAAAAGACATCGATATCCAGATCGGCGGATGGCCCAAGGCCAGGGATCTAAGCGTCATGTGCCGCCAGTTCGTCAGCATGACCAAAGCGGGCGTCAGCATCCTCGAATCCCTGAAAATGCTCTGCGAACAGACAGAGAACAAGAGATTGCAGGATGCACTGAAGGAAGTCCGCATCAGCGTGGAAAAAGGTGAGACCCTGGCAGACTCCATGGCAGAGCACCCGAAAGTATTCCCGGCGATCATGGTGAACATGGTGGCTGCCGGTGAAGCATCCGGTAGTCTGGATACGGCACTCGACCGAGTGGCAGTGCAGCTGGAGAAAAACAGCAAGACACAGGCAATGCTAAAAAAGGCAATGATTTATCCTGTGGTTGTATGCATAGTAGCTGTTATTGTAACGATTGTAATGCTGGTAAAGGTAATTCCTTCCTATGAAGACATGTTTAGCCAGTTGGGAGCTGATTTGCCTTGGATTACAAAATTTTATGTGGCAATGAGCCATGGCATACAAAATTATTGGTTTATTATTATTCCGGTTATTGTTGTAGCAGTGATTGGAATTAAATATTTTGCGGGTACGAATCCCGGAAAACATGTATTTGGCAAGATTGCTTTGAAACTGCCGCTTTTCAAAAAACTAACCGTGAAATCTGCGGCATCCATGATGGCAAGAACTCTGAGCACATTGTTGGGAGCAGGTGTACCTTTGATTGAGGCTGTGGATATCGTATCCGGAGTTATGAACAATATCTATTTTAAAGAAGCCCTGCAGGATGCAAAAGATGAAATTATGATAGGTATGCCCTTATCCAGACCATTACAGGAGAGTGGACTGTTTCCTCCTATGGTATACCAGATGATTCGTATCGGTGAAGAAGCCGGTAGTACGGAAGAAATGCTGGATAAAATTGCAGACTACTATGATGAAGAAGTGGAAATGGAAATTCAGGCTTTCATGGCTGCATTAGAGCCGATAATCATTATTGTATTAGCAATTGTTGTCGGTGGATTGATTGCGGCATGTATGGCACCCATGGTATCTATGTATGCGGCATTGGACAACATATAATTAACCTTGGATTATCCGTTCTGTGTAGGGACAGGACGATAATTAATAAATGGGGCGGAAAACTTACTACCCTGAAATTAAAAAACACATAAAAAGGAGAATGTTATTATGAACAAGAAACAGAAGAGCTTGACAAACAAAGGTTTCTCCCTGGTAGAGCTGATCATTGTTATTGCTATTATGGCAGTTCTGATTGGCGTACTGGCACCTCAGTATCTGAAGTATGTTGAAAGATCTAGAGAGTCCGCAGACCTTACAAACTATCAGGAGATTTTGTCTGCATTACAGATATATGCAGCGGATCCTAGTGTAACAGCAACACCTGGCTCAGATGAAAAAGTTACAGTAACTAGTGGAACAGTAGCAGCAAGTGGTACATGGACACAGGCAGCATTGACAAGTGCTGGTGTTAATGTAGGCAATCTTAAAATGAAGAGCTCTGCATACGCATCAGCAACTATTACAGTTACTAAGAGTACAGATGGATTTGAGTTTAAAGTGACAGGTAATGATAATTTAGCAGCAGCACTTGCGGTTGCGACCACTTCTGCTACCCCTACACCTACCCCGGGAACTTGATTTTAAATAATCTTGAAAGGCACCTGACATGCTCCCAACAATTCTTCTCTACATAGTGATTTTCCTTTATGGAATCGTGATCGGTAGCTTCCTCAATGTGTTGATCTACCGTATCCCGAAAAAAGAGAATATTGTAACGACCAGGTCTCACTGCATGAATTGCGGTTATCAGCTGCGGTGGTACGACCTCGTACCGCTGTTCAGCTACCTGGCGCTGGGAGGCAGATGTCGGAAATGCAAGGCACATATCTCCGCTCAGTACCCCATCATCGAGGCACTGAACGGAGTGCTGTACCTGCTCGTATTCTGGAAATATGGGATGAGCGTGGATTCCCTAGTCTACTGCTTGTTGTTTAGTGCACTTCTTGCTTTAAGTGTGATTGATTTCAGAACATATGAGATCCCTGTGGGATTTAACGTTTTTTTACTGGCACTGGGGCTGATCCATGGAGCCTTCCACTATACACAGTGGCTGGATTCCCTGATCGGCTTTCTGTGTGTCAGTGTATTTTTACTTATTCTGTACTACGCTACCGGTGGCAGAGCCATTGGCGGCGGTGATGTGAAGCTGATGGCGGTCTGTGGACTGTTACTCGGCTGGAAATTGATTATTTTTGCATTTTTACTGGGATGTATCATTGGTTCCGTGATCCATCTGATCCGTATGAAAGTAAGCGGCGAAGGGCATGTCCTCGCCATGGGACCGTATCTCTCCGCAGGGGTGGCAGTCGCTGTCCTGTGGGGCAATGAATTCTTGCAGTGGTATCTGGGTCTGTATCATTGAGACCAGGTACTTACATCTGATATGAGATTAGAAAGTTCTTGGGACACTTTTTCTGTCCCAAATACGATAAAGAACCGATAAGAGGAAGGGTAGAAGCATGGCAATGAACAATCGCGTATTGAGTATTGAGATCGGTAACTCCTTTACGAAGATCTGCGAGATCGACTATAAGGTGAAGAAACCGAAGGTCTACAAAGTATTGACCGTCGAGACCCCGGAAGGCGTCGTGGTGGACGGTATGCTGCAGCCGACGCAGGAGTATGCGGATCACCTGGTGAACGCACTGGGTACGAACGGTATCCGCACGAAGAGAGTGATCTTCACCATTTCTTCTACCAGAGTGGCGAGCCGTGAGGTACAGATCCCGAACGTGAAGGCGAGCAAGATCGAGGCACTGGTGAAGACCAACGCGAACGATTATTTCCCCGTGGATCTGACTCAGTATGAGATCGGACATTATCTGGCAGGCGGACTGACCGAGGAAGGAAAGCTGCGTGTCATGGCACTGGCAGTGCCCAAGGCGCTGTTAAACAGCTATTACCAGCTGGCACAGATGTGCGGTTGGGAGGTTGAGTGCTTCGATTACAGCAGCAACAGCTTATACCAGATCCTTCGTGATGAGAAGTCCGAAAAAGTTACCATGATGATCAAGATCGATGAGAACAGCACCATCGTGACCGTGCTTTCCGCCGGCAAGGTGCTGTTACAGAGAACTGTGGCTTACGGCGTGCAGGATGCCATCGAGACCATGATCGCTTCCGGTGCCTATGCCGTGAACGATCCCATGAGCGCGGTAGAGCGTTTCCAGAAGAAGACCTGCCTGAACAGAGTACTCCATCAGGGAGATAAGCTCTGGGAGGAAAATGCCGGACGCTGGGAAGACGAAGATGCCGGCAATGTGGAAGTCACAGCAGCCAGACAGAAGATCACCGCTTCCCTGGAGCCCCTGATCGTCGGCGTCAGTCGTGTCATTGATTTCTATGATTCCAGAAACGGTGATACACCTATTGAGAGAACTTACGTCACCGGCCTCGGCGGCAGCTTCAGCGGCATGAGCAAGCTGTTCACCAACTGCCTGGAGCGCAAGGTACATACCCTGTCCGAGATGGATGACAAGATCGGCATGAGCAAGGCCATCCGTTCCACAAGACCGGCTGCTTATATTTCCTGTCTGGGCGCGGTGCTGGCTCCGGTGGGACTGATCGACAAGAGTACCCAGAAGGCGAAGGGACTGACGGTAGTCAGCGGCACGAACTACACCTTCGTCAGTGTGGCGGTCCTGGTGCTGGGCGTGATCCTGTCCATCGCCATGGCAGTGACTTCCCTGACAAGATACTTCGGCACCGTGGCAGAGAATGTGGCATTGCAGGCGAGAGTCGAGGAATTACAGCCCGCGCAGGCGGTATATAATGAATACCTCTCAGCGGCAGCACAGTATGATAAATACAAGTATCTGTATGAGTATACCGAGAATCCCAATGAGAATCTCGTAGAGTTCATCAATGAGCTGGAGCAGATATTGCCGGACAGCTTTTACACTGACAGCTTTTCTTCTGATCAGACCGGCATCAGCATGACCGTCAATGTAGAGGGAAAAGCAGCGGCGGCGCGTACTATCCTCAATATCCGCAATATGGAAAGTATCGAGGATGTACAGATCAGTAATATTACAGATAACCAGGACGAGATGGGTGGCTCCTGGGTAATGTTTTCCATGACAGGCACATACAGAGAACTGAGTGATGAGACAGAAGAGACCGGGGAGACCGTAGAGTCCACCCAGTCCGTACAGTAGGAGGCAAATAAAATGAAGGTGAAAAAGAGTGAAATTCAACTTTTGATCGCAGTACTCGGAATCCTCCTTGCTGTGGTTACTTATTTTTTGATATATGCAAAATTTAATGATCTGGCAGACTCTATGGAAAGTCAGAATATGTCCTTAAGATCCCAGGTGTCTACACTGGAGGTATTGGATCAGCGCAAGGCGGATTATCTGGCTGCTACTGAGAAAATGCAGTCATACATCACTAATTTTGAGAGCCGTTTTCCGGTAGATATATTACCGGAAGACAGTATTATGATGGTAAAGAACATGGAGGATGCTACCAGAACCAAGGTGGCGAATATCTCCTTTGGAACGGAGGCAGAGGTCCCATATACTCCGCAGGCGGAAAGTAGCTCTGCTTTGGATAATGCAACAGCAGATGCACCGGCAGATACCGCCGCAGCGGAAGCGGATGCCGCAGTGTCCGGCACAGATACGACCACAATTGTAACCAATAGTCCCGTTTCCACCGAGGGAACGGCTTATGCGGATACACATATGTATGAATTACCTCTCGGTATCAGTATTTCCTGCACTTATAATGATTTCAAGGGACTGGTAAGATATATCTATAATCAGCAGGAGAGACAGAGTATTCAGAGTGTCAGCATCAGTTACAATTCAGAAGAAGGGATGTTGTCCGGCAACATGACGCTGAATACGTATTATCTGATGGGAACGGATAAGGAATACAGCGAGCCGTATATCCCTGCCATGGAGATGGGTGTGGATACTATTTTCGGAAACATGAACTAATAGATTTTTTAATTGGGAGTTGTCACAATGCAGAAGCATACAAAGGAAGGACAATTGAATAATGCAGGTTTTTCCCTTGTGGAGCTTTTGATCGCAATAGTAGTTCTGGCAATCATCGTGGTGCCGCTATTGCATAGCTTTGTCACCAGTGCCAGAACGAATGCCAAATCCCGCAGCACCATGCATGCCACAGCGATCGCGGAAGATGTGATGGAAATGTTTGAAGCACATTCGCTGGAGGAAATGGCAGAAATCTATGAGGGGGAAACACCGGAAGGGTTTACCAACACGGTAAACAGAGATGTGAATGGCGACGGAACCGGCATATGGAAATATACCGTGAGGGATGACAGTACCACGTCATCAACGTATGATGTGGTGATCACCATGGATCCTACGCGTACGGAATATGATATGTTCAACGATAAGGATATTGTGGAGCTGGAGAATCTGTCGGGAGAAAGAAATGCTGTCTATTCTGAAGCGGAGGATTCTGCTACAGATGCCTATTTGTATTATAAAACGGGTACGGATAAAGATATTCCGACGATTGCCAGATATACGACCAAGACAATTCAGATCAATATCATGACAGGGAAGATCAGCCTGGATCTTGGACTAGGCGAGATAACCGAGGCAGATACGTATCTGGTGACAGCATCTACGGTATATCATTGCAATACCGGCATTGTGGATCTGGGTGGAAAATCCGGAGATTATCCGCAGAACGGACAGGATTATGTGATTTTTTCCAATGAGAATTCATTGCGGGAACAGGCAGACCGGATCCGTGCGAAGAAGGCGGACGGGACATATACGACAGAAGACAAGATACAGAATGGACTGGCGAATATCATTGTATGTCTGCAGCCTCGCGTGGAATGTGCCCAAAGCGTTATCCCGGCAGAACCGGTAGACCGTGTTATTGTAAATAATCCGGGGAATGTGCCGGTGAATGTGTTCCTGGCAATTCAGGAACCGTCCGATGAATGGGTCAATAGTTTCGGGAGCAGGACTTATTATGATACGTTGCTGATGTCTTATAAAGCTTCGTTTGAACTGCGGGAAACATATCCTGCCTGGAATCCGGCAGATGGCGACAAATTAGGAGGATCTGATTTCCGTTCTGCATGCAGATTACGGACAAATCTGATCACAAACGGAAATACCGTATATACTTTCCGGAATCTGAGTATGACCGGAACGAATAACAAGGTGGATGGAAATACTGCCAAAAGTATTATGGATGTAGATAGTCTGACACCAAAGGAGAAGAAGAACCGCATATATGATATGCGGGTTGAGGTATATGCAGAGGGAGACAGTAGTACCGGAAGACCGATTGTAACCATGACAGGTACTGCGATCGAGTAAGAGGACGTTAGATTAGGAACCGGAAGGAAGTAGAACCATGGAAATACGTGGCAGAAGAAAAACAGATAATAAAGGCTCGGCTTTGGTCGTTGTGATCATAGCTATGGCCTTTATTGGCATTTTAGCCAGTGTTTTGATGTATATGTCGCTGTTGAACTATCAGATGAAGGTCAACAATCTGAAGGCAAAGGACAATTTTTATTCTGCTGAGACTGTATTGGATGAGATACGATCTTATATGGGAACACAGATTTCGGAATCAGTGGGAAATGCGTACGAAAATGTATTACAGAATTACAGCAGTACCAGTGCAGAGGAAAAGACAAGCAAGCTGCGTTATTATTTTCTGACGGATATGCAGTCAAAATATATGCTGGCCGGATCTACGGACACAAATTATTATGATCTGACGAAATTTTTCGGAACAGATTGTCTGACTCCTGAGGTACGCAGCCGTACCGTATTGGAGACGACCTCACTGGACGATCTGTCGGATGAAAGTGGCTGGCGGAGAATCTATCTGGACGAGAGTGGCACGGTAAAAGTGACGGACCGCAACGGACTGGAAATAACCGCTGCAGAAAATCCCAAAGGTAGAATGAAACTGTATAAGGATGGTCTGGGAATCTGTGCTCTGCGGGTGACATATACCGATGATAGCGGTTATGTCTCTGTTATTCAGACGGATCTGCGGATCAAAGTGCCTGAGATTGATTTCTCCCAGGCAGTGACAGTACCTTCCATTACAGGAATCTCCATGATCGCGCAGGATTCCATCCAGGCATTACCTACAGATCCGAATCTGCCAAGCCAGAATGAGATCGGCGGAAGCTTTTATGCAGATCGTTTCATCGTAGGCAGTACCAAAGAGGGCGAAGGCAGTAATGTTACTGTAGATTTGAAGGAACCGACTGGCAAGGAGAATCCGGACAAGCGCATGATCGCTGCGTCAGAACTGTATCTGGGGCGGGGAGCAACCCTGAATGCCGATCAGTATGGCGAACTGTGGGCGGGATCGATCACCATGCATGGTGGTAGTCCGATCAAGGCCGGTAGTAAAGGAACGATTCGTTTTAACGGAAATGGTGTATATGTAGCGAATGATCTGATCATGAGCGGTGCAGATAATGTTTTTTCCGCGGGAGCGTTATTGAATGAAGAATATACCGGGGAATATGTGGGATTCGGAGATGGCAGTGATGGTGACAGCAGCGCGATCATTGTCAACGGTACCAATACTGAGATTTATCTGAATCAGCTGCGTAACCTGACGCTGGCAGGAAATTCTTACATATCCCTGAAAACGGGCGGAGGTACCTCCGGGGCAGCTACGAATACCGCAGGAGAGAATGTCAGTGACATTATGATGGGACAGTCTATTGCCGTGAAGAGCGATCAGTTGGCTTATCTGGTACCCGCAGAGTGCATTGGCAGAAGTACTTCCGGTGGGTCTGTACTGTCACAGAAGAGCAATCCTATCACTTTAGAAGAGTACAATGATAAAATCTGGGATGTTAATAATAACAGGCTTCGTGATGATGTAATCGATGTGGCACTGGATGTACCCTGTGAGGCGTTAAAAGGAAATACACTGGCTTCCTACGGAATCACATCCGGAAATATAGAGAAGTATTTTAAACGGTTGAACAGTAAGATCACATTGGTTTATTATTATGTAAATTTTGACGCGGGTTCTGACAGCTCCAGAAGTAATGCTAATCGTTATTTCCGGGATTATTACAGTATGAATCAGAGTACCATGGAAGCCTATACCGGCATTTATACAAAGGCGATCAAACTGCGTGAGGAAGGCTCCGGAGCGTATATCATGCATCTGGCAGGCAATGTGGTCATGTATGATGATGCGAAGACCACCGGCAGCCGCGAAAATGTGCGTCAGGATTCGCTGACAGCAGATGCTTCCAACAGTGGATATCAGGCGATCCTGAAAGCGGATCAGAATAAATTCAAGGCACTGACTAAGAAAATGTTGGATGTATATGAGAAAGTGACACAGGCTGAGAGAGCGGACAGTGCCAATGCATACACGAACCTGGTGGATCACAGCACATTGCTAACCTTTGGCGGCGTATTACACGGTGGCAGTTCGGATATAGATGCTTCCAAATATTTCGAGGGCTCTGTGGACCCGAAATGTAAGGCAGTGATCGTAGATGGGGATTATACCTATTCCGCAACGGAATATGCGAAATTTACCAAGGGACTGATTTTGGTCAGCGGTGATGTGACTGTGGAGAAGGATTTTCAGGGAATCATTATCGCCGGCGGCAATATCCGTCTGGGGCAGAATGTAAAGGTGAATGCAGATAAAAATGCGGTGTTACAGGCACTGACCTATTCCAAAGAGATTACCGCAGCCGGCGGCAATACGGTGGAATATCATGTGGTGGATTTTCTGAAAGGCGGCGAAGGCTACCTGCAGCCGGATCATCAGACCTATGCAAATACAGAAATCAATCTGGGAGACCTGATCGTATATGAGAATTGGCAGAAACAATAAAAACAGCGGTTTTTCCCTGGTGGAGCTGATCATTGTCATTGCTATTATGGCAATCGTGGTGACAGTGGCGGGATTATCCGTGGGTACACTGACCGGCCGAAGGGTAAGAAAGTGTGCGGATGAGATCGTATCTACGATAGAGAGAGCCAGGGTGCTGACGCTGGGAAAAGAACAGAATAATGTGGAATGTGTGATTTCCTATGACAGTACAGATAAGGAATATCATGCAATGGTATATCAGGTGATAAACGGAACCCTGACTCAGGTTTCTGACCGTGTGGTGGGCAGAGATCCCATTCAGGTTCAGGTGTATTTCGATGATGATGACACGCATGCTTACTCCCTGACGGAATTAAAGGGAACCTTGCCCTATGCTTCTTCAACACAAGGACTGCATCTGGTGTTTAACCGTGCATCGGGAGCTTTCGAAGCGGGAACCTGTGAGGCGGGAGGAGCCAAGAAGAACTTCTGTAAGCGGATAGTAGTCAGCAACGGAACGAGAAGGATAGAAATTACAACAGTGGGAAGAACCGGTAAGATTGTGACAAAATAAGCGGATTTGTGTAAGGAGGTTGACCATGAAGAACATACGAAAGAAAATGGAAAACAAGGGATTTACGCTGGTAGAGATCATCGTGTGTCTGGCGATCATGACCATTGTGGCAGGATCGGTAGGCGCGTTTATCGTGGCCGGCAATAATTCGTATCTGCGTGGCAACAAGGAACTGACATTACAGGAAGAAGCGCAGCTGGCAGCCAATCAGATGATCGATCTGATCATTGATGTGGAGAAGGATATCAAGTTCACAAAAACTACCGGAACTGCAGTGGATCTGGATGGTAATCCGGCGAAGGATGATGCCGGCAATGAGGTGCAGGCACGGGTCAATGAACTCCTCCTGGTTAACAATGATAATGCATATATGATCCGCTGGCAGGGGAGCAGTAATACCGGAACAGAGTATGAAAATGCTAATCAGATATATCTCTATGAAGCAGCGACAGAAGCAGATCTCGCAACAGCGGCACCTGCTTTGATGGCCGAGCACGTCAGCTCTTTTCAGGTGAATTTAAGTGAGGCCAGATCTAAGAGAAAAGTTATGCTGAACATGCTGTTTGCGTATCAGGATAAAACATATCAGATTTCCGAAACAATTAAGCTGAGAAATGCACTGCCGGAGGATACCGCGGAGCATATCTGGCTGGAGTCAATGACGGTCATTCCCACCAATCCTACGGTGGAGCAGGGAGCTACCAAACGATTCGACTATGAGTTGAAAGGCGAACCGGAAGCAGTTGCATTGGCTAAGAAACAGGGGGTAAGCTGGAGCCTGAGCCGTGTAGATGGTACAGCCTGTGATAAGAGCTCTATCAATAATAAGGGTACGGTATCCGTTGGTGCAGAAGAAACTATTGGAAATGATATTTTAAGGGTCACCTGTGTGCTGAATGCAGATCCTACCTTCACAGCAACTACCACCATCAATGTCAAGCAGGTGGAGATCAAGTCACTGACACTGTCACCGGAATATGTAGAGCTATTAAGAGGAGAGACGCAACAGTATACCTATACATTAGTCGGTTCTCCGGCGGCAGAGGCTTTAGGCGTGACCTGGAGTAATGTGGAAAGAGTGGATGGATATGCGAAATCCTCCGGCACCAGTATCGATCCGGTTACCGGACTTTTGACTATCGCAGCGGACGAGCGGGCAGGCGTCAGAGCCTTAAAAGTCACCTGCACTGCCAATGCAGACAATAGTTGGAAAGCCTATGGATATGTAACGGTGACTAAAGCCAGGGGACTGTATGACGCAACGCTGATCCGTGATGCGTTGAAGACATATACCTATAATGATCCGGTTACCGGAAAAGAAAAAGTAGGATGGTGTGCAGATCTGGAATGCCTGACCGGTGCAGTAAAAGCCAAGGGCTCGGATGGAAATACATATCCGATCATAACCTGGGAAGTGGCAGGAAATCCTGATGGATATACCTTTGAGGAAACAGCAAAAAATCCGTCTATTTATAGACAATGCTTAAAGTGTTCCTATAATACAGGAAAGACGATCCGGGTTATTGCAACTGTGCAGTTATCACCCACTGATTTCATATATCCGGATGTTGATATCGTCATTCCGGAATTGAATGTGGAAGATGCTACGAAGGATCCGTATATTGACAGCTCGCAGTTCGTGTTGAATCGAAATGGAAAAATAGATGTTACATTAAAGAACTATATAACCAAGGATCATCCTGAAAGAAAGGCAGAGGACGTAACCTGGAAGATTGTCAATGATGTAGAGGTGGGATTGGCTGTGGCAAATCCTACACTGGATAACAAGGGTGCAGACAAGGGGATGGATCGAAGGGTCGGATTCGCAAATGCGGCAGGCAGTCTTGGAGATTATGAAGATACAATGATCCCGGAAAGTGTTTTGGGATATTCTGCACCTGCATATACCCGTAATCTGTATGCAACGACGACAGGAATCAATGCCTCAATGTATGCAAAGTGGTATATTGATTTCGGAAAATACGAATTAAAGCTTCAAGCGTGGGATAAGAACGGATTGATCGCGGAAACATATGTTTTGATTCCGGCTTGTGAATTCTATTTTTCAGATGGTAACAGATCCTACGATATCAGTCAGGGGTCTAACGCGAGTTACTATAATGTTTACTATGTAAGTATCTATGGATATGATCATGGAAGAGGTGCATTTGGGCACGCTGAAAAACCGGTTCCCCTGGTGGCTGTTATTTTCGCAGATAAAAAACTGGGAGATGGAACAACATTTGGAAATGCCCAAAATGTTGTTACAAATGCCGATGGAACTGAGAGACGAATGGCGGTACATGAACCGGGATATTTGAATGGAAAAGAGACTTATGTAGTACCGGTGATCATAGATCAGAAAGAACAGAACGAAGAATTATATCTGAAATTTGTTGACAGCCGTTCCGGTCAGACGATGGGCAATCGTGTCACTACGATATTCTGGAGAGGAAAGAATGAAACACAAAAATAGTTATGTAAAAAAGTGCATAGCAGGAGTTCTCACCATAGCTTTGGCAGCCGGAGTCTGCCAGAGCTATGGCTCTATAGAAGCCAGTGCACAGGAGATGACACTGCCGGGGATTCAGCAGCTGGTACAGGAGAAACAGACGCAGGGTGATACATTTCATATTCTGGAAATTGTTGCGGATAAAAGCAATGCATCCATCGGTTATCTGATCGGTGGAGAAGAACCGGTAAGCGAGGGGAGAAAATTATCTGAATTGCCGGCGGCATCGGAACGTAATAAGACCATGCAGGAGCTGCAGAGCCAGGTGGGAACTGAGAATTTCAAGGATCTGATCGGAAATGGTCCTGTCAGCCGGCTGGATCCCTATCAGGAAGGAAGTGGCTCCCGGACAGAAGATATTCGGGGCAGTTTTGTCGCCCGCGGCACGCAGGGAAGATATAATTATGTGACCGGCGGCTCCGCTTATAGAATGCTGCAGGATACTGAAGACCCTCAGGGACAGACCCGTTATGACCGGAAGAGTACAGTGGAGGCTACAAATGGTACGAATGCAGTAATGCAGGGAGTAATCCCTACGTTTACTAAATGGACTTCGGCCACGATGGTCATGCGTGTGGAGAATGGCACGGAAGTAACAGAGGCGTATGCAGCTGACCGCTACAGTCTGCAATATTATAACGGCGAAAACGGTAGTATGAATATTACCAACCCGGCTGAATTTGTACCTCGCAATTATATTGGGCGTGCGGTGTATGCAGAACAAGTAAGCGGTAGTATCACAAGCTATAGGTATTTGGGAACGATTGTACAGGGGGATCCGTCTTCCGCATCCGTAGAGAACTCTGAAAATGCTTCCGGCGTTACCAGATCATTATCTGATAATGACCCGGCAGCGGCAACGGCCTCAGGCAATGATCCCGGCATTACTACACAGAGTGGCACTTCAGCCAATTTGTATGTCTATAACCGTTCAACAGCATCATCTGTTTTATGGGCGAAAAAAGTAGGGGAGACCTATACCTTTGAACAGATTACAGATGGAAAATTTTTGTATTTTGATAAGGATGCGAATGGTGAGTATTATGTTTCTAAGGTGAGTTGTGTGTCCGATGCGGATTTCCGCCTTAGTGATGTCTATACAGAGAATGCCGCCGGCCGGTATGTAAAAGTAGGAAACGGTACGACAACGGTAAAGGTTCAGGGGATTGATGCGGATTTTATCGCACAGGATACCTATGACTTTATCGGTGATAACAGTAAGAATGTTTTTGAAACGGTGACTTACAGTGGTGGCTTTTATAATAAGGAATGGTTTAAGAAGGAAGTTTTAAATCTGTCCGGAAGCAGCCGCTATGAGAAGGATACCGATTACAGTGGAGAAGTCAATGATTTTAATATCGAAGTGACGACTTTGACCCTGGCACAGCTGGCAGAGCTGACTGCCACAGATTCACAGGCATATTATGGAATTAATTTGGATGATGTGGATCTGATCTATCTCTCCGGCAGGGGAAGTTATGCAGCGGAATCTGTGAATATGACTTCTGCAGCAACCGCTCTGACGAAGATGATATTCGGTATTAAGGATACTACCGGTGAGCGGAATAATGCAGACAGAGTACCGGTAGTCATGGATTACGGATTTTACAGCCAAAATAAAACGCTGGCTGAGGAACCGAATAATAATCAGAATAATAAGATACTGACACAGATGGCACTGACGATCTTGAAGGTTTCCGATGACAGTATTGCCAAAGAAGTTGCTTCTCAGGGAGATGCTTACTGGAACAACGGGCAGACGGCAGCTTCGCTTAGCCTGGGCGATTCCGTGAAAGAGGCTTTATATGATAATGTTTACCTGAATGATGACAGTGCAACGCCTTATGTTGCCTCTGACTTCCTGACTGACTGTAAAGGGAATGCGGCGAAAGCAGCAACCTTCGGAGCAGTATTAAAAGAGATTCAGTACGAGAATTTCCTGGCTAAGAAAAACAACAACAATGCAGCACAGATGGTTGAAGAGATCAGTAAGGCATCTATTACCAGATATATTCTGAACTGGTATATGCACAGAACCACTGTTAAGTCGGAACTGAATGTGTTGGATCTGCAGCCGAGCTATGATTTTGACAAAAAAGGAAAGGTTCTTACAGAGGATCAGGTCAAGACATTTATGGGAATGCCGGATTACACGTCGGGCAACATCCATATTACGCATACGACTTCTGCGGAATTTATTGGTAAAATAGAGGATCTCAATGAAAAATATGATCTGATCTATATGGGTGATTATATCGGCGGGATGAACACGGAGACAAAAAATGGCAAGACCACCACGAAATTCAATGATACCGCGATGAATGAACTGGGACTGATCTATTATCATGTGGGGGATGAATATTCCTATAGCAAAGAAGCCGACGATGATAAGGCCAGATTGCGGGATGATTCCCTGAATCACAGTGATAATATATACAGAGGGCCCGGAAATGATATTAATTCCACCAGATATGAAGAATTCAAGCAGTATATTGATGCCGGTTATCCTGTGATTCTGGCAGATCAGTACGTAACGACAAGCGGTGGATATTATGTCGCCGATACTAAAAAATTAGATATAAATTCCTATTTTTATAAGCTGGTACAGTATGCCCTGAGTACGACAGATCAGGGACAGTATAAATTCTGGCAGAAAAATGTGTTTACGCAGAGTCAACTGACCGGGGAAGTGTCCGGACTGGGTACGGAGTTGAAAGACAGACAAAGTGCTTTCTGCAATTATCTGAATCTGTCCAAGCTTACCATGACGTGGGTAGAAGGACTGGAAGCTTCTGCCTATCCGGTAGCATTAAATTATGGGAAGGATGGACAGAACACCGCATATCTGAAATCAGAAAGTGGAGATTATGTACTGCGTTATGTATTTACATTGCAGAATGACTCTGCCTTATCGCTGACAGGTACGACCTATGACTGTAAACTGTTCGTGGATCGAAATGCGGACGGCAGATTTTCCGGATCGGATTATGTACCAGGCAAGATTACCAATACTTCGGAAGAATTGACGGGTCTGAAAGTATATGTAAGGAATGGATCCGAATGGGAACGTCTGGAACAGGTACAGGACGCTTCGGGGAACTATGGATATGCTCTGCAGACTGGAAAAGTGTATAAGCTGGAACGTACACTTCCCGGTGATTATGTAGGTGTGATTCCATGGAAACTGGTGTTTTATGATAATTCGGACAAGTTGGTAAGAACTGCAAAGTCCGGATATACCGCTGTTCCGATTGGTACGAAGAAAATCAAGATCCTGCAGATTGTGTCAGAGGATGATAATGAGTGGAATCTTGGACAGGAATTGAAGGACGAGAGCGGACTGTTCTATGAGTATACCAAAGACCTGGACGGATGGGAAATTGAGGTAGATTCAAGGACGGTATCCCAGATCATGCAGGAGCTGATAGAAGCGGATAATCCGGTGAACAACTGGGAAAAAGGATGGAAATATCAACTAAATCAAAGTCCTAATAATGGTGACAAATATAAACTTTGTAACAATTGGTATCAGGGTGCTTCCTCTTATATGGAAAAGTATAATATGCTGATTTTGGGATTTGCAGATAATTATCAGTTTGGAAAAACAATATCGGCAGATGAGGCGAAGAAGTGGGAAACGAATGAGTATGGAGGCGCGGATATTGCGGCAAATATTGCATTTGCACGTGCAGTCAGAGACTATATTGAATCCGGAAAAAGTGTTCTTTTTACCCATGATGCCAGCTCCTATGTGAACAGCATCTCCGCAATAGGCAAAGATTGGTCCTGGGGATATGAATTCAACAAGACCATCCGTGCAGCGGTCGGACTGGACCGATATGGTGCGTTGAAGGAATATTATTCCAGAATGGCAAACAGCTCCAATGTATCAGCTGAGGAAAAACAGCGGTATCTGGATTATCTGAAGACACTGGAAAACTATGATTATGATGAAATCAAACAGCCGGGTGGAAATACCGAATTGGGGCAGAAAGAAGGACTGACCAGATATACGGCAGTGCGCTTCCTTCGTAAGCAATTAAAGGCTCTTAGCAGCAATAGTAGTACGTCATTCTGCTTCCCAATTCGAAATGACTTGTTACGGGATGCCTGGTATGGTAACAGTAAAGCAAAGAAGAAAAGTAAAAACGCTTTGTTTGGAGAATATACCAATGGAGATACCGAGAACGATAAGAATAACAATAATAAGGATTTGGCCAATTGCATGACGGCATCTTTGGTGAACGAAGGACAAATCACGCAGTATCCGTATCAGATTGGAAAGACATTGTCCATAAGCAATACCCATTATCAATGGCTACAGCCCAATATGGAGCTGGACCGCGATAATGATGGTAAGTGCGATATCGTGGTATGGTATTGTCTCGGGGCAGTAGAAGGAACTACAAAAGATATTTACAATATTCTGCCGAACGACGTTGTGAACAACTACTATATTTACAACATGGGTAATGTAACTTATTCCGGTGCAGGCCATTCTAAGCCGAAGAGTGCAGCGGAGGCAAAGCTGTTCATCAACACTATGGTAGCTGCTTACAATGCGGGAATCTCGGTACCGTCCGTATCTTTCCAGGATGCTCAGGGGAATAAGATAACTTCTACCTATATGATTTATGACCCGGTAAATAAAATGATCTTAAAAACAGAGAATCAGGGTGACAGGTTAAGTGTCAGATTCCGCGCTGAGGATAATAATGTACTGACGGGAGATCCGCAGGTCTGCGTGGAATTCTATAAATCCGCAGAGGACGGCGATACCGGAGTTGTGGAGATAAACGGACAGAAGATGGTACCGCTGAAAGCCATCACGGTAAAGGACAGCGCCGGCAATAGCCTGACGGCTTCCGATGGGCACTATGTTGTGAATAACAGTAGTATGTATGTTCTGGAATATCCATTATCTGAGGTAGGGTTATTTGACGATGCTTCCATGGCATTGAAGACAGATGCCGGTGCGGAGACCATTTACGCATACGTCTATACGTTGTACGATAATGGCAGAAAGACAACGGCCGGTTCCACTGCCGGTCTGAGTGTCAGTGCACAGGAATTATTCGATTTGAACTGATGAAAGATTCAGAAAATAGTAGTAAGTAATATTGCACAAAGAGAAGAGCTGTGGAAAATATCCAATTTCCGCAGCTCTGTTTTTGTATAGTTTATTACCTGTAATTTTCTTGCAGAATCGATATGCATGTGCTATAGTAGTCACATCTTAAGAAAGTCTGAATAGGCAATATTCTAAAAAACTTAGACGTGTAAGGGCAGTCGATGGCGTATCGCCGCAAATTCACTTTTTGATATTTTGTACAGTGAGGAGTATATAACGAAAGTTGACATTGCCCTATATAATAGGGTAAAACAAAGGAGGAAAATGACAAGAACTTTTATACAAACAGATGAATTTTCATTTCGATGGGATGCTTTGGGGTTTAATGATGATGACTTGAGAAGACTGGAATTTGATATTATGATGAAGCATGATAAATATCCCGTGATACAAGGAACCGGTGGACTAAGGAAGGCACGCTTTGCATTTGAACATCGGGGTAAAAGCGGAGGTGTCTGGGTATGTTATGTTTATTTTGTAGTCAAGGAGACTATTTATCTGATTACGGTATATTCTAAAAATCAAAAAGATAATTTGTCAAAAGAAGAGAAAAATGAAATCAGAAAGCTGATTGATGTCCTGGAGAAAAGCATATAGGAGTAAAAAAATGAAAAGTGTATATGAAAGTATTATGACCGGGTTGCAGGAAGCTGTGGATGATGCCCAGGCGGCGAACAAAAAATTGAGCAGACGTACAGTAACCATTCTGCCGGTAAAAGAGTATCAGGCAGATCAGGTTAAAAAGATCAGAAATTCGGTAGGCATGTCCCAAAGCTCTTTTGCTGGGTATCTGGGAGTTACGAAAAAGACAGTAGAGGCTTGGGAAGCGGGAACCAACCATCCATCCGGAGCAGCCAGCAGAATACTGAGCATGATGGAAATGGATAGAGAATTGGTAGAAAAATATCCGTTTGTAAGGGCGGAAGCGTAGGTTGTATAAAAACGAAATCCGTGACTATGATGATACCGGAGATGTATTAAAAGAAATGGGAATCAAAGAGGAGGATGAGATCAGCATGTGTGAATTGTTTGACCAGTATACGAGACGAGGAATTTCAGAAAAGGAAGCAGAAGAACAGATGAAGCTTTATTGGTAAAAAGATATTGACTTTTATTTCTCACTATGCTAAAAATATACTATACCTACCGGAGCAGTAGGAATATAAAATATAGTATTATACATAGGCATAGGAGGAGAAAAAGATGGCATTTGCAGCAGAGACCATTTGTGTCCAGGGAAGTAATGAGAGAAGGGATCCGTTTGGGGCCATCAGTATGCCGATTTATCAGAATGCGGCGTATGCGCATCCGGGATTGGGTAAGAGCACAGGATATGATTATTCCCGTTGCGGTAACCCTACAAGAGATGAAGTGCAGAAGACGGTTGCCCTGTTGGAACAGGGAACGGAAGCTTTGGCATTTTCTACCGGTATGGCAGCGATCACCGCATTGATGGAGATTTTTTCTCCCGGGGATCATCTGATTGCTACGGATGATCTGTATGGCGGTACATTAAGACTTTGGAACACGATCAGCCATAAGAATGGAATATCGGTAGATTGTGTGGATACTTCAAATGTGGAGAATGTGAAGGCGGCGATACGTCCGGAGACGAAGGCGATTTATCTCGAGACACCTTCCAACCCTATGATGAAGGTCGCAGATGTTCAGGCAATCGCAGAATTGGCACACGCGCATGGTTGTATTCTGATTGTTGATAATACCTTTTTATCCCCGTATTTTCAGAAGCCGCTTACGTTAGGTGCGGATATTGTAGTGCACAGCGGTACGAAATACCTGGAAGGACATAACGATACATTATCCGGATTCCTGGTAGTAAGGGATGACGCCTTGTATCAGCAGCTGAACAATATTTATAAGACGACAGGAGCCTGTCTGTCTGCGTTTGATAGTTGGCTATTGCTTCGAGGAATCAAGACTCTGGCTGTACGTATGGAACAGCATCAGAAAAATGCTCTTGCGATCGCACACTGGCTGGAACAGAGACCGGAAGTGGAAAAGGTATATTATATCGGTCTGGATTCGAGACCGGATAAGGCGCTGATTGACAGACAGTGCAGCGGATACGGCGGAATGATCTCATTCCGGTTGAATTCCCCGGAGAAAGCTGTTAAAATCTTGGAGAGTGTTAAGCTGATCCGCTTTGCGGAGAGTCTGGGCGGCGTGGAAAGCCTTCTGACCTATCCAATGAAGCAGACACATGCAGATGTACCGGTTGAGGTACGTGAAGCATTGGGAGTGGATGAGAAGCTTCTGAGAATGTCAGTGGGAATTGAGAACATCGACGATCTGCTGGCAGATTTAGAGCAGGCATTTGCTTAGTGTGGGTGTAACCTGGTATACATAGTAGTTCAGCCAGCTCTGTGGAGAGCTTCACAGAGGGCTAGCAACGATGCGACGTGTCAGGGCGTGCAGAAGGTCTGGAAGAATGCATGCGACCGATAAAATTTAATCTGCAGCCTGGAGCCACAGGCAGAAAGTTTGTAGGTTGACGAAAGGTAAGTGAATTCGTATGACTAGATACAATTTTGATAAGATTACGAACCGGAAGGGAACGAATTGTCTGAAATATGATTTTGCGGTGGAGAGAGGAAAGCCGGCAGATGTGCTGCCCTTGTGGGTGGCGGATATGGATTTCCCGGTATCCGAAGAGATCACGAAGAGTCTTCATGCTGCGGTAGAACATGGAATCTACGGCTATACCCAGCCAAAGGATGCTTACTACAATGCTGTGATGAACTGGATGGAGAGGAATCATAATTGGAAGACGGAGCGGGAATGGATCGTGAAGACTCCGGGTGTGGTATTTGCTCTCGGCGCAGCGGTTAAGGCATTTACTGATCCGGGAGATGCTATACTGATTCAGAATCCGGTGTATTATCCGTTTACTAATATTATCCGTGACAATGACCGGAGAGTAGTTGACAATACATTGATCTATGAGAAAACGGCCGGGCAGAGTGGAGATAACGGATACCGGATTGATTTTGAAGATTTTGAGCGGAAGCTTGAGCAGGAACATATAAAACTGTTTATTCTGTGCAACCCTCACAACCCGGTGGGCAGAGTGTGGACGGCAGAGGAATTGCAACAACTGGGAGAAATCTGCCTGCGGCATCATGTGATCGTGGTAAGTGACGAGATACACAATGATTTTGTCTATCCCGGATATGAGCATACGGTGTTTGCCACCGTGGATCCTTGTTTTGCGGAGTTTACCGTAACCTGTACGGCGCCCAGCAAGACCTTTAACCTGGCGGGACTTCAGATATCCAATATTTTTATCCCCAATGAAAAGCTTCGTAAAGCATTTCAGACAGAGATTGACAAGACCGGTTATGATGAACCTAATGCATTGGGAATCGTGGCGTGTGAAGCAGCCTATCGTGCAGGAGAAGACTGGCTGGATCAGTTAAGAGCTTATTTGCTTAAGAATCTGAATTTCTTACGGAATTTTTTACAGGAGAAGATTCCACAGATTCATCTGGTGGAGCCGGAAGGTACCTATCTGGTATGGCTGGACTGCAGTGAGTTGGGAATCACCGGTAAGGAGCTGGATCAGTTCATCGTGGACAAAGCAGGACTTTGGCTGGACGGAGGATCCATGTTCGGACCCAGCGGAGCCGCTTTTCAGCGCGTGAACATCGCCTGCCCCCAAGCTACGCTGGAGCTTGCCTTGAATAAGTTAAAAGCAGCGGTAGATAATTTAGAATGATATCTGCTGACAGATTCGCCAGACTGTTCCGGAGCAGCATAATATTGCCGGAAATATGGTATATTTTTACATTCTTGTCCATATACTGTAACATATCAGGCCATTCATGATAGATTATGATAGTTCCTATGGAACATGTGATCCCTGATGAATGGCCATGCTTTTTCGGATCACGCGGCAGGAAACATGATCCACGGATCCATAGGATTGCCATTAGGAAAGGAGCACACAGTATATGCCAAGAGGACAGAGAAAATCCCTGGAGGAAAAGATCCAGGCAAAACAGGAGTTGATCAATGCATTAAATATCCGCATGGAATCAGAACAACGTGAGTTAGAAGAATTGTTTGAACAGAAGAAGCGTAAAGAACTGGAAGCGGTGAGTGACATCATCGAGGATGCCGGCCTGGCACCGGAGGAAGTCACGGAAGTCTTACAACAGTATATTGAGAGCCGTAGGGCAAATGCATCATGATCTCTTATTGTGTTTTATCGGAAGGACCGGACGAACCGGTCCTTTTTAGCTGTATAGAAAATGATAGAATTGATTACCTTTAATTAAGAAATAGAGTCAATGTCAAGAGAATATTTATGTAGGGAATTATTGATTTAGAGGAAATATTGTGTAATGATCTGCTGCACCTGATCTGTGGAAATGGGACATTTACTGGTCTCATAAGTGATGATCAGCTGCATGGATGGGAAGATTCCGTTATAGCAGTAGGTTTTCAGCTTGTTGCAGGCAGTATCACAATAAGGCGCATTATCCATCATACCGAAATGCTCCCAGTAGAAGATTTTATTCGTAACCGGATGTAAAATCGTAAAATCCGGATAAGCCGTGAATTCTTTTAACGGCAGCGCCGCTTCATAGCGATAAGGGATTTGATTGGTATAGAGCAGATTCGATATGATAACTTCAGATTTTGAGCGGACTTTATGCCCGGCCAGTGTGGTATGGATCAGATTTTCCGGATGAGAAGGATTGGTTTCATAGCTCTCCGCACACCATTTTTGCGCAGACACCGGAAGCTTGTCCTTCGCAAAATAGCCTTGCAGCAATGGGTAATAGGGAGAAGACTCTGCCAACAGGTCAGAGGATGTCAGAGGCTTGGAACGATTGACTGCTGAATTCTTTTTTTCATGGGATTTTATATAAAAATTGAGCAGGGAGAGTTCTTCTTCGGCTTCAAACAGTAGAAGAGAGTAATATTTCTTTAAAGCCATAACTTCCGCGAGAGAACGATTTGACTTTGAGCAATATACAGACTGCTCCTTATTTTTAATAACCCAGCGGTGGTAAGAACCATTTTTTTGAATAGATAATTCTCCTTCCGGAAAAGTAGAAAGCTTGTGACGCAGGTAGTCACATTGTGCCTGCAATTTGTTAAGGTGGGCGTCTAAATTTTGGATCATGCAATCCCTCCTTTCGAAATGTTTTGGTGTAAATAGGGGGAAATAGCGGAAAAAAATACAAAAACAATGGATTTTCAAGTGAAAAAAGGGGGAATTGTATCAGATTTAATAAAAAAGGCAAATTTGATACAAAAAAAGAAGAAATATAAGAAATTTTGTACTAAAACAGCCCCAAAACAGCTTATAGCGAAAATGACCAACAGGAAACTGCACATATGTATTGTGCCGTAGATGTCACTACATACAGGCGGAGATCACGATGTCACAGGCGCTGCGCACGGGTAATTAGTGTTATGATTCGTGCGGCATGAAACCATGCAGAAAATTAGGACGGCGGCTGCTTAATATTAAAACACATTATAGCATGATATACGGAAGCTTGAAAAGAGATTTGTTAAGAAAAAATAATTGGTGAAAAATAATTGGGATATTAAAAACACCCGCAGCAGGGATTCTGCGAATCCCCTGCCGCGGGTGTAGCCACCGCCACATATCAAAAATAGTTTCTTTATTCCGCACCCTCGCCCTTTTTCAGATTCTTCTGGGCGGTGGAGAGCATGAGCTTGATTCGGTTAAGCTGGTTGACTTCGCTGGCACCGGGATCGTAGTCGATGGCCACGATGTTGGAGGAAGGATAAGCCTTCCGCAGGGCCTTGATAACGCCCTTACCTACGACGTGGTTCGGCAGGCAGCCGAAGGGCTGGGTACATACGATGTTCGGTACGCCTTCCTTGATCAGCTCCACCATCTCACCGGTTAAGAACCATCCCTCACCGGTCTGGTTGCCGATGGATACGATGGGCTCCGCATAGGAGACGATCTTGTAGATGCTGGTGGGTGCATCGAAATGCTTACTTTCTTCAAAGGCCTTCACGGCAGAGCCGCGCAGGATATGCTCGATGGCCCAGATGCCCAGTGCGGAAATCTTCGCAGTCTTTTTGCTGGTGCCTAAGTGCTCTGCTTTGTAGATCTGGTTGTAGAAGCAGTACAGCATGAAGTCCAGCAGGTCGGGAACCACAGCTTCCGCACCCTCGCTCTCTAACAGCTCCACCAGATGATTGTTGCCGGCAGGAGAGAACTTCACCAGGATCTCGCCAACGACGCCGACGCGGGGTTTCTTGATATCAAGTACCGGTATCGCATCGAAATCCCGGATGATCTCGGTACACATCCTGCGGAACTTGCCTATGCTGATATGCTTTGCGGATACGAAATCCTGTACTTTCTTAAGCCATTCTCTATGTAAGGCATCCACGGAACCCGGAGTTGCCTCATAAGGGCGCATCCGGTACACACAGCGCATGAAAATATCACCGAACTCAGCACCTACCGCGGCACGTAACATCAGATCCGCATTCAGGTGGAAACCGGGATTGCTCTCGATACCCGCCAGATTCAGGGAGATAACGGGAATCTGTTCCATGTCAGCCTTCTTCAGAGCACGACGGATGAATCCGATATAGTTCGTCGCACGGCATCCGCCACCGGTCTGGCTCATGATAATGGCGGTCTTGTTCAGATCATACTTACCGGACAACAGTGCTTCCATGATCTGACCGACTACCAGCAGAGAAGGATAGCAGGCATCGTTGTTAACGTATTTCAGACCCACATCCACGGAGTGTTTGTTGTCGTTGTCCAATACGACGAAATTGTAACCGCAGGCATTGAACGCAGGCTGTAAAATCTCAAAGTGGATCGGAGACATCTGCGGACAGATGATGGTGTAGTCCTTACGCATCTCCTCAGTAAACTGTACCTTTTCGATGGCGGAAGAACGGATGGTGCGGTGCTTGCCCAGCTTCTCACGGACACGGATCGCGGACAACAGGGAACGGATACGGATACGGGCCGCACCCAGGTTGTTGACTTCATCGATCTTTAAACAGGTGTAGATTTTATCGGATCCGGAGAGGATATCGTTCACCTGATCGGTGGTGACGGCATCCAGACCGCAGCCGAAGGAATTTAACTGGATCAGATCCAGATTCTCCACCGTCTTTACATAGCTTGCGGCAGCGTAAAGTCTGGAATGGTACATCCACTGGTCGGATACGATTAAAGGACGCTCCGGTTTTGCCAGATGGGAGATGGAATCCTCGGTCAGCACTGCCATATCGTAGGAGGTGATCAGCTCGGGAATACCGTGGTTGATCTCCGGGTCCACATGATAAGGACGGCCAGCCAACACGATACCGCGCTTGCCGGTCTGACGTAAGTATTCCAGCGTTTCTTCGCCCTTTTTCTCCATATCGTGACGGGCATTCGCCAGCTCCTGCCAGCCCTTTTCGCAGGCTGCGGCAATCTCAGCAGCGGGAATTTCGGTGAATTCCTTCGTCAGTGCATCCGTCACCGTTCCCAGATCTCTGAAGGACATGAACGGATTGCGGAAGGTGATCTCACCGCCGGCGATCTCCTCCACGTTATTCTTGATATTCTCGGAATAAGAAGTAACGATGGGGCAGTTGTAATGGTTGTTCGCATCTTCGAACTCATTGCGCTCATAGAACAGCGCAGGATAGAAGATGAACTTAATACCCTGTCGGATCAGCCAGGTCACATGACCGTGCGCCAGCTTTGCCGGATAACACTCGGATTCACTGGGGATGGACTCAATACCGAGCTCGTAGATCTTACGATTGGAGCTGGGAGAGAGCACCACGCGGTAGCCCAGTTCGGTGAAAAATGTGAACCAGAACGGATAGTCCTCGTACATGTTCAGCACTCTGGGGATACCTACCACACCTCTGGGAGCCTTGTCGGCATCCAGGGATTCATAGGAGAATAATCTATGTAATTTATATTCGTATAAGTTCGGTACATTATGGGCATTCTTCTGACCACCGATACCGCGTTCGCAACGATTGCCGGAGATGAACTGACGGCCGCCGGAGAATTTGTTGATGGTCAGACGACAGTTGTTGGTACAACCCTTACATTTTGCCATACTGGTCTCGAACTGCAGGTCGCAGATCTTCTGATAGTCCAGCATGGTGGTCACATAACCGTCCTCGTAATGCTCTCTGGCGATCAGCGCTGCACCGAAAGCACCCATGATACCGGCGATGTCGGGACGGATGGCCTGGCAGCCTGCAATTTTTTCAAAGCTGCGTAGAACGGCATCGTTGTAGAAGGTACCGCCCTGTACCACGATATTTTTACCAAGCTCAGAAGCATCAGAGACTTTGATCACCTTAAATAAAGCATTCTTGATAACGGAGTAAGCAAGGCCTGCGGAGATATCCGCTACGGAAGCACCTTCCTTCTGTGCCTGTTTTACCTTGGAGTTCATGAATACGGTACAACGGGTACCCAGGTCGATGGGATGCTCTGCGAACAGGGCAGCCTGAGCAAAATCCTGCACGGTGTAGTTCAGGGATTTCGCAAAGGTCTCGATAAAGGAACCACAGCCGGAGGAACAAGCCTCATTTAACTGTACGCTGTCTACGGTCTGATTCTTGATCTTGATGCACTTCATGTCCTGACCGCCGATGTCTAAGATACAGTCGACGCTGGGATCGAAAAATGCTGCGGCATAGTAATGTGCCACGGTCTCTACTTCGCCGTCATCTAACAGGAAAGCGGCCTTCATCAGCGCTTCGCCGTAACCGGTGGAACAGGAGCGCACGATCTCCACACCCTCGGGCAGGAGAGAGTAGATCTCCTTCAGGGAACGGATCGCAGTCTTTAATGGACTTCCGTCATTGCCGGAGTAGAAGGAATATAACAGGGATCCGTCCTCGCCCACCAGTGCGATCTTCGTGGTGGTGGAACCGGCATCGATACCCAGGAATGCCTTGCCCTGATAGGACTGCAGATCACCGGTGGTTACATGATGCTTACTGTGACGCTCCACGAACTCTTTGTAAGCCGCCTGATCAGCAAACAGGGGCTCCATACGTTCCACTTCAAATTCCATCTTGATATCGGAGGACAGCTTTTTTACCATATCGGACAGGCTGATGCAGACATCTTCCTTTGCATTCAATGCGGAGCCAATGGCTGCGAACAGATGAGAGTTGTCCACATCGATGATGTGCTCGTCATCCAGATTTAAAGTACGGATGAAAGCAGTCTTTAACTCAGACAGGAAATGTAACGGTCCGCCTAAAAATGCTACATGACCGCGGATCGGCTTACCGCATGCCAGACCGGAGATGGTCTGGTTCACCACAGCCTGGAAAATAGAAGCAGACAGGTCTTCCTTGGTAGCACCTTCGTTGATCAGCGGCTGGATATCAGTCTTGGCAAATACACCACAGCGGGCTGCAATGGTGTAGAGAGATTTATAATTTTTCGCATATTCGTTTAAGCCCGAAGCGTCCGTCTGGAGAAGACTCGCCATCTGGTCGATAAAGGAACCGGTACCGCCGGCGCAGATGCCGTTCATACGCTGTTCCACATTACCGCCTTCGAAATAGATGATCTTCGCATCCTCACCGCCTAATTCAATGGCTACGTCGGTCTTGGGAGCCAGCACCTGCAGGGAGGTAGCCACGGCTACCACCTCCTGCGTAAAAGGAACGCCCAAGTGATTGGCTAAAGTCAGTCCGCCGGAGCCGGTGATCATGGGGTGCAGCTGCAATTCTCCCAGCTGATCATAGGCTTTCTTAAGGAGACCGGACAGAGTCTCCCGGATATTGGCGAAATGACGCTCATAATCAGAAAATAAAATATTGTGGTTTTCATCTAAAATCGCAATCTTGACAGTGGTAGAACCGATATCTATGCCGAGTGTTGCGTATTTTTCCTGTGAATTCATGTGATACATCCTTCCTGATAAAATGCTGTAACTATTCAGAAGGTCAATGATGAGTTACAGAATTACTTCTTAATATATGCGACTTTTCTTTCACAAAACTTTTTTCATTATACGACAAAAAATAACATAATGCAACGAACAAAGATAAAACGCTGTCGTTAAAATTGTGTAAAGAAAAAATTAAATAAATAGTAATTCTATAAACTTTTGAACGTGCGGTTTACTTATTGTCCTGTGGATGTTACAATCTCGATAGAGAAAAAACGAATGGGTAATTATTATCGATACAATATAGAATATAGAAATGGAGAAGCGACTTTATGAGCAAATTTGAGAAAAAATTCGGCAAATATGCCATTCCAAACCTCACACTCGTACTGATTATGTGCTATGTGGCGGGATATATCATCCAACTGATGGGAGCTGCAGGCGGTACGAATCTGCTGGGCTTTTTGACACTGGATCCTTACCGGATCCTGCACGGACAGATCTGGAGACTGGTGACCTGGGTGATCGTGCCACCTGACAGCCTGGACATTTTTACGATCATTATGTTGTTTTTCTATTACAGTCTGGGGTCTACACTGGAACGCACCTGGGGAACTTACCGTTATAATGTGTATATTTTCTCAGGCATGCTGTTCACCATTATCGGAAGCTTTCTGTGCATGGGATTTGCTTACCTGATCACCGGAGGTATGGCTGCGGAGACCGCCTCGGTGATATTTTATAACGGTTCTTATGCATTCAGTACCTATTACATCAACCTGTCGATTTTCCTTGCCTTTGCAGCAACCTATCCGGATATGCAGGTGCTGCTGATGTTCGTGATTCCCGTAAAAGTAAAATGGATGGGAATCCTGGATGCTGTTTTGATGGTTTACTATGTAATTATGGGCAGTCTGTTTACGAAATTTGCAATTGTGGCATCCTTACTGAATTTTGTGCTATACTTTTATCGTCTGCACAAAAGCCGCATCTCGCCGAAACAGATGCACCGTAAGGCTCAATTTGAGAGAAAAACAAACGAAGGCAGAGCTAAAGCTACGAGACATAAATGTGCGATCTGCGGCAGGACGGAAGAGGACGATCCGAGCCTGGAGTTCCGTTTCTGTTCTAAATGCAACGGCAACTACGAATATTGCCAGTATCATCTGTTTACTCACGAACACGTGAAGTGATGTACACTTTCGAGAGTACGAAGCACGGAGAAAGTGTATTATTATAAAGGAGAATTTTTATATGAACAAAGAAATATTATTTGCTCAGACCCTGGAGCAGGTCCGCAAGACCGCCAAGGAGCAGGGGAACTGCATCAGCGAAGAACAGGTAAAGGATGCCTTCGCGGAACTTGACTTAAGCGGTGAACAATTGCAGATGGTATTTGACTATCTGTTGAAACATAAAATAGGTATCGGACAGCCCATGGATCCCGACGAATTCCTGACGGATGAGGAAAAGGATTATTTACAGGAATATCTGGACGAGGTGGCGGAGCTACCCACCTACACTGATGGGGAGAAGCTGGCATTTGCTATGTCTGCCATGGCAGGTGAGGCGGATGCGCAGCAGCGCCTGATCGAGATTCATCTGGCAGATGTGGCGGAGATTGCGAAGCTTTACGCCGGACAGGGCGTTCTGCTGGAGGATCTGGTAGGTGAAGGTAATCTGGCACTGTCTTTTGGTGTTACTATGCTGGGCAGTCTGGAGAAACCACAGGAAGTGGAAGGAATGCTGGGTAAGATGATCATGGATGCCATGGAAGAATATATTGCCGAGCATGCGGAGAATTCCAAGATCGACAAGCGGGTGGAAGACAAAGTCAACAAGGTGGCGGACAAAGCCAGAGAACTGGCGGAGGAATTGCAACGCAAGGTGACCATAGAGGAACTGATGGAGGAGACCGGCATGTCCCGCAAAATGATCGAGGATGCGGTGCGGATGAGCGGTTTCAAGATTGAGGATATCGACAACAATGCAAAAGACAGTTTATGAGAACTATAAATACAGCCTGCAGGACACGGCAAAGGTTTACATAGGTGCAAAATATACTTTTGCAGAGCTTTTGGAGCAGGATGATGTGGCGTTTAAATTCCGCCTGATCGTGGAACGCTATATTTTAGCGGAAAAGGAAGTGGATCCCGAGGATACGCTGGAAACCCATCTGTATTATTTGAAGCCGGACAGCTTTCTGGTCAAGATCTACGACCGGATCAAGGCAAGAGTGAAGATCAATATCATCGAGGAGAAAAAAGGGATCTTCGGCAGAGGGAAGAAACGGTATGTGACGAAGGAACTGAACATCCGGGAACTGACCGCCATGACCCCGGAAGAAAAAGAGGCAAAGGGCGTCGTGATCCAGGAAATCTCCATGAGCAAGCTGGCACTGGCAGGCTTCTGATAGATTAAGCTCCCAACAGAAAACTACGTGGCTGCCTGCAGACAGCAGAGTGTTTCTGTGAGGGGAATTTAAGATAGATTTAGAAAAGAGGACACATCATAAATGAGAGTAGAAGATTTATCCACATACGAGATCATAGAGAAACGGGAGATCCCCGACATCAACAGCGTGACCTATCTGTGCCGTCATAAGAAGACCGGAGCAAGAGTGGCACTGGTATCCAATGACGATGAGAACAAAGTATTTTACATTGGTTTCCGTACCACCCCGAAGGATTCCACCGGCGTGGCACATATCCTGGAGCACTCCGTATTATGCGGCTCGAAGGAATTCCCGGTGAAGGATCCTTTTGTGGAACTGGTAAAAGGTTCTTTAAATACTTTTTTAAATGCCATGACCTATCCGGATAAGACCGTATACCCTGTGGCAAGCTGTAATGACAAGGATTTCCAGAACCTGATGCATGTCTATCTGGATGCCGTATTTTACCCGAATATTTATAAAAACGAATCCATTTTCCGGCAGGAAGGCTGGCATTATGAGCTCGAAGGTGACGAGGAAGAGCTGAAGGTCAACGGTGTGGTCTACAACGAGATGAAGGGAGCATTTTCTTCTCCGGATGATGTGCTGGAGAGGGAGATCATGAACTCTCTGTATCCGCATACCACCTATGGCTGTGAGTCCGGAGGCGATCCGGAGGTGATCCCGGAGCTGACGTACGAAGAGTTCCTGGATTTTCACCGGAAGTTCTATCATCCCTCCAACAGCTATATCTATCTCTATGGTAACATGGATATGGCGGAGAAGCTGACCTTTATCGACGAACATTATCTGTCTGCTTACGATGCTCTTAAGGTGGACTCCGAAGTGACCGAGGAGCCGGCTTTCGACAAGCCCGGCCGTATTGTCAGAGACTGTCCCATCGGCGAGGGAGAGGACGAAGAAGAGAATACCTATCTGTCCCAGAACTTCTGCGTCGGTGACAGCCTGGATCCGAAGCTCTACATTGCTTTTCAGATCCTGGACTATGCGCTGTGCTCCGCACCGGGTGCACCCTTAAAGCAGGCGCTGGTAGACCGTGGCATTGGCAAGGATGTCTACAGCATCTACGAGAACGGTATCCGTCAGCCATATTTCAGTGTCGTGGCGAAGGATACTTCCGTAGAAAAAGAACAGGAATTTTTACAGGTAACGGAAGAAGTACTCGAGAAGCTGGCAACGGAAGGCTTCGACGAGAAGGCATTGCTTGCCGGTATCAATTACTACGAATTCAAATACAGAGAGGCAGATTTCGGTTCTTATCCCAAGGGACTGATGTATGGTTTACAGGTGCTGGACAGCTGGCTGTATGACGACAGACTGCCGTTCATTCATATCGAGGCGAACAATACCTTTGCCGAGCTTCGTAAGGAGGTTAAGACCGGATATTTTGAGGGCCTGGTACAAAAATACCTGCTGGACAATACGCACCGCAGCGTGGTGATCCTGCAGCCGAAGCTTGGACTTTTAGAGGAACAGGAACAGAAACAGCGTGAGAAAATGGCACAGGTGAAAGCGGTCATGAGTCCGGAAGAACTGGAAGCTGTAAAAGAGACCTTCCGTAAACTGACCGAGTTCCAGGAGAGCGAGGATGCGAAGGAAGATCTGGAGAAGATTCCTCTATTGAAGCGGGAGGATATGAAAAAAGAAGCAAATCTCCCGGTGAACGAGGTACGGAGTATTGGGGATACCCTACTTTTGTATCATGATCTGTTTACCAACGGTATCGGATACTTACGTCTGATCTTCAGACTGGATCAGATCCCCGGAAAATATTTTCCGTATATCGGCATCTTAAAAGGCTGTCTTGGGCTCCTCAATACAGAGAACTATACTTATGGAGATCTCTATAATGAGATGAACCTGGTCACCGGCGGCATGGCTGCGGTGAACAATGTGTATGGCAGATTGCAGGATACAGATGAATTTACGTTGACTCTGGAGCTGAAGACGAAGGTGTTCTATGATCGTATTGCGGATGCCATCGATCTGATGCGTGAGATCGTCATGACCAGTGATTTCACGGACACCAAGCGTCTCTATGAGATCCTGGCGGAGGGCAAGTCCCGCATGCAGGCACAGATGACGTCCGGCGGACATAGCGTGGCTGCCGGAAGAGCCATGTCCTACGGCAGTATTCCCGGAGCTGTCAGCGAGGAGATCTCCGGCATTCCGTTCTACCGCCTGATCACCGGGCTGGAAACACATTTTGACGAGAAAAAAGAAGAACTGGTGGAGATCTTACAGACGTTATTAAAGATGATCTTCCGTCCGGAGAATCTCATGGTGGATTTCGTTGGTGAAGAGAAGGCAGTGGGATTGTTGGATGCCCCGGTGGAAGCCTTCAAGGCAGCACTCTATACCGGATCCGTGGAAATGGCACATTATATTCCGGAAGTCTCCCGGAAGAACGAAGGCTTCTTAACCTCCGGTCAGGTCAATTATGTATGTCGTGCCGGTAATTTCCGCAAGAGCGGACTGAAATATACCGGAGCTTTAAGAGTGCTGAAGGTCATGTTGGGCTATGAATATCTGTGGGTCAATGTCCGTGTAAAGGGAGGCGCCTACGGCTGTATGTGCAGCTTCGGCAGATCCGGTGACAGCTATTTTGTATCTTACAGAGATCCGAATCTGGGCAAGACTATTGATGTATATGAGAAGGCAGCGGATGCCATCGCAGAATTTACCGCGGATGAGCGTACCATGACCCAGTATATCATCGGTGCTGTCAGTGATCTGGATGTGCCTATGAATCCGGCAGCGAAGGGACTGTATTCTCTGAGTGCCTATATGACGGGACTGGACGATGCAGCATTACAGAGAGAACGTGACGAGCTGCTGTCCGCTACCGTTGAGGATATCCGGGCACTGTCCGCGCATATCCGGGCATTTATGCAGGAGGATCTGCTCTGTGTCGTAGGTACGGCTTCTAAAGTAAAGGAAGAACAGGAGAGATTCCTGAAGGTGGAAAATCTTTTTTAAAACGGTAAAAGGAAAGCTGCGATTTCGCAAAAGTGGTTCTGAATCGTAAAAAGATCAAATAAATAAAGAACTTTTGTGATATTATTTCGTTTATAGGGGTGAACAATAAAAAGTCAACAGCAGGCGGATCCGACAGGCTGTCAGGATGCCGTCTGCAGAACGGAGAGGGTTATGAAAAAACGAAATTTTGAAACAAAGATCATTACAGGGTTACTCACTGCCGGCATGATATTATCGCTGACCGCCTGCGGCAGCTCATCGAAGGACAGTTACGGCATCAGTGATCTCATGGATGCGGATTATTCTGTTGTTTCCAATGAGGCAGCTGACTCGGAGGTGTCCGCTGAAAGCGGATTTGGCATGACAGAGGGGTACGATTCCGCAGAAAACACCCAGGACACAGGTAATACAGTACCTGAGGAGTCTGCAGACACAGCTGTAGCAGACCGGAAGCTGATCAAGACCGTGAATATGGATGTCGAGACCAGGGAGTATGATAAGCTGTTAAGCGCGGTAGAGAATAAAGTAGCAGAGCTCGGCGGCTATATCGAAAGTCTGGATGCTTATAACGGCAGTACATATTATAGTTATCGTTCTACAAGGAATGCCAATCTGACCATCCGTATCCCGAAGGACAGACTGGAGGAGTTCCAGAATACGGTCTCAGAGCTGGGCAATGTGACCAGCCGTTCGGAGAATGTGCAGGATGTAACATTGACATATGTAGACCTGCAGAGCCACAGGGATGCCCTGCGGACTGAGCAGGAGAGATTATTACGGCTTCTGGAGCAGGCAGAGAGTGTGGAAGATATTATTACCATCGAACAGCGTCTGTCTGATGTCAGATACCAGTTAGAAAGCATGGAATCCCAGCTTCGCAGCTATGATAACCGGGTTGACTACAGCACCGTATACCTTTATATTGATGAGGTAGAGGTCTATACACCTGTGGAAGAAGAGACCGTCTGGGAGCGTATTTCCACCGGATTTGTGGATAGTCTGAAAAATATCGGTGAGGGCTTGAAGGAAGCAGCGATCTGGTTCGTGATCCATATTCCTTATCTGGTGATCTGGGCGATCGTGATCGCAGTGATCGTACTGATCTTAAAGAAGATTAAAAAGCGCACCAAACGGATCCGTACGGAGGAACAGAAAAAATTCGCCGAAGCGGAAGCAAAAATGCAGAAAACTCTGCAAAGTACAGAGGTAACAGAAAACAGGAAAGAACAGGAGAAATAGAAAATGAACGAAAATCCGGCATACAAATCCGGCTTTGCCACCCTGATCGGACGTCCCAATGTAGGTAAGTCCACTCTGATGAACCGACTGATCGGACAGAAGATCGCCATCACATCCAACAAACCGCAGACCACGCGTAACCGTATCCAGACGGTACTGACGCTGGATGAGGGACAGATCGTATTCTTGGATACCCCCGGCATTCACAAGGCGAAAAACAAACTGGGCGATTACATGGTAAATGTGGCAGAACATACATTGAATGATGTGGATGTGATCCTGTGGCTGGTGGAGCCCACAAATTTCATCGGTGCCGGAGAACGTCATATCATCGAGCAGCTGAAAAAGACCAAGACTCCCGTGATCCTTGTGATCAACAAGACGGACACCGTGAAAAAAGAGGATATCCTGGCATTCATTGACACCTACCGCAAGGAACTGGATTTCTGCGAGATCGTCCCGGTGTCCGCCTTAAAGGGCGATAACACGGATGTACTGATCCAGTGCATTTTGAAATATCTGCCCTACGGTCCGGCCTTTTATGATGAAGACACTATCACCGATCAGCCCATGCGTCAGATTGTTGCGGAGCTGATCCGGGAAAAGGCACTGCGTCTTTTATCCGAAGAGATCCCTCACGGCATTGCCGTGACGGTGGAGAGCATGAAAGAGAGAGGCAGCATCTGCGACATCGAAGCTACCATTATCTGTGAGAGAGATTCCCACAAGGGGATCATCATCGGTAAGGGTGGCCAGATGTTGAAAAAGATCGGTTCCCAGGCCCGCCCGGAGATCGAAGATATGCTGGAAATGAAAGTCAATTTACAGCTTTGGGTGAAGGTGAAGAAGGACTGGAGAGACAGCGATATCCTGCTCAAAAACTTCGGATATAATCCGAAAGACATTGAGATGGGCGAATAGAAAAGTAAAATTTGCAGACCCTATTTTTACAGAGGATGACACACTGATAAACTGATAAGAAGAGGGGGATGCGCAGGATGCAGTTCACGAATTACTGGCAGCAATTTGAACATACCGGCAGAGTGGAGGATTACCTGAATTATCTGCGGAGTACGGAGGGGACAGATTTTCCTAATGCGTGCTGTAGCAGCACGTCGGTGGACTGCAGGGCGGAAGGATGTACAGACCTTAACGCCCGGGAGGATGGATCATGCAGGAATCCCTGTATGTAACGGGAATTGTATTAAAACAGTCGCCGTTTGGCGAATATGACAGGCTGGTATGCCTGCTGACCAGAGAAAAAGGGAAGATCACTGCATTCGCAAGAGGTGCCAGAAAGCCGGGCAACCGACTTGCGGCAGCGACCAACCCTTTTGCTTTTGGTACCTTTCGCCTCTATGAGGGGAGAACATCTTATACCATATCCGAAGCGGATATCCAGAATTTTTTCCCGGAACTTTTGACAGATTATATTGGAGCCTGCTATGGCATGTACTTTGCAGAAGTGGCGGACTTTTATTGCAGAGAAAATAACGATGAACGGGAGATGTTGAAGTTAGTGTATCAGTCTCTCAGGGCATTGTGTGCTCCGGCACTGCCCAACGAACTGGTACGCAGTATCTTTGAACTGAAAGCAATTGCAGTGAACGGAGAGTACCCCGGGCCGCCGGCAGGCCGCAGACTGGAGGAATCCACCCTGTATGCCTTAAGCTACATAGCACAAAGTCCCATAGAAAAATTATATACATTTACGGTATCGGACAAAGTTCTTGACGAACTGAAGGGAATTGCCTCGGAATATCGGAAACGTTTCATGGACAGGTCGTTCAAAAGTCTTGAAATACTCAAAACTCTATGTTAAAATCGGATATGGCTGATGCCAAAAAAGGAGACTCATTTATGAGGCACAATATCGCAAAAAAGGTTATTTCGGCAATGCTGTCAGGTGTTCTGATGCTGTCCCTGGCCGGTTGCGGCAAGGCAGCAAAGCTTCCGGAGACGGTGGTGAATACTTCTCTGGTGGTGGAGAAGGATGGAAAAGTAGTATCCTATCTGGTGAATACGTTTGACAAGGATTTCTACAGTCTGGACGGCCTTACACAGATGGTACAGGAAGAAGCAGAGGAATTTAACGCCGCACATGGGGATGCAGCAGCCCCCCCTATGGCTGTGAAGACAGTGCAGATGCTGGGAGACGGCGCTACGGTTCAGGTGGTGCAGGAATTCACCGATACGGAGAGTTATGCGGATTATAACAAACAGGAGCTGTTCTATGGAACCAGAGTGGAAGCACTGGCCGAGGGGATCAGCGTGGATCTGGGACTGGTAAGTGCCGCAGACGGTACGCCGGCGGAGGAACAGAAGCTGAATAAGGCTCTGGAGAAGAACCACATGATCATTACGAATGCAAGCGCATATATTTATTGTCCCTACCCGGTACTGTATCTCAGTGAGGGAGTTGTCATGGGAGAGGACGGTTATGTGGATGCATCACAGTCCGACGGTGTCGTTACGATACTGATGAAAAAGTAAGTTATACAGCAATACAAATATAGAGTAAGAAAGGTTTGGTACTGACATGGAAAAGACAATGGAGAAGATCGTAGCCCTGGCGAAAGCAAGAGGTTTTGTATATCCCGGTTCCGAGATTTACGGAGGCCTGGCAAATACCTGGGATTACGGTAACCTTGGCGTAGAGCTGAAGAATAATGTGAAAAAGGCATGGTGGCAGAAGTTTGTTCAGGAGAGCCCCTATAATGTAGGTGTGGATTGCGCGATCCTGATGAACCCCCAGACCTGGGTAGCCAGCGGACATCTGGGCGGTTTCTCCGATCCTCTGATGGATTGTAAAGAATGTCATGAGCGTTTCCGTGCGGATAAGCTGATCGAGGATTTCTGCGAGGAGAACGGTATTGCCATCGAAGGCAGTGTAGACGGTTGGAGCCAGGAAGAGATGAAGAATTTCATCGAGGAGCATAAGGTTCCCTGTCCTACCTGTGGTAAACATAACTTTACCGATATCCGTCAGTTCAACCTGATGTTCAAGACTTTCCAGGGTGTTACCGAGGATGCCAAGAACACCGTTTACTTAAGACCCGAGACCGCACAGGGTATTTTCGTTAACTTTAAAAATGTACAGAGAACTTCCCGTAAGAAGATTCCTTTCGGTATCGGACAGATCGGTAAGTCCTTCCGTAATGAGATCACTCCCGGTAACTTTACTTTCCGTACCAGAGAGTTTGAACAGATGGAGCTGGAGTTCTTCTGTGAGCCGGGTACCGATATGGAGTGGTTCCAGTATTGGAGAGGCTTCTGTCGTGACTGGCTGCTGTCCTTAGGCATCAAAGAGGACGAAATGAGACTTCGTGATCATTCTCCCGAGGAGCTGTGCTTCTACAGTAAGGGAACAACCGATATCGAGTTCCTGTTCCCCTTCGGCTGGGGCGAACTGTGGGGTATCGCTGACAGAACCGATTACGATCTGACCCAGCATGCCAATACCTCCGGCGAGGATATGACATACTTCGATGATGAGAAGAAGGAGAAGTATATCCCTTACGTTATCGAGCCTTCTCTGGGGGCGGACAGAGTTGTTCTGGCTTTCCTGTGCGCTGCTTATGATGAGGAAGAATTAGAGGGCGGAGATATGCGTACCGTGCTTCGTTTCCATCCGGCACTGGCACCCGTGAAGATCGGTGTACTGCCTCTGTCCAAGAAGCTGAACGAAGGTGCAGAGAAGATTTATGCAGAGCTTTCCAAGAAGTATAACTGTGAATTTGACGACAGAGGAAATATCGGTAAGAGATATCGTCGTCAGGATGAGATCGGTACTCCTTTCTGCGTAACTTATGACTTTGACTCTGAGACAGACGGCTGCGTTACCGTACGTTTCCGTGATTCCATGGAGCAGGAGCGTGTTGCGATCGCTGATCTGGATGCTTATTTTGCAGATAAGTTTACATTCTAAGATGATTATCAGGGAGCAGGAGATAATTCCTGCTCCTTTTGTGTAGCTTTAATTCTTGACGCGACGAAACGATAACATTATAATGTAGAAATGTAGGTTTATTTTCCGAAAGATGTAATTATTGAGACAAGGAGACCGAGAGAATGAGACAATTCACTTCTGATGAACTGAGAAAAGCCTGGAAACAATTTTATATAGACCGTGGTCACGTAGATGTGGGAGCAGTATCCCTGGTATCCGACGGTTCTACCGGTGTTATGTTCAACGTTGCCGGAATGCAGCCGCTGATGCCTTATCTGCTGGGACAGAAGCACCCTCTGGGTACCAGACTCTGCAACGTACAGGGTTGTGTACGTACCAACGATATTGATTCCGTAGGCGACAAAAGCCATGTAACCTTCTTCGAGATGATGGGAAGCTGGAGCCTTGGAGATTATTTTAAGAAGGAACGCTGCCAGTGGAGTTTTGAACTGCTGACCCAGGTGTTCGGATTTGATGCGGATCATCTGGCTGCCACTGTATTTGCCGGTGACGAGAATGCCCCCAGAGACGAGGAAGGCGCACAGTATCGTATCGCTTCCGGATTCAAAAAAGAAAACGTATATTATCTGCCCGCTGATGATAACTGGTGGGGACTGGAATACGGCCCCTGCGGTCCCGACAGTGAGATGTTCTATATCGCTGACAGACCGGATTGCGGACCGAACTGCGGCCCCGGCTGTGACTGTGGCAAATACACCGAGCTGGGTAATGATGTATTCATGCAGTATGAGAAGCATCATGACGGTCATCTGACTCCTTTAAAGCAGAAGAACGTAGATACAGGCTGGGGCCTGGAGCGTATTCTGGCATTCTTAAACGGTACCAGAGATGTATACCAGACAGACCTGTTTGCTCCGGTGATCGCTTACATTGAAGAGGCTTCCGGTGTGAAATACAATGCGGATGAGAAGCTGACCAGATCCATGCGTATTCTGGCAGACCATCTGCGTACCGGTGTGATGTTGATCGGTGATGAGGCGAAGCTGCTTCCCTCCAATACCGGTGCCGGCTATATTCTCCGTCGTCTGATCCGTCGTGCGGTAAGACACGGACGCACTTTAAATATGACTACAGAGCAGCTGCTGCACATTGCTGCTATATATATTGATGAGATCTATGCAGAAAGCTATCCTCTGATGAAGAAGAACCGCGAGTTCGTCTTAAGCGAGCTGCAGAAAGAGATCGCCCGCTTCGAGAGCACTCTGGAGAACGGCATGAAGGAGCTGCAGAAGATTCTGGAGCAGAAGAGAAGTGAAGGTAAAAAGGAGATCGACGGCAAGTCCGCATTCTACTTATACGATACCTTCGGATTCCCTCTGGAGCTGACCGTAGAGCTGGCGCAGGAAGAGAATCTGACTGTAGATGAGGAAGGCTTCGCCGCTGCCATGGAAGAGCAGAAGCAGAAGGCAAGAGAAGGACAGAACTTCTCCCAGAAGCTGACTACCGCCGCAGGTGTATTCGATGGACTGGATGATAAGATCACCAGCGAATTTGTAGGTTATGATGCGCTGACCGCAGAAGGTAAAGTAGTAGGACTGGCATCCGAGACCGAACTGGTGAATACCTTAACTGAGGGAGAGACCGGTACCCTGATCACGGATGTGACTCCGTTCTATGCTACCATGGGCGGACAGAAGGGTGACTTTGGTGTGATCCGCACAAAAAATGGTACTTTTGAAGTGACTGAGACCGTGAAGATCGCAGGCGGACGTATCGGACATGTGGGTAAAGTCGTATCCGGCAACGTATCCGTAAATGATACTGCAGAGCTTGCTGTAGATACCGACAATAGAAAGAGTGTCTGCAAGAACCACTCCGCAACCCATCTGTTACAGAAGGCACTGCAGATCGTACTGGGCGATCATGTAGAACAGCAGGGTTCGTACCAGGACGGCGCAAGAACCCGTTTCGACTTCAGCCACGGACAGGCTATGACTGCGGAAGAGCTTGCGAAGGTAGAGGCTCTGGTCAATGAGAAGATCGCAGAGGATATTGCAGTCGTTACCGATGTCATGAACATTGAAGATGCGAAGAAGAGCGGAGCTATGGCTCTGTTTGGTGAAAAATACGGTGAGACCGTCCGCGTGGTATCTATGGGAGATTTTTCCAGGGAACTGTGCGGTGGTACCCATGTAAAGCACACCGGAGAGATCGGCTATTTCAAGATCCTGTCCGAGAGCGGTGTTGCAGCCGGCGTCAGAAGAATTGAAGCACTGACCGGTGCCAATGTCATGGCATACTATCAGGCAATGGAAGAGAGCTTCAATAAGGCAGCTGCAGCAGCCAAGGCAACTCCTGCAGCCCTGACCGAGAAGATCCAGCATATGCAGGCAGAGCTGAAGGCGCTGAATGCAGAGAATGAATCTCTGAAGGCAAAGATGGCGCAATCTGCACTGGGCGATGTACTCGATCAGGTGGTGGAAGTGAAGGGTACGAAACTTCTGGCAACCAGCGTAGACGGTGTGGACATGAATGGCTTGAGAGACCTGGGCGACCAGCTCAAGGATAAGCTTGGCGAAGGCGTTGTTGTACTGCTTTCCGCACAGGACGGTAAGGTAAATATGATCGCTATGGCAACGGACGGTGCTGTAAAGGCCGGCGCCCATGCGGGCAACCTGATCAAGGGAATTGCCGCGCTGGTAGGCGGTGGCGGCGGTGGACGCCCGAATATGGCGCAGGCCGGCGGTAAGAATCCCGCAGGCATTCCCGCAGCGATCGCGGAAGCGTCCAAAGTACTGGAGGGTCAGCTCGCATAATGGAACGAGAGAATCTGAAATCCCGTTTAGGCTTTATACTGTTGTCTGCCGGCTGTGCCATTGGTATCGGGAATGTATGGAAGTTCCCGTACATGGCCGGCCAGGGCGGCGGTGGCGCATTTGTACTATTTTATCTGATCTTTCTGGTGCTCCTTGGTCTGCCGATTATGACCATGGAGTTCGCTGTGGGAAGAGCAAGTAAGAAAAGTCCCGTAAAGGCTTACCAGGCACTGGAGAAGTCTGGACAGAAGTGGCATATCCACGGATATTTTACACTGGCAGGCTGCTATTTGCTGATGATGTTCTACACTACGGTGGCAGGCTGGATGTTACACTATTTTTATATGACGGCTGCCGGTAAACTTTCCGGGCTTTCCGCGGATGCGGTAGCGGAACAGTTTACCCGGATGCTGGCAGATCCGGGGGTCATGATGTTCTGGATGGTACTGGTGGTGATCATCGGTATCGTTGTGTGTGCCGGTGGACTGCAGAACGGTCTGGAGCGCGTGACGAAAGTCATGATGATCGCACTGCTTGCCATTATGGTAGTACTTGCCATCAACAGCTTCTTCATGACGGGAGCAAAGGAAGGTCTGAAGTTCTATCTGGTACCTGATTTTGGACGTATGCAGGAAGTCGGTGTGGTATCTACACTGGTAGGTGCCATGAATCAGGCGTTCTTTACCTTAAGCTTAGGCATTGGTGCCATGGCGATCTTTGGAAGCTACATCGGCAAGGATCATTCTCTGATGGGAGAGTCCGTCAGAGTTGTGGTACTGGATACTTTCGTGGCAATTACCGCAGGACTGATCATTTTCCCCGCCTGCTTTACCTATGGGGTGGATCAAACCTCAGGACCGAGCCTGATCTTCATTACCCTGCCGAATATTTTCGCCAACATGCCTTACGGCCGCCTGTGGGGGAGTTTATTCTTCCTGTTTATGGCGTTCGCAGCATTGTCCACGGTGCTGGCTGTGTTCGAGAATATCATCTGCTGTGGCATGGAGCTGACCGGTGCCAGCCGCAGGAAATCTTCCCTGGTGAACCTGTTCCTGATCATTGCATTGTCCGTGCCCTGCGTACTGGGGTATAATGTGTGGAGCTGGGATGGTTTTGCTGTCTTCGGCGGAGCGGTACTGGATTTTGAAGATTTCCTGGTAAGTAATCTGTTCCTTCCCTTAGGATCCCTGGTATACCTGCTGTTCTGCGTGACCAGATACGGCTGGGGATGGGAGAACTATAAGGCAGAAGTAAATACCGGCAAGGGCTTAAAAGTCCACGACTGGATGCGCGGTTATCTGACCTACGGACTGCCCCTGATCGTGATCTTCATCTTCCTGTTCGGTATCTACGATAAGTTTTTTTAATAAGATTTTGAAGATCCAGTAGCTTGCATAAGAATAAGGACAAGCAGACTCTAAGCAACCGTCGGTACTTAGCGAGGGTATTTTCCTCGCTTATGTACCGTTACGGTTAAGCGTCCGAAGCGAAAGCGGGTCTGCGGTTCTTATTCTTGTGTAAGCTACGGGGAATATTATATATAAAAAATAAAAAAAGTAGTTGACGAATACATTTTTTATGCTATAATATCAAATGTGTGTAGAACAACTGCGCATTAGAATAACCCAGTCAGTCATGTTACTTGAAGGGACTGAAGGGAGGTCGGGTGTAAGATGTCAAACGTAATCGTAAAAGAGAACGAGACTTTAGATAGCGCTTTACGTCGTTTCAAGAGAAGCTGCGCTAAGGCTGGTATCCAGCAGGAGATTCGTAAGAGAGAGCATTACGAGAAGCCTAGCGTAAAACGTAAGAAGAAGTCTGAAGCAGCAAGAAAACGTAAATATAACTAATGTTAAACAACAGTCCTCGGCGTGATCACCGGGGACTTTGTACTTGTGAGGAAGATCAAATGTGGAGTTATGAAATACTGGGAACAGATATCTATCATCTGTTAGCAGCGTTTGTATTGTACAGTGTTCTCGGATGGGCACTGGAGTCTGCGTATATGTCATTTTGTAATCGCAAGCTTACCAACCGGGGATTCGGCAAGGGACCGTTTTGCCCGATCTATGGTTTTGGCGGAGTGTTGGGGTATCTGATCTTAAGTCCGCTTCGTGATAAGCTTGTGGAATTATATTTTTTGGGAGCTATCCTGGCAACGGCCTTTGAATATCTGGTAGGGATCGGTATGATCCGTTTCCTGGGAGAATTATGGTGGGATTATAATAATAAGCCCTTCAATTATCGGGGGATCATTTGCCTCGAGAGTACCGTCGCCTGGGGATTTTATGCGATAGGAATCGTGCAGTTTGTCCATGATGCCATGTATCATATCATCGATAAGGTGCAGCTGCAGATAGGAACCCGCCTGATCCAGGGTATTCTAGTGCTTGTGGCGATTGATTATACGGTACAACTGATCAAGGTATTCGACATTGATGTCCGCAGTAAGGGAGAAGCACTGAAGGAACGCTGCCAGGCATTGATCTCCAGATGGTAAGACGTAAAACATCAGGTTTACAGGTATATATAGGACCACACGACCATATCTTTTAGAAAAGGATAGGGGAGTGTGGTTTTTTTATGCAAAAAATCAGGAAATATATTTGCACGGGGATCTTGCTATTCAGCATCAGTATGCAGGTATTCTGGTGGAACGGAATCGATGTATGTGCGGAACCGGCAGCGATCGAAGCTCCCAGTGCGGTGCTTCTGGAGAGCTCCACCGGGAAGGTGATCTTTGAGCAGAATGCAAGAGAACGCCGAAGCCCTGCAAGCATTACCAAGATCATGACATTGCTTTTGACTTTTGAAGCTCTGGATCAGGGAAAAATCAAATTAGAGGATCCGGTAACGGTGAGCGCCTATGCCAGTTCCATGGGAGGTTCTCAGGTGTTCCTGGCAGAAAATGAGGTGCAGACCTTAGAGACCCTGATCAAATGTATCGCTGTAGCTTCGGGCAATGATGCCAGCGTGGCGGTGGCGGAATACATAGCGGGAAGCGAAGAAGCTTTCGTGGAACAGATGAATGCGAAGGCGTCGGAGCTTGGCATGACGGATACCCATTTCGAGGACTGCTGTGGTCTGACGGATTCCGACGGCCATTATACGACGGCAATGGACGTAGCGGTCATGTCCAGGGAGCTTACGATAAAATATCCGAAAATATTTGAATATACAGGTATCTGGATGGAGGACATCACCCATGAGACCAGTCAGGGAAGCTCAAAATTCACGTTAAACAGTACCAATAAATTGCTGAAACAGTATCCGTTTACTACGGGATTGAAAACCGGATCCACTTCCAAAGCAAAATTCTGTCTGTCCGCCACGGCAACGAAGGATGGCATTGATCTGATCGCGGTGATCATGGGGGCACCGGACTATAAGGCACGTTTTAAGGACGCCCGGACATTGCTTAGCTACGGTTTTAATATAAGCGATCTGTATCTGGATGAGAATACAGATCTCCTGCAGAATATGCGGGTGCAGGGCGGTGTAGAGGATACGGTGCCAGTGAAATACCAAAGTGAATTCCGATATCTGGATACGGAGGGAAATTCCCTGGATGGCGTGGAGAAGAAAATTGAACTGCCGGAGACTGCCATAGCACCTTTTGCGGAAGGAGATACGGCAGGCAGGGCGGTCTATCTGCTGAACGGCGTGGAGATCGGCAGTGTGCCGATTCTGTATGAAAATGCGGTGGCGAAGGCGGTTTATAAGGATTATCTGCGAAAAATAATGGAATTTTATCTTTTGTAAGACAAAATAATATGTTATACTATAGAACAAATTGGCAATAATCTGGCAACATACCATGGGGGCAAAAGAGTTGGATGTAGTGATTACCGTGATCGCAGTAATCCTTGTGATAATGCTGTGGATAATGCTGTACGATAGTAACCGCTTTGTGGTGCGGCATTATCCCCTGCGGGATCAGAGAATCAAAAAGTCTGTGAAGGCGGTGGTTCTGGCGGATCTGCACAATAAGAGATACGGAAAAGAAAATGAGAGACTGCTGCAGGCGATCGATGAGATCGGACCGGACATGATCCTGATCGCCGGGGATATGCTGACGGCGAAGCCGAAGGCAACACTGGATGTGGCGGTGGGATTTCTTACGGAGCTTGCAAAGAAGTATCCTGTCTATTACGGCAATGGCAACCATGAACACCGCCTGAAGCTGTATCCTGGAAATTATGGGGATATGGCGGAACGGTATGAAGAAGCTCTTACGAAGATCGGTATTCACAGGCTTGTCAACGAGCATAAGGATCTTCCGGAATACGGGATCCGCATCTATGGTTCTGAGATAGACAGGCTGTACTATAAACGTTTTGGAATACAGCCCATGGATCCGGAATATCTGTCGGGGATTTTAGGACAGCCCTCCGAAGAATATTTCAATATATTGATCGCCCACGACCCGGATTATTTTTCGAAATACGCAGACTGGGGTGCAGACCTGGTGTTATCCGGTCATGTCCACGGCGGCATGGTGAGAGTTCCTTTTTGGGGAAAGGGTGTGGTGTCTCCCAATGTGAGACTTTTTCCAAAATACGATGGCGGAGAGTTTACCATAGGGAAGAGCAGAATGCTCTTAAGCAGAGGACTGGGAATGCACACGATACCGATCCGGCTGTTCAATCCGGGCGAGATCTTAGAAGTGGAGCTTATGCCGGACGAGGGGAAATAGGAGTTTTATCAAATGGCAATATCTGTAAAACTGGAAGCGTTTGAAGGTCCACTGGATCTGCTGCTTCATTTGATCGAAAAAAATAAAATAGACATCTATGATATCCCTATCGTAGAGATTACGGCGCAGTATCTGGATTACATCAGGCAGATGCAGCGGGAAGACATGAATGTCATGAGTGAATTCCTGGTGATGGCGGCGACGCTGATCGACATCAAGTGCAAGATGCTGCTGCCCAAGGAAGTGAACGAGGACGGCGAGGAAGAGGATCCCAGAGCAGAACTGGTTCAGAAGCTGCTGGAATACAAGATGTACAAATACATGTCCTTTGAACTCAGAGACCGCCAGGTGGATGCTGCCAGGAACATGTACAGAGAGCAGAGACTTCCGAAGGAAGTGGAAGCTTACAGACAGCCCATAGATTACGAAGAACTCATCGGCGATATGAATCTGAACAAGCTTCATGAGATCTTTAGATCCATCGTAAAGAAGCAGGAGGACAAGATCGACCCCGTCCGCAGCCAGTATGGCAATATCGAGAAGGATGAGGTAGATATGGACATCAAGATGCTGTACGTGGAGGCTTATGCCAGAGAACATAAGACCTTTAGCTTCCGTAAGCTTTTGGAGAAGCAGAACAGCAAAATGGAAGTGATCGTTACATTCCTGATCATTCTGGAACTGATGAAGACCGGCAAGATCAACATCAGCCAGGAAAATATATTCGATGATATTATGATTACATCTAACGTTTAGGATACAGTGAGGTTTTAGCATGGAACGCAGTAAAGCAGAAGCAGTGATAGAGGCCATCCTTTTTACCATGGGAGATTCCGTGGAGATCAGCAGACTTGCGGAAGTGATCGAAGAGGATGTGAAGACGACAAAGTCTATATTAAAAGACATGGCGGCGCGGTACGAAGAAGAGAACAGAGGTATCGGTCTGACACAGTTCGACGATTCCGTACAGCTGTGCACCAAGGCGGATATGTACGAATATCTGATCAAGATCGCGAAGACTCCGAGGAAAATGACTCTGACGGATACCGTGCTGGAGACATTGTCCATTATTGCCTATAAGCAGCCGGTAACGAGACTTGAGATCGAGAGAGTCAGAGGCGTCAGCTGTGACCATGCTATTAACAAACTGTTGGAATATGATCTGATCACGGAACTGGGGCGTCTGGATGCTCCCGGAAGACCCTTGCTGTTTGGTACCACGGAGCAGTTTTTACGCTGCTTTGGCGTGAAGAGTCTGGAAGAACTGCCGGAACTGAATCCGGTGCAGGTGGAGGAATTTAAGCAGCAGGCGGAACAGGAAGTACAGCTTACTTTGAATATATAAACAGAGAATAGGACAAAGAACCGGCCTCATAGTAATAAGTAACCCTTTTTGGGAGCAACGATTATGCGAGGCTTTTTTTGTGCCCTTTTTGCGGGAATTATATGTCTGGAAAGTCTGTGCGGATCACAATTCCGCCAAGATAGGATAACAGACAACGAACCGACATACGCGATCCGGTATGAGACCGGGAAATCCGATCTGACACAGGAGCTTAAGTTGTTTGCACAGGGAGCGGTGCTTCTGGATGCGGATTCCGGACGCGTGCTTTACGGAAAAAATGAAACTATCCCCATGGCTATGGCAAGTACCACCAAGATCATGACCTGTATTTTGGTGCTGGAAAATGCAAAGGTGGATGAAACCGTCAGCGTCTCTGCCTATGCAGCCACCATGCCCAAGGTAAAGCTATATGTGAAATGCGGAGAACACTATACCGTGAGAGAATTATTGTTTTCTCTGATGCTGGAAAGCCATAACGATACTGCTGTGGTACTGGGGGAATACATCGGCGGAAAACTTTTGGGAGAGACGGGGGAGATCTCAGAACATACCGGCGAAGAGAGCAAGGCGGCATTACATAGATTTGCGCAGGCAATGAATGAAAAGGCGGAAGAGATCGGCTGCGAAGATACCTGGTTCATCACACCAAACGGGCTGGATGCCACGGAGACTCTGACACTGTCGGACGGAAGTACATTAGAGAGGGAACACCATACCACAGCAAAAGATCTGGCGGAGATCCTCAGGTACTGTATGAAAACTTCCCCACAGAGGGATCTGTTTTTAGAGATCACAGGGACGCAGGATTACAGTTTTACGGAGAACGGACGCTTCTTTCAGTGTCACAATCACAACGCATTTCTGCAGATGATGGATGGGGCGTTTACGGGCAAGACCGGATTTACGAACAAGGCGGGATACTGCTATGTGGGAGCCCTGAAACGGGACGGAAAATGTCTGATCGTGGCGCTGCTTGCCTGTGGATGGCCGAACCATAAGACCTATAAATGGAGCGACAGCAGGGAATTGTTTACCTATGGATTGGAGAACTTTACATATCGAAGCTTTGAAGAAGAAACGTTTTCGGGCAGAGAACAGCTGCTTATGCCGATTCCGGTGCTGCGGGCACAGAATGATGCACTGACAGAGGAGGTCCTGCTGCCTGTGGAACCGGATCCGGAGACGGAAGGCGTGGAGGGACTCTTAATGGGTCCTGACGAGAATGTGGAGATCCTCTATCGTAAGGAACAGTACCTTACGGCTCCCGTGGAGGCAGGAGAGTGCGTGGGAGAGATCAGCTATCTGGTAGACGGCAGGGTATGGCGCAGAGAGCGTCTGATCGCAGCAAAGGGTGTGAAAGCCATAGATTTCGTATGGTGCGGCAGGCAGATCCTTTTGCGTTTTTTGGTGAGATCCCTATGAAAAATGAAGGGGATATTGTTCAAAATAAAAAACAATGTATATTTTTTGTAAAAATCTGCAATTCGTTCTTTGCGAGTTGCAGATTTTATGTTATACTACAGACTGTTAATCATGGGGGCATTTGTGCTTCTATATTAATAGAGTTTTTTATTTTTATTTTATTATATTATCAACGGAGGGCTGAAACATATGAGCACTACTTCAAAAGCGAGTCAAAGAATAGCAGCTTTACTCGATGACAACAGTTTCGTTGAAATCGGCGGACTTGTAACCGCAAGAGCTACGGATTTCAATCTGAAACCCAATGAAACTCCTTCTGACGGTTGTATTACCGGCTATGGAGTGATCAATGGTAATCTTGTATATGTATATAGCCAGGATGCTTCCGTACTGAACGGAACCATTGGTGAGATGCATGCCAAGAAAATTACAAACCTCTACGATCTGGCTATGAAGACCGGAGCACCTGTGATCGGACTGATCGAGTCTGCCGGCTTAAGACTGCAGGAGGCAACCGATGCACTGGCTGCATTCGGCGAGATTTACTTAAAGCAGACCATGGCTTCCGGCGTGATCCCTCAGATCACCGCTGTATTCGGAACCTGTGGCGGCGGCTTAGGTCTGTTCCCTACCATGACAGATTTTACTTTCATGGAAGAGAAGAATGCCAAGCTGTTCGTGAATGCTCCCAACGCTTTGGACGGCAATGTGATCACCAAGTGTGATTCTTCTTCCGCTAAGTTCCAGGCTGAAGAGAGCGGTATCGTTGATGTGGTAGCTGACGAAGCAACCATTCTGGAGAAGGTAAGAGAGCTGGTAAGCTTCCTGCCTGCCAACAACGAAGATGATGCAAGCTTCTTAGAGGACTGCACCGATGATCTGAATCGTGTGAACCCTGAGATCGCAGGTTGTGTCGGCGACACTTCCGTTGCTCTGTCCATTCTGGCAGATGACAACAATTTCTTCGAAGTAAAGTCCGGATATGCTAAAAATATGGTAACCGGTTTCTTACGTCTCGATGGTGTTACCGTAGGTGCGGTAGCTAACCGTTCCGAGATCTGCGATGAGGAAGGCAAAGTAGCAGAGAAGTTAGACGCTGTGCTGACCGCAGACGGCTGCGAGAAGGCTGCAGAGTTCGTGAACTTCTGTGATGCTTTCGGTATCCCCGTACTGACTCTGACCAATGTCAAGGGTTATGAGGCAACTTTAGCTTCCGAGAAGACCATCGCCAAGGCTGCTGCAAAGCTGACCTACGCATTCGCTAACGCTACCGTTCCCAAGGTAAACGTTGTGATCGGCAAGGCTTTAGGAACCGCTTATGTAGTAATGAACTCCAAGGCAATCGGTGCTGACATCACTATGGCATGGCCGGATGCACAGATCGGTGCTATGGACGGCAAGCTTGCTGCCAAGATCATGTATGATGGTCAGGGCGCTGATGTGATCAATGAGAAGGCTGCAGAGTACGAAGCTCTGACTCAGAATGTAACCAGTGCAGCCAAGAGAGGATATGTGGACCAGATCGTAAATGCAGCTGATACCAGAAAATATGTGATCGGCGCATTTGAGATGTTATTCACCAAGAGTGAAGACCGTCCTGCCAAGAAACACGGAACTGTATAAGAAAGGGTGATTATAAAATGAAGAAATTTTTAAGCTTAGTATGTATGATTACCTGCATCTTTGGTTTGACGGCGTGCGGCAGTGAGGAGACCTATACGGATTACGAGCAGCGTAAGATGGATACTGCGATCCAGATCGCTACCCAGTATGTGATCCCTTCTCTTGAGAACTTTGAAGACGAAGCTACATTGGAGAGCTTTTCCGAGTATACCGCTGATGAAGTGGCATACCTGGTACAGGAAAATGTAGGTATCACCGTTGACGGTTATGCATACAAGACTGCTATCGAGTCTTTCAATTCCGCGAAGAAAACCATCGGCGGTATCACTGCTGTCGGTGATGCAGATGCTAGCATCGATGATGATCAGATCATTGTACATGTAGATGTGACCGGAGCAAACCAGAACGCACAGGCAGAAGTGATCTTCAGCAATGATATGTTCATGAGCATGGAGTCAGCAGCATTGAATCCCATTGAATCCATGGGTGGTCTGATGACCAAGGCTGCACTGAATACTCTGATCGGTATGGGAACTGTATTCGTAATGCTGATCATTATCTCGCTGATCATTTCCCTGTTCAACTTCATTCCCAAGATCCAGGCTACATTCAGCAAAAAGGGCAAGAAGGAAGAGACAAAGAACGCAGGTATTGATAATGCAGTAACTCAGATCGCTGCACAGGAAGAAGTCGAAGCAGATGACACTGAGCTGGTAGCCGTAATCGCAGCTGCGATCGCAGCAAGCGAAGGCGCGGCAAGCACTGACGGATTTGTAGTTCGTTCTATCCGCAAAGTTAGATAATCTAAAATCGTAGGAGGATATTAAAATGAAAAATTATACCATTACCGTAAATGGCAACGTATATGATGTAGTAGTAGAAGAGGGCGCATCTACCGGAGCACCCGTAGCAGCAAAGGCTCCCACTGCTCCCAAGGCAGCACCCAAGGCTCCCGCAGCAGCACCCAAGGCAGGCGGCGCAGCAGGCAGCATCAAGGTTGAGGCCGGTGCAGCCGGTAAGATCTTCAAGATAGAGGCAAATGTTGGACAGGCTGTTAAGAAGGGTGACGCAGTCATCATTCTGGAAGCTATGAAGATGGAAATCCCTGTTGTAGCTCCCGAAGACGGTACCGTAGCAAGCATTGACGTTGCAGTTGGTGATACTGTTGAGGCTGGTGCAGTTCTGGCAACTCTGAACTAATTTTTTTATCAGCTCTATAAACAACAGGAGGTCATCAAATGGAATATATAGCTAGTACGCTTAACAACCTGATTCATCAGACAGCGTTTTTTAACCTGACCTGGGGAAACTATGTCATGATTCTGGTTGCATGCTTTTTCCTTTATTTAGCTATCCGTCATGAGTTTGAGCCGTTGCTCTTACTCCCGATAGCGTTCGGTATGCTGTTGGTAAATATTTATCCCGATATCATGTTGCACCCTGAACATGCAGCAAACGGTGCCGGCGGCTTACTGTATTATTTCTACAAGCTGGATGAACTGGCAATCCTGCCGTCCCTGATCTTCATGGGTGTAGGTGCCATGACAGACTTCGGTCCTCTGATCGCAAACCCTAAGAGCTTTCTTTTGGGAGCAGCTGCGCAGTTCGGTATTTTCGCAGCATACTTCGGTGCGATCTGGCTGGGATTCAACGACAAGGCAGCTGCAGCCATCTCCATCATCGGTGGTGCTGACGGTCCTACATCCATCTTCCTTGCTGGTAAGCTGGGACAGACGGCAATCCTGGGACCTATCGCGGTGGCAGCATATTCCTATATGTCACTGGTTCCCATTATCCAGCCCCCTATTATGAAGCTTCTCACCACTGAGAAGGAGAGAAAGATCAAGATGGGTCAGCTTCGTCCGGTATCCAAGCTGGAGAAGATCCTGTTCCCCATCGTTGTTACCATCGTTGTATGTCTGATCCTTCCCACCACAGCTCCTCTGGTAGGTATGCTGATGTTAGGTAACCTGTTCCGTGAGTCTGGCGTTGTTCGTCAGCTGACTGAGACAGCATCCAATGCTCTGATGTACATCGTAGTTATTCTGTTAGGCACTTCCGTAGGTGCTACCACCAGTGCAGAAGCATTCCTGAATGCTGATACACTGAAGATCGTAGCTCTGGGTCTGATCGCCTTCATGTTCGGTACCGCTGCAGGTGTTCTGTTCGGTAAACTGATGTGCGTAATGTCCGGCGGCAAGATCAATCCTCTGATCGGTTCCGCAGGTGTGTCTGCAGTTCCTATGGCAGCCCGTGTATCCCAGAAGGTTGGTGCAGAATCCGATCCTACCAACTTCCTGCTCATGCATGCTATGGGACCTAACGTGGCAGGTGTTATCGGTACTGCCGTAGCAGCCGGTACATTCATGGCAATCTTCGGAGTATTTTAAAGCTAATTAAAAGAAAATTATATTATGGAGGATATTCGTAATGTCAGAAATTGAAAAGAAACCGATTAAGATTACGGAAACTGTTTTACGTGATGCACATCAGTCTCTGATCGCTACCAGAATGCCGACCGAATTCATGCTTCCTATCGTAGATAAGATGGATAAAGTTGGTTATCATTCCGTAGAGTGCTGGGGCGGTGCTACCTTTGATGCATCCCTTCGTTTCCTGAAGGAAGATCCCTGGGACAGACTGAGAAAGCTGCGTGACGGCTTTAAGAACACCAAGTTACAGATGCTGTTCCGTGGACAGAACATTTTAGGTTACAGACCTTATGCAGATGATGTGGTAGATTACTTCGTACAGAAGTCTATCTCCAACGGTATTGATATCATTCGTATTTTCGACTGTCTGAATGACCTGCGCAACTTACAGGAAGCAGTAAATGCTACCAATAAGTTCAAGGCACAGGAAGGCAGAGGTGAAGCACAGGTTGCTCTGGCTTACACCCTGGGCGATGCTTACACCTTAGAGTACTGGACCGGCATGGCTAAGAAGATCGAAGAGATGGGTGCAGATTCCATCTGTATCAAGGATATGGCCGGTCTGTTAGTACCTTACAAGGCTGCTGAACTGATCAAGGCTATGAAGGAAGTTACCAAGCTTCCCATCCAGTTGCATACCCACTATACTTCCGGTGTTGCAAGCATGACTTACCTGAAGGCAGTAGAGGCCGGCGTTGATGTGATCGATACCGCTATGAGCCCCTTTGCTATGGGTACTTCACAGCCTGCTACCGAGGTTATGGTTGAGACCTTCAAGGGAACCCCTTACGATACCGGTCTGGATCAGAATCTGTTGGCCGAGATCGCTGATTACTTCAGACCTTACAGAGATGAGTGCCTGGCTAACGGCCTGCTGAATCCCAAGGTTATGGGTGTTGATATCAAGACTCTGCTGTATCAGGTACCCGGCGGTATGCTTTCCAACATGGTGAGCCAGCTGAAGGAGCAGAATGCAGAAGACAGATACTACGATGTACTGAAGGAGATCCCCAAGGTTCGTAAGGATCTGGGTGAGCCCCCTCTGGTTACTCCTTCTTCTCAGATCGTTGGTACTCAGGCAGTCTTCAACGTACTGCTCGGTGAGCGTTACAAGATGGCTACCAAGGAGACCAAGGCAGTGCTGCGTGGTGAGTACGGACAGACCGTTAAGCCCATGAGCCAGGAAGTTATCGACAAGGTTATCCCCGGTGAGGAGAGAATCACCTGCCGTTACGCTGATCTGCTTGACAACGAGATGGATAAGCTGGAAGGCGAAATGAAGGAATGGAAACAGCAGGATGAGGACGTATTAAGCTACGCCCTGTTCCCTCAGGTTGCTACCGACTTCTTCAAGTATCGTCAGGCACAGCAGGAAAAGGTTGATATGACCCAGGCTGACACCAAAAACGGTGCATACCCTGTCTAAATAATTCGTCAATAAAAAGTCGCACGACTGCTCGCAGTCAGTGCGGCTTTTTTATTAGACGAACAAAACCACATGAGCAAGTAGGGCAATAGCCCGGATTGCGAATGTGGTTGCGGCTTCGAGAGCGCGAAGCGCGCAGAAGCCGTTATTTAGACATTCCCCCGGGGCGCCCCGGTCGAACCCTGGTCAGCCCGGATTGCGAATGAGTTATTTACATATTGACAAACCACCTCTTCACCTACTAAAATAACAAGTGTTATAGAAGGACACATTGTTTGCTGTAAATACAGCGGAATGAGAGGGATTATGGCTCGTAAAGAGATGATCACGATTGACAGGATCCTGGATACGGCATTCGCCATGACCAGAGAGGAAGGCTTTGCCAATGTGACTGCGAGAAAAGTTGCGGCGAAGGCAGGATGTTCCACGCAGCCTATTTTCAGAGTATATAAGAATATGGAAGAACTGTGGGATGCGGTCTATGAGAGAGCAACGGCGTATTTTCTGGATTATTACAGCCTGTATCCCCGCACCGGGAAGACACCTTTTGCCAACTTAGGAATGGCATACATAGCTTTTGCACGGGAAGAAAGACACTTGTTTGAACTTCTGTTTGTATCCGGTGACCAGGGCAGCAAACATAAGACGAAAAGCATGTATGAGATTTTGAACGGCGATGCCGGAAATGTAGTCTATGAGATCAATCTGGCGAGAGTGGCAGGATGCCCGGATCCCGGAGATCTGTTTATGAAAATGTGGATTTTTATCCATGGAGCCGCCTGCATGTCTCTGACCGGAGATTATGATCTGACAGATCAGCAGACGATGCAGCTTTTGGAACATTCCTACTATGCTTTTTACAATGAGACAATGCGAGGTTAAGAACAGTGGCAGAATATGATGTTTTTACCCGGATAAATGAACACTATGCGAAGATGAGCAAGGGGCATAAAGCCATTGCGGACTATATATCGGAACATTTTGACCAGGCGGTATTCATGACGGCAGCTAAATTAGGAGAAACACTGGGAATCAGTGAATCTACCGTGGTTCGTTTTGCCGCAGGGATCGGTTATGATGGGTACCCGAAATTTCAGAAGGCATTGGAAAGCTGTGTACAGGGTAAACTAAATGGTATCCAGAAAATGGATGCAAAATATGGAAGAAGTTCCCAGTCGGAGATCCTGACCTCTGTTCTCACGGCAGATATCGAGAAGATTCAGGATACTATAGATAATCTGGATCCGGCGGCGTTTGAATCGGCAGTAGCTACGATCTTAGAAGCGGAGACCATCTATATCATGGGACTCCGCAGCAATGAGCCATTGGCGGCGTTTTTGCATTTTTACCTGAACATGATCCGCGGAAAGGTATTTTTGCTGAACACTACCAGTGTCAGCGAGACCTTTGAACAGATGATCCATATAGGACCGAAGGATTGCTTTATCGGCATCAGTTTTCCGAGATATTCTATGCGGACGTTAAAGGCAATGGAGTTCGCCAATGACCGGAATGCCAAAGTGATCGCCATTACCGACAGTATCCATTCCCCCATGAATCTGTATTCTTCCTGCAATCTGCTGGCGAGAAGTGACATGGTGTCGGTTGTGGATTCTCTGGTGGCACCTCTTAGTGTGATCAATGCCCTGGTGGTAGCACTTTGCCTGAAATGTCCGGAGCAGGTGCGTAAGAATCTGGAGACACTGGAAGAGACATGGAACAATTATCAGGTGTATCTGAATGACGAGATTGATTTTATAGATGATGAACCGATGTTGGATTATTCTCTGCGACGCAAGGAGCAGTGACGTCGATATGTCGGCAGAAAAGGATGAGAATGAGCAATGTGATAGTGGTCGGCGGCGGAGCTGCCGGCATGATGGCTGCCATAGCGGCAGCAAAATGCGGACATAACGTAACCCTTTTGGAAAAAAATGAAAAGCTTGGGAAAAAGCTGTTTATTACGGGAAAAGGCCGTTGTAATGTGACTAATGGAGCGGATATGGATGTGCTGTTCCAAAATGTCTGCACCAATGAAAAATTCCTGTACAGTGCTTTTTACAGCTTTGACAATACGCAGGTGTGTGATCTGATCGAACAGGCGGGATGTCCCCTGAAAACAGAGCGGGGCGACAGGGTATTTCCGGTATCCGATCATTCTTCGGATGTGATCGCCGCCCTGCAGAGAGAATTGCATAAATATCATGTGGATATTCATCTGCACACAGAAGTGAAAAAGATCCTGACGAAGGAAAGTGACGACAATATTTGCTTTTACGGAGTGGAATGTACGGATCATAAGAAGTTGACCGCCGATGCCTGCATTATCTGTACAGGTGGCTGCTCCTATGCCGCTACCGGATCCACCGGAGACGGTTACCGGTTCGCAGAAGAGACGGGTCATAAAGTAACGGAGCGAAGGCCCGCATTGGTACCGTTAGAGATCCGCGAGAGCTGGTGCAAAGCGCTGATGGGATTATCTCTTAAAAATGTGGAGATCCGGATGCAATGTGGGAAGAAGACCTGGTACGAAGGCTTCGGAGAGATGCTGTTTACCCATTTTGGCGTCAGCGGGCCGTTGATCTTGTCCGCCAGCAGCTTTTATTCCAAAAATATTTCCAGACAAAAAGGTGACGATGAAGTAAAGCTTTTCCTGGATCTGAAACCCGCACTGACACCGGAACAGTTGGATAAACGGCTGCTTCGGGATTTTGAGGAAGCGAAGAATAAACAGTTTAAAAATGCACTGGATCATCTGTTCCCTGCGAAGCTGATCCCTGTTATGATAGAGCTGTCAGGAATCTCTCCGGAGAAGAAGGTCAACGAGATCAGCAGAGAAGAGAGAAAAGCTTTCGGCATGCTGATCAAGGCACTGCCTATGACGGTAACGGGGACGAGATCTTTTGCGGAAGCAATCATTACCCAGGGCGGAATCTCTGTAAAAGACATCAATCCTTCCACCATGGAATCCAGGCTGGTAAAGCATCTGTATTTTGCGGGGGAAGTACTGGATCTGGATGCCATGACCGGTGGCTTTAACTTACAGATTGCCTGGTCTACGGGACATTTGGCGGGAGAAAGCATACAATAAATTTTTTGAAAAATAGAATCATAAAGAAAATACGAAGAAAAGAGGATATGAATATGAGCTTTAATGTAGCTATTGACGGACCGGCAGGTGCCGGTAAAAGCACGATTGCCAGAGCAGTGGCAAAAAAGAAGGGCTTTATCTATGTGGATACCGGAGCAATGTACCGCGCCATGGCACTGTTCATGTTAAGAGAGGGTGTGGATCCTGCGGATGCGGCAGCGATCGCCGATAAATGTAAGGAGGCAGATATCACCATTCAATATGTGGACGGAGAACAGGTCGTATTATTAAACGGTGAAAACGTCAATGCTTATCTGCGTACCGAGGAGGTTGGCAACATGGCTTCCACCACCAGTGCACAGCCGGCGGTACGTACCAAACTGGTAGAACTTCAGCAGGCACTGGCAGCGAAAAGCAATGTGATCATGGACGGCCGTGATATCGGTACCGTAGTATTACCACATGCACAGGTCAAAATCTATCTGACCGCCAGCAGTATGGTGAGAGCAAAAAGAAGATATGATGAGCTGACTGCCAAGGGTGAGTCCTGCAACTTAGAAAAGATCCGTCAGGATATCGAGGACAGAGATTACAGAGATATGCACAGAGAGACTTCTCCGTTAAAGCAGGCGGAGGATGCGGTACTTGTGGATACCTCCGATATGACCATTGAACAGGTCATTGACCGGATCGTGGCACTGATTGGCTAAATGGGAGACGATATATGGAAGTAAGACTGGCAGACTGTGCAGGCTTTTGCTTTGGTGTAAAGCGCGCCGTGGATACCGTGTATGAACAATTAAAAAACGGGAAGACTATATATACCTATGGTCCCATTGTACACAACGAGGAAGTGGTCAAAGAACTGTCGGAAAAGGGTGTACGGGTTCTGGAGAACAAAGAGGATCTGAAACAGCTGAAAGCCGGGGAGAACATTCCCACAGTGATCATCCGTGCTCACGGTGTGGCAAAAGAAATCTATGACATCATGGAGGCAAACGGTCTGGAATGCATTGATGCCACCTGTCCTTTTGTGAAAAAGATCCATCGTATTGTGGAACTAAAAAGTAACGAGGGGTATCATGTGATCGTTGTGGGAGATCCGAAGCACCCGGAAGTAGAGGGGATCGTCGGCTGGTGTCCGGGACCCGTTACTGTTCTGGAGACTCCGGAGCAGGCAGAAAATTTTGTAAAAACAGAAGGCGAAAAACTCTGCATTGTGTCTCAGACGACATATAACTACAATAAATTTCAATATATAGTTGAAATTTTTGAAAAAAAAGGTTACAATGATAGTGTTGTGAACACTATCTGTAATGCTACAGAAGAGCGACAGCGATCGGCAAAGACCATTGCAGCGGATGCTGACGTTATGATTGTAATAGGAGGGAAGCACAGTTCCAACAGCAGAAAGCTTTACGAAATCTGCCAAAGGGAATGTGAGCACACCTATTTTATACAGACACTGGATGACTTGCATTTAGATCTACCTAAAGCTGTTCGACTAGTGGGTATTACCGCGGGGGCTTCCACCCCAAATAAATTAATTGAGGAGGTTCAAAATTATGTCAGAATTAACTTTTGAACAAATGCTGGAAGAATCATTAAAGACAATACATGCAGGAGAGGTAGTCGAAGGTACAGTCATCGATGTGAAACCGGAAGAGATCATTCTGAACATCGGATATAAATCTGACGGTATTCTTACCAAGAACGAATATACCAACGACTCCAGCGTGGATCTTACCACAGTTGCCAAGGTTGGTGACACCATGGAAGTCAAGGTCCTGAAAGTAAATGACGGTGAGGGTCAGGTTCTCCTTACCTACAAGCGTCTTGCTGCAGACAGAGGCAACAAGAGAATCGAAGAAGCATTTAACAATCACGAAGTACTTAAGGCAACCGTATCTCAGGTACTGGACGGTGGTTTAAGTGTAATTGTGGACGAAGTAAGAATCTTCATCCCCGCAAGCCTGGTATCCGATACTTATGAGAAGGATCTGACCAAGTATGCAGGACAGGAGATTGAATTCGTGATCAGCGAGTACAATCCCAAGAGAAGAAGATATATCGGCGACCGTAAACAGCTGATCGTAGCCAAGAAGGCTGAGCTGCAGAAGGAACTCTTTGAGAAGATCAAAGAAGGCGATATCGTAGAAGGTGTTGTTAAGAACGTAACTGATTTCGGCGCATTTATTGATCTTGGCGGCGCAGACGGACTGCTTCACATCTCCGAGATGTCCTGGGGCAGAGTTGAACATCCCAAGAAGGTATTCAAGGTTGGCGATAAGCTGAAAGTCCTGATCAAAGAGATCAACGGCAATAAGATTGCACTGTCTCTGAAATTCGATGATGCTAACCCCTGGAAGGATGCTGCACAGAAGTATGCAGTCGGCAATGTAGTAACCGGTAAGGTTGCAAGAATGACCGACTTTGGTGCTTTCGTAGAATTAGAGCCCGGTGTAGATGCTCTGCTTCATGTATCCCAGATCGCAAAGGAGCACATTGAGAAACCTTCCGATGTACTGAGCGTTGGCGATGAAGTTACAGCTAAGGTTGTAGATTTCAATGAGGCTGATCACAAGATCTCCCTGAGCGTAAAGGCTCTGACAGCTCCCGAACCTGCAGAGGCAGAGGAAGAGTCTGATGCAGATGTTGTATCTGTAGATATCGATGCTGTGATCGCTGCAGAGGCTGAGAATACTGAGGAATAATTAACAGCTGGGTGGTTGATATTCATGATATATGATTATGAGTATTTTAAAAAGGAGATATATTCTCTGACTACGATCGATCTGAATGCTTATAAAGAGAAGCAGATGAAGCGGCGTATTGATACTCTGATCGCAAAACACAAGATTGTAGGATATGATAAGTATGTACAGGCACTGAAGACGGATAGAGAACTTTTCGAGGAGTTTGTAGGGTATATTACCATCAATGTATCGGAGTTCTATCGTAATCCCGAACAGTGGAAATATCTGGATGAGACAGTTATCCCAGAACTGATTCAGCGCTTTGGTAAGAATTTAAAAATCTGGAGCGCTGCCTGTTCTACGGGAGATGAGCCGTACTCACTGGTTATGGCTTTGTCACGGCATGTTCCGTTACAACAGATCCATATCTATGCTACTGATCTGGACAAGCAGGTGATTGCAAAGGCAAAGACCGGATTGTACAATGAGAAGAGCATAGAAGGTGTACCAGAAGATCTAAAGAAGAAATATTTCACGAAGATCGGTTCCTCTTATAAGATTGCGGATGAGATTAAGGCAAGAGTTGATTTTCATCAGCATAATCTGTTGAAGGATGCTTATCCGACAGAATATCATCTGATCGTGTGCAGAAATGTTCTGATCTATTTTACAGAGGAAGCAAAGGATGAAGTATTTCGAAAGTATTATCATTCCCTGGCAAAGGGTGGAATGCTTTTTATCGGAAGTACGGAACAGATCATGAATTATCGTGACATAGGATTTGAGAGAAAAAGTTCTTTTTATTATGTCAAACCCTTATAGGTTTATAGGAAGAAAAAAGGAAAGCGATCAGCTTTCCTTTTTTTAATATGTGGCGGCAATCATGGACAGGACGTGATTGGCGTAACGGGAAAAACCTTCACGGTTCTTCTTCATTTCATCTGTAAGTTCAAAAAATAATTCCTTGCTCTTATAATCTCTCTTGAAGAAAGGTGTAAATAAAATATCCCACTGGGGAAGATAACAGGAAAACTTCCTGGTATAGCAATTCGCTGCGGAAGCCTGGAGTCTGTGTTCCTTATCGACAAAACCAGCTACGGATTTATGAAGCGCCACATCTTCGGTAGGAAGATAATAATAATCCTTGTAGTTCGAATAGAAATATTTTAATTCTTCTTCATAGATCGGAACCTTAAGAGTAGCAGATTCTCCCTCGCCGCGGAAGTAACAATTACCGGCAGAGGCAGTAATAGGTTTGGGCAGCGGTGTAGGAATCTGCAGTGTGATCAGCAGCTCTTTTCGCTGTGCCCCATGCATATCTTTGTAATAGTTGGCCTGTACCTTTTTGGCTTTGACACAGTTCTCGTTAAATAGATCATAGTATGCGAGAATCGGAAGAACTTCCAACATCCCTTTTAAATCGTCCGCATTGTGAAGGAATAAAGCCTTTTCGGTGAATTCGGAAGGATTCTTGACATAGTCGTGATATAATCCAATCAATTCACCACCGGAAAAGACATCCGTACGGGCGATTCCAAGGTATTGCTCCAGAGTTTTCTGTTTGCAGTTGGGCAACTTTAAGAAAAACTTATAAGGAGAAATCCGACGATAAATATCGATTCCCTGAAAACCTTCGAAAGAAAATGGAAGCATTAACTGGGCACATTTCTGGCTGATAAAGGGAAGGTCGAAGTTATTGCCGTTGAAATGAACCAGATATTTATAGGATCTCGCAAAGTCAAAGAAGGCAGTGAGAATCGCTCCCTCCTGTGCGTAATCCTCTGCCATCCATTGTATGGTATGCCATTTACCGGCCCGGTTGTAAGCGCAGCCTATCATATATAAATAAGAAGTACGGGAAGTAAATCCCGTGGTCTCAATATCGAGAAACAGTACCTGTTCCAGAGGTGCCAGCTTATCCAAGGGATAGGAGATCGCAAAATCCTCCAGAGTCTCTTCTGATTTTTTCATGTATGACCTCTTTCTGCCGTGGGGCATGTTTGCTTATCTAATTTATTCTACCATAATTTTATAAAATGCAGTAGCATTTTGTTGATAAAAGTTGATAAAAATTGATAAAAATAGTACAATTATCGTAATGTGATCTGAAATACAAGAATGATTCAGAAAGGACGATAGAAAATGGCGAAGTTGACATTTGTAGGTGGAATCCATCCCTATGATGGCAAAGATCTGTCGAAAGACAAGCCGATCCAGGATGTTCTGCCTAAGGGAGAAATGGTCTATCCCATGTCTCAGCATATCGGAGCCCCGGCTAAGCCAATCGTGGCAAAAGGAGATCGTGTACTTGCAGGACAGAAGATAGCGGAGAGTGGTGGATTTGTGTCGGCGCCGATTTATGCATCCGTGTCCGGTACTGTAAAGTCTATCGAGACAAGGCGTGTAGTGACGGGAGATCTGATACAGAGCATTGTAATAGACAATGACGGTTTGTATGAAAGTATGGAATTTCATCCCTATGCACCGGTGGATAAATTACAAAAAGATGAGATCATCGATATTGTAAAAGAAGCCGGAGTTGTAGGTATGGGAGGAGCCGGCTTTCCTACCCATGTAAAATTATCTCCGAAGGATCCTGATAAAATTGACTATGTAATTGCAAACTGTGCGGAATGTGAGCCTTATCTGACTTCTGATTACCGCAGGATGATGGAGGAGCCGGACAAGTTGATCGGCGGTCTGAAGATCATATTGAAGCTGTTCGATAATGCTCATGGAATTCTGGCAGTGGAAGATAATAAACCGGATTGCATCTCTCTGTTAAAACAGATGACCAAAAATGATCCGCAGATCACGGTCAAGGCATTGAAGACCAAGTACCCGCAGGGTGCGGAACGTCAGCTGATCTATGCCACAACGGGTCGTAAGATCAATTCTTCCATGCTGCCCGCGGATGTGGGATGCATTGTAGACAATGTAGATACCATGGTTGCTATTTACAGAGCGGTTACAGAAGGACGCCCTCTGATGGAGCGCATTGTCACGGTAACCGGTGATGCTGTGGCGAATCCACGGAACTTCCGGGTACCCATCGGTATGAGTTATCAGGAACTGTTGGATGTGGCGGGAGGATTTAAACAGGATCCGGAGAAGATTATCTGCGGTGGTCCGATGATGGGATTCGGTATGTTTGATCTCAATGTTCCGACGACCAAGACTTCTACTGCTTTGCTGGCATTGACACAGGATGATGTCTCTGCGATGGAACCCAGCCCCTGTATTAACTGTGGACGATGTGTGGAAGCATGCCCGGGACGGATCGTTCCCAGTCTGCTGGCAACTTATGCGGAGCATTTTGACGAAGAGTCATTCGTAGAACATAACGGAATGGAATGCTGTGAGTGTGGCTGCTGCAGCTTTGTATGTCCTGCCAAGAGACCTCTGACACAGGAGATCAAGTCCATGCGTAAAATTCAACTGGCCAAAAAGAAAAAGAGGTAGGAGGGAAGAACAGTGAGTGAACTTTTAAAAGTATCTTCAAATCCTCATATAAGGTCGAAAGTAACGACCAGTAGTATTATGACAGCTGTGGTGATCGCACTGCTGCCTGCTGCCGGTTTCGGAATCTACAATTTCGGTCCCAGAGCACTGGCAGTGATGGCTGTTACCATTGCAAGCACAGTCCTGACAGAATTGTTATTCGGCTGGCTGTGGAAGAAGAAAATAACCATAACAGACATGTCGGCGGTGGTCACCGGACTGCTGCTGGCACTGAATCTGCCGGTAGGTATTCCTCTGTGGATAGCTGCCCTGGGCGGTGTGTTTGCAATTCTTGTAGTAAAAATGTTGTTTGGAGGCCTGGGACAAAATTTTATGAACCCGGCACTGGCAGCAAGATGTTTCTTATTGATCTCTTTCCCTTCGCAGATGACGAACTTCGTCTGTGATGCTTATACCGGAGCCACTCCGCTGGCGGCACTGAAGGCAGGAGAGAGTGTCAATGTCATGAATATGATCGTGGGTAAGACAGCCGGTACCATCGGCGAGACTTCCGTTATTGCGTTACTGATCGGGGCATGTTTTCTGATCCTGATCGGAGTGATCGATCTGCGCATTCCGGGAACCTATATTGTGACAGTGATCCTGTTTGCCGGATTTTTCGGCGGACATGGTTTTGATCCCGCATATCTGTCGGCACAGTTGGCCGGTGGCGGTCTGATCCTGGGTGCCTTTTTCATGGCTACGGATTATGTTACCCGCCCGATCACCATCAAAGGACAGTATGTATATGGTGTTGTACTGGGACTTCTTACCGGAATCTTCCGTATCTTCGGACCGGGAGCGGAAGGAGTATCTTATGCTATCATTTTAGGAAACCTTTTGGTACCTCTGATTGAAAAATTCACCATGCCGGTTGCTTTCGGAAGAAAGGCAGGTGCGAAACATGAAAAATAAAAATGATGTGCAGGCAATGTTAAAAGAAGCAGGCATTTTATTTGCCATCACCCTGATCGCCGGCCTGTTACTTGGATTTGTCTATGAACTTACCAAGGAACCCATCCGTCTGCAGGAAGAAAAAGCAGTGCAGGAAGCCTGCCAGGCAGTATTTGCGGATGCCGGACATTTTGAAGAATTGGATCCGTATATCCCTTCCGATGATACGGCGCAGAAGCTTTCCGATACCGGAATTACCATCGGTACGGTATATGAAGCTCAGGATGCCTCCGGAGAGAAACTGGGATATGTGATCCAGACCACATCCTCTGAGGGATACGGCGGAAATATCGTTTTGTATGTGGGAATCCGTCTGGACGGTACCGTAAATGATATTTCTATTTTGAGTATCTCCGAGACACCGGGACTGGGAATGAAAGCAGGCGATGTATTGGTACCGCAGTTCCATCAGAAAAATGTGAAGAGCTTTACGTATACCAAGACCGGTTCCACTTCTGACAGTGAGATTGATGCCATCAGCGGTGCAACGATCACCACCAAGGCCGTGACCAATGCCGTGAACGGAAGCCTTCTGGCATTTCATGATTATGTACAGGGAGGTGCAGGCAATGAATAAAGCAGGTGAAAGACTTTACAACGGCATTATCAAGGAGAATCCTACCTTTGTGCTGATGCTGGGAATGTGTCCTACACTGGCCGTAACCACTTCCGCAATGAACGGTCTGGGAATGGGACTGACGACAGCGGTGGTACTTACGATGAGCAATCTGATCATTTCCCTGTTGCGGAAAGTGATTCCCAACCGTGTGAGAATCCCCGCATTTATCGTAATTATAGCTTCATTTGTAACGGCGGTGCAGTTACTTTTACAGGCATATCTGCCGTCTCTGAATGATGCATTGGGTGTATACATTCCTTTGATCGTTGTGAACTGTATTATTTTGGGAAGAGCGGAGAGCTATGCATACTCCAATCCGCCGATTCCTTCTTTGTTTGACGGACTTGGCATGGGACTTGGTTTCTCCCTGGCATTGACCTGTATCGGTGCCGTGAGAGAGATTCTGGCGGCAGGATCTGTCTTCGGATTCCGGATCATGCCGGATTCCTATGTAACGATCAACATCTTCGGACTGGCTCCCGGTGCGTTCTTTGTGCTGGCTGCATTGACTGCTCTGCAGAATTATGTGAAGAACAAGAGAAAACTGGCAGGCAAGGATTATGAGAAAATCCAGTCCGGCTGCGGACATGATTGTCTGCACTGTGGCGAAAGCGGCTGCTCAGAGAGATTTTACGACAATACCGATACTTCGGAGGATGCCGTGATGGACGCGGCCAGAGCGGCAGCAAAGCCTAAGGCTGCAACGGATGACCTTGAGACAATAGACTTGGATAAGGAGGACAAATAAATGGATAGTGTGAAAGATATGCTTCTGTTACTGATCAGTTCCTCCATTGTCAGCAATATCGTCTTAAGCCAGTTCATGGGACTCTGCCCGTTTTTGGGAGTATCCCGTAAGATCAAGACTGCAGGCGGTATGGGAACCGCGGTTATTTTCGTCATAACGCTGGCAAGTGCGGTGGCGGGCGTGATTTATAAATTTATCTTACAGCCGCTGCACATTGAGTATCTGGAGACCATTGTATTTATCCTTGTGATCGCGGCGCTGGTACAGTTTGTGGAGATGTTCCTGAAAAAGGCTATGCCTTCTCTGTATCAGGCACTGGGTGTATATCTGCCCCTGATCACCACCAACTGTGCGGTTTTAGGTGTAGCAATTACCAATGTACAGAAGGAATACGGTATTCTGACCGGTATTGTAAACGGATTTGCCACAGCCCTTGGTTTTACCATTGCCATCGTGATCCTGGCTGGATTGCGTGAAAAAATGGAATACAATGAGGTGCCGGAATCTTTCAAGGGAATGCCCATGGTGCTGCTGACAGCGGGACTGATGGCAATTGCTTTCTGCGGATTCTCCGGTCTGATCTAGGAAGGAGTAACATAGATGAGTATAACAGGAATTCTGATTGCTGCGGCTTGTGTCGGAATCGTCGGCATCTTTGTGGGACTGTTTCTTGGCGTGGCCGGTATAAAATTCAAAGTAGAAGTAGATGAGAAGGAAGAAGCGGTACTTGCCGCCCTTCCCGGTAATAACTGCGGCGGCTGTGGGTTCGCCGGATGTTCCGGACTTGCCGCTGCGATTGCAAAAGGAGAGGCTGCCGTTAATACCTGTCCGGTAGGCGGAGAGGAAGTCGGCAAAAAAATCGCTGCGATCATGGGAGTAGAGGCAGAGGCTTCCGAGAGAAAAGTAGCGTATGTTCACTGCCAGGGTGACTGCGACCGGACGAAGACAGACTATGATTATTACGGAATCAAGGATTGCCGTATGATGAGCTTTGTCCCCGGAGGCGGACCGAAATCCTGTAACAGCGGCTGTCTTGGATATGGAACCTGCACACAGGTATGTCCTTTCGATGCCATTCACGTCAAAAACGGTGTAGCCGTAGTAGACAAAGAAAAGTGTAAGGCCTGCGGAAAATGTGTAGAGGTATGTCCGAAACACCTGATCAGTCTGATCCCATATTCCAATACGGTGCAGGTAGCCTGCAGTTCTACCGACAAGGGACCGGTCACTATGAAAGCCTGTACCACAGGATGCGTTGGCTGCGGAATTTGTGTGAAAAATTGTCAGCATGATGCTGTGAAAGTAGAGAATTTTCATGCGGTCATTGATCCCGAAAAGTGTGTCGGCTGTGGAGCCTGCATGGAAAAATGCCCTAAAAAGTGTATTGTAAAAGCATAAAAGAGGAGAAATAGTATGCGTCTTCCGGACGATTATGAAGATCATGGAAGCGGGTTGACTCCTACCGTGGTCAGTGCGATCGTTGCTGTCACTATTTTTGTGGTGGTGATACTTATGGTTGTGCTGATCATTAACAGGAAACCGGCGTCTCATCAACAGAATAATACAGCTGCACAGACGGAGAATGTACAACAGGCAGGAAATCAGCAGACAGCAAAGTATCCGGATACGCAGGATCTGATCACCGGAAGCACATTGACTCCTTCGGATCTGGATTTTTGGGATATGTATCCGGAGACAACGGCTACACCGATGCCTTCAGAGAATCCTTCCGGACAGGATGGGAAAAAAGATACGACGGATACAGATCCATCCACCGATGGAAAGCATACCCTGGTGACTGATCGGGATGGGAAAGAAGAATGGGTATTGATCAGCCCTTATCTGCCGAAACACGAATACGATTTTACAAAACTGGTGTGTCAGTCGGATTTTATGAAATATTATCAGGATGGAAAGCTTACTTCTTATGTTGGGGTGGATATCTCCAAATATCAGGATTATGTGGACTTCCTGAAATTAAAAAAAGCAGGTATTGATTTCGTGATGCTTCGGGTGGGAGCCAGAGGTTACGGCAGCGGTCAGATTGTTCTGGATGAGTATTTCGCAGATAATCTAAAGAGAGCGACAGATGCCGGACTGCAGATCGGAGTGTATTTTACTTCACAGGCGATCACCGAAGCAGAAGCGGTGGAAGAAGCGAACGTCGTACTGAACAATATTAAAGATTATAAGATTACTTATCCGGTGGCTTTTGATATGGGATTCGTGGATAACGATACGGCCCGCATAGAAGGGGTCAGCAGAGCGGATAAGACGAAGATCACGAAGGCTTTTCTGGATACGATAGCGGCGGCCGGATATAAAACATTATTATACGGCAACAAGGAATGGCTGATCAAGGAGGTGGATCTGTCAAAACTGTCTGCGTATGATGTATGGTTATCCCAGGTGGGGGATGTTCCGGATTATCCGTATCGTTTTACCATGTGGCAATACGCGGACGATATCTCGGTGGACGGGATTGCCGGTTATGCCAACATGAATATCAGCTTCATTGATTATTCGGAGAAATAGCCGGATAATTCAGAATGCCGGGGGCAATGGGCAGAGAAGAATAGATCTCTGCATAGCGGCTGGGAGCAATGCCTTCCACGTAGTTGGATAAAAAGTTATTGGTCACTCCTTTGTTTCGGAGAATGTCGATGGCTTTGTTGTAGGCAATGGCGGCTTCCACATCGGTAGCATAACGGCCCACCAGATAATTGCCATGAATATGAATGCGGACAGTATAGAGATGCTGTCCGTTTTTTGTTACTGTTTTGCGGACACCGTGATAAATGTTGTGAATCTGCAGATTTTCTCTGCGGAAATCCGTGGGATCACCATTGCGGAAACAATAGTCTCTACCGGGTACGGCATAGCTTTTGATGCCATAGCGGGATGTAAGAGTCAGCTGCATTCCATAATCGGACACAAAATAATGATTACCGCGCCGCATGATTTTGTGTGAAGAATAATAGAACAGATCTTCCAGATCAAATTTCAGTACATGGTGTGGCGTGAGATAATAGTAAAAAAGCTGCTGGCCCATATAGATGGGGCTCCCAAGGTAGATTCCGTTATCCCGGAAGTTGAGCAGACAGACCCACTTCTCAAAGGAAAGGGAAGAGGTCTCTCGGTAGGATTTCAGGGAGAGAGAGGAATCATTTAACAGACGAATCCCTTCTTCATAGGCCGAGTGTGCCTGTCCGGCATCCCGGTAGCTACCCAGACTGATGTGCTTCCCACGGTAGGTCAGAGAGGCACGGTAATACACGGTTCCATCTTTTTTTACGGCACGAAATATCCCTTTATCCAGTTTGCTTTTTCCTGTTTTCTGCTCATTCATAATTTCATAGTATCATTTTTTCCCGGAAAACAACAGATATATTTTTCGGACGAGCTGCATAGAATGAAGTTGGAGTCAAAATCATTTGTAGGTATGTGAGGATCGAAAATGTATAAACGGGCATTGACTGTTCTGTTAACAGCGCATTTGTTATTTCTGGCAGGATTTTTGTGTCTGGGACAAATGGAAGAAATACAGCGGAATCTGCAGATAAAAGTCCCGGTAGCGGCAGACAGTGAGAGCAGAATGATCGGAATTGCTTCCCGGACATCCTCGGGACAGCGGGTAGTCGACTGCAATGAATTGCAGAGGAACAGCAGGTATCATTTGGACATGGTGGAGCTGGAGGTTCTGTTGAAAATTGTGGAAGCGGAAGCAGGATGTGAGGATGAGGAGGGGAAACTTTTGGTGGCAAATGTCATATTGAACCGTCTGAATTCCGATAAATTTCCGGACAGTGTGTCGGAGATCGTGTTCCAGCAGGAGAATGGGATCACGCAGTTTTCCCCGGTGTCCGATGGGAGCTATGACAGAGTACAGATCAGTGAGGAGACCGTAAGGGCAGTGGGACGAGCACTGGATGGAGAGGATATCTCCGAAGGAGCACTTTATTTTGCCGCCAGAGATTATGCGGACAGTAAACGAATGCGTTGGTTTGATGAAAAGCTTACACTGTTATTCCGGCACGGCGGACATGAGTTTTTTAAGGAATAACAAGAATAAGAATGTAGCGTGGACTTTATCAATTCACCTTGCAACAGTGCTTAAAGTATGCTATACTTTTACGAAATTGAAGATGGATACAATAGATCCATACATATTGATACGGAGGAGAGGAAATGGAAGTAATATATCGTAGCACACGCAGCAACGGCGCACCGGTAACCGCATCACAGGCGATTCTGAAGGGATTATCCGATGACGGAGGATTGTTTGTACCGGATCATATTCCCACACTGGACAAGAGTCTTAAGGAGCTTGCGGGAATGACTTATCAGCAGGTTGCATATGAAGTCATGAAATTATTTCTGACGGATTTTACGGAAGAAGAACTGAAGAATTGTATTAACAGTGCTTACGATTCCAAGTTTGATACAGAAAAAATTGCTCCGCTTGTGAAGGCAGACAATGCGTATTATCTGGAATTGTTCCATGGATCCACCATTGCTTTTAAGGATATGGCACTTTCCATTTTACCTCATCTGATGATCACTTCTGCCCGCAAGAACAATATTAAGAACGAGATCGTGATCCTGACCGCTACCTCCGGCGATACCGGTAAGGCAGCCCTGGCAGGTTTTGCAGATGTAAAAGGTACTCGTATCATTGTATTTTACCCGAAGAACGGTGTCAGCCCGATCCAGGAGAAGCAGATGGTGACCCAGAAGGGTGCCAATACCTTCGTAGTAGGCATTCACGGCAACTTTGACGATGCCCAGACCGGCGTGAAGAAGATTTTCTCCGATAAGGAACTGGCAAAAGAGATGGACGATAAGGGCTTCCAGTTCTCCTCAGCAAACTCTATCAACATCGGACGTCTGGTACCGCAGATCTGCTACTATGTGTATGCTTATGCACAGTTATGTAAAGACGGTAAGATCGCAGAGGGTGAGAAGATCAATGTCGTAGTTCCCACCGGTAACTTCGGTAACATTCTGGCAGCATTTTATGCGAAGAATATGGGGCTTCCCATTGATAAGCTGATCTGTGCTTCCAATGACAATAAGGTACTGTATGATTTCTTCCGTACCGGAACCTATGACCGCAACAGAGAGTTCGTACTGACGACATCTCCTTCCATGGATATTCTGATCTCCAGCAACTTAGAGCGTCTGATCTACCGTATCGCAGGCAATGATGCAGATAAAAACCGTGAGCTGATGAGTGCGCTGACCGGCAATGGCAAATACGAGATCACCGAAGAAATGAAGGCGCAGCTGGCTGACTTCTATGGTAACTTTGCAAGTGAGGCAGAGACGGCAGCAGAAATTCGCCGTCTGTATGAGAAGTGCGGCTATGTGATCGATACCCATACCGCAGTAGCTTCTGCAGTATACGGAAAATATGTGGCAGAGACCGGGGATCATAAGACCACCGTCATTGCTTCTACCGCAAGCCCCTTCAAATTCACCAGAAGCGTAATGGATGCGATTGACACTAAATATGATGTGATGGGCGATTTTGAACTGGTGGATGAATTATCCAAAATTGCTAAGGTGAAGGTGCCCGGAGCGATCGAAGAGATCCGTACCGCACCCATACTTCATGATACGCAGTGTGATGTGGATAAAATGAAGGATACCGTAAAAAGTTTTCTTGGTATTTAATCTGGAATAAGATCATGATCAGAGAATCCCTCTTTGTGTGAGGGATTCTCTTTTTGTGGAAGGGTTAATTGTCACAGGATTCACAGTGGTCAAAACCAGGGTTAAAGGCATAGAAGTTCTTTGAATTCAGGTGGTCCTGGGTGATGCGGAGGGCTTCCCCGAAGCGCTGGTAATGGACGACTTCGCGGGCACGCAGGAATTTGATGGGTTCGCAGATATCCGGATCCTTGATCAGACGTAAGATGTTGTCATAGGTGGAGCGGGCTTTCTGTTCCGCAGCCATATCCTCGTGCAGATCGGTGATGATATCTCCCTTTACCTGGAACTCACAGGCATTAAAGGGAACACCGCCTGCTGCCTGGGGCCAGACACCGATGGTATGATCCACGTAATAGTTGGCGAATCCGCTTTTCTCAATCTCTTCCATGGAGAGGTTACGGGTCAGCTGATGGACGATGGTGGCTACCATTTCCAAATGCCCCAGTTCATCAGTCCCGTGATGCTGTATATGGAGTTAAACGTTGAATTCTATTGTAATCTGTGGATCAGCGCAGGTCCATCCTCCATGCACACCTTTAAGGTTTTTGCCTTTATTACGTACCGGTCGGGGACGGGAGTAGGTGATTTTCTTAATTGCAGCTTTCAGGAGCCGGTTCTTTTCTTCCGGTGATAGCGTATCATCATAGATGCAGGTAGCCGCCTGTTTGAAGGAAAATATAGTGGCATCTAAATTGACACGGATTGTATCGGTTCTGTAAGCCTCATCCAGCGCCTTTTTCGATTCAGCTATGTCTTTCTCACATTTATCCTTTAAAGTCTCAAATACGTCACGTGGCATGCTTTCATCGGTGTACTTATCCCATAAGGAGATTCTTTTCTTTTCAAGTGCTTCTAATTGCTTTGCCAGCAGTGAGATGGTATTTTCTTTTGATGACTCTTTTTGCGTCGTATTCTCATTTGCTTTGATTTCGTAGCGGTTCAATTCTTCACAGATAGCAGTATATATGATTCGCAGCAGATCATCAGCAAGGACGGATCCGTTATTGCAATATGCCTGATCCGGACACTGGAACCTTGCAGATGAATACTTGGAACCATCTGGTTGTAAAAAATTACGCATATTCATAGACCGCCCACATTCACAGTATAGGATACCGGATAGTATATTACGTAATCCTTTGTTGTGATTTTCTCTTGTAGCGTGTGCATTTAAGATTTCCTGAGCTTCTTGAAATACATCGTCCGGGATCAACTTAGGCTGTTTCCCATCGTAGCATAAGTAGTCATTGTTCCGGGGGCGTGATACATGGACTTCCATATCTTCCACGGTTTTAATAGTTTTTTTGCGATACCAGACAACTTTACCGTTATAGTGAGGATTCCGCAGGATGTCACGGACAGTCTGATGCGTCCAGTGAGATCCCCTTGGTGCTTTGATTCCCATCATATCAAGCCGGTGAGCAATATTGACAGGTCCTGTTTTTTTCTTGGTTAACAGATCGAAGATCATCACAACTACTTTTGAGTCATCGTTAAGGGTAAGAGTAGGGCACTTACGCTTGCCATCCATGACAAATGTCTTGTCAAAACCGTAGGGCGGTATGCTGCCGATGTAATTACCGGCGGCCACGGACTGAAGCCTGCCGCGGTTTTGGATCTTTTTAAAATATTCCAGGTATTCGTTGCCGCGTTTCAGCTCACGTTCAAAGGCGTCACGGTCGTATTCGTCCTCGATGTCATAGATTTTCTGCGGAGTGATCACCTTCGTATTGGTATACCGCAGGAGCTTGATCAGACGTCCACAGTCTTCCAGATCACCACGGGAGAGACGCTGAACCTCTACCACAAGGATAGCCTTGATGCGGGGATCCTCCACACGCTTAAGTAACTTAAGTACCTCCGGACGGCCATCCAGAGTTTCCCCGGATACAATCTCCCGGTAGATATTCTCGTCCGGAATAGAACCGTCTACATTTTGCGCGAGCCAGTCACTTAAGATGCTCCAGTGCTTGGCCAGTACATCCTCGACAGACATGGTGGGATCATCAGATCTGGACTTACGCATATATACAAGTATTTCTTCCGGCCGGAATTTTTCGTAGTAGTTGTACATATAGAACCCTCCATGATTAAACAAAATTGAAACTTAAAAGCCAAACCCAAAAACAAACTGAAATTGTCAATGTTAACCAAAAAAAATATTTTTTGCACTTCCAACGATAAGACGCAAAATATGCAATTACATTTGCAAAAAAAGTCATTAAAAAGAGCCATGCGGTAGGTGAAATTTTTTTAAGATAATCGTAAGTCCACATAATAATATTCTGAACAAATTCTGCATGTAAAATGATACTTACTATTGCAATAACACCCAATAATGGACACACCAAAAATATTACATCAAAACCTAAAGTGTAAATTTTCATGGCTATTTTTTTAAATGGTGGTATCAGTGCTATAAATGGCAAAAAAATGAAAATCATACCCAAAATTCCAAGAATACAGATAAACATTTTTCCCATGTAATTCCCCTCCATATATTACCAACACAATCATAAGTTTCTGTCTGCTAAAATAATACCGCACCCTCCCCCGGCAGGGAGCAGAGGGGGCGTCTATATGACAAAGATCTACATATCTATACCGGATTCGAATGTCTATGCCATATGCGATAAAGTAAGTTACACATTGTTCGTTATATATGCACATATAACAAATATAGCAATAGACGTCCAAAACTAAAATTTTGCTCGTAATTCTACAACTTTTCCTATAATACGTACCGGCTTATCCACGATTTCCTGATCAGTGAACATCATAGGATCATAATTAGGATTCAGTGAAATTAGTCCGATACCGCCAGCGTATTTTGTAAGGCGTTTGCATGTTGCATCACTTCCATTTACCATAGCAATAACGATATCACCGTTCTCGGCATCATCCTGCTGCCTGACTATAACTACGTCGCCCTCACGCATTCTGGGTTCCATACTATCACCATGAATCTGAAGCCCAAAGTAATCACCTGATTGTGCCATTTTAGCTGGAATTTCTTCTGTGTCTATGTATTCTGTGACTGCTTCAATAGGAATCCCGGCAGCAACACGACCAAGCACTTTGATCTGTACGGCACCATCACTGACAACCGGCTGTTCAGGAATCATATTTTTTTGTATACCCATAAGCCAAAGAGGGCTAACTTTTAATACTGCAGCCATTTTTTCAGCATTTTCCTGTGATGGAACGAGATCACCCTTTAAATAATGATTTAATGCAGATTTACTAACACCGGAATCTTTGGACAATTCCACCGGAGACATTCCGATAGCATTAAGTATTTTGTTAAGGTTTTTTGATGCACGCTTTTTTGTCTTTGGAGATTCCATAGAATCTTCTGGAGAAAGAGATGAATCTAGTGCAACATTACCATCTAACATATTAAAAAGTTCATTAAAATCTAAGTTCATACCCTGAGCAGCTTGTTTTATACATTGAATAGATGGTGTAATTTCTTTTCCTGTTTTAGGGTGTTTATTTTTTTCGAGTAATGATATGTAAGCTTTGCTGATGCCACTTCTATCAGAAAATAAATCCATACTCATTTCATGGGTTGTTCTATATTCTTTTATAATTTCACCGAGAGTCATATCTATTCCTCCTTTATCTTTGTTTACTATATTGTACAATTTATAACATTCAATGTCAAATATTTTGAACAAAATACTTGACATATAATGTTCACTATGTTAAACTGCAAAGTGTCTAATATGTTAGACAGAAAGGAGAGAAAGAAAATTTGCAATACAGAGTTAAAGAAATTAGAGAAGCAAAAGGATTGTCACAAGAAGAATTAGCAAAAAAATCCGGAGTTTGTCGAACTACAATATCTGGACTAGAATCAGGGTCTGTAAAGGTAACCTCTACAAAGACACTATCTAAGATTGCAGAAGCGTTAAACAAAAAAGTGAGCGATCTTTTTTTATGAGAACAGTGTCTAACATGTTAAACGAAATGCACTAGGTACATAGACAAACCAATACTTCATAGGATTAAACAAAACAGAAAGGAGAGATAAGTATGCCGGTAACCATCATCAGACCGAAACCGGAAGAACTGGATCCTGTAAAAGTAAGGATACTTGGTCAGGCAATTATTGATACCTGCATAGCTGCAGGAGTGAAGCCGGAGAGAGTGGTCCGTCCGGGGCACCCGGAAGATGAACCGAAGGATTTCTTCCAGCAGGTCTACGAGGACAATGTAGCCTGGCATGAGCGCCAGAAGAACAAGAGCAAAGATCCGGATAAGGACAAAAAGTAACTGAAGATATCCGTGCCCTGTACGTGGTGTTTCTGACAGCACCACCTACCTTCTTATTAGCCTTTTTAGTGTGGTGTCCAGTGTGGTAACTGGGCATCACGTAGAGGGTGCGGACAAGCATTTACTTCAGAAGGGGGTGAGAACTTGAAAAAGGTATTTAATCTGTCAAATCTGTACGGAGTCGCAGCATTATTATTGCTGTTTATCCTTCCGGCAGGATTTACAGAGGCAGGAATGTACATATCCGCCATTGTATGTGCGGTAATTGGCTTTATATGTGCACGTCAGTCCATGAAAGAAGATGGGCAAATAAAATAGGATCCCGCACCGACCAAAGCAAGGGATCCTACTAAACAACACGCAAATGCTATTTATGTGCCTATTATATGGCATGGAAAGGAAAATGTCAAATGAGCAATGATAAGGACCGGTTGGAAGAACTGGATAAGTTGGAATGCTGTGTGGCAAATGTAATACACCACATTATTCTCGGTGATTTTACCGAAGATGATATTTTGTCGGAACTGAGTACCAAGGAAACACTGCGGAGAGCCTATTGCTTGCTGCAGAATGACGATAAGGCGCGGAAGTTAAAGTATCAGGAGGCAGAAAATGTACCGGTATAGGTGTTATGCCTGTGGTGGCATGTGCGATGCCGGAGAACTCGAAAACGGTGTCTGTTATGACTGCCGCCAGGAGGATATCCGGAGGATGGAAGCACGGAGCTTGCAGAAGAGGAAGGAACTCAATCAGCTGCTCAAAGCAAAGTATGCGGAGCAGGCTGACGGGCAGATGGTGATGGTACATGGGTGATGTGATGGAACAGGAACTGGTGGAGCTTGGTCTCCACCGTGAGAACCTTTATAAGAGACAGCACGATGCGTATGAACAGGAGGAAAGAAATAATGGAGAATTACGAAGTACAGGTACAGCAGCAGACAGGAAAGATCACCTGTGATTTTGAGGGCGCCAAGGCTTACCTGAGTGCAAGACTGGATGAGTACCGTAATGTGGTATTTACCGAAGACAGCAAAAAGGATGCGAAAGCTACAGTGGCATCTCTCCGTAAGGAGAAGAAGGCGTTTGCGGATAAGGTAAAGGAAGTCCGTGACGAATATATGAAGCCTTTACAGGAGTTCGCAGATAAGGCAAAAGAGCTGGTGGATATGTATGATCAGCCTATCAATTTCATCAATGAGCAGGTCTCTGCTTTTGAGCAGCGCCGAATTGAGGAAAAGCGGTTGCAGATCAATGAACTGTATCAGGATTGTCTTGGAGATATGCAGAAAGAACTACCTTTGCAGAAAATCTATAACAGCAAGTGGGAGAATTCAACCGTGAATCCCACACAGATCCGCAGAGAAATGATGGAGCGCAAAGAAACTGTGAAGCAGGGCATGGAAGCTATTCGTCAGATGCATTCTGATGTCGAGGACAGGGCTATATCCATGTTTTTGGAATCTTATGATCTGACAAAGACGATTCTTTATATTAACCAGTATCAGCAGCAACAGAATGAAATCCGTGCAAGGGAGCAGGAGAGAATCCGCCGTGAAGAGGAAGAACGTATCCGCCGCGAGGAACGGATGAAGCTGGAAGCAGAGCAGAGAGAACGCGAAGCACTGGAAAAAGCAGAGAGAGAGAAACAGGAAGCCATTGCTGCTGCGGAAGCAGAAAAACAGGCAGCCGTCCAGCAGGCAATCGAAGAAACTGCACAGGAAGTCATTGACAGCATGATCCCGGCTGATTTGGAGGGAGAAAGTAATCTGTACGAGTACCGTCTGGCACTTACAGCAGACGCCAAGGAAAAACTGGAAACCTATTTAACCAGCGTCGGAATTGATTGGGAGTTGATCTGATGGATGAAAATTTGAAAATATACAATGAAGTGAGGACTGTTCCGACCGAAGCCAAGCGGTCAATCACTGGCGGCAGGCTGAAGGGTAAGACGGAAATCAATCCGATGTGGAGAATCAAGACTCTTACGGATCAGTTTGGTCCTTGCGGAATCGGATGGTACTACGAAGTTACAAAGCAGTGGTTAGAGCCTTCCGGGAATGAGGTCGCAGCCTTTGTAAATATCAACCTGTACATAAAAGTTGCTGGGGAGTGGTCAAAGCCTATTTCTGGGGTTGGTGGAGCCATGTTTGTCGAGAATCAGAAATCCGGTGCATATGTGTCGGATGAGTGTTACAAGATGGCTACCACGGATGCTATTTCAGTGGCTTGCAAGCAACTTGGTATCGGAGCGGATGTGTACTGGGATGCAGATAAGACCAAGTACACGGATCCTGCACAGCCTACTGAGAATGACAGAAAAAGACTGGAGCCGGTATTTTCAGAGTTGAAAAGGATAGGCTACAGTGCTAATTCGGTATGCAAGACTTATAAGATTGCCAGTGTGTATGACTTGTCAGATCTGCAGATCAAAGATTTCTTGCAAAAGACCAAGAATATGCCGGATAAGGAGGCAGGCTGATGGAATTTACCGGAAAAGTGTCCGGGATCACTATGGATTACGCAACAGGAAAATATAATATATCCTTCCAGGCGGAATCCGCGGATGCTGTGACCAGCCAGTATGACAGTATCAAAGATATTGACAGACTGGTGATCACAGCAAAAAAGTACCGTAAGAAGAGATCGCTGGATGCCAATGCATATGCATGGGTGCTGATGACCAAGATCGCAGATGCACAGGAATATCCCACCACGAAAGAAGAGATCTACGAGAAGATGCTGAAGGACTACGGTGTGTTGGAAGAAGTTGACGGCGCACCTATTACGGTAACGGTCAAGGCCTGCGTGGACATGAGCAGGATAAGCGGACACTGGTTGCTGATAAAGAACAACGGAACCTTTAAGGCATATGCGATGATCAAAGGATCCAGCGAGTATGACACGAAAGAGATGAGCCATTTTATTGATGGACTTGTCCGGGAGGCAAAAGATCTCGGAATCGAGACACTTCCGCCGGCAGAGCTAGAGCAGATGCTGAAAGTGTGGAAGCCATGAAACGATGTTGGAGTGTACTCACCAATGATATGCATTCCTGCTATATCACGCACCTGAATGTAGTCCATGTCCATCATGTGTTTAACGGCAGTCGAAAAGCTGCCAGTGAAGCCAGAGGCTTTCTGGTGCCGCTACATCCTACCTTACATACCAACGGTCCGGATAGTGTCCACCGAAAGCCGAATCAGGGACTTGACCTGATGCTGAAACAGAAATGCCAGCGGTATTATGAGGAGCATTACGGCACCCGTGATGAGTTTATAAAAGAATTTGGAAGATCTTACCTATAAGGTTGCAACACCTGCCCTGCGGGGCGAAAGAAACCGTTTGTGTTAGTAATGGTGTCTCACAAACAAGCCATTATGTTAGAGTCAGGGCGGACGGTGATCCGCCCGGGAGGTGGTCTATATACTGATTGAGAATTACATACCTTTTGGTTATGCCAACAGAATATCAAGACAAAAACTTGTATCAGATACAAACATGAGTGATCGGAAAATCCGTCAGGAATTGGAAGATGCACTACTGCTCAGAGGTACATTGGTTATCAATATTGACAATGGATATTTCCAACCTGATGGAAGTCTGGAAGACCGGCAGAGGGTAAAGGAATATCTATTCCGGGAGCAGGCAAGGACGAGCAGTTGCAATAAGCGTTGTAAGGCTATACGGAAGTGCCTGACACCAAAGGCAGAGGATACAGGGCAGATGTCGTTGAAAGATTTCGGAATAGGGTAGGTGGGATACGTGGAGTATATAAAACTAAACCGGAAAATCATGGAATGGGAATGGTACGGGAATATAAATACCTGCCGGTTATTTATCCATATGCTTCTCAGGGCAAACTGGAAAGACGGAAGATTTGAAGGCAAGGTGATTCCCCGTGGATCCTTCGTGTCATCACTTCCCAAGCTGGCGGAGGAGACAGCCCTGACAATCCGGGAGGTAAGGACCGCAATTTCGCATCTAAAATTGACAGGCGAAGTGACATGCAAAACATATCCCAAATATACCGTATTTACAGTAAAAAACTACTGTGAGTATCAGCAGAGTGACATGCAAAATGACAGTCAAACGACAGACAAGCGACATTCTAATGACATTCTAACGACAACAATAGAAGAAAAAAAAGAAGGAAAGAATAATAAAAAAGAAGATACTAACGTATCTAAGAAAAAATTTGTTCCACCCACTGTCGAAGAGGTGAGAGCTTACTGCCAGGAACGCGGGAACAGGGTGGATCCGCAAGCTTTTGTTGATTATTACACATCCAACGGATGGATGGTTGGGAAAAACCATATGAAGGACTGGAAAGCGGCAGTTCGTGGTACCTGGGAGAAAATCAGTAAGCGGGAAAAGGAATCTGAGCGAAAAAAGTTTGATGCTAACAAAGGGATAATGCAAAGAGATTACGATATGGCTGAGTATGAAAAATCCATACTGGCAAACTGAGAGGAGGCTGAGGATGTCAACATACGATGATGTGAATGCAATATGCCCTTTCTTCCTCTCAGGTGATAAGCAGAGGATCACCTGCGAAGGACTGATTGACAAAACCAAGTGCATCAACCGTTTTGATTTTGGCAAAGACCGGGAGCAGTACCGGAGCAGGTACTGTGACAGTAATTATGAGCAGTGCCGGATATACCGGATGCTGATGGACAAATACAGGGAGCAGGAATGAATCAGAACTTTAGGAGAGCAAAGGCAATCGAAGCCAAGAATAAAAAGAGGATCCTAGAAGTCAATCCACATGTGGATGAGGGCAGCGGAATCTATTTTTTAACCCGGACAGAGGACGGAATCCGGTATGCATACATCGGACAGGCAAAGCAACTGCTGACAAGACTAGCACAGCACTTATCCGGATACCAGCACATAGATCTGTCAATCAAAAATCATGGACTGTATGCCGCGGATAATATCACAGGCTGGAAAATCGGCTTTCTTCACTACCCGGAGGACAAGCTGGATGAGATGGAGCAGAAATACATCCGGCAATATGCCCAGTCCGGCTACCAACTCAGAAACAAAACAGCCGGCGGTCAGGGCGATGGCAAGAAGCAGATTGACGAATACCGGCCGGTGAAAGGATACCATGACGGATTAAAGCAGGGTTACATCAACGCCAGCCGGGAGATAGCACATCTCTTTGATCTGCATCTTACGGTGATCACCAAGAAGGATCCACCGACGACGCACCAGAAGAACGCCCTTGAAAAGTTTAAAGCATTTTTGCAGGCATACAAGCAACAGGAGGATGAGGATGACTAGAGATACTTATAAAGCACTCATGGTGGCAGTAACGATGTGCGAGATACCAATCGGAACCAAGGTGCGGCTGAAGGATGATTACCCTGGCATCACACACATAATCGACGGATACCAATTGACTGCGCAGGGATCATACATGGAGTTTCGGGATGGATCCAGTCTTAACATCGAAAATTTGGAACAGATAGAGAAGGTGATCTGATGGAAATGTCAAATGAAGAAATCATACGGAGATATAAGCAGGCAAAGCATAAGCCTTCGCAGATCCAAATCCTTGCAGATCTCAATGCCTGCCCTAAATCCAAGATTTTGGAGATAATCAGCGGAGAGATATTTGATAATCATGCCGCTGCACGCACCACAGTGCCGCAGGAACCGCATAAAAAGGTTGAGGTGGTAAATTCTCCCTACGGAGAAATAGACGCCCTGGAATCGTTTGTTACGGACCGCATGGATGAACTGGAAAATCAGATCAAGGCAATGGAGAACGAGTATAAAAATCTCTCTGCAGCGCTACTGGTAATCGGACAGTATAAGGAGATGGCGACATGAGCAGAGGATTTCACAGCGAGGATGAATTGCGGGAGATGGAAGAACATCCAGGAGAGATGTCAATGCATATCGGGCGGGCAAAACCGTATGACTGCAGTTATCCGGCAATGGCGGAGAGACCAAAGATACATGCAGAAAGAAGTGAGAACCATGAAGATATATGCCGTGAAGAATGACAAGGACAGCTACCCAAATATAGGGAATGGGCTGTTGGAAGTCTCAGAAAGCCGACCGACATTCTTCCGGCTGACGGGGAGCAACCGGCATTACCCATACAGAGATTTTACTTTTTATGACCGTAACGGAGTGCCGATACCAAAGCAATTTTTAAGAGTGTGAGAAAGGAGCAAGAATGGAGAGATTAACAGAAAGAATTTATGATGTTCCAGATGGAGAATCTGGTGTATGGGTAAAGCAACATGACTATATATCAGCCGCAGAAAAATTAGCTGATTATGAGGATGCCGAGGAACAGGGACAATATGGCAAGTGGATTCCAGTAAGTGAGAGACTGCCGGAAGAATCTCTTAATAGCGTAATTGGATGGGATACATATCGAAACCGCTGTTGCTTTGTACAATATTTGGGAGGACGGTTTGTTCTCGGTGATGATATTTATAGTGTAAATGTCACAGCCTGGATGCCACTGCCGGAACCATACCGGGAAAGTGAGGTAGAAGATGGCGAAGTGTAAGAATTGTAAACATCTGTGTACCATGCAGAATTACAAAAAAGAATATTATAAGTGGTGCTCATTGATAGATGACTGTCCGCAGGAAGATATAGAAAGATGCTGTGAGAATTACGCACCCATGACCAATGCAGACCGGATCAGAAATATGAATGACGAGGAACTGGCAATGGCTATTATGTGTCCTGCGGAATTTACTGGAAGTGACAAGGTATGCGATTTTAGCCATGATTGTAAAGATTGTACGCTGGCATGGTTACAGAAAGAAAGAGAGGGATGAGGATGCAGAATAGATATTTATTCAAGGCAAAACGCAAAGATGATGGCGAATGGGTATTTGGTGGATTGTCTTACTGTGAAAAAACTAATGCTTATTTTATTACAAACATGGGGAAAGACCATATATCATATATCTGTTTTCACAAAGAAGTAGATTCTAATACCATCTGCCAGTGTACCGGATTGAAAGACAAGAACGGAAAGTTGATTTGGGAGAATGATATTGTAAAAGGTAAATACTATGATAATGGTAAATCACATAGGCATATAGGTCAAGTTAAATATATATATGAAGCATATAAAGTTGTTGGCGTAAAACAATATACAGGTTATCATGCTCACTTAGATGGTTCTTATGAAGTTATCGGAAACATATTTGACAATCCGGAACTGTTGGAGGAGTAGCCATGACGGAGAATGAAGCGATAGCAAGAATCATAGACCATTTCGATGTACACCACCATGACAATCGACCACATCCACTATTGGATGAAGCGGTGGGAATGGCAATCAAAGCACTGGAAGAGGTGCAACAGTACCGCCAGATAGGTACGGTAGAGGAATGCCGTGAAGCTGTGGATAAGCAGACAGCGATTTCAATAGAACTCATTGAAGGAAAATACTTCTGCCCAAAGTGTCATAACCTAATGCCTTATCCGGGATATTGTGGGTGCTGGCAGAAAGTGTATTGAGAGGAGGGCGAACGATGGGAAGACTGATTGATGCGGATGAATTTATGAAAACTGTATTGCGGATGAAAAGGTTAAATGAAGTATGTCCGTTGTCGGATATTTATCTTGAGAATGAAAAAATTAATAATTACGAAACTGGACAGCGAGAAACTTTTGATTTAATAACTGAACATTTAGATGCACAGCCGACTGCATACGACCCAGACAAGGTTTTAGAGCAGCTATGGGATGCATCTTTTGAGAGATTCGGATGTGACACCGGAATGGGCGGTGAGCTGGTAGTCAATATGGACGATGTAATAGAGATCGTAAAGGCAGGCGGCAATGCGGATTTTATTATTGACAGGGCAAAATCCAAAAGTGGAGAACGCATACCGTATGACGGGAAATGGAAATAAAGTAAGGTGGAGCAGATGCAGAACATTAATTACACTTCCCTATATGCCGATAATGCGGACTTTAAACGGTATGTTGACCGATACTGCGTAAAGCACCGTATCAGCGTTTCAGAAGCCTTACAGCATTATCTGGTGCAGATGGCGGGCAGGATGTACAAGGAGCAGGCAGATGGCAGAAAAGGTTAAATGGCTTGATAAGTATTGCAATGTCTGCGGAGAACAGCTGAATAGCTGGGATGCCAGGTTATCCAAAACACTGGCATATAAGATTCCGGTTTGCGAGAAATGTATCGCAAAGGAATATGACATGGACGTAAATGCCTTACGCGACAGGATGGAGGATTTCTTTGGGATGAGACCTTGCCAGGGGATATGAGGTGATCGTTTGAGTAAATATAACTTACTGACGCAAAGGCTGCTGGCAGAGGGATATACCGCGGATAATTATCCAAAGGACAAGGTGCATATAGCAGGCGGATACCATACGGCAAGCACCGGTCCTCTGGACAATGTATATGGTGGCTTTGAGTATAATCGGGTCTATAGTGACAATTTCCTGTACAAAACAGGTTGCGGGATGTATGTAAAAGGCTCCAATGTATTGACTCATATGGGTTATATGGGAGAGGAGTGGTGTCACGAAAACGATAATCCGGTTGTCAGATGCCCTTACGATAAGGCAGAGTGTCCACTTAATGACAATAGACTGCACGGGATTTTTGGCGGTGGAAATTGTATCCAATGCTGGTGTGCCTGCCATAAAACGGATGAACCATACGATTATGATCACAGCTTTGAAAAGGCAGAAAAAGACAGACAAGACGAAAAGAGAAGAAAATATCAGGAGTATGCAGATGCTCATAACGGCAGGATATGTCAGAATCATATGTACTACAATGAGAGTACGCGAGAATGGAATATGTATTATGAGCCGGCTATATGTGCAAGAATGTGTTCTGCACAGAACGGTTACTGCCCTGTCTTAGGTCGGGAACTGAATGAGAAGCGTGGAAATGTATATTATGATCTGAAGACCAGCGGAATAAAAAAACATACAGAAGCGCAATACTCATTGTTTGACGGTGAAAGATGGACACATATTGAAAAAGGAATGAGAGTTTTTAAAAATCCGTGCAGTATGGATATCTGCAAAGCATTTATAAAAGTACAGAGTGATAAGATACTCAGCGATTATAAAATGAATCATTCAACGGAATACCTGTTTGACAAGAGTTTCAAGGCAGAGATTTTGAACATACGGGCAGAATCCAAGCCGAGTCGTGATCTGATGCAGGATTTGCAGGACATAAGAGATGGGATAGAGATATCACATGCTTCCGACAATGAGAAGCAGAAGAAAGAAGCAAAAAAGGAGAAAAGAAATCTTGCAAAGCAGAAGAATATCGAACGACTGGAGAAGAAAATCATTGAAGTAGGATACGAGAACCTTGTGGAATATAGTGTGGATCGTGTCCATGCAGATAAGTGGCTGACACAGGAGCGCTTGGAAGAACTAGAGCAGATCCGGCAGCAGAAAATAAAAGAAGAACAGGAGAAGCCTGTACAACTTAGCCTGTTTGATATGTAGAAAGGAGACGAACCAGCGCGCATAAAGGGTACCCGGTTCCTGAGAAAAATGACAAACAAAGAATTAAAAGAATATCTGAATACATTCCCGGATGATGCACCGGTAAGTTTTATTCTTGCAAATCCGAGAAAAAGAAAATTATATGAGAATACCAACACATTCGGAATAACAGATCAGGGACAACCAGTGTTCTGCATTGAAGTCGGGGAAGAAAAAGACATGGATGCAGAAATGGTGGCAGCCTGCGAAGCGGATGAAAAAGCTGCGGATGATCTGGAAGGGCAGATGGACATATCAGACTTCCCGGAGGTGATGCCATGAAAAATAACATTATCATTGACTGTTTTGCCGGTGGCGGCGGAGCAAGCGTAGGAATAGAAATGGCACTTGGAAGATCTGTTGACATTGCCGTAAACCATGATCCGCAGGCTATACGGATGCACATGGTAAACCACCCTGACACATTGCACCTGACAGAGGATATTTTTAAGGTAGATCTGCAAAAGTATGTTGGAGATCGCCATGTGGCTCTCATGTGGGCATCGCCTGACTGCACAAGTCATAGCAAAGCAAAGGGCGGGCAACCACGCAAAAAAGGATTGCGGATACTTCCCTGGGCGGTGTACAAGCACGCAAAAGTGCTACTGCCAGATGTAATCATCATGGAGAATGTTGAAGAGATACAACAGTGGGGTCCGCTGGATGCAGACGGTCACCCGATACCGGAACGCAGGGGAGAGGACTACCGTAAGTTTATTACAGCAATGACATCTCTTGGATATGATTTCGATAGTCGGGAACTTATAGCTGCGGATTATGGGGCACCTACGACACGGAAAAGATGGTATGCAATCTTCCGGCGGGATGGAAAGAAAATAGTCTGGCCAGTACCTACCCACATCAAGGATGGGATACTACTACCGAAATGGAAAGAATGCGGTGACTATATTGACTGGTCTGATCTTGGAACATCCATATTTGAGCGTAAGAAGCCACTGGCGGCGGCTACAATGGACAGAATCGGTAATGGTGTGAGGAAGTATATTATTGATAATCCACATCCGTATATCGTCAAAAGTAAGGATGCACTGGCATTTATCATCCAGTATCACGGTGAAACCAGGCAGGGGGATTCCCGGGGAAAATTCCTTACGGATCCTATCAAGACTATTGATACCAGCAACCGGTACGGATTGGTAACCGCATTTGTCACAAAGTTTTATAAGACCGGGATCGGGCAGGGGTGTGACGAGCCACTGCATACGATCACCACTTCCCCTGGACATTTCGGACTTGTATCTGCGTTTATGGTCAAATATTACGGAACCGGTTGTGGTCAGACATTGGACAAGCCGCTGGGGACCATTACCACAAAGGATCGGTTCGGACTGGTGAATGTTCTGATTGAGATCGACGGAGAGCAATATGTTATAAAAGACATTTTTCTGCGGATGCTGAAGCCGGAAGAATTGAAGCTGATGCAGGGATTTCCCGAGGATTATATCATTGACAGAGATATTGTAGGAAAAACATATCCTATTGTGGAGCGAGTGGCAAGGATAGGTAACAGCGTAGTGCCGGTTATGGCAGAAGCACTGGTATGTGCAAACTGCAGTGATCTCCGAATAGGAGAGCGTACACCGAACATGAGAATAGAAGCAGAGCAGACAGGGCAACTTCGGTTTGCGTAGGAGGATATATGGGAAAGAGACATTTAACACCGGCAGAGATTAAGGAGCAGTGCAAGCGGATCGCCCGGGAAAGCCGTATGGCTGACCGGACACCCTGGACAGCAATGGGAATCATCTGCAGCTATGTGATTATGCGCCGGGAGGGATTCAAGGGGCAGCGGATTTCCCGACTGGCGAATAAAGTAAATGAGATGGAAGCTGACTGGTCCGCGGGCAAGATTGATATGAAAGAGATTAGCAAGCGGCTGATGGATAAGGCTGGATGGTCCATTGAGTATAAAGCCTATACCGAGGATGACATCACCGCCCGCAAGGGATCCTATCAGTACTGGCTGGATAGGCAACAGATCGGACCACAGAACATCATCAATGAGCAGGCTACAAGGTATATGCTGTTTTTCTTTACCTCTTTGATGGACGAGTATGGATTCGGCAAAGACCGGCTGACCAGGGTCGAAGAATACATGAATGAGCTGTTGCTGTCATACCAGCAGGACAAAACTACCGTCCGGGAATGGTACCATGCGTTGCTCACAGAAGCAGGAGTAGTTATGGAGCCTCCGGTGGATCCGCTGACGCAGACCGCAGGCAGCATAATGACTGGCTGATTTGAAATCCTTGGAAGAAAGTAAAATCAGGAATTAAAAAGTGAAATTGATATTTGAGTTGTTGCTTGGGAACTCAAAAGCAAGTTACCAGTTTGGAAAATTGAACTACCGAATTTTCCCCGGTAGTTCGGATTAAAGAAAGTGAGGATATTATCTATGATTAAACAGGAAATCAGTGAGATTAAGAAATTATTTACAGAAAGGAATTGTTCTATCACCCGGATCTGCGGATGTTACGTGGATGGGGAGAAGAATAAGAAAACCGAATTGAAGCAGGCATTTCTGGCACTGCCGGAGGAAGAGATGTTTAAGTACTTCGAGATCCTGCGCAAGAGTCTGTCCGGTACCATCGGCAAGAATCTTCTGAATTTGGAATTTCCGCTGGAGAGTGAGAGCGAGGGCGGAACACAGGAGTTCCTGCTGCGCCTGAGGGACAGCAAATTAAGAGACGATGCACTTCTGGAGCAGTTCTACGACCGCATCATTGAATCTTATGAATATGTGGGCAATTATCTGATCCTACTGATCCACGATGCCTACGATGTGCCTGGACGCACTAAGGATGGTGCAGAGATGGAGGATGCTTCCGATGAGGTGTACGAGTACATACTGGCATGCATCTGCCCGGTAGATCTGTCCAAGACCGGTCTGAGTTATAACGCAGAAGAGAATACCTTTCAGAACCGTCTCCGTGACTGGGTGGTAGGGATGCCGGATACTGCTTTTCTGTTCCCCGCGTTTAATGACCGCAGCGCAGATATTCACAGCACACTGTATTACTCCAAGAATGCTGCTGATCTGAAAGATGATTTTATTGATAAGGTGTTGGGATGTTCGATACCACTGCCTGCGGACTGCCAGAAAGAAGCATTCCAGGAGTTGGTAGAAGAGGTACTGTGTGATAACTGCTCCGTGGAAGCGATTAAGAACATCCACGAAGAACTGACTGAGATTGTGCAGGAGCATAAGGAGGATCCTGATCCTGTGGTATTAGATAAAAACAAAGTTGAGACCATCTTTGCCAAAAGCGGTTTGGACGATGACAGCATGAAGGCGTTTGACCAGTGTTACGACGATACCGTAGGACGGAACACGGAGTTGATGCTGGACAATATTTACAGCAGCCGTAGTTTTGAGGTAAAGACGCCGGATGTGACGGTAAAGGTAAATCCCAATCGTACAGATCTTGTAGAAACGAAGCTGATTGACGGAAGGCGGTGTTTGGTCATTGATCTGCAGGGATCCGCAGAGGTGAACGGTGTAACTGTGAAACCTATGTAACTTAGAATTTAGTGGAGGTAGGAAATGTTAAAACCAAATTGTGAAGCAAAAGAATTTGAAAAGTACGGATTTAAGCGTTGTAAAGGTACAGCAAAAGAAAGCGAATGTTATTATTTGTGCGTTGCCAGAGGGTGCAAAATGCTTTTCGTAAGTAATTGTTGTTTTTGTGTTAATGATTGGAAAGACGATGATCCACGAATACATAAAAATCCAAATTGCAAATACAGAGATCATAGAGATTCACTAGATATTATATATGATTTGATTAAGGCTGATATGCTTGTTAAGGTAAACTGAAATTTAACATAAAAAATATATATGTAAGAAAAATACGAAAAAGTTCAAAAAATAAAAATATTTTTCAAAAAAATGCTTTTCTTTACGGTTTTTTTTGACATATCCATATGTAAGACAAATCTGCTTACAAAAAAATATGCAAAGGAGAGCAAAATTATGAAAGAGTGGAGTGTAGTATTATTTGGACATGAGTATTTAATGGCAGCAAGATCTTACGCGGAAGCTGTGAGACAGGTGTGGGAGCTTTTTGACGAGTGTGGAATTGATCCGGAGAAAGATTGCCTGGCAGGAGCAGATGCTGGACCGATTTACGACGCACCTGATCCGGACGATGATGATTGCTTGCCGCCATTCGATACCAGTAATCCGGATTTCCACTGGTTTTAGTAGTACTCTATATACTACGGTATTTCTGGGAGTGTCGTACATATCTGTGCGGTATTCCCGGAATCCATCAGGATAACGAAAGGAGTGATAGAAAAAGGAAAAATGTTAAAAGTGTAATAAGTATCATAATACACAATTTGAAATTCCAGCTGCAGAGGGGCCTGCAATCGATGCCAATAAAACAGCGGTAGATCCATCCGACCAAAGATATCATCTACCGCTCAACTGCTTACCAGTATCATACCACATGATTTCTCGGTAGGCAATGAGAAAATGAGGTACATCCTATGACAAAGACAGACCTGATTAATGACATTGCATTTGAGATGAGTAACATTCTGACACCGGAACAGATTGACAAGGTAAAGATAGTGTTTTTGGTAAAGATGCAGGACTACGAGATCTCGGAAATTAAACAATTACCGATGGTAGAGGAGCACGATAACGAATGGTTGATGCAGAGATATTGTGTTGACGGTGTGGCAGCTGGAAGACATAAGAGCACACTTCGAAGCTACATAGGGATCATCCGTAAGTTTTTTGATCATGTCGGAAAAAATTATAAATATGTGACAGCACAGGATATTACAGATTACCTTGCTATAAGGTCCTATCGTGATCACATCAGCCACAATTATAAATCCACAATATACAGGTACTTATGCACATTCTTTTCCTGGGCATTCCGCAAACAGCACATTGCCAACAATATCATTGACGGCGTGGATCGAGTGAAGCAGGTCAAAAAGAAGAAAGTGCGCCTGACGGATGAAGAGGTTGAAACTATCCGTTATGCATTACAGACACCCAAGGAAAAAGCACTTTTTGAGCTGATGATCTGTACTGGTATGCGTGTGGGTGAGATCTCTTACCTCAACGTGTCAGATATTGATCTGACAAATAAGCAGGTATCAATTTACGCGGAAAAAACAGATACTTACCGCACCGGAATGCTTACGCCGGTAGCGGTCATGGCACTACGAAATTACATCGGGGACAGACCTGGAACAGATCCGCTGTTTTTGGCAGATAGAGCCCCTCACAACCGAATGCGTGAATATGGCATCGAAAAGCTGGCTAAGGAGATGGCTGTCCGTGGCGGAGTATCCAGGATAACAGCAACCGTGCATGTGTACCGCAAGACATTTGCATCCGTCCTTTATCGTAAGACAGGGGATGTATTGCTGGTAAGTAAATTACTGGGACATGCAAAGCCGGATATGACAGTGCAGTATTATCTGATTGACGACATCGAAGAGATGCAGCACAAATACAATAGAGTAGCATAAGCACACTATATAATATAGATGACCAGTATGGGAGAAATTCTCATACTGGTTATTTTTTGCATTCGTAGGTTAGAAATGCAACGTTGCATTTTGCTACGATAGATGTGCAGAAAGGATGGTGAAGGCCTTGGCAAAGCAGAATGAAGAACTAATCAGACAGGCATATACGCTGTATAAGCAAGGCCTGATGCTTAAGGATATTGCTGCAAAGCTGAAAGTAAAGGAAAGCACTGTAAGGAGTTGGAAGAGAAGATATAACTGGGATGATGACGATGCAATGTTGCAGCGCAACGCAACGAAAAAAACAGTTCCTGTTGCAACGGTAGTGAAAGAGACATCAGCAAATACAGAGCTTACAGAGAAGGAAAAATTGTTCTGTCTGTATTTCGTTAAATGCTTCAATGCATCAAAGGCATATTACAAAGCATATGAGGGATGTGAGTATTCATCTGCTCAGGTGGGCGGATGCAGATTGCTAAAGAAGGATAAAATCAAGGCAGAAATCGACAGACTGAAGCAGGACAAGCTAAATAGAGCATTCTTGTCACAGGATGATATCTTTCAGAAGTATATAGACATCGCCTTCGCAGACATCACGGATTACGTGTCATTTGGTCGTGAGACTGTTCCTGTTATGGGACCGTTCGGTCCTGTGACAGTGAAAGGTGATGATGGTAACAAGGTGCAACTAGAAAAGGAAATAAACTCCGTGAAGTTCAAGGATAGTGCCAAAGTAGATGGGACATTGATAACAGAGGTGAAGCAGGGGAGAGATGGAGTCAGCATCAAACTTGCAGATAAGATGAAAGCCCTAGAATGGTTGGCAGAACACTCTGGACTCCTCACAGAGGAACAGCGAGCAAAAATCGATAAGCTCCGAAAAGATGCGCAGGATGATAACCGAGATAGAAATGTCACTATCAGATTTGCAGACGATGATTTGTCTGATTATGCGGATTAAGGGGTGATCTAATGGAAATAGTACTTGATCGCCCAAACAAAAAGCAGGAGATGTTCCTGAAAGATAGACATAAGCATGTTGCTTTTGGTGGTGCCAGGGGTGGCGGAAAGAGTTGGGGCATAAGAACAAAGGCAATTCTACTGTGTGAGAAACATGCAGGTATTACAGCGATGATAGTACGAAAGACATATCCCGAACTGATTGCAAACCATGTAAAACCACTTAAAGGTATTCTGATGGTTGGTACACCGAAAGCAGCTGCATATTATAACGAGTCGCAGAAAGAAATGCGTTTTCCAAACGGAAGCCAGATATTATTTCGGTATTGTGATACGGATAAAGATTTGGATAGGTACCAAGGAACAGAGGTAGATGTATTGTTCATAGATGAAGCAACACAATTCTCCGAATATCAGCTCAAGGTGTTGGTTGCGTGTGTGCGTGGTGTAAACAGTTTTCCGAAGAGGATATATTACACCTGCAACCCTTCTGGGCAAGGAATGGGATACATAAAACGTTTGTTTATTGACAGAAAGTTTAAGGCAGGAGAGGATCCGGAAGATTACTCCTTTATACAATCACTTGTGACAGATAATAAAGCACTGCTTAAGGCACAGCCGGATTATTTGAAACAGCTGGAAGCATTACCACCAAAGTTGAAAGAAGCATGGCTTAACGGCAGATGGGATGTATTTGAGGGAATGTATTTTGAGGAATTCCGTGATACTCCTGATCCGCAGGCCTGCTACGATGCAGGTATAAGCATTGAAGATGCGCAGTTGGAGCACCGCTGGACCCACGTAATAGAGCCGTTTGAGATTCCGGCCGGTTGGAAAATCTACAGGAGTTATGACTGGGGATATGGAAAACCGTTTTCTGTTGGATGGTGGGCGGTAGATTACGACGGATGCGCATATAGAATATTGGAATTATACGGATGCACTCAGACACCGAATGAAGGTGTCCACTGGTCGAATAAGCAGCAGATGGACAAGATACAGGAGATAGAGAGGGAGCATAGATGGTTAAAAGGCAAGACTATACAGGGGGTGGCTGATCCGTCTATATGGGATGGATCACACGGAATCAGCTGCGCAGAAGAAGCAGACAAGCATGGGATATGGTTTGAAAAAGGAATTAATGACAGAATAGCTGGTTGGATGCAGGTACATGAGAGACTTAAGTTTGACGAAGACGGAAAGGCAATGATGTATTTTTTTTCAAACTGTAAGGCTATTATCCGCTGCATGCCACTTATGATGTATGACAAATATAAGGTAGAAGATCTGGATACAACCTTGGAAGACCATTGCCTTGACGAATGCAGATACTTCTGCATGATGCGTCCAATCGCACCTCGGATGATAAAAGAAAACACAATTCCGGAATATGATCCGCTTAACCAGTACAAAAAGAATGAGAGATATGACAGGGCAATTTATAGGAGGACATAATGGCAAGAAAACGTAGAGATAATAGGCAGTTATTTATACCGAATCAGCCGGTAGAAACTCAGCAGGTACCGGAGACTGGGAAAATTGGTGCACAACAGGTAATTGGAGCAACGGAGATCCTTCGTAAGTACAAAAGTGGGAAAGACAATTTGGAAAAGAAGATTATTGCCAATGAGCAGTTCTGGAAACTTCGGCAGTGGAATTATATGAATGATGGCAAAGAAAAGGACTTTCACCCTGCTACGGCGTGGCTATGGTCATGCATTCAGGCAAGGTATTCCGATGCTATGGATTCTTATCCCACCTGTAACTTTCAGCCAAGGCAGAAGGATGATGTTGCAGAAGCAAAGCGTTTATCCAGTATTGTGCCAATCATCATGGAACAGAATCGCTATGAAGAGGTGTATTCAGACGTAGTATGGTACACGCTAAAAAATGGAGGAAGCGTACAAGGTGTGTTCTGGGATGGTACAAAACACAACGGCCTTGGAGATATCAGTATTAAAAAAATTGATTTTATCAATCTATTCTGGGAGCCTGGTATCACAAATATTCAGGAATCCCAAAATCTGTTTAATACAGAATTGGTAGACAACCGCATATTGGAGCAGAGATATCCTCAGTGCCGTGGTAAACTCGGTGGCCAGGGCATCACAATTGCAAAATATATCTACGATGACAACGTGAGCACGGAAAATAAATCAGTTGTTGTTGACTGGTATTACCATACTGAGGTCAATGGAAAAAAGGTATTGCAGTACTGCAAATATGTGAATGACATTGTCCTGTATGCTACAGAGAATGAAACGGAAGTACCGACTACTGTTGATCCGCTTACTGGGGAAGTGGTTCCCACTGGTAAATCAATGGCAGAGACAGGACTGTACAATCATGGTCTTTATCCGTTTGTACCGATGGCTTTATATCCTGTTGAGGGCAGCATTTGTGGATATGGACTTACAGATATCGGTAGAGACACACAGCTGCAGATTGATAAGTTGAATAAGGCAATTCTTGATAATGCTATTGCAGGCAGCACACCGCGTTATTTTATCAAAAATAATGGCGCTGTTAATGAGCAGGAATTCAGTGATCAGAGTAAAGACTTCATACATGTGGAGGGATCACTGGATGATGACAACATAAAGCCTGTTCAGTATGTAGCGTTGGATGACCTGTATGTTACATATCTGAATAACAAGATTGAAGAACTGAAATATGTGACATCGAATCAGGATAGCAATAATGGCGTAGCACCATCTGGTGTAACTGCCGCGTCAGCGATTGCGGCGTTGCAGGAAACAGCAGGTAAGAATGCCAGAAGTGCAAATAAGACATTTCACAGGGCATATCGTGAGGTATGTTACCAGGTAGTGGAACTCATAAGGCAGTTTTACAACGTACCTAGAACATTCCGCATCGCACCGGATGTTATGTCCGGAGAACAGTTTGTAGAATATTCTAATGCCGGACTGGTTGCACAGAAACAGCAGACTATGGGATATGACACTGGTTTGCGTTTACCGGAATTTGATATTTATGTCACCAGTGAAAAAGCAAATCCGTATAAGAAGATGGAAATGAATGAACTGGCACTGTCATTATATAATAGGGGATTTTTCAATCCGCAGATGACAGATCAGGCTATCAGCTGTCTCAATATGATGGATTTTACCAAGAAAGAAGCTGTTATTGAAACCATTAAGCAGAATGGCACAATGTATGAATTATTGTTGAGATTCCAACAGATTGCGCTTACTCTGGCACAGAAATATGATCCGGCGATTGCAGAACAAATAGGTGCACTGATATTGCAGCATGGTGGACAGCCTGTTCCTGCGCAGGAAGGTGAATTAAATGCAAATGTAGTAACTGGAAATGAAGAACATCCATACGTTGAGAACGCCAGAGAAAATGCAAGATCATCCACGCAGGCGGATTAAGGAGATATTATGATTAAGATTAAATTTGATCCTGAAAAAATGGAATTACAGATTGAGGGACACGCAAATGCAAACAGGAAGGGAAAGGATATCGTCTGTGCAGCGGTGTCCTGCCTGTTCTATACCTTAGGGGAATCGTTGTTCCAGTCGGAAAAAATGTTAAAGGAACCTCCAGTGTTTCGTGATGACGAGGATGAAGAGGTAAAAATATGTTCCTGCATTCCTAAAGAGGAATATGCCGGTAATATACAGATGATCTTCTGGACGATACTCATCGGACTGGAAGGTGTCGCAAAATCTTATCCAAAATTTATTGTAATGAAAGGTTAGAAATCATAATAGTGACCTTGATATTATGAGATTATAAAGGCTCGCATCCTACTGCAGAAAGAAAAAAGGAGCATGAGATATGCTTAGAAAATTATTATTCAACCTTCAACTATTCGCTGAAGGCGGAGATGGTGGGGACGGCGGTTCCTCAGCACCTGCTGGAGATGGTCAGACGGTTGAAGCAACAGGAGAAGAAGTACCTGCCTTTATCCCTGAAAAGGCAAAAAACGTGTACAAGAAGGCTCTTGCGAAGAGCAAGAAGTCAGAAAGTAGCGTTGTACCGGTTCAACAGCCCGCAGTTGAATCAAAAGCAGAAGATAGTAAGCAGGAGCATATTCCGTATTCCGACCTGATCAAATCGGATGAGTACAAGGAAGAACATAAGGCTTACATGGACAAGACAATTTCCGACCGCTTGAAAAAGTACAAGGGTATGGAAGAATCCTATGGAAAACTTCAGGACACCCTTGGAATCATGGCGAGCAAGTATGGACTGGATCCGGAAGCAGACAATTTCATTGATGCGTTGCGTGGAAAGATAGAAGAGGATGATTCTTTCTATGAAAAGTACGCAATGGACAATGATATGTCTGTAGAGGAAGCAAAGCACATTACAAAGATGGAGCGTAAGGTCCATCAGATGGAACAGCGTGAGCAGGAATTACAGAGGCAGGAAGCACAGAGAGCACAGATCCAGCTACTTGTAACGAATGCTGAAAAGACAAAGGCTCGTTTTCCGGAGTTTGATCTGGAAACGGAAATGCAGGATGAAAGATTCCGCAACCTTTGTGCTGTAAACCACGGCGATACCACGGCGGCCTATATGGCGTGCCATTGGGAGCAGGTGATGAATGCACAAATCAATGCACAGGTGCAGAAAGCATCACATCAGATCCAGCAGCAGACTGCGAATGCGGTAGCTGCAAACATGGCTAGGCCGGTTGAAAACGGAATGTCTTCCAATACTCCTTCTGTGACAAATGTTGACTTTAAAAATATGTCTCTGCAGCAAATCAGACAGTATGCTGCGGAACAACGCAGATTGCAAAATGGGAGATAAAAGTTCTCCCATTTAGGGAGGAAGAAAATGAAAGCAAACGAATTAAGATTAAAATTCATGCTGCAGCTGTTTGCACAGCCCCAGCCTATTGATACTCTGAATAAGACCACAAATGTGTCTAGCGGCGCAGATATGTCTCCTACCATGAAAACCTTCTATGACACTTCTCTTTTGGAGAATGCCAGAGAGAACATGGTGTACGACCAGTTCGCAGATAAGCAGCACATGAAGGGGAATAAGGTTGAATGGAGAAAGTTCAATACCTTTGAGAAGGCACTTACTCCTTTGCAGGAAGGTGTTATTCCCTCTGGTAAGACTTTCGGTATGACCAAGATCGAAGCAAGCACCACTCAGCATGGTGACTATGTTGCTGTTACTGATCGTTTGGAGCTGGAATCCTATGATGATGTGATCTATGGAGCATCTGAGGAAATGGGTGCAGCAGAGGGTGAGACTTATGATACCCTTACCCGTAACGTAATTATCGCAGGAAACTCTGTGGCATATGCAGGCGGTAAGACTTCAAGAAGCACTCTTACCAATACGGATGTGCTCACTCCGAAGCTTGTTAACCAGGCGGCTACCTGGCTGAAGAAGAACAAAGCTCCGAAGTTCGAAGGCAACAGCTATGTTGCGCTGATTCATCCTTCCGTATCTTACGATCTTCGGGAAACAGATGAATGGAAAGATTTCCATAAGAACAATGATTCTTATGAAGCTATTTTCAAGGGTGAAATCGGTATGCTGCATGGTGTCCGTTTTGTAGAGACGAATACTGCGAAGATCTGGGCAAAGGCAGGTGCTAAGGCTACTGCAAGTGAAGGCAGCGAGGTGGCTGTATATGCAACCTTGTTCCTGGGCAAGAAAGCATACGGAATTCTGGATCCTGAAGGTGAAGGCATGGAAATGATTATCAAGACAAAAGATCAGATCGGTGGTCCCTTAAATCAGTTCAGCACCATTGGCTATAAGTTCTGCCACGGTGCAAAGATTCTGTACCAGGAGAGAATTCTCCGTGTGGAAAGCGGTTCCAGCTTTGGTTCCATTGATGAAGAGAATTAGAAACAATGATGAGCCGGGAGAGTCGCCTTCTCCCGGCTGAAAGAGAGGTAAATATGGCAGATACAACTAAAGACTTGCAGGAAGAAAACCTGCAGATCCCTATCGATGCTGAAAATGAAGATGGCAAGAAAGAAGGTCCTAAGAAAACTGCTAAGTGTAAAAAGGATGAACAGAAGACGGTTCGTGTTACACTTCCCAGAATTGAAGGGCAGAAGAATCAGGACGAATTCTTTTCTGTAAACTTCAAGAATTACATCATCCAGCGTGGCAAGCCTGTGGATATCCCTATTGAATTGGCAGAGGTGATCAGAAACGGAGATAAGGCAAAGGATGCTGCATATGAATATGCTGAGGAACACGGATTGAACGAGCCGCCTACAAGCGGTGTGTAAACGGTGATAGGGGAGCTTAAGCTTCCCTATTTTCTTTTAAGGAGGTTGATTATGAATATAAAAGAGTGCATTGACAGAGTAGATTCTGTAAAACCCAATTCTTATTCAGAGGAAGATAAGGTAAGATGGCTGTCCTATCTGGATGCAACTATATTTAATGACATTGTTAAAACACATGAACCTGAGTGTAAAGATACACCGACAGAGTTTACCGGATATGATGCAGATCATATGAATGTCAAACTCCTTGCAGCACCACCGTATGACGAACTGTATGTGGCGTATCTGAAGATGCGCATTGATGAGGAGAATGGGGAAACTGCTAGATATAACAATTCTGCAATGGCATATAACGCTTATTATGCAGATTTTGCAAAGTGGTACAATCGCACACATATGCCTTTGGGCGTTAGGTATGTGGATTACTTCGGAGGAGGGAACGACTATGCAATATCCGTACTTAAATGACATCGAACGGTATCGTGAAATGACAACAGCATTTAATGGGTATTGTCATAAGCTTACCTGTGAGGACGGCCAGTTCTATGATCAGAAGAACATGACAAGCGTATATTATCCAGTACTGTCTCCCAGGGACCGTCGGGGGATTGTACGCAAAATGATTGCTCCGGCCGGAATACTGGATAAGGAATCTCTTGTATGGATAGATGATGGCATATTGTATCTGGACGGAGAAGAGTGCGTTCTTGCAGATGGAATTACCATATCCAAAGATGCTGATAAGTGTCCCAAACAGATGGAGAAGATGGGGGCGTTTATCATTATCATGCCGGATAAAATATGGTACAACGCTGAGACAAAAGAGAGTGGTTACATGGAAGCAACGTTTGATGTTACGGATAAAGTTACCGTAACATTGGCGGATGGAAAAGGAAATGCCATTACATGGCATGATACAGCGTACTATGACAGTAATGAGCCGGCGGACGGTGACTATATGATGTCCACGCAGAATGGTAGCACGACATTGAAGCAGTATTCAAAATCTACTGCAATATGGGCAATCGTTTCAACCACTTATATACAGATTGGAGCCACCGGAATCGGTAAGAATTTTGCCAAGGATGATGGCGTGAAGATTTCTGTAGACACAACCGGAATTACATGGGATGACATTGAAAATATATTTGTAAATGATGATGGGGATAACATCCGTTCTAACAACATGATTATTTATGACATTAAGGATGACTGCATTACAGTTCCGGCTATTCTGAAAGAGAATAAGACATTTGATAGTTTGCATATCAAAGTGGAACGTAAGACACCTGATATGTCTTTCATCACTGAGTGTAATAATCGAATCTGGGGATGTTCCAAGGATGGACATGAAATCTATTGCTGCAAGCTGGGGGATGTGAAGAACTGGAACTGTTTCCAGGGAATATCTACGGATTCATATGCGGCAACTGTCGGATCTGACGGTAAGTTCACCGGAGCAGTTACATATCAGACTTATCCTATTTTCTTCAAAGAGGATTCCCTGATTAAGGTATATGTGTCTGCTTCAGGGGCACATCAGATTAAAGAAACGAAGTGCCGCGGTGTTCAGAGAGGATCTGAGAGATCACTTTGTATCATGAATGAGGTTCTATATTATAAGTCCACTACAGATGTGTGCAGTTATGCCGGGAGTATTCCGGTAAGTATATCAGAATCTTTGGGGCAGGTTAGATATCATGATGCTGTTGGCGGTACAATTAACAGTAGATACTTCCTATCCATGAAAGATAAGGATAATATGAGTCATCTATTTGTGTTCGATGCAAAGCGGAATCTGTGGTCGAAAGAAGATAATACGACTGTTCTATATTTTTGTGCGCACGATGATGATCTGTATTTTGTTGATGCTTCTGACAGCATAATGAAATCTGTCTATGGAACATTGCCGTATGATGTACCGGAGAAGGATATTGAAAAACGTTTTAAGTGGATGGCTGAGAGTGGTAATATAGGCTACTCAATGCCGGACAATAAGTATATTTCCAGAGTTAACGTAAGGATCGGAATGGAAGTAGGAACGAATGTAGATTTCTACATTCAGTATGATTCATCGGATGTATGGGAGCACAAATTCAACATGAGTGGTAAGGGGACAAGGACATATACGGTGCCTGTGATTCCAAGAAGATGCGATCATTTCAAGTACAAAATAGTCGGTGAAGGCACGGCAAAAATATATTCTGTGACCAAGACCATTGAACAAGGGAGTGATATCTGATGTTTGACATTCTACCATATCCGCAGATAACAGGAGAGACGCCGGAAGAACAGGTAAAGGAACTGTATGACTATCTGCTCAGATTGAAGGAAGAGCTGGAATTTATCCTGCAGAATATCGGATCTGATAATCTGTCGGAAGAGTTTCAGAAGAAATTGTCTGTTATGGGGATAGAAGTACGGACAGCATCTTTAGATGCGCAGGATGCGCAGACCATTGCAAAAAAGAGCGGAATCACTGTTGATGATGTGATTGGTTCTGAAAAATTCAAAGCGAGTGTAAAGGCAACGGCAGATGAGTCTGCGAAACTAGTAGCAGATACTATTCCGAATGTTGCAGATGACCAAATAGGTCAATGGGAAAAGGAGAATAAGGGCATCGCCGGTGGTGTGGCTAGTCTCGGAGAAGATGGAAAAGTACCGAGTGATCAATTACCAGAGCAGGAAGAAATGACTATAAAAGTCAATTACGACAATGGGCGGTTGGAATATGGAAAAGGAGGAACAAACTAATGGCAGAAGTGATGCATGGTGGAGGTGGAAGACGAAGGACAACCTCTGTACCGTATAAAGGACCTACAAATATTCCTTCGAATTCATCAAAGAAAACGGAATCAGTACCATATAAGGGACCTACAAATATTCCACCTAATGGTGGCGGGACATCCACAAAAACGGCTTCATCATCTGGTACCGGAAGTAAATTATCAAATGTCCCTCAGAAAACTGGTGCTTCTAGTCCTCAGAGTGCGGGAACATCCAGTGGGCTCATTTCAAATGATTTATGGGATAAAATCAATACACCATTTACAATATCTGCTACTACATCTGCTGCGCAGAATGTCCTAAACGAGCAACTGCAGAAAGTCCTTTCAGGGAAGACCAGTTATTCTGACAAGGTAGCTGCCATGATGGATCAGATAGCAAACCGCGAGAAATTCAGTTATGATCCGAACTCTGATACTCTGTTTCAGAATGCTCTTGCATCTGCGATGGCAAGCGGAAGAACTGCCATGCAGGATACAATTGGTCAGGCGTCTGCTTTAACCGGAGGATACGGAAGCTCTTATGCCACTTCTGCCGGTAATCAGGCATACAACGATTACATTGAGGGCGCTTATGATAATCTTCCGGCTTATTATCAGATGGCACTGGATGCATATCAGATGGAAGGCAATGATCTGTACAATAAGCTGGGGATGTATACAGATGCTGATAATACGGAATATAGTCGGAACCTTGATGCTTATGGAGCTGCCGCACAGGATTACAGTATGAAGTATGGACAGGACTTTGATCTGTGGAATGCAAATGTAGGAAATGCAATGTCTGCGGCTAACCTACAGATGAGCGAGAAGAACAGCCTGTTCGACCAGGCAGCACAGTTAAGGCAGGAAGCAAGTGATAATTACTGGAAGATGATGAATTACAATCTGAGTGCTGCTAAGTCTGCGGCAAGCGGATCTACGAAATCTTCCAAAACGTCTGATACGGATGAGGATGGATACGACAAGCTTACGAATTCAGAAATAGCTGCTGCGCTTAATGTCTATTCAAGTGGCGGTGATGTGGATGCTTATATTTCCAATCTTGGAAAGAATGTGAACATGGACAGTCTTGCGGCCTATATAGACAGTATGGGAGCTGCGCCGACCACGTCTGTTGCAAAGAAGAATTGGAAAAAGAAAAAATCAGGTTTGTTCGGTACTTCATACGTAGATGAATATGGTAATTCCTTGTCACTGAAAGATCTTAAAGATACATATAAGCAGGAACTGACAATAAGCGGTAAATATACAACTGCCCAGATCGAAGCAATGGTATCTCAGTTTGAATCTCAGCTTAAGAACCAGTAGGAGGATATATGAGTAGAACATTTGCAGAAGCAATGGAGAATAGAAGAAAACAGAGAGGAGAAGTATCGGATACATCTTCTGCTCAGGGAACAGGAAGCAGTGTGACGGCAGTAAGCCGTCCTGCTTCCACCAGTTTTGCACAGGCTATGGCTCGTAGACAGCTTAATCTTGATACATTCAGTTCGGACTATGAATCTACGTCCAATATGTTGAATAATACTTTGAGTAACTGGCAGGATGCTTCCACTCTGTCACAGAACCGTGTACAGGTGGAGAACATGGCAAGTCGACTGAAACAGTACCGGGATTATGTGAAAGCATATGAGGATCCTTCTGAACTTTCTTCCATCGATTCCAGTATCTCATCTTATGATAAGGCACTGGCTGGATGGGATGATATGGCGCAGATCTATGGCCATTATCAGAACGCTGATGCTTACAGCGCCGCCAGAAAGAAGAGTGAGCTTTCCCAACGTTACGGAGATATGACCTACGAGGAAGTGAAAAAGGAACTGTCATCAACAAAATTCGGCAGTGATGAAAATAATTATCTCAGTGAATATGGCGTAAATCATGGTTTTTCCAGTCTTGCCGATTATGATGCGGCGCTGGCGGATGCGCGAAGTGGGAAGTATAAGGATGATCTGCAGGCAGCAAGGAATCAGTATGCACTGGATCATGCATCTGAGAAGTATGCCGGTTTAAAGGAAAACGCGGATTATAAGGAACTGTCAGCATATTCTCCTAATGTGAATGCAAATAAAAAATATACGGTAAATGATCCTACGTATGAAGCGGTGAACGCGAGACAATATGGGCATGTTGCTGCCAGTCTGTTGTCTGAAAGCAGGGGAACCGGTATATTCGGCAATGGTGCACACGAAAACCTTGACCGCATGACAGATGATGAAGTAGGCTATTACAATTACATCTATGCAACACAGGGCAAAAAGGCGGCGGAAGATTATCTGGATGACATTCAGGTAATGTTGGATAAGAGAAATTATGATGAGGACTCTGCCATGTTGGAAGATACTATTGACAATAGTGTTTTGGCTTCTGCCGGTTTCTCTGCCCTCAGCGTGCCTGCCAATATTGTCGGTGCCGTGGCAAGTGCCAACCGTAGTATTTCCGATGCTATCACTGGGAAGGAATATAATCCCTATTCCAAGGATCAGATGCTCAGCAACTTTGCATCAGATACCAGGCAGGATGTGAGTGATAATATTGCCGAAGCAACGCCAAATATGAATTTATTGGGAACCAATGTACCGGCGTACCTCTATCAGATAGGACTGGATATGGCAGATTCTGCTGTCGGTGCGGCTACTATGGGATCAAATTATTCTATAGTTGCTGGTTTGAGCGCATTCCAGCAGGAGGCAAAAGACCTGAAAGAAGCAGGAGCTACTGAACAACAAATATGGATGGGAGCCGGTCTTGCCGGTATCTTTGAAAAGATTTTTGAAGATATATCATTAGATAAACTGATTCATATTGATAATGTAGCCGATGCTCCGAAGCTAATTAAGGCTGCTCTGAAGCAGGCAGGCATCGAAGGGTCCGAAGAAATATCTACTGAAATTGCAAATATTATTTCTAATGATTTGGTCATGGGAAACCGGTCCGATATTATGCAGAAATATTATGCTTATCGTGAACAGGGATACTCTGAAGATGAAATTCATAAACTTATAGGCCGTGATCTGTCCTTACAGATTGCACAGGCCGGCATTGGCGGAGCGTTATCCGGTGGTTTGATGGGCGGCGGGAAGGCCGCAATGGATTTACATACCAATAACAGCCTGGGCAATACGATTCGGCAGAATGAGACAGTAGGAGATCTTACCGGGCTTGCAGAATCTATGGGAGTAGATACTGATGCATACAGTGAGACTCTGGATGCTTACAACAGATACTTCGCAGGGAAAGATACTTCAAAGGTTAAGCCGGGGGAACTGGGGGATCTCTATCGGACAGCAGAAATGGAATCATACAATGATTATGTGGCAGGAGAACAGTCTGGGGACACAGACCGGATAGAACGTGCATCAAGAAATCTAAATACCCTAGCAACAGTAAGGCAGGGACTGGGTGCAGAAGAGAAGGCTGCCCGGGCACGTGCCAAAGCCATGACACAGGAAGGCATGGAGAATGTGCAGATAGATTCCGTGACTACGGATGATACCGGTAAGAGAATCCTGCATACAGATCAGGGAGATGTGGTTCTGAACAAGGCATCGCTGAATGAAAATCAGGCTTATGTTGTATCACAGGCAGAGGATATGGACGATGCGAAAGCCAGCGTTATGATCCGGACGTATGATGGCAACAGTAATCCGCAGAGCTATGTAGAATCTTTCAAATTGGCTTATGCATACGGAGAAAGCGGATATGGGGCAGACTATGCCCTGAGCCATAAAGGTACGCTTACCGCGGCACAGGCGCGTGATGCTTATGTTGCAGGAGTAAAGAATCGAGCAACGGATCCTCAACGTCGAATTTCAGAAATTGTTTCCCAGTACCAGGGGGAGAACGGCACCGGAATGGCAGACTATTCCGAAGTAGAGCTAAAGAAGCTTACCATGTCACAGAAAGATGATGTGGCGGCCATTTCTGCATTTGCTGTAAAAGAAGGCATCAATGTAAAGTTCTATGCAGATGCGTCTGCGTCTGCGGCCAATGGTCATTATGATGCGAACGAGAATATGATCTATATCAATGTTCATGCCGGAACTGTCAGCAACGGACAGGTAGATCAGTTCAATGGTGCAATCAACACGACCTTCTCACACGAGCTGACACACTGGATGAAGGACAAGTCCCCGGCACTGTATGATCAGATGCGTGAAATCGTTATGAACAGTCTGGAGAGCAGCGGTGATTATCTGGGAGAGAAGGGCGTACGCAATGTCAGAGAAGCGGTAGCAGTGGAAGAAAACCGCATGGAGAATGCACATAAGGATGCTGCGGTTACAGAAGAAAGTGCCATTGATGAGATGGTAGCGCGTGCCTGCGAGGATATGTTCAGCAATTCGGAATATGCAGAGAAGGTTCTGCGGTCACTGGATGCACCAAGTCAGAAGACACTTGTGGGTAAAATCAAGGAGATGATTGACAGCTTCCGCGAAGTGGTTAAGCGTATCATGGGAAAATTTAGTGCAAAATCTGCCGAAGCTAAAGCTCTCCGGGAGATGGACGGCAGACTTACTGAGCTGCGTAAGGCGTGGGATGCGGCGCTGGCGGATGCGGTGAAGGCAAATGCCGCCGTACGTAACCATTCTGAAACAAAGCAAGAACAATTTTCTGATAGGGATAATGAAGGAAATTCGTTATCAGAGGATCAGAAGTCATTTTTCCGAGAGTCCAAAATCAGGGATGAAAATGGTAATTTAAAAGTGATGTATCATGGTACTGCAAGGATGGATAGGGTAGGTACAATATTTCGGCCTGATAGAGCAACGTCTGGACCAATGGCATATTTTACGGATAATAATGAGATTGCAAATAGTTATGCAAATAATAAGAAAGATACAAGCATGTCTTATGACGATATGTATGATTCTTATTATACGCAATTTAGAGTTGAAAGAAATGGAGAAAGTATAGCTATTGGAGATTATTGGGGAAAATTATCTGTATCTCAACGTAACGAAATAGCAAAAAAAGCTCCACATATTACGATGGATGATGACTATGAAAATATTATCTATGATCCTAATGCTAAAAATGGATTGGGTGGATATGATTCGTATTTGTTGAGAGAACATAAGGGCAATGTGTTGGAAGCACTCGTAGATGCATGGCTTGAGAGTGGTGATATATATGGTGATGAAGAGAAATTTATAGATGTACTTAAGCTTGTCGGAATTAACAACGCTGTATATATGAATCCGGATTATACGGATCGAGGTGTATATAGTGTTTACCTTAATGTAACATCACCGTTTGATACATCTAATATATCTGATGGTATGTTAGATAAACTTAAGAATGCAGCGGAAATTGCGGAGAAATCTTTTCAAACTACGGACACAAAAAATGCAGATATGTGGGACAAAAATAATATAAATCCTATGAAGTGGGTAGAACGCTTGCAAACGGATATAAAAGATGGCACTACCTATGTATGGACAAGTATTCCTGATTTTGTTACCGATGTGCTTAAAGCAAACGGTTATGATGGAATTGTTGATTCTGGTGGAAAATATAGTGATGATATTCATACTGTAGTTATCCCGTTCTATTCAAACCAAATTAAGAATATTGACAATGTGCATCCTACTGATAATGCTGATATTCGTTATTCCATGCGAATTAATGAAGATGGAATGGAAGAATACACCACGGATGATCCGGAAATCCTTTCCATGAGCTATGCTGAAAGAAGAAAGCATGCGTGGAATTTGATTATAAAGGAAAATCGTGGAAGGGTAGCAAAATTTAATAGAGATGGTGAGATTTGTTATGCCTTACCCACTAATGACGGTGTTAAAAAATATTTACAGGCGGATAAAAAATCATCATCCAAAGCTATACAGGCCAAGGCAAATATCGCTGCAAGCGGTAATTATATTGATTTGATGGAAAATGCTCATTATATCGGGACTGCTACTGAAAAAGGTGAGAATAAGAACCGGTTCCATAATGATGCGAAATACTGGGACTATTATTGGAAAACAGTAAAAGTAGATGGAATAATGTATGACGTTCTTATTGATATAAAAGATACGGGTGAAAATGTATATCTGTATGATGTTACATTAAAAGAAGCAGGCTCTCTGCCAAGCACACCCGAAGGCTACAATAAAACGGCAGCACCTGCTTCTCTTGTAGATATTGTATCACCAAACATGGGAAATCTCAACCTTTTTTCTGATCGCCAGGAAGTCTATCAGTATGTGGATCAGACAGAACGTCTCCAAAAGGAGAATAAGCAGCTGCGCGATGATATCGATCGCCTGCGTGAGCGTCTGAAACTGGAACGGAAGGTAACCGGTGGCCGTGTCCTGAATGATTATAAGCTGGAACTGATTGCAAAACATCTGAAAAATCAGTTCAACAGTAACTATGATACTGACAGCTTCAAGGCCGGACTGAAAGATCTATACAACTATATTCTCAACGAGGACGAAATAGATGGTCAGGTAGTACTGGATAAGTCCGTGGATCTTGCCAGAAGCGTATTAAGCCAGGCAAAGCCGCAAAAAGTCGCTAACGATTACTTTAAGATGATAGCAAGGGATATTCGAGGAACAAAGATTTCTCTCAGTGAATCGCAGAAGGCGGAAGCAGAAAATGCATTCGGTAAGGATTGGAGAAAATATCTGTTTGGCAGAATTACCGTTACGAATGACGGCACCAGTCTGGATACCATGTGGCAGGAATGGTCCTCGCGATTTCCGGGGCTCTTCGATTCTTCTGTCAATGAAGCGGAGCAGATCACGGCACTGAATGAAATCTACAATACTGCGAGAGAGTCATCGGAGGTGATTACCAGCTACAATGAGACTGAAACTATCCGGGCGCTGGCTACAGAGATTTATCATCAGTACTGGAATGCAGACAGTGTGAAAACGGTGGCTGATAAATACTCTAAGCAAATTACTCAGCTGAATGCAAAACATAATCAGGCCATGAGAGAGTTACGTCAGTCTTATAAGAACCGTCTGGAACAGCGTACAAATACTACGAGGGAATATTATCAGTCGTTGCTGAAATCTGTCCGGGAGCAGCGAGATTACAGAATCAAGGAAGCAAAGGTTGCAGCAGACTGGAGACAGGCAGAATATAAAGATCGTATTGCAAAGAAGGATATTATTTCAAAGATTACTAAGAATGCGCTTGCACTTAATAAATGGCTGGTTCAGAATTCTGCGAAGGAACATGTTCCTGATGTCCTGAAGGCTCCGGTAGTACAATTGCTGAATGCGATTGATTTTTCATCAAAGCAGTATTTATCCGAAGGGGAAAAGTCCGGCGTCATGACACAGAAGGATGTGAAGTTGTTTGATGCTTTGGAGAAAGTACGTGACATGGCATTGAAGATTCAAAAGGATCCGATGGCTTTAGAAAATGAGATGGGTGGATATTATGTAGATCTGCCAGTTGATTTTTATGATACGGTAGCTGAACTCACAGAGCAGGCAAAAGCTATCGGGGAAAGTGCGGCATCTGAGATCTATGTACTGAATAACATGACAGCCGAACAGCTGAAAACTCTGAATAAGGTGGTTAAGACGCTGAAGACTACTGTGTCAAAAATGAATAAGACATTAGCCGGTCGGCAGACAGAGTATATCGGAAAGTTGGGTGCAGAAACAATAGCTGAGATGAATAAGTTCAAACAGCATCAGACAGTTCGTGGTATTGAAAAAGTACATAATTTCCTGTCATTTGACAATACCCTGCCATACTACTATTTCAAGCGTTTGGGACCATCCGGAAAAACAATCTTCACGGAACTGAGTGACGGATTCGGAAGACTGGCGTTCCGACTGAAGAGTATTGAGGAGTTCACAAAAACCATATATGAGCCGTCTGATGTGAAGCGCGCAAAGGAAACAGTCAAGTCTTTCACTGCGGCAAACGGAAAAGAAGTACGTATGACGGTAGCGCAGATGATGAGCTTGCATTGCCTTGCCAAACGTCAGCAGGCGGTAGGACATCTGTTTGAGGGCGGTGCCCGGGTTGAGGATTTCAGCGATCCAAAGAGCGTAGGAAAGCTGAAAACAATCAGTATGAGAGGTGGTTTTAACCTTGATCAGGAATTTATTGATAAGGTGAATGCCGCCCTGTCGCCCAAGGAGATTGAGATTGCTGATAAGCTACAAGAATACATGAGTACCACGCTATCGGGATGGGGAAATGAAGTCACCCAGGCAAGATGGGGAATCAATGGCTTTGAAGAGAAATCATATTTTCCTATAGAATCTGATGCCGAAGGTCGTGGATCCAATCAGGAGAAAATGAACGAAGCATCTATGTACAGACTGCTCAATCAGGGATTTACCAAGGGACTTACTCCTGGGGCAAATAACCGCATTATGATCCGCGATATTTTCGATGTGTTCTCAACACACTCAGCTGAAATGGCAAAATACAGTACGGTTGCGCTTCCGGTACTGGATACTATCCGGTGGTTCAATTATGTGGAGAAAGGAGAAAAAACAGATGTCGGCTTTGAAACATCATCTGTCAAAGGTGCCATTAAAGACGTATTCGGAGAGGGCGGCAGCAAATATGTGAATCAGCTGATTGAAGACATTAACGGTACGAAGCATAATGACAGGTCGGCACCTATTATGAAGAAGCTGATTAAAAATGCAAAAGTGGCTGCCGTGGCCGGGAACCTTAGAGTAGCTTTGTTACAGCCAACAGCTTATTATCGTGCGATGGGAGTTATGAATCCGACTTATCTTATGAGAGCGCGTTTTACGAATCCTTTCAAAGGAATAAATGAAGCAGAAGATAATTGCGGTATTGCACAGTGGAAAGCAAGAGGACTGTTTGACACTAATGTTTCTAGAAGCGTAGAAGAATCTATTACAAATAATCTTTCTCTGATTGATAAATTTGTCGATTTGTCTATGACCGGTGCTGAATGGGGAGACAAAATTACATGGGGATATTTATGGAATGCCTGTAAATTGGAAGTGGCGGAGACAACTCCACGCAATAGTTCTGATTATTTACAGAAGGTATCTGACAGGTTCAGTGAAGTAATATATTCGACGCAGGTTGTTGACTCCACACTAACCAGATCACAGATGATGAGATCTTCTTCAACGTATGATCAGATGCTGACAAGCTTTATGTCAGAGCCTACATTATCCTATAATATGCTTCTGGATTGCTATTATGACTGGAAACTGGAAGGAAGGAGAAACGGAACGGCAGGACCGGAACTGATGCGCAGAACGATTCGTACATTTGCTACATATACCGCAACAGCAACAGCGTCTGCAATATGTGAAGCTGCTATGGATGCTTTAAGAGACTGGGATGAAGATGAAGAGTTTACAAGTAAAATGTGGGAAGAATTTGTATCCAATTTTATTTCAGACCTTAATCCATTAAACAAGCTTCCGGTGTTAAAGGATATTGTAGGAGTGCTTGAAGGATATGATCCGTCCAGAATGGATGAGCAGGCATTGACCAACCTTGTTGAAAACGGAAAGCAATGGGTGAAGATTGCACAGGGTGATGGAAACTTGTATAGAACAACATATAAAACTATACAGGGGTTATCACAATTGACAGGTATCCCAATATCTAACTATATGAGAGATATTGTTGCAATATGGAATGACACTATAGCAAGAGCGTATCCGTCAATTAGAATTGAATAAATATATCGTGAGGGGTTAGAAATATAACCCCTCATTGTATTATGCTAAAACAGGAGGTAGATATTATGCAGGCCATCAAATACAGAATCACGCTTGATACACAAAAATCCGGTACGCAGAAAATACTGCAGGGATTTTCAACAGGTGAAGCACTTGCGAGAGAAATCATCATCAGTTTGACAGAAAATGGAGACCCGGTAGAACTGGATGAGGAGCACGATCAGGCAATTGCCTATGTGACTCCGGAAGGTGCGGCATCTCCTAGCATCAATGAATGTACTATTGAAGACAATACAGTAATCTATAATGTATTACAGTCTGATATTGCTGTGGAAGGAATCACAAAGATTCAGATCAAGGTGCATCATGTGAATGCGGATAATGACATTACATGTTCCTACTTATCTCCGCGCTTTGCACTGGAAGTCTTAGAAAGTGATGCACAGGACAGTACCGCGGAAACAAGTCCTACGTATACGGCACTGGAAAAGGCACTGACCCAGGCAAAAGCAGTTTATGAAGCACGAATCCTCAGCGTAGAGTTCGATGAGAATTATGTATTTCATGTGAAGTATGCTGATGGAACAGAGTATGTGAACGACGATTTTGCAGATGCATACGCGAGGTGCATATCATCTGCGTATGCTGCTAAAAGCAGTGAGAATGCAGCGGCATTATATAGAGATATTGCGGTAAATGCATCCAATGTGGCAATATCTGCGAGAAACGTAAGTGAATCATGCGCAACGCAGACAGAGAAAAATCTGAATGCTGTGCAGGAAATATATAATGAAGTGATAAAAAAAGTAATCTATACGACTTTCTCTCTTAATTATGAAACAGGACATCTGCAGTATGATTCACCAAACTTCATTTTCTTAATAAATCAGAGCACCGGTCATTTGACCTGGGAATACGTATAGGAGGATATGAACTATGGCAGATGCAGGAAGAATTTTAATTATTCCGAAAGGAAACTATAATGCAGAGATAACTTACGAAGTATTGGATCTAGTATTCAATAACGGAAATTCGTGGCTTTGTAAGAAAACTACAAAAGGAATAGATCCCAGTGATTCTAATGCGGAATACTGGTATAAATTTACAAACTTCGATAGCATTATCAAGAATAATGTAACTACATCAGAAGAAGGTTTTGCACTGGATGCCAGACAGGGAAAGGTACTGATGGAAGCCATCAACGGCGTGTCTGCTAGAGTTACATCTCTTTCAGAATCTACGACAGCATCTGTTTCTGATCTGGACGCCAAGATTAATGAAGCAAAAAATATTGCCAAAGGTCGTAATCAGGCACGTGTATTTGCAACCACAGATGCTATGAAGGAGTGGTTGAAAAATGCAGCCAATAAAGGGATTGCAAATCAGGGCGATAATCTCTATATTGTTACCAAAGATGTCCCGGACTATTGGGTCGCAGAGGTACTGGATACTCCAAACGATGAGGGGTATTATTATGAGGTAGAAGAGCTGGAGACCCAGAAGGTTGACCTTACTACGCTGAACGCTGCCGTAGATCAGCTGACGAATGAAATTGCTGATGTAAATGGCAATTTAACTTATTCAACGGAAGAAACAATATGCGGTAAATGGATTGATGGTAGCAACATATATAGAGTTGTTAAGCAAGTCACGTCAAATATTAATACTAATATTGTTGCAATGTCACT